>NZ_JALHKQ010000010.1:0-42835 GCF_022832475.1 Bacillus sp. B19-2
GCGCTGATCTTTAGAGTGCTTAGACAACATGGAAAAACCTCCAAAAACTAGATTTCACTCACATTTTAACAAAAAAAGCTTGTCGATCAAGCCACTTTTTATGGCTTTGTCGACAAGCTGAACGGATTTCCTTTAGGAAATCCGTCCTATCACTCTATTCTTCTATTTTTGAACATAAATCGAAACCGACCCGCCGTTTACGTGAAACTCTCCCCAGCCTTCAGAATTGATGACAACCGGTTCGGAACGGTTTCCGGTGATGTCATGCCATGTCTCACCGGCGTTTTGCCGGCCGACATACATTCGCTTTGCCCCGCCGGGTCCGTCTGTTATTAACGCCGCCAAACCGGAATTTGCAACCGAGCTGTCGCCTTCCCTCGTCCAGCCGACAATGTCATGATGGTTGAAATAATCATGCTGTGCTCCGTACGCATATTGTTTTCTCGCTTTTAAGATCGGTTCGATTTTGTGTTTCAGGGCAGGAATTTCGCGCTGCGAGGCTCCTTTCGTCCCGTACATATCCCCGTAGAAAACCTGCGGGTAGCCTGCTTCTCTTGTCAAAATAAAAGCGTAAGCGAGCGGCTTAAACCATGTTTGAACAGTCGACTCAAGCGATTGCCCCGGCTGTGTATCATGGTTATCGACGAATGTAACCGCTTTCAATGGATGCTTGGAAACGACTGTTCCGTTCAGCAATTTCCTCATATCATAGCCGCCTCCCTGTGTCGATGCAGCATGGAACTGGTAATGAAGCGGCACGTCAAACACTGAATGATTAAAGTTTGTTTTGTTTAAATAGTTTTCCAGCGCGCCTAAGTCATTCTGCCAATATTCGGCTACCGTAAACATTTCCTTCCCTGTTTTTTCCCTGACATGATTGACCCACTCCCGCAAAAAAGAAAATTTAATGTGTTTGACGGCGTCAAGGCGGAATCCGTCCAATTGCAGCTCATTGGCATACCACGTTCCCCATCTCTTTATTTCTGCCGCGACATCAGGATGATCATAATCGATGTCGGCATACATCAAGTAATCATAGTTGCCGTTTTCATTGGAAACTTCCCAATCCCATGCCTTTCCTTGAAACTTATAGATGCGGTTCAGCTTTCGGGACTCGTCCCAATCGGTTCCGTCAAAATGGTACCAATGCCATTTGAAATCGCTGTATGTGCTGCCGCGCCCCGGGAATTGAAAATGTGTCCACGCTTTGATTCGCTGTTCTCCTGATGTTACGCGGTTGCGGTCGGCGGGATCGACTTCAACAGCCGTTACATCTTCGGTCGCATCAGCACCGCCTTTGTGGTTGATGACTACATCGCCGTAAACGTTGATATCCCGGGAATGAAGACTGTTGATCGCAGATTGCAGTTCTCCCTTTGTGCCGTACTTTGTCCGAACCGTCCCTTTTTGATGAAACTCCCCTAAATCATACAGATCGTAAGCGCCGTAGCCCACATCATCTTGGCTTGTTCCCTTATATGCCGGGGGAATCCAGACGGCAGTAATACCGTGTTCAGCCAAATATGCCGAGTTATTTTGTAAGCGTTTCCAATGTTGCCCGTCATTTGGCATGTACCACTCAAAATACTGCATCAGCGTCCCATTAAGATTCGCCGCCGCTGCTGCAGAGTGAGGCAGCAAGAAGATGAGCGCCAATAACAGCGGCAGCAATCGGGCATAAAGCCGTTTGTGTTGTTTCATGATTCTCCTCTCCCCTTTCAAAGTGAAACACATGCTATTGTATAAATATTTTGAATTTTTAACAAATATCATTTTCCCTATATTTTCTTGCAACAGAAAAGCGCCGATATGGCGCTTTCTTCTCATTTATTCAATATCCTCTCTGCTTCTTCACTTCTTCAAGCTGAGATACAGTTACCAATTGATAGCCTTTTGCTTTCAGCTTTTTAATAATCTCTTCAGCCGCTTCTGCGGACGTTGCATAAATATCGTGCATTAAGACGATTTTTCCGTCTCCCGCATGACTCATGACATGATTGACTATCTTTTGTTTATTTCTGTACTTCCAATCTTCCGGATCAACATCCCACAACGAGACCTTCAGGTTGGAAAGCGAGCGGACGGAATCATTGATCCCGCCGTATGGAGGGCGCAAGTGTGCAGGCTGGTGTCCGCTGATTTTTTCGATCATTTCTTGCGTGTCGTTAATTTCCTGAAACGCTTTTTCGTTTGACAGCCTTGTCAATAACGAATGGTCCCAGGAATGGTTGCCGACTTCGTTTCCTTCCTTCAGCATCCGTTTTATCGTTTCGGGATAATATTGGGCTCTGCTCCCAAGCACGAAGAAGGTCGCATGCCCTTCATGCTTCTGTAAAGCGTTCAATATTTTATTCGTTGTAGCGGGATTCGGGCCGTCATCAAATGTGAGAGCAATCACTTTTCCATCAGGATTTATTTTCGCTTGTTTCGGAAGGGGGACAGGCTCCTGTTCACGTTTTGCCTGAAGACGATTCTTTTTCATATTTTGATATTGGTCTTTTAAAATATCTTTTACCCATTCTTTTTTTATTTTTACAGACTGCTCAAGACCGGTTTGTTTTTTCTCAAAATAAAATTCGAGTTCGTTTTCCAGGAGCGCGAAGCGGCTGAAATGCTCTTCCCGAGGGCTTGTCCCTTCTTTTAATAAAGCCATGTCGGCAGACGGATTCCGATTTTTCAATTCCTGATAGGCAATGCTTGAAATCCTGTTCAGAAAATCTGAATTTTCTTCGAACAGGTCTTGAAGGGACAGCAGCTTTTTCTGTTTTAAATCGGCGTTAAACGTCTTGACAGACGTTGTCCCCGAAACGCCCCCGGCCTCTATGTATTGATTCAGCACCACACTGGCCGTATCCTTTGTATAATAGACAACCTTATATTTGATGTTCAGTTCAAAAGGCCCGTCTTCATGCTGAGCCTGGGCCTTTGCATTATCCTCTTTAAAACCGGCCAATTCTTGATTCACATACGCTTTTATTTGTTCATCGATTTCTTTTATGTGAAACACCGGATAGTGGATGGCATACCTCTCTTGTTTGCTGTCATTGACCATGGATTCGACGCCGAGGCCGGATTGTCCGCCGTCTTTTTTTGGTTGAGGGGGCTCTTGACTGTTGCTTGACACCTTATTGTAAGAATACCCCGCCAAACCTATTAATATCGTTAAAAAAATCAACATTTTAACCCATCGAAATGATGGTTTGCCAGACATCGCTGCTCACTCTCCTGTTTCATGACTTGCTGTCTCTGTTTCTATTACAAATATTGTTTCTTATACCGGGACTAATATAAAAGCGTCGACGGAAGCTTTATTTCCTGGTTTCCGGCCGCATACGGGGCGATGTCATACTGCTGAAATACGATTGAAATTCCGCTGCTTGTATAATAGAATGCCGTCTGTTCATCCAAGCGGATATCGCTCTTTTTCAGATCAGAATAAAATTGTTCCGGATGTTCGTTAATATAGCTGAAAATATAGTTCTTTGCCTTTTCGATTTTCGCCTGATTGTTTAATACGTCAGTCAGCACGACTTGTTTGTGCTTGTCAAAGTCAAAGTTGTAGGATGTAACGGTGTACATGCCGTGCGCACCGCCGGAGAACTGATAGTCATAGATTAAAAAGCTCAGTTTGCCTTCCTCGTTGTATTTGACTTTGTAGGACGTTTCATAGACGTTTTCCTCGTCCTTATCCTTCTTTTCGGCATCTTTAACGATTTTTTGAAATTCTTTATAGGAGTTTTTTAAATGAAGTTTTACCGCATCGTTGGCCAGCTGGGCATCTTCTTCCTTCAAATCGCTGAATACCGGAAAAGAAAGCGAACTGATGTCTTTGTAATATTCCGTGTGAATCGCGGCTTTTCTATTTTGTGAAGCGTTTATTTGAGATGTTCCTTTATTGATGATAAATAGCAGCGATGCTGTGAGTACAAGGAATCCTAAAATAGCCATCGCTTTTTTCATAAGCATGCTCCTTTGTCAATCTTCTTTTAAACTCGTAACATATCATTTTTCTTTGTAACATAAATGTAATATTTATTTCATATTTGTAATGATACTCACTTTTAAATCCGCCGTCAACTTTTTTGGGTAAAAATTTCTTCTGACGGCAAAAATAAGACACTCTCAGGAATCGAGAGTGTCGTTAACGGGATGATGAAGGAGACGTGCGTCTTCACGCTTTTTTTGCAAGGCTATAAATGCTAAGAAACGCCAGGCTGCGGTCTTCGTGATCAGTCTGACCGAAGTCTTCATTTTAGCCGTATTGTTTCAGCATATCGGATAATGTCCGCTTCATCCTTTCGATTAATTCGGAAGGCTTCTGAATAACCGCTTCCCGGCCGAATGAAATGAAATAATCCGCAAAAAAATCGATATCCTTCGGTGCGATCTCGCCTTTCAGCACGCCGGACCCGTCTTCATTTACGTGCAGCTCAAAGTGCGGCCATTTAAGTGAACCGTGCCGTTCTACTCCTTTTTTTGTCAGCTCTGCGGATAATTCCAATGTCTCCCTTGGCCGGGACACAGCTGAAAAACGGTTCTGTAAATTAAGACCGGTTAAATCAATCGGGGCCGTATGTTCATCAAGCTCGGCCCGCTTGATCCGGTCGCACCTGAAGATGCGGTAGTCCTTTCTTAACAAACAGTAAGCCGGGCAATACCACTTCCCTTGATTGGCATAGATTCCGATCGGCTGAATGTTTCTCTTGCTTGCTGTGCCATTTGCTTCATATTCGATGATCAACACCTTTTGCTGAACTGCCGCCTCAAGCAGCATCTTTAAGACCGGAATGTCGTCTTTTTGCTCATAAGGCGTATAAAAAGCAACGCGATCCTTCATACTGTCAATCGCATCCCGGATGTCTCCTGAAAGATTTAAATAAAATTTCTTTTTGATGGACTCGTACTGAGCGTCAAACGGCAGGGATATATAATGCTTCAGCGCATCGATCGCAAAGAAGATGGCAATCGCTTCGTTCTCGCTGAAGGCGATGGGAGGAAGAATCCTTTCATTTAACACCTGATACCCTCCGTGGGGGCCGGTTTCAGAATAGAGGGGCACCCCCATTTCGCTGAGCTCTTGCAAATCCCTTAAAACCGTTCTCTTGGAAACCCCGAATTCCTGCGCCAGCTCCCCGACCGTAAATCGTTTTTTCCGGTTTACCATCATGATCATTTCATTCAATCGTTTCGCTTTTGACATGAAAACCTCCAATCATTTTTTAACGATGACATAAGTTGTCACCATTATAATATACAATCTTCTTAGATCAACAAAAAAAGGAGATGTTCCCTCTATGAAAACGCAAATTACACCTTACATCCTGATGAATGGAAGAGCAAAGGAAGCGATTGATTATTATCGTCATGTACTCGATGCTGAAGTAAAGTTCAGTCAGACGATTGGTGAAGGCCCTGCAGATGAGGCGGCGAATTTTAAAGAAGACGAATTGGATTTCATCGCACACGCCGTTTTGACAATCGGCGACGCCGTCCTGATGATCGCCGACATCATTCCTGAACTGCCTTTCCAAAGCGGAAACCAATTGTCCATTTGCGTAACGGCAGCTGACGTTTCTTCGGCCAAGCGTCTGTTCGGCAAGCTGAGCGAGCGGGGCGAGGTCAAGCTTGAGCTGAAGGAGACTTATTTCAGTCCCGCCTACGGCATTGTCACCGATCCGTTCGGCGTTACCTTTCAAATTTTTGCCGCGCGTCCCGCATAAATGAACAAATGAGACATATCAAAAAAGGCCGGGTTTCTGAACCGGCCTTTTTTGCACTGGATCAGCTCTGAAAAATTTACAGGGTTTTTGGCTAAAAAGCGGTATTTGACCGCAAAAATGCGTTTCTTCAAACTCACTTGACAAAGGGCATTTATGGAAACGCCTCTTCTTTTTGGTATAATAAAGGTTAGCAACAGTTCGGTTCTATATAAGGGCGGTCGGCTCACCCTCCATCTCTTGGAGAGAAAGGGGGTGAGCATGTGACAGTATCAGAGGCGTTGCAACTCATGGTCTCTTTCGGCATTCTCGTCGTGGCCATTCTGTCATCTAACGACAAAAAAAAGTAAGATCGCCCTTGATTCCCACACCAAGACGATCTTACTTTTTAATTGGGATCTAAAAATAGAGCCGACTCCTTTTTACGGAGCCTCTCTGTTGCTTCCGGGAGATGTAGCCGCATCTTCCGGTCTTTTTTCAGTTTACGCATTCATATAAAGATTATTCTGTTTCACACCTTGAATATATCACGATTTCCTTTATTTATCAATATGAATGCGTTTATATAAAAACGGAGCCACGGTCACATACGATATGAGAAGATCAATTCCTGATGACAGGATCATCCGGTCAATCGCAACTTCAAAATCGGGAAAAGCTACATCAGAAAGGCCTCCCTTTTTTAACTCCCCGCTTAATATGTGAGGAGAGGTTGACCAATATCCCGGCTGACGTCAGCATGAACATTAACGAAGAACCTCCGTAGCTGACAAACGGAAGAGGAATTCCGGTAATGGGAAGAAGGCCGAAAACAGCGCCCAGGTTAAATAACGCCTGAATCATGATCTGAAAAGTAATGCCGACCGCCAGCAGCTTTCCAAACGGATCATCGATTTGCACAGCGATCCGAACGGCTCTGAACATGATCAACAGGTAGGCCCCGATGATCATCAACAGCCCGACACCGCCGAGTTCTTCGCTGATGACCGCCATGATAAAGTCCGTATGGGCTTCAGGAAGAAATCCCAGCTTTTGAACGCTGTTCCCTAATCCATTCCCCCATACCCCGCCCGAATCAATGGCAAGGTAGGAATTGATCAACTGGTAGCCGTCTCCGTTTTCATTTTGAAAAGGATCGCTGAACGATGTCAGCCTTTTTAACCGGTACGGCGCTGTCATAGCAAAATATGCGATGCCCGCCCCTGCCATTGTTCCCAGAAGGAGCAAGTGCCGTATTCTGAGGCCGGCGCACAACAGAACCGCTCCGCAGCTTAACAGGATCGAAACAGCGGTGCCCAAGTCGGGCTGTTTTAAAATCAAAAAAAACACAGCGGCCAAAATGATCAGCGGCGGCATGACGCCCTTTCCAAAATCGGCGATGTATCTCTGCTTTTTCGCATACACATAGGCGAAATAAATAACCATCACAAGCTTCACAGCCTCGGACGGCTGGATTATGAGCGAACCGAATTGAATCCACCTTTGGGAATTGTTTTTCTCCATCCCGATTCCCGGCAGCAAAACGAGAATCAGCAGCAAAAAAGAAAGCTTCACCAAAAACCGGATGAGTTTGCTGTAAGCTTTGTAAGGGAAAAAGACGGCAGCCGAAAAAAAGGTCAAACCGATGAGCAGCCACTGCAGCTGCTTCATAAAAAAATAGCTGCCATCATGATACTTCATATATCCGAGGGGGTAGCCGGCACTGTATACCATCAGCAAGCCAAACGAGGATAAAAACAGAACCGAAGCAATCAATACATAATCCAGTTTCTTTAGATGGGAAAGAATCATTTTGCGCACCTTCATCCCCACTCATTCCCAAACATGTAATGTTTAGATCTGATATTCACACTGAAAACGAGACCTAAAGCGATCATGTTGGTCAGCAGCGCGCTGCCGCCATAGCTGATAAACGGAAGAGCGAGCCCCGTGATCGGCATTAACCCGATTGTCATTCCGATATTTTGGAACACTTGGAATACAATCAACCCCGCAACCCCCGCACATATATAAAGACCGAACAGACTGTTGGACGAGATCGCGATCCTGATGATTCTGTAGATCATCAGAAAATACAGACAGACTAATGTGACGGCACCCAAAAAACCGAATTCTTCACCAATCACGGCAAAAATAAAATCGGTATGAGCCTCCGGAATCTTCCCTCCCTGCACTTGGGTTCCGTGAGTAAAGCCGCTTCCTGACATCTGGCCCGATCCGATCCCCAATAACGCCTGCGTCAGCTGGTATCCATATGTAGAAGCATGTTCATGAGGACTGAGCCAGCCGTATATCCGGTCAAGCTGGTGAGGCTTAATCATCTTTGAAAAAATCTCAAAGTAATGATTGTGCAAATACGTCAAAAAGGCGACCAATCCCATGAATCCAAGTGACAGGGACATGATCATTCTGCCCGAAATCCCCGAGACGAGCATCAACGTGAATGCGATCGACAAAATCACCAATGCGGACCCTAAATCAGGCTGAACCAATATGAAGAAAAACGGAATCACCGTGTAGATCATGATTTTCCCCGTCGGAATGATGCTCTCGGTGAAGGAGAACCTTTTATGCTGAAATTGGTTGAGTATCGAAGCCAACAGGAGAATCAAAATGATCTTCATAAATTCTGAAGGCTGGATTTCGATGACTCCGAAGCTGATCCACCTTTGCGAACCGTTTTTATAAGTTCCAAAAAAATGAACGAGAATCAGAAGAAAAACGGCTCCCGCAAATAAACGAAGCGCCAATCGTTCTAGCAGCTCATAGTCGATGTAGGCCGTTCCCGCCATGACGCCAAACCCGACAAGATACCAAAAAACCTGCCGTTTCGCAAAATAAAAAGGGTCCTGTGTTTCATACTGGCCGGACCCGCTGTAAACGGCCAGCAGACTGATGATAAACAAACAAAATAGAATCAGCAGCAGGCTGATGTCAATGTTGATATGCTTTCTTTTCATCTGTAACATGCTCCATCATGATTTATGTGACAGCTGGTTGAAAACGAATTGAACCGCTGCGGCATCATCAATATAGCCGATTGGAAAAATATAATCCGGTATGACATCAACAGAAACGATAAAATACAGCAAAGCGCCGCCCATCAGCAGCAATTCACGCGGCGTTCCGCGCCCCGAGGTAAATCGGCTGTACATGTCGTGCAAACGGGTCAGAAAAGGACCAATGCCGGCGACTTTCTCGACTTTGGATTCAAACTCAGCCAAAATGGTACGCTTTCCTTCCTCCGTCTGAGAATATTGTTCGTACTCATTCAATTTGTTTTTCAGTTGTTCCGTGGTAAAGGACCGATCATAGACATTTGAAGTTTGCAAAACATCTTCAATTTCGGCAACTGACGAGTGAATATCCGGACGTACGCTCTCCCTCGCCTTCTCCATCGCATAGCCGGCCGCTGTCATCAGCTCATCAAAAGAAACGCCGAGACTTTCAGAAAACCTTTGCAAATGGTTCAGGTTTGCTTTTCTTTTGCCATTGATGATTCTTGAGATGGTCGCTTTATCGATTTGAGTGCGTTCGCTCAATTCTCTTAAAGATAATGATCTTTTTCGCAAATGCTCTTTCAGCAGCGCCCCCAGCTGATTTTTCTTTTGTTCATCCATGAGCTTTTCTCCTCTCACACTTAAAATGTATCAATCTATCAGCCAAAAGACCAAGTCGGTATCAATATATAGAATCGTTGTCAAAATGTCAACGAATAACCATAGACCGCTGTTTTATCTGGCTTATTCCACCCCATAATCGTTGACAAATAAACAAAAAAAGAGCGAGTCAAAACTCACTCCTTCTCCGATATCAATCCAAACCCGTTTTAACGCCAAACCCGACAAGCACCAGCCCCGCGGCTTTTTGAAAGACCTTCTGGAATTTCACGCTTCTCAGCCATTTTTTTGCGAAATCGATCAAATATACGAGGATGAGGAACCAAAACACAGCAAGAAAGGTAAGGATTAAAGCGAGGATGATCAACTGCTGGTTGACGCTTTCTCTTAAATTAATAAATTGAGGCATAATCGTGATATAAACCAAAACAGTTTTCGGATTGAGAACGTTGCTGAACAATCCTTGCATAAACGAATCCTTATAATGCCGGCTTGATGCGTTTTCGGTTTTGTTTTTCTCGGCTTGTATGTCCTCCAAAGAAAACATTTTTTTCGCGAAAAAGCTTTTAATGCCTAAATATATTAAATAGGCCGCCCCCAAGTATTTGATCGTATTGAACAAAATCACCGACTTCGCAATCACCACCGCTAAGCCGAGAACGGCAATCAGCGTCCAGAAAGAAAGCCCAGTCGCCAAACCGAGAACATTGCAGCGCCCGGCGTTCGGCCCGTAGCGAAGCGTGTTTTTCACGACAAGCATCGTATCGGCTCCGGGTATCACCACCATCATGGCGGCAATCGATATGTATGACAGCAGGCTATCCATCAGGTGTCTCCCCCCATACCGGTTTATATAGTGACTACTTGAGTAACCACTTATAAAAAGTGTATCAGCGGACTTGAAATAAATCAATACATCCAGCAAAATATGAGTGACAAAGGTAGCGACTCTTGTTGAAGCTGGAGGGCTTATGAAGGAAACCATATTAGACGTACTGAAAAACCTGAATTTCACCGAGTATGAGTCGAAAGCATACTTGGCACTCTTGGAAGAATCGCCGCTGACAGGCTATGCGGTGGCGAAAAAATCGGGTGTTCCCCGGTCGAAAATATACGAAGTGCTGGAAAGCCTAGTGATCCGCGGCGATATCTTTGTCAGCTACGGCGGCACACCGCAGTACATTCCCGTTCCCGCCAATGAACTGATTAAAAACCGGCGGCTGAAAGCGGAAGAGACTTTTGAACAGGCAGAAAAATATTTCGAGAAGTTTGAACGCACTGCAAATGACCGGGAAAATATTTGGAACATCACTGGGCGAAGCGAGATTATCGATAAAGTAAAGGCTTGTATATCATCAGCCGGAAAAAGGATTCTCCTCGAAATTTGGAAAGAGGATTTTCCTGAATTGGAGCCGGAACTCAAGCAGGCCGCAAAAAAAGGCGTCATCGTCACCATCATTGCGTACGGCGACATTGAAGCTGATTTCGCCAATGTCTATCTCCATGACAGCAGCACACAAATTACAGAAGAGTACGACGGACGCTGGCTCGTATTCAGCGTCGACGATTCGGAAGTCGTGGCCGGCATTGTCTCGCACGGGAAAGACAGCCGCGCAGCCTGGACGATGCATGTAGGCTTGGTGATGCCGATTACCGAAGTGATGATTCATGATCTGTACCTGATGGAAATCATGAAGAAGCACAGAGAGGTATTGGAGGAAAGTTTCGGCGAAAACCTGATCCATTTGCGCCGCAAATTTTCGATTCATCCGGATTTCAAAAAGCATTATATGAAATAAAAGACCCGCGCTAAGAAGGCGCGGGCCTTTTATCATTATGATCTTTCGGATGCCTCCCAGCGGGATACTTCTTCCCTGACGAGCGGCGCCGTTTTTGTTCCAAAAAGTTCAATCGCCTTCATGACATCTTCGTGCGGCATCGAACCGACCGGAACGTGAAGCAAAAAGCGGGTGATCCCGACATTCTTGCGCAGGTGAATAATTTTTTCCGCCACCGTCTCAGGATCGCCTACATAGAGCGCCCCTTCAAAGCTTCTGGCTGCATCGAAGCTCGAGCGGCTGTACGGGCCCCAGCCCCGCTCCCTCGCGAGCGTATTCATAGCCTGCTGGGTGGAAGGGAAAAACCGATCGGCGGCCGTCTCGGTATCCTCCGCAATAAAGCCGTGGGAATGGGAAGCGACCGTCAGCTTTGAGGCATCATGCCCTGCATGTTCCGCCGCTTTATAATAAAGCTCAACAAGCGGGGCGAAATGCTGCGGACTCCCGCCGATGATGGCGAGAACCAGCGGCATGCCGAGCAGTCCGGCGCGAACGACGGATTCCTGGTTTCCGCCGCTTCCGATCCATACAGGCAGCGGATTCTGCACAGGGCGCGGGTACACGCCTGTATTTTGAATAGCCGGACGATGCTTGCCGCTCCATGTGATCCTTTCCGACTTTTGCAGCTCAAGCAGCAAATCAAGCTTTTCTTCAAAGAGCTCATTATAATCGTCTAAATCATATCCAAACAGCGGAAAGGATTCGATGAAAGACCCCCGGCCCGCCATGATTTCCGCCCTGCCGTTTGAGATCCCGTCGAGCGTCGCAAAATCCTGAAAAACACGGACGGGATCTGCTGACGACAGCACGGTGACCGCGCTCGTTAATCTGATCCGCTTTGTCTGTGCAGCCGCTGCGGCCAGGACGACGGCAGGAGAAGAAGCGGCGTAATCTTGACGATGATGCTCTCCAACTCCGAATACATCCAAGCCCACCTGATCGGCAAGGACGATCTCCTCCACTACTTCGCGCAGCCGCTCCGCATGGCTGATGACTTTTCCGGTTTTGATATCAGGGGTCGTTTCTACAAAGGTGCTGATGCCTAATTCCATGTCGCTTTTCCTCCAGATTGTTTCCTTTAATTATTCTGTACATCCTTGATTGATGTATGCCGTATTCTTTTCACCCGGCACTCACATTGTTATATATAGAATACGGCGGGCGTTCTGATCATGCAATTGATCCGACTTGTGAATCAGGATCAGCTTCTGCTCCATTTGTTTTCCAGCTTGGTCTGCCGGCAATCATGCCGGTCTGTTATTCATAAATTCACAAAGAAGATACCAGCTTTGCCGGTATCTTCTATATCGATCCCCCGCTTACACAAGTTTCTGCCCGCAGTTCGGACAGAAGTTGGCTTCACCCGTTTTCGTTCCGCAGTTTGGACAGAAGTTCGGCTTTGCCCCTGCCTGCGGCGTGCTTTGAGGCGTCTGTGTCTGCGCCTGCTGATTTTGGTTCATCTGATTCATCATTTGGTTCGCGACGTTCATTCCCATCATCATGCCGGCCATATCGGATGCGGCACCGCCGCCTGCCATCTTTCCTGACGCCATGCCGTCTGTCATGGAGATCTGCTGATATCTGTTCAGATCGCCGACCATCCCGTGGGAAGCGTTCTTCGTGATCATGTCCTGAATTTCTTTCGGATAATTGAAACTCATGATGTTAAAGCCTGTTATCGTCATGCCGTCGCTGACAATTTCCATATCAAGGTCTTCCTTGATCCCTTTTGCGATATCAAAGGCGTTGGCTTGAAGGTTGAACATATCTTTTCCTTCTTTTGTGATCCACTTCATCAGAAGCTGATCAAGGATAGATGTGATCCGTATTTTGATATCTTCCACAACATACTGATCTTTCACACCGGCAATTTTATCGATTAATGCGACATAATCATTCACCTTAAAATTAAATGTGCCGTTCGCTCTGATCGGCATGCCGCCCGGAAGTCCTGCAGCCGGGATATTAATGGCATTCTTCGTCCCCCATTTAACGGTAAACTCCTTCGTATTAACAAACAGGACTTCGGCGCGCATTCCGCTGTTAAAGCCAAATTTAAAACCTTTTAAAGTAGATAAAAAAGGAATAATTTCAGATTCGATATCATAGTCGCCTTCATCTTGGAATATGCCTATGATTTTTCCATTGTTTAAAAAGACGGCATCCTGACCGGGACGAATGATCAGCCGGCTCCCCTTTTTGATTTCGCGGTTGTTCCATTTGTAGAAAATCATATCATCGCGAAATTCGTCCCATTCTACTACATTTGCAAATTGATTTTTAAAAAACACCATTTGAACTCTTCCTTTCCCTTTCTAAAAGCTTCCCCGGCTGCCGCTGTGCGAATGTCCTCCGCTCGTCGTTCCGCCGCCTGAGCTTTTATTATTGGACGGTTTTCTCTGTTTTGTGACGGTCGTTCTGATGTACTCGTCATTCTTTCTGATCACTCCGGATGTATCACCGTTCATATATGTGTTTGCACTTACGGTCACTCTGCCGCCTGAATTGTATTTCATAATGGCGACGGCAATTCCCGCGATGACTGCTGACACAAGCAATTGAAACCATGTCTTAAAAAAGATGCTGTCCGCCCACGGTTTCTTCTCCATATCATCATACGCCGCCTTCATAAACATTTCGAATGCGGCTTCATAATGATTGTCAGATATATCCGGCGTGATTTTTTCTCTAATTTTGTCCAGTCTGGCGTCATTCAAATATTCTTCAGCCTTTTTAAAGCCGGCAAGATAGACTTCTTTATGCTCCATATCAACCGTTAACACGGCTGCATTTCCGTGCTTCTTCTGATAGCCGGGCGCCTTTTCGTCATAGAAGTCCTCCGTATATTTCTTTACATCGCGGCCATTCGTATCATTGGCCGTCACAATGATAAAGTCGGTTTCCCGTTCGGCGCCTAATTTGGCTGCCAGCGTCTCCAGTTTCTCGATTTCCTGTTTGGTCAGAAGCCCGGCTTCATCATAAACATACCGCTTCTGTTCAGAGGCTGCCGCACCGGAGGCTATAGGGATGAAGACAAGAAAAATCATACATAGGATCATTGCGTTTCTCAATAAATTTCTCATCACGCCCCGCCTCCCATCACAGCAGCGATGATTTTCCAGACTGCAAATATGGAGACAGCCAGTCCGCTAAACCACATCTTTTCTTTAAATGAGCTGATCGGCGGCTTGCCGACGACTTTTCCCGTTTGTCCGTTCATCGCAAAAATGTAATCCTTTTGTTTGTAGTTGTAATTGACCATCCAGACTGGCAAAAGTACATAAAAGCTTTTCATTTTTTGCGTATCGACGTGTTTCGTTTTCACATCGACGGAGCTGTATCCGGATAGAGTGGAATCGATATATGATTCGATGTAGCCGCTGATTTTGCTTTTCGCCCGCGGAAAAAGCTCTTCATCATCGTAATTATATTTTTCAGCGATGTAGCCTGCCAAATAGGCCGTTTTAAAATCTTTCAGCTGATCATACGGATAAGGCTCCAATTTGTCCATCAATTCATCGTTCATCTTTTCTGAGGCATCCACCGGGACTTTGATGTAGTCGAGATTGATATCGCGAAACGCATCATAATGTTCGGTCTCCGTATAGATGTAGTCGCCCTGTGTATACCGATGTACCTTTGTGCAGCGGGCGCTGATCTGCACTTTGCTGTTTAAATCGTACATCCAGAAAGGGACGTACATGCCTGTGATGCTTTTAATCCGGTCAGCAGACATAAAGCCCTTTGGTGTTAACAGCCCTTTTCTGCACCACTTGCGAAACGCGTCTGCCGCTTCCTCTTTACTGATCGTAAAAGGAATCACCTTTGCCGGGGCAAGGTTTCCGGACAGGCGGTCGGTGATCACTGCCGCTCCCCCGCAAAAGCTGCAGGATGTAGCCGTCGTTTCTTTTTCAGTGATCAAAATAGCGCCGCAGTTTTGGCAATGATATTCTGTTGCTTCGTCTTCAGTAAATCTCGCTGTTTTTAATTCTTCCGGAATGTTTTCAATCTTGTCCTGTCTCCCGCAGCTCCCGCAGGCCAGCGTGCCGGATTCAGCGTCAAAGGCCATGTCATCCCCGCAGCCCGGACATTTATAAGATATTACCATGTCTCTTAACCTCTCACTTTATTCATTTCAAATTGTTATGACTTTTGACCCGCCATTTTCGCTTTCAGTGCGGCAAGCGCATCATCCACACCAGAGGGGCTGTCATATTTAGCCTTCAGGTCTTCAATGTCATCTTGAGGAGCGGCGTTCAGTTCAGCCATCGCATTCGCTTCATCAAGCGCCCGGTTGGCCTTTTCCTCCATTCTGCCGAAAGCGGACATTGAATTGTTGGCATTTGCTGCAGATGCACCGAGTTTATTCATTCTTTCCTGTGTTTTCGCCGCTGTCCATTTCGCTTTGATCGCGGCCCGGCGCGCTTCAAGCTCTCCGATATCGGAAACAAGCTTATCGTGCATTTTTTTCATTTGAAGCGCATTGGATGACGCCGTTTGTAATGCAGTTTCTAATTCGGATGCCTTCGTTTCCAGGACCGTTTTCTTTTCTAAAAATGTTCGGGCATCCGCCTCGCTGCCGGCTTCCAAAGCCTTCATGGCATAGCGCTCAAGCTTGTCGATTTCCGCCCGGCAATCCGCCAGTTCTCTTTTTGCCCTTTGCTCGGACGCCATGACGGACGCGGTTTCCGCCTTTACTTTGTTTAAGTCGCTGTTTAAGTTCCTGACATACTGATCCACCATTTTTTCCGGGTCCTCCGCTTTATCAAGCAAAGCGTTAATATTGCTGGCCATAATGTCTTTGAACCTGCTTAATATACTCATCTAAAAAAACTCCTCCTCATAGTAAAATATACTTAGTTTAAATATACTATTTTTTCTAAGGAAAAGTTTCGGTTTTTTAATAAAAAATTGATATAATGGCAGTTTTTCAAGGAGAAATTTCAAACAAAAACAAAGATTTTCAGACGTAATATTCTGATTTATATGTTGATTTATTTTTGTTTTCCGAATAAAGTAATACTATGAGCAAAACATTCGCAACAGCGTGCAAGCTGGAACGGATGCAGGGTCGGTATCAGAAAATGACAACGCTTACATATTCGCATAACTCACTTAGGAAAAATCCAGCATTCAACGCATCAATCCGGCTTCTGTCAGAAAAGAATTCTGATTTGAAAGGGGAACGAATCATGCCAGGGAGAAAAAAAGGCAGTTTGAAGTCGACGATCACGGTTGCCATGTCCAACTATTTGGAGGCGGGATCAATCGTCGCAGGGGCCGGCGGGCTTTCGTTATGGGTTGAATATTTAGGGTTGGACGACGCCCGGGTCGGGCTTCTCGGCGCCTTAAGCGCAAATGGTTTCGGCGCGGCGATCGGCGCTTTTCTCGGCGGTTTTTTAGTCGACCGTTACGGGAGAAAATTCATATACAAATACGATCTATTGGTCTATATGCTTGGCGTTTTGCTGATCGCCATGTCGTTTAATTTTCCAATGCTTTTAACCGGTTACATCGTGACGGGAATTGCGGTGGGCGCAGCGATTCCGGCTGCTTGGACTTACATTGCCGAGGAGGCGCCTGATCACGAACGCGCCGGACGCGTCGGCTGGGGGCAGCTGGCATGGTCGGTCGGACCGGCGCTTACGCTGCTGCTATCGGTTGCCTTGGCGCCGCTCGGTTTGCTGGGAAGCCGGTTGATTTTTGCACAATTATTCGTTGTCGCGGTCATCACGTGGATTTTGCAGCAGCAGATTCACGAATCGTCCATCTGGGAGGAGCAAAAGCGAAAAGAAGCCGAAGACAAAGCAAAAGGAGTTGCAGAAAAGGCATCGATCAAAGAGCTGTTGACCAACAAAGCGAACCTCCGCGCCATGATTCTTCTCATCGGAATTTACGCGTTTTGGAACCTTGTTGCCGGAACAATGGGATATTTCATGCCGTATATTTATGAGACGGTCGGCGGTTTAACAGCAGCGCAAGCCAACCTGCTGCAGGCATTTTTATGGATTTTGACAGTGGCGTCCACATACTTCGTCTTTATCCGTCTCGGCGATAAAGTCAATCGAAAAACGCTTTTTGGCATAGGAGCAGCCATGGCAACCGCCGCATGGGTCATCCTCACCTTCGGCACGATGAACATCACAGAGCTTTTATTATTCGTATGCCTGTGGGGCATTTCTGCGGGATTTGGAGCGCAGGCGTTTTACGGGCTGTGGGCGGCAGAGCTTTTTCATACGAAATACAGGGCGCTCGCCCAAGGCTTCATGTTCTTCATCGTCCGCATCGGCGTCGGACTCATCTCATTGGTCGTTCCTGCGATGATTACGGGATTGGGCTTTAAAACAGCCGGCGCCGTCATGATTGCGTTTCTCGTCATTCATATGATCATCGGGCTCCGTATGGCGCCGGAAACACGCGGCAAATCGCTTGAAGCCATTCAAAGCGAACGCTATCACCAAAGCGGCTGACCTCAGGTCAGCCGCTTGTTCTAAACCTGCTGGTTCGAGGCTGTCAACAGCTTTCTCTTCTCTGAATACGGGTCGTTTTCAATTGCGATCTCTTGATCAAAAATGAGCGTTTTCCGTGAATCTTCATGATAATCAGGCCAGCTGACATGATCGGTGCTCGGATTTCCGGAGCGGGCAAAAGACACCCAGGCAGCCTGAATCTGTTTAACAAGCTGACGCGCTTCCTCCCCAGCCTTCGTACCTGTCAGCTGTTCCAAACTGTCCATATTGCCAAATACAAACGGAATCTCTAAGCCGTGTGCCGCTTTGTTGAACGGCGGATGCTCCGAATCGGAATGCCAGTCAAACCGGTACATAAAGACAGATGCATGTCGTGATTGAGCCGAAGCGAACACAACGGACGGATGCCAAAAGATCAGATCTGTCATCATATCAACATGGCCTTCTAATGATCTCGGATACAGAGACACCGCGGCTTCAGCGGCCTCTTTTCCCATGTATTCTTCTAAAATCTCATTAACCTTGTTCTCAGGCAAAAGTTCCGAATCAGAGGCAAAAAACAAGGCGCCTTCATCGCGGTTTGTTCCGATTAATAGATTGATCCCTTTTGCCGCGCCTTTCGCGACGGCGGCCTCCGGCTTCAGCGGCAGGTTTTTTTCGTCAAGTGCAGGCTGAAAGATCAATTCAAAAATATTTTCTCCCATTAAAGTACGCAGCTGATCGGCGGCTTGAAGAAGTTCCTGATCAGATACATCGCAAAGGCGCTCCAGGTGATGATGATCAATATCGAGAATCGTTAAGAATCTTTCTGCTGCGGCTTTTGCAAGCTTTTCAGACATTGTTGCGGAAGCCCCGCTTTCCATAATTGCCTGTTGAAAAAGCCCCTTTGCTTTCGGCATCGCCAAAAGCGAAGCAATGCTCATCGAGCCCGCCGATTCTCCAAACACCGTAATATGATGACGGTCTCCGCCAAAGAAAGCGATATTTTCTTTCACCCACTCGAGCGCCGCGATTTGATCCAACAGGCCAAGGTTGCTTGGGTAGGAATCATCAATTGAAGAAAGATGCAAAAAACCGAACGGACCGAGGCGATAATTGATGGTGACCACGACCACCTTTCCCTGCTTTGCGAGCTGAGTCCCGTCATAGAACGGTTCACTGCCGGCGCCGAGATAAAAAGCGCCCCCATGAATCCACACCATAACAGGCAGACCCCCATCCGCCTCTTCAGGTGCGTACACATTTAAATACAGGCAATCCTCAGATTTTTGAACCCCCTCTGATTGGGGCAATACCCCGTCGGGCTGCGGACAAACCGGACCAAATTGAAAAGCCTCCCGCTCACCTTCCCAAGCCTCCATGCGCTGCGGTTCCCGGAACCTTAACTCGCCGACGGGAGGTTTTGCGAAAGGAACGCCTTTAAAGATACGGACACCGTTTTCCGCTCTGCCTTTCAGCTTTCCGAAGCACGTTTCGACAGTCGTTTCATACATTTTATTCCACCCCTTTCACTTTTCAATAATAATGCAATCGGAACATACCGTCTAATCGGAATACTTGCATTTTGGAAAATGAAGGGTCTAGTATAGGATCAGAAAAGATGTTCAACTTATTGTTTGAAAATTTGACGGAAAAGAGGGATTTCAATGAAACTGTCGGGACACACAGTACTGATCACAGGCGGTGCATCAGGAATCGGCTTTGCTTTTGCCGAACGATTTATGAAATCGGGAAATACGGTCATCGTCTGCGGGAGAAGGGAAAGCAAGCTGAAAGAAGCAAAGGAAAAATATCCGGAGCTGATCACCCGTGTATGCGATGTAACCGATGAAACGGAACGACTGGCATTATTTGAATGGGTCAAAGAACGTCACCCTGGCGTAAACATACTTGTGAATAATGCGGGCATACAGCAGCGCTACCACATTTTAAAAGCCGATGTCATAGACAATTGGGCTGACTACAAAAAAGAAATCACCGTCAACATGGAGGCGCCGATCCACCTGGCCATGCTCTTTAGCCAATACTTCGCCGAAAAACCGGGGGAAACAGCGATCATCAATGTAACATCAGGCCTGGCGTTTACACCGATGGCGATCGCACCGATCTACTCATCGACAAAAGCCGCTCTCCATTCTTTTACGATGAGTTTAAGACATCAGCTTTCCGAGGCCGGCGTTGAGGTCATAGAGGTCGCTCCTCCCGCGGTCAATACGGATCTGGGCGGTGTCGGACTGCATGATTTCGGAGCTCCTTTAGATGAATTTGCCGACGCAATTTTCAAAGGGCTGGAAGAAGGCCGCTTAGAAATCGGCTATGCCAGATCGGAAAAAGCTTTGCGGATGTCAAGAGATGAAATCGATGAAAGCGTCAGCCAAATGTACAGTTCTTTAAAACATTCCATCGAATAAAAGGATTGTTGGCATAGGCTTTTCAATAGAGGTTGTTCCTTCCAGCCGGCCGGTTTATCATAAAATGAGAAGGAGTGATCCAGATGCCGATTATTCTTCAGCGCATTTATCATGAAAACCAACAGGCAGAAGGACGCCGCATTTTAATCGATCGTGTGTGGCCGCGCGGCATATCAAAAGAAAAAGCGAACCTTGACTGCTGGATGAAAGAAATCGCTCCAAGTCCTGATTTAAGAAAATGGTTCGGCCATGACCCGAAAAAATTCGAATCGTTTAAAGAAGCCTATCAAAACGAAATCAAACAACACCCTGAAAAACAAAGAAGCTTCAAGGAATTAAAAGAAATGGCTGCGGACGAAACCGTTATTCTGCTTTACGGTGCAAAGGATGAGCGCCATAACCATGCCGTCGTTCTTTATGAGATGCTGAACCGGCAAAGCCTTTGACCTTGAAACTTTTTTCAATCCTTTTCGTATGACAGATAAAGCAATATGCGAAAAGGATGGTAAACATGGAGATGAACCTGTTTTGGATCGGGCTTGGTTTAGCGGCTTTAGGCTATTTTATCGGAGACGGTTTGAAAAACTTTAAAAACCCAAAAGGGAACCATTCGGGCTATCCACATTTAATCAAAGAAAGAGATTTACAATATTATTTAGGATTAAGCAAAGAAGAAACGAAAGAAATGCTGCGCAAATATCCTGAAATCCCTAAAATTGAGTTAAATGGAACGACCTATTATCCTTACCAGCACTTGATGGAATGGATGTTGTCCGCCGACCTTTATAAACGTTAAAGCGCAGCTTGAAGCTGCGCTCGCTTTTATGATTCGAGTATTTCAACATAGCCTTCCGATCCGTTTATCCTGATCTTCTGTCCGTCTTTAATTTCTTTTGTCGCATGCTCAACCCCCACCACCGCCGGAAGCCCGTATTCCCGCGCAATGACGGCGCCATGTGTCATGAGGCCGCCCACTTCAGTCACCAAACCTTTGATTGAGACAAACAGCGGTGTCCAGCTCGGATCTGTAAAAGGCGTGACAAGGATATCCCCCTCTTCGATATCGGCTTCTTCCAATTTCAGAATCACTCTTGCCCTTCCTTCGATGACTCCCGATGAAACAGGAACGCCCGCCAACGCTCCCGCCGGAATGTGATCTCCCAGAACTTCTCCCGTAATGACCTCGCCTTCTGAAGTCATCATTCGCGGAGGCGTCAATTTTTCATAATACTGATATTCTGCTTTTCTTTCCTCGATCATCTTCACATTGAGACGATTAGCGCAAACGGCCTCTCTCAATTCATCAAAGGACAGATAATAAATATCCTCCTTCGCTTGAATCAGCTTCTTTCGCTGCAAAACGGCGGCTTCTTTCATCAACGCTTCCTTATATATAAAATAACGTTTGATCAGAGCATATTTGGGATATTCCCGATAACCGATAAAATTCCGCAAAACGCTGATCATCTTCTTTGTCTTTTTTGCCTTTTGTCTGCCTCCCTTTAATTGTTGCAGACGGCTTAACAGATCCCTCTCCTTTTGCCCCGCTTCCAATCGTCCCTGTTCAAACTTCACCGTTCGGGCACCGGGCTCAAAGTTCTTGATGTTGCTCAAAATGACTGGAGCAAGAATGGAAGGGCGTTCGCTCCAGCGCGTCTTGGTCATATCGATCTCACCGGTACAGCGCATGCCGTATTTCTCAAGGAATGCCCGCAATGCGCTGCTAAAGGCGGGACCGCCGTCAAGCTGTTTGAGATCTTCGAAAAAGGTTTCATCATTGGCATCCGCTAAATATTTCTGAACCTCGGGGTATCCTCTGGCAGCATCGGAAACATCCAAAAGCGCCAAGCCCATTTCAGATGTGACATTATGCAATACCGATTGAGAAAGGGTATCGGCGACATTTTTTTCGCCAAGCCATTTCTCCATTTTTCGATTGAGCCAGTATACCGCATATAAACCAACCATAATCACAGCCATGCTCTCTGAATCATAGAGAACTTTTTTCAAGCTTTTTTGATCCTCTTCTATCTGTGCAAATAGCGTTTCACCCGATGCGTTTTTCAATCGCTGTTCAGCCTCATGAATGGATGCTTCCGCTTTGGACATGAGCCGTTTGACTACACCTGTGTCGTTTTTTCGGTAAATCTTCAGCGCATCAGCCGGCAGTGACCATGACAGCCCTTCAGCCCCTAACCTAAACATCCGCTTCCCTTTCGGCAGGGTTTTGACAAGCTCCTTTCTTTTTAAAAAATTTACAAGAGCGCTATGCATGAAAGGATCATTTTTCCCCGCCGTACTGAGGACGACTTTCCGACCGGAAAAAGATGCCAAATCATGTGATAAATCAATAAAAAGCCTTCCGCCTGCACAAGTCAGCTCATAATCCGAGATCAACCCGAAAAACGATATCCCAAGCGGATTGATCGGCTCTGTCATCATTTGCTGATGCCCGACAGACATATAGACGCGCAGCTTGTCATCGCTCTGTTTCGGAAGAGGAAACAATGTCGTTACAGGCCGGCTCTGGACAAAGAAAAATTCGCCATCAGCCAGACACCATTCAATATCCTGCGGAAAACCGAAATGAGCTTCGATTCTCCTTCCTAGTTTTTCGAGCTGTATGATCTGTTCATCTGTTAATGTTTGCTTTTTCCGGCGTCCCGCTTCGACTTCGCGCGCCTCAGTGCCGCCGCTTTCCAAAGAATAGACTGCCGTCTTTTTCTCGGAAATCGTTTTTTGAATGATCGCGCCTTCGCGAACCTTATAGTTGTCTGCTGAAACCGTTCCAGATACTAGCGCCTCTCCCAAAGCAAAGCTCGCATCAATCGAGGTGACCTTCCGGTTGGATGTAACGGGATCTGCCGTAAACAAAATGCCGGACGCATCCGAAAACACCATCTGCTGGATGACGACCGATAATTGAACTTTACGGTGGTCAAAACCGTTTTGAATCCGGTAGATCACGGCCCGCTCTGTAAACAGTGAAGCCCAGCATTTGCTGATATGCTTCAAGATCGCCTCTATTCCTTTTATATTTAAATACGTATCTTGCTGCCCAGCGAAAGAGGCATAAGGCAAATCTTCCGCTGTAGCGCTTGATCGGATGGCATATGCACCGCCGCCAGCATTTGAGTGAGCGCTTTTAACCGCTTCTTTGATCTCTTCGGCGATTTCGGCCCTTTCAATACCATTGCGGATCTGGAGGGAGAGTTCGTTAATCTGCTCTCTATCGTTCACTTTTAAAAGAGACAGCTGATCAATCAATTCACTGACACTGCCGTTTTCGCCGATCATCCTTTCATATGCCTTTGTAGTTACACAAAAGCCGGGAGGCACTTGAATGCCGTCCATTTTGGACAATTCGCCCAAGTTCATCCCTTTTCCCCCGACAAGCGGCAAATCGGCTCGATCGACCTCATGAAAGCCCAATACATAGTGTCCCATCAGAAATCCCCCTTTTTATTCGCCTTCAATACCGAAACGAATCATATCCAAAAACCGTTTTCGTTCTTCAAGAAGATGTCTGCTCCAAGCTGAATCATAATCGTTTTCAGCCGTTACTTTCGCTAGAAACTTTTGTTCAAAATGCCCCATCATGACCATGATGAGTTCGAACGCCTCTTCACGATCGACTCCTTTCCTCAACGGAACTTTCGCAAAAAGCTGTTTTAGAATACGATTTCTAACGGCAAATTGCTCCCCATACTTTGCGGCGATTTCTTCTTTTAATTCGGAAGGCGGTGAAAAAAAGGCTTCTTTCGTGAGCTTATATACGTTTGGATAATCCGCGAAAAACTCAAGCTTAGCCAGGCTTATTTTTTCTTTCGCTTCAAAAAAATCATGATAAGACGACAGGTCATCAAGGGAAAGGCGCGACTTTACCTTTTCAATACAATAATCGAGCACAGTTAAGTACAGGATTTTTTTGCTTTTAAAGTGATGAAAAATCAGCGCCTTTGAAATGCCGGCCGCTTCCGCCAGCATTCCGGTCGAAGTCTTAGCATAGCCGCGCCTCGCAAAAACTTCCAAACAGGCATCGAGTATTTGTTCTTTTTCATAAAGCTGTAAAGGCATTGATCATCATTCCTTTTCGTTATTGACCAATCGGTTAGTATAAATTGTAGCGTTTGCTGATCATTCGGTCAATATAATAAAATAAGAATGAGGTTTTAACATATGAATTTATTGGTAAAATGAAGGTGGAGCTTACAAAATATGTCGGGGTGAAAAAGCAATGCTGGCGTTGGTGGTAAAGTTTATTTTGCTCTTTATTTTATGTTCCATTTCGTTTTCTTTATTTAAAGCATGTGTTTACACAGCAGGTAAAAAGCTGATTGACCGGACCGCGGAAGGATCGGCGCTTAACTGGACCTGCAGCGTATTCATCAAAAACGGCGTGGCCATGACGGGCGATGACTGCTTTGTCATGGCTGTTGCAGCGGCCTTGTTGGCCATTTATATATAAAAAATCTATTTGCCTCAAACTTTCAATAAACAAAAAAAGGTGATCTAAGATGTGCGGCAGGTTTACGCTCTTTTCTGAATTTGATGAGATTATTGATCGTTTCGAGATTGATCAAATGACGATTGAAGATTACAGCCCCAGTTATAACATCGCGCCTTCCCAGTTCATTCTCGCCGTCATCAGCGACGGTTCTCATAACCGGCTGGGGCGGCTGCGATGGGGATTGATTCCGCCATGGTCAAAGGATGAGAAAATCGGTTATAAAATGATCAATGCGCGCGCCGAGACTTTGGCTGAGAAGCCGAGCTTTCGAAAGCCGCTGATCAGACAAAGGTGCCTCATTCCGGCAGACAGTTTTTATGAGTGGAAGCGCACCGATGCCAAGACAAAACGGCCGATGAGGATCAAGCTCAAAACAAATGGACTGTTTTCGTTTGCGGGGCTTTGGGAGAAGTGGCAGCCTGCAGGCAGCAAGCCCGTCTATACATGCACAATCATTACGACAATGCCCAACGATTTGATGAAAGATATTCATAACCGCATGCCTGTCATTCTTGATCGTCAGGCTGAAAAGGAATGGCTGAATCCGGAAAATCAAGACCTTGCGTATTTAGAAAGCCTTTTAAAACCCTATGCGTCAAAAGAGATGGAAGCTTATGAAGTCCCGACTCTCGTCAATTCACCGCATCATAATTCTCCTCAACTCATTAAAAAAGCCCCTTTGCAATGAAAAAGGGGCTTTTCAGCGAGGCGGCCGGGTCATAATGGTGAGGGCATCGCCTCCATGATTCAAAAAATTAATGTGTCAGAAGGTAAAATTCACTGCTGAATCCGATGCCTTCCCAAAAATGCAGCGCCGATTGATTATCGATATCAACTGATACTTGAACGTGAGACACTTGATGCCGTTCAAACCAATCCATCATACGATCTGCAACAAGCTTCCCCAGTTTGTTTCTTCGATAGCCCGGGGCTATGTACACTTCATCGATGTGCCCGCTCAGACAATCGCTGACCAAATCTTTCTTAATAGAGGCCAGCCCGTATCCGACCGCTTCTTGCTTCTCATTCACGACGGCAAAAACCGCTCCGTATGCGGATTGAGCATATTGTTTCAGCTGCTGCTGTATCATTTCTCTATCTTGATCATCCAATCTGCAATCAGCCGTTTCCAATGTATTATCATTCCACAAATTAATCAGTTCAGCAACAAACTCAGGCTTCAGAGGGGCATCAAGCTGTTGAATATGTATGGTCATGGCGTTTCTCCCTTTGCAAGACTTTTCATCAACCACATTTTAAATTAGAATAATATGCAATACAAGGATTTTATTGCTAATGAAAGGTGATGGTGAAATGGACAGTCGTACAGCGCGGGAAAAAGAACCGCCGCTTGTCAAAGCGTTCCATTATATCACGCTTGCCGGCATAATTCTCCTCATCATTCCATCCGGTTTAAATCCTGTTTATTTGAATGTGGGTTTCATCCTGTTTGGGCTGAACATCGGTGTGCGTTCATTCGTTCTTTTGAAGAAGAATAAAAAAGGAGAATGTATCTTTACGATCGCTGCTTGTTTATTTTTGATCGGTTACAGCGCTGTCAGGCTTTATTTCATATCATAAAAAAAGCAGGTTTTTTCCTGCTTTTTAAACCAAATCCGCCGTTTTGAGCCCCCTGCATGTTTGCAGACTGTCAGAACGCAGACAATAAGCGGCCGTCTTTTTCTTATATTGTTTAACGACGTCTATATGATCATCGTATCTGTAAACCAACAGCTTCACAGCGTTTTTTCCTCTTTTTGTTTCGATAACAAACGGTGTCCCGGCGTTTTTCGGATTTACATACAGCGGCTCGTCTCCCGGGTAGATGTAATACCGCTCCATAAATACGGCTTCATTAAAGTGTTGAATAAATTGACTCTTGTCAGATCCCTCTAAACGCTTTCCGCCGAACGTCACTGTAACATTCGCTTCTTCCAGCTTCACATGAACTTGAAATTTGCCGGTCAGCCACTCTACAACACCGCTCGGAAGGCAAGTGACCAGTATTTTAAAAAGACTGAAGATCACCAAAAAGGTTACAAAAAGCCATGTCACTCGATCATCTCCTCTTGTCTTAAAGATGTGTCCTTGATTCATCCTATCATACAGGCAAAAGGATTTTATTGTACATTGTGTGAACAAGTGCAGCGCCAGCTGAACATTCGCCTCTAGTGATCCCCGCTCTGATGTTCTTCTTTTGGGATTTCAGACGGAGCCTTCGGGACCTTCCGCAGCTGATGATTGACAACATCAGAAGAATAAAGTGTAACAACCATCATTCCTCCATGCCGTTTTGCTCGGATCAAGACCGGCTGGTTATATTTATTTTGAAAGCGCAAATCAGGCCCGCCCCAGCTGACCGTCGCGTCGCGCCCCGGCGGAACATAAGGGACACGGCGGCTGTGGGAATAGCGCTGGACGATTTCCAGTCCTGCCCGGTCAACCGCATTAAACAATGTCGACGAAACCTGGCAAATGCCTCCCCCAACCCCTTCAGACAATTCGCCTCTCACGATCACGGGAGCCTTCATATACCCCTTGTCCGGCGTCCTCATACCGACAACTTTGTTAAATGAAAACGTCTCATTAGGAAACACAACATGATTGTCGATCGCTTTTGCCGCGAGTGAAATGTTGTGCGTCCTGCTTTTATTCCCGGAATTAAAATACGTCACATACTGGCCGATCCGCTGTGTCCGGATATGGGAAAGCAGTTCGCTGTCCACTTTCGGGTAAACGTTCAATTCAGGCACCTCGATTGCGGACGGGCCATCCCCATAAAAATACGCGTAAAACTGCTCTCTAAACCCCTTCCTGGAAAGGCTGTAGCCAACCTTGCCGGGAACGATCCTTCCCTGATCATTGATCACGGCGTTGACGGGATCCTTGTGTACTTTCCGCTCAAGCCTGTCAACGAACTCGCCGTATTTTTTATCATCAATCAACGGTGTCCCGGGAAGCGGCATTGTAAAATCTTCGCGGTTCAAAACGGCCACTTTCTTCCCTTGCTGGGTAATCGTTAAGCTGTCAGAATGCCCCGCGGGCTGCGCTAAAAGTAAAAGTCCAGTCATCCAAATTTTCAGCATAAGTCGATGTACCTCCCGCTATTAGTATGAACAGGAGATGATATTTGATGTACTGGACGTATGATGCTTTAATGATGATCTATATTATGGATTGGAAAGGTTACACTAATGGAGGGAAGCTAAAGCATGCATTTAAGCCTGTTTATTTTTATTGGTTCCTTTTCTTTTTTGCCTAATTAACATTACGGTAGTTGCGATCAGGACTATCAAAAAAATGATGCCTGAGTACAGGAACCCAACCAGCTCTACGCCATTAAATTTGTACGTAAAATAACTGCCGATAAAAAAGATTGTCCCCAGCAGGGAAAATGAATTGCATCGATTTACAATTTTTTTGACCATTTTTATAAAACCCCCATGGTCTTGCGATTTAAATGCCATTTGCACATTTGCCCCAATATCAGATGCAGAATTAGAGGGACATTTATTAAGGCTACTCTTACCGAAGTTCATAATATAAAATATATGCCCTTCTCTTTGAGAAAGGCATGTCGCTACTTGTTCTGTTGATTTTCTTTTAAAGTAAGATTTAAAAATAGAAGGGCCAGTAAAATGAATGCGATGTTCACCAGCCAGGACTTCCAGCTAGCCGCAGGGTCAAAAATTGTACCGAGCAGGTGAATAATAAATGAAAGTGATAAAAGCAAAAACATTAGTTTGTTGTGCGACATTAATTGTTTAACCTTTCTGTTAAAAGTTCAGAACCCATTATACCTTAATTATCCAAAGTTCAACAAATTATCTTTCGATCAATTTACAACATTGATGTTTGATGAACAACTTAATTTCTTATTTTTTGGGGTCACTTCAAATAAGGGAAAGTGCGTCTCCCATTCTGCCCAATAAAAAAACGGCCACCAATTAACTGCACAACATCCGTGTGCAAAAGATCAATGTCCGCAGGCCCTCCTTCTTGGACTCAGGTATACGTTCGTTTTTCTTGTCTCTATCGTATGACAAAATGGAATAGAGAAAGTCCCCCATTTTATCCCCCTTTTTGTCGGATTTTTCTCGGATTGGAACATAAAACATAGAACAATCCCTTTCACGAATGTATATTCCCATACGCAAATTGATTTTTCTCGGAATAGGTTGTATTTTACTGGAAATTCATTTCAGAGACATACACCTTCAAAATCCCAAAGTGTGACCAGTTTTGTGACCAAAATAGCTAGTTTAGAAAATTAGAAATGCAAACTTAATAAGGGGTAGCGTAAGATCAGGAAAATGCTAATATTTAAAAGCCCAATTTCTCAGTATTGAATTTGAAAAATTGGGCTTTTTTCGCTCCGCAATCGCGCCCTTTTGCTGAACAAAGTTGCGATCTTCATATAGTGCTTATAGACAAGGGGGTATTCCAGCAGAGGTATCACCATGGAGTTATCAGTTGATTAGCTTGGTGAAGATGAAGAAAGAACCAATGAAGGACATATTAGAAAACGTTCTTCAAGTTGAAATCACCTTAAAAAACAGCGACATAAACAGTTTTTCTTCCTATTACACCGGCCTAAAGATAACTGGCCAAGTTTAAATCAGCGACTGACATTCGTTAAATTACTTCCCCATTCTCCTTTTGGGGTTAAATAACTTATTATTCTATCCTCAAGGAGATCACCAAGAACTTCTTCATATTTTTTTCGATAAGGCTTTGGCAATTCTTCCTGTAACCAACTGTCTTTTGTACCTTGCCAGATTTCATAAATTACTATATCATCTGGTTTTTCAATATCATCACTTATAATAGCATTTATAAAGGTAGGTTCGTTTGACATCACTTCAACAAGTGAATAAAGTGATTTTCGAAAAGCTTCTTTTTTGCCTGCTTTAACTTTGAAACGAATGTTTAAAACAACTTGATTGGCATTGCTAGTCATAGTAATATGCAACCCCTCAAAAAGTTTATTTAAGAATATTCCCGTTAAACCTAGTGTAATAGAATGTTCTTCCTTATTCAACAAAAGTGCCTATTTGTTCCAGAATATGCGCCCCGTTTTAATGATTAGCCTTCTTCCATTCCCCTCGCAATTATTCAGCCTTTATTCTCCTTCGGTGAACCTCCACTATATGGCCCTTTAATGGAATAAAGAAGAATCTTCACTGATACAGCTAAAAAAATCTTAAATGATCCAAAAACCTTCATCGCTGCCCGTCAAGGAGAAATAACACAGGAGATTTTAGATGCTGCCCTCGAAATCATTTCGGAGCAACTAAAAGAAGGGCGCAAAAAAAGATGATAACAAAAAAGAAACAACAGCAAGCGAGAACAAAGAATCTGATAGTAAAAAAGATAACGAAGATGTCCAAGAAGATGGGGACATGAAAGCGACTACCGTCTTCACTAATAAAAATGTAAATATTAAAGGCTCAACTGGCCCTATGAAATATGAGATCAGTGCCATTCAATTAAAGGAATTGGAGCCAAAAAACGAAGAAACCGCCTCGCTTCTTGATGCGAAAGTCGGAGATAAAATCAACGCAATAACAATTGAAATGGAAGGCGAAAATACTTCTGATAAAGACGTAAGCTTTTTCTTAGGGCAAGCGAAAATCATTACTGATACTAAGGAACAGCTTGAACCCGAGGTGTTACTTTCTGAACATATCGAAGGAGAATATTTAGGGAAAGTTAAAAATAAAGGTCACAATGTTTACATCTTGAAAAATTCATCTGTTAAAGACTTGAAATCAATCGAAATTCGGGTTGATGCTCCAATAGATGATAAAGCTGATAGTCTCGGAAAAGATGTAAAACATACAATTGAAGTCAATAATTGAGAATTGCCCTTTTTAGGGCTTTTCTTTAACACTAAAAACAGAACTATATTCTTATCAAGGTGGACTACATGCCTTTTTAAGCAATGCTCGAATTTAAAAGTTACAAAGACATTGTATTGCCCAACAAACAAAGCATCTAATTAAAATTTATTGCATCCTAACACCAGCAACTGTAGGAGAAGTACCTGCTTTCCGATTTTAGCGGCGCTCTTAAAAAGGCTTAAATTTAAATAGGCAAAGATAGCATATGCCAACGGCGAAAAATTTAGCTAAGATAATTTCATTTTTTCCCGTCCGGATGGTAATCCCGAAAACATAAAGAAAATGGATACAAGAATGAGAAGCATTTTAAAACGAATGTACCTAAACAAAAAAATCACTCAACACACTTTCCGTCACACCTTTACATCCCTTGCAGTCGAAGCCGGTGTTCCTTTGGAAGAAATCCAGAAAATTTTAGGCCGCGAAAAAGACGAAGTGACTAGAAAAGTTTATCTGCATACCACTAAAACTTCGCAACAATTCAATTCATTTGTAAATGACTTATCAATGAAAATCCAATCATCATGATGGATGTGACCATTTCGTGACCAATTTAATAAACAAAACAAAAAACCCCTTGATTTTCAAGGGGTTTTAAGTGGGCTTACATCATGCCGCCCATGCCACCCATTCCGCCCATGTCAGGCATTCCTGCGCCGCCGCCTTTGTTTTCTTCAGGCTTGTCGGCAACAACTGCTTCAGTTGTCAGGAACATAGCCGCTACAGAAGCTGCGTTTTGCAGAGCTGAACGTGTTACTTTTGTAGGGTCAACGATACCTTTGTCGATCATGTTCACCCATTCGCCTGTTGCAGCGTTGTAGCCTACGCCAATTGCTTCGCCTTTCAGGCGCTCAACGATGACAGATCCTTCAAGACCCGCGTTGTGTGCGATTTGACGGATTGGTTCTTCAAGAGCGCGAAGAACGATGTTGATACCAGTCAGTTCGTCGCCTTCAGCTTCAAGGGCAGCTACTTTATTGTAAACATTGACAAGAGCTGTACCACCGCCGGATACGATTCCTTCTTCTACCGCAGCGCGAGTAGAGTTCAGGGCGTCCTCGATGCGAAGCTTGCGTTCTTTCAATTCTGTTTCAGTCGCAGCGCCGACTTTGATGACAGCTACGCCGCCTGCAAGCTTAGCAAGGCGCTCTTGTAATTTTTCTTTATCGAACTCAGAAGTTGTTTCTTCAACTTGAGCGCGGATTTGGTTGACGCGTGCAGCGATTTGCTCTGTATCTCCCGCACCTTCAACGATTGTTGTGTTTTCTTTTGTCACAACAACTTTAGAAGCGCGTCCCAATTGGTTGATTTGAGTTGATTTAAGGTCAAGACCTAAATCTTCTGTGATCACTTCGGCACCTGTCAGGATAGAGATGTCTTCGAGCATCGCTTTGCGGCGGTCGCCGAATCCAGGCGCTTTAACAGCCACTGCGTTGAATGTTCCGCGAAGCTTGTTGACAACCAATGTTGCAAGAGCTTCACCTTCAACGTCTTCAGCAATCAGAAGCAACGGCTTGCCTTGCTGAACGACTTGCTCAAGCACCGGCAGGATTTCTTGAATGTTTGTGATTTTTTTGTCTGTTACTAAGATGTACGGATTTTCAAGAACCGCTTCCATCTTATCGGAATCTGTCACCATGTAAGGAGACGCATATCCGCGGTCGAACTGCATACCTTCAACCACTTCAAGCTCTGTTGTGAATCCTTTGGATTCTTCGATTGTGATGACACCGTCGTTGCCAACGCGCTCCATTGCTTCAGCGATCAGGCTTCCGACTTCTTCGTCAGCAGCGGAGATTGAAGCAACTTGTGCGATTGATTCTTTGCCTTCGATTGGTTTGGAGATTTCTTTCAGGCTTTCAACCGCTACAGCCACAGCCTGCTCGATCCCTTTGCGCACGCCTACAGGGTTAGCGCCGGCAGTTACGTTTTTAAGACCTTCGCGAATCATCGCCTGAGCTAGAACTGTCGCTGTTGTTGTACCGTCACCGGCAATATCGTTTGTTTTGCTCGCAACTTCAGCAACAAGCTTTGCGCCCATGTTTTCGAACGCGTCTTCAAGCTCGATTTCTTTCGCGATGGTAACACCGTCGTTTGTGATTAATGGAGAACCGAATTTTTTCTCAAGAACGACGTTGCGTCCTTTAGGTCCCAAAGTTACCTTTACAGCATCCGCCAATGCATCTACACCGCGCAGCATTGAACGGCGGGCTTCTTCGCTAAACTTAATATCTTTTGCCATGTTATTCGAACCTCCTATATAATTGTCTCGTTTTTATTTATGACTTAGCCGATTACAGCTAAAATGTCGCTTTCACGCAAGATTAAGTAGTCAGTACCTTCATATTTCACTTCGGTACCTGCATATTTTGAGAAGATGATGCGGTCGCCTGTTTTAACTTCTAATGCAACGCGCTCTCCGCTCTCTAACACACGGCCTGAACCGGCTGCAACCACTTTACCCTCTTGTGGTTTTTCTTTTGCGGAGTCAGGAAGTACGATTCCGCTGGCAGTTTTTTCTTCAGACTCAACGAGCTCAATGACAACGCGATCACCTAATGGCTTTAACAATGAAACAACCTCCTCAATATTTTCATATGTAATTTTAGCACTCGCACTCGGTGAGTGCTAACACAATTCTTATAATAAAGAATCTCCTAGGCAATTTCAAGTGAAAAGGTCAAATTTTTTTGCGCTTACATTTCTCCGCATATCCTTATCATCCTATAATTTAAAAAGAGTGTGTTACAATAAACATAGTCTGATTTAGATTTTTAGAAAAGGAGTACATAAAGCTTGAGAAAACAATACTGGTTTATTATATTGGCATACGTTCTCATGCAATTGTCGGCCTATGTCGGCTTGCCTCTTCTCTACTTCTTGGGAGTGGGCAGAGGACAGCCCAAAGCTGAAGCCCAGCTTACATTGACAGGCGTATGGTCTGTCATCGCGTTTACCCTCTGTCTCGTTATCGTGCTGCTGATTTTGCGGACGGTGCCGAAGACGACGCTTCGCAACCGTCCGAAAGCATCGGTTGGAGCGTCAATCGGATGGGCGGTAGCCGGCGTCTTTCTCGCTTTGTTTGCGCAGACAATTGCCGCTTCGATCGAAATGAACTTGTTCGGGGTCAACCCGGAATCCGAAAATACGCAGCGGATCATGGAAATCATCACCGCATTGCCGCTGATGATGTTTGTCTCTTCTGTATTCGGTCCGATTCTTGAAGAAATCATTTTCAGAAAGATCATTTTCGGTGCGATCTATGAGAAAACGAATTTTTTCGTTGCCGCTCTGTTCAGTTCAGTGCTCTTCTCGATCGTCCATTTGGATTTCAGCCATCTGCTTATTTATACGGCAATGGGATTCACATTCGCCTTTTTATATGTCAGGACCAACCGGATTATCGTGCCCATTTTCGCCCATGTCGCCATGAATACTTTCGTCGTCTTGCTGCAGACATTCCGGGAGCCTATTGAAGAATACTTGAAACACGTCGAGAAAATGCAAATGATTATTGGAGGATTTCTATGATGAGAAGCCCTACATTCTGGGGAGCGCTTTACTTATTAACGGGTGTGCTGTTTACGTATCTGGCGGCAACCTCGCCCGGAAACATGTGGTCTTTTTATACGATCCTGCTGATGCTTTTCGCAGCCTATAATATCAGCATTTCCTTTAAAATGTTCGCCCTTGCCGGAAAGATGAAGCGAAAAGATCAATAGCCTTTTTTGTGAAGGAAAAGAGCCATTCTGAAAAAGAATGGCTCTTATTTTGTATGGTCGTTCAAAAACGCCTGATTTTCCTCTTGAATCATTGTTTTTTGCGCCTGCCTGTAGGATATTCTTGAAATCACGATACTGACTTCATAAAGAATGAGCAATGGCACCGAGACCATTAAATGCGACAAAAGCTCAGGCGGTGTAATGAGCGCCGCAATGACGAACAACACAAAATATGCGTATTTTCTGATTTTCGCCAAAAACATCGGCGTCACGAGCCCGAGCCTTGTGATAAACATGATGACCACAGGCATCTGAAACAATAAGCCAAAAGGAAGCGTCAACTGAAGCAGAAACTGAAAATATTCGTGTATTCCGATGACCTGGTTGACATTCAGATCATTTGAGACTCTCGTCATAAAGTCCACGACAAACGGAAATAAAATAAAGTAAGAAAAGGCAATGCCGCCTAAAAAAAGAATAATCGATACCGGAATATAGCTGAGCGTCACTTTTCGTTCTTTTTCATACAGCCCCGGGCTGATGAAAGCCCACAGCTGGTATAAAACAAGCGGCGAAGTCAAGACGGCGCCGATGATGAACGCGAACTGCACGTACACAAATAAAGGATCGGTCAGCTTGAACGCGTTAAGCGTCAGCAGCTTCGCTTCATCTGTCTGCTGCAAATAGATAATCAGCGGCTTTGCCAATAAAAAGCCTGCCGCAACAAATAAAACAAAAAAGAAAAAAGTGATCACAAGCCGTCTGCGTAGTTCTGTGATATGTTCTATCAGCGACATTTCTCTTTCCTTCATAAATGTCATCCTATCCTACTGATCTTCTTTCTTTTTATCGGAATCGTCGTCAGCCAAACCTTTTGTCGCATTTTTAAACTCCCTCAGCGTGTTTCCCGCCGCTCTTCCCAGCTCGGGAAGTTTTTTCGGGCCGAATATCAAAAGCGCCACCACGACAATTAAAATAAAGCTTCCAGGACCGATTGGCATAAAGCCTGCCCCCTTTCCTTTATTTTTCGTTTTCCGTTTTACTTTTCCTGCATTGAATAATGTTTCATGAAATACACCAGCGACTGAAGTTCAACCGCCAAATCTATATGATGAATGCGAATGTGTTCCGGCACATTCAAGCGGGCCGGCGTAAAATTAAGAATGCCTTTAATGCCAAGCGCCACCAGCCTGTCTGTAATCGACTGTGCGGCTTGAGCCGGAACCGTCAAAATGGCGACGGGGATATCATCCGTCATATGCTCTTCAAGTCTATTCAGATCATAGACGGGAACGCCCCCGACCTCGGTTCCGATCTTTTCCTCATTGATGTCAAACGCCATGGCGATTTTTGTATTATTGTTTTTGATAAAATTGTAATGGAGAAAGGCTGTCCCCAAATTCCCCACGCCAATGAGCGTTACGTTTGTCATTTCATCCTGATCAAGCGTCTTTCTGAAAAAGGACAGCAAATAATTGACATTGTAGCCGTATCCTTTTTTTCCGAGCGCGCCGAAGTACGAGAAATCCCTGCGGATGGTCGCGGAATCGACTTTGACGGCATCGCTCAGCTCAGCGGAAGATACACGCTGTTTTCCGGATGCATGAAGGTTTTTTAAAAAACGATAATATAATGGCAACCTTTTCGCTGTCGCTTGCGGAATTTTTGAATGATCCATGTTCATAAACTAATCCTCCATGTCTACATCAGCTTTTTCCCTTTTATAGTCACCGTTTTTCCCGCCTGTCTTTTCGAGAAGAAAGGTCGGTCCTATCACCATTCCCTTATCCGCCGCTTTGCACATGTCATATACGGTCAGCGCACATACGGAGGCGGAAGTTAACGCTTCCATTTCCACACCTGTGCTCCCTTTGGTCTTCACTTTAGATTGAATATGCAGAATGCTCTTCTGTTCTTTCTCCTCCCAGCGAAAGGTGATGTCGACTCCTTTCAGAGCGATGGGATGGCACATCGGGATGATGGCGGATGTCTGTTTTGCGGCCATGATTCCGGCCACTTGCGCCACCGCCAATACATCGCCTTTTCCGATTTCCCGGTTTTTGATTTTTTCATGTACTGTTCGATTCATAGACACGCTTGAAACAGCCGCAGCTGTGCGCACTGAAGCTTCCTTTTCGCTTATATCAACCATCTTGGCTCTGCCTTGTTCATTAAAATGTGTAAACTCATTCATGTTCTGAACTCTCCTTATAACGATCATACACTATTTTTTTCATTCTGTCTTTTTCTTTGGCTAAAATCTTCCAGACTTCACTTAATTGTTTGCTGACTGCGCAGTGATAGGCTACACTTAAAATAGCAGACAAGAGGTGAAAGATCATGATGATTTTACAAGTGAACCAGCTTTCAAAATCGTTTGGAGCCGATACGATTTTAACGAATATAAAACTCGAAGTCAGATCTCGGGACCGGATTGCGATCGTCGGACGCAACGGCGCCGGAAAATCGACTCTTCTAAAGATTATCGCAGGAAAACTTTCATATGAAAAGGGGGACATCATCAAGCCGAAAGATATGACGATGGGCTACCTTGACCAGCATTCCGGCCTTGATTCCAAGCTGACGCTCAAAGAGGAATTGCTGTCGGTATTTGATTTTCTGAAAAAAATGGAAAAAGAAATGCGCGCGATCGAAGAAAAGATGGCGCAGGCCGAACCGGACACGCTTGAATCGTTGATGAAGACGTATGACAGGCTTCAGCAGGAGTTCAAGGACAAAGGCGGCTACCAATATGAGGCAGAGGTCAGATCCGTCATGCACGGGCTCGGCTTTGCGGGATTTGACGACTCCGTCCGCGTCCAGGACTTAAGCGGAGGTCAAAAAACAAGGCTTGCCCTCGGAAAAATGCTTTTGACAAAACCCGACCTCCTCATCTTGGACGAACCGACAAACCACTTGGATATCGACACCCTGACATGGCTTGAACAATATTTGCAAAACTACAGCGGAGCGATTTTAATCGTTTCCCATGACAGGTACTTTCTTGACAAAGTGGTTACCCAAGTTTACGAGATCAGCCGGTCCCAAAGCAAAAAATATACCGGGAACTACAGCTCTTATCTCCAATTAAAAGCCGAACAGCTGGAAAAGGAAACAAAGCTTTACGAAAAGCAGCAGGACGAAATCGCCAAGCTGCAGGAGTTCGTCGACCGGAATCTGGCCAGAGCTTCGACGACGAAACGGGCGCAGAGCAGACGAAAGCAGCTTGAACGGATGGAGATTATGGACAAACCGCTCGGAGATGAAAAGTCGGCGACTTTCCGCTTTGAAATTACAAGGCAAAGCGGAAACGATGTACTGCGGGTGGAAGACTTGACAGTAAGCTATCAGGAGCAGCCCCCGCTTCTCCGTTCATTGAACTTTCGCATTACCCGCGGGGAAAGCGTTGCCCTGGTCGGGCCGAACGGAATCGGCAAGTCAACCCTTTTGAAAGCATTGATTCAAAAGCTGCAGCCGGTGTCGGGAACAATCGCGACAGGCTCCCATGTCTCAATCGGCTACTATGACCAGGAACAGGCTGAATTGACGTCGTCAAAACGTGTGCTTGACGAGCTTTGGGACGATTATCCGGAGATGAATGAAAAGGATATCCGGACCTGCCTCGGCAACTTCCTGTTTTCGGGAGAAGACGTATTAAAACCTGTGCACGCGTTAAGCGGAGGCGAAAAAGCGAGACTTGCCCTCGCCAAGCTGATGCTGCAAAAAGCGAACTTCCTTATCCTTGATGAGCCGACAAACCATCTCGACCTGGACAGCAAGGAAGTCTTGGAGAACGCTTTGATCGATTACCAGGGAACGATATTATTTGTGTCCCATGACCGCTATTTTATCAACCGGATCGCGACAAAAGTACTGGAGCTTTCCCGCGACAAAGCCGAAGAATATTTAGGCGACTACGATTATTACACAGAAAAAAAAGCGCAGCAGCTTGAACTGAAAGAACTAGAAAAACAGACGGAAGAGCGTCAGAATAACGCTTCCGAAAAACCGGGCGCAAAAAAGAGCTATGAAGAAGAAAAAGAGCTGAAAAGAAAAGAACGCCAGCGGCAGCGCAGGATTGAAGAAATCGAAACAAGAATTACGGACATTGAAGAACAGATCGAAAAGAATGAAGAGCTCCTGTGCGACCCCGCCGTCTTCCAAGACCATGAGAAGGTCCAGGAAATCCACTCTGAAAATGAACGGCTGAATGAGGAGCTTGAACAACTGTTATCAGAATGGGAAACACTCTCTACAAATGAATAAAGGGTGAACCGCTCCAAGCCGGAGCGGTTTTTTTGTCCACAATTAAAATCCTTTATTTAAAAGAAAGAAAGCGATTTACCCACAATATCCACAAAAAACATAATATTTATACACATTATTAACAGGTAAAAAAGGTCTGTAAATTAAGGTTTTTAACATTATACACAAGACTGTGGATATATGTTAACAACCTGTTAATAACTATTCCCGGGCAAAAAAACCTCACAGAGCGTGAGGTTTTAATAAGACGTCAGATCTAAGCCGGGCTGACCGTTCATATCATATTTTCCTCTGATTCCTTTTTCAAAAGCAACCGTACCTGCGGCGGCAATCATCGCGGCATTGTCCGTACACAGCGAAAGCGGCGGGATCAAAAGCTCAATCTCCGGATGGCTGCTGAACTTTTTTTCGAGCGCCGCTCTCAGCCCTTTGTTTGCAGCAACTCCTCCGGCAAGCAGCACCTGTTTGACCCCATAAGCTTTCGCAGCACGTTCCGTTTTTGTGACGAGGACATCAATGACGCTTTCCTGAAAGCTGGCTGACAAATCTTCCGGAGCGATCGTTTCACCTTTTTGCGAAGCGTTGTGAAGCGTGTTGATGACTGCGGACTTCAATCCGCTGAAGCTGAAATGATAAGAACCTTCTTCAAGCCATGCGCGCGGCAGCGGCACATTTGCCTCGCCTTTTTGCGCAAGTTTGTCAATGTGAGGTCCTCCCGGATAAGGAAGCCCCATCGTTCTCGCCACTTTGTCATAGGCTTCGCCTGCCGCATCGTCAAGCGTCTCTCCGATGACTTCAAATGAGCCGTGCTCTTTCATATACACGAGTTCGGTGTGGCCGCCTGAGACGACAAGGGCAATCGCCGGAAATTGAATGTCCTGAACAAGTCTGTTGGCATAGATGTGACCGGCAATGTGATGGACGCCTACGAGCGGTATGCCCCGGGCAAAACTGAGCGCTTTCGCGGCATTCACGCCGATCAATAAAGCGCCGACAAGCCCCGGTCCTTCCGTTACTGCGATGGCATCAATGTCATCAAATGTCATGTCCGCTTGTGCAAAGGCTTCCTCAAGCACGATCGTCATCTGTTCCACGTGATGCCTTGATGCGATCTCGGGAACGACGCCGCCAAACCGTTTATGACTCTCGATTTGCGACGCTACGACATTTGACATGATATCCGTTCCGTTTTTGACAATCGCGGCGGCCGTCTCGTCACAGCTTGTTTCGATTCCTAATACATACAGATCTTTTTTATGATTCATTTAGTCTCACCCACATTAATAATGCATCTTCCCCATTATCGGTATAATAATTTTTGCGAATTCCTCCCGGCTCAAAGCCGAGCTTTTTGTATAAGCTTTGTGCAATATGATTCGATACCCTCACCTCTAAAGAAAGCTGAACCGCCTTTTTCATCCGGCAAAGCTTCATCGCGGCTTTCAAAAGAGCTTCTCCGAAACGGCGGCCCCGATATGCAGGGGAAACGGCAATGTTGGTGATCTGGGCGTCATCCATGACGATCCAAATCCCGCAGTAGCCGACAACTTGCTCCTCAACTTCGAGAACGAGGTAATGTGCATACATATTGTGAAAAAGCTCATGATGAAAAGATTCTTTTTTCCACGGAGAAGAAAAAGAGCTTTTTTCAATTTCAAAAACCTGGTCCAAATCTTTTCGATTCATATCGCGTATGACCATTTGCGTGTTCATGGCTTCACCCGTTTACTTTTGTTTTTCAAGCCAGACGGCCTCGGCTTCGGCCAGACGAATATAGTTTGGAACAACGCTGTGCACAGGCTCGGCCTCTTTAAGTTCTCCGATTAAAGCCAATTCTGAAGGTCGTGGAAGCTGCAGGGCAGGGCCAGCAATGACCGCTTGTTCACCGAGAATCTGTTCGATCATTTCCTGATGAATCTCTGTGTCACTTCCTATGAAAAGGACTTGCTGATCCATGGCTTTCAGCTTTTTAAGCCAATCCTCAAGCAGAATGTTTTGGTCCTCTTCCAAGCCATGCAGTTTGCCGTCCCTATACTGGTATAGTCCCGTATAAACCTGACCGCGTCTGGCATCGAACAACGGACAAATCAAGCCTTGGAAAAAACGGCCGTTTGCCGCCAACACTTCTAGGCTTGAAACGGTTTTAATCGGAATATTTAATGACCATGCAAGCGTTTTGGCAATCGTAACACCGATCCGCACGCCTGTATATGAACCCGGACCTTTGGCAACTGCAATTTGGGTCAGGTCATTCGGCTCTAGACCGCACTCTTTTAGGAGTTCATCGATCGCCGGCATAGCTCTGACCGAATGGTTTTTCTTTAAGTGGGATATATGCTCGGCTATCACTTTTCCGTCTTTAATTAATGCCACACCGAGCGTTAAATTGGATGTATCAATCGCAAGTATCGTCATGTTTGCTGATCTCCTCGCAAAGATTTTCGTAGCGGCTGCCTTTAGGGGTAAAGGTCAGCTTTCGTTCATCATCGCCAAGCCGCTTAATGACCACCTCAAGGCGTTCTTTCGGAAGCTGCTCCTCAATCAAATGCGCCCATTCCACAAGGCAGACGCCGTCTCCCTCAAAATATTCATCTAATCCGAGATCTTCCGTTTCATCTTCCATTCTGTAAACATCCATATGAAACAGCGGAAGAGAGCCGTCCCGGTATTCTTTGATGATGGTAAAAGTCGGGCTGCTGACAACCCGCTTGATTCCGAGCCCTTCGGCAAATCCTTTCGTAAAAGTCGTTTTGCCTGCTCCAAGATCGCCCTCCAATGTGATAACATCACCGGGCTGAACATACTTTGCTGCCAGTCTGGCAATGTCTTTTGTCTCTTCAGGCTCTGTCGTTTTCCACTCTAACGTTTTCACTTTACTTGTCACCTGTCTTGTTTAAAATGGTTATATCCTTTTTTTTCGAGAAGAACGCGGCCCTGTCCATTATGATAAAACACGTCCGCCTGCCCTTGTTGTGTAACGCGGCCGATTTGATAAACCGGCACATGACGCTCAGAGCATTCCTGGCTAAAACGTTCCCATTGATCATTAGAAATCGTACCGACGAGTTCAAAATCCTCACCGCCGAAAAGGACCCACTCTTCCCATTTTGTGTGCAATGTATGTAAATCCGAATGGATTGGAATCAACTCTTTATATATGTCAATGGAAACACGGCTCGCTTCGGCAATTTCATTTAATTCGCTGGCAAGTCCGTCGCTGATATCATTAAGTGCCACATGATGATAGCGTGAACAGAGCAAACCTGCCTCAACCCTCGGCATAGGCCTCTTGTGCCGCTTTATAAAATATTGAGACTGCTTCTCATCTTTCATCTCTGCTTGGCCCAATATAAAAGCCAGACCGGCAGCAGATGAGCCAAGTTCTCCCGTCACAAAAACGACATCCCCGGGTTCGGCATGGCTTCTTAAACAAGATCTGCCCTTTTCAATCTCGCCGATTACTGTTACGGTCAAAACGAGCGGCCCGTTGGCAGATACGGTGTCACCGCCGATTAAGTCCATTTGATATAGTGTCGCCAGTTTATTCATTTCTTCATACATGGCTTCAATATCCGCCGCGCGCCAGCCGGAAGGAACAGCGATGGATACAAGATAATACTTGGGGCTGCCTCCCATCGCGGCAATATCACTAATATTCACAGCCAATGCTTTATATCCGATATCGGCAGGCGATGAATGGGATGATAAAAAATGAATACCATCGACCATCGTATCGACCGCAACAATCTCATGATAACCGTTCTTTGTATGATAAACAGCGGCATCGTCCCCAATACCGATTTCTATTTCCCGGTGAAAAAGCGAACGGGGCGTAATCCTTTGAATCAATTCAAATTCGTCCATAAGATCATTTGCTCCTTTGCTGTTGCAACCAATCAAAACACTATCATTAGTTTATCGAATTATCACCAATTATCCAAGAAATAAAGAAATTCGGCAAACATTGTGAATAACGCCGATGAAGCCAAGCTTTCAGCATAGACCTGAAAGAAGACATAAAAAAAAACGAAAACCTCAAAGATTTCGTTTGTGTACAACATGGCGGTCCGGACGGGACTCGAACCCGCGACCTCCTGCGTGACAGGCAGGCATTCTAACCAACTGAACTACCGGACCACTTTTTATTTATTTATTTTCTTTGTATGGAAATTATATTTGGTTGCGGGGGCAGGATTTGAACCTGCGACCTTCGGGTTATGAGCCCGACGAGCTACCGAACTGCTCCACCCCGCGATAATATAAACAGCTTGGCGGCGTCCTACTCTCACAGGGGGAAGCCCCCAACTACCATCGGCGCTGAAGAGCTTAACTTCCGTGTTCGGCATGGGAACGGGTGTGACCTCTTCGCTATCGCCAC
>NZ_JALHKQ010000011.1:0-20477 GCF_022832475.1 Bacillus sp. B19-2
AAGCCACCTTTTATAATTGAACCATGCGGTTCAATCAAGCATCCGGTATTAGCCCCGGTTTCCCGGAGTTATCCCAGTCTTACAGGCAGGTTACCCACGTGTTACTCACCCGTCCGCCGCTAACATCAGGGAGCAAGCTCCCATCTGTCCGCTCGACTTGCATGTATTAGGCACGCCGCCAGCGTTCGTCCTGAGCCAGGATCAAACTCTCCATGAAGTTTGATAATGACTACGCACAACAAATGTGCGATTTATTTAATGAATTAACAGGTACGTTTTGTCTTGTTTAGTTTTCAAAGAACTTCGTTGCCGCTCTCAAAGCGACTATAATATCTTAACATTTAATCATGATGTCGTCAACAACTTTTTTCAAAAAAATTATTCGTCATCAGCGACGAATACTAATTTAACACCTTTAAATAAGATTGTCAACAAGAAATTATATTGCGATAAATTGTTTAATGACAATAAGAGCTGCTACACCGGGAACCCCCAATAATCCGCTTACTCCGGTTGTTACAATATTAATCGGCACGTGAATGCCCACGCTCTCGCCAAACAGATTCACACAGAACAAAAACAAAGCGCCGACTACAAATTTAACCGCTATTCTTCCGATTAATCGCAAAGGTTTAAATGATGCTTTTGAAAAAAACAACAGGGCAACCAAAGCCACAATTGCCCCGATAATAATAACAGATCCCATGAATTCCATCACTCCTCGCTCGTTCTTGTACAAGCATATGATGGGAATCACGCGAATAGACCTGCTACTTCCAGCTGCCGATCCTTAAATTTCTTTTTTTTGCTTCCCGCAAATAAAAAAAGTACTTTGCCTCGGCAACCTTTAATTCGTAAAGAACTTCTGGCGAAGGCTCAAGACTGTTTTCAATCAGCCGCTTTTGCCTGTTCCATTCTTCCTTTTGATGGATCAGCTGTTCAATCAGCTTGTTATCAAATTCTTTTCTAAGCTTCTTTTTCCGAAGAAAACCCATGGTAATGCAATCTCCTCCCTCTACATTTCACGTCTGCCTTCAAGCGCTTTAGAAAGAGTGACTTCATCTGCATACTCCAAATCGCCTCCGACCGGAAGTCCATGGGCAATTCGTGACAGCTTAATTCCAGACGGCTTTAAAAGCCTTGAAATGTACATGGCCGTTGCTTCTCCTTCTATATTCGGGTTTGTCGCGAGAATGACCTCAGTCACTTGATCATCCTGCAACCGCTTCAGCAATTCGGGTATTTTAATATCTTCCGGACCGATGCCGTCCATCGGAGAAATCGCTCCATGCAAAACATGGTACAGTCCGTTGTACTCCTTCATTTTCTCCATAGCAATGACATCTTTAGGATCCTGAACAACACATATGACCGATTTGTCTCTTCTCGTATCTTCACAAATATAGCAGGGATCTTGATCTGTTATATGTCCGCAAACCGAGCAATATGTCAAATTGCGCTTTGCGTTCACCAATGCTTTTGCAAAATCTAACACGACGTCTTCTTTCATACTAAGAACAAAAAAAGCCAGACGGACCGCCGTCTTGGGTCCGATTCCTGGCAACTTCATAAAGCTGTCAATCAGCTTTGATATTGGTTCAGGATACTGCATTCTTATTTTCCTCCTAGAATAAACCCGGCATGTTCATTCCTTTTGTAAACTTACCCATCGTTTCATTTGTTATATCGTCGACTTTTTTCAAAGCATCGTTTGTCGCTGCAAGAACAAGATCTTGAAGCATTTCAACATCTTCAGGGTCTACGACTTCCTCTTTGATGATGACGTCGATGACTTCTTTTTGACCGTTTACCTTAACGGTCACCATTCCACCGCCTGCAGTACCTTCAAGTACTTTTTCTGCCAGTTCCTCCTGCGCCTTTTGCATATCCTTTTGCATTTTTTGCATTTGCTTCATCATTTTCTGCATGTTACCCATTCCACCGCGCATACTCTAATCCACTCTCTTTCATGTTTTTATTCTTTAATTTCAATCAGTTCCGCTCCGAACAGTTTTTTAGCTTCTGCTACGAGCGGATCTTCTTCTTTCGGTTCATTTGCTTCAGAATCTTCCGGCTGATGATCCTGCAGAAATTCTTCTCTTATTTTACCCCATTGGGCTTCGGGAACGCCAACTATATCTATCCTTCCGCCGAGCATTCCATCCAAAATTTGCTCCAGATTTGTCCTGACTCCGTTGTTGTCTTCAGCTACCATTTTACAGTGAATTTCGTATTTGAATGCGAGGACAAATGCTTTTGAAGATGCAGCCACCGGCTCGCTGTCATTTAAAAGGGCAGCATGCGATACTTTATTCTGCTGTTTAAGCTGGGCAAGCAATTGTCCCCAGTAGCCCTTCAATTTTTCGAGGTCCGGTCTTGTAGCATCTTTTAATATTTCATGAATACGGCCGACAGGCGCTTTATATGCGCTTTTCACGCTTTTTTGCGGACGGGACGTTTCTTTAGGCTGGGCGGGAGCCGAAGAAACCTGCACACCTTGTGTTTTAAGCTTCTCAATCTCCTGCTCAAGCTGCCGAACCTTGTTGACGAGATTATCCACTTCCGGCTGGGCGGCCGTGGATGCCCCTGCTTTTGGTCCCTGACAAAGCTTCACGACCGCAACTTCAAAGAAGATACGCGGATGGTTCGTCCATTTCATTTCCTGATGGCTTTTATTTAATATATCGATCATTTCGTAAAGGTCTTGTGCAGGAATTTGCCGGGATAGAGCTTGGAACTCTTCGTCCACTTTCACCTTTTCAAGAACACCTTCTAAATCAGGCGCCGTTTGATAAAGAAGCATATCCCTGAAGTAGAAAATCATATCCTCGATTAATTTTGCCGGGTCTTTTCCCTGCTGTAGCAGTTCGTTCAATGTTTCCAAAGCGCCGGAAACATTTTTTTCGTGGAGGGTTGAGGCGAGCTTTCCAATATAGTGCTGTGACACAGCCCCTGTTATCAGCAGCGCATCATCTACCGTCAGCTCTTCTCCGCTGAATGATACGGCCTGATCGAGCAGGCTCAGCGCATCCCTCATGCCGCCGTCGGCGGCACTGGCGATGATGTCTAAGGCGCCATCCTGCACCTTGAACTGTTCAGCTTCGACGATTTTTTTCATTCGTCCGACAATTGCCTGTGAGGTAATCCTCTTAAAATCAAATCGCTGACATCTAGAAATAATCGTTAAAGGAATTTTATGAGGCTCTGTTGTTGCGAGAATAAAGATACAATGTTCCGGCGGCTCTTCAAGCGTTTTTAGAAGGGCGTTGAATGCGCCGATAGAAAGCATATGTACTTCATCTATGATATATACTTTATACGTGACGGCAGACGGGGCAAATTTCACCTTGTCGCGGATGTCGCGTATTTCATCTACACCGTTGTTAGAAGCGGCGTCAATTTCAATCACATCTGAAATCGAACCGTTTGTAATGCCTTTGCACGCGGAGCATTCATTGCACGGTTCACTGACCGGAGCATGCTCACAGTTGACAGCTTTGGCAAACAGTTTTGCGGCGCTTGTTTTTCCCGTTCCCCTCGGTCCGGAAAACAGATAAGCGTGCGAAAATTTCTTTTGTAAAAGGGCATTTTGCAACGTTTTCGTGATGTGCTCCTGACCGACTACATCTTCAAACAACTGCGGCCTGAACACTCTATATAAAGCCTGGTAACTCACAAACACGCCCTCCTCTTGTTTTCATCATTTCCATTATACATGAAGCGGCTTTCAAATCCAAAAGCTCTTCTCAAGAAAAAAACTCATCTATATTAAAATAGATGAGTTCTTAATTTGATGATTGATTTACCGTGCACCTTCTGTCGATTCGCTACCCTAAGCGTTACTTAAGCAGTTAGCTCAGCCCAGGCAACCCTGCGGCACATGGAAGGTTCCACTTAATGCTGCTTCCTTCCGGACCTGACATGGTTCATGGATTCCCATTGCGCAGGACCCAAGCGTCAACACCACTTGCTTAAGGCAGACCTTAAAGTAAACGAACCTCGAGAAAGGGATTCGGCCTCGCTCGAGCGGATTGCGAGTACAGGGCACCGCTACCTCCCCGCTTAGCACGGCAAAATAAATATCAAATTATTTAAGCTGCGTCTTCATGTGACGCACTCATTAGTATAACTTGTTTCACCCTAAATTGCAAATTTCCGTCATCACAGCTCGCTTTTCTTTTCCGCTTTCTTTTTCGCGCGGAGCTTTCTGAAAAAATCACTCAGCATCCTGCCGCATTCTTCTTCCATTACGCCGCTTACGACTTCAGCCTGATGATTGAATCTCTCTTCCTGCAGGAGATTCATCAAAGTCCCCGCACAGCCGCCTTTCGGATCAGACGCTCCGAACACCACTTTGTCGATTCTGGAGAGAACGGCCGCTCCGGCGCACATCGGGCATGGCTCAAGGGTAACGTAAAGAACAGATCTCTCCAGCCGCCAGGTTCCCAGCTTCCGGCATGCCTCTTCAATGACGAGCATCTCTGCGTGGGCAACCGATCTTTGCTCGGTTTCCCGCAAATTATGGGCGCGGGCAATAATTTCCCCATCCAGAACCAGTACGGCGCCAATCGGCACTTCGCCTTTTTCTTCAGCTTTTCTCGCTTCATTGATCGCTTCTTTCATATAAAACTCGTCTTGTGTCATCCGCATGCACTCTTTCAATGTTTTTCGCCCAACAGAACAGGCTAACTTATAGTTAAAGGAATATGCAATCTGAAAGGAGACAATCGCATTGTCCAATTCAGCTCTCATTATAGTCGACATCATTAATGATTTTCAATTCGATATGGGTGACGTTCTTTCCAAAAAGACCAGAAACATGACCGAGCATCTTCTGACATTAAAAGAACACGCAGCCAAAAAGAAATGGCCTATCATATACATTAATGACCACTTTGGAATTTGGCAAGCGGATATTGCTGCCATTATCAAGAAATGCAAAAACGACAGAAGCGAATATATCATTGACCGGCTCGCACCGAATAACAACGATTATTTCTTAATCAAACCAAAGCACTCAGCTTTTTACGGCACCGCCCTTGAGACATTGCTGAATGAACTTCATGTCGACCATTTGATCATTACGGGAATCGCAGGCAATATTTGCGTGTTATTTACGGCAAACGACGCTTATATGAGGGAGTACGATATCACGATTCCGCGCGATTGCATCGCCTCAAACAATGAAAGAGACAACAAATATGCGTTGACGATGATGGAAAATGTTCTGTTCGCCAATATTAAGACGGTTAAAGAGATCACCGGCGAAACTTGAGCATGAAACACTTCCTTTCTTCATATAGTGGTAGCAATGAGAAAGGAGGCGTTTCCCATTCAGATTTATGTCGTGAAAAGAGGCGATTCCCTTTACCAAATCGCGAACCGCTACCGAACAACAATTAATGAAATTGTCGCGACGAATGAAATTCCGAACCCGAATCGGCTTGTTGTCGGACAAACTATCGTGATACCGATCGCCGGCGAGTTTTTTGAGGTCAGACAAGGTGATACATTAGCATCAATCGGAGCCCGCTTTAATATTTCTCCGGCTGAACTGGCGAGGATCAACCGCATTCAGGTTAGCGCTATTTTGCCTGTCGGGCTGCTGCTTTATATCCCCCCTCGGCCAAAGCGGAACATTGAAACAAACGCTTATATCGAACCGCGGGGAGAAAGCGTCAGCCCCGCTCTGCAGCAGGCGGCAAGAGAGACTTCGCCATACTTGACCTATTTGGGCGCTTTCAGCTTCCAGGCGAAGCGGGACGGCACACTCGAAGAACCGCCGCTGAACAACTTAAAAGAAATTGCAGACAGACATCGGACTACGATGATGATGATCGTTACCAATCTCGAAAATGAAGCTTTCAGCGATGAACTCGGCAGAATCATTTTGACGGACCAGAATGTAAAAAACAGATTGCTTGATAACATCGTTGCAACGGCCAGAAGATACGGTTTCAAAGATATTCACTTTGATTTTGAATACTTAAGGCCTGAAGACAGAGAAGCCTATAATCAATTTTTACGGGATGCACGGGCCCGCTTCAAACAGGAAGGCTGGTTCATCTCAACCGCGCTTGCGCCGAAAACGAGAGCGGATCAGCCCGGACAATGGTATGAGGCCCATGATTACCGGGCTCACGGCGAAATTGTCGATTTCGTCGTACTGATGACATATGAGTGGGGCTATAGCGGAGGACCGCCGATGGCGGTATCGCCGATCGGACCCGTACGGGATGTGATCGAATACGCACTCACGGAAATGCCGGCCAGCAAAATCGTCATGGGACAGAACTTGTACGGTTATGACTGGACGCTCCCCTTTACGCCAGGCGGGCAGCTGGCCAGAGCAATCAGCCCCCAGCGGGCAATTGAAATCGCGAGTGAGAACAATGCGGCGATACAGTACGATGAAACAGCCCAGGCTCCTTTCTTCCGCTATACGGACAATGCCGGCAAACAGCATGAGGTATGGTTTGAAGACGCCCGCTCGATTCAGGCAAAGTTTGATCTGATTAGGGAATTGAATTTAAGGGGAATCAGCTATTGGAAGCTCGGCCTGTCCTTCCCGCAAAACTGGCTCTTGATAGCCGATCAATTTAATGTTGTGAAAGAGACGTTCCCAAGTTAAAGGAACGTTTTTTTCATGGCAGAAGATGATGATGTGATACAATATGTATGGTTCACAAATGAATTTTTTTAGTAGGAGGACACCTATGAACACAGCCCCTTTCATCGCTGTCGAAGGCCCCATCGGCGCGGGAAAAACAACCTTGGCCAGCATGCTCTCCGAAAAGCTTTCACTCTCTTTGGTTAAAGAAATCGTCGAAGAAAACCCTTTTCTTGATAAATTTTATGATGACAAAGATGAATGGAGCTTTCAGCTTGAGATGTTTTTCCTCTGCAATCGCTATAAGCAGCTTGAAGATACCGAAAAAAAGTATTTGCAACATCACATACCCGTTGTTTCGGACTATCATATTTATAAAAACCTCATTTTTGCCGAACGGACGCTGAAAGGCAAAAAACTTGAGAAATACAGAAAAATTTATCATCTGCTTACAGAAGATCTGCCGAAACCGAACGTCATCATTTACATAAAAGCAAGCCTTCCGACGTTATTGGAACGGATCAAAAAACGCGGACGGCCGTTTGAACAGGAAATGGACAAGCAATATCTGGAACAGCTCATCAATGATTATGAGGCTGCCATTAAGCAATTTAAAGAATCCGATCCGCCAATGCCCGTTATTGAAATTAACGGAGACCAGGAAGACTTCGTGATCTCCGAAGCCGTTTTCAATCGAATTGCCGATCAAGTAAAGGAGTATATAGAATGAGTGTATATGCTATTCCGAAAGATGCTATCATTACTGTTGCCGGAACGGTAGGAGTGGGGAAATCCACTTTGACAAAAGAGCTTGCAAAAAGACTCGGATTTAAAACTTCTCTTGAAGAGGTTGTGAACAACCCTTATTTGGAGGCTTTTTACCAAGACTTTGAACGCTGGAGCTTTCACCTGCAAATTTTCTTCTTGGCAGAACGCTTCAAAGAGCAAAAATACATTTACGAATCGGGCGGCGGATTTGTTCAAGACCGTTCAATTTATGAAGATACAGGCATTTTTGCCAAAATGCACGCGGATAAAGGCACGATGTCAAAAGTCGATTATAAGACGTATACGAGCCTGTTTGAAGCAATGGTCATGACGCCTTACTTCCCCCGCCCCGACGTTTTAGTCTATTTGGAGGGCGATTTGGAATCGATTCTCGACCGCATCAAAAAACGCGGACGGGAAATGGAAATGTTAACCGACAGATCGTATTGGGAGGAAATGTACACAAGGTACGAAAACTGGATCAGCGGCTTTAACGCCTGTCCGGTTGTCAGAGTCAATATTGATGAATACGATCTGTTCAACAACTCTGCCTCCCTCGATCCAATCATTGAAAAAATCAGTGAAGCTATTCAAAGATAAGTTTTGTTTGAAATCACAAAGCCGACTGCAAATAAGAAGATTTGTCGGCGCTGGTTACCGCAGACAGAATGTTCCCTAAAAAAGGCATTTTCTGTGGACAAGGCCTGTATGTTGTTCTACAATGATAATATATAGCCGTATACTTCGGTACACAAATAAAGGCACATATGAATATAATTAATCCTATAAGAGTAAACTGTAAATACAAAAAGATCGAAGATGCTGGAACATCTCCGATCGGCAATAGAATAGCTCCTGTAAGGGAGCCGGCTTTTTCCTAAGTCTAACTTATGAGTAGGAACGCCTTGATGTGACGGTCAGGGGCGTTCTTACTTTTTTTTCGTGAAATTATAGGCTAATGACAGGATTCCTACAATCAGAATCCCAAAAGAAAGCATCAATTGAATTGCACTTTCCACAGCCATATTCTCACCCCCTCTCTTCCATGCATGGAGGTGAGCCGAACGCCCCTACAAAAAGCCGATCTATTGCTTATTTTTACTTTATAGGAACTTTCCGGAAAACTCAAGACCACTATCTTTTTCAATATTTGATTGGAGATATTTTTTGATACCGCTCCCCAGGTTATCCATCCATAGCACAATATTTTAAAACACAAAAAAACCGCTGCCCTATCCAGGCAGCGGCAACACAATCTCCAATTTATGCTTAGTCAATCACTAAAATGCAAATCAATAATGGCGGAGGAAGAGGGATTCGAACCCCCGCGGGCTTTGACACCCCTGTCGGTTTTCAAGACCGATCCCTTCAGCCAGACTTGGGTATTCCTCCGTATCGACAAGAATTAATATAACATGTCCTGTCTTTTTAAGTCAAGGGATTTTTTCATAAAAAATTTATTTTATTGTTCACGCTTCTCATTATATGCAAAAATAATGATAAACGCAAAGGGTGATGGCATTGTGGAAACATTTTATAGATCGTTTGCCTCAAGATTACACGCTGAACAGACCAATTGAAACAGGAAAGCTTCAGAAAGCAGAAGAACTCCTCGGCGTCTCTTTTCCCGATGAACTGGTCAGCCTTTTAAAAACGACAGACGGGATCAATGATACATTCGGGGATCATCTCATTTGGCCTGCAGACAGAATGATAGAAGAGAATCGAGACATGAGAAGCATCGGCTGTTTTAAGCCGTTCGATTGTCTGTTATTTATAGCAGGTGCGGGCAATGGCGATTTATTTGCTTATTCGATTTTAAACGGCTCTATACGGAAAAATGATATTTATGTTTGGAATCATATAGACGACAGCCGAATATGGGTCGCATCTTCTTTAAAACCATTCATAAAAGGCTGGATCGACGGAACAATCACCATTTAAAACAAGTTCTTAGGCAGGAGCATGATGAAATGAATTATCTATCAAAAGAATTGGCGGAGGAAATTGTCGACAGAACTATGTCGATTATTCGGCACAACATTAATATGATGGATGAAAACGGGGTTATCATCGCCTCAGGAGACCGCTCGAGAATCGGTGATGAACACGCCGGAGCGAAGGACGCACTTGCAGTTGAAAAGGTTATCAGCATCACGCCTGAAGAATGCTCGGCTTTAACGGGAACAAAGCCCGGCGTAAACCTTCCCATCGTATTTCATGATGAAATAATCGGCGTTATTGGAATCACGGGGCCGCCTTCTGAAGTCAGCCGATATGGTGAACTTGTTAAAATGGCGGCAGAGCTAACTGTCGAACAGGCATTTTTAACAAAACAGCTGACATGGGATCAAAGGCTTCGGGAAGAAACGGTCATCCAAATGATTCAGGGGACCGACCTAGCATCCCTTGACTTCCTTGAACGTGTGGAGCGATTGAATATACCGCTAGACGGCCAGCGTACTTGTCTTGTGTTTGAGCTGCCATCCGCTGATATGAAGCCGGCATTTATTAAAAAACTTGAAAAACATTTAACCGCGAAAGATTTGTACGCCAATATTTCTTTAAAAGAGATCGCAGTTATTCTGGCAGGCGCTCCCACTAAAAGCAGGGCTGATCTCTTTTCATCTTGGAACGGCTGGCTCAGCCAATGGAAAACGGTTAGAGGCGCGCTTGGCGAGCAGGCGGATCAGCTTCAGCAGCTGCCATTTTCCTATCAAAGTGCAAAACAAACGCTCAAGATTGCGAAAAACAGCTCTAGTTTATACGATTATCGAGAGTTTGCGATCCCCGTTCTGTTATCAAAAATAGAGCGCCCGGATCAGGAGATTCATTTTCAAAACATTTGGGATTGCCTTTCCCAAGCAGATCAAAACGGCGAATTAACCCATACCCTCCTCTGCTACATAGAAGAAAACGGCGAAATCGGGGAAACTTCATCAAGACTCTTTATTCACCGCAATACATTAAACTACCGGCTGAGAAAGGTTGAAATAGCGACAGGATGCAATCCAAAACGGTTTGATGACCTATTCAAACTGTATACAGCCATTACGCTTTTTTCGTCGTTTTGTGCAAATGAACAATTTTAATATAGGATAAAAGAACGAAATCCGTATACCTGACCAATTCTCCCTTATACAGAAAGCGTTTACAATTGGACGTAAGGGAGGGTATGCAGATGGATATTCAAATCAATGCAATAGGCGCCTTATGCGCATTAGCCATATCAATCTTTCTCATTCTGAAAAAAGTCCCGCCGGCTTACGGCATGATGATCGGCGCATTGGCCGGAGGCTTAGTTGGCGGCGCAGATTTAATAGAGACGACAGATTTGATGATAGCGGGTGCTAAAAATATGATTCCTGCTGTACTCCGCATCTTGGCGGCAGGGGTGCTCGCCGGCGTTCTGATTCAATCCGGCTCCGCAGCTGTGATTGCCGAAACCATTGTCAATAAAATTGGAGAAAAAAGGGCGCTGCTTGCTTTAACATTGGCGACAGCCATCTTAACAACGGTCGGCGTATTCGTCGATGTCGCCGTCATCACAGTCGCTCCGATCGCCCTTGCGATCGCGAGGCGGACCTTTATCAGCAAAGCGGCCATTCTGTTGGCGATGATCGGCGGAGGAAAAGCGGGCAATATTATGTCGCCAAACCCTAATGCCATTGCTGCTTCAGATGCCTTTCACGTTCCTTTGACATCCGTGATGGCCGCCGGGATCATCCCCGCTATATTCGGACTGGGCGCCACTTATTTACTAGCAAAACGCCTTTCAAATAAAGGAACAGGAGTAGCTGCAAATGAGATTGAAACCCAAACGGCTCAACAACTGCCGGCATTTTGGGCGGCGATCAGCGGTCCGGTGGTCTCCATCCTGTTGCTTGCCTTAAGGCCTGCGGCAGGAATTACGATTGATCCAATTATCGCTTTGCCGGCGGGAGGCCTCGTCACTGCGATTGCATCGGGACAAGCGGGCAAACTGAAGGATTTTGCCGCTTCAGGATTGTCGAAGATGTCAGGCGTTGCCGTGATGCTGATCGGGACTGGAACGCTTGCGGGAATCATCGCCAACTCCCAACTCAATTCTTTCATTACCGACACCCTTGTTGGCTTGGGTCTGCCATCGTTTCTCTTAGCTCCCATTTCCGGCATGCTGATGTCGATGGCAACCGCCTCGACTACAGCCGGCACAGCTGTCGCCAGCAGCGTATTCGGCCCGACATTGCTTGATCTTGGCGTCGCCGGCCTCGCAGGTGCGGCAATGATTCACGCGGGAGCAACGGTGCTCGATCACCTGCCTCACGGAAGCTTTTTTCATACGACGGGAGGCAGCGTCTTCATGGCCATGAAAGAACGTTTAAAGCTGATTCCATATGAGTCGGTCATCGGCTTAATCCTAACCATTATCTCAACTTTGATTTTTGGAATTTTTCAATTCTTTATTTAAAAAGGAGCAGGTACCATGAAAATCGTAATCGCACCTGATTCATTTAAAGAAAGCATGACATCGCTTGAGGCGGCTAGAAGCATTGAAAAAGGCTTTAAAGCGGTTCTACCTGACGCCGAATACCTCAACATTCCGGTTGCCGATGGAGGCGAAGGAACCGTTCAAGCTCTGGTTGACGCCACCGGAGGAGACATCGTGCAGCAAACGGTCACAGGCCCTCTCGGGAAGCCAGTGAAGGCTGCTTACGGCCTGCTTGGCGACGGAAAAACAGCTGTCATCGAAATGGCTGAAGCGTCAGGCCTTCACCTCGTGCCCCCTGAACAGCGGAATCCCCTGTTAACGACAACGAGAGGAACCGGAGAACTGATTCTCGATGCTGCGGAAAAAGGAGTGTCCAACATCATCATCGGACTCGGCGGAAGCGCGACAAATGACGGCGGAGCGGGAATGGCTGCAGCACTGGGCGTGAAGTTTCTAAACCGCGATGGAGAAGAGATTGAAAATGGGGGCGGTGCATTAGTTGAGATTGCTAAGATCGATGTGAGCGGCCTAAATCCTCAATTAAAGCATATCCACTTTGAAGCCGCCTGTGATGTCGATAATCCTCTTACGGGACCTCGCGGAGCCTCCGCCGTGTTTGGGCCGCAAAAAGGGGCGAACAGTGAAATGACTGCCCTCTTGGATCAAAACTTAAAACATTATGCTGCAGCTGTCAAAGCAGAGCTGGGGTGCGAAATCGATTCAATCCCGGGAGCAGGAGCGGCCGGAGGATTGGGAGCAGGCCTGTGTGCCTTTTTAAAAGCGGAATTAAAAAGCGGGGTTGACATTGTTTTAGATACTTTGTCTTTTTCCGAACGTATTAAAGGAGCCGATCTTGTAATTACAGGCGAGGGAAAAATAGACGGCCAAACGGTCAGCGGAAAAACGCCGGCCGGCGTCGCAAAACGCGCCCGCAGCGAGAATATTCCCGTTATTGCATTTGCCGGATCGCTCGGTGAAGGCTGCGAGCTTGTTTATGATATCGGCATTTCCGCTCTCTTTTCGATCGTGCCCGGGATCAGCTCCCTGGAGAACGCCCTTGCCGATGGAAGTTCCAATCTTACGCGCTGTGCCCGAAATGTAGCTGCCGTCTGGTCTCTCGCATAAAAAAAGCGCGCCTCTTGGCGCGCTCTTTTTTTATGGTTGAATAACGTCTCTGTTCCCCATGTATGGACGAAGCGCTTTAGGAATGATGACGCTCCCGTCCTCCTGCTGGTAATTTTCCAATAATGCAGCAACCGTTCTGCCGACTGCCAAACCGGAGCCGTTCAACGTATGGACATGCTCAGGCTTGCCTTTTGCTTCCCTTCTGAATCTGATATTCGCCCGTCTGGCCTGGAAAGCTTCAAAGTTACTGCAAGATGAAATTTCACGATATGTGTTTTGGCTTGGAATCCATACTTCGATATCGTATTTTTTCGCGGCCGTAAATCCTAGATCGCCCGTACACATGCTCATCACACGATAAGGAAGCTCAAGCAGCTGAAGAACTTTCTCCGCTTGATTTGTCAGCTTTTCAAGCTCTTCATATGAATCCTCAGGCTTCACAAATTTCACCAGTTCAACTTTGTTAAATTGGTGCTGGCGGATCAAACCGCGTGTATCACGGCCGGCTGAGCCTGCTTCTGAACGGAAGCACGCACTGAACGCCGCATAATTGATCGGCAGCTCGTCAGCTGACAAAATTTCATCGCGATGCAGGTTCGTAATCGGCACTTCCGCCGTCGGAATTAAGAAATAATCTTCTTCCCTGATTTTAAAGGCATCTTCCTCAAATTTCGGCAGCTGTCCGGTGCCTGTCATGCTTGCGCGGTTCACCATGTACGGCGGGATGACTTCTGTATAGCCGTACTCGTCTACGTGAAGATCAAGCATAAAGTTATACAATGCCCGTTCAAGTCTGGCGCCGAGCCCTTTATAGAAAACGAAACGGCTGCCCGTTACCTTGCCGGCCCGCTCAAAATCGAGAATATCCAATTGATCGGCAATATCCCAATGAGGCTTCGGCTCAAATGAGAATCCGGGGAGTTCGCCCCATTTGCGAACTTCCACGTTGTCGTCTTCAGTCTCACCGACCGGAACAGACTCATGGGGGATGTTCGGGATAGACAGCATGATTTGATCAAGTGAAGATTCGACCGTTCTCAGCTCTTCATCAAGCTTTTTAATGTCTTCACCGACCTCGCGCATTTCTTTAATCAGGTGGTCAGCATCTTTTTTCTCCCGCTTTAAAGCGGCAACCTGCTGAGATACCTCATTGCGCTTTCCTTTCAGCTCTTCCACTTTGACGATCAATTCTCTTCTCTTTGTATCCAATTCCTCAAATTGATCAAAATCTGATAAATCTTCTCCCCTGTGGGCAAGCTTTTGTTTGATTTCCTCCAAATTTGCCCGCAGCAGTTTGATATCAAGCATCTGCCTCGCTCCTTTTATACTGATTTGACCGAAAAAAAGAGCCCTCGTCCCCTAAATATAAGGGACGAGAGCTCTCGCGTTGCCACCCTGATTGAAAACAGGCATCTTCCTCCTGTTTTCCGCTTCGTTTTGATAACGGTTCTCCCGTAAATGCCTACTTTGACTGTTCAGCATTTCGCTCAAGGATGGATTCAGACAGCATCTTTCACCGATTCGCACCAACCATCGGCTCTCTTGGAAAGAGAGGCTTCCTACTGCTTCCTATCAACGCTTTTCGATCTATATTGTCTTATAAATGTACTACAAGTTTTAACAGCTTTCAACCGTTTTATACGACGGCTTCCTGTTTATGCTTTTCCGCCATCTCGACAAATAATTTCGTCATTCTGTGGTCATCCGTCAGCTCAGGGTGGAAAGAACAGCCAAGCAGATTTCCTTGTTTGGCAGCGACGATTCTACCGTTGTGCTCCGAAAGCACTTCCACATCTGCGCCCGCTTCCAAAATGTGCGGAGCGCGGATAAATACGCCTGTAAACGGTTCGTCAAGCCCTTTAACGGTTAAGTCCGCTTCAAAGCTGTCCACTTGTCTTCCAAAGGAATTCCGTTCGACCGTTACATCCAGAACCCCAAGATGGGCATCGTTAGCTCCGGCGATATTCTTCGCCAGGATAATCAGCCCAGCACAAGTTCCAAATACCGGCTTTCCGGATGCGGCAAATTCCTGAAGAGGCTTCATAAACTGATACGTATCGATGAGGCGCCTCATCGTCGTGCTTTCTCCTCCCGGCAAAATCAAACCGTCGATTTCCTTTAACTCTTCCGGCCACTTAATGACTTTTCCGGCTGCTCCGCATGCTTCAATTGAGCGAATATGTTCTCTTACTGCTCCCTGAAGTCCAAGTACACCAATTGTCAGCATGTCAATCCGTCTCCTTCGTGTTTACCAGCCGCGCTCTTGCATACGCTGTTCTGGCAGCAGATTTGAGATTTCAATCCCTTTCATCGCAGTTCCAAGCTCTTTTGAAAGCTCGGCAATCAGTTTGTAATCCGTGTAATGCGTCGTCGCTTCAACGATTGCTTTCGCGAATTTAGCAGGGTTGTCGGATTTAAAAATACCGGACCCTACGAATACACCGTCAGCGCCAAGCTGCATCATTAAAGCAGCATCAGCAGGTGTTGCCACACCGCCGGCAGCAAAGTTTACAACAGGAAGGCGTCCTTCGGCTTTAATTTCCTTTAGCAGCTCATACGGAGCGCCGAGATTTTTCGCTTCTGTCATCAGTTCGTCATCGCTCATGCCGACTACTTTACGCACTTGAGCATTCACCTTTCTCATATGGCGGACAGCTTCCACGATATTGCCCGTACCAGGTTCGCCTTTCGTACGAAGCATTGAAGCTCCTTCAGCGATCCGGCGCGTCGCTTCTCCGAGGTCGCGGCATCCGCATACAAATGGAACGGTAAAATCGTTTTTATTTAAATGAAATTCTTCATCCGCAGGAGTCAAAACTTCACTTTCATCAATATAGTCAACGCCGAGCGCTTCAAGAACACGCGCTTCAACGATATGCCCGATGCGCGCTTTCGCCATAACCGGGATTGAAACAGCGTTCATCACTTCTTCGACAATTGTCGGATCTGCCATGCGGGCAACTCCGCCTGCCGCACGGATATCAGCCGGAACGCGCTCCAGCGCCATGACTGCGACGGCTCCTGCTTCTTCTGCGATCTTTGCTTGTTCGGCATTGACAACGTCCATAATGACGCCGCCTTTCTGCATTTCTGCCATACCGCGTTTTACGCGATCAGTACCTGTTTGAGCCATTTCAAGGATCCCCCTAATCATAGATTGAATTGTCAGATTTAATCCTATTGTATCCTATAATTCCACAAAATCATATGAAAAACACGAAGATTATTTCTATTTTAATAACAAATCGTTAGGATTGTAAATGGTAATTCTATCTGAATATGACAATAAAGAGCCCTATCAGATAGAGCCCTTTATTGATTAAAACCAGCCGGTTACCATTTCAACAATGCTGTTCCAAATACCGGCAAAAAAGCCGCCGATGCTTCTCATCGTTAAAATAAACCAGTTTGCTTTCTCATCTTCTTCTTTTGTCACGAGGTTTACACCTGATACATCGCTGCCGAGAAATCCGTAGTCCTTTTCTTCTCCTTTATAGGAGGCCGTCAAGGTACCGACTTTCTCACCTTTTTTAACAGGTGCGGTCAGCTCGTCTTTGTTCAGCGTCACTTTCGCCTTGTAATTCTTTTCTTCACCGTTCTTCACAGGCATTGAAAAGGCTTTTTCCGTGACGATGCCGACTTCAGTTTCTTTCCCTTTGTCGACTGTGACCGTTTCGTTGCCTTTCACTTGTGCGCCTTTTGCGTAAAACTCTTTCATGGTGAAGTTATCAAATGCATAATCAAGCATTTTTTTCGTTTCTTTAAATCGTCCCGTATGAAGGTCGCCTTTCGCATTCATAACGACGGAAATCACTCTCATGCCGTTTCTTTCGGCAGTAGCCGTAAAGCATGATCCGGCAGAGTCCGTTGAGCCGGTTTTCAGCCCGTCCACACCTTCATATTGCTGAACTAGGCCTTTCAGCATAAAGTTCCAGTTCGGCATATCCATTTCATCGTCTGTGCCTTTTCTGAACTTCGTTTTGGCAATGCTCGCCGTATCGAGAATTTCAGGATAATCGCTTACTAAATGATCGGCAAGGAGCGCCATGTCTCTCGCAGACACTTCATTTTCTTCATTGGCATTTGTTCCGCTCGGATGTTTGCCGTGAAGATCCTTGTTTTCCAAACCTGTAGCATTCACAAATTTGAAATCTTTCATTCCAAGCTCTTTGGCTTTTTTATTCATTAACTCTACAAACTTTGATTCAGAACCGGCAACGATTTCAGAAAGTGCAATAGCCGCTGCGTTTGCAGAGTAAATTGCAGTCGCCTGATAAAGCTCTTTTACAGTGTATGATCCGTCTTTACGAAGAGGAACATTCGATAATGAACGATCTTGGGAAATCTCGTATACATAATCGTCAGGCGTGTACTTCTGATCCCATTTCACTTTGCCTTCGTGAATCGCTTCCAACAGAAGATACTCCGTCATCATTTTGGCCATGCTGGCAACAGGAAGACGCTGATCGGCATTTTTGCTGTACAAAATTTTTCCCGATGAAGCTTCCACCAGGATTGCTGCTTTCGCGTCTACATGAATTGGATCATTTGCGGCTTTTGCCGTCGACATAGGAGAAAATGCACCTACAGTCACAGCAAAAGCAACGATCAACATGATCAGCTGCTTTACTCTCTTGCTTTTCAAATCGTGATACCTCCGCTTTTCATCAGACTAATAATCTATATCAAAGCCTTTTAAGACATTTTTCAAACACAACATTATAAATTTTATCATAAGGAAGCAAAAAAAAATAGACAGAGTATCACTCTGTCTACGGTTTAATTTTTGTCATATTTGATTAGGAAATGGTATAGTTAGGCGATTCTTTGGTAATTTGTACATCGTGAGGATGGCTTTCCCGCAGGCCTGCGCCTGTCATGCGGATGAACTGCGCATCTTCCCTCAATGCGTGCAAATCTTTTGTTCCGCAGTAGCCCATGCCGGATTTCAAACCGCCGACAAGCTGATAAACTGTGTCAGCAACCGGACCTTTATAAGGCGTACGGCCTTCAATGCCTTCCGGAACGAATTTTTTGTTTTCCTCTTGGAAGTAGCGGTCTTTGCTTCCTTTTTCCATTGCAGCCACAGAACCCATACCGCGGTAAACTTTAAAGCGTCTGCCTTGGTAGATTTCAGTCTCGCCTGGGCTTTCAGATGTTCCGGCAAGAAGGCTTCCAAGCATGACGGCATGTCCGCCGGCAGCCAAGGCTTTGACAATATCTCCGGAAAACTTGATGCCGCCGTCTGCAATAATCGCAGCACCGTGTTTTCTTGCTTCAGTCGCACAATCGTAAATCGCTGTCACTTGCGGAACACCGACACCGGCCACGACGCGGGTTGTACAAATAGAACCCGGTCCGATACCGACTTTAACTACATTTGCTCCCGCTTCGATAAGCGCTTTTGTTCCTTCGGCAGTTGCGACGTTGCCGGCAATGATATTTAATTCAGGATAAGTGTCGCGGATTTTCTTAACGGTATCCAATACACCTTGTGAATGGCCGTGCGCGGTATCAACGACGATCACATCGACATTGGCTTCCACTAGCTTTCTGACGCGTGTCATTGTGTCGCCTGTTACACCAACCGCTGCTCCAACCAATAGGCGGCCGTGAACATCTTTCGCTGAATTCGGGAATTCGATTACTTTTTCAATGTCTTTAATCGTAATTAGCCCTTTTAAAACACCTTGATCATCTAAAAGAGGGAGTTTTTCGATCTTGTATTTTTGAAGAATTTTTTCTGCTTCATCCAGGGTTGTACCAACAGAAGCCGTAACAAGCTCTTCTTTTGTCATAACATCGCTGATTTTCATGGAGTAATCAGAAATAAATCGCAGATCACGGTTTGTAATGATTCCAACCAGCTTCTGATCCTCTTCATTGTCAACAATCGGAACACCGGAAATTCTGTATTTGCCCATCAAATGCTCCGCATCAAAAACTTGGTGCTCTGGCGTCAGGAAAAACGGATTTGTAATGACGCCCCGCTCTGAACGTTTGACTTTGTCAACCTGCTCAGCCTGCTGTTCAATCGACATGTTTTTGTGGATAATGCCCAGTCCGCCCTGCCGTGCCATCGCGATGGCCATTTGAGCTTCTGTCACTGTATCCATGCCTGCACTAATAATTGGAACATTCAACTTAAGAGACGGTGTAAGCTCAACGGATAAATCCACGTCGCGCGGAAGTACCTCCGATTTAGCCGGAACGAGCAATACATCATCAAATGTTAAGCCTTCTTTCGAAAATTTGCTTTCCCACATTAGTAAATCCCCCTCTTTTCGGCAAAATATTATATGTAGATTATCAACTTGAATACCCACTGTCAAGAAAGCGGGAAACAGTTGTAATTTTTAGAAAATAACCATAAGGGAAGTGGAGTATATGCAAGATAAAGGATGGAAGGATTTAAAGCTGTTTTACTCGGTCGAAACAGCCCAGCATTTTCTTGAAATGGTATATAAAAATCAAGGAATGGAAGATGCGAAAAAAAATTCTTATAAAAACGGAGAGCGGTTTATTTTCTTTCTTAAGCATGCAGAAGCTTTTTACAAGCAAGCCAAAATCGCTACGATGGAAATCAAACCAATTTTATTATTTTACGGCATGGCACAGCTATTGAAAGCCTGCCTGTTAACGACAGATCCTTCCTATCCGAGCCATACTTCAGTGCTTGCTCATGGCGTGACCACAAGAAAACGAAAAAAACAAAATTACCGCTTTTATGAAGACGAAGTGAAAATCCAAAGGAACGGCTTATGTATGCACGTCATCAGATCCCTTTTCCAATTATCCGGATTGGAAGATGAACGATTCAATATGAAGCAGCTTTTGGCAAAAATTCCGGAGATCAATAAAGTGCTGGCATTTCAAAGAAAACCAAATGCAATTGTAAAAGCAGCCGTCGAAGACCGGCTTATTCGGCTGCCTGGCGAGACACCCAATGCTTACAATATGTCATCAAAGCGATTCATCGAACATATCGAATACCATTTAAACTGGTCTTTCTGCCGCGAGGAAAACGAGGGAATCGTTTTTTCTGCCGCTCATAAAGAATGCCGCCCCAGCACTTCGACCACTTTGCTCTATGATTTGGAGCAAGACGGATATTATTTCCCGGCTGAACGGGATCACTTTTTAAAGCTACCGGAAATATTGGCGCATTACTTGGTTGCATACAATTTAAGCATGATTGCCAGGTATGAAACTGAATGGTGGTATGACCTTCTTCTTCAAAGCGCTAGCGATGATTATGTCATCATCCAGCAGTTTTTACATATAGTCGAGTCAAAGTTCCCCTATTATGTCGCTGAACTGCTTCTTCAAAAAAAAGAAAACAACAAAAAAGACCAGCTTACATAAGCTGGTCTTTTTTAAGTGCTTGGCGGCGTCCTACTCTCACAGGGGGAAGCCCCCAACTACCATCGGCGCTGAAGAGCTTAACTTCCGTGTTCGGCATGGGAACGGGTGTGACCTCTTCGCTATCGCCACCAAACTATT
>NZ_JALHKQ010000012.1:0-14679 GCF_022832475.1 Bacillus sp. B19-2
CAGGACCGCTCGACCGCGCCCGGCTTGATGAGGTTTTCAGGCAGCTGATCCGCCGCCACGAATCGCTCAGGACGTCGTTTGAAACCGGGGCAGACGGCGAGCCTGTCCAGCGCATCCATGACGATGTCCCGTTTCAGCTGATGGAATTGGCGGCGACTGAAGACTTTGTCCGTCCGTTCCGGCTTCAAGAAGCGCCGCTTTTCCGCGCCGCTCTTGTGCAGGAGGCGGAGGAGAGCCACCTGTTGTTGGTGGACATGCATCACATCATTTCCGACGGGGTGTCTGTCGGCACTTTAATCCGCGAATTCAGCGAGCTGTACGCCAGCCGGACGCTTCACCCGCTGCGGATTCAATATAAAGACTACGCCGTCTGGCAACAGACATTCAAACAAGGGGAGGCGTACAAAAGACAGGAAGCCTATTGGCTGAAGCAGCTTGACGGAGAGCTGCCGGTGCTGGAGCTTCCCGCCGACAACGCCCGCCCGGCGGTGCGAAGCTTTGCGGGTGATACAGTGTCCCGCACGCTTGATGCGGAAACAACAGCCGGCCTTTACAAAATTGCCCGCGACAACGGCTGCACCCTGTATATGGTTCTTCTCGCCGCGTACAGCACGCTTCTTGCCCGTCTCAGCGGACAGGAGGGTATCATCATCGGTTCGCCGATCGCCGGGCGTCCGCACAAAGACTTAGAACCTGTCATCGGCATGTTTGTCAACACATTGGCGATCCGAACGCAGCCGGCCGAAAACAAATGTTTCAGCGATTTCTTAAAAGAGGTCCGCGAAACGGCGCTTGAGGCGTTCGAACATCAGGATTATCCGTTTGAAGAGCTTGTCGACCGGCTCGATGTCGTCCGTGATATGAGCCGCAATCCGTTGTTTGACGCCATGTTTATTTTGCAAAACATGGAACAGCACGATATGCAATTAGCCGGCCTTCAAGTCAATCGCGTTCAAACATTTGCCCATCAAGTATCTATTTTTGACCTTACATTGACCGCTTGCGAATCTAACGGAAATATCCGTCTCGACATGGAATTCAGCACCGATCTTTTCTTAAAAACAACCATCGAGCGCTGGATGAAACATTTGCTTGTACTGTTGCGCCATATCGCCCATCAGCCCGAGACAGATCTTGCGCGCTTCAATCTTCTGAACGATGAAGATCAACACCAAATTCTTGTTGAATTTAATCACAAACACCTTCAACTTCCAGAACGAACAGGAGTGTTTCACGAACTGTTTGAAGAAACAACAGCGAATAATCCTCAGCAAATTGCAGTCATTGAGGGCTCGAAACAGATCAGCTATCACCAGTTGAATGGTCGCGCCAATCGACTGGCGCGGACGCTTCAAACAGCCGGAATCGGTCCTGGAAAACGAGTTGCGATTTTGGCTAATCGTTCGATTGAAGCCATCATAGGTGTTTTGGCCGTGCTGAAAGCGGGAGGAGCGTATATCCCGATAGATTCCCATTATCCAGAAGAAAGAATTCGATTTTTATTAAAAGACAGTGAAGCATCTGCGCTGCTGGCCCAGGCTGAATATATAGATATCGCTTCACTTTTGACAGATGGCGTTATGCCTTGCATCCATCTTGAGTATGAACATAATGGCCTGCACGCGGAAAATATGGTTTCAACAGCAACTCCAAAAGATACTGCCTATGTCATCTATACTTCAGGAACAACAGGAGCGCCAAAAGGAGTTGAAGTCAGACATCGCAATTTCACACATGCAGCGCTTGCTTGGCGAAGCATCTATGAGCTTGACCGCACACCAGCGAGAGTGCTGCAAATGGCCAGTTTCTCGTTTGATGTCTTTTCAGGTGACATAGCCCGGGCATTCTTAAACGGGGGAACGCTTGTGATCTGCCCGGATGATGTCCGAATTGAGCCCGAACTGTTATGTAAGCTGATGAATCAACAGCAGATCACATTAATGGAATCAACGCCAACTCTCATTGTTCCCTTTATGGAATATGTTTACCGGCGGAAATATCGATTACCGAGCCTAAAGGTGCTGATTCTGGGCTCAGATATTGTCAGTGCACAAGATTTTCACACATTAAATGAACGATTCGGAAAAGAGATGCGGATCATCAACAGCTACGGTGTAACAGAGGCGACCATTGATTCAAGCTATTATGAAATCACGATGAGTAAAGAGCCTTATCGCGATTTTGTACCGATCGGCATTCCGCTCCCAAATGTACAAATGTATGTTCTTAACAAGAACAAACAAGTTCAGCCCATCGGCGTCCCGGGAGAACTTTTTATTGGGGGAGAAGGCGTGGCCAAAGGCTATTGGCGAAAAGCTGAATTGACAAAAGCCAAATTCAGCGATCCTTTAGCGCAAGGTCGGCCGCTGTATCAAACCGGAGATCAGGCCTGCTGGCTTCCTGACGGCGCCCTTCGCCTTTATGGGCGTCTTGATCAACAAGTCAAAATAAAGGGCTACAGAATTGAGCTCGAAGAAATAGAAAATGCGCTTTTGAAGAACGAGCCTGTCAAAGAAGCGGCAGTCGCCATTCAAAAAGATATGGAAGGGAAAACCTATTTGGTGGCATACGTCGTTCCTAAAGAAGCAGACATCATCAATCTGCGTTTAGATTTGGCAAAAAGGCTTCCGGCTTACATGATTCCAGCTCATTTTGTCGGTTTAGAGAAAATGCCGCTTACATTTAACGGAAAATTGAATAAAGACGCTTTGCCTGCTGCACATGTTCAGCGCCTGGAAACTTACCATGCCCCGCAAAATGAAAAACAAGCATTGCTATGCCGGATTTGGGAGGATGTGCTCCATGTACGGCAAGCCGGCATCACCGACTCTTTCTTTCAGCTGGGGGGAGACTCCATAAAAGCGCTGCAAGTGTCGGCTCGTCTTGCCGCTGAAGGATGGGATATGACGATTCGGGATTTATTTCAATTTCCAACCATTGAAGAACTGGCGAGTCACCTGACTCCGACCGTATCAATTGCCGATCAGGGGCCTGTTGAAGGGAATGCCAGTCTAACACCTGTCCAGCAAAGGTTTTTTGCCTATCCTGGCGCCTTTGAACATCATTACAATCAAGCAGTCATGCTCACAAGTGAAAAAAGATTGGACGAGACTGCACTGCGCCGGGCCGTATCCGCTTTAATCAAGCATCATGACGCACTGCGGATGATGTTTAAAAAAGATGATAACGGACGCATCCTTCAATATAACCGCGGAATCAGTCAAACGGATGAGGATGGATTCAGCTTTAAGACCATAGACCTCGCCGATGAGACGCAGATTACCGAACGCATAGAGGCGGAGGAAAAACGAATACAGCGGGCTATGCGTTTGGACGAAGGACTCCTTTGTCACATTGGATTGTTCAGACTGCGGGATGCAGACCATCTGCTGTTCGCAATTCATCATCTGATTGTGGATGGTGTGTCATGGAGAATTTTGCTTGAGGATTTACAAACTGCTTATCAGCAAGCTTTAGCAGACAGAAAAATCAAATTGCCGCAGAAAAGCGATTCTTACGTAACATATGCAAACAGGCTGCATCCATTGTCAACAAGCAACGAACTGCTTGAGGAAGCGGCATATTGGGAGCATGCGATCTCTTTTGAAACGGCCGCATTGCCAAATGACGGTCACAGGAATGCGGAAAGGCTGCAAAAAACGGCACTCACCGCTTCTCGCACGTTAAGCGTGAAACAGACAAACCAGCTGCTGTTTCAGACAAAACAGGCATACGGCACAGAGGTGAATGAACTGATGCTGGCGGCCTTGGGAATGGCGCTTGCCGATTGGACGAAACGTGAGCAATTTCTTGTCAGTGTCGAGGGACATGGCAGGGAAGGGCATGTTCCGGACATCGATATTTCCAGAACTGTAGGATGGTTCACCTCGATATATCCGGTCCTTCTGAATATGAGCGTGCCGGACAATTCAAGCGAAAAAACCGCTTGCCGTATAAAAAACGTGAAAGACATGATGAGACGCGTGCCGAACCAAGGAACGGGATACTGGCTTTTGCAATCGTCCCAACGTATTCAGCACCGTGAACCTGAAATCTGCTTTAACTATCTCGGACAGTTCGACGGTCTCGAAGGAATGATGCGGATGTCTCCTTATCAGCCGCGCCACAACATTGCAGAAGAGCGGCCGAGAGAATTTGATTTGGACATTAATGCCATGGTCGTCAATCAGCGGCTTGATATTCAAACTGTCTATACCGACGTCTTTTCAAGGCGTACAATTGAAACATTTATGGATGGCTTCCATGACCGCCTTTGTGAGGTGATTGAGCATTGTTCCGCCAAGAAAAAACGAGAAAAAACATTGAGCGATTTCAGCAATAAACAATTGACTTCTGCTTCATTCGAAAGTATTGCCAATCTCGTAAAAGAACTTTAATTTCGCCGGAAAGGTGTGTGGCATTCATGGCGCAAGAGACTGAGATTCAAGATATTTATCCATTGTCGTATATGCAGGAAGGAATGCTGTTTCATTCACTGCTTCACCCTGATTCAAACGCCTATATTGAACAAATTTCCTTCACCATCAGCGGTGATTTGTGTCTGGATTCATTTCAGAAGAGTTTGGATCTATTGATTGAACGTTACGACATTTTCAGAACGATTTATATAAAAGAGGTGCCTGATCTGGACGGGCCGCAGCAAGTCGTTCTGTCACACCGAAAAGTAGCTGTTCAGACGGAGGATATTTCTGCCTTAACGGCTGAACAACAGAATACGTTGATAAATAGCCGCAAACAAGCAGATCGGCTTCAACGGTTCGACCTGCAAAAAGGTCCATTAATGCGGCTGACCTTGTATCAAACAGGAGAAAAACGGCATACATGCGTCTGGACCCACCACCACATTATGATGGATGGCTGGAGCTTAGGTATTGTGCTGCAAGATTTTTTCCACATGTACTACGCTCTAAGAAACGGCCGGCCTTTCCGCCTTGGGAAGCCGGCGCCTTATAGCACATACATGACTTGGCTTCGCGGTCAGAATAGAACAAAAACAGCTGCCTTCTGGTCCGATTATCTGGAAGGATACGGGGAGCCTGTCTCTGTCCCCGGTTCAAAAAGCAAACCAACAGAAGGCGTTTATACACCGAGACACCTTCAATTCTCACTCAAGCCGGAAACGGTTGAAAAACTTTCCGATTTAGCAAGGCGATTGGGCGTGACGTTAAACACGTTGTTTACAAGTATATGGGGCTTGCTTCTGCACCGCTACAACGCGACGGATGACGCTGTATTCGGCGCAGTTGTTTCAGGGAGGCCTTCCGCCATTGACGGGATCGAATCAATGGCCGGACTGTTCATTAACACGGTGCCTGTCCGGATTCGCTCTTTTGCGGGTATGTCATTTTCTTCACTCGCCAAACAGGTGCAAAAAGACATCCTGGCTTGTGAAGATCACGGCTATTATCCGCTCTATGAGATACAAAATGAAAGCGGCTTAAACAAAGGTCTGATCAATCATATCCTTGTATTTGAAAATTATCCCGTCCAAATGCAGAAAGAGGTTAACGGCTGGGAAGAATCGGAGGAAAACGCTCTTCATCTTGATCATTTTTCCACGTCAGAGGAAACCAATTACGACTTGAATATTGTCATTGTTCCCGGTGAGACCTTTTACATAAAATTCAGCTATAACGCCGAGGTCTATGATCAAACCGACATACTTCGGCTTCAAGGGCATGTAAATGAGGTGATCAAATCTATACTGTCAGATCCCGATCGATTGATCACAAGCATTGATCCCGTGCCACTTGCTGAAAAAAACCTGATTCATTCCTTTCACGGCAAACAGCGAACTTATCCGGATCAAACAGTTTATGAGCTGTTTGAAAAGCAAGCCGCCAAAACACCGGCACAAGAGGCGCTCAGATTCAATGAAACAAGCTGGAGCTACCGTGAATTAGATGAGCGAGTCAATCAAATCGCTCGCGCGCTAAGGAAAGAAGGAGCTGGTCCAAATCAAGTGACAGCTGTCATGCTGCGCCGCTCAAAGGAGATGGTCGCAGCTCTTCTCGGCATCTGGAAAGCCGGCAGCGCGTTTTTGCCGCTTGATCCGGATCATCCGCCCGAGCGGCTCTCGTTTCTGCTACGTGACAGTCAAGCCAAATGGCTCGTTACGCAGCAAGAACTGCTCCCATTCGTCCCTGTGGATTACAAAGGGAAGATTGTCACAATTGAAGAAACCGCTGTTCAACCAACAGATCCTCTTTCAGCACAGTCAGACAGCGAAAATTGGGCCTACATCATTTATACATCAGGGACAACGGGGCAGCCGAAAGGTGTGCTCGTCAGCCACGGAAGCATTTCCAATACATTGCAATGGAGACGGGAAGAATACAGCATGACAGACCGCGATATCGCGCTCCATCTCTTTTCATATGTGTTTGACGGGTCAATAACAGGTCTGTTCACACCGCTCTTGTCAGGTGCCTGTGTCTTGCTGACCGATGAAGATGATGCAAAAGATGTCGTGGCTATGAAACAGCTTATCGCCCAACACGGCGTCAGCCATATGCTCTTAGTTCCTTCGCTGTACCGCGTTCTATTGGAAACCTTGACAAAAGAAGATGTGAAATCAGTCCGGGTTGTTACTTTGGCCGGAGAAGCTGTGACACCTGATTTAATCACCTTAAGCCGCAGCATTTGCAGCAACGCCGAACTGATAAACGAATACGGACCGACAGAAAACAGCGTGTCGACGACGGTGCTTCGGGATCTTCAAAAAAGGGAGCGATTGACAATCGGCCGTCCGGTTGATAATACATCTATCTATATTATGCACGGGAACCTCCTTCAGCCGATCGGCGCTGTCGGTGAATTATGCATTTCAGGAAAAGGCCTGGCTGAAGGGTACTTTCAACAAAAGGAATTGACAGATCAAGCCTTTACCGCCCATCCCTTTCATGAAGGAGAACGGCTGTACAGGACAGGGGATAAGGCGCGCTTTTTGCCGGATGGAACGATCGAATACTTTGGACGCTTGGATCACCAAGTGAAAATCAGAGGATTCAGAATAGAACTAGGAGAAATTGAATCCTCGCTTCGCGGCATTTCCGGGGTAAAAGACGCGGCGGCACTCGTACGTACCACAGCAGATGGAGAACAGGAGCTTGTGGCTTATGTTGTGTTGCAAAAGGAAACAGAGCGCTTGGACCTGCATAGAGCCATTGCCGGGAAATTGCCAGCCTATATGATGCCTGACAGCTTTACAATACTGCCCAAAATGCCGCTTACAACGAGCGGAAAGCTGGATCGCTCCGGTCTCCCGGAACCGGCACATTCAGGCAGGACAGACGTCATGCCGAAAGCGCCCCGCACTTTGCTGGAAACAGAGCTTATGTCGATTTGGCAAGACGTGTTGAAGCGGGAGCAGATTAGCATACACGATGATTTCTTCCAATTGGGCGGTCAATCTCTTAAAGCGGCGGCGCTTGTCTCAAAAATCTATCAGCGGCTTAATGTTCAGCTCCCGATTCGCGAAGTCTTTTCCTATCCGACGATTGCCAGCATGGCTCCTGCAATAGAACGGGTCAAAAGTGAGACCCGTCCGGAGATAAAACCGGCGCCGGAAAAAAATATGTATCCTTTGTCTTTCGCGCAAAAAAGGCTCTATGCCCTGCATCAGCTGGCAAAAGACAGTACAAGCTACAACATGCCCGCTTGCTTGGAACTCTGCGGAACACTGAACCGAAAGCGCTTGAAAGAAACTTTTGCAACATTAATCGACAGACATGAGGCGCTGCGCACTTCGTTTGTTTTACAGGACGGGGAGCCGATGCAAAAAATCGTATCATCTGCCGAAGTGAAATGGGCAGAGTTGCACATCCAATCGGAGGAATCGCTCAATGAAGTGTTGGAATCGTTCGTTCAGCCGTTTGATCTTGAAAGAGCTCCGCTGATCAGAGTCTGCTTAGCCGCGTTGAACAAAGACCGGCATTTCTTCCTGCTTGATATGCATCATCTCATTGCTGACGGAATGTCAATGAGTACGTTTATTCGTGAATTCACGGACATTTACAGCGGGAAAGAGCTGCCTCCATTGACACTGCAATATAAGGATTTCGCGGTATGGCAAAATGAACAGTTTTCAGCTGGGGCATTCGGCAGCCAAAAACAGTACTGGCTGGAAGTGCTGAAGGGGACGTTGCCGGTGCTGGATTTGCCGCTTGATCAAAAACGCCCGCTTCTTCCCGATTTTAGCGGAGACACTTTGACCACGCATATTGACAGGGAAACAGGGGCAAAGCTGCGCCAGTTAATGGACGAGACCGGTTCAACGTTATATATGGTGTTGCTGGCTGGCTTCTCAATCTTTCTTTCTAAACTGAGCGGTCAAGAGGATATTGTCATCGGTTCGCCGGCACATGGCCGTGAACGCGCAGAACTTGATGGCGTGATCGGGATGTTCGTGAATACAATGGCGATGCGAAGCAAGCCTGAAGGGAATAAAACAGTCCGCACATATTTGAAAGAGATCAAAACACTGACACTTGAGGCTGTTGACAACCAATATTATCCGTTTGAGGAGCTCGTCCAACACCTTGACGCCCCACGAGAAGTGAACCGCAACCCGCTTTTTGACGCTATGCTGGTGCTTGAAAACAGCGATGATTTCAAGATGGAATTACCGGAACTGACGCTTTTATCACATAAACTGCCGCATCACTCGTCAAAGTTTGATTTGACTTTGCATGCCGAAGAACAAGATGACGGAACGATCAGCTGTCATTTTGAGTACAGTACTGCCTTATTTGAAAAGGCAACTGTCGCGCGCTGGTCTGATCATTTTAAAGCGCTAATCGGCAGCATGTCGGCCAACCATGACATGAAACTGTCCGACATGCAAATGCTGACTCCGACAGAACAAAACATGCTGATCAATCCTGCCGGAGAGACGGCTGAATACCCGAGACAAGAGAACATCGCGAGTCTATTTGAAAAACAGGCAATGGCCGCTCCGGATCAAATAGCCGCCGTGATCGATGATCGGCAGCTGTCTTACCGGGAACTTGATGAAAAGGCTGAACGGACAGCTGCTGTGTTGAATGAACATGGTGTCGGTTCAGGGCAAGTGGTCGGTTTAATGACAGACCGTTCACTCGATATGCTGATTGGGATTCTCGGCATCTTAAAAGCGGGAGGCGCCTATTTGCCGATCGACCCTGATTATCCAGCTGAACGGATCCGCTTTATGCTGAATGACAGCGGGGCCAAACTGCTGCTTACCCAATCCGGACAACAATGGGACGAACCCATTGAAGTGCCTGTTTTATATATTGACGAGGCAGAAAAAGCTGCAGCGAAAAGGCGGCGCCAGCCGATATCAGCCGAACAGCCGGCATATGTGATCTACACATCGGGAACAACAGGAAAGCCGAAAGGTGTAGTCATAGAACACCGCAATGTGGTCAGCCTGATCAAACATGACGATCTGCCTTTTTCATTCGGATCCCGGGACGTCTGGACGCTGTTCCATTCCTATTGTTTCGACTTTTCAGTTTGGGAAATATTCGGCGCTCTTTTACACGGCGGAAAAATTGTCATTGTCCCGAAAGAAACTGCCCGCGATCCCCATGTCTACCGGCGGCTTTTACAAAAAGAAGGCGTGACTGTGCTAAACCAGACGCCTACAGCTTTTCACGGGCTTATCGATGAAGAATTAAGGCATTCGGACCGTTTACAGCTCCGCTATGTCATCTTCGGCGGAGAAGCCCTGCAGCCCGGGATGCTGATGAACTGGATTGAGAAGTATCCAGAAACGGATCTTATCAATATGTACGGCATTACCGAAATAACGGTGCACGCCACGTATAAAAAGCTGACTCGAACCGATATGAAACAAAATAAAAGCAATATCGGAAAACCTCTGGCAACCCTACAAGCCTATGTCGCGGACGCCTATATGAACCTGCAGCCCGTCGGTGTGCCGGGAGAACTGTATATCGCAGGCGCCGGAGTCGCAAGAGGATATATCAACAGAGAAGAGCTGACCGCTTCCCGATTCATCACAAATCCATATGCCGGAGATCAGCGCCTTTATCGTACGGGAGACATCGTCAAAAGGCTGCCAAACGGTGAGCTTGAATATGTCGGCAGAAAAGATGCGCAAGTGAAGATCAGAGGATATCGGATTGAGTTGGGAGAAATCAGAAGCGCCCTGCAAGAACTGCCTCCAATCAAGGAAGCAGCAGTCATAACAAGACATGATAAAGACGGACAGCAATCGATCTATGGATATGCGGTAACGGAGCAAAGCATCAATGAAACAGAGATTCGTACATCTCTCAGAGCGCTCCTCCCGGAATACATGATACCCGCGCGAATCATACAGGTTGACGAACTGCCGCTGACAGCTAACGGCAAGCTCGACGAAAATGCACTTCCAGAACCGGCGGCGAATAAAGGCGCAGGTGAAGATATAAGCCCAAGAAACGATATTGAACAGATGATGGCTGAGATTTGGGAAGAGCTCTTAGGAATGGAGGGGCTCGGTGTGAACGCCCATTTCTTTCACCTTGGCGGAGATTCTATTAAAGCGCTGCAAGTATGCGCAAGGTTAAAGCAGCGAGGCTATGAAACAACGGTTCGCGAGCTGTTTAAATATCAGACGCTTGGCGAACTGTCAAAGCAGGTAACGAAAGTCCGGCGCGAGATTGATCAAGCGCCCGTCAATGGCGAAGTGCCGCTGACGCCTGTGCAGCACTGGTTTTTCTCACAATCTTTGTCACACGATCACTTTCATCAATCTGTCATGCTGCACAGCTCCGCGCGATTTGATGAAACAGCTCTGCAAAAAACGCTCGCCCATATCGTGATCCATCATGACGCATTGCGGATGGTATGCGGATATCAAGACGGAGCTTTAACACAGTACAACAGAGCCGAAGAGCTTGCCAAAGAGGAGCTGTTTTCGTTTGAACTGCTTGATGTAAGAGGAGCAGGATCATTAGCTCAAGAGCATGTGCTGATTGAAAGGGCCGCGGAACATATTCAGAAATCGATTCAGCTGCAGACAGGGCCTCTTGTTGCAGCTGGCGTTTTTCGCGGATCGGACGGCGATCATTTGCTGCTTGTCATTCATCACCTTGTCATCGACGGAGTATCATGGCGCATCCTCTTCGAAGATTTAACCGCCGGATACAAGCAGGCGCTGACGGGAAAAGAAATCGTGCTTCCGGAAAAGACAGATTCCTATCAAACCTATGCCAAGCAGCTGACTGATTACGCAACAAGCCGACAGCTATTACGGGAAATAGATTATTGGACTGAAAGGGAAAAAACGATCGTTGAACCGCTTCCGAAAGATGCCGAAACCCTTACGAATCTGCTGCAAGATACAGACACAATAGGCATTCGGCTGACAAAACAAGAAACAGAGCGTCTGTTAACGGCCGTAAACAAGCCGTATACGACAGATACAAATGACATATTACTCGCCGCGTTAGGTCTTGCGCTTCACAAATGGACCGGCAATGATCGATTCAAAATCAGCTTGGAAGGCCATGGAAGAGAAGCGCATTTGGAGGATATCGATATCAGCCGGACGGTCGGCTGGTTTACCTCGATTTATCCTGTTTTACTCGATGCAAGCCTTCCGGAGTCCGCAGATGATCATGAGCGTTTCAGCTACCACATTAAGCGGACAAAAGACATGCTGCGCCGTATTCCGTATAAGGGCGTTGGCTACGGGGTGCTGAAATATATCGGCGGCATGTGGGAACCTGAAGATTCCCAGTGTCCCGACATCAGCTTTAACTATTTGGGACAGTTTGACGAAGATATCAAGTCGAGCGGGTTTCGCGTTTCCCCCGTCAAAGCGGGGCATGAGATCAGTCCGGATTGGGAGCGGCCTCATCTTCTCGATATCAGCGGCGCCGTATCTTCAGAATGTCTCGTCATGCACTTTGTCTACAACCGGCTTCAATATAAAAAAGAAACAGTACAAGTTCTGGCAGACCATGTTCAATTTTTTCTCAAAACGATCATCAAGCATTGCACAGAAAAAGAAACCCATGAAAAAAGTGCAACAGACTTCACTGATGAAGATTTAACATTGGAGGAACTAAGCGACATTATGGGAGCCGTCAATAAATTATAGAAAAGGAGAGTCGCTGATAATGCAGCAACCGGAAATACAAGATATCTATCCTTTATCTTTTATGCAGGAGGGCATGCTGTTTCATTCGCTGTTGGATCAGGAATCTAGAGCCTACTTTGAACAGGCATCATTTACGATAAACGGCCCGCTCGTTACAGAACGGTTTCAAAAAAGTTTAGACGCGCTGATTGAACGCTACGATATTTTCCGCACTTCGTTTATACACAAAAATGTGGCAAAGCCGCGCCAAGTCGTGTTAAAAGAGCGGCAAAGCCGCCTTCAATTTGTTGATATTTCTCATCTGGACGAGGCGGCTAAAGAAACATTTGTCGATCAATTCAAACAAGACGACAAGAAAAAAGGATTTGATTTGCAAACAGACCCTCTTATGAGAGTGTCTATCTTAAAAAGGGCACATGAACAATATCATTGTATTTGGAGCCATCACCACATTTTAATGGATGGCTGGTGCTTTGGTATTGTGATGAAAGAATTTCTTGCGATTTACAAGGCTTTAGGAAAAGGGCAGCTTCCTGATTTTGAACCGGTTCAGCCGTTCAGCAAGTATATTAAATGGCTGATGCGACAGGATCGAAAAGAAGCTGAAGCCTTTTGGAAAACAAAGCTTGTCGATGTCAACCAAACCGCATCACTTCCCAAAACATCGACATCCCCAAAAGGAAAGCTTGAGCAGATGGCATTCACCATATCTAAAGAACAGACTGAAGGGCTGCGAAAATTGGCCTTGCAAGCAGGCGCGACACTGAACACGGTTTTTCAAGCATTATGGGGAATCGTGCTGCAAAAGATCAACCGCTGTGATGACGCAGTCTTCGGCTCCGTTATTTCCGGGAGGCCGTCTGATCTTGAGGATGTAGAAAAAATGGTCGGGCTTTTCATTAACACCATTCCCGTCCGGGTCAAAAGCGGGCCGGAGTCCTTTTTGACATTGGTCAGCCACTTGCAGCAGGAGTCACTGAAAGCGGAAGTGTACAGTTATTATCCTTTATATGATATTCAGACGCAAAGCAAGCTCAAACATGAGCTGTTTGACCATATTGTCGTATTTGAAAACATACCGGCCCAGCGCGAAATTGACTGTCTGAATCAAGCTAATGCGTTCGATTTCACAGTCGACGATTTCGATATGGAGGAAGTTACCAACTATGGATGCAGCATTAAAATCATTCCGGGAAGCTCGCTTTATATTCGCATAAATTTTGATATCGGACTGTATGATCCAGCCATGATGAAAAAAATCGAACTGTATTTACCCCATATCATCGGCTCTGTCATCGCTGATCCCAATCAACAAATCGCACAAATTGGATTGCTTGGCGAAGAAACTGCTAAAGAGATGCTGTACGAATTCAATCAAACAGAGCTCGCTGCACCTTTAGCGCCGACGCTGCATAGCTTTTTCACCCGCCGCGCGGCTCTGTCGCCGCACATGCCGGCGCTTCGTTTTTCCGGCGGTATCTTAACGTACCGAGAGCTTGATCAGTATACCAATCAACTCGCTATTCGGTTGAGGAAAAAAGGCGTGGCCAAAGAAAGTGTCGTCGGCGTGCTCGCCGACCGTTCACCGGAGATGGTGATCGCGGTGCTGGCTGTTTTGAAAGCCGGCGGCGCTTACGTGCCGCTTGATCCGGACTATCCTGAAGAACGGCTCAGATACATGCTTGCTGACAGCGGCGCCAAGCTTCTCGTCACAGGGCCGGGTTTGTCCGTCTCCGGATTTTCCGGGGAGGCACTTGAGGTCAATCTATCATCGCTTCAAGCGGGACCAAAGGAGACCGAACCGGGTTGCGCTCATACGGATGGCGGCTCACTCGCCTATGTCATCTATACATCCGGTTCTACCGGGACACCGAAGGGCGTCGCGGTTGAGCACCGCCAGGCTGCCGCCTTTTTGTCCGGGATGCAACGCCAGTTCCCATTAACTGAAGATGATGTCATCGTGCTGAAGTCATCGTTTTCATTTGATGCTTCGATCTGGCAGTTGTTTTGGTGGATGATTCCCGGTGCCTCCATGTATTTGCTTCCGCCGGGCTGGGAAAAGGATCCCGCTTTGATGACAGAAGCCTTCGTCAAAGAAGGGGTGACAACGGCGCATTTTATCCCGGCGATGGCCAACAGCTTTTTAGATCAGGTGGAGATGGAAACAGAGGAGAAAAGGACAAGCCTTGCGAAAACCTTGAAACGCGTATTCGCCGGAGGTGAAGCGCTCGCTCCCCAGACAGCTGCCCGGTTTGCCCGGTCTTTGCCGGAAACTGCGGTCATTCACGGCTACGGGCCGACAGAAGCTACGGTGGATGCCGCATTTTTTCGGTACGACCACGAAAAAGACAGGGAACGGATGCGGCTTCCGATCGGAAAACCTGTACCAGGGGCGCGCCTTTATATTTTAGACAGTGAAAAAGCCGTCCAGCCCATAGGAGTGGCCGGAGAACTGTATATCGCAGGCGCGGGGGTCGCGAGGGGCTACTTGAACCGTCCGGAGCTGACGAAAGAACGGTTTCTTGATGATCCGTTTTATCGAGGGGAACGCATGTATCAAA
>NZ_JALHKQ010000013.1:1892-4855 GCF_022832475.1 Bacillus sp. B19-2
ACAAGATATCACGTAGTGATTCTTTTTAACGGTTAAGTTAGAAAGGGCGCACGGTGGATGCCTTGGCACTAGGAGCCGATGAAGGACGGGACGAACACCGATATGCTTCGGGGAGCTGTAAGCAAGCTTTGATCCGGAGATTTCCGAATGGGGAAACCCACTGCTCGTAATGGAGCAGTATCCATATCTGAATTCATAGGATATGAGAAGGCAGACCCGGGGAACTGAAACATCTAAGTACCCGGAGGAAGAGAAAGCAAATGCGATTCCCTGAGTAGCGGCGAGCGAAACGGGATTAGCCCAAACCAAGAGGCTTGCCTCTTGGGGTTGTAGGACACTCTGTACGGAGTTACAAAGGAACGAGGTAGATGAAGAGGTCTGGAAAGGCCCGCCATAGGAGGTAACAGCCCTGTAGTCAAAACTTCGTTCTCTCCTGAGTGGATCCTGAGTACGGCGGAACACGTGAAATTCCGTCGGAATCCGGGAGGACCATCTCCCAAGGCTAAATACTCCCTAGTGACCGATAGTGAACCAGTACCGTGAGGGAAAGGTGAAAAGCACCCCGGAAGGGGAGTGAAAGAGATCCTGAAACCGTGTGCCTACAAGTAGTCAGAGCCCGTTAACGGGTGATGGCGTGCCTTTTGTAGAATGAACCGGCGAGTTACGATCCCGTGCAAGGTTAAGTTTGAAAAGACGGAGCCGCAGCGAAAGCGAGTCTGAATAGGGCGCATGAGTACGTGGTCGTAGACCCGAAACCAGGTGATCTACCCATGTCCAGGGTGAAGTTCAGGTAACACTGAATGGAGGCCCGAACCCACGCACGTTGAAAAGTGCGGGGATGAGGTGTGGGTAGGGGTGAAATGCCAATCGAACCTGGAGATAGCTGGTTCTCTCCGAAATAGCTTTAGGGCTAGCCTCAAGGTAAGAGTCTTGGAGGTAGAGCACTGATTGGACTAGGGGCCCCTACCGGGTTACCGAATTCAGTCAAACTCCGAATGCCAAAGACTTATCCTTGGGAGTCAGACTGCGAGTGATAAGATCCGTAGTCGAAAGGGAAACAGCCCAGACCGCCAGCTAAGGTCCCAAAGTATACGTTAAGTGGAAAAGGATGTGGAGTTGCTTAGACAACCAGGATGTTGGCTTAGAAGCAGCCACCATTTAAAGAGTGCGTAATAGCTCACTGGTCGAGTGACTCTGCGCCGAAAATGTACCGGGGCTAAACGTATCACCGAAGCTGCGGACTGTTCTTACGAACAGTGGTAGGAGAGCGTTCTAAGGGCTGTGAAGCGAGACCGGAAGGACTCGTGGAGCGCTTAGAAGTGAGAATGCCGGTATGAGTAGCGAAAGAGGGGTGAGAATCCCCTCCACCGAATGCCTAAGGTTTCCTGAGGAAGGCTCGTCCGCTCAGGGTTAGTCGGGACCTAAGCCGAGGCCGAAAGGCGTAGGCGATGGACAACAGGTTGATATTCCTGTACCACCTCCTCACCATTTGAGCAATGGGGGGACGCAGGAGGATAGGGTAAGCGCGGTATTGGATATCCGCGTCCAAGCAGTTAGGCTGGGAAATAGGCAAATCCGTTTCCCGTAAGGCTGAGCTGTGATGGCGAGCGAAATATAGTAGCGAAGTTCCTGATTCCACACTGCCAAGAAAAGCCTCTAGCGAGGTGAGAGGTGCCCGTACCGCAAACCGACACAGGTAGGCGAGGAGAGAATCCTAAGGTGATCGAGAGAACTCTCGTTAAGGAACTCGGCAAAATGACCCCGTAACTTCGGGAGAAGGGGTGCTCTGTTAGGGTGCAAGCCCGAGAGAGCCGCAGTGAATAGGCCCAGGCGACTGTTTAGCAAAAACACAGGTCTCTGCGAAGCCGTAAGGCGAAGTATAGGGGCTGACGCCTGCCCGGTGCTGGAAGGTTAAGAGGAGCGCTTAGCGTAAGCGAAGGTGCGAATTGAAGCCCCAGTAAACGGCGGCCGTAACTATAACGGTCCTAAGGTAGCGAAATTCCTTGTCGGGTAAGTTCCGACCCGCACGAAAGGCGCAACGATCTGGGCACTGTCTCAACGAGAGACTCGGTGAAATTATAGTACCTGTGAAGATGCAGGTTACCCGCGACAGGACGGAAAGACCCCGTGGAGCTTTACTGCAGCCTGATATTGAATGTTGGTACAGCTTGTACAGGATAGGTAGGAGCCTTGGAAACCGGAGCGCCAGCTTCGGTGGAGGCATCGGTGGGATACTACCCTGGCTGTATTGACCTTCTAACCCGCTGCCCTTATCGGGCAGGGAGACAGTGTCAGGTGGGCAGTTTGACTGGGGCGGTCGCCTCCTAAAAAGTAACGGAGGCGCCCAAAGGTTCCCTCAGAATGGTTGGAAATCATTCGCAGAGTGTAAAGGCACAAGGGAGCTTGACTGCGAGACCTACAAGTCGAGCAGGGACGAAAGTCGGGCTTAGTGATCCGGTGGTTCCGCATGGAAGGGCCATCGCTCAACGGATAAAAGCTACCCCGGGGATAACAGGCTTATCTCCCCCAAGAGTCCACATCGACGGGGAGGTTTGGCACCTCGATGTCGGCTCATCGCATCCTGGGGCTGTAGTCGGTCCCAAGGGTTGGGCTGTTCGCCCATTAAAGCGGTACGCGAGCTGGGTTCAGAACGTCGTGAGACAGTTCGGTCCCTATCCGTCGCGGGCGCAGGAAATTTGAGAGGAGCTGTCCTTAGTACGAGAGGACCGGGATGGACGCACCGCTGGTGTACCAGTTGTTCTGCCAAGGGCATCGCTGGGTAGCTATGTGCGGACGGGATAAGTGCTGAAAGCATCTAAGCATGAAGCCCCCCTCAAGATGAGATTTCCCATTCCGCAAGGAAGTAAGATCCCTGAAAGATGATCAGGTTGATAGGTCTGAGGTGGAAGTGTGGCGACACATGGAGCTGACAGATACTAATCGATCGAGGACTTAACCTAAAT
>NZ_JALHKQ010000014.1:0-2071 GCF_022832475.1 Bacillus sp. B19-2
GACCTAAGGGAGCAAGCTCCCGTCGGTCCGCTCGACTTGCATGTATTAGGCACGCCGCCAGCGTTCGTCCTGAGCCAGGATCAAACTCTCCATGAAGTTTGATAATGACTACGCACATTCGTATGTGCGATTTATTTAATGAATTAACAGGTACGTTTGTCTTGTTTAGTTTTCAAAGATCATTATTAAAGCAACTCTATCATTATATCTCTTTTAATATAAATAGTCAAGTGCTTTTTTAAAAATAAATGGTGGAGCCTAGCGGGATCGAACCGCTGACCTCCTGCGTGCAAAGCAGGCGCTCTCCCAGCTGAGCTAAGGCCCCAAAGAATGGTCGGGAAGACAGGATTCGAACCTGCGACCCCATGGTCCCAAACCATGTGCTCTACCAAGCTGAGCTACTTCCCGTTGTATAATGGCGCGCCCGAGAGGAGTCGAACCCCTAACCTTTTGATCCGTAGTCAAACGCTCTATCCAATTGAGCTACGGGCGCATAGATGATCAAGCGGAAGACGGGATTCGAACCCGCGACCCCCACCTTGGCAAGGTGGTGTTCTACCACTGAACTACTTCCGCAAAATAGATTGGCAATGCGGATGAAGGGACTTGAACCCCCACGTCTTTAAAAGACACTAGAGCCTGATTCTAGCGCGTCTGCCAATTCCGCCACATCCGCATGAAAATGGTGAGCCATGAAGGACTCGAACCTTCGACCCTCTGATTAAAAGTCAGATGCTCTACCAACTGAGCTAATGGCTCCAATACTGCAATGAAAGCTGAAGACTTTTTCGAAAGCTATCTGTCTTTTTTCAGCAACTTTTATATTGTATCATAAAATCGTGGTGCCGGCAAGAGGACTTGAACCCCCAACCTACTGATTACGATTCAGTTGCTCTACCAATTGAGCTACACCGGCCCATTCCAATATGAATGGTGGAGGATGACGGGATCGAACCGCCGACCCTCTGCTTGTAAGGCAGATGCTCTCCCAGCTGAGCTAATCCTCCTCGTCAGTTGTTGGAGTAACTCTCGATCTGACAAGGACTATTATATACGGGAATACACCCATTTGTAAAGGCTATATTAAAAAAATTTTATTTTCAGTTTATTCTATCATGACAGACGAATGTGCACTCATCGTTCCACCCAATCCGTAACATTGCATCAAAAGCTTCAGGGCAACATTTATCCTATGTACGGCTTATAATAGATTCTTCAGACGATTCGTGAATTCCTGTCTTTTTCCCATAGCAAATTTGTATTCGAATTGAAAACAATTTTAAGTCCTTTTCGAGCGATAAGCAATGTATTTGGCTTCTCGACTCTCTCTATCCCAACTCTTAATAGCCAAGCGACGTGTTTTGAAAATGAATATTGTGCGCTCGAAAATATATACATTCATTTGTCAATTCTCAAACTGCCCCAATGCCTCGAAATCCATTTGCCGGAACATCCATATTTCGCTCCTCTATTTGCATGAGTTTCACTGCCTTACATCACTGATCTTATACATGCCGATGTGCTTACTGGCTCCATATTTCTATAGAGTTCGCACTGAACCGCCAGATCGCGAACCTGAAGAGGTGAAAGCAGTTTGCCTATTGTTTGCCGTTTCGCGGAGCACTGAAGGGTTAAAAGCGCTATATAAATGATTGAACGTCAACAAAAAAGACCAGCTTATGTAAGCTGGTCTTCTTAAGTGCTTGGCGGCGTCCTACTCTCACAGGGGGAAGCCCCCAACTACCATCGGCGCTGAAGAGCTTAACTTCCGTGTTCGGCATGGGAACGGGTGTGACCTCTTCGCTATCGCCACCAAACTATTTGCCTTCAGGACGAAGGTACTGGGCGTTCCTCACAGGATGTGAGGGCCTTTAGCCGAGTGTCCTTGCCTTTGGCTTTCTGAGAGGTGTTCTCTCAAAACTAGATAACGGTCAGACAATTCACAAAAATATTTAGGTTAAGTCCTCGATCGATTAGTATCTGTCAGCTCCATGTGTCGCCACACTTCCACCTCAGACCTATCAACCTGATCATCTTTCAGGGATCTTACTTCCTTGCGGAATGGGAAATC
>NZ_JALHKQ010000001.1:0-1422149 GCF_022832475.1 Bacillus sp. B19-2
GATTTCCCATTCCGCAAGGAAGTAAGATCCCTGAAAGATGATCAGGTTGATAGGTCTGAGGTGGAAGTGTGGCGACACATGGAGCTGACAGATACTAATCGATCGAGGACTTAACCTAAATGTTTGTGAAGCGTCTGACCGTTATCTAGTTTTGAGAGAATAATTTCTCGAAAAATGCACTTGCATTTTTTCAAATACATAGTATAATGATCTTTGTCACTAAATTGTCTGGTGATGATGGCGAAGAGGTCACACCCGTTCCCATGCCGAACACGGAAGTTAAGCTCTTCAGCGCCGATGGTAGTTGGGGGATTCCCCCTGCGAGAGTAGGACATCGCCAGGCAGGCATTATTCCGCAGTAGCTCAGTGGTAGAGCTATCGGCTGTTAACCGATCGGTCGCAGGTTCGAATCCTGCCTGCGGAGCCATTTATTGGAGAGCTGTCCGAGTGGTCGAAGGAGCACGATTGGAAATCGTGTAGGCGGCCAACGCCGTCTCAAGGGTTCGAATCCCTTGCTCTCCGCCACTTTAAATACATCTGGCCCGTTGGTCAAGTGGTTAAGACACCGCCCTTTCACGGCGGTAACACGGGTTCGAATCCCGTACGGGTCACCATTCTTTTTTGGACAGCACGCTAAAAAGCAGAAGGCGAATGCCAGAGCTTTTTGAAGAAAGGCATGCTAAGATCGCAACATCCTGTTGCAATGCATGCACTTGTACGTCCTGTACTGCGGAGGATTAGCTCAGCTGGGAGAGCATCTGCCTTACAAGCAGAGGGTCGGCGGTTCGATCCCGTCATCCTCCACCATTTCTATAAAAATCATATTATCGCGGGGTGGAGCAGTTCGGTAGCTCGTCGGGCTCATAACCCGAAGGTCGCAGGTTCAAATCCTGCCCCCGCAACCAAATTACTCATTAAATGAGAAGTATCCGAAGGGTGCAACTAAAATGGTCCGGTAGTTCAGTTGGTTAGAATGCCTGCCTGTCACGCAGGAGGTCGCGGGTTCGAGTCCCGTCCGGACCGCCATTTTAAATAAAGGCTCGGTAGCTCAGTTGGTAGAGCAACGGACTGAAAATCCGTGTGTCGGCGGTTCGATTCCGTCCCGAGCCACCATTTGCCGGTCTAGCTCAATTGGTAGAGCAACTGACTTGTAATCAGTAGGTTGGGGGTTCAAGTCCTCTGGCCGGCACTGTTTTGGAGGGGTAGCGAAGTGGCTAAACGCGGCGGACTGTAAATCCGCTCCCTCAGGGTTCGGCGGTTCGAATCCGTCCCCCTCCACCATGTTTTTAGGGGCATAGTTTAACGGTAGAACAGAGGTCTCCAAAACCTCCGGTGTGGGTTCGATTCCTACTGCCCCTGCCAATTTTAATTCACAATTTATGGCGGTTGTGGCGAAGTGGTTAACGCACCAGATTGTGGCTCTGGCACTCGTGGGTTCGATTCCCATCAATCGCCCTTAATATTGGGCTATAGCCAAGCGGTAAGGCAACGGACTTTGACTCCGTCATGCGCTGGTTCGAATCCAGCTAGCCCAGTTTTCATCTTTCTTTATCATCCTGCATATGATAAGATGAATATTAGTTAAAATGCGGAAGTAGTTCAGTGGTAGAACACCACCTTGCCAAGGTGGGGGTCGCGGGTTCGAATCCCGTCTTCCGCTCCAATTCTTAAAATGATGGCGGCATAGCCAAGTGGTAAGGCAGAGGTCTGCAAAACCTTTATCCCCGGTTCGAATCCGGGTGTCGCCTTATTTGCCTCGTGCCGGGGTGGTGGAATTGGCAGACACACAGGACTTAAAATCCTGCGGTAGGTGACTACCGTGCCGGTTCAAGTCCGGCCCTCGGCACCATTGATCACACACATGCCGGTGTGGCGGAATTGGCAGACGCGCACGACTCAAAATCGTGTTCCTTCGGGAGTGTCGGTTCGACCCCGACCACCGGTATCACTAATCATCGTATTGCCAAACGATGAAAGAGCGTTCCTTACAAAGGGGACGCTCTTTTTATTTATTCCTTATCTTTGAACAAGTCTGCAAGAATTTTTTCTTAAGGACTGCGAGCTCCGGAAGCTGTAGGAACATACCGTGAGATATTATCGAAATGAGCTTAATAAGGTGCAGCTTACAGAGGCAAAATATATCTGGCGACCCCTCGTCAGGAGCATATAAAGTGGAATATCATCGGATATATACGCAGCGGAGGACTAAAGACCGGAAGCAGATCGTCACTACATTCAGTCGACAATAAGAGCAGCAACTTTTAAGCCAGCTGAATCTAGAACATTCACAGATAACCGAGACTATTCAATGATGCTGCTCTTATTGAAGACAGGTATTCGGGAGAATGAGTTCGCAAGCCTAAAATTTAACAGTTGTAAAAATCGAAGAGAAGAATCAGTCATACACGTAAGAAATGCCAAAGGGAATCAAGAAAGAAGTGTATCGATTACGCCATAATGAAGAAGCAGCTTAAAAAGTATATTTCTATCCGAGGGTATGTCGAGGCAGACGCAACGTGTATTACTCTCGATAGAGAGTCTGTCATTGAAATAAGAAACATTTGAGAAAAGGACAAATAAGTTTGCCGTAACTTCCTAGGGCGGTAATCGCACAGTAAATTATATAGGCAAGCCCTCACTTTTTATTATCCATTTATAGGGTAAAAAGTAAATTATACAAATTCCTTTGCAAAGATTGGGAACTTTCTGTAAAATGTTCTCATAGCGATAGAGGCAGTAAAGTGTGGGAGGTTTGACAATGAAAACAGTAGCCTCTGTGAACGTAGCCAATCTCATCAATCAGTGGTATGTTCACATAAAAAAAAGAGATGTCTCAAATGCCGTAGAACTTAGGGACAGAATAAAAGGCCTTTTAAACGTAATGGAAGAAGATCAGGACGTTTTGCTTTACTTTAATCTACTTGATTACAGGTTCAGAGTATTAATGGAAGACGTCGCGGGGGAGCCGCAGCTTCCGCCTATTGCTGAGGATAAGGCGAAGACAGACGGTTTGTTAAGATACTATCACTTTCTCTTTAAAGGAATGTATGAAAGTGCGAGGAGCAACTACTCTAAAGCGCTTAATTGTTTTAGAGTTGCCGAGCGGCAGCTCGATAATGTCGAAGATGAAATCGAAAAGGCCGAGTTTCATTATAAGCTTGGAAATCTCTATTATTTTACGAAAACAACTCTACTTTCTTTTCATCATCTTTCAATCGCGAAGAGCATCTATAGGGCTTATGAAGAATATAAGACACAGTCGATAAACTGTACGGTGCTGCTCGCACTCAATTATATAGACGACGGACGTTTAACAAGAGCTGAAAATATGCTTAATAGTTGCGCAGAAAGACTGATCAAGATGGGCGATAATCATCTGCTGGCGGCTGTCTACTATGATCTCGGCTTTTTAAAAATTCAAGAGGATAAACACGAAGAGGCACTCAAGTATTTCGACCTCTCATTTAAAACAGATGACATCGAAAAAAATGCGCCTATTATGTACATGCAGTGCATATACGAGTCAGCTAGATCGACTTATAAGATAGGTGAGGTTGATAAGGCGCTTAAGTGGGTTCATCTTGGTTTTGAGTTTGCTCAGAAAACGAATAATATCAACTTTTCGCTCAAATTCTCGATTTTAAATATATGCTATAGCGCTCCCCTCGAGGGTGTACCGCAAGTAAAAGAGTTTATCGAAATGCTCGAGGAGAGGGAGGCTTACGTAGACATTGAGGCGCTTGCTGAGGATGTGGCCAACGTCTACAGCTCATTAAATAATTACAAATATTCCACATACTTCTTGGAAAAAGCAATAAAATCAAGTAAACTAACAGGAAAGGAGGTTCTTTAAATGAAAAAACTTATTGTAACTGCTTTCCTTACTACATCGCTTGGACTCGTTTTAACCAGCGCAGCAGACTTCCTCGCAGAAAGTATTCAAACAGCAGACTCAGTAACATTACTTGCCTCAAGAGGAGCGGGCTCATAAAACAAAAATACAACAGTAAGAGGGCGGCTATTACAGCCGTCTTTTTTATGATTTCCATCGCATTGAAAGAGGAAGTGTATGTGAAGGGAAGTGCTTCATAATGAACTTTGTGCAGCCTATCCGGGATATGGACCAGATTTATTATATAAAAAAATTCCTGAGAGAACGGATTGAAAGAAACTAGCTGCTTTTCGTCACCGTCATAAACTCAGACTTGCGTATATCCGATTTACTTCGTTTAAGAGTCCGCAACGCCAAACGAATGTACATCGATTTACGCGAGAAGAAAACCTGCAACCAGAAACGGATCAAAATAAATAAGGCCCTAAAAAAGGCCCTGGCCGATTACATTAAAGACAAGGATGACCAGGAATTTTTGTTTAAGAGCCGTGAAGGGCTTAACAAACCAATCAGCAGAAGCACGGCATATAACATATTGAAAGAGGCGGTGGAATTCGTCGGGCTTAATGGCATCGGTACCCACACCATGAGAAAAAATACTCTTTTAAGGCTTCTCATTATTATTGATTTTGTCTTTATAAACTTTTAATATTGTCGTGTTTAAATCACTGATTTCTGAGAAATGCCATTCAAACGTCGTTAGAATTCTATGAAGTTCAAATAACATTTTCTCTATTTCATCACCATCGTTCTTATCCAATGAACTAAAATTGTTTAATATAACATCTAAATCTCCAGTTAACATCCTAAAATCCTCAAGGTTCTCGTACTGTTCATCTATATCTTCTTTATTTACAATAGTAATACTTGAATTAAGTTTATCTAATATGTCCAATATTCCTTCTAACTTTTTATCCATATAAATTCCTCCACAATTATTTCCAGCCCTTAACTACTCGTCCAAGTGCTTTTTTAGTCTTATCAGAGTTTAAAGCACCATCTAAATTCAATACGTATTTCACATTACCTGTCTTATCTATTACTTCTAAATGGTCTTTATGTAATGCGTCAAGATAAACTCCATAACCCTTTTTCAGATATGGGTTATCCGTCTTCTTTTCTACCTTATAAATTGATTGTCCATCGTACTTTACTTTTGATTTTGACAAGGAATTACTTATTGATTTTCCAAATTCCATATCAAAAAACTCATTCATATTTGAAACAGGTTTAACACTACCCTTAGAGCTTTTCTCAACCTTCGCAACTTTCTTTGCCGTCTCTTCGCCTTTAAAGAACTTAAATCCTTTTCTACCGTATTTCAGCAGCCGTCCAACAGGTGTTAAAGAAGTTCCGGACGCAGCACGCTCGACATCAGAGACTTTTTCACCTGTGTCCGGATCTCTGCCTGTTATGACTCGAACCGCATCATTTCCGCCCGCTATTTCTTTTGCAACAAAATCCCCTATATCATTTACTGGTTCTAAAGGAGTTCCTTCAAAATCTCGCTTAAGATTCCCTTGGCTTCGACTTTCTGGAATACGTTTAACAGCTTCCATCTCTACTTTGCCGTTTACAATGTACTCTCTTACGATTTGACCATTTTCATATACATGGTAACGCCCACCGATATATTTAATGTCTGACGGATTTTGAACTACTTCATCGGCGACATCAACTGTTTTGACCTTTTTCCATCCTTTATGATTATATAGTTTACCATCAATGACCCGAATATCTCCATAAACCTTCGGATGTTTTTCTGCTTCTTTTTGTAACGTATTCAAAGCAAAATCGTTCGCATAAACGTCTTGATTGATATTTTCTTTATTGTCTGCCCTCATCACCGTATACACATTGGATCGTTTATTTTTGTTGAGCTTTTCAAGCATCATCTCCATCGGAGACGGCTCGGCATTCTCCAGTTGGCCCTGAAGTCCGCCAGGTAGTCCGTTTGCTTTAGTGTTATCATCCGGCTTTAAAATCGCACCTTTTTGATAACTGGTGATTTCAATTTTGGGCCCGGTATACATCCTTTCGAGCCGCGCCATGTATCTCTGCATTGTCTCAAGATCGTTTTCAGCCGTTTTGAGGGCGTTTGTCTGTTCGCGGTCAAACGCATGTAGCTTTTCAAGGGTCGTGCTGATTTCCTTTATCGCTTTCTGATTCTGTTCATGAAAACCGCTGTCATTCAAATCCGGTAAATCAACGATATGGCTGACTTTTGCGATCGTTGCGTTGGTCTTGGAAACTAAATGTTTTGTTGTGCGGTCAGCCGTATTTAAGCCATTCTCCAGCTCGTGTTCGAGAAAGTTTTGTGAAATAAATCCATTATGGTTTGTTTCCAGGGAATTCAACGCGCTTTTCATTTTCTTCAGCGTGGAACTGTATTCCTCTATAAAAGTATCATAGAACTGTAGAAAAGGAGTGTGACATTCTTCATAAAAATTACGAATGGCATCGCCGCCTTTTCCTTTTAAAGCATCATCAAGTGATGTGATCCCCTCAACGGCTTTTTTGACTTTGGCGAATTCGTCTGATTGGTGTTTTAATTGTTCCAGCGTTTGATCTATCGCATTGTGTAACGCCTGAACATCAAGAGTCTTCATGGCATTCTCCTCTAATACTTTTCGTTACAATCAGTATATAGTTTACCACTTTATAGAAAGGACTTGGTGAATATTTCCTGTCCAACCATGAAAATGAATCATTAGGCTTAGGTCATTATTTCTATTAATTCATTTCGATTATCGTAAACAAGTTTGTTGTAGCATTCTTTAGGCTCTGTGACTAAACCAAAAAGCCATTTGTTTTAAATTTGTCTTTCGGTATCACGAAAATTTCATTTGATGCATATGTGATTCGAAGAATCAATTGTCTATTCGTTGTTGCTGGGAATTGCATTGATTTATCAACGAATGATCAAGCTTTACCGTATCTTTTAAGCGCTAAGGAATCCGCGGAAGACATTCAAAACAAGGCGATTGTTGCAAAGGCTCTTTTAAATGTCGCATACTGTTATAATGCAATGGAGAGACCAACAAAAGTATTGAATACTTTCATAAGGCGATTGATGTAGCAAAGGAAATAAAGGCAAAAGAACTGACTCAGGCTTATTATGATTTGGCTTTAATTACTTTCGAAGTAACGAAAATATTGAAGGACGAAAATTTTATGAAAAGGCGCTTGAAAGTGCGCGGGTATTTGAAGATGAATTATTCCTGTGTCTGTTGGATGTTTTAGAAGTACTGTTTATAAAATCAGCTAATAAGTCAGAGGTACTAGAAACAATGAAACCATTACGGGATAGTCGTGGTTACCCCTATCTTGAGGAACTGGCATTAGAAGCAGCTCTATTCTATACTAGGAATGAGCGGCCAAATGATTCCATATTTTTTAATGATCAGATGGTGCAGGCTCAGAAACAAATCAAAAGGGGCGACTTTCTGTATGAAATCTAAGCTGTTTCTTTCGTTGACCCTTGCTTTGGGCTTGTTGGTCGTGTCGAGCGCTTCCATTCACACATCTGTTGAACAACAACACGCAGAATTTTCTGTAGCATCTAGGCTCGCAACATAATTGTGTTTGGGCAGGTCATTTGATGGCCTGCCTTTTTGATGAAAAAATTATTTGAATTTGAAAACGAACCTATGCCAAAATCTTGGACGACTTGTATAAAGCAGAACGATTGTGTTGATACTCATATTTCTTCGTCCTTTGTGTTGGAACTTTTATCATATCCATCTTTGAATATGCGGCTGTCCGCATTATTAACAATTTACAATTTTTTCGTTCGAATTTTATACAAAGGCAGACAAAAACCTTGATATATCAATGGTTCTCTGGGTATATTTGACCTCGCCCACCGGTATCACTAAACACCGTATTGTCAAACGATGAAAAAGCGTTCCCTGTGTAAGGAACGCTCTTTTTGTTTATTCCTCATCAACGCGGAGAACCGCCAACATATTCGCAATGACCAACTGTTGTCCGCACTCTTCATTTATCGCACCGTGAAATGAAGCACCTTGTCATCAGCAAGGTGCTTTTCTTTATGCAATGATATGTTCCAATTCTCCGATCGCCTTTTTACGTTTTGTTTACAAGTTGATCAAACTTTAGCGACATCCGCCCGCTATATTGAATACAGCAAGATCTCATCCAAATATAGACAAAGGAACATTTCGAGGAGGAATACAGTTGTCAATTCGCATTAAATTGCCTGACGGGTCCGTCAGAGAGTTTGAGGAGGAAGCGAGCATTGAAGATGTCGCTGCTTCTATTAGCTGCGGTCTGGAACAGGCGGTTGCCGGTAAATTAAACGGAAAGCTTGTAGATTTATCAACCCCGCTTCAGGACGGTGCGCTCGTTGAAATTGTTACCCGGGACTCGGCTGAAGGGCAGAAGATCGCGCGTGAAAAATCGCGGGGGACAGGGCGTATTGTGGCACTTGATGCAGCTCGGGGGCTGGCGGTCATCGGGATGTATTTGCAGCACTTCGCCTTGAACGAAACGAACGGTTCGATCGTTTCCGGGAATACGACGCTTCTATTTGTGCTTTGCGGCGGCATTTCCTATTCGATCATGGCCGGGCGCATGATGGATCGAGGAATGGAGCCGGCTGCATTTCGGACGCGGATGCTTGCCCGCGCGGTATTTATCGACATGATAGGATATCTGCTCATTATGCTGAATACTCCGTTCGGGGTGATATTGCCCGCTTATGCTGCACTGTTTGTGCTGGCGTTGGTGCTGATTCGTCGTTCGACACGTGTGCTCGTTACAACAGCAGCTGTTTTGCTTGCAGTGAGCCCGCCGCTGATGATTCTCGGAGGCAGCGTCCTGTCGGAAGCATACTTGCTTGGTGATATGGCAGGCGGTCCGATGTCCGCGCTCGCACTTGCACCCGCTTTCGTCGCCGGTATGGCAATCGGGCGCTTTGATCTGACCAAGATGCGTACCGCACTTTCGCTAGTAAGCAGCGGCGCAATCATGCTTATCGTCTCTAAAGTTTTGGGTACTTTCGTTCTTCCAGGGCTGAGCCGTTCCTTCGAAGAGTGGCTCGTAAGTGTTCAAGGCACGGCCGGCGCCGAACCGGATCAGTATGCAATCTGGCCGCACAACGTGGCGCCGCCGCTGTGGCACAATCTTCTTTCGATTGCTCCGCACAGTGCGTCAACTTTTCAGACGATGCTGGGGCTTGGGGTTGCCTTTCTGGTGCTTGGATTGGTATGTCTCGTGCCGCAGAAGACTTCTGCCGTGTTAAAGCCGTTCGCGGGAGTCGGACGTGTAGCGTTGACGATGTATGCAGCACAGTTTGTTGTCATATGGGCTCTTGAAATCTCGGGAGCCAAGTATGATATCGGGGCCATTCCATTCGGTGATCTGTTCGTCGCGTTCGTGGCGACGGTGACAGGGTGGCTGATTGCCCGGCTTCCTGCCGGTCCGCTCGAGACAGTGATGCGCCGCTTTGACCGGGCATTCAGCACCTTGGGACCTGTCACGGGACCGACGACACTGAGGTAGGCGGTCTTCAACATTTTGCCTGAAGGAACCGTCTGAGCAGGCAGCTCCTTCAGGCTGTTAGCCTATCGGGAATTCCGGAAGATATCGGAGAACAATGGATGAGTGCATGCTGAATCAGAGTGCGAGGCAGGCTCTTGTTCATGAAATGCAGCCCCCTCATCCTTGTATTGGCTTTTCTCTGATCAAATTTGCAATTTGAAAATATCACGAAATGGGGATGGCATTTTTCTATGTTTAAAAAATCGTTCACAAAGTGTTATCTGATCTTGGTTTTATCGTTTATGATGCTGCTTGGAGCGATAACCCCAGGCGTTGCTATGGCGCAGACTGCCAAGGGGACGGCGTCCGGTCAGCAGACAAAAACAAAGACTAAAAAATCTCAGAAGTTAAAACTGGACAACAATGTTGCTTCGATGACAGAAAAACGAACGCTTCATGCTGCGTTTAAGCTTCCGCAAGGTGTTGATGTGAAAAGCTTAAACTGGACGTATGACGGCAAACCGCTGTCTCAATGGAAAAAATATAAGGTCCGTGATTACACCGGTGCACCTTTCATTACTGTTAGCCATGTAAAAGTAACCAACGGCAAAGTTCATGCTAACATCAACTTCGATCTTCCATACGATACAGACAACCTGTCAGAGCCGCGACTGCAGCGGCCGCTATACGCGTCTCTGATGGGCACATATGATTTGGCGGCAACAATGAACGGACGAGTGGTTGCCCATGCTCCCGTAAAATTGACACCATATGACAGCTTCCGCACTTACGACGAGCTGAAGCCGGAGATCGATGCTGTTACAGCAAAAGCTGCGCAAAAAAACAACAGATATATTAAAACGACTTCCATCGGTAAATCGGTCGAAGGCCGTGATATCTATTTGACAGTGCTTGCCAAAGATAAAGCCGCTGTCGATAAGTATCAGAAGGTGACTCACCCTGCCATGCTGAATGATCCGAAGAAATTGCAGGCCGACATTAAATCCGGCGCATTTGGCGACTATCAGGTGCCGATCTGGTTGAACAATATTCATCCGAATGAAGCGCCTGGAGTCGACGCGATCATGAATTACTTTAAGTCAATGGCGTTGGATAAGAGCATAACGTATGATACAGTCCTGCCGAATGGCAAGAAAAGCAAGACAACGTTGAATATAGATGATGCCTTGAAACATGTTTTCTTCCTGTTCGTTTATACGGACAATCCGGATGGCCGGGTTCATACGACACGTTCCAATGCTGAGGATTTCGATTTGAACCGGGATAATTCATATCAAACCCAGCCTGAGACGCGCAGCGTAACAGAACAAATCGCGAAGTGGTCGCCGCTGTCTTTTCTGGATATGCACGGGTTCGATTCCAATTTCCTGATTGAGCCCTCTACTCCGCCTCATAACCCGAACGTTGAGTATGATCTTTTAATTGATCACATGGTGGAACAGGCAAAGGCTATGGGTGAGGCGGGGATTGCAAATACGAAGTACGACTACTATCACATCCCTTATGAAGAACATCGGAAAACTGCGGAAGATCCGAATTATGTGTCAAAAGGCACGGCTTCGGGATGGGATGATGCATCTGCAGCATATACCGCTGCATTCGCCATGTATCACGGTGCGATGGGGCACACGCTGGAAACGTCCGAGTCGAATGAAGAGTCTACCAAAGCTCTGTATTACAGTTCTGCGGCAGCTGCAAAATATGTAGCCGGAAAGAAAGAAGAACTGTTCCTGAACCAATTAAAAATATTCGAGCGCGGGGTAGACAATATCGATGATCGCGCTGTCGATCATTACTTGGTCAACGCCAAAAACGAAGAGATCGGCCGTCCGCGGCAGGGCAACCAAAACTTCTTCCCGGAATATTACGTACTCCCGGTCGATAAAAACATTCAAAAGAATGTGTTGGAAACCTATAAGATGGTTGAGTACTTTCTTCGCAACGGCGTAAAGGTTGAACGATCAACAAAAGCGGTAACCGTTAACGGAAAAACATATCCGGCAGGATCATTTATTGTAAACATGCACCAGGCAAACCGCGGCCTCGCGAACTTGGTCTTGTATGATGGAATAGATGTATCTGATTATGAAATGATAGCCGGTGAGATGATTCAAAATTTCCATGATATGCGAGGTTTTGACCGTTATGTCATTCGCGATGCCGGGGTGTTCAAAGGCAAGACTTCTACCATCACATCCGTATCGTTTCCGGGAACTAAAATGCCAAAACGCTCAGCTTATGTGCTGATCCAAAACACAAACAATGATGCGATAAAGGCAGTCAACGAATTACTGGCAGCCGGCAAGACCGTTACAATGCTCACCAAGAGCGGATCAGGCTATCAAGCGGGCGACTTCGCGGTTGCCTACAAGGACCTGTCCCCATTAGCTTCCAAGTACTATCTTGATGTGAGCGCATTCGGCCATAAGAAACCAAGCGGCAAAGTTCTCAAGGCTTCTACTGTAGGAGCATTGGGTGAAGCGGCATATGTACTGAAAAATCTCGGGTTTAACGTCACATCAGAACAGGCGGGCGCAGATGTGCTTGTCAATACGTTCGACTCTTCTAAATATGTTAATAAAGGAAAGCCTTACATTGCATTTGGAAACATGGGGATGACGAATGTTCAGAAGTGGATCCCCGGATTTTCTTTTAAAGGTCCTGAATGGGAGAGATACGAAGGCGTCTTCTTGGCAAATGTCATGCAAGATCATGCTATTACAGCTCCTTACAATAAACAGGAATACTTCTACACAGTCACTGGTTCTTATATTACCGCTGTTCCAAAAACGGCAAAAGTGCTTGCGGTGATTGCTGATGAAGACCATTTCTTTAAGGCAGGCTGGTGGCCGGGACATGATGCTGCCAAAGGAAAGATAATGGCTTTCACGTATAAAGATCACAACAAGAACTTAACTGTTTTCGCTAACGATTTAACCAATGACGATCATCCGCAGCATCAATATCGGCTGCTGGCGAATTCGATTTTCAATGCCGCTCCTGGAAAAACTGAAAATGCTTCATCATCAAAACGATGAGAGGCTGGAAAGCTGAAGTGCAAGCGGGCTGCCGCAGTGGAGGCGTCTCGTCTAAACAGCCGGATAGACAAGCTTTGAAACGAACATTGAATCATCGTTAGCAGTGCCATGATTTATAGATCAGACTGCCTTTCTTTTGAAGGGCAGTTTTTTCGCGTCTGACGGGTCTTCGTCGTTTGCTTTGCGGGCCGGAGTTTTCCGCAAGTGCATGCTTTTCATGGGCGGCCATATGCTTCCAGCCTTTCTTGAATCCTTCCCATTTTTTTATGCAGAAACTTAAGGTTAAAAAAGACGATAAGTGTTCCGGTTATGGCTGATAAGATCATTGCAGGAAAACTGAATTTTTCTATCTCTGCGGCAGCGGTCAGCAGATAGCAACAAAATGGCAGCATAAAGATCGATGTTAATATGCCGGGTACATAATGTTTAAATTTCAACCACAGGACGATGTGAAAAAGGAAATGAACAGAAAAAGCAAAAAAGAAACCAAACCAGACGATATATTGATTAAAATAAATACTGATGACAGTTACACCAACAGCTAGAATAAATTCTTCGAGCACAGCGCAAACAAAAGAAGCGGTTTTGGCATGTCCGAATGGAGCTTTTTTCAGTTGTTTCAGTTCGTTTCGATATCTTTTGCCCCATGCCTCGACCATCACCATCTCTTCAAAATCATGCAGTATAAATAAGATCGGCAACATCCAAGCGATAAATTGCATGTTTTCCATTTACATTCCCCCTCTTATGTGCCACAATTGTGACATTTCATAGAGAACAAAGTCAATAAGGCAACGAAAAGTGCTACATTGCCATAAAAAGTGCGACAGGAGCGAGAATATGAAGCAAATGCCCTCAAAAACAGCTCAGCAATCTAAAAGCTGGCTGACGCTATCATTGTTGGAGCTTATGAAGGAAAAAAGCTTTTCAGACATTACCATTACAGAAATAGCGGAAAAAGCGCAGCTTGACAGAAGAACATTTTATCGGCATTTCCATTCAAAAAAAGATATATTAGACCGCTATTTTGAGCAGCTTTGCAGTGAGTATTCCAATTACATTGTTCAGGAAAAACATATTGACTTATCCAGTCTTGGACATGCATACTTCAATTTTTGGAGCCGACATGCCGATTTTTTACAAGCCCTTCATCAGAATCAATTGTTTTATTTGGTTGTTGAGAAATATAATGAACTACTTCCTGATCTTCATCAAAAGTTTAAAGAAGAAACCTTTCATTTTAAAAGCGAAATCGATTTGGAGTACGGGCTTTCATTCAGCGCAGGGGGCTTTTGGAACATCCTTTCAAAATGGTTTGAGAGAGGCCGGAAGGAAACTCCTGAAGAAATGAGTCGTATTCTGCAAGGAATAGTAGATTCATTTTTAAATAAGCAAGCTTTCGAAAGGTGATCTCATATTGGTATATGAGTGCTTGAAGCGTTTAGCCTTCTTTCTTAATTTCTGCTTGTGCTTACGGTCAATCTTCGGTACCGTTAATGCAAAGACCCTTGTAATATAGAGAACAGGAGTGAGGCCGTTGGTGAATACGGTGAAGATACGAGGGGTGGCCATCGGAGAAGGAGCCCCGAAAATTTGCGTGCCGCTCATCGGAAAAACGCATGAACAATTGAAAGAAGAAGCTGCTTTTCTTCTATCCATTAATCCGGATCTTGCCGAATGGCGGGCGGATTTTTTTGAAGATGTCGAAGACGTTGACAAAGTGAAAGAGGTATTGGCTGACATCCGGGAGATCTTAAAGGATATCCCGTTGATATTTACATTTCGCAGCGCGGAGGAAGGCGGCGAAAAAGAAGTCGGTAAGGAATTTTACTTTGCCTTGAATCATGCCGTAGTCAAAACAGGGCTGGCAGATGTGATTGATGTCGAGCTGTTCAATGAAGAGCATTATGTGGAAAAACTGGTTCAAGCGGCTCATATGCAGCATGTCTTTGTCATTATATCCAACCACGATTTCGGGAAGACGCCGAGTGCGGAAGAGATCGTTTCCCGTCTCCGAAAAGCCCAGGATCTTGGCGCCGATTTTCCTAAGATCGCGGTGATGCCTGAAACACCGGCAGATGTGCTGGTGTTGCTTGAGGCGACTCATATGATGCATGAGCGGTATGCGAAGCGGCCGATTATCACGATGTCGATGGCCGGAAAAGGCTTGATCAGCCGGCTCGCCGGAGAGGTATTTGGCTCGGCCGTGACGTTCGGCGCAGCTAAAAAAGCATCCGCACCTGGCCAAATTGAGGCGGCGGATTTGAAACATATACTCGATGTGCTTCATCGCAATTTATAATCATTGGGTGCGCCGCTAAGGTCCCTTTTATAGTTAAAAAGATTCATATATTTTTCCAACCTTTTCACTTGCCAAATCGGTGTGTTACGATAAAAAATGAATTGAATAGCTTTACTAGGGGTGCCCGAATGCGGGCTGAGAGAGAAACACGTGTTTCTTAACCCTTTGGACCTGATCTGGTTCGTACCAGCGTGGGGAAGTAAAAAGGATTCGGGAGAAGATGGGGAATGGGTATGGTCCGTCTGTCTTCCAGTGATTTTACTGACTGTAAAACCAGGTTCATCATATGAGCCTGGTTTTTTTGTGCTGGTGCTGTTCCGGAGTTTCGTCCTGATCAATTTTTTAGAGGGGAAGGATTTTTACATGAAACAGGAGTCAGTACAGCAAAAAAACATCTCGATCATGTCAAGTTTTTCAGGGAGCCGCAAAGTGTATGTCGAAGGGGCGCGGCCTGACATTCAAGTGCCGATGAGAGAAATTTCGCTAAGTCCGACGACGGGTTCGTTTGGCGCCGAAGAAAATCAGCCTGTCCGCGTTTACGACACAAGCGGTCCCTATACGGACGCGAATGCGGAGGTTGATATTCTGAAGGGGCTGAAACCTTTGCGGGCGACCTGGATCAGGGAGCGCGGCGATACCGAAGAATATGAAGGCAGAGAAATCAGACCGGAGGATAACGGCTATAAAAGCAAAGAGAAAGCGAGCCACAGCTATCCAGGGTTGAAACGAAAACCGCTGCGCGCGAAAAAAGGTCAAAATGTCACCCAGCTGCATTACGCAAGAAAGGGGATCATTACGCCTGAGATGGAATTTATCGCGATCCGAGAGCACGTATCTCCCGAATTTGTTCGTGATGAAGTGGCAAGCGGACGGGCGATTATTCCGTCAAACATCAACCATCCGGAAAGCGAACCGATGATTATCGGCCGCAACTTCCACGTCAAAATCAATGCCAACATCGGCAATTCCGCTGTCACCTCTTCGATAGAAGAAGAAGTGGAAAAAATGACATGGGCCATCCGCTGGGGCGCCGATACGATGATGGACTTGTCCACAGGTAAAGATATTCATACAACGAGGGAGTGGATCATCCGCAATTGTCCAGTTCCTGTAGGAACCGTGCCGATTTATCAGGCGCTTGAAAAAGTAAACGGCGTCGCGGAAGATCTCACTTGGGAGATTTACCGCGATACATTAATCGAACAGGCTGAGCAAGGCGTTGATTATTTTACGATTCATGCCGGCGTCCTTCTTCGGTATGTGCCGCTGACGGCAAAGCGCGTCACCGGAATCGTATCCCGCGGCGGGGCAATTATGGCGCAATGGTGTTTGGCTCATCATGAGGAAAGCTTTCTGTACACCCATTTTGAAGAGATTTGCGAGATTATGAAAACATACGATATCGCATTTTCGCTCGGGGACGGCCTCCGGCCCGGCTCGATTGCCGATGCGAATGATGAAGCCCAATTTGCCGAATTGGAGACGCTCGGTGAGCTGACGGAAATCGCCTGGAAGCATGATGTTCAAGTGATGATCGAAGGCCCGGGACACGTGCCGATGCATAAAATCAAAGAGAATGTCGACAAGCAGATGGAGATTTGCAAAGAGGCGCCGTTTTACACGCTCGGCCCGCTGACGACCGATATTGCACCGGGCTACGACCATATTACATCGGCGATCGGAGCGGCGATGATCGGCTGGTACGGTACGGCCATGCTTTGCTATGTGACGCCGAAGGAGCATTTGGGACTGCCGAACAAAGACGATGTCCGCGAAGGCGTCATAACATACAAAATCGCGGCCCATGCGGCTGACCTTGCAAAAGGGCACCCCGGCGCGCAAATCCGCGATGACGCGCTTTCCAAGGCGCGCTTTGAATTCCGCTGGCGGGACCAGTTCAATTTGTCGCTCGATCCGGAAAGAGCGCTTGAATACCATGACGAAACCCTTCCTGCGGAAGGCGCCAAAACGGCACACTTTTGTTCAATGTGCGGGCCTAAATTTTGCAGTATGAGGATTTCCCAGGATATTCGCGACTATGCCAAGGAAAACGACCTTGATGAAGAAAAGGCTATTCAAAAAGGATTGGAAGAGAAGGCGAAGGAATTTAAAAAAGCAGGCGGCAGCATTTACAGGTAAAGACGGGCAATACAGCAGATGAAAGGGGAACCTTTCATCTGTTTTTTTATAATATGGGGTTGACAGGTCGGAATAATATGAATTAGTATGTTGTTTAATATTTCGGAAAATTCCATCAGCGCTGATCGGTCAACCGAAGGCTCTTATCTCAATTGGGATAAGAGTTTTTTATTTTCAGTTTAGAAAAGAAAGGGGAACAAGATGTCTTTATCAATTCGTGTGAATGAAAAAGCATTTGGAAACGGCAGCCTTAAAACAAGCGTGCTTCAAGACGTGAAGCTTACGGTCGAAAACGGCGAATTTCTGACTGTCATCGGTCCAAGCGGGTGCGGGAAAAGCACGCTCTTAAAAATCGCTGCAGGTCTTGACGGGGATTATGAAGGGCGAATCAGCATGAACGGAAGAGAAATCAAGGGCCCGGGGATTCAGCAAGGCTTCATCTTTCAAGAGCATCGGCTTTTTCCATGGCTGACGGTTGAGCAAAATATCGCCGCAGATTTAAGCCTGAAAGAACCGGCGGTGCGAAAAAAAGTCGATGAATTGATAGAAACGGTGCGGCTGAAAGGCGCGGAGAAACAGTATCCGCGCGAGCTGTCCGGCGGTATGTCGCAGCGGGTCGCGATTGCCAGAGCTTTGCTCAGGGAGCCTGAGATTTTGCTGCTTGATGAACCCTTCGGCGCCTTGGACGCCTTTACGAGAAAGCATCTGCAGGATGTACTGACAGACATTTGGCGAGAAAAGAAGATGACGATGATCCTCGTGACGCACGATATTGACGAGTCGGTCTATTTAGCTGAGCGGGTCGCGATTCTTACCGCAAAGCCGGGGAGAATCCACAAGCTGATTCCGGTCGATCTGCCATTTCCGCGCAGCAGAACATCGCCCGTTTTTCAATCAATCAGACAAAAAGTGCTGAAAGAATTCGAGACAACGGAAACATTCAGCTTTCAGGAAGGTTCAGGGATATGAGCAGAAAGGAGCGGAAAAACGTGAAAAAATGGCCGTTGTATATGCTGGGCTGCCTGATGCTTCTTGCGGGCTGTTCAGCAGCCCAATCAAGCGGAGGGGGCGGAGATTTAAAAGAGATCAACATCGGAGTGCAGCAAAGCTTAAGCCCGTTGCTCCTTGCGAAAGAAAAAGGCTGGTTTGAAAAAGAGTTCGCAAAAGAAGGGATTCAAGTGAAATGGACAGAGTTTCAAAGCGGTCCGCCGCAGTTTGAAGGTCTTGCCGCAGGTAAACTTGATTTTTCCCAAGTCGGAAATTCACCGGTGATCGCAGGGCAGGCGGCCGGCATTGATTTTAAAGAAATCGGTCTTTCGCAAGACGGTTTAAAGGCGAACGGCATTCTTGTGAAAAAAGGGAGCGGCATCGATGACATAAAAGATTTGAAAGGAAAGAAGGTGGCGGTGGCAAAAGGCAGCAGCGGGTTCGATTTTCTGTATAAAGTGATCGATAAAGCAGGTCTGGAGCCAACAGACGTCAACATCATTCAGCTTCAGCCTGACGAAGCCATGCCGGCATTTGATAGCGGCGCGATTGATGCATGGTCGATTTGGGAGCCGTTTTTGTCCCTTAAAACGATCAAAAGTGACGCGGCAATATTGGTTGACGGGGAACAAATCGACAAGTATTCCCCGGGTTTTACGCTTGTACGAAGCGAATTTGCCGAGAAGTATCCGGATGAGGTGACCCGTTTTCTCAAGGTGTATGACAAGGCCGTGAAATGGCATAAAAACCATAAGAAGGAAGCGGTTGAAGTGTATGCGAAAATTAAAAATCTCGACAAAAAGGTCGTTGAAAACGTGCTGAATAACACCGAACCGTTAAATGAGCCGATCACAGACCGCATTATTGAAACGCAGCAGGAGACGGCCGATTTTCAATACAAATTAAAAGCGATTAACAAAGAGATTGATGTAAAAGAAGTGGTTGACAATTCATTTCGTATCAGGAGAGCTTTTTACTCATTTAGGCATCAGCATTCAGCGCGCCGCACTCGGCTTTTGCCTGGGGGCCGGACTCGGGCTCCTGCTGGGGCTAGTGATCGGGTTTTCAAAAATCGCCGAGGATTATCTCGATCCCTCTCTGCAAATGCTGAGAACCGTTCCGCATCTCGCCGTCACGCCGCTGTTTATTTTATGGTTCGGTTTCGATGAGCTGTCAAAGGTGCTCTTGATCGCGCTCGGCGCCTTCTTCCCGGTATATATCAACACATTTTCAGGGATCAGGGGCGTCGATTCGAAACTGTTCGATGTGGCGAGAGTATTGGAGTTCCATTGGCTGAAGCAGGTGACAAAGCTGATTCTTCCCGCATCGCTCCCGAACATCCTCTTAGGCATCCGCCTGTCGCTCGGTGTTTCGTGGCTGGGCCTTGTTGTTGCCGAGCTGATGGGATCAAGCGCCGGAGTCGGCTATATGATTATGGATGCCAGACAGTTTTCACAAACCGATAAGGTGTTTGTCGGGATTTTGATTTTCGCAGCCGTCGGCAAGCTGACGGATTCATTCGTCAGAATTCTGGAAAAAAAGTGCCTTGGCTGGAGAAACAGCTATCAAGGTAATCAAAAGTAAAGGGGAGATTTTTTTGGACATTTTATGGTTTATTCCTACTCATGGCGATGGACGTTATCTTGGCACAGACACGGGAGGAAGAGCCGCAGATCACACCTATTTTCAGCAGGTAGCGCAAGCGGCTGACCGGCTTGGGTATACAGGGGTTCTTCTGCCGACGGGAAGATCGTGCGAAGATCCGTGGATTACCGCCGCCGCTCTGGCGCCAGTCACGAAAAATCTGAAGTTTTTAGTCGCTGTAAGACCCGGTTTGATGCAGCCGTCGGTTGCGGCGCGGATGGCTTCCACATTCGACCGGCTTGCAGAGGGCAGACTCCTCATCAATGTGGTCGCCGGCGGGGATCCGTATGAATTAGCCGGCGACGGCCTGTTTATCAGCCATGATGAACGGTATGAAGCGACAAATGAGTTTCTCGACATCTGGCGGTCGCTTTTAAAAGGCGAGACTGTCAGCTATTCGGGGAAACACTTGAAGACCGAAAACGGCCGCTTGCTCTTCCCGCCCGCCCAACACCCTCATCCGCCGATTTATTTTGGCGGTTCGTCAAAGGCGGGGCAGGAGACTGCCGCCAAACACGCGGATGTTTATTTAACATGGGGAGAGCCGCCCCATCTCGTTAAAGAAAAAATCCAATCTGTCAAAAGACAGGCTGAAAAAGAAGGGAGAACCGTCCGGTTTGGAATCAGACTGCACGTCATCGTCAGAGAAACGGAAGAAGAGGCGTGGCAGGCGGCAAATAGACTGATCAGCCACTTGGATGATGAAACGATTGCCGCAGCCCAAAACGCGATGAAACGGACGGATTCATCAGGGCAAAAGAGGATGGTCCAGCTTCATCAGGGAAACAGAACCGATCTTGAGATCAGCCCGAATCTTTGGGCGGGCATCGGACTGGTCAGAGGCGGAGCGGGGACAGCGCTCGTCGGTGATCCGGAAACGGTGGCCAGCCGGATAAAAGAATATGCTGACCTCGGCATCGAATCCTTTATCTTCTCAGGTTATCCTCATCTTGAAGAAGCGTACCATTTTGCCGAAAAGGTTTTTCCGCTCCTTCCGTTTCGCCCGAAACTTCAAAGAAAAGCGTCAGGCGAAGTCATCGGAAATGACCATTTTCCGACGAGGCAAAAGGAAAGGACGATTTAAATAAAAAACTCCAGAATGTCTGGAGTTTTTTATCTGTTTTTATAAAATGAAAACATATACGAAAGATGCTGAATAATGATCAGCACAAAGATGACGATGATCGGAAAATACGGGATCCTGACTTGGAAAAACGGATAAAAGATCAATAGAAGCGCTGCGACTGGCATCGCCACATACAGCACGATATAAGATGTTCTGCATGCTTTTGCGGTAATCATCTGTTCTCTTTCATCCTGTTCTTTAAATTCGTCAGGGACGAGCATAAAGCGCTGCTTGCGTGAACCGCTTTTTTTCTCCAAGTATGTGTAAATCGAGAGGACGAGCCCAAAGAGAAGGATGGGAATCAGATTAAAAACAAAATGGAGCTCTGAAGCGTTTGTTTTCAGGCTTTTGGCGATTTGTTCCGATGTGTGAAAAAAGGTTATAAACGTCCAGCATGCGAGTCCGAACAGAAGGATGTGAAAGAAAGTTCGTGTTATCATATTCATTTGTGTTTGCCTCCCTCTAACCAAAATACGTCTTCCATTTTTAATTGAAATTCCTCGCAAATTTTCAAAGCCAAAAGAAGTGACGGGATGTAATTGCCTTTTTCAATGGCTGCAACTGTCTGCCTTGTAACCCCGATGGCATTTGCAAGGGCTTCCTGTGAATACCCGTACCTTGCTCTCAATTCTCTAACCCTGTTGTTCATCCTACCACCTGCAATTCTTCGTTTATATAGTATATTTGACATATTGTTAAATGGGTTTGACATAATGTTAACTTGATTTTACAATACAATCAACATCTTTTGATCTAGGATCGGCAGGTTGTTAACTGTAACATTTAAATTTATACATAAAATTAACAGAAATGGAATAGGTAAAATAGAATCATCTCGCTTTTTAAAAAAAGGGGACTTTGAGAGTGTTTTGGGATTTGGATTTCAGGATAATGAGAGTCTCATTAACCGGTTCTTTTTTCTTAACATCCTTGAAAGACACGAGATTTATAAAAAGAAAAAATGAGAGAGAAAGAAGGAGGGGAAATAAGACAAAAAGATTATAAAGACATCATAAAGGGGAAATGGGGCTTTCATCTTCTCTGCCAAGCCGAAAAGCGTGGGCCATTAGGTTGAAAAACCGAGAGATCCTTAAATAAATAGTTGGAACGTAGTGTTTATGAAATAGGAAAATTCATAGATTTCAGTATGATTTTGGATATGTTACTCTTTGGTTACTTGATAGAAAGGAGGGGGAAAAATGACATACGCAGCACCTCAGGTTGACTATTCTGTCAATCCGTCGATCGAAGATCAGGCTTGGTTCTTGGTGTTTGTTGCAGTGCTTTTGGCACTTGGCGCAACTGTTGTTCTTGGCGCCGCTGTATGGTGTGTAGTTAACGGAAACGGCAGCTTCACAGGATCCGTCCAATGGGTCAGCGGTTTGAAAGTCAACATTGAATGTAGGAAATAGCCATACTTAAAGTATCTGTTCACAACAAGAGACATATTTGATGAGGCTTAACCGTCTGTGGGGGACGGTTAAGCTCTCCCTGACATTAATCATACCCTGGAGGCATTATGTTTATAATAGATAACCTATCTAAAACATATAAAAACAATGTGACTGCCGTTAGCGGGTTTCAAATAAAGATTGAAAGAAATCAGATTGTCGCGATAGCGGGTCCGAACGGTTCAGGAAAGACGTCGATCATTAATTCCATTTTAGGAATCATTACGCCTGGCGAAGGAACCATTCTTTTGGATGACTTGCCGAACACGACGGCGGAATTCAAGCAAAAGCTGGCGTATGTTCCCGATGAACTGCTTTTGCCTGATGCCCTTTCAGCTGCCGAATATTTGGATTTTGTTTCTTCTATGTATAATTGTACATCAAATGAAAAGCGGAGACAATTAATTGAGCTTTTCGATATGAAAGAGGCTTTGCAGGAGCCGATTGAAACGTACTCACACGGAATGAAAAAAAAGACGCAGCTGATCGCTGCTTTTATGCTGGAGAGCGAATTTGTCATTATGGATGAGCCGTTTCGCGGGCTCGATATAGAAGCGGTCATCAATACGAAAAAGCTGATGAAGCGCTATGCGGCCACACAAGGGTCGATACTGCTTGCGACTCATGACATGCTTTCTGCGGAAGAATTGTGCGATAAAATTGCGATTATTTCCAAAGGCGTCAAGATGGATGAAGGAAAAGTCAAAGAATTAAAGGCTAAATACAACAGTAATTCGCTTGAAGAAGTATTCTTGAAAGCTTCGATGCTGAGTGATAGGGGTGCGCATTTTGATCAAATCATTCGAAATTTCTAAAATGATGCTGAAAATGTGGCAGAAGGAAATGGGCAAGCTCTTAAATACCGGCACCAAAAAAATGATCGCCGCTCTTTTTTTAATTTTGGCGGTTGCGATGGGGAGCATCATTGGCTACAGCTTTACGGGAATGTTTTTAAGCGCTTTTCTGAATGGAGACATTCGCTCACTCGGGTTGTTCGTGATTTCAATGTTCATGAACGTCTCGATTTTTACGTTTGTTTTCTTCATTTTATTTAAAGTAAGGACGCCGGAACAGAACAGCTTCTCCATGCAGCTGAGCTGGTTCCCGCTGACGGCTTTCGAGAGGAGTCTCGGATATTTTATTCCGTTTGCCGGTGCGGTTTCATTCCTTGTCCTGTTTATCATGTCCATTCTGCTGATTCCGAATTTTGTCGCCAGCGGTGTAGGCTTTTGGTTTGCTTTTACGTTTTTTGCCCTGCTTTTTGTGCAGATCATTTTTTTCTTTTCGCTTCTCAACCTTGTTTATAACCTGGTGTATATGGTGATCTTGAAATTCGGTTTTCCGCTGCAAAAATTTTTTTCAATGTTTGTTCTTGTCGTATTAGCTGTGATTTACGGATTCACCTCTTTTGATCTGGGGAAGATTCAGAACGCTTATTCAACCTTTGATTATAATCTGACGTATTTTGCAGCGCCGCTGTTTCTCGTGCTGAACGGTCAGTCGGCAGGCGCCGGAATCATACTGGTGGTGCTGATCTTGGCAGCCGCAGTAACTGCTTCGTTTATGTCGCTGAATGTTGTGCCGATCCTCACTGAAAAAAAATCATCCAAACTGTTTTCATTTATTAAAATCCCGTCGTCAAAACCGCTGTCTTTGGCGGTGAAAGAAATAAAATCACAGGCCAGAAATGAAGAAAATATTTTAAACTTCATTTTTTTACTTTTGGCTCTCTGCTTTTTAAAATACAAATTTCAGTTCGGATTTACCGGGGAGAGCTATTTGGTGCTTGGAGGCTTGACAGGCATCATCGCATTCAATTCATATGGGAATGATCTGCGGATGATGCAGGTGTACAAGGCGATGCACTTGAAAATCACAACGGTTTTGTGGTCAAAGTATCTCGGGCTGTGTGCGCTTGGTCTCATTCAACTCTGCTTGTTTTCCGTGTTGACGTGGACTTTTCCGGAGAGCTTTGCGGTCTTTGTCAAGACGATCGCCGTGCTGTTAAACGCGATTGCGATGTTCTATTTAGCGGGCATTATTTTTCCGCTTGACCGCAACAACCCTTATATGGGGATCTTCTCTTTCGGAATGCTCCTCATCTTTATGATCCCGCTGTTTTTCATCGTGAATTATGCGGTCGATAAAGTCACGGGCGAAGCGCTGCTGTTTTTCATACCGTGTCTCGAATTACTGCTGATCCTGCTGTTATACGGAGGGTTTAAATGGAGGTACCATTATGATCATTAGGATGTTGAAAGCACTGGTCGGAATCAAAAAAATCCCCTATTTTCCAGAGCATGTGAAGCTGGATCGGAAGCATATTTCAGATCGCGATCTCGATGCGGATTTTCCCATCAATCCGACAGCTTATCAAATGCTGAAAGAAGTCGACGGAAAAAAAGACGAACTGGAGATAGCCGGGGATCTGGCCGGCGTCTTTCGCGTCAGTGAAGAGGTGTTGCTAAAGGATTTGCACCAATTGCTGACAGGGCTCAACCGCAATTATTTAATCAATTGGAAGTACGGCGAACGCCCGTCGTTCCTCGGTTTTCTCTATCAGTTTTTCGGCCAGTACCATATTCGCTACAAGGAAAGGTTCTCAAGCGATTCTGATTCATTTCTGTTTTTGTACATGAAATTTCTTCATGTGATTTCTAAGAAAATTATTGTTTTCTGGCTCGTCTTTTTACTGCTGTCGCTTACGGCTTACATTTTCGTTCCGGACGGTTCAATCATCAGCATCGCCGCTTATTTTTCCGTCATCTATTTCGGGTTGATCACCGGCACAGCGCTTCATGAAGTGGTGCACGGCATCGCGCACCGGAAATTTGTCGGAAAAAACGGGCCTCAAGGGTTTTTAGCGGCTGATATGATGTCCGTCAAATTTATCAGGCCTGTCATATCGCCGTATGATAAAAAGTCGATTTGGATTACTGCGTTGGGGCCGCTTATACCAGGGGTGCTCGGAATAGCCGGCGTACTGTTTACGATCTTTTTTCTTCAGGAAAACGCGGTCTCGGTCGGCATGCTTCTGTTCTTTTCCACTTATGCTCTGCATATGATGTATCTGCTTCCGTTTATGGGTGACGGAAAGTCGATTATGAAACAGTTGATGATCAGAGGAATTGGAGGTAAATCATCATGAATACAAACTCTTTAAAGCAGGGGCTGATCTTTGCCAGTTTCTCAAGCTTTCTCGCATTTCCGATGCTTGCGGCTGCGCTTTTGTTTTATCATCTTTTTTCAAATCAAACGAGCAACGATATCCTGTTTAACAGTTTGTCGTTTGTCATGGAGAGCGAATCGGCTTTTTCATTCCAGGTGAAGCCAAACTTTTTCTTCATTATGATCGGGCTGTTTATCGGCATTTTTATGATAACGGCCGCGATTGCATCAATTTATCAGAAAAAAAAGGGTGAATCTTAAAAGAGCTTGCTTGTTGAGGCAGGCTTTTTTTATTTGCATCGGCAGTCGGGTTGTGATAAATTTAAATCGTAATCATTACGCTTTATTGAGAAGGAGGATACTCAGAGTGGCCAAGAAATCAAAAATTGCTAAAGAAAAAAAGCGTCAAAAGCTTGTTGAACAATATGCGGAACTCAGAAAAGAACTAAAAGAAAAAGGCGATTACAGAGCTTTGAGCAAGCTTCCGCGCGACTCGGCGCCTTCAAGGCTGCATAACCGCTGCGAAGTGACCGGAAGGCCGAGAGGATATATGAGAAAGTTTAAAATGTCGCGGATCGCGTTCAGAGAGTTAGCATATAAAGGCCAGGTACCAGGTGTGAAGAAATCCAGCTGGTAATCTGTCAATGTCCGGAAAAAAGCTGCCGATGTTCATATCGGCGGCTTTTTTTCGACAAATTTTTAATATACCCTTGACGAAATTTTAATAAACGTGTAACATAATAAAAGTCAAAACGATGATGTTGTTTTTAGAGACCATATGCGGGTGTAGTTTAGTGGTAAAACCTCAGCCTTCCAAGCTGATGTCGTGGGTTCGATTCCCATCACCCGCTCCATACATACTGTTTATAACGCAGTGTTTCGTTTCTTAGATTAAACGAAGCATTGCGTTTTTTCATGTATGAAATCATCGTAAAAAACCTGCTCTCTTTAAAGAACAGGTTTTTAAGGAAAGACGGCTGAGATATGTTCGCCGCCGTGAATTTGTTCGAACATTTTTGTCAAAGACTCGAGCAGGCGGCGGGATTCTTCTATAGATAATGAGGGCCTGAAAAAGACGAGCTGCAAGGCATCTTTTGTTTCCGTTCCTGCATGATGAAGGCTGATGTTTTCGGTGATCGTGCCGAATGTTCCCGCATCATCGGAGAATGTGATGATCTCGCCCGGACTTCCGGATTCGATTTTGATCGGACCGTTTAATTTCCGGGCATCATATATATGAACCGGTATCAAATATTTGAGAGAGAAAAAACGGCTCAGATCGACCGCTGAATTTTCCGGCTCGACAAAGCGCTGTTCTTTGATGTCTTCCAGCATCCGTTCGAGTCCGCTTTCCCGGCCTGAAAAAGACGGGTTCAGCTCCCGGAAGGCATCATGCCATTCTTTTACGGCCGATTCATCTTCGGGACTGCGATCGGCATAGTCGAAAAACAGCGATTCCTGAAAAAGGCGGAGCCGGCCTTTGAGCATTTGCGGGGAGCCGGTGATATCAATATTTTGATATAACACAGCGCCAACCTTAAATGAAGGAATGCGGTTTAAAATAGCAGGCGCGATTTGCAAACGAAGTTCCAATTTAAATTCATCTCCCGTGTCATGGTACACTCTATTATACAGAGAGCGAAAACGAAAACAAAGAAAGGAGGCTCTGCACGATGGATGTGAAAAAACTGAAACAGGATGTCATCGAATTCGCACAGGAAATCGGCATCGATAAAATCCGGTTCGCCAGTGCAGATACATTTGAAACATTAAAAGAACGATTGATTGAGAACCGGGCCCTCGGCTATGAATCAGGCTTTGAAGAACCCGATCTTGAAAAGCGGACGAACCCGGACCTGCTTTTGCCGAAGGCGAAATCGATCATCGCCATCGCCCTTGCTTACCCTTCAAAAATGAAAGATGCGCCGAGAAGCAAGAAAGGCGAACGGAGGGGCATCTTTTGCAGAGCTTCCTGGGGAAAGGATTATCATCATGTCCTGCGGGAAAAGCTTGATCAGCTGGAAGAATTTTTGAAAGCGCAGCGCAGCGATATCAGAACGAAATCGATGGTTGACACCGGAGAGCTGTCGGACAGAGCTGTCGCAGAGCGAGCGGGCATCGGCTGGAGCGGAAAGAACTGCATGATCATTACGCCTGAATTCGGATCTTACGTTTACTTGGCGGAAATGATTACGAATATTCCGTTCGAGCCTGATGAGAGAATCGAAGATCAATGCGGCTCATGCAACAAATGTATCGAGGCATGCCCGACCGGCGCGCTCGTCAACCCCGGGCAGCTCAACTCCCAGCGCTGCATCGCTTTTCAGACGCAGACAAAAGGTTTTCTGCCCGACGAGTTTCGTACGAAAATCGGGAACAGGATCTACGGCTGTGATACGTGCCAGATGGTATGCCCGAAAAATAAAGGGGTCGATTTTCACCTGCATCCTGAAATGGAGCCGGACCCTGAGATTGCCAAGCCGCTTTTAAAACCGCTTCTGACGATGTCGAATCGCGAATTTAAAGAAAAGTTCGGCCACGTGGCCGGCTCATGGAGAGGCAAAAAGCCGATTCAGAGAAATGCAATTATCGCACTTGCCCATTTTAAAGAAACGGACGCTCTCCCTGAATTGATTGAGCTGATGCACAAAGATCCGCGGCCGGTCATCAGGGGAACCGCCGCATGGGCGGTCGGAAAGATCGGCGGAGGAGCGGATGTGATGGGTGAATTGGAGCGCGCGCTCGCGCACGAGCAGGATGAAGAAGCAAAAGCTGAAATCCAAAAAGGCATCGGTCTTTTAAAAGAAACGAGTGCGACTAATTGAGGGCTGTCCTGACATATGTTTAATGATGAGAAATGAATTAACAAACATATGGTGGTGTAGCCCTTGAAACAGATCATCGAGCAGCTCCTGAAAGCCAGACTTCATTACTTAATCAACGGCAATGATGAAACAAACTGGCGGGATGCCGGGGGTTTTGAAGTCATTGAACGAAAGCGGAGGCTTTTTCAAAAACGCGGCGTGCAGATCGTGAAGGCCAATATAAAAGCAGCTGTAAAAGAGCTTTGGCTTGATGAAGACGGCGCGTCACATGTGAACTATCAAACCCATACCGCATACTTGTGCAAAGACGGGGATGATATGTATATGGAAGAACATATGGAAGACAGAAACGCCCTTTTGTACGATCAGATGGTCATCAAAGACTCCGAGACCCCGCGTCCGCGTCCGGCCGCACAGTCTTATCCTGAGCCTGAAAGCGGCGATGATGAGGTGCGCGAATTGCTGGGAAGGGCGTTCCGCTATGACCGGCTGGCCGCGGTGCGCTATGCGGAAACGTACTGGAATAAACGAAATCCCGCTTACAAAAACTTTGAAGACAATTGCACAAACTTTATTTCCCAGTGCATAAGGGCTGGAGATGCGCCGATGCGCGGCTATCCGAACAGAGGCAAAGGCTGGTGGATGCAAAACCATTCCTGGAGTTACAGCTGGACTGTCGCTCATTCGCTCAGAACCTTTTTGAAGCAGTCAAAAGCCGGCCTCCGAGCGGTGCAAAAGCGGGCCGCGAAAGAGCTGATCGAAGGCGATGTCATCTGCTATGATTTTAACGGTGACGGAAGGTTTGACCACGTGGCTCTTGTGACGGCAAAGGATAAAAGCAATATGCCGCTGGTGAACGCGCAAACGCACGACTGCCGGATGAGGTACTGGTCTTATGAGGATTCGCCTGCTTATACTTCATCGATTCGATATGCGTTTTTTCATATATCAGATGATACGACAAAATCGTAATGAGTGGTATAATAAACAGCGGATCAGAAAAACAGAGGTGAATACTTTTGGCATTGCATGTCGTACTATATCAACCAGAAATTCCTGCAAACACAGGAAATATCGCACGGACTTGTGCAGCAACAGATACAAAGCTTCATTTAATCAGACCGCTCGGCTTTTCAACCGACGATAAAATGCTCAAGCGGGCAGGTCTTGATTATTGGGAATTCGTCAATGTCGTCTACCACGACTCATTGGACGAATTGTTTAATGCCCATCCTGACGGCCGTTTTTTCTTCATTACAAAATTCGGTCAAAAACCGCACACTTCATTTGATTATTCAGATCAAAACGAAGATTACTTCTTTGTCTTCGGCAGAGAGACGAACGGCTTGCCGAAAGAGCTGATCGAACAAAACATGGATCGCTGTCTGCGTCTGCCGATGACAGAGCATGTCAGATCACTGAACTTATCAAATACTGCAGCAATCCTCGTGTATGAGGCGCTTCGCCAGCAGAATTACAGAGATTTGACTTAAGCTTCATCAGGGAAAGAGCCCCTTTTTAACAGGGGCTTCTTTTTTTACTTTCTAATGTAACAGTGTTATGTTACAATGTGTGTAAAGGAGCTGAAACAGATGGTTCAGGATGATTTAATTTCAAAAAAAGAGCTGCTGGATTTGACTTCGATCTCGTACGGGCAGCTCTACAGATGGAAACGGAAAAATTTAATACCGGAAGAGTGGTTTATCCGGAAATCGACGTTCACCGGACAAGAAACGTTTTTTCCGAAGGAAGACATTTTAAAAAGAATCGAAACCATTCAAAGCATGAAAGAAAGTCTTTCCCTTGATGAAATGGCGGAAATGTTCTCGCCCGGTCTGACCGAACTTAGCGCGAGCCGCGGGGAACTGCTTGAAAAAGGCATCGTTTCACAAGCGGTCATGACGTTTTTTGAAGAATGCACCGGAAAGCGCGATGATCCATTTCATCTGACAGAAGCGCTTGCGGCTTACGTGCTCGAAGGCTTGCTCCAATCCGGCGACATCAGTCTGGATGAAGGAAAAATGGTGCTGGATGTCATCATGTCGCACGAGGCGGAGAACAAAGGGAGGCTCATTGTGCTACGGAAGCTCGGCGTTGCAACATGTCTGATCACCGAGGGCAGCATCGTGTTGGAAAAAGGAGTCAAGGTCGCCGCTGACATTAATCTGGCGGCGAGCAGCGAAGAATTGAAAACAAAATTCATGTAAATGGAGGATCAAAGATGGAGAATTTATTGATAAACGGATTTGGCAGTTCAGGCGGAGGTACGTATCAAACGGTTGAATTAAACGGCAAAGGAACGATTAACGGCGATATTGACTGCGAAAGGTTCAGCTGCAGCGGCACCGGAACTGTAAACGGAGACGTGAAAGCGGATGAGCTGAGAATCAGCGGCCATGCCAAACTAAACGGCGCAATCGCAGCTTCCAAGGTCAGAATCGACGGTTCTGCAAAGGTGGATGGCGATGTCGAAGCAGAACAGCTTAAAGTCTTAGGCTATGCCGGCATTAGCGGACATGTGAAAGGCGACGAAGCAATCGTTCGCGGAAAAACGTCGATTGGCAAAGACTGCGAAGTGGAACATTTTTCTGCGGAAGGCTATTTTACAATCGACGGGCTTTTAAACGCGGAACAAATCGACATTAAACTTCACGGCGGTGAAAGTAAAGTGAAAGAAATCGGCTGCCGGCGGATCGTCTGCACAGCCCATCAATCGAAACTGTTCTCGTTTTTAACGCCGCTTATTTCTCCTCCAAGGCTGTCTGCCGAGCTGATTGAAGGGGATCAAATCGAACTCGCCAATACGGCCGCGAAAGTTGTGCGGGGCAATTCGGTTATCATCGGCGAAAATTGCGACATCGGCCTGATTGAGTATAAGGAAGATATCCAGGTGGCGGAAACGGCAAAAGTCGGAGAGAAAAGGAAAATCTAGCGGAGGGATAGGACATGAAGAAACACGACTTGAAAATACACGGCTCCGGTAATGCCGGAGGCGGATCATTCCATCATGTTCTCATCAGAGGTGAAGGAACGATCACAGGAAACATTGAATGTGAAAAATTCAGTACACACGGTACAAGCGAACTGTCAGGCGATGCGACAATCAAAAGCTTTAGTGTACACGGGGAAACAGAGATCAGGGGGAGGCTGAAAGCCGACAAAGCCAGAGTGTACGGGACGGCGGATGTTTCTGAGGACGCCGACATCAGCGATGCAGCCGTAAAAGGCATCATCAATATCGGGGGAAATATGGCGGCTGAAACGTTCGATGTCAAAGGCGCGCTGAACGTAAGAGGCGATTGTGAGGCAGAGGATTTTACACTGACGGGCAGCCTGGATGTAAAGGGTCTGCTGAACGCCGGCGCGATTGACATCGGCTTAAAGTTCGGAAACAGTTCGATTGGCGATATCGGCGGCACGCATATTAAGGTCGTCAAAAAACGCGGGCTCTTGTTTAATAGAAACGGAGGTTTTCTTTCGGCAGGGACAATTGAAGGAGACGATATTTACCTGGAAAACACGAAGGCCCGCATGGTCAGGGGAAACCGCGTGCATATAGGACCCGGATGCAAGATTGAGAAAGTTGAATACAAAAGCAGCTACCGGGTATCTCCTAAGTCTGAAGTGAATGAAGATCAACAAGAATAAAACAGTGTTATGTTATGAAAAAAGGATGGCTTCAAAAGTGAGCCATCCTTTTTCTTTTGAATTTTATTTGCCGGATTTGCTTTCGTATCCGGCAGTAAAAATGGATACGAGGAACGCGAGGATGACCCCCATCATAATCAACGTTCTCATTAAAATCCCTCCTCATCCTTATTCCCTTGTTGTCATCTGCACCGATGCGGTCAGCCGTACCGCAGGAGCACTTGCGGACGGAACTTTTCTGCTCTTATTATGAATGGTTTGCTCCATCCTTGTCAATTCGAGGAAAGTACATTTCATTTTTCTTAGAAAAGCATCTAAAGGGACATCTCCGCATAGAGTGAATGTAACAGTGATTCACTTGGCACCTTGCATTTATCATCATATAGGAGGTTCTTATGGATATATTGAAAAAGATTGAACAGTATAGAGAGGAAGAGCAGCGTCTGCAATGGGAAGGAACCTTCGCTGAATATTTGGAAATCGTAAAAGAAAATCCGACTGTCGCGCAATCTGCTCATTCCCGCGTTTACAATATGATTAAAGACAGCGGCATTGAAGAGAAAGACGGGAAAAAGGTATACAGCTTCTTTGACAAAGAGCTGTTTGGTCTTGAAGAGCCATTGGAACGCCTTGTTGAAGAATACTTTCATCCGGCCGCGAAGCGCCTTGATGTCAGAAAAAGAATCCTGCTTTTGATGGGACCTGTCAGCGGGGGAAAGTCGACTTTGGTCACCATGCTGAAAAGGGGGCTTGAAGCATACTCTCTTACAGATGAAGGGGCTGTCTACGCGATTCAGGGCTGCCCAATGCATGAAGATCCGCTTCATCTAATTCCTCAGCATCTGCGGGACGATTTTTACAATGAATACGGCATCCGCATTCAAGGCAACCTGTCCCCGTTGAACATGATGAGGCTGGAACAGGAATACGGCGGAAGAATAGAAGACGTGAAGGTTGAAAGAATCTTTTTTTCAGAGGATAAACGGACGGGGATCGGCACGTTCAGTCCGTCGGACCCTAAATCGCAGGATATCGCCGATCTGACGGGAAGCATTGATTTTTCGACGATTGCCGAATACGGATCGGAATCCGATCCGCGCGCATACCGGTTCGACGGAGAATTAAACAAAGCGAACAGAGGAATGATGGAATTTCAGGAAATGCTGAAATGCGATGAAAAATTCCTCTGGCATCTTTTATCGCTTACCCAGGAAGGGAATTTCAAAGCGGGCCGGTTCGCGCTCATCTCAGCGGATGAATTGATCGTAGCCCACACGAATGAAACCGAATACCGTTCATTTATATCCAATAAGAAAAACGAAGCGCTCCATTCGCGGATTATCGTCATGCCGATTCCATATAATTTAAAAGTTTCAGAAGAAGAAAGAATTTATGAAAAAATGATTGCTGAAAGCGATGTGTCTGATGTTCATATTGCGCCGCACACACTAAAAGTGGCCGCGATGTTTTCAATTTTGACGAGGCTGAAAGAGCCGAAGCGGTCAGACATTGATCTTGTCAAAAAAATGAGGCTGTATGACGGAGAGAGTGTTGAAGGCTACAATTCAGTCGATGTCGAGGATTTAAAAAAAGAATACACTGACGAAGGAATGAGCGGAATCGATCCGCGTTATGTCATCAACCGGATCTCGTCGACGATCATCCGCAAAAACATGGAATCGATCAATGCGCTCGATGTCCTCCGTTCTTTAAAAGAAGGACTTAGCCAGCATCCGTCGATTTCGGCAGAAGACCGCGAGCGTTATTTGAACTTTATTTCCGCCGCCAGAAAAGAATACGACGAAATGGCGAAGAAAGAAGTCCAAAAAGCGTTTGTGTACTCTTATGAGGAATCTGCGAAAACGCTGATGGACAATTATCTTGATAATGTCGAAGCGTACTGCAATAAAATTAAGCTTCGCGATCCGCTGACGGGAGAAGAAATGAACCCGGATGAAAAGCTGATGAGGTCAATCGAAGAACAAATCGGCATTTCCGAAAATGCGAAAAAGGCATTCCGCGAAGAAATTCTTATTCGTATTTCTGCCTATGCAAGAAAAGGGAAACGGTTTGATTATAATTCGCATGAGCGGCTCAGAGAAGCCATTCAGAAAAAGCTGTTTGCAGACTTGAAAGATGTTGTCAAAATCACGACATCGACAAAAACGCCGGACGAACAGCAGCTCAAGAAAATCAACGAGGTCGTCGCCCGTCTCATTGATGAGCACGGCTATAACTCGACAAGCGCAAACGAACTTTTAAAATATGTAGGAAGTTTATTAAACCGGTAACTTGAAGACCCGTCCGGAGAAGGGCGGGTCCTTTTGTCCCATTTTCAAAATTGTTTGTCAAAAGTTATTTGGATCTGCATAAGATAACAATAACCATTTTTAGACTTGCATCCGCAGGGCTATAAACCGAAGCCATTTAAGGGGATTATTAATAAGGAGGGGAATTCATGTCCCATAAAGACAATGGCCATTTTATTATTTCTCAGGAAGACTGGTCCCTCCACCGAAAAGGGTATGATGACCAACAGCGTCACCAGAAAAAGGTGCAGGACGCGATCAAAAACAATCTGCCTGACCTGATTACAGAAGAAAGCATCATTATGTCCAACGGCAAAGATGTTGTCAAAATTCCGATTCGATCGTTAGATGAGTATAAAATCCGCTATAACTATGATAAAAATAAACATGCCGGCCAGGGAGACGGCGACAGCGAGGTCGGAGATATCGTCGCAAGGGACGGTTCGGATAAACGGGGCGCCGGCAAAGGCCAGGGAGCAGGCGACCAGGCCGGCGAAGATTATTATGAAGCGGAAGTTTCGCTCATCGATTTGGAAGAGGCGCTCTTCAGCGAAATGGAACTGCCGAATTTAGAACAGAAAGAACGCGATGATATCGTTGTCGAAGATATTGAGTTCAACGATATCCGCAAAACGGGTTTGACCGGTAATATCGATAAGAAAAGAACGATGCTCAGCGCTTTTAAGCGAAATGCAATGACGGGAAAACCTTCATTTTACCCGATCTACCCCGAAGATTTAAAATTTAAAACGTGGAATGACTCCGTCAAGCCGGAATCAAAAGCCGTTGTGCTCGCAATGATGGATACGAGCGGATCAATGGGCGTTTGGGAAAAATATATGGCGCGAAGCTTTTTCTTTTGGATGACACGTTTTTTACGGACAAAGTATGAAACGGTCGATATCGAGTTTATCGCCCATCATACTGAAGCCAAAGTGGTATCAGAAGAAGATTTCTTTTCGAAAGGGGAAAGCGGGGGCACGATTTGTTCATCTGTATACCGCAAATCCCTCGAACTGATCGAAGACAAATACCATCCGACACGCTATAACATTTATCCGTTTCATTTTTCGGACGGCGATAATTTGACATCCGACAATGCGCGGTGCGTTAAGCTTGTCGGCGAGATTATGGAAAAAGCGAATATATTTTGCTATGGCGAAGTCAACCAGTACAACAGACATTCAACATTAATGTCAGCCTACAAAAATATTAAAAATGAAAAATTCAAGTATTATGTGCTGAAACAGAAAGCCGATGTTTTTCAGGCTCTGAAGAGCTTCTTCAGCAATGAAGAACGGCATCAATATACATGAAAACATGCGAATGAAACCTCCGCTCCCGGAGGTTTTTTGTTTGGAAAATATTTAAATCAAAATTTTAAGTGCAAGGTTATTGACATTCTTTATTACTTTAACTAATATTTAATCTTGTTAACTATTTATTTTGTTGTACAGAGGTAAAAACAAATTTACCGCTTCCGATCTTTCTTGCTCAGTTTTGAACAACTTTTTCAGTACACGTCCCGCAAGTTGCTGGGCAGGAAATAGGAAAAACAAAACCCGAGGGAGCCGAGCAAACCGGCTTCATCCAAAATAAAAGGATATGAAAGGAGAAATAAACATGAGCAAAGGACGTTTAATTGCGACGAACATTATCGGACTCATCATCGTGCTTGCCATCTTAGCAGGAGGTGCGTATTTCTATTATGACAGCATCAGCTATGTGAAAACCGACGAAGCACACGTGACAGGTGAGATGGCCGACATTACGGCGCCTGCTTCAGGGAAGCTCGCAGATTGGGATTTGAAAGAAGGATCAAAAGTTTCAAAGGACGAAAAAGCAGCGAAAATCAAAGGGGAACAAACGGTTGACGTGAAGTCGATCATGGACGGTACGATTGTGAAAAACGAAGCGAAAGAAGGCCAGATCGTACAAGCCGGTCAAACGCTTGCGAAAACAATCGACATGGATCATCTGTACATTACAGCTAACATTGAAGAAAACGACCTGAAAGACATCGAAAAAGGGGACAAAGTCGATATCGTCGTTGACGGTGATTCAGGCACTACATTTGAAGGAAATGTCGAAGAAATCGGCTATGCGACAAACTCAACATTTGACTTGCTTTCTCAAAGCAATTCAAGCGGAAACTACACGAAAGTGACACAGAAAGTACCTGTGAAAATTTCAATCAAAAACCCGTCTGACAAAGTGCTGCCGGGAATGAACGCATCCGTGAAAATTTCAAAATAACCGTGGGAAATAAAAACGAGCGAAAGGAGGATGTCATCAGTGGCTTCTCAGAAAAAAGGAAATATGTCACTGCTCATCATTTTAATGGGCGGTTTGTTTCTGGCCATTTTAAACCAAACGCTACTGAATGTGGCGATGCCTCATCTCATGACAGAGTTCAATGTGAGCGCCACAACGATTCAATGGTTGACAACCGGATATATGCTTGTCAACGGCGTTTTGATTCCTTTATCAGCCTTCCTGATTATGCGGTTCGGCGGACGGAGCCTGTTTTTAACGGCGATGCTGCTGTTTACGGCCGGAACGCTGATATGCGGAATTGCGCCTAATTTCTCGACTATGTTAACCGGACGCCTCATTCAGGCAGTCGGCGGGGGCATACTTCAGCCTTTGGTCATGACCACGATTCTCTTTATCTTTCCTCCGGAAAGCCGCGGGAAAGGAATGGGAATCTTCGGGCTTGCGATGATGTTTGCTCCTGCTGTCGGTCCGACGCTATCCGGCTGGGTCATTGAAAACTACAGCTGGCGGATCATGTTTTACGGCCTTGTGCCGGTTGGTGTGATCGTCATCATTTTCGGTTTTTTCCTATTTAAAAATATGACGGAACCTAAAAAAATCAAATTGGACACAGCAGGCGCGATTCTTTCAATTGTCGGATTTGCGGCGTTGCTGTATGGTGTGAGTGAAGCCGGATCAGACGGCTGGGATGATCCGCTCGTACTTTCCACAGTTGTGATCGGTGTGATCGGCATTGCCGCTTTTATCATCCAGCAGTTGAAATCGAAAGAGCCGATGCTTGACTTCAGAGTGTTCAAATACGATATGTTCTCACTGTCAAGCGTGATCAACGCCATCATTACAGTTGCTTTGTATGCCGGAATGTTCCTGATTCCGATTTATTTGCAAAACCTGGTCGGCTTTACAGCGCTTCAGTCGGGGCTTCTGATGCTGCCGGGCGCACTCGTCATGCTTGTGATGTCGCCGATCTCAGGAATTTTATTTGATAAAGTCGGCCCAAGGCCGCTGGCGATTGTCGGATTATTGATCACTGTTGTGACGACCTACGAATTTACGACGCTTACGATCGATACACCGTATATGCATATCGTGTTGATCTATGCGATTCGGGCGTTTGGGATGTCCATGTTGATGATGCCGATCATGACTGCCGGCATGAACCAGCTTCCGCAGCATTTAAACAGCCACGGAACGGCGATGTCGAATACGCTTCGCCAAATCAGCGGTTCGATCGGAACGAGCTTGATCACGACGATTTATACAAATCGCACGACATTCCACTATGCATCAATGGCCGATCAGACAAATACGGCTGATCCGTCATTTATGAGCACATTGCAGTCAACCATTCAGTCAACAGCGCAATCGATGCATATATCTCTTGAACAAGCACAACAATATGTCGTGAAATATTTGACCGGACAGGCCCAGCTCAACTCGAATGTCATGGGTATCAATGACGCATTTATGTGGGCGGCCGGGTTCTGTGTCATCGGTCTTGTTCTCAGCCTGTTTTTGAGAGATGTCAGAAAAGACAAGCTGCGCAGGAAGAACAAGGTGGAGGAGCTGACATTGCTTCCGGCTCCTAAAGAAGCGAAAGAATCTTAAAATGAGGAGGTTCTGACATGAAAATTTATGTTGTGTACGACAGTGAAGGCGAGCATACGAAAAAGCTGGCTGAAGCCATTGCAGAAGGCGCAGGGGAACATGAGGCTGCAGACGTGCTGATCGATCATGTCAGCCAGGCGGATATCAGAAAGCTCGAAGAAATGGACGCTATCATCTGGGGCTGCCCGGGCCATTTCGGTACAATCAGTTCCGGATTAAAAACTTGGATCGACAGGCTGGGCTACCTTTGGGCGGAAGGCAAGCTGATCAATAAGGTCGGCGCAGTCTTCTGCACAACAGCGACGACCCACGGCGGTCTTGAAGCGACAATGCTCAACTTAATAACACCGATGCTTCATCAAGGCATGATGGTCGTCGGCTTGCCTGGAAATGTACCTGAAAATGCTTTATACGGGTCTTATTACGGTGCAGGCATCACGTGTCCTGTCGACAGTGACGAATTGATCGGCGAAGAAGGCCTGGAGCTGGGCCGGGCTTTAGGCAGACGCGTCGCCCAAGTGACAGACCGCTTTACAGCAGGACAGTGAGGAGCGATTTGACATGACCATTATCTTGACCATCATCGCTGCTGTCCTCGTCATTATCGGTCTGGTGGTATTTAATGTGCGGTCGGCGTCTTCACAGGATAAACCCGAACATGAGGATCACGCGGCAGCTGAAGCTGACATTCCTCATGTTCAAGAAGAAGAAGCGCCTCAGCAAGTTGAAGCCGCTCAGCAAGATCCGTTCGAAATGAATGATCAAACCTATCGGGCGATCCTGCAAAAACTTCAACAGCCAAAAGAGGAAAAAAAACAACCCGAGAAGACGGAAATGGACGATATGGATTACCGAAAAGCATTAAAATCCATGAAAAAACGGGAACAGGATTAAAGGCAAATTCGCTGGGAACCAGCGGGTTTGCTTTTTTATTTGCATTTTTTTTGAAATATTGATTGCGATTTTCTTTGTATCAGTGTACTATTGTCGTAGTACACCGATACAGTGACTAGAGGAGGATATGTTTTGCGATCTTTCAGCGGTTTATTTAAAAAAGACTTTCTCATGGCAAGATTTTGGTTTTTGGTTTGGATGCTGTGCATGATTTGTGCGATTATTGCAAGCTTTTGGTTTGCTCATTATACAGGCGAATCAATGGCTCTTTTTGGGGCGCTAGTGACCATTTTATTATTTCATAGCCTGTTTTGTCCTTTAATGATCCTTGCTCAGCTCCGTCTGGAAGGGAAGACGCAGCTTTGGTTATATAATCCGAACAACAGTGCGTTATTGCTGCTGTCAAAGCTTGCTTCAGCTGCCGTATACCAATTGATTTCCCACGCTGTTTTATTCATTTTCGGACTGATTGTCAGAAGCGTTCTGCTCTCCAGCAGCGCCGGTCTGTTTTCCGTGTCAGATTTGCTTCTCGTCAATATCGCTGTCTTTTTAGGCTCCATCAGTTTTTCCACATGGGTGATGTTTCTGTGGACGATATATGAAGCGCTCAGAAAATATCCGGCTATCAAAAAAATCCGCTGGATCATTCCCTTGCTAATCTACAGTGCTTACGGATTCATCGAGGCGCTGTTCATCGAGAGCGGCTTATTCCAGAAATTGCAGAAATTCTGGAGCATTTCTTTAACAGCTGAATTCAAACTTCATTACGAACATTCAGGATGGACTGTTACATTTTCTCAAGTTGATTTACCGGGTATTCTCCTGGTGTATTACACAGTCTTAGGCGTCTGTCTCTTCTATCTTTCCTGCAAATTACTGAACAGAAGAGTTGAGGTGTAAAAGAATGGCAAATGAATTTTCTGCTTCAAAGCCGATCTATAGGCAAATAGCCGAACAGCTCTTTAAAAAAATGATCCGCGGAGAGATCAAGCCGGGAGAAAAATTGCCGTCGGTCCGTGAGCTGGCTGTTCAGACGCAAGTAAATCCGAATACGATTCAAAGAACCTACAATGAAATGGAAAGGATGGGCGTGGTGGAAACCAGAAGGGGACAGGGCACCTTTGTTGTTGAACATACGGAAGTCATCGATGATTTAAAGCGGGAAATGAGATCGGAAGTTATCGGGCAATTTGTCCAGAGCATGGAAGAGCTTGGCTTGTCTAAACAAGACATGTTGTCAGAACTTGACCGTTTTCTTCAGAAAGGAGATCCCAAATGAAGATTGAGCTGAAAAACGTCACGAAGAAGTTTGGCAAAGAGTATGCGCTCAAAGAGGCCGATCTGTCTCTTTCTCCCGGGAAAATTTACGGGTTGACAGGACCGAACGGCAGCGGCAAATCTACGATCTTGAAGCTGATCACAGGGCTCTCGTTTCCGGATTCGGGCTCGGTGCTGATCGGGGGACGGCCGGCAGCCAGAAAGGAGATGAAGAACATTGCCTATTTAACAGAGCTTGATATGTTCTACGATCCATTTCGCGTCAAGGATATGATTCACTTTTATGAAACCCAGTTTTCCGATTTCCGTATAAATAAAGCGTGGGACCTGTTAAAGGACATGAAAATCGACAGGGATAAAAAAATCGGCAAGCTTTCCAAAGGCAACCGGGGCAGGCTGAAGCTCGCGCTCACATTGGCGCGCGATGCAGCCGTCGTACTGCTCGATGAGCCTTTTTCCGGTCTTGATCCGATGGTGAGAGAGTCGATCGTCAAAAGCCTTCTTACATATTTGGAGCTTGATAAGCAGACGATCGTCATCGCCACCCATGAGATTCATGAAATTGAACAAATTTTGGATGAGGTCGTCGTCGTCTTAAATGGCCGAATTGAAGAAAAAAAGGATGTCGAACAGCTGCGCGAGGAATCCGGAATGTCGCTTTTGGAATGGCTGAAACGGTTTATCGAAGAAAAAGATTGAAAAGGCGGGAGGAGAAACAGTGGAAACACTTTTAGAATTAAAAAATGTATCAAAAACGATCAGGGGGAAAAAGATCATCGACGGCTTGAGCTTTGACGTGCAGGCAGGCGAGATTTTCGGCTTCCTGGGTCCGAACGGCGCCGGAAAAACGACGACGATCCGGATGATTGTCGGGCATATGAACATCACCGCCGGTGAAATCGCCGTGTGCGGTGTCAGCGTAAAAGAAAATTTTGAAAAGGCTGCACGGCATATCGGAGCGATCGTTGAAAATCCGGAACTGTATAAATTTTTAACGGGCTACCAAAACCTTCAGCAATACGCGCGCATGACGAAAGGCGTGACGAAACAGAAAATTGACGAAATCGTCGAGCTTGTCGGATTAAAAAACAGGATCAACGATAAGGTCAAAACGTATTCTTTAGGAATGAGACAAAGGCTTGGCCTAGCCCAAAGCCTTTTGCACGATCCGAAGCTCTTGATTCTCGATGAGCCGACGAACGGGCTTGATCCGGCCGGTATCCGGGAAATCCGCGATCATTTAAGAAAGCTGACGAGAGAAAGAGGTATGGCGGTCATCGTTTCAAGCCACCTGCTTTCAGAAATGGAGCTGATGTGCGACAGGATAGCCATTATCCAGAACGGAAAGCTCCGGGATATTCAGCATGTGCACGGATCCGCTCGGGATGAAAAGAAGCGCTATTATCTTCAAGCGGATGACAATCAGGCTCTGATGCGGGAAGCGGCTGCTTTCAGAAAGATGAAGGTTGACGAAGCGGAAGGCGGGATAGAGCTCAGCCTTCAAAAGGATGAAGTGCCTGATTTGATCAAACACTTAACAGACAGCGGTGTCCGCCTATATGAAGTGAAGGCTGTGAACAAATCGCTGGAAGACCGGTTCCTGGAAATCACCGCAGATAAGGAGGAAGCTCAGCATGTTTAATCTCATCGTAAATGAATGGATCAAAATTTTTAATCGAAAAGGCACATACGTCATGATCGCGATTTTGCTGTTATCTGCCATCGGGCTGGGCGTTCTCACAAAGACGATCGGAGAGACAGACCACAACCCGGACTGGAAAAAAGAATTAATGCAGGAAAATAAAGATATGAAAGAACAACTTAAAGGGGTCAATAATCCGGCACTTGAAAAAAGCTATGAACGGTCGACCGCCATTAATGAGTATCGAATCAAGCACGATTTGCCGGAAGACGGGGACTATTCGGCCCTGTCGTTCATCAGCGACGCGAGCAGCATCATTCCCCTCCTCGGTCTGTTTGTGATCACGGTGGCTGCGGGAATCGTTGCGAATGAATTCAGCTGGGGGACGGTGAAGCTGCTTGTGATCAGGCCGATCAGCCGCTTTAAAATTTTGCTGGCAAAATATTTTACAGTTCTGCTTTTTGCATTGGCTTTGCTTTTCATTCTGTTCGCAAGCGCGGGTATCACAGGCCTTGCTTTATTCGGGGCAGGCGACGGCAGCCAGGTTCACTTGGCGTACGCCGATGGAACAGTTGAAGAAAAAAGCCTGCTGCTGCACTTGGCCGGCAGCTATTTGCTGAATTCAATCTCGCTTTTGATGATGGCGACAATGGCCTTTATGATTTCAGCTGTTTTCAAAAACAGCTCGCTTGCCGTAGGTATTTCAATTTTCCTTTTGGCAATGGGCGGAACGGTGACAAACCTGCTCGCAACAAAATTTGAATGGGTGAAATACATCTTATTTGCCAACACTGATCTCACTCAATACTTTGACGGATCTCCGCTTGTTTCAGATATGACGCTGGGATTCTCGATTGTCGTGCTGGCTGTCTATTTTATCGTTTTTCATGTGCTCGCCTTTGGGGCATTCACAAAAAGAGACATCGCTTCATAAGCGGTATTCACGAAAAAGCCTCACCCCGGTTTTCCGGGCGTGAGGCTTTTTTAAATAAAATATAAAAAGACTGCTGACATTCGGTCAGCAGTCCTGTATGAAGATCAGCGGTTCACAGCTTACGCTTTTGTTACGTTAGCAGCTTGTGGTCCGCGGTTTCCTTCAACGATTTCGAAAGATACAGATTGGCCTTCTTCCAAAGTTTTGAAGCCTTCGCCTTGAATAGCAGAGAAATGAACGAATACATCGTCTTGTCCTTCAACTTCGATGAATCCGAAACCTTTTTCAGAGTTAAACCATTTTACTTTACCTTCTAGCATGAAATTTCCTCCTAAAGCGATAACGCTTAAATTCACTATTCTTGCTCTAAAACAAACTTCCAAGACGAAAACTCTTACAAAACTTTCTTCTTAAAGATAGTTCGAACAAAAATAATTACCTTTACTTTACCAGTGTTTAAGCGAAATTACAACTGCTAAACACAATTTTTTTAAAAAAAGTGAAATTTAATAATCAGGGCGAAAAATAAAGCATTGAAAAGCATGTTTTTGAAATTTTCACAAATCTGATTGACAACATTTCAAAGAAGCTGTAAAGTTAGGTAAAACTTCATGCATCAACACTTCTTATTCAGAGAGGCGGAGGGAATTGGCCCTATGAAGCCTCGGCAGCGGGTTCTGCATACAGCGGAATACTGTGCCACATCCAACAAGCCGTAAGGGCTTGGAAGATAAGAAGAGAGCGGACCCACTCTATACTTCGTGTCGTCTAAGGCTTCTTCTTATTTTTTAAGAGGAAGCCTTTTTTGTTAGCCAAAAAGAGGAGGAAGATCATCATGATTACATTTGAAGGCGTTGAAAAGGTCTATGAAAGCGGCGGACAGAAGGTCCATGCGCTCAATGGAATCGACCTTCATGTGGATAAAGGGGAAATATACGGCGTCATCGGATTCAGCGGCGCAGGGAAAAGCACGCTGATCCGCTGTGTGAACTTCCTTGAAAAACCGACGGCCGGAAAGGTTTTCGTCGGCGGAAGAGACTTAATGTCCTTGTCGAAAGCTGAGATTCGCACTGTAAAAAGGAAGATCGGCATGGTGTTTCAGCATTTTAACCTGCTAAATTCAAAGACGATTTTCGCTAATGTCGCTGAGCCGCTCGCGCTTGTCAAAACACCGAAAGCTGAAATCAAGCAAAAAGTGACGGAACTTCTCCGTTTTGTCGGACTTGAGGATAAAGCCCGCGATTATCCGGATCAGCTTTCGGGCGGCCAAAAGCAGCGCGTCGGCATTGCCCGGGCGCTGGCGACAAATCCGGAGGTTCTGCTCTGTGATGAAGCGACATCCGCGCTTGACCCGCAGACGACCGGCGATATTTTGAAGTTGCTGAAGCGCGTCAACGAACAATATAACATCACGATTTTGTTGATCACTCATGAAATGAATGTGGCAAAAGAAATCTGCGACAAAGTCGCGGTCATTGAAAAAGGAAGGATCATTGAATCAGGCAGCGTGTTTGATGTGTTTTCCGCGCCGGAAACCGAAACGGCGAAAAGCTTTGTCAAATCAGCCATCGACCACGAAATACCTGAATCGATTCAAAAATTAAATGTGAAGCATCTCTACCAGCTTCAATTTGTCGGCGAATCTTCCGGGAAGCCATTTCTTTCGCAAGTGGCAAAGCGATTTGACGTAGAAGTCAACATTCTGCACGGAACGATTACAGAGCTCCAGGGAATTCCGTTTGGCAGTATGACGGTTGAACTGCAGGGGGAAGACGGTGAAATCGGGCGGGCGCTCGAATATATACGCAGAGATAACATTCGCATCAGGGAGGTATAAGCATGCTTGTTACATATGACCAAATCATTGACGCACTCGTTCAGACGATTCAAATGACGGTTTTTTCGCTTTTATTCTCAAGCGTGATCGGCATTCCGCTCGGCATTTTGCTGGTTGTCACAAGGAAGGGGCATCTGCTTGAAAATCCGGCAGTTTTTACGGTTGTCAATATGATCATTAACATTTTCCGGTCCGTTCCGTTTATCATTTTGATGGTTGCTTTAATTCCCGTGACAAGGCTGATTGTGGGGACGTCCATCGGCACATCGGCAGCGATTGTTCCCCTGACTTTTTATGCCGGGCCTTACATCGCAAGGCTCGTCGAGAACTCTCTGCTTGAAGTCGATCCGGGAGTCATTGAAGCCGCTGAAGCAATGGGAGCGACTCCGCGGCAGATCATCTTCAGGTTTCTGATTCCGGAAGCGCTCGGTTCGCTTGTGCTGAGTTTTACGGTGGCAACGGTCGGATTGGTCGGAGCGTCGGCGATGGCTGGTGCGATAGGCGCCGGAGGTCTGGGGGATTTGGCGATCACATACGGCTACCAAAGGTTTGACACGATGACGATGATCATCACGGTTGCAATTCTCGTCATCGTTGTGCAGGGATTGCAGACATCCGGAAACGTTCTGTCAAAAAAATTGAGAAGAAGATAAACAAAGAGGGAGACGGCTATGATGAAAAAATTTGCATTTGTTGTGATCTTATTGCTGCTTGCGGGAGTGATCGCGGGGTGTGCGGCAGACTCTGATGCGAAAACGATTAAAATCGGCATTAGCGGAACGGATACAAGAATCTGGGACTTTGTGAAGAAAAAAGCCGAGAAAGAAGGCTTAAAGCTTGAAATCGTCAAATACTCCGATTATGTTCAGCCGAACCAGGCTTTGGCGGGCGGTGACATAGACGCCAACGCTTTTCAGACGATATCTTACTTTAATGCATTCAAAAAGGAACGCAATCTTAAACTATCGCCGATCGGCACAACGATCATCGCTCCGATGGGCATTTATTCCGAGAAGTATGATTCGCCTGACGATATACCAAACGGCGCGGAAATCGCAGTTCCGAGCGAAGCGACGAACATGGGCAGAGCCTTGCTTCTGCTGGAGTCCGCCGGCCTTCTTCAATTAAAGGACGGATTTGACGGAAACGGAACGCTTGATGCGATTAAAGAAAATCCGAAAAAACTCAAAATCACAACGGTGGCCGCAGAGCAAACGCCGCGCGTGCTTCCCGATGTCGCTGCATCTGTTATCAACAACGGCATAGCGGTTGACGCCGGCTTTCACCCTGTCAAAGATTCGATTAAACTGGAAGACGAAACAGCGACACCGTACATCAACATTATTGCGTCCAGAACAGAAGACCGGGACCGTGAAGATTTGAAAAAGATCGTCGAGCTGTACCAATCAGACGATACCGCTGAATTGATCAAAAAAGAGTTTGACGGTGCACAGCTGCCGACTTTTGTTCCACTGAAAGACATCGGCGAATAAAATATCAGTCGCGCAATTGATTCCCGGGTCATATATTGAAATGCATCGATAATTCCTACTTGACCAATCAGGTTTGTTGTACTATAGTTTTTAAATGTAAAAAATTCTGGGGGTGCTTTTGTTATCATGACATTATTTGTTGTTATTAATATTATCGTCATGCTCGGCCTGATGGCGCTCCTTTATATGATGCAAAAAAAGCATGTTTCTTTTTCTAAACGGGTATTTACCGCTTTGGGAATCGGCATTGTTTTTGGGTTCGCTTTGCATTTTATATATGGTTCGTCTTCAGAAACGATTACGCAGACATCTGATTGGTTTAATATTGCAGGCGGCGGCTATGTGAAGCTTTTGCAGATGATCGTTATGCCACTTGTATTCATCTCGATTTTGGGCGCTTTTACAAAGCTTAAACTGACGCACAATATCGGAAAAATCAGCGGATTGATCATCGGGCTCTTGATCGCGACGACAGCTGTCGCTGCTGCGGTGGGAATCGCGTCCGCGCTTGCTTTCGACCTGCAGGCCGTCCATGTGGATCAAGGCCAGGCGGAGTCAATGAGAGGGGCGGAACTCGAACAGAAATCGCAGGACATGGAAGCCAAAACACTTCCGCAGCAAATTGTCGAGCTTCTTCCGGGGAATCCGTTTTTAGATTTTACGGGAGCAAGACCGACATCAACGATCGCCGTTGTTATTTTTGCGGCTTTCCTTGGAATCGCGTATCTCGGAGTCAATCGAAAACAGCCTGAACAAGCTGAGCTTTTCAAAAAGATGGTTGATGCCGTGTATGCGATCATTATGCGTGTAGTGACATTGATTCTAAGGCTGACGCCTTACGGTGTATTGGCGATCATGACAAAAACGATTGCAACGAGCGACCTCGACAGCATTGCCAAGCTCGGCAAATTTGTCATCGCTTCATATGCGGCGCTGATCGTCATGTTCATCATTCACCTGCTGCTCATTACATTCAGCGGTTTAAATCCTGTCACATACTTGAAAAAGGCGTTTCCGGTCCTTGTATTCGCGTTTACATCAAGATCAAGCGCAGGCGCTTTGCCGCTCAACATTAAAACGCAGCGCAGCCTCGGTGTTCCCGAAGGTATTGCAAACTTTGCCGGATCCTTCGGACTGTCCATCGGACAAAACGGATGTGCCGGAATTTACCCTGCAATGCTCGCGATCATGATTGCACCGACTGTCGGACAAAATCCGCTTGAGCCGTCATTTTTGTTCACAGTTATCGCTGTTGTTGCGATCAGCTCTTTCGGAGTGGCAGGCGTCGGCGGAGGTGCGACATTTGCAGCGCTTCTCGTCCTTTCGGCCTTAAATATGCCGGTAGCGCTTGCCGGACTGCTGATTTCGGTTGAGCCGCTCATCGACATGGGTCGTACGGCTCTTAATGTCAGCGGCAGCATGACGTCAGGACTTGTGACGAGCAAAGTAACAAATGAACTTGAAAAAAACACGTACGAAGACCGTACTAATATCATTGAAGCAGAAGTGTAAAAGAAGAACGGCCCGCACAGCTTGATCGCTCGTGCGGGCCGTTTTTTTATGAATAGCTTTGATCGTTATCGAACATCGTCTGATTTGCAGTCTCATCGTTCATGACATTAACCGGGGCAGTCATATGGCTTGATTGATGCTGGTCGTTTGCCGCATGGCCTGACTGGTGATGTTCCTGTGATTGTCCTCCGGGATTGAAAGCCTGTTTGATCATGTCAGCCGGATTCATCATCATCTGGTTGTGGCCGTTACCTTGCTGCCGTCCTCCCATGCCCTTCGCGAACATGCCTGTCAATCTTTTGCGGATTTCGGGAGAAAAAGCCGCGGTTAATGCAGCTGATCCTAAAACCAATACAGCGGGATGGATGCCTGATCTTCTTCTAAACAAAGGGTCTACCTCCTTTTTACGTATACCATCCCCAGTCCGAATCGGTTTTATTCTTCAAGCTGTGCCGTGAGATATAAGCGGTGTTTTTCTAAAAATTCGAAAATTTTACGGTAGGCTTTCACTTTATTTTCTTTCTTAGAAAAACCGTGCCCTTCATTTTCCAAAACAAGATACTCGATTTTCCGCCCCATGTCCTTCAACCGATCGACGACTTGATCGGACTCTTCCTTTACGACGCGCGGATCATTTGCGCCTTGGATGATCAGCATCGGCTGAGTCATACTCTCCAGGTATGTAACAGGAGAATCGGCTTTCATTTTTTCATAATCCCGCTCCGGATTGCCGACCCATTTTTCCATCATCGGCTGCCAGAAATCCGGTACGGATTTGACAAACGAAAACAGATTGCTGACTCCGCATATATCGACGACGGCGCGGAAATACTCTGGATGTCTCCCGTGAAGCAATAGCGACATATATCCTCCGTAGCTGCCGCCCATTAAAAAAAGTTTTTCGCGGTCCGCAAGCTTTTGATCGATAAGCCAGTCGATGCCCGCGGTCATATCGAGGCGCGGTCCGTCTCCCCAATCTTGTTCAACCATTTTAAAGAAGGAATAGCCGTAATTCGCAGATCCCCTGAAATTAGGGGCGAATAACTGGTAGCCCATTTTCGCAGCGAGTTGAAAGATATCGTAGAACATAAAGGTTTCTGCATCTTGCGGTCCGCCGTGCGGCCAAATAATCGTCCAGCCGTTCGCTTCTTCTGGGAGGGGCTTAAACAGCAGCCCCTCTATTGCAAGACCGTCAAAAGAAGGATATGTCACAACTTCCGGATATGACAGCTCCTGTTCGGAGAAACCCGGAACCGAATGTTTCGTTAATTGCCGCCATTTCGTCGCCTGTCCTTTCGTTAATACATAGAGATTAGCCGGCCTGGTCGGCGTCGAGCCGAGAATGTACAGCGCGCCCGAAGAGGCGCAGTGTATTTTCGAAATGGATGTGCAAGGGCAATCGATCTGCCGGCTTTCTCCTGTTGCTGTGTTGTACTCATACATCACATCTTTGACGCCTTTTTTTCCAATCAGATAAAGGAAAGTTCCACTCGGATCAGCGTGGATGGCTGTTAAATCAGTTTTGTCCATCGAAAACACCGGCGCAAAAATACCTGATGAAACGGTGTACAAGGCAAGGTATGAGAACTCGGCTTCGTAGTTTGTCGTGACGAATAACCGATCATCAGATGCAAAGTGGGAAGAATAAACGATATGAGGCAGCGTCTCATCGGGGACGATTCCTGTCGTCACGCCTTCAGCTGTATGGATCATGCAGACAGTGTGGCTGTTGACATAGTAGACATGGATGCTGACGGCTTTCTCGCCCGGGCTTACATCAGCCAGCATTGAAGTTCCGTCTTTTCCTTCAAAAATAAACTCTTCTTTTTCAGTGAGACAATCGTATCTGTATGTATTTAAAAATGTCGGATTGTCCTTTGTAGAGGAGTAGTAAACGGCGTTTTGGACAGGGACGGGCTCGAAGTGGCGGTCTGTTTGATTTCCGTTTAATGAATGGAACGACCCGTTTTTTGAAGAAAGATTGTACAGTCCGCTTTGTTCGTTTCCGTCATGGTCAAAACCGGCATAGAGAATAGAGCCGTCGGGATTGTAGGCGATTCCTTTTGCATCCTGATTCAAGAATGACAGCTGGTACGGGTATGTCTCGGGAAGATCCATCGCCCACAGGTTTGATGTTCCGTTGAGGTTTGTATCAAAAACAAGCTGCGTCTCATCGGGATGGACCGCAAAGTCTTTAATGCGCAGCACATGCAAAATGCTTTTTGCTTTTTCCATTTCATATACACCTCCGGATTTATTTGGGTATTTTTACATTCAATAAGATCATAACAAAAGTCGCGTATAAAAAATATCCTTTAGACAAATAAATAACACGAAAAAGAAAAAACCTATACGTCAATCATTAAAGGAGGCAATATTAATGTTCAATATGAAAAAAAGCGCGATTGCTGCTTTGCTCCTTCCGCTGTTGTTCACAGCCGGATGCGGCATGGCAAACCAGGGGGCGGATAACAACCGGCGCAACCAGGACAATGCGCTTCAAAATGTAACAAACAGAGACAACGACCGCACGAATGTCAATGACGGCAGAAACGTCAACGACCAAATGAATGTGACAGACAACCGCAACCGGAACAATAATAATATGAGAGTGGCGGATAAAGCCGCAGACAAAGTGGCGGAACTGAAAGAAGTCAGTAGTGCAAACGTCATTACGACAAACCGCAACGCTTATGTGGCGGTCGTTTTGAAAGGCAATCCGAAGGGCAACGTGACGAATGAGCTGAAAGGGAAAATCTCGAAAAAGGTTAAAGAAGCAGACAATAACATCAACAATGTGTTCGTTTCGGCAAACCCTGACTTTGTTGACCGGATGAGAAACTATGGCGACAGAATCCAAAATGGTGAACCGATCGAAGGGATTTTTGAAGAATTTGGTGAAACGATCAACAGAATTTTCCCGAATCAAAGATAATGAAAAGCCGCAATGAGCGGCTTTTTTTGTTGGCTGTTTTTCATACAGGCCACTTTCTGACCCTTTCCGCATAGTGTGTAATACAGAGAAGCACATCGCGGACGGAGGGAAGACATGTGACGGGAGAGATGAAAGCAGCCTTTATTTTAATTATGGCGGGCACTCTATCCGCTTTGTTATTGGCCGTTTTTGTCGTGTTCAGCCAAAAGAGCCCTGAGGCGGCTGTTCTTTCGGGGAAAAAAGAAAAACTGAAAGAATCGCTGGAAATGGTTAAATATGAAAGTGTCAGCATTTATTACGCTGAAGAAGATAGGGCGATTCTGGAGCTGACAAAGGAGACGCTTCGGGATGCCGCTGACATGAATCGGGAACTGTTTGCCAGCCCTCTTCAAGACAGCGTTGATTTGATCTTTTTTTCAAACCGCGATGATATGGAGTCATTTTCAAAATTAAAGGATATCACCGGATTTTACTCAAATGATATGCGGATGATCGGACTTTTGCCCGAGGAGAGAAAGCATCTGAATAGCGGCGAGGGATTCGCCGTCTTCCTGTACAAACGGGTGCTGATACATGAGTATACCCACTATGCTTTTCACGTCAAGCTGAGAGAACTGAAAGCCGACCCGGCAGCTTACCCGCTCTGGTTTCACGAAGGAGTGGCGGAATGGGCTTCTGCTCATGACACTATAGAGATCCGGGCTTTGCCGTCAGCCGTTCCTTTGAGCGAGCTGAAGACCGACAGGCAATGGCAAAAAGCCCGCACTGGATATGAAACCGATATTTATTTGCAAAGTTATTATTTGATCGAAGAGCTCGCGGAGAAAAAAGGAAGGGGGGTCATCCTCGACATCATCGAGGAGACGGCTGATCGGGGAAGTTTTGAAGACGGATTTAAGGCCGCCGTCGGCCAGTCGTTATCCGGGTTTGAAAAAGAATTCAAGCGGAAATATGAAGCGAAAAAAACGGCACGGAAGGTTTCGTCCTTCCGTGCCGTTTTCATTATCAATGAATAGGTCTCTGCTGCCCGTTCGGAGGCATTTGCGGCTGACCTTGCACCGGGGCGAATGCTGAAGTCATCTTCTGCATGTCTTGCGGTGCAAGCTGAGGAACTTGATAGTATCCGTGTTTGTTCTGATAAAGGAAAATTTCATAAGCCATTTCGATATAGTGAGGAATCTGGTCTGCGAGAACCCTTCTGCAGACAGGGTTTGTCACTTCGGGAGCCGCCATGGCCAATGCCGAACAATTGGTTTTCATCAAGCCGAGCATAAAGCTGCTGATACAGGCGTCATCAATCGCCTGCACGGATTGCTTCGGCTGTTTCGGCTGGGCGTCTTTTAACCCGTAGACAAATTGACGATCCTCTTTCATCATATATGTTGCCGTTTCCTGGCTCGGCTTTTGCCCTGTTCTGAAGCATTCTGTTGTGATGTTGTACTGAGACGAAATAAATCGGTGCTGCCTGTCCAAAATATCGAGCAGCTCCGGATCTTTGACATGCTCTCTGAACATCATATATTGCTCAAGAACGCCGATCATACCGGACAACACTTCATGCATGTCAAACACTTCGTGGCCCCCGTGATTCATATGCTGCATTCCTTCATTGCCTTGATTGATTTGCATTTGCGGCTGGTTTTGCTGTTCCACTCTAACGTATCCTCCTTAAATGTAATTCAACTATTATATTTCGTTTTTGCCGTCATGTTTATTCAAAAAAGGAATAATCGATAAACTGGATTTAAAGGGATTTTATTCTAACCGTCGAATAGTTTAGTTCAGAGAAAATATTATGGGGGTCTTATGTTCAAGACAATATATCATCCCATTGGTCGAAAGTGGAAGTGAGGCTATTTTGGCGTCAAACTGAAAAAAACTGAGGATCAGGAGAGGAAATTAAGACCGGTTTAGAGATCCCTCGTACCTTTGTAAACGGAGCACATATCTGCCGGGCGGTGATGAAATGTTCATGCATGCTTCCGGCAGTTAAGGAATTCGGTGAGTGGATGGATGTCTGATATCCGAAAAAACAAATGAGCCGAAACAGGTCGGATTCAAATAAAAGCTGCCGGAAGAAAGAATAAAAGACGATGTCGGTCTTGTGTTCACGCACTTTGTTTAAATATGGACTGAAAAACAATCGATTTGCAATGCCCGGGTGGATATCGGCATGAAGAACTTTGGCATTTAAAGAAGGTGCCTGCAAATTTTTTTTGCCCCTGCGCGATCTGTAAAGGATTCTCCCTCCGTAAATGATTTCAGCTGCCAATCATCATGAAAATGCAAAAAAGGTGTTTTCCTTTTTGATTTTGCACTTAGAAAAGGAGGAGTTTTGTAATGCTGGGCTCAAGTGAGACGGTTGGAAAAATGTCAGGTTTATTTGGTAATGATTCTGTGTATCCGAAGGTGCAAACAGAAGTATATAAAAAAATCAATGAACTGAGTGGTTTTCATAGGCTGGATGATATTTATCTTTCCTTGATCGACCAGTATATGTTTCCTTGTCTGATCCTGAATGACCGGGGAGAAATTGTCGCGTCCTCAGAAAGTGCCGATCAATATTTGAAAAGTTCAAAAGGCAACATCCATCAAGCTTTTCCCGCGAGCTTATCCGTGCAGGTCAATGCCGCTTTACAGCGGGCAAAGAAAGAGAAAAAAGTGTCGTTTAAAAACGTTCCGATTTATTTAAGCGGAGAACTATCCTTTGTTCATTTAACATTAAAAAGTTTCTTCCGCCAGTATCACAAGCTTTATGTGCTGTTTATCGAAAAAGCAAAAGAAGAGGCAGCCCGCGCGCCGGTATCCGGCGGAGAAGACGGCCAGCTTCATCTCCAGCATCTGTACCGGACGGTAAAAGAGCTCGAAGCGTCCAATGACGCTTTGGTGTCTGCCAACCAAAAGCTTCAGGAGGAAAACAAAAAATTAACGGCGCTAAACAGGGCGTTTGAAAAGAAAGTGAATGAGCTCAACACCCTTAAAAATGATCTGAACAATCTGCTGACCAGCACGAACATCGCCGCCGTTTTTTTGGATCAGGAATTGAAATTGAAATTATTTACGCCGGAAGCCGCCAACATGTTCGACCTGAAAAAGGAGGACCTTTCAAGGCCTGCCGATAAGCTGACAGAGAGGTTCAACTATAAGGAGTATGCCAATGACATAAAGCGTACGCTTTATGAAAACAAGACGGTCGTAAAAGAGTTCGAAATGCCAAACGGCGGCTGGTATACCGTGAAAATGATCCCTTATTATGCTTCGGGGAAAAAGGTTGAAGGCATTGTTGTCACGTTCACGAATGTCACTGAATTGAAAATGACGAACGAGGCGCTGCATATCAGCTCACAGGCTATTGATCAAAGTCCGGCCAACATATTGCTCACTTCGGTCGACGGTTCGGTCACTTATGCAAACAAACGCTTTTGCCGGATGCTCGAGAAACATCCGGATGATCTCATCGGCGGCGATGTATTTAACATTTACCGCAAGCATTTTCACTGTGATGATCTCAATCGCTTCTGGAAGATCGTCCTTGATAAGAAACCATGGTCAGGGGAGCTTAATTACCAGGATGGGGAGCAGCAGGACAGGTGGGAGCAAATCTCCCTTATCCCTGTGGAGGACAGCGCGGGGAACGTGCATCAGGTTATGCTGATATCCGAGGACATTACGAACCAAAAGCGATCTGAAAAAATGCTCATGAAATCGGAAATGCTGTCAGCGGTCGGGCAGCTCGCTGCCGGGATCGCTCATGAAATACGGAATCCCCTCACATCTCTGAAAGGGTTCCTCCAGTTGATGATCCAGTCTAAAAAATATCAAAAAGATTATGCGGAAGTGATGATGTCCGAATTCATCAGGCTTGAAGCGATTATCAACGAATTTCTCGTATTGGCCAAAACAAAATCGACTACATTTGATCCGGTTCAGGTCAACTCGATTGTTGAAGATGTCTGCATGGTATTGGAGTCGCAGGCCGTGCTGAACAATGTGCGAATCGAGAAACAGCTGAGCGGAGATCTCCCTGAGATTCTCGCTGTTTCAAATGAACTGAAACAGGTTTTCCTCAACATATTAAAAAATGCGATCGAGGCGATGGAGGATGCTGAAGGCTTTATTACAATACGTTCCTACTATGAAAAAGACAGCGTATTCATCACCTTTGAAGATCAGGGAAAGGGCATCTCAAAAGATGTGCTTGAAAAGCTTGGGGAGCCGTTTTATACAACGAAGGAAAAAGGAACCGGGCTCGGATTAATGGTTACATTTAAAATTATTGAAAATCACGGCGGAAGCATTCATTTTGAAAGCGAGGAAGGAAAAGGAACGACCGTAAAATTGAAGCTTCCGATTAAAGAATGAGAATGCGGTCATCCCTGTTCTCATTCTTTTTTGAAAATTTTACAAAAAAATCATATGTTCTTTATCATCATCAGATAAACTTGACAGGAAGCAAAAAACGGGAGGCGAATATATGGTCAATGTTCTAAAGTGTCGTTTTTTAGCTGGTTTGACGATCACGCTTATGATGATTGCGTCTTTTTTGACGCCGTTTGCGGACGTATCGCGAGCTTCGGAAACGATTACCGTAGAAGAAGCGATTAAGCACAACGAAGGGCATGCAGCTGTTGAAGGGTATGTCGTCGGGCACACTGTCTCGAGCGGCCATTATCGTTTCAGCGGAAATTTCGCCAACGATTATAACATCGCAATCGCTGATAAAAAAGAGGAAACATCGCCTGAGAACATACTCCCCGTGCAGATACCCGCATCTTTCAGAGACCAGTTCGGTTTAAAGACAAACCCTCATCTCATCGGAAAAAAACTCATCATCGAAGGCGAACGCTCTACATATTTTAATTCCCCCGGTTTGAAATCCGTTCAATCCATCACATTTTCCGGAGGCGATGCACCGCCTGCCAAGCCTGAGATCAAAACGATAGCTGAAGCGCGCAAGCTTTTAAATGAAACGGTCAAAATCACAGGAATCGTCACTGCGGATCAGGCGGCTGTCGGAGGAGGAAAGCTCTCCACATTTATTCAGGACGAAACGGCGGGAATCAATATCTATTCCGCTGCACAAGGCGATTTTCCGGAGCTGAAAGAGGGAATGTCCGTTTCGGTCACTGGGAAGATCACGACATACAAAGGATTGACAGAAATCGTTCCCGTACCGTCAGGCATTGAAGTAACCGGAGAAGGAGCGGTACTGCCCGACCCTGTTCCGCTGACCATTAAAGATGTGCTCGATCAGGGAACGGAAGCTGAATACGAAGGCCGGTTAGTCAAGATGAAAGGCTTTATTGAAACAAAGCCGGATGCGCCGGCAGGCGGCGGCTATAATATCACGATGATCGATGAAAACTATCATCCGCTCACACTAAGGGTGATGGAACAAACGAATGCCGCCGGTTTGATAGAACAAGGACAATGGTACGAAATTACCGGCATATTAAGCCGTTATGATACGGTGCAGCTTCTGCCGAGAAAACAGGAAGATCTTCGAAAATTAGACGGCATCGCGCATCCTCCCCCCGCTGCTGAAGGGGAATACGAAAGCGTTGTCGAACGAGTTGTCGACGGGGATACGATCCACTTAAAAGAGCCGGTTCTCGGATCTACAAAAGTCCGCTATGTCAACATTGATACAGCCGAAACTTACCATAAGCCGAAAAATGAATTAGATGAAAACCAGCTGAAACACGGCAACAAAGCGAAGGAATATTTGCAGTCTATATTGGCTCCGGGAGACAAAGTCATCGTGAAAGTCGGCAAGGAAGCAAAAGACAGCTACGGTCGCCTGCTTGCCCAAGTCATCACTGAAGACGGCGTCAATACGAATTTGCAGCTTGTCCAAAAGGGGATGGCCGTCACCTATTTCATTTGGCCGGTTGGAAGTGATGAAGACTATCAATTGTTCCAAAGCGCCGTCAAAAAGGCGAAAGACGAGAAAATCGGCATTTGGAATCCCGCTGATCCGCTCCTCGAAATGCCGTTTGAATTTCGTGCCAGGGAGCAGGGCAAAGGGCTGACGCGGCATGTCGGTGACTCTGCGGAAAAAACGTATGTCGCGCCTGAAAAGTGGCGAGAGATTCCGGTGGAAAGACGAATTTTCTTTGCGTCGGCTGAAGAAGCGGAAGCTGCAGGCTATTCGAAAAAAGAACAAAGCGGCAATATTCCACTGCGCATGTTAAGCATGAATGATCTGCACGGAAAGATCGATCAGCAATATGAGCTCGATCTAAACGGCGATGGCCGGACGGATGGAACATTCGGCAGGATGGATTATGCAGCAGCATTGATTAAAGAGAAAAAAGCCGAGCGGGAAAATACGCTGATCGTTCACGCAGGCGATATGATCGGCGGAAGCTCGCCGGTTTCTTCCCTGCTTCAGGACGAACCGACAGTTGAAGTCATGGAGGAAATCGGATTTGATATAGGAACCGTCGGGAACCACGAGTTTGATGAAGGGACCGAAGAGCTGCTGCGCATGTTGAACGGCGGCGAACACCCTGAAGGGAAAGGGACCAAAGGTTATGACGGACAGGATTTCCCGCTTGTCTGCGCCAATTGCAAGTTGAAAACAAGCGGGGACAGCTTTCTTCCTCCATATGAAATCATTGAAGTTGAAGGAGTGCCTGTCGCTTTTATCGGCGTCGTGACACAGGCGGCCGCCAATATGGTTATGCCCGAAGGAATTCGCTCAATTGAATTTACAGATGAAACAAAGGCCGTCAACCAGGCTGCAAAAGAACTGAAAGCGAAAGGGGTCCGGGCGATAGCGGTGCTCGCTCATATGACAGCTTCCCAGGACGGCGGAGTTGTGACCGGTGAATCAGCAGAGCTTGCTAAAAAAGCAGATCCTGAGATTGATGTCATCTTTGCCGGCCACAATCATGAAGTGGTCAACGGCCAAGTCAATGATATTTAATCGTTCAAGCATACGAATACGGGAAGGCAATCGGTGTTGTCGACCTTGAAATCGATCGGGAAACGAAAGACATCGTTCAAAAGAAAGCGGAAATCGAATATGTGAATCAGGAAAAGCTCAAGCCGGATCCGGCGGTCGGTCAGATACTGGATAAATATGAGCGGATGGTTGCGCCGATCATCGGCGAGAAAGTCGGTGAGGCTGCACACGATATGGCAGGAGGCTATTCAAATGACGGAGACACCCCTCTCGGGAATCTGATTGCTGACGGGATGCGGAGCGCGATGAATTCAGATTTTGCATTAATGAACGGGGGCGGCATCCGTCAAGATTTAAAAAAAGGAACGATTACATGGGGAGACTTGTTCAATATCCAGCCCTTCGGCAATGTACTCGTCCGGCTTGAAATAAAAGGCAGGGATCTATACGATATTATAGACGCGCAAATATCCCCATCATACGGCCCGGATTACTCGATCAGCGGCTTTACCTACACGTGGGACCCGAAAACAAACAAAACCGCGGATATTTTTCTTGAGGACGGAACGCCGATTGATTTAGACCGGACATATACGCTGACAGTAAACAACTTTATGGCATCTGCTTCAGGCAGCAAGTATTTGCCGATTTCGCGGCTTGGAAAAAATCCGGTCACAGGGCCGGAAGATATCGAAGCCACAGTAAAGTTTGTCAAAAGCTTTAAAGAACCGATCGCTTATGCTGCCGAAGGACGAATCAAAAAATTAGCAGAAGATGATTCACGTCCGGGAGAAGAACCCGGAAGCGGAGCTGATCCTGATGATGAAGAAAAGCCCGGAAGCGGAGCTGATCCGAATGACGAAGAAAAACCGGCTGGAGATAAGGGCAATGGAGAAAAGCCAGGCAATGACAGCGGAGAAAAGCCGGTTCATGGCGATACCGGCGATGCGTCAAAGAGCGGTGCTGTTCCTGTTGCAGGCGTGACGATCGGTGAAGGGGCGGATGCGCCGGAGAAGAAGATGGACGGTCTGTCAAATGATGCGTTTCTGTCAGATACACGTGAAGAGCACAAGCTGCCCGATACGGCGGCTTCTTACGGCGGTTTTCTTTTGTACGGCTTCCTGACGTTTATGTTAGGAGCGATTCTTTATATGCGGAAAAGGGGTATTGCAAAACTATGAAAGTGAAGATGTTATCGTTTCTGCTGATGACGGCGGGGCTTGCCATTTTTGCATACGGCGGCTGGAAAATATTCGATATGAACAGACAGACCGATATTTCTTTAACTGAAGCAAAAGAAGCCATTGCATCGAGTCAATCTGTCCGTTCAGTAAAGAACCCCTCAGCGCCTGCATCGTTTAAGCCCGCCAACGGCGAAGCGGCAGGCATCCTCCATATTCCAAGACTGGGCGCTCAGCTTCCTATCGTTGAAGGAACAAGTCCCGATGATTTGGAAAAAGGCGTCGGTCATTATAAAGACAGCTATTATCCAAAACAAAACGGGCAAATTGTTCTTTCGGGGCACAGGGATACGGTTTTTCGCAGAACAGGAGAGCTGGAAATCGGAGATAAGCTGAAAATCGAGCTTCCATACGGAAGCTTCGAATATGAAATCACACACACGAAAATTGTTGATCAAGATGATACATCCATCATCACGCTGCAGCACGAAAAAGAAGAATTGCTGTTAACGACATGCTATCCGTTTTCTTATGTCGGAAATGCGCCTGAGCGCTATATTTTGTATGCAAAACCGCTTTAAGGCTGTCCTTAATGGACAGCCTTTTTATGTTTAAACAATCGTGCCGAACAGTCGTCCGATTTCGTCTTTCAAGTCATCCGGAAGCGGTGCTGTGACAGTGACGCGTTCTTTTGTGATCGGATGGGTGACATTGATTTCGATCGCGTGAAGAGCCTGCCTCGGAAAAAGCCCCTCTGAACCGCCGTATAAAGTGTCGCCTGACAAAGGATGACCGATGCTCGCAAGGTGAACACGTATTTGGTGGGTTCGGCCTGTCTCCAGCCGCAGGCTGCATAGTGTAACATCGTGCCGGCTGTCATACCCTTTTGATTCAAAATGGGTGACGGCGGGCTGTCCGGAATTGGACACCCTTCTTCTGACGGGATGGTACCTGTCTCTGCCGATCGGCGCCGAAATGGATCCCGTTTTTTTTCTGAATTTCCCTTCCGCTACGGCTAGATATGTACGCGCCAGTTCTTTTATTTGCAGCTGTTCGTCTAAAAGGGCGTGGGCGAGGCGGTGCTTTGCAAAAACGACAGCGCCGCTCGTATCCTTGTCAAGACGGTGGACGTGCCGGACTTTTCGCTCCTCCCCGTTCATTTGAAAATAAAACGCCACAAGGTTGCTCAGCGTGCCGGTCTGGCCAGCTTCATTCGGATGTGTTGCCATTCCCGCCGGCTTATTGACAATGAGCATATGATCATCTTCAAACAGAACGGGAAGTTCCCCGTATTCAGGGACGATTCCGCTTTCTTCTTCCTCTCTGAGATCGATCATCACGCTGTCTCCGCTCTCAAGCTGAACGTTATGATCCACGGGTTTATGATTCACTTTAATTTTCTCATTTGCGATCCAGTATTGAATGACAGGCTTCGATGCTTTCGCTTCTCTTTTTAAATATGCAAATAAATGTTCGCCGTGATGCCGGCTGCCTGCACTGAAGATTAAGCCGTGATTTTTTTGGTTCATTTTTACTGCTCCTTTCTGTAAAAAGCGTTCAGCCATTAGGAAACACTTACCTTCACAGCCCATTGTTTATGTATGCTATTCTGTTTGAAGAGATTTGAACAAGGGATGAAGGGTGATCAATTTGCGAATTGTAAAGGCAGCAACTGAAGAACAAGAAATTTATATAGAAGAGCTTGTATCAGAGCTGTATCAAATATTTCCATTGTACTTGAATAAACAAAAAATAAAAGAACTCAAAAAGCAGGGCGTGCTTGAATTGAAAGAGGATGAATACAAAGGAACGCTCGATGAAGCGTTTCAGATTATGACAAGCCTGCAATTGATTCATGCCTTATTAACTAAGGCGAAGCGCCGGTGGGTGCTGAAAGACCGTGATTTGTTCGATAAAAACTGCCGCAAGCTGAATGACTGCGGTTTGTACTTCCCTCTGACATCTGCCGACTTTCATATCGTGAATACCGACAATAAAATGCTGATGTAAAGCCGGGTTTGTCTGAGCTGATAGAGCTTGTTCCGTTTTTCGGAAAAGCTCTTCTTTTTATGAAAAGATAATATAAGAAATAAGCGGAAAACACAATGAAATGGTGCCAACTTCCATTTTAGCATGTGCATGACCTGTACATACTAACAATCGAAAGGGGTGCAGTCTATTGACGACAATCAGCAATGCGATGTCTAGACAAGTGGCTACAATTTCTTCCAATCAAACGGTTCAAGAAGCGGCTGAGTTGATGAGCCGCCATAATATAGGGGCGATCCCGGTTGTAGATCAAGGCGTGTTAAAAGGAATGATCACAGACCGTGATATCACGCTCAGAACGACAGCGGAAGGCCAGGATGGGCAGACACCTGTTTCAAACGTTATGACAACAAATGTTGTTTCAGGGAATCCGAACATGAGCCTTGAAGAAGCATCACAGATGATGGCTCAGAGTCAAATCCGCCGTCTGCCGATCGTCGAAAACAACCATTTAGTCGGGATTTTGGCGCTCGGGGATCTGGCGGTAAACGAAATGTCCAATGAATCTGCCGGACAGGCGCTTACGAACATTTCCACTCCGGCACGGACTCAGTAAGAACGGAAGAGCTTGCCTCTTACAGCAGGCTCTTCTTCATTTATACATACCGGTTTTTAGTGTCTTCTCTTTTCAAGGGGCGGCAAGAAGGATACAATGAATGGTGCAAACAGTCAAAAGGAGTTGGGCTAAAGCGCGATGATTAAAGCAGTGATATTTGATTTTGACGGTCTTATTTTAGATACAGAAACGCGCGAATATGAAGTGCTCCAGGAAATTTTTGAAGAGCACGGCTCAGAGCTGCCAATGTCGGTTTGGGGAAATGTCATCGGCACGGCCGCCGGATTCCGGCCGTTCTCTTATTTGGAGGAACAGCTGCAAAAAAAGCTGGACCATGAGCAATTGACGAAATTGAGGCAAGAGCGTTTTACGAAAAGAATGGAAAGCGAAAAAGCGCGTCCCGGTGTGGAAGCTTATTTGTCCGCGGCGAAAGAGCTCGGTTTAAAAATCGGCCTGGCGTCAAGCTCGGATTATAAATGGGTGTCTCAGCATTTGAAACAAATCGGCCTGTACGATGATTTCGAGTGCATCAGAACGGCCGATGATGTTGAGGAAGTCAAACCGAACCCGGAACTCTATTTAAAAGCGGCGGAATGTCTCGGTGTGAAGCCTGAAGAGTGCATTGCGTTCGAAGATTCTGTCAACGGATCAATCGCCGCGAAAAGAGCCGGAATGAAATGTGTCATTGTACCGAATAAAGTAACGAAAAGCCTGCTGTTCGAGCATTATGACCACCGTTTGGAATCAATGGCGGAAATCGAGCTGGAACAGCTGATCGAAAAAATTTCCGACCCATCATAAAGAAGGCAGAGGAGGAATGGGACGTGTCTGAAAAACTGGATCTTTCCCGCTTTGAAAAAAAGATTGTCATCCGCAATATTGAAGAAAAAGATATCGACAGCATCATCGGGCTTCAAGAGCTATGTTTTCCGGGAATGATCCCATGGAAACGGGAACATCTGGAAAGCCATTTGGAACACTTCCCGGAAGGCCAGTTTTGCGCAGAGCTTGACGGAGAAGTGATCGGTTCCTGTTCAAGCCTGTTGATCAACTTTGATGAATATGATGACAGACATACATGGCAGGATATTACAGACGACGGGTATATTACGAATCATAATCCCGACGGCTTAAACATGTACGGGATCGAGGTCATGGTTCATCCTGAATACAGACGGATGAAGATCGGCCACCGTCTCTATGAAGCGCGAAAAGATCTGGCAAGGCGCTTAAATTTAAAGAGCATTATCATCGGCGGCAGGATTCCGAACTATCATAAGTACGCTTCCGAGATGACGCCGAGGGAGTATGTCGAACAAGTCATCCACCACCAGATCTATGATCCGGTCCTTTCGTTTCAGCTGCTGAACGGATTTACGATGATGAGGATCAACCCGAACTATCTCCCGGATGACAGAGCATCAAGCAAATATGCGACATTGATGGAGTGGAATAATGTCGACTACTTGCCGCAGACGAAGCGCTATTACAAATCAGCTTTTCCGGTGAGAATCTGTGTGATTCAATATGAGATGAAGCAGATTCATTCCTTCGAGGAGTTTGCCAACCAAGTCGAATACTATGCAGACGTGGCTTCAGACGCGGGAGCGGATTTTGCCGTCTATCCCGAAATCTTTACGACGCAGCTGATGTCGTTTCTTGAAGAGCGCTCACCGAGCCTGGCCGTTCAGCGGATTACCGAATATACAGAAGACTATATCAGCCTGTTCACAGACCTTGCCGTTAAATACAATGTCAACATTATCGGCGGTTCTCACTTCGTTGAAGAAGAAGGGAAGATCTACAATATCGCTTACTTGTTCAGAAGAGACGGAACGATTGAAAAGCAATATAAGCTTCATATTACCCCGAATGAACGAAAATGGTGGGGCATCAGCAGGGGGGACGAAGTGCGCGTCTTTGACACAGACTGCGGCAAAATCGCGATCCAGATCTGCTATGACATCGAGTTCCCGGAGCTCGGCAGAATCGCAACCGAAAAAGGGGCCAAGATTATTTTCACCCCTTTCTGCACGGAAGACCGCCAAGGCTACTTGCGAGTCAGATACTGCGCTCAAGCAAGAGCTGTTGAAAATCAGGTGTACACGGTTATTTCCGGTACGGTCGGCAATCTGCCGCAAACCGAAAATATGGATATCCAATATGCGCAATCCGCGATTTTCGCTCCTTCAGATTTTGAATTTGCAAGGGATGGAATCGTCGGCGAATGCAATCCGAACATTGAAATGGTGGTCATCGGCGATGTCGACCTGGAAATTCTCAGAAGACAGCGGCAGGACGGAACGGTCCGGCAGCTCAAGGACAGACGCCATGACATCTACCGGATTCATTATCAAAAATAGCAGATTCGTGTGCCGGCCGCTTGAGGCCGGCTTTTTCATGTTGACTTTTATCTTTATTTTTCATATATTGTAACTATTAAAAGGAGGTGGAAAAGATGAATCAAACTGGTAAGCGCATGACGGATATGCAAGCTCATCTGTATATTTGTCGCGCGATTTTTTCCGGGGAATGCGTATTACGGGATCAGTCTGCCCTTTTTTACACATTCAATTGGAAAAAATACCAGTGAGAGACATCTGCCCACAATCGGATTTTCTGATGCTGACGGCGGGGTGTAAGCTCTGCCGTCTTTTTTATGCTCGGTGTCTCTTCATGGAGTGCGGAGGAAAGATAGATGATAATATGCAGTTTGCAACATGTCGGGCAAACATACGGAGGACATACGATTTTCAGCGGGCTGTCATGGGACCTGCACCAAGGGGAGCGAATCGGTGTGATCGGACGAAACGGGGAAGGGAAAACGACGTTGTTGAAGCTGATCGGCGGCCAAGCGAAACCTGATGAAGGCCTTGTGACTTGGAAAAAAGGATTATCAACGGGGCTCTTGGAGCAAAATCCCGCATGGGACGGCAGGAAAACGGTAAAAGAGCTGCTCTATGACGTTTTTTCATCATTATGGGACACACAGCAGAAGCTTTCCCGGATTGAACGGCAATTGGCGGTTGAAAAGGACGCGGAAAAACTCAGTCTCCTTTTGGAAAAGTACGGGGCTATGCAAGATGAATTTCAGCGAAAAGGCGGCTACGGCATCAGTGCGCAAATCGAACGGGTGGCGCACGGCTTGAATATCGAGCGGCTACTCGATGCCGAGTGGCGGGAGTTAAGCGGAGGAGAACGGACGAAAGCGGGTCTTGCCAGGCTTCTCTTGGCAGCTCCGGATCTGCTTTTGCTGGATGAACCGACAAACCATTTGGATTTGACAGCGATCGAATGGCTGACATCTTTTTTAAAGCAGTATAAAGGCACAGCAGTCATTGTATCGCATGATCGCTATTTCCTGGATGAAGCGGTCACCTCAATTCTTGAAATCGACCAGGGAGAGCTTCACTTTTCCAAAGGCGGCTATACACAGTATGCCGATGAACGGGAAGAGCGCCTCATCAGAGAATTTCATGACTATCAGGATCAGCAGAAGAAAATCAAAAAAATGAAGGAAACGATCAAGCGGCTGAAGGAATGGGCGAATCGCGCCAATCCTCCGAATGACGGCCTGCACCGGCGAGCGAAAAGCATGGAAAAAGCTTTGGAACGCATGGAGAAGGTGAAGAAACCCGTACTGGAACGCAAAAAGATCGATTTAGCTTTCAGCATGGATGAACGAAGCGGAAAAGATGTCGTCAAGCTTGAGGATGTCTGCAAAAGCTTCGGTGAGCGGGCGCTTTTTGACAATCTTAGTATGCATGTCCGTTTTCAGGAGCGCGCCGCCATCGTCGGGGAGAACGGCAGCGGCAAAACGACGCTGCTCAACATCATTAGCGGAAAGGAAACGCCGGACAGCGGTGACGTGCAGCTTGGCAGCAATTTATCGGCCGCATATCTGACGCAGCATGTCGGCGAAATGGAGGAAGAGCGTACGGTTTTAGCCGAATTCCGTGAACATGTTTCTGCATCAGAAGGCGAAGCCAGAATGATGCTTGCAAAGTTTTTGTTTTTCGGCCAATCCGTCTTTCAAAAAGTGAAAAATTTAAGCGGAGGCGAACGGATGCGGCTCCGCTTGGCCCAGCTCGTTCACCAAAACCATAATGTGCTGATCCTCGATGAGCCGACAAACCATTTGGACATCGAATCGAAGGAGATGCTTGAAGAAGCATTAAGCCAATTTCAAGGGACGATTATTGCGGTTTCGCACGACAGATACTTTCTTGACCGGCTTTTCAATGTCACCTGGTGGCTTGACGGCAGGAAACTCGTCAAGTATGAAGGGAACTATACATTCGCAAGAGAGAAGCGGCGGCAGGGTTGACACATTTTTATCACATTTGATAGGATATTGCTACAGTTATAGAAGGCAAAAGCAATGGAATGTATGCACGGACTGTATATATTCTCTTTCAATATCTTAATTCTGCTTGATTTTGTTGTATGGGTATGCATACAAGTTAGGCAGCATTCAAACGCCTGGTTGACACAGGTTATTTGAGTGCTGCCTTTTTTTATTGTCTTTCTGCGATAACTGTGAGAAAAGAAGAAATCATGGAGGGGTTTAGTATGGCTTTTCGAAAACCGGATGAAATAGCGGATGCGGCAATTGAAGCAGGAAAGAAAAAAGTACAGCTCCCACTGCCGTCTCTGCTTGTATTGGGGTTTTTAGGCGGCGCATTTATCGCGCTTGGGTACTTGCTTGATATCAGGGTAATCGCCGATCTGCCGAAAGAATGGGGAAGCCTGTCCAGCCTGATCGGAGCTGCCGTATTTCCTGTCGGTCTGATCCTTGTGGTGCTCGCTGGAGCTGAATTGATCACAGGGAATATGATGTCTGTTGCGATGGCTTTATTTTCAAGAAAAATATCACTGAAACAATTGGCGGTTAACTGGGGAATCGTTACGATGATGAACTTAATCGGCGCACTGTTTGTTGCTTACTTTTTCGGACATTTGGTTGGATTGACTGAAACAGGCCCTTATTTAGAAAAAACGATCGCCGTTGCACAAGGAAAACTAGATATGAGCTTCGGCAAGGTTCTCATTTCCGGAATCGGCTGTAACTGGCTTGTATGTCTTGCGGTATGGCTTTCTTTCGGCGCCCAAGACGGAGCAGGAAAAATTCTTGGCATCTGGTTCCCAATTATGGCTTTTGTCGCAATCGGATTTCAGCACGTTGTCGCCAACATGTTTGTGATTCCCGCAGCCATTTTTGCAGGCTCGTTCACATGGGGGCAGTTTATCGGAAACATCATTCCGGCTTTTATCGGCAATGTCATTGGCGGAGCCGTGTTTGTCGGTCTCATTTATTTTATTGGATACCACAAGAAAGACCGCTCCAGACAAGAAATAAAGCGGGTATCATAAACAAAGGACAAATCCACTCGATGAAACATACAAATGTCGTCCGTTTTTGGAAAAAGATGATGATGAAATGGGATTAGGCGGGTGTACTTACAAAGTAAGAAAAAAGCAACGGAGGCTGAACAACATGACAATGAGACAGCAATGTCAACCTGAATGTGATACATAAGGAAAAGCTCAAGGCTCATTCAGCCTGCGGAAGAGTTCGTGTCCTTCCTTAACCAATGCTTATCGCACCCATTAAAATCGGAATAGACGGACATCCGCAACTCCCCGCAGACAGTAGAGGCATTGGTTGTCTTCTTTTGTCTGCGGTTTTTATTTGCCCGCGGCAGAAAAAATGATGCCGAGTTATTTCGCTTGAAGCGGATTTGAAAGGAAGTGAACAAGTTCTCCTCACAGCCGCATCCCAGAACATGAAGAAGATTGCCGCACACCTAGCCAAGAAGGGCCGGGTATACGGGAGCTCTTTTTCTGCAAATGGGCTGGAAACCCCGTTGAAAACAAACGGAATTTTCTATATGATTGATAGTATTAATGAGAACGGTTATACATAAAAAGAAGGTGCATCATGGAGTTTGTGCTTGTTTTACTGCCGGTTTTCGGGATATTTGCGATCGGGTTCATCGGACAAAAGCTGCTTCATTTTGATATTCAGAACCTATCTAAAATGTCCCTGTATTTAATGTCTCCGTTTTTAGCATTTGATACGTTTTATGAGAACAAGCTGACGATGGATTATCTCTATATGTCTGTCTATTGTCTCGGCCTCTGTTTCACTTTGATTCTATTTGTCTACCTCATTTCATATGTTCACGGGTATTCCAATCAGGAGCGGTGCGCTCTCGTTTTATCATCCGCTTTCATGAATAACGGAAACTACGGCACTCCCGTCGTCCTGCTTGTCTACGGCACGGCCGGGCTTGATATCGCCGTTGTGCTGATGGTGCTTCAGCAGCTTGTCATGAGCACGATCGGCATATATTACGCAGCGAAAGGAAGCCCTGAAGCGGGCGGATTTAAAATCGTGATGACAAGGGTTATCCGGATGCCGGTCGCATACGGTGCGCTGCTCGGCATATGCTTTCAGCTGGGGTATATTTCGATTCCCGAACAGTTAATGACGGGAATTAAATTGGTGGGGGATGCCGCGATTCCGACGATCATGATTATTCTTGGCATGCAGCTTGCGGTGATCTCCTTTCAACATATCGAATACCGGAAAATTTCTTACTCGCTCTTGCTGAAATTATTCGTGTCTCCGCTCATTGCCTTGGGGTTTGCGCTGATTCTTCCCGTCGACGGGCTGGTCAAACAGATCATGGTGTTGGCGGCGGCCATGCCGACGGCGGCGAATACAACTTTGATGGCGGTGCAGTTTGAAACAAAGCCGGAAATCGTTTCAAGCGCGACTTTTATCAGTACAATGCTCAGCATCGTCACCCTTCCGGTCGTGCTGTGGCTGCTTTCCTTATGGGGCTGACCTGAATCTTTCAGGCGGCCTTTTTTTCCGGCGAAACCAAAAAGGCAGCTTGAAACGGCGGCTGATGACATGGCAAGCCGCCGTTCCCCCCAGAGTTTACCCGCCTATTTGCAAAGCGATATTTCCAAACTGCTCCCCGTCTTTCATCCGTTTAAAGGCTGCAACCGCTTCTGATAAAGGAAACACTTGATCAAGCACCGGCTTAAGCGAATGGCGTTCGATAAAATCAATCATTTGCCGAAATTCTTCGAGGCTGCCCATCGAAGTGCCGATGATGCTGATTTGCGGGAAAAAGAGCGAGCGCAGCGGAAGCTGGATGCTGTCTCCCGAGCTGGCGCCGAAATTGATGATCCTTCCGTTCGGCTCGATGACATCGAAATAATTCGCAAAAGTTGCCGGGCCGATGCTGTCGAGGATCAAATCAACCTGTTCCCCGCCCAAGCTTTCTTTCCACAGGCCGCGGCTTTCGATTGCGAGGTCCGCCCCATAGCGGAGCGCTTCTTTTCTTTTTTCTTCACTTCGGGAGGTTACAGTCACCCGCGCGCCCGCTGCCTTTGCCATGAGTACCGCATTTGTGGCGACGCCTCCGCCGACTCCCGGTATTAAGATATGTTCACCTTTTTTTAAATGGCCTTTTGTAAATAAAGCCCTGTAAGCGGTCAGAGCGGATAAAGGCAGGACGCCTGCTTCCTCCCAGGAAAGGTGCGCCGGCTTTTTCAACACGTGCTTCGCCGGGACGATGACATGCTCTGCGAAGGTTCCGTCAGATGGGCCGCCGAGAATGTCAGGTACTTGCGGAACAGAATCCGTATATTCCCAGCCGATGCTCGGATTGATGATCACCTCTGTATGAACGGCGAGGCCCTGAACACCTTCGCCTGTCTCTTCGATCGTGCCTGCTCCGTCGGAGCCGGGTATAAACGGGGAATCCCCCGCCTCCCTGGATTGAAAGAGGAACAAGTCACGGTGGTTCAGCCCGGCCGCTTTCAGTCTGATTTTGACTTCACCCGGACCGGGCGTTTTGTCGGAAACATCTGTATATTTCAGCCCTGAAAGGCCCTTGATTCCTTCATGGATGATCGCTTTCATAAAAAATTCCCTCCATTCGAGTTGGTTGTGTTAAATTATGGACATGAATGAAGGTAAATGTAAAATGATTTGCCCGGGGACCGCGAGCGGCTTCTGTTTATAAAGGATTGCAATGAGGCGGAAATTCCATTAGTGTAATACAGAAGCAAGATAGCAAGTGAAGGAGATGGAACATGAGTTTTCACGATCAAAAAATTTTACCTGCGGTACGTAATATGAAGCAGTTTGATACATTCCTGGACAGCCCATTTTCATACGGGGTTCTGCTTGACATCCACCTTGGACAGCTGGGGGGTGTCATCAGCGCGGCCAGATCCCATGGGAAAAAAATGTTTGTGCACGTCGATTTGATCCAAGGAATTAAGCATGATGAATACGGTGCGGAATTCATTTGCCAGGAAATGAAGCCGGCGGGGATTCTTTCTACAAGATCAAGCGTTATTGCCAAAGCAAAGCAGAAGAAAGTGTATGCGATCCAGCGCATGTTTTTAATAGACACAAGCGCCATGAAGAAGAGTATTGAATTGGTGAAAAAGCACAGACCCGACTATATAGAAGTGCTTCCCGGAGTGGTGCCGGAATTGATCAAGGAAGTCAAAGAAAAAACCGGCATTCCGATCTTTGCGGGCGGGTTTATCCGTACTGAAAAAGACGTCGAGCAGGCGCTTGCAGCAGGGGCGTCCGCAGTCACCACCTCAGACACTGATTTATGGAAAAAATACTGGAAGTAAAAATATAAAATGTGAAAAATTATTGACAACGCTTTCACTATACGATACGATTTTACTAAGTTAATACATTGTGACGGAGACCCGGAGACCACAGCAGTTCTTTACTCAATGATGTAAAGAAAGTTTGCTGTGTTTTTTTATGGTCTTATAGACACAGTGGAAAAGGTGAGCCCATGGTGTTCATCTTTAAAATAACACTTCATAATAGATTTTAGGAGGGATAGCCTTGACAGCATTTTGGGGGGAAGTTATCGGAACGATGCTGCTCATCGTCTTTGGAGCTGGAGTTTGTGCAGGAGTTAATTTGAAAAAATCGCTGTCCCATCAATCCGGATGGATTGTGATCGTCTTCGGCTGGGGGCTCGGCGTGGCCATGGCGGTATATGCCGTCGGCGGCATCAGCGGAGCGCATTTAAATCCCGCCGTGACATTAGGGCTGGCATTTGTCGGAGATTTTCCTTGGGAAGAAGTGCCTTCCTATATTTTAGGACAGATGATCGGCGCATTTTTAGGAGCGGTGCTCGTTTTTCTTCACTACTTGCCGCACTGGAAAGAAACCGAAGATCAAGGCGCGAAGCTGGGAGTATTTTCGACAGGTCCGGCGATTCCAAATACATTTGCAAACCTGTTCAGTGAAACATTGGGGACTTTTGTTCTCGTTCTCGGACTTTTAGCGATCGGTGCAAACAAGTTTACTGACGGACTGAATCCGCTTGTTGTCGGATTTCTGATCGTGGCGATCGGGCTCTCGCTCGGCGGAACAACAGGATATGCGATTAACCCTGCCCGCGATTTGGGGCCTAGAATCGCCCACTTTGTCCTTCCGATTGCAGGCAAAGGGAGTTCAAATTGGAAGTACGCGTGGATTCCTGTTTTAGGACCGGCGCTCGGCGGTTCATTTGCAGGCGTTTTTTACAATGCCGCATTCAAAGGACACATCACCAACACATTTTGGATTGTAAGCGTTATATTAGTTGTGATATTGTTAGGTTTCTATATTCATATGAAAAAACAATCGGTTGATCAATCGGTCAACATTTAAAAAAACGCAATCTTAACAGACATATAAGGGGGAGTTTTAAAAAATGGAAAAATACATTTTGTCTCTTGATCAAGGCACCACTAGCACAAGGGCGATTGTTTTCAACAAAGCAGGCGAAATCGTCCATATTGCGCAAAAAGAATTTCAGCAATATTTTCCAAACCCCGGCTGGGTTGAACATAATGCAAATGAAATCTGGGGCTCCGTTCTGTCGGTGATCGCTTCTGCGCTTTCAGAATCGGGGATCGAAGCCGGACAAATTGCCGGAATCGGGATCACCAACCAGCGGGAAACGACCGTTGTTTGGGATAAACATACCGGTAAACCGGTCTACAATGCGATTGTGTGGCAGTCCCGCCAATCGGCGGAAATATGCCAGGAATTGAGAGAGAACGGCTATGAAGAGACGATCAGAGAGAAAACAGGACTTTTAATCGATCCTTATTTCTCAGGCACGAAGGTGAAATGGATTTTAGATCATGTGGAAGGGGCAAGGGAGAAAGCGGAAAACGGCGACCTTCTCTTCGGTACGATCGATTCTTGGCTGATCTGGAAAATGTCCGGCGGAAAAGCGCATGTGACAGATTATTCAAATGCCTCAAGAACATTGATGTTCAACATCTATGACCTCAAATGGGATGAGGAACTTCTCGATATTCTCGACGTGCCGAAATCGATGCTTCCGGAAGTCAAGCCTTCATCGCATGTATACGCTGAAACGGTCGATTATCATTTCTTCGGGAAAAACATTCCGATTGCAGGTGCAGCCGGCGACCAGCAGGCAGCATTGTTCGGGCAGGCTTGCTTTGAAGAGGGAATGGTTAAGAACACGTATGGAACAGGCTGCTTTATGCTAATGAACACCGGCGAAAAAGCGATCAAATCAGAGCACGGCCTGCTGACGACAATCGCCTGGGGCATCGACGGAAAGGTGGAATATGCGCTGGAAGGCAGCGTCTTCGTCGCAGGTTCCGCTATTCAATGGCTCCGTGATGGGCTGAGAATGTTTAAAGACGCCAAAGAAAGTGAAAAATACGCTGTAAGAGCAGAATCTGCCGATGGTGTTTATGTGGTTCCTGCATTTGTAGGTTTAGGCACGCCTTATTGGGACAGCGATGTCCGCGGCGCTGTATTCGGACTGACCCGGGGTACGACGAAAGAGCATTTTGTTAGAGCAACGCTTGAAGCACTTGCTTATCAAACGAAAGACGTGCTTGACGCAATGATGGAAGACTCCGGGATCTCGGTGAAAACGCTGAGAGTCGACGGCGGAGCTGTCAAAAACAACTTCCTGATGGATTTTCAGGGCGACATTTTGGATGTCCCTGTAGAACGTCCTGAAATCAATGAAACAACCGCGCTCGGTTCAGCCTATTTAGCGGGTCTTGCTGTCGGCTTCTGGAGTGATCGTTCCGAGATCAAAGACCAGTGGCAGCTTGACAAACGTTTTGAACCGAAAATGGAAGAAAAAGAGCGCGAGAGTCTGTACAGCGGGTGGAAGAAAGCTGTAAATGCAGCTAGGGCTTTTAAATAAGCCGCATGTATGTTACAATCTAATTAAGTTAATAGAAACGGTTGGAGAAGAGGAGAGACCGCAGGCACCAAAGCAGAATCAGCGCTTTGGATGTTTGTGGTCTCTTTTTCTATTTTTTTACCGTGACAACAAGGGAGGACATGAACATGGAATCATTATTTTCAAGTCGTAAACGGGACGATATTTTACAGAATATGACGAAGCAGAAGTATGACGTGTTTATTATCGGCGGAGGGATTACAGGTGCAGGGACGGCATTGGACGCCGCATCGCGCGGGATGAAAACGGCGCTTTGTGAAATGCAGGACTTTGCGGCCGGAACGTCAAGCCGCTCCACGAAACTCGTACACGGCGGACTTCGCTATTTAAAGCAATTTGAAGTGAAAATGGTAGCTGAAGTCGGCAAAGAGCGGGCGATCGTCTATGAAAACGGACCGCATGTGACAACGCCCGAATGGATGCTGCTTCCGATGCATAAGGGAGGTACTTTTGGCAAATTCAGCACGTCAATTGGACTGAGGGTGTACGACTTTTTAGCAGGCGTCAAAAAAGCTGAGCGGAGGAGCATGCTGAATGCCGAGGAAACGCTTCAAAAAGAGCCGCTCGTGAAAAAGAACGGCCTGAAAGGCGGCGGCTATTATGTCGAATACCGGACGGATGATGCCAGGCTGACGATCGAAGTCATGAAAGAAGCGGTTAAATTCGGAGCCGAGGCCGTCAATTATGCGAAAGTAAGCGATTTTATTTATGAAAACGGCAAGGTCACCGGCGTGGTTATTGAAGACGTCTTCACGAAAAAAACATACCGCGTCCACGCGAAAAAAATCGTCAATGCTGCAGGTCCGTGGGTTGACCGTCTGCGGGAAAAAGACCATTCAAAAGAAGGCAAACACCTTCAGCATACAAAAGGCGTGCATCTTGTTTTTGATCAATCGGTCTTTCCTTTAAAACAAGCCGTTTATTTTGATACGCCTGACGGCCGCATGGTGTTCGCGATTCCGAGAGACGGTAAGGCATATGTCGGCACAACGGACACCGTCTACAACGAGGATTTGGAACATCCTCGAATGACGACTGCAGACAGGGATTATGTCATTAATGCCATCAACTATATGTTCCCTGAACTGGGAATCAAGGCCGAAGATGTCGAATCAAGCTGGGCGGGGCTCAGACCGCTGATTCATGAAGAAGGAAAAGACCCGTCCGAGATTTCCCGGAAAGATGAGATCTGGACTTCTGAATCCGGACTGATCACGATTGCCGGCGGAAAGCTGACCGGGTACAGAAAAATGGCTGAGCATATCGTTGATCTTGTCAGAGACCGATTAAAAGAAGAGGGCGGCAGAGACTTCGGTCCTTGCAGAACAAAAACGATGCCGATCTCAGGCGGCCATATCGGCGGCTCCAAAAATCTGGAGGATTTTATTCAAGCGAAAGCAGCCGAAGGAATCGAGGCTGGACTGTCCGAAGAGACGGCCAGACAGATCGCCGCACGATACGGTTCGAACGCAGACCGCCTGTTTGATCGTGTTCCATCCCTAAAAGATGAAGCAGCAGAACGCCGCATTCCTGTCCATGTACTGGCAGAAATGGATTACGGGATCGAGGAAGAAATGGCTGCCGTCCCGGCAGACTTCTTCGTACGCAGAACGGGTGCGCTGTTCTTTGACATCAATTGGGTCCGCACTTACAAAGACAGCCTTACGGACTACATGAGTGAGAGGCTGAACTGGGATGGCGAAACGAAGGCCCGGCATGTCCAGGCCTTGGAAGGACTTCTTCACGACGCTGTTGTCCCGCTGGAAAGCAGATGATGTATCGGGTCAAATGACCTTGATGAAATTTCGTTGAAAATCAATCGAATGGCCTAACGTGAGGCTGTCTTGATCAGGCAGCCTCATTTTTTTCGTTCGGCATGCTAAATTTGGACAAAGCGGCTGTTTGTCGATATGATAAAAGAAAAGCTGCAATTATTTAGCTGGAATATTGGAGGTAATCATGAGCTGGAGAACGAGCTATGAACGCTGGAAAAACAAAGAAAACTTAGATTCCGAATTAAAATCGCTTCTTCTGGAAGCTGAAGGAAATGAAAAAGAACTAGAGGATTGCTTTTATAAAAAACTTGAGTTTGGTACAGCCGGTATGCGCGGAGAGATCGGACCCGGTCCGAACCGCATGAACGTTTATACGGTTCGCAAAGCATCGGCGGGCCTTGCCGCATACATAGGAGCGAACGGCGAAGAAGCAAAGAAGCGCGGCGTTGTGATCGCATACGATTCCCGCCACAAATCGCCTGAATTCGCAATGGAAGCTGCTAAAACGCTCGCAGAAAACGGCGTTCAAACGTACGTGTTTGACGAACTGCGCCCGACACCTGAACTTTCCTTTGCGGTAAGAGAACTGAATGCGTTTGCAGGTATTGTCATCACGGCGAGCCATAACCCGCCTGAATACAACGGCTATAAAGTCTACGGAGAAGACGGCGCGCAGCTTCCGCCTGCTGATGCCGACAAACTCATCGGCTATGTCAATGCGATTGAAAACGAACTGGAGATCGAAGCCGGCGATGAAGCTGCTTTAACCGAAAAAGGGCTGATCAAAATAATCGGCGAGGAAATCGATCAAGCGTATCTCGATAAACTGACATCGATTTCTGTCAACCCTGATCTGGCGAAGGAAACTGAAGTCAAAGTCATTTTCACCCCGCTGCACGGCACGGCAAACAAATCCGTGAGACGCGGCTTGAAAGCTCTCGGATATGAACATGTCACAGTCGTCCCGGAACAGGAGCTGCCTGATCCTGACTTTTCGACCGTGTCTTCTCCTAATCCGGAAGAGCACGCCGCTTTTGAATATGCGATCAGGCTCGGTGAAGAAAAAGGAGCCGATATTCTGATCGGAACCGATCCCGACGCGGACCGCCTCGGCGTCGCTGTAAAGGATCAAGAAGGCCGTTACGCGGTGCTGACAGGAAATCAAACCGGCGCGCTGCTTTTGCATTATCTGCTATCGCAAAAACAGCAGAAAGGCACGCTGCCTGATAATGGAGTCGTTCTGAAAACGATTGTGACGAGCGAAATGGGGCGCGACATCGCCGCTTCTTTCGGACTGGACACGATCGACACGCTGACCGGCTTTAAATTCATCGGAGAAAAAATCAAACAATTTGAAGCATCGGGCGAATACGCTTTCCAATTCGGTTATGAGGAAAGCTACGGCTACTTGATCGGCGACTTCGCAAGGGACAAGGATGCCGTCCAGGCCGCATTGCTTGCGGTTGAGGTATGCGCCTTCTATAAAAAGCAGGGAAAATCGCTGTATGATGGACTCCTCGAATTGTATAAATCGTTCGGCTTCTATAGAGAAGGCTTGAAGTCCCTGACCTTAAAAGGAAAAGAGGGAGCGGAGCAAATCGCAGCCATCCTCAGCACATTCAGAGAACAGCCGCCTCTTTCCATCGCCGGAAAAGACGTTGTATCCGCAGAAGACTATTTGACAGGGAAGCGGACGCTGCTGAAGGAAAACAAAACAGAAACGATCGATCTTCCGACATCCAATGTTTTGAAATATTTCCTTGAAGACGGCTCATGGTTCTGCCTCCGTCCATCAGGAACAGAGCCTAAAGTGAAATTTTATTTCGCGGTCAAAGGCCGAACCAATGAAGACAGTGAAGCGCTTCTCCATCAATTAACAGATGAAGTGATGAAAAAAATCGATGATATTGTAAAAGCGACTTCAAATTGATAATCGCTGAAAACCCGCCTTGTTAAATGGCGGGTTTTTCATTTGTTTTGTGCAGCTTGTATAGAGGAGCCGTTGCTTGTCTATAGTGTGCAAATCACAAACTGTTTAAAAGAATGTGGGCCGAGTAGTTAACCAAAGAGATGAGGAAACCAAGTATCCTAGTTACTATGGCTTTCTTTTTTTTTGAGTTCATAGATGATACAATATTCAAGAAATATTTATGAGGGAGGTTTCCCTAAATGCGTTTAAACGTATATACAATCATCTTCATCATTTTGGCGATAGCATCTAATTTGATATCGATATTCGTATTCAATCAAGGCATTTTAGGATATATCCTTGCTGTTATCTTTTTATTGGCTGCTGGTTATTCAACAAAATTCACAAAATCACAAAATCAAAACAGACCGCCCAATAACGAATAGTTTAAATCGAACCCTCTGTCAGTGAAATGACGAGGGTCCTTTTTAAATTTAAATATCTTCGGTGTCCAGCATCCTCACGGAAGGGACATCCCTCAGAACAACATTCACCGGATATTTTCACCGGATATATAAGTTTCTCTTCACAGCTCAAGAGTGCAGCACTCTTTAGTAACCTAAATTGTCTTCCAGCACTCATTGCAGCTGGATTTGCCCATAGATATAGAAATGATTTCGGTTTGTTTCATCTTTTCTTCCTTAACACAGACTTACCCCATCATAGCTAAGAAGCAAAAGCCAACGACAGGAGCTAACTCTTCTAATTTGGCTGAAAAAGGGTGATGAAAATAAGCTGAAGGCAGCTCAAAGATCAAATACTTTAACTCAATAGGCAAGTGGTGCCATCTGATCAATACAAGCTGTCCTATGGTCTGGTGGTCGACATAAGGAAGTAAAAGCGACTTTAAATCATAATCGCTGAAAACCCTCCTTGTTAAATGGCGGGTTTTTCAATTTTTATTGATAAGCGGCAGTACATGATGTAATATATATATAACAATAAGTTAGATATAAATTGCATCTTGAAAGGGGAAAATGGCTGACATGAAATGGATCAAAACCGGGGATGAATACGTAGAAAAGAAAATGACGCAATTTTTTAGCGAAGCCGGTACGATTGTCGCTGCTATCTTATTTTTGGATATGATCATCCGGGGCCTCATTTTAGGGAGACCGGCATCCGAATACATTGTCAGTGCCATCGGTTTTGCAGTCTATGCAGGCTGGATATTGTTCCGCTATCTTTTGTCGGGGTTTGAATATCCGGAGATTGCAGGTCAAGCGGCGTACAGGAAAAAAAGAAAAGAGATCACGGCTCTCAGCCTCGCTTCCGGCCTCATATTTGCCATTTTAGTGCTTATTTTTACCGGCATACCAAAACACCCCGGCAGTTGGTTTGACTTTATTATGATGGTGATGTTGTTTGTATTTTTTCATTTTCTGATCAACTTTATCTCGTTGCGCAAATCCTTTCGGAAAAATCAAGATCTATTAGATGATTAAATGAAAACGGCGGGTGAGCATATGGTTAACCGGGTCAAACTCGCCCGGGTCGAAAAGTCTTTGACACAAGCCCAGCTTGCCGAGCGGGTCAATGTGACAAGACAGACGATCGGGCTGATCGAAAAAAATAAATACAATCCGACATTGCACCTTTGCATCGCGATCGCAAAGGCGCTGGACAAAACGCTTGACGATTTGTTTTGGGAGGAAGAAGCTTAACGATTCGCTTTGTCCCTTCTCGGTCAAAAGTCTTAGAAAAGTTCATCTCATGAGGTGGCCTTTTTTTTATCAAATATCGATATAATAAAAGAAACTCCGGTTTAAGGGGATGAAGCTTTTGCGGGAAGACACGCAGTTTGAAAAATTGAAAACGCTCAAAGAAATAGCGGAAACGTTAAACGAAGGGAACCATCTAAAAGAAACGCTTCATGCTGTTTTAAAAAAGCTGCTCCGCTTAACAGGGCTCAAAACGGCGTGGCTGTTTCTGATCGATGAAAAGGGGAGCTTTGAACTGGCCGCTTCGGTCCGCCTGCCCCAGGCGCTTTCTTACCGGCACAACCGTTTATTATGCGAAGGAAGCTGCTACTGTCTTGAACAATATAGGGATGAAAAGCTGGACAGGGCGAAAAATATCATTCATTGCCAGCGGATTACGACGGCCATGAAACAGAAAACCGGAGATCCGGAAGGTATCACACACCATGCAACCGTCCCGCTCAGCGATCAGAAGAAACGGTTCGGTTTGCTGAACGTTGCGGCTCCGGACAAAATTCATTTCAGCCGCGGGGAACTGGCGCTCCTCGAAGCTGTTGCTCTGCAAATCGGGATGGCGATCAAACGGATGCGGCTTGCTGAACAACAGCAAAAACACATGCTGCTGACCGAAAGAAACAGATTGGCTCAGGACTTGCATGATTCCGTCAATCAAATGCTTTTTTCGCTCAGCTTGACCGCTAAAGCGGCGGGTGAAATGACAGACCAGCCTGAGATCAGGGAAATGCTCGAGTTTATGCAACATCTTTCTCATGAAGCGCTGCTTGAGATGCGGGCGTTAATTTGGCAGCTCAGGCCCCAGGGCTTGGAAGAAGGGTTGGCGGCGGCACTTGAAAAATATGCGGAAGTGCTCGGCCTTCAGGTGATTTTCAAGCTCAGCGGTGTGCTCCGTCTGCCGCCTTCTGCTGAGGAATTGATGTGGCGGCTGAGCCAGGAAGCTCTCAACAATTGCAAAAAGCATGCCAGTGCAAGCCGTATACAAGTGAAAATCGATGTATTCCAGTCGTCTGCCGTCTTGGAAGTCGAAGATGACGGCAAAGGGTTTCAGTACGATCCTGACGCGGGGCTCCCGACGCTTGGGCTGAAAGGAATGAAGGAGCGGACGGAAAAAGCGGGCGGCACGTTTTTGATCAACTCCGCAATCGGTAAGGGGACGAAAATCCGGGCGGTTTTGCCTTTGAAGGAGAAGGGGGAGGCAGGATGGAACAGGTGAAAATCATCATTGCCGATGATCATCATATTGTCAGAAAAGGCCTCTTGTTTTTTTTCAAAACAAAAAGCGATTTTGACGTTGTCGGAGAGGCATCGACAGGAATCGAGGCGCTCGATGTCTTGCGAAAACGGGAGGCAGACATCGTATTAATGGATTTATCAATGCCTGAAATGGACGGAATTGAGGCGACAAAGCGAATAAAAAAAGAATATCCGTCTGTCAAAATCATAGCGCTGACAAGCTATGCGGACGAAAGCTATGTAATTCCTGCCATCCAGGCGGGAGCCTCTGCCTATCAGCTGAAAGACGCCGAGCCTGATGAACTTGTCGAGACGATACGCGCTGTTTATGGAGGGAGATATTCCTTGGATCCAAGCATTATGTCCCACGTCTTTCACCATGTGTCACAGGCTGATGAGAAAGAAAAAATACATCAATTGACAAATAGAGAAAAAGATGTTTTATTGGAAATTACAAAAGGGAAAAGCAACAAGGAAATTGCCGCATCTTTATTTATCAGCGAAAAAACAGTGAAAACCCATGTATCCAATCTGCTGTCAAAGCTAGGCTTATCCGATCGCACGCAAGCCGCGCTCTTTGCAGTTAAACACGGACTACACCAAAATAACGGGAGATGATCAAATGAAAATAACCGTAATCAGCGGAACCGCGAGAAAACAAGGCAGAACGCGGATCGCCGCTTCCTATATCGCCCGCACGTATCAGGCGGAGCTTATCAATCTAAGCGAGTTCATCCTACCGATTTTCAACGGAGATGAAGAGCAGAGCTCGCTGGAAAATGTTCAAAAACTGAAAACTTCTGTCAAAGAAGCAGACGCTGTTGTTTTATTATCTCCCGAATACCACAGCGGTATGAGCGGCGCTTTGAAAAATGCGCTCGATTTTTTAAGCAATGAACAGTTCTCGGGCAAACCGGTTGCGCTTTTTGCTTGTGCAGGAGGCGGCAAAGGCGGGATGAACGCGCTCGCCAATATGCGCATTGTCGCGCGCGGCGTTTATGCGAACGTCATCACAAAGCAGCTTGTGCTCGATCCGATTCATATTGATGAGGAACACCAAACGGTTACTGAAGCAGCCAAAGCCAATATCAAAAGTGTAATGGAAGAGCTTCTGCTCTTTGCCGAATTTCAAAAAGCCTGACGCCGATTAGAGCGCCAGGCTTATTTTACGTAAAAACAAGCACGCCGTTTTCGTGTTCGTGTCCCGAAAATGAGGCGTGATCAATGTACTGCAGCAGATCATAAAGCCTTTTCTCGACAATGGTGTCATCTCTTTCAAAATTGTAGGCGTGCAAAAAATGTTCGATCCGCTTTGATAATAAATCGTCTTCTGTCCGCACCATCAGGATCAGCAGGTTGTCCCACTGCGAGCGGTGCGTATAGTACAAAGCTTTGTCATAATCAGCGTAATTCAATTTCGCCACTCTCCCTTCTTTCTGAGGAGTCATGATTATTTTATGTGGCGGGATGTTTTTTTCTCCGGGCAAAACTTGGTCTCCCTTGTTTGGCGGCCTAGAAATATGAGGATGGTATACGCTAGACCGCGAAAAATGTCTGCATGACATTCGCCGTTTCCGGTCAAGCTAACGTATGTACAATACATGCGGAGCGAATGGAAATGAAAAAACGATATTGCACGTACTTTTTTTGCATACTAACGCTTTTATCATTCCCGGCGAAAAGCCACTTTCAAGCAGGTGTTTCCGATGCGCCTGAACGGTGGGAGAGAATCGCCTGGAGCGCGCTTGAAGAAAAATACGAAGGCGCAAAGTTCGAGGATTATGAATATTTAGGGCGAACTCAAGTCAATGATGAAGAGACAAAAGATGTCTTCAGGGTAACCGTCAATCAGAAAGGTAAATCATTTTCGGCGCACGCTGAGGTGTATTTTCACCCGGTGACCAATGCGATCATCAATGTGAATATTTTTACCTTATAGCAAAAAAAACGAAGGAAGCGGCTTCCTTCGTTAACTCAATAATTTACGTATATGGTCCTGATTAACGATAATATCCTGCAGAGTGTATTGATCCAATACGTCCAAATAGGCGGAAAGGGCTTTGTTTAAAACATGCTTTAATCCGCAGATCGGAGAAAGTATACAATGGTTTTTTTCTCCGTTAAAACACTCGACAAGGTTAAAATCATCTTCTGTATGTCTTATGACTTCACCGATATTAATCAGTTCAGGCGCTTTTCCGAGACGAATCCCGCCGTTGCGGCCCCGAATCGTTTCAACGTAGCCAAGCTTGCCAAGCTCGTAAATCACCTTCATAAGGTGGTTTTTTGAAATGGAATAAGAATCGGCGATGTCTTTAATATTGACAAGCTCGTTTGAGTTTTTGGTTGCTAGAAAAATCAGTACCCTTAATGAGTAATCCGTATAATTTGTTAATTTCATCGCATGACCTCAATCAAACAAGTTTCCATTATCTTATCACATTTGCCTTCAGTTATGAGGGTGGAGCGGAAATTGTTACAAAAATATAAAACATTCCTTGGAAATATTGCTTTAATTCCATTAAAAGTCTAGTATAAAGATGTATCTTAAATACATCTTTAATCAAAAGTAACAGTCCCATTAAAAAAAAGATCTTATTGCACCTTTAAAGATGTATTTCAAATACATTTTTAAAGTGACTGGAGAGGAGAAAGCGTTATGCTATCTGAAAAAACCATGCAAATTGTCAAATCGACCGCCCCTGTTTTAAAAGAAAAGGGAACAGAGATCACCACTTGTTTTTACAAGCGGATGTTTAATGCGCACCCTGAATTGAAAAATATCTTCAACATGTCCCGCCAGCAAACCGGCGGACAGCCGAAAGCTTTGGCTTTTACTGTTTTGCAGGCGGCTGAGAACATCGACCGGCTCGGAGACCTGCTGCCGGTTGTCAAACAAATCGGACATAAACACAAAAGTTTGCATGTGAAACCAGAGCACTATCCTATTGTCGGTCAGCACCTTTTGGAAGCCATTGAAATCGTGCTCGGCGAAGCTGCGACAGAGGACATTCTCCAGGCATGGGCAGAAGCCTATGAAGAGATCGCCCGCGTATTTATTGAAGTCGAAAAACAAATGTATGAAGAAGACAAAAAGCAGGATGGAAACTGGGAAGGATTTAAACCGTTTGTCATCATGGATAAGCGGGTGGAATCCGCTACGATTACTTCCTTTTATTTGAAGCCTGCCGATGGAACGGATTTGCCCGCTTTCAGTCCCGGACAGTACGTATCTGTCCGCATTAAAATTCCCGGCGAACCGTATTTCTTAACAAGGCAGTACAGCTTGTCAGATGCCTGGAATAAAGACTACTACCGCATTTCAGTCAAACTGGAAGCGGAGGAAGGGCAACCGGTCGGAAGGGTATCAAGCTATCTGCATGAGAACATGGAAATCGGTGGCAGCTTGGAAGTGAGCGCTCCGGCCGGAGATTTCACCCTTTCCGAAGGAACGGATCGTCCGGTTTACTTCATCAGCGCCGGATCAGGCATCACGCCTGTCATGAGCATGTTGCAAACATTGGCTCAAAAAGAAAGCAGCCGCGAGATCACATTCGTGCACGCGGCGAAATCTGAACAGCATCACGCTTTCAAGGAAGAAACGGAGAAGCTGCTCAGCGCCAATCCGGCGAACCGTCTCCTGTTTGTCTACAGCAGGGATGCTGAAGCGACGGAAGATCATATTGTAAATGGCCGGGTGAATGAAGAGCTTTTGAAATCGATCGTGAAAGATCCAAATGGCGAATTTTATGTTTGCGGTCCGCTTTCATTTATGAAAAGCGTGATTGAAGGATTGCAAAATCTTGGCGTTTCGATGGAAAACATCCGCTATGAGAGCTTTGCTTCATCCCTTGATATGCAAATAGCGAACTGACCAAAGAGGCAGCTGTCAAACCGACAGCTGCCTTTCATCTTTTCAAAACCCGGCTCATACAATAAAGAGAAGTCCAACCGGGGGGGATTTGAGTATTGAGCATACGGGAGCAAAAAGAGCTGCAGCGGGCGATAGCAGAAATTACGGAGATCGCGGAAGGATTCGGCCTGGATTTTTATCCGATGAGATATGAAATTTGTCCGGCTGAAATCATTTATACATTCGGCGCATACGGGATGCCGACAAGATACAGCCATTGGAGTTTCGGCAAGCAATTTCACAAAATGAAGCTTCACTATGACTTTGGCTTGAGCAAAATATATGAGCTTGTCATTAATTCAAATCCGTGTTACGCGTTTTTGCTGGACAGCAATTCATTGATTCAAAATAAGCTGATTGTCGCACACGTCCTGGCTCATTGTGATTTCTTTAAAAATAACTGCCGTTTCCAAAATACGAAGCGCGATATGGTTGAAAGCATGTCAGCGACAGCAGAGCGGATTAAACATTATGAGACGGTCCACGGTTCAAAAGAAGTCGAAGCATTTCTCGATGCGGTGCTGGCGATTGAAGAACACATTGACCCTTCGCTCGTGAGGCCGAAGCTGTCGTGGAGCATAGATGATGAAGAGGAAGAAGAAACAGACGCGCCGCCCACTCCTTATGACGACCTCTGGGAACTGGATCATAAAGGATCGAAAGAGAAGAAGAAAAGGACGAAAAAAAAGTTTCCGCCGAAGCCGGAAAAAGACATTCTGCTGTTCATTGAAGAACATTCGCGGGAGCTGGAGCCTTGGCAACGCGACATCTTAACGATGATGAGAGAGGAAATGCTGTATTTCTGGCCGCAGCTTGAAACGAAAATCATGAATGAAGGATGGGCGTCCTATTGGCATCAGCGAATCATCCGCGAGCTTGAGCTGACATCAAGTGAAGCGATCGAATTCGCCAAGCTCAACGCGGGAGTGGTTCAGCCGTCCAAAACGGGCATCAATCCTTATTATCTCGGATTGAAAATATTTGAGGACATAGAGGAGCGCTACAACAACCCGACAGAAGATATGAAGAAGATGGGTGTAAAGCCGAACTCGGGGAGAGAAAAAATATTTGAAGTCAGGGAGATCGAGTCAGACATTTCATTTATCAGAAACTATTTAACGAAAGATCTCGTGATGCGGGAAGATCTCTACTTGTTTCAAAAACAGGGAAGGGATTATAAAATCGTTGACAAGGATTGGGAGGCTGTGCGCGATCAGCTTGTCAGCATGAGAGTCAACGGAGGATTTCCTTATTTGACAGTTGAGGACGGAGATTACTTAAAGAACAATGAATTATACATTAAGCATTGGTATGAAGGGATCGAACTCGATTTAAAGTATCTTGAAAAAGTTCTGCCTTACCTTCACCAGCTATGGGGAAGAAGCGTGCATGTCGAAACCGTGCTCGAAGATAAGCCCGTCATGTTTTCCTATGATGGAAAGGCTGTCCATCGCAGATATTTATAAAAAGTTTCAGGCTGCATTCGGGCAGCCTTTTTTATTTTAAAGCGCAACGACGACCGTCACTATGCCAAATAAAAGAACGTTTGTCCAGTTTTATAAGTTAATCATAAAAATGTAAAATAAAGTATTTAACACTCTTTCTAAAATTGTAATTTTGGCTGCAGGAAAGTGCGAAAATGTAGTATTTAAGTTACCTTTGAAATGTAAATGAAATATTATCTACCCTTAAAAACTTTTTTTAAAAACGAATAATTAAGGAATTTGACATAGTAAGTCAAGACTATACCTGATGGAATTCCCTCCTTATAATAGAAACAGAGGAAGGGCTAAAGCAGCCGTTCTCAAAAAAAATGAAACTGCTAATTTTCGCCTTTGAAAATATAAAATATTCTGCTATTGGGAGGACAACATGAAAAAACAAGTCATAACAGCAGCATCAGCGGTTGTTTTAGGATCGACTTTATTTGCGGGAGCGGCTTCCGCGCAAACCATAACGGTGAAAAAAGGGGATACGTTATGGGGATTTTCGAAGAAGTACGGCACAAGTGTCAACAAGATTAAACAGGAAAACAAGCTGAAATCCGATATCATTTACATAGGGCAGAGGCTGTCGATCAATGGAAGCAGCTCTTCGTCTGCAAAAGCGTCGCAAGTTTCATCAGCTACGCATAAAGTGGTCAAAGGAGACAGCCTTTGGAAAATTTCTCGGACATACGGCATGACCGTCAATGAACTGAAGTCTCTGAATGGTTTAAAAACAGATTTAATCCGGATCGGACAAGTATTAAAAGTTAAAGGGACGAAAAGCGTAAAAGCTGCATCAACGACAAAGCCTTCTGCATCAAGCGGGACAAGCAAGGCGCCTGCGCAAACCTCTTCAGCGCTGAATACGTCAAAACTAGTTTCGGATGCAAAAGCCCTTATCGGAACGCCTTATAAATGGGGCGGAACATCTGCATCAGGATTTGACTGCAGCGGATTTGTCTGGTACATCCTCAACAAACAGACGAATGTGGCGAGAACGAACACAGCCGGTTACTGGAATTCGATGAAGAGCGTATCAAGCCCTGCAGTAGGCGATTTCGTTTTCTTCACGACATATCAGCCGGGACCTTCGCATATGGGGGTTTACATCGGAAACAATCAATTCGTTCATGCCGGTTCTGACGGCGTAACGATCAGCGATATGACAAACAGCTATTGGAAGCCCCGCTATCTTGGAGCAAAACGCTTCTAATGTTGCAGGGACAAGCCCGTTCATCATGATGAACGGGTTTTTTCCATTTAGAAACGGAACTCGGCTAAAAACGCCAAAAAGTGTTCGACCTTCTCATTATCTTTCAGACTAATCGCATATCCCCCTGCAACAGGAAGCTTCATGAAATCGCACGGCACCTCTATTAATCTTCCTTCCATCAGCTCGCGGCGCACAGTCGACAGCGGCAAGAATGATATACCGAGTCCTTCTGAAATAAATCGTTTCGTAATATGCGTCTGGCTTACGAGCATCGTTCTGACAAACGGAAATTTGATCCTCAGCTGCCTGACAAGGTCGTCCCAGTATTCGGGGTGATTATGGGTCAACAGCAAATATTCTTCAAGCAAATCTTCGACATCGAGCGGCGGCGCTTGTTCTGAATCGCGGCCGTCATGAGGGGCGACCAAAATCACGGGATCGCTGTACATGGAATAGCAGTTCAGGTTTGACGATTGCACGTTTAAGCAGCTTAATCCGATATCTGCATGGCCGGCTGAAATCAGGGGAGCGATTTCAGCTGATTCGGCGATCTTTACTTTGATCTCCGAATTCGGATGCAGCGCCGTGTATTTTTTTAATACAAATGGGAGAATCGTATCGGCGATAAGCGGTGAAACCGCTAGATTCAATGTCTGTGAATAGCCTTGTCTGATTTTGTGAAGCTCTGCCATGCTCGATTCATAGTCTTCCAGCAGGCGAAGGGCGAAAGGAAGGTAAGCGCGGCCTTCTTTCGTTAAATGAATGCTTCTTCCTTTGCGGGTGAACAGCTGGCACCCGAGTTCTTCCTCAAGCAGTTTAATTTGGACGGTGACGGTCGGCTGAGAAATAAATAAGGTTTCCGCCGTCTTTCTGAAATTTTCGTATTTTGCGGCAGTAACAAAGGTATGAAGCCATTTAAAATCCATTGCAGTCCTCCTGATTAATTTTGTTAATCAAAGACATCAATATAATTCAATATTTTTTAAATATTATATCAACTATAATGATATTTACAAAGGAAAAAGGAGGAATTGATATGGTTTATCATGGATTGAAAGGGATTACTTGTGTTGAAACAGCCATCAGCCGCATTGACGGTGAAGAGGGAAAGCTGATCTACAGAGGGTACAATGCTGATGAACTGGCGCTTACATCTACATTTGAAGAAGTCGCTTATCTGATTCTCAACGGGGCATTTCCGACGGAAGCGGAACTCAGCCGATTCAATGAGATGCTCGCTTCATTCCGTGTGCTGCCAGAAGCATGCAAGCGATTGATCCGCTGCCTTCCGGCCGAATTAGACGATATGGCGGTTCTTCGCACGGTCGTCTCTTCATTCGGGGACAAATCGTTTGCGTTCAAGCCGACAATGGAGCAGGCTCTCAGACTGATTGCAGCCGTCCCGTCGATTATCGCGTTCAGAAAAAGGCTGACTGACGAAGAAGAGCCTGTTCAGCCGCTGGATGAGCTTGGCTTTGTGGAACATTATTTTTACATGCTGAAAGGAAAGCGTCCGACAGAAGCTCAGAAAAAAGCGCTCGAAACGTACATGATTCTTGCGATGGAACACGGCATGAACGCTTCAACCTTTTCGGCAAGAGTTACGGTGTCTACGGAATCCGATCTTGTTTCTGCCGTCACATCTGCACTTGGCACGATGAAAGGACCTTTGCACGGCGGAGCGCCGTCTGCGGTGACCGATATGCTGGAAGGCATCGGGGAAAAACAGCATGCAGAAAGCTATATAAGAGAAAAGCTTGAAAAAGGCGAGAGACTGATGGAATTTGGACACCGCGTCTATAAAACGCATGATCCGAGAGCGAAGGCTTTAAGGGTGAAAGCTGAGGAAATTGCCGGGGGCGACCGGGATATCGACCTTGCTCTTCATGTTGAAAATACGGCTATCCGCCTTTTGGAAGAATACAAGCCGGGCCGAAAGCTTTATACGAATGTCGAATTTTACGCAGCGGCTGTCATGAAGGCGATCGATTTTGATGCCGCATTGTTTACGCCTACTTTTTCGGCTGCGAGAATGGTCGGCTGGTGCGCCCATGTGCTGGAGCAGGCTGATAACAACATGATTTTCAGGCCGTCGGCTAAATATATCGGAGAATTGGTTTCTCAGTAATGCGGACACACGCCTTCTCAGCGAAGCGCGTGTTTTTTTAATAGATTTTAGAATGTTTAAGTAGGGAATTATGCCGGTGTTCTTGAATGTATTCATCAAGAAAGTCCTTTAAGGGGGAGACGATGAAAAAAGGATTCCTGATGTTGATCATGCTTTTTTTTCTAGGTGCATGCTCGGAAGACCGGGATTTTGATGCTGAACATGAAGCGGCGGCGACGAAAGAAGGCGGAAGCGGCGCCGAAGTCATCGCAGAGCGTCTGGATGTGCCTTGGACGATCGCTCACACTGGCGAGATTTTTTACGTGACCGAAAGAAACGGGGGAATCGTGTCCATTGCCGAAGGCAAAAAGGAGCGCATGCAGCTTCAGCTGAAAAAGCCCGTTCATCAAGAAGGAGAAGGCGGACTGCTTGGATTTGTGCTTCATCCTGATTTCAAAAACAATCAGGAGGCATACGTTTACCATACATACAAAGACGGGGGCCATCTGAAAAACCGGATCGTAAAATTGACGCTTGACCGCCTCACTTGGACGGAAACGGAGGAGCTGCTTGCCGATCTGCCCGGAGGTGTGATTCATAACGGCGGCCGGATGGCGATCGGGCCCGATCAAAAGCTGTACATCACGACAGGTGATGCGGGGGAAAGGGAATGGGCCCAGCAGCCTGAAAAGCTGGCGGGGGTGATTTTAAGGATGGAGCTTGATGGTGCGATCCCTGCTGATCAGCCTTTTCGCTCGTCTTATGTATACAGCTTTGGACACCGGAATCCGCAAGGCCTCGCATGGATCGGCCGGCAGCTTTACAGCTCCGAACACGGGCAGTCTGGACATGATGAAGTGAACAAAATAGAAGCCGGAGCCAATTATGGCTGGCCGGTGATTGAAGGAAGCGATGAGAAGCGGGGAATGAAAGCGCCGTTCATCCATTCGGGAGAAGAAACGTGGGCCCCATCCGGTTTAGCGCAGAAAGGGGATGTCCTCTATATGGCCGGGCTGCGGGGTGAGGGCGTTTTCCGGATCGATCCGGCGGAAGCCAAAGCGGTCAAATGGCTTGGCGGATACGGCAGAATCAGGGATGTAAAAGTAATCGGGGATGATCTGTATTTCATTACGAACAATGGCGACGGAAGAGGCGAAAAAAAACAGACAGACGACCGGCTCATCCGCGTGCCTCTGTCTGATCAGTAAACCTGTCTCGCTGAGTTCTTGCGTTTAAGGATGCCGGAATCGTGGTAACTGTGCACTAAACAATGGTGAAGAGGTGAGACGAATGAATCCGGCAAACAGACAGACGGATGGACAGAAAGCGCAAAAACAAGAAAAACAACCCGGGGCTGAGCACAAGATGGTGCCCCTTCCGCTCTCGGAAGACCGCGACTACAAAGGAAGCGGCAAATTAAAAGGAAAAACCGCCATTATTACCGGAGGAGACAGCGGAATCGGCAGAGCGGCCGCCATTGCATACGCCAAAGAAGGTGCCGACATTGCCGTCATGTACTTGGACGAACACAAGGATGCCGAGGAAACGAAAGAACGGATCGAACAAGAAGGCGCAAAATGCCTCTTGATTCCCGGAGATGTCGGGGATGAAGCACATTGCAAAACATCTGTCGAAAAAGCGGTGAATCACTTTGGCGGACTCGACATTCTCGTGAACAACGCTGCCGAACAGCATCCGCAAAAAGGGATCGAAGATATTTCGACCGAACAGCTTGAACAAACATTCAGAACGAATATTTTCTCCATGTTTCACATGACAAAAGCCGCGCTCCCGCATTTAGGGGAAGGAAGCGCGATTATCAATACCGCATCGATCACAGCTTATGAGGGCAGTCCGGCGCTGATTGACTATTCGAGCACAAAGGGTGCGATTGTCGCGTTTACCCGTTCGATGGCTGCATCTCTTGTCAAAAAAGGAATCCGCGTCAACGCGGTAGCGCCGGGGCCCATTTGGACGCCGCTCATTCCGGCTACTTTTTCGCCGGAAAAAACGGAAAAACACGGTACAAATACGCCGATGGGAAGGCCCGGACAGCCTTCTGAACACGCTGCAGTGTATGTTCTGCTCGCTTCAGACGACTCCTCTTATATGACAGGACAGACGATCCACATCAACGGCGGAAGATATGTGACGACATAATTTCAACCGGCTGCTATTGTAAGGCAGCCGGTTTTTTCTGTTTGTTTTTTCGGAAAAATAAGAATTTGAAAGATCACTTTCAAAAAAGCTGCCCCGTAAGAGATAATAGAAGCAGAAAGAGAAAGGATGTGTATGAATGAGCGATCGCAGAATGACAGCAAAATGGGCATCCAAACTTGGATTTGTTCTCGCTGCAGCGGGATCCGCCATCGGCCTGGGGGCGATTTGGAAGTTCCCCTATGTGGCGGGAACGAGCGGAGGAGGCGCATTTTTCCTTGTATTTGTCCTATTTACGATACTGCTGGGATACCCCCTGCTTTTAGGGGAATTTATATTAGGCCGAAAAAGCCAATCGGATGCTATCGGCACCTATCAAAAAATAGCGCCGGGGACGCCTTGGGTGATCACAGGCTGGATCGGAATCGCCGCCTGCTTCCTTGTCCTGTCGTTTTACAGTGTGATCGGCGGCTGGATTTTGCTTTATATCATCAAAGCTGTAACCGGTTCATTGTCGGGTCTCACGCAGGCCGGATACGGGGAGCTATTCGGTTCGATCATCCAAGATCCGCTGCAGACGCTGGCAGCGCAGCTTGCATTTATCATCATGACGATCCTCGTCGTGGCGAAGGGTGTGCAAAAAGGAATCGAGCGCGTCAGTTCGATTATGATGCCGCTATTATTTATTTTATTTATTGCGCTCGTTTTAAGGGCTCTGACGCTTGAGCATGCGATCGACGGCGTGCGTTTTCTGCTTGTGCCCGATTTTGGCAGCCTGACGCCGCAGGCGATTCTTTTTGCGCTCGGACAAGCTTTCTTTACGCTGACGCTTGGCGTATCTGTGATGGTGACGTACAGCTCCTACTTGTCAAAGTCACAAAACCTTCCGAAGTCGGCGGTCTCGATCGTGATCATGAACCTTACCGTCACGCTGCTTGCCGGTTTGGCGATTTTTCCGGCCGTCTTTTCATTCGGGCTTCAGCCCGATCAGGGGCCGACTTTATTATTTGCGGTTCTGCCGGCAGTTTTTGACCGGCTTCCATTCGGGATGCTGTTTTTTATCGGGTTTTTGACAGCCTTTTTATTTGCCGCGCTGACTTCGGCTTTTTCGATGATCGAGATCATTGTTGCCGCTATTACAAAAGGCGATCAAACGAAAAGGGGGAAATGGACGTGGGCGATCGGCCTTTTGATTTTTGCCGTCGGCATTCCTTCCTGCTTGTCTTACGGAGTGCTCGATGAGCCGTTCATTTTTAAGAAGACGTTTTTTGATGCGGCGGATTATGTCGTCAGCAATATTTTGATGCCGCTTGGCGCGCTTTTTATTTCGATTTTTATTCCGCTGAAATTGTCCAAACACGATCTATATGAAGAAATGAAAAGCGGATCAAAAGCGGGGAAAGGCTTTTTTATCGTGTGGTTTTATCTTCTCCGTTTCCTTGTGCCGCTTGCAATTGTACTTGTCTTTTTAAATTTAATCGGAGTGTTTTCATTTTAAAAGATCAGGAGATGGGTGAATATGGTGTTAGACTTTCAACAGATGTTTCCGAGCGAAGATGGCAATCACGAGGCGCGGTATCAGCTGCTGGCATTGCTTGAAGCAGTATTGGCCGGAATGGACAGGCTGAAGGATCCCGCCCGGATGACGCTTGGCCGCGAGTCTGAAGTTTCCTCTGACTACTATCAAAGCGTCATTGAAGAGGCCGCCTTGCCGGAAAAAGGCTTCGGGGCGGAAAAAAGCGTTGAAGAGCTATTGAAATTGCTTGACGGCCACCGTTTTTTAAACAGGCATTATGTGGCCAACGCGACACCTTTGCCGAACAACGCCAGTATCGCCGGGAATCTTTTAATGGTCCTTTTAAACGGAAACAATTTATGGGATGTAGACGGCACGGCTGCAGCAAGGACGGAAGTGCAGATCACGGCGATGCTTTCGGACATTGTCGGCTATGACAGGCACAAGAGCGGCGGTTTTACCACATGGGGAGGGCAGGGCGCTGTTTTTCAGTCGCTCAGGCTGGCGATCGCAAGCGCGTATCCTGAAGCGAATCAGCAAGGAACACCGCATCACCTGTACGCGTTCTGTTCAGAGCTTTCGCATTTCAGTCTTTACAAATCGATGGAAGCTTCCGGAATCGGGACGGACCATTTGATCAAGGTCAAGACGAATCGCGATCATTCGATGGATCTGGCCGATTTGCGTGAAAAAATGCAAGCCGTGATTGAAAAAGGCGGACATCCGATTTATGTTTTGGCAACGCTTGGCACAACTGACTCATTTGGCATCGATGATTTGGCCGGAATCAAAAAAGTGACTGAGGAAATAGAGGCCGCCTACGGTTTGCCTCCTGTCTATATTCATGCCGATACAGCGATGGGCGGGATGTACGGTTTTTTTAATGGATACGATTTCACCGGAAACCCGCTTCATCTTGAAGATGAGGTGCTTGAGACGCTTGCCCGCTACAAAAAACATTTTCAGCATTTGCACCTGGCGGACAGCTTGGTCTTTGATTTTCATAAACTTGGACAAACGCCGTATATCACAAGCCTTTTCTTGGTGAAAAACCGTGAGGCACTGAAAGCCGTTGATTTGGATCCGGATGAGACGCCTTATGTCGGTAACAGGGGGTTTGGCAGCTATCATACGAGCTATACGCTAGAGTGCTCGCGAATGGGAAGCAGCATACCGATTTATGCTTCTCTGCTCGCATTCGGAATCGAAGGCTACCAGGAGATCTTGGCCAATTACATCAGAGTTAACCTGGCGTTTCGAAAAAAACTCCTGCAGGCTTTTCCGAATGCAGCCGTCACCAATGATGTATCACCTGTAACGACATTCCGCTTCTATCCGGGAAATGTCCGCTATCATGAAGAAATCAGCGGCGCCATCACGGAGGAAGAAGTGCGGAATATTAACAAATTCAATGAAAAAATCGCCGAAACATTGGGAAGATACCGCAGTCACACCTATTTTGGCAGCACGAAAAAGCAAACATACGTTTATCCTGCTGACAGCCGTTTGCCCGTGCCGCTTTATGTCCAAAAATTCTACAGTGTCTCGCCTTACACAACGGTTGATACAATTGACCATTATATCGCCTTTTTAAAAGCGCATGTTGAACCGTCCGATGTAGCAGCCGGATAAAATTTGAACATGAAGTCGCATACCATGCACATCATAAAAAATGTTCAGTTGATATGTGAGTTTCCTTAAACCGGACGCCAATGCAAAATCGATCAGCGTGGAAACGTATGTCGAAAAAAATGACAAGATTCACGGTGAAGCGGTTCAGAATACCGCTGAATTGGTCGCCGATCTGTGCAAGCGCTATGGTCTTTCTACAGAATTCAGGAAAAAGTCGATGCTCTGCTGTACAATCTGATGCATGAGCTGTCTGCAAACGGTATTTACGGGCCAAAAACAAAGGCGAAAATTGAAGATTTATTGAAGTAATCAAAAAGGCCCTTTCTTATGTAAAGGGCCACATTTTTTCGCTTCATTAAGAGCACCATTTCTGCGTTGAATTAAAAAAGAAGGGGCCAGTTGTGGCGCCCTCCAAAAGTATTTATATTTATTCTAATCCTGAATATGGATTTTCAACGTTTCCTTCTAATTCCTCAATAGTTTCCTCTATAAGCTCTCTAACTTCTTCACTAGGGTTTTCTTTAATCATTTCCTGTAATGCTTTAAAGCTTTCTGGAAGTCCCAAATAAGCTATTATTGATGTAGCATTGTCTATTAGATCATAAGAATTTGCATCCAATATATTTTTTATTAAAATATCTATTTTATGTTTAATTTTGTCGTCCAGAATTTTATAAGTATTCCATTGTCTTTCTGAAAGCTGGTATATTGCTTCTGATAATTCAATATAATTGACATTATCTTTTGCACTTTCATAAATATCAACAATCTGATTGAAATACTTCTCTAATGTATCTTCAGATAAAGAATCGGGTAATTCATCAAACTTAGAAAAATCCATGTTCGTTTCACTCTCCTACAACTGGAATGTGTGTTATGTTACTCGGTTTTTTATGGAGTTTACCATCTTGTCCTAGAAGTTTTTTCTGTATCTTTATTTGGGCAGTCCACATATTTCCGGAATTACTGTCCGGAAATTTCTCTTTTGCGTTTAAATCCGGTGAATGCCACTTTACCTCTACTTTTTTTCCGTCAATTTCAAAGTTGTATTTGTATCCTTTTTTTATAGTTTCACTTGCTTTAAAATTGTTTGGTGTACCCTTTGGTATCATGGATTCTAAATCATTAGCGGAAATTTTTCCATTCTTGAGCTTGCTAGTCGCAAAACTCAGATCAAAATCTTTAACTTTGTCTTTTCCCTCAGAAGCTTTTTTTGGCGTTTCCTTTGCTGATTTAGAAGGGTTTTGCTCAACTTTTCCAACATCCTTAGCTGCTTTCGATCCTTTATCTACCTTTGCAACTTTCTTTCCCGCTTCTTCACCTTTAAATAACTTGAAGCCGCGCTTTCCGTATTTAAATGCCTTTCCGAAAGGTGTGACACTCAATCCGGCCATCAAACGGTCACCATTACCTTTAACGATTTCGCCTGTCGCAAGGTCGTATCCAAACGCTGCTCTTACTGCATCATACACACCTGTAAATTCCATCGCCGTATCGAAATATTTATCAAAATCGCTTTTTTCCACATTCTCTGGAAGGGTGTAGGCGGGTTCTATCTTAACGATTGTATCACCATCTATGTATGCCCGGTAAAGCGTATCGTTAAATACTCTATAATCTTTTTTTAGTTTATTCAATTCCTCTTGAGTGTACTCTTTGGTGGAAACCTTTTGTGTCGCCAATTTTTTTAATCGATCTGGATCGGCAAGAGTGTTTACGTCAACATCTTCTTTGTCTCCGACTTTTTTCAGCATGGTACCCATCGCTGTTTCTTGATTTCCACTCAGGTTATCCATCTCATCCGGCTTTAAAATCGAACCTTTTTGATAGCCGGTGATTTCAATTTTTGGTCCGGTATACATCTTTTCGAGCCGCGCGATATATTTCTGCATCGTCTCAAGGTCGTTTTCGGCCGTTTTGAGCGCGTTTGTTTGTTCGCGGTCAAACGCATGCAGCTTTTCAAGGGTCGTGCTGATTTCCTTTAACGCTTTCTGTTTCTGTTCATGAAAACCGCTGTCGTTCAAATCCGGCAAATCAACGATATGACTGACCTTCGCAATTGTAGCGTTGGTCTTCGAAACCAAATGTTTCGTTGTTCGATCAGCAGCATTTAAGCCATTCTCTAGTTCGTGTTCAAGAAAGGATTGTGAAATAAATCCGTTGTGGTTTGGTTCCAGAGAATTCAGCGCGCTTTTCATTTTCTTCAGCGTGGAACTGTATTCCTCTATAAAAGTATCATAGAACTGTAGAAAAGGGGTGTGGCATTCCTCATAAAACGCGCGGATCGCGTCGCCGCCTTTTCCTTTTAAAGCATCATCAAGCGATGTGATGCCTTCAACGGCTTTTTTGACTTTAGAAAATTCGTCTGATTGTTGTTTTAATTGTTCGAGCGTTTGATCTATCGCATTGTGCAACGCTTGAACATCCAGCGTCTTCATGACATTCTCCTCTAATCCTTTTGGTTACAATCAGTATAGAGTTTACCACTTTACGGAAACCAATTGGGGAATAAATCCTGTTCATCCATGAAAATGAATCAAATTACTTAGGTTATTAGGGCTAGTCTTTAGCTTTTTTTCCATCTGCTCTTAATAACCCCCATGAACAAAATGTAAATTAATACAACGATGATATTTATACAAAGGGTCAATTTTTAAAAAGACAGTATTAAGAATCATCACTAGAAGCATGAGGAGTGTTCCAATCTACCATATAAACTCATATTTTTTATCACTCTGTTCTTGACTCCTCTTAGATAGGGATTCAAAAAATTCCAGGAGATCATACAAACGGGTGTAAAATTGTTGAGGAAGCGAACCGTCAATATGAATGCACTTGGTTGTTTCTCATATTAACGGTTCGATTTTTTATTATTAATGTCGTTTTTGGAACATTAGCCAAATGAACAGAGTAATTCCCACCCTGATGAATCCGATTATGAATAGGAGCTTTCATCTCTTCATCGTTTTTCAAAGTCTTGCGCTGCTTTATTTGTACGCCTGTGCAAATTCTTCAAGGCTGAAATTAAATGCTATCTGGGTATTCTACGTCATTTTCTTCAATGTTATATCGTCACTCTCAGCGTCATTGTCTCTTTTTCTTCTGAAGCGGTATTGTGAAGTAAAAAGAACTGATATCTCGAGCTTTTGTTTTTTTCTAACTTTAATCCTTACATGCCGTTCTTTTTTGAACCGGTATCCATATTTCGCTTTTAAACGTTGGGGAGCTGATATCTTGATCCTGATTCCAGAGGATTTCCGGCCCTTTTGTTTGCTCGTAATGTGAAGACGGGAACCATTCAGCATAAATGCGTCCCCAGACATTTTGAAGGGTGTCCGGAAACGGACCGGCCGCTTCAAAGACAGCCCATGTCGAGGCGGGAACTTTAAGCTGTTCATATCGGTCCGGGCATTCCTTCGTTGTCGCTGCACCGATATAATGGTCAAGCTCTCCCTGCTCTTCCATCCGGCCTTCGGAAAAGTTCGCCGATGCTTGAATCAGTCCAAGCGGCTCGACATTTGACAGCTCTTTTAATTCAGCGATGTTTTCATTGCTTAAAGCTTTCCACATCGAGGCGATTTCCGGATTGATTCCGTGAAAGACGACAGGGACCCTTTTTTTGATTCCGACGATCCGAAATGCTTTCTTTTCTACAATTCGGTAGTTCATTTCGTTTCCTCCTCTAATTGTTAACTGGAAGGTCATCGGAGGATATGCTTTCAGTGTGCTGATATCGTGCCGGGCCTCTGTCGGCGTAATGCCGTGCAGCTTTTGAAATGCGCGCGTAAAAGCATCCGGCGAGTGATAACCGTATTTCACCGCGATATCAATCACTTTTTGATTTGTATTTTTCAATTCAAACGCTGCAAGGGTAAGCCGCCTGCGGCGAATGTATTCGGACAACGAAATCCCTGCAAGAAAAGAAAACATCCTTTTAAAATGATATTCAGAGCAGTAAGAAAGCTTTGCAAGCGTTTGAAAGTCGATTCTGTCCGTCAGGTGTTCTTCAATATACGCCATGGCTTGATTCATGTTCTTCAGCAAATCCATTTGATGACCTCCTCTGTTTACAAAAATAGCAGAAACAGAATCCCGGCATCCGACTTTCCCTGCCCGATTGTGCAGGATCATTTCAGAGATTGTCCGCCGCTCAACCACGCTGTCTTCAGCTTTTTGATGCCGTCTGCGATGCTTTTTTCAGAAAGTCCGCCAAACCCGAGGAGCACCGCGTGTGTTTCAGGAGGAGTCACATACGAGACAGAGGCTGGATATACTTTTACTCCTTTTTCCAGTGCTTTTTGAGTCAGCCACTCTTCACTCGGAGCGCTTTTCACCTCAAGGATGATGTGAAGACCGGCGTTCTCTCCTCTGACTGCGGCTTGAGCGCCAAATTCACGCTTGATGGCGTCTAGGAGCGTTTTTCGTTTTTTTCGGTAGAGTGTTCTCATTCGGTTCAAGTGTCTTTGATAATCCCCGTTTTTCATAAAAAGAGCAATGGCATGCTGCACATGGCGGGAAACCGTTTGTTTAAATAAAGATGCCATGTTGAGCCCTTCTTTGACGAGCGGAAAGGGGAGAACCATATAGCTGATCCTGAGGGAGGGAATCAGCGATTTTGAAAAGGTTCCTAAATAGATGACCCGGTGGTTCCGGTCAAGCCCTTGAAGGGAAGGGATCGGCTGTCCCGCATAGCGGAATTCCCCGTCATAATCGTCTTCAATGATATATGCTCCAGTCGATGCTGCCCAGTCAAGCAACTGCAGCCTGCGGCCGACCGGCATGATCATTCCGAGCGGAAACTGATGGGACGGGGTGGTGTATGCGAGCTGCGGCTGATATTGTTCAAGATCTTGCACGGAAATCCCGCTCTCATCGACTGCTATAGGCACCACATTGAAGCCGCCGGTTTTCAGGACCGTTTTCGAGCGATGAAATCCGGGATCTTCAAAACCGACAGTGGTGCCTTTAGGAAACAGATGGCACAGCAACTGCAGCAAAACCGGTGTGCCGGCTCCGATGATGATTTGCTCGGGTGAACAGACCACGCCGCGCGACTCTCTGAGATAAACCGCAATCATTTTCCGCAGCGGAAAGTCTCCGGACGGGGGGCCGCTTTGAAAAAGTTCATGCCCCGATTCACCAACGGTTTTGGCGAGCGTTTTTTTCCATTGGGAAACAGGAAATGACGCGAGGTCTACATGGCCGTGGTGAAAATCGATCATGTTTGCCGCCGTCTCATGTTCTTCCAGTTCTTTTTCGGCAGGGGGAGGAGGCGCAGCCTGTGCAAAGTCTCCTTCCGCTTCAGCCGCAAACCAGCCCTTTCTAGGCTTGCTGAGCAAATATCCTTCAGCAGCCAGCTGTTCATACGCGTGTTCAACAGTTGTCAGGCTGACATTTAAATGTTTGGAAAGCATTCGTTTGGAGGGTAGCTTTGTTCCAGGCTTTATGTGTCCCGAATGAATGCTGCGTTTGAAAAACGTGTACAGCTGCTGATAAAGCGGCTCGCTGCCGCTGCGGTTTAAAAAAGGGGTTATATCCATTCGATCAGCCCTTTCAATTCATCTGGTATGTTTTATTTTATCAAAACTGGCCATTTTAAAAAGACCAGTTTCCGGGTTAAAGTAGTTTCATAACCAACAGAAGGGAATGACGATGTTGCTTGATTATAGGGAATTGCATTGTGAAACAGAACTCAAGGAAGTCTATCCGATTATGAGACAGCTCCGCCCCCATTTGGATGAAACGTCTTTTTTGGAGCTCGTCAAAGAAGCGCGGGAGGCTGAAAACTACACGTTATTTGCGCTGTACGACGGCGATATTCCGGTGGCTTTGGCCGGCTTTTTGCCGAGGGTCTCTTTGAATCAAGGCCGTCATGTTTGGGTAGCAGACCTGGTGACGTGTGAAAAACACCGTTCAAAAGGCTATGGAAAGAAACTTTTAGGCGCTGTTGAAGAGTGGGCCAAACGGAACGGATTGGCTTCAGTCGCTTTATCATCAGGCTTGCAGCGCGCAGACGCCCACCGTTTTTATGAAGATAAAATGAGGTATGAAAAAGCGAGCTACCTATTCCGCAAGGCTCTGAAATGAAAAACTCCCCGGTATAACCGGGGAGTTATTAAAAGCCAAGCTGCAGATTCGTATCGATAGAGACGATGGTCCATACGCATACGAGAATGAAAATGTTCAGGACGACACCGAGAAATCCGAGACCGGTCCGTCCTTTTTTTATGAACAGCTCGATAATTCCGAGCGGAACGGCGGCCATCGCAAAAGGAAGCATCTTATACGAATATGCGATCGTGTCGCTTAAAATAGCCAAGTTTAAGACGAACAGGGACAGAATGGCCGTTCCGACAGACACCCATCCAAATACGTTGTGCTCCTTAAAGATTCTTACCAGTTCCATAATTCCACCTCACCTACTTTAGCTGCTTTGACGGGCCCTTTTTTGATCAGCCGTTCAACCTCTTTTGACGGGCCGGTAATGACGGCTCCATACACGTTCACACCGTTTCGTTCCACATAGTCAAGCCTTTTGGAAAGCTTCAGGTTTTTCCTGCCTGAAATCGTTTCAGCCCATTTATTGTGCTTGATCATGTAGGAAAGTGCCGCTTTAAACTGCTCGTCATCGTTTTCGGCAGGATGCTGAATTTCAAAAATCCGGTTTGAATCTTTTCCGGGAAAACCGATTGGCTCTGCGTATGGATGATCTTTTAAATCGTCCTCTGTCTCAATCGCATTCCACAGAACGCGAACATCATAGCCTTTTAATTTTTCATACAGCTCTTTTGTCGGATATGCTCTTTCAAAGGAAAGGAAAGCTTCGGTTACGGTTCCGTCAGGCAGCTGTTTTAAAATCGACTCGGCTTTGGACACTGATTTTTCTTTGATGCCGTCAGGGTAGACAAAATGACGTTCTTCTTTTGAAAGCTCCTGATTGTATTGATGAATCTGCGGAGACTTCAGCTGATCGAAGAACATTTCCACTTCTTCATTTCCAACTACTTTTGTAACGTTTCCGATTTGCTTCTTTAACGGGAACTGTGTTTCGATTCCAAAGAGTTTTACTTTGTTGACAAGGGCTTCGGTATCGACTTGAATATTCGGATTTGTGACGGCAACTGTCATTGAAGCGGTTTGCACCAGTTCATTCCCTTTGCTTTCATGCCCGCCCAACCCGTAGTATAGATAGCTGCCGAGTGTGCAGATCGGCAGAATAATAAGCGTAGAAATAACAGCAAGGGTGGAAATCCGCATATATGATTTATTTTTTCCGTATCTTAAAATCGCTTTTTGCTTTTCAGGACTGATCGCCAAATCCCAGTCTTCGTCTTTCATTTCCTGGTCCAGCATGTCCTGGTATTCTTCAAGCTGTTCAAGCTCTTCTTCGACCCGGAGCATTTCCGATTCGGAAAGTTCGCCGTTTTTATATTTTTCCCAACGTTTTTTAAAATCTTCATTCATCGTTAACACCTCTGTTGTAAAGTGCTTTCAGCCGCTGTCTGGCACGAAATAAAACACTTTTAAAATTAGCCTCTGAGATATTCATCAAGCTTGACGCTTCCTTGTAGTTCAATTCTTTTAAATAGTACAGCGTAAGCGCTTCCCGGTAGTTATCGGGGAGCTGGTTCATATATAAGGTTAACACTTCCTTGATTTCGACCTGGTGAGCAGGGCTTTGCACCGCGTTTTGAAACAGGTTTCCGATCATGTCGTCAGAAATCGTCACTTCCTTTTTATGCTTTCTGACATAGTCGATAAACGCATTGCGCGCCACTTGAAAAAGCCATGGCTTCACCTTGCTGTGGTCGTAAGAATGGATGTGTATGTAAGCTCTCATAAAGGTTTCCTGAAGCAAATCCTCTGCTAGATGTTTATCTTTCGTCATGGAGAGCAGGAACCTGTAAACATCATTCATATACATTTGGTAAATTTCGTCGATAGTCACTGCCTTTTCTCCCCTCTATGTTATAAACGCATAAGAAAGGTTTGAAGTTGCACTAAATATGCCCACGGCTCATTTTTCCTCCAATTTCTTACCTTTAAAATCATCTATCCTATATAATAACTGAACACGTCCAAAAAAACTAATCTTCATGGTGTAAAAAGACGATTTTAACGACTAAACGGCCGAAATATAAAACACAGCAGCAAAATAAGCCTTTTAGCATATCAGATCTTTATTATATGCAAAAAGGCTATTTGATTAGAGGACATCCTTCATTATCGCTGTTTTTATCGTCTGTTAAAAATATTGGCCGTGACCGCGGTGACCTTCTGCGGCCAGCGCATCGGCTTTCGTTCGATGGACGGTGCCGAACGGGTGGTTGGGCGGAGCATAGATTGAATAGAGTTTCAGCGGAGTATGGCCTGTATTGGTGAGATTGTGCCATGTTCCGGCAGGGATGACGATAGCGGTGTCATCATAGACATTTCTTTTAAATTGCAAATGATATTTGCTCGGCCCCATCTGTACAATTCCCCTGCCTTGTTCAATACGAAGGAACTGATCAACGTGAGGGTGCATTTCCAATCCGATGTCTTCGCCGGGGTTGAGGCTCATCAAGGTAACTTGTAAATGCCTTCCCGTCCATAAAGCGGTCCGAAACGTTTTGTTCTGTTTTGCCGCTTCGTTGATGTTCGCGGCAAACGGCTTTTGTCCATAATCTCTTAAGACGATGCGTTCTTCGCTGCCGGGTGTTCGAAAAGCGCCTGCATAGTCTGATTCGTGAAACCGAACCGGGTTATAAGAAAAAGGAATATAATATGGGAATTGATTTGGATTCATTTGTTCTAGGTCCCTTCATTAGCTTTATTAGGATCATCGTATGCAATAGGCATATGAAGTGTCCCGCTTAAAGATGGTTTTTAGTCAAAACACGTTTTTTAAAAAAAGCTTCCGGGAAAACATGATATCAGACTCACAACAGGAGGGAGAGGAGCATGGAATACACCAACATATCCGGTACATCGATCGAATCGTCGTGCATCGGTCTCGGAACATGGGCCATCGGAGGTTTCATGTGGGGCGGAAGCGATGAAAAAGAAGCGGTTCAAACGATTCATGCTGCGCTTGATCAAGGAATCAACCTGATTGATACCGCTCCGGCATACGGTTTCGGACAGTCAGAAGAAATCGTCGGCAAGGCCGTAAAGCAATACGGAGAGCGCGACCGAGTCATTCTCGCGACAAAATCGGGGCTTGATTGGAAGCAGGAACAGCTGTACCGCGACGGATCGAGGGAGCGGATCATCAAGGAAGTTGAAGATTCGCTGAAAAGGCTCAATACGGATTACATCGACCTGTATCAAGTGCATTGGCCCGATCCGCTCGTCCTGATCGAAGAAACAGCGGAAGCGATGAAAGACTTGTATGATGCGGGGAAAATCAGAGCGGTCGGCGTCAGTAATTTTTCCCCGGAGCAGATGGACACATTCAGAGCCGCGGCCCCGCTTCATACCGTACAGCCGCCGTACAACATGTTTGAAAGGGAAATCGAGCAAGACATTCTTCCGTATGCGCAAGATCAAGGGTTGACGACGTTATTATACGGTAGCTTGTGCAGGGGGCTTCTGGCGGGAAAAATGAATGTAGACTACACGTTCAAAGGAGACGACCTTCGAAAGCGGGACCCTAAGTTTCAAAAGCCGCGATTTAAAGAATATCTGGAGGCCGTCAGGAAGCTTGATGAGTTTGCAAACGAGCGCTTCGGCAAATCCGTTCTTCATCTGGCAGCAAGGTGGGTGCTTGATCAGCCCGGCGCAAGCATTGCTTTATGGGGAGCGAGACGCCCTGATCAAATCCGTCCCGTCAGCGAAATCACCGGCTGGAGCTTAACAGAAAGTGATCGAAAAGCAATTGACGACATATTGGACAATACGATTTCAGAACAGATCGGGCCTGAATTCATGGCTCCGCCGACAAAAGAAAAAGTCTGAAAGTACCGGGGAGAAAATTCCCCGGTTTTTTTATGAAAAATCATTTTTTAGTACCAGGTAATAAAAAAAATTGTTATAATAATAAAGGGAAACCTCATACGACTACATCAATAAAGGAAGTGCCATATGTATAAATTTACTGGTTATGCTGCAAAAGCGATTCTTTCTTTGCGCGGCGGAATTAAAGTATACAATAAAGAAAATCTTCCTAAAGACACAGGTTTCGTTATTGCGTGCACACATGCAGGATGGGTGGATGTCGTCGCACTGGGTGTCGGCATTTTGCCTATGGAAATTCATTACATGGCGAAAAAAGAGCTTTTTGAAAATAAATTAAGCGGTTCTTTTCTATCAAGCATCAACGCATTTCCCGTCGACAGGGAAAATCCCGGGCCAAGCAGCATCAAAACCCCGATCAAGCTGTTGAAAGAAGGAAAAATCGTCGGCATTTTTCCAAGCGGAACGCGGTCATCTGAAGACGTTCCATTGAAAAGAGGGGCTGTCACGATCGCCCAGATGGGAAAAGCGCCGCTTGTGCCGGCCGCATACAGCGGTCCTTCCAACGAAAAAGAGCTTTTCAAAAGAGGCAAAATGAAACTGGTCATCGGCGAACCGCTCAAACAGGAAGCTTTCGCTCAATATTCGTCAAAAGAAAAGCTGGTCAAAATGACGGAAGCTTTGAATGACAGTATTAAATCTTTAGAGAAAAAGCTGGAGCAGCTATAATTCAAACATACGCAAGGAAAAACAGCTTCTCACGCAAAGAAGCTGTTTTTTATTTTTCTAAAATTCACCTTGAATTCTATTTTTATGGTAAAATAGCAGCGTTTTTATTTTTTGTGCAGTATGTTAGAACGATGTTTATTGGTGGGAGAGCTTATATTATGAAATGGTATTTGAAAGCAATAAAAAACTATGCAGGATTTACAGGAAGAGCGAGGCGTAAGGAATTTTGGCTGTTTTGTCTTTTCTCATACATGGTTCTGGTCATCTACGGTTTTTTAAAAGCCATTCTGCATCTTCCGGAATATGAAATAGAGACATTTTTAGGGATGGTTTATTTGCTCGCCATCCTTGTGCCGGGCTTGGCTGTCACGATCCGCAGATTGCATGATACAGGTAAAAGCGGATACTGGATCTGCATCGGTCTGATCCTCTCATTGGAAAGATCATTTTGCTGATCATGCTTTGTCAAAACAGTGTAAAAGAGGAAAATCAATACGGGCCGAACCCGAAGGCAGCTATCTAAGCGAAAACCGCCTGTCCCCAGGCGGTTTTTAGTTGCTTGCGGCAGTTGCTTTTTCTAAAAACAAAAGCAGTTCCCGCCAAAATGTTTGAGCTGCAATGGCATCGGCTTCAGTTTTTCCCCCATAGGCTATTTTTCGGCTTTTCCGCCCGGATGTCGGAAAGTATGGAGGCCTGATATTATGGCCGGCATCTTCAAAATATAGATGTTTAACAGAATAGGGAAATCTCTTCTTTTTCAGCCGTTCAACGATTTTCTCGTTCATAGAGGCGGAGGGCCATACCAAATCATCAGTACCTGAAGTTAACAGAATAGGCCCATTAATATGTTCCGCTTTTATGATTGCTGGATGATCCTCTTTCACTTTTCGTAAAGCCTTTTGGTAAAGATCAAGAAAAGCATGAGGCCGTCTTGTGAGCTTATGTTTCATCATATTCCACAGCTGAGGAAGTGAAAACATTGGCAGCGGAGCAAAGGCGAGCGGTGCGCCGTCCAGACTCCAGGAAGATGTCTGCCGAAATTTTTTTAATCCAACCCCTTGAAAGACGACTCCGCCGCCTACATGAGAAACCGCAAAACGGATTTCAGGAAAATGGGAACCTATCAGCAGCGCCAGTTCGCCGCCTTTTGACCGTCCGCATATTCCAATTTGACGATGATGAAGTCCTTCTTGGCGTCCGAGCCAATCTATCGCTTTCCGGAAATATTCAAGCGGGATTTCAACCAGTTTTTTAGGAAGCTGTTTGTATTGAAAATAAGGGATTGCAAATGTTGCATATCCGTAATTTGCTAACATGCCTGCCATTGTTTCATCAAGGCCGCCGTCAGATCCCCCTAATACGATGATTGCGGGAGGCCGGTTGACAGCAAGCGGACGAAAAAAAGTGCCGGACAATCCATTTTCGCTTACTTCCTGCCTCTCTACTGTTTCAGAAAGCAGCACTCGTTTTATTTCTTTACTCAGGATCGTGCGTTCTTTTTGCTTCACCTCAATCCTGTAAACGGAGGGGTCAACCGATTTTTTATGGAACGAGCAGGAGGATTCAACCGCCTGCATTGACCAAAAAAGCCCCATTTGATCTTTAGACTGGTAGGTTCCTTTTATTGGGGCTGCTGCTGCAGGGTCGACTTCTCCCAATCGATTCGCTTGAAAAACAGCGTGTGATCTCCACTCTGCGTCAGCTTCATCTTTCACAGTCACGATGATTTCAATGATGTCAAACGGTCGGAGTCCGCTTATCTTCAGGTTTATTTTTTCATCCCATTTGGAAACTGCAGGTATGTGCAAAACCGGTTGCAGAGTTATCAAGACGGCACTTCCTTTTCAAGTTTTGTGTAAAATAAATCGACGCACTCCTCAACATAGTCATCAATACGATCATCGAACGACTCCTTGAATGCGGGCAAATGTTGAAACATAATGTATTGATTCAGCAAACCGAAAAACATTTGGCTTAACATTTGAAAATTGCCGCCTGAAATTTTTTTTTCGGCATAGAGGTTCGCAAAATAAGTCTCTAAAAAGCGGTTGAGACGGCGGGGAATATCCATGATTAATTCGCAAACTTCCTTATCCTGTACGGCATCATTAAAGTAAAGTAAAAAAACAGTCCCTTTTTCCAGGTTTTCTTTTAAATACGCTTTCGCAATGAATGAGAGGTCTTTACGTAAATCGCCGGTTAATATTGCTTCAAGTTCTCCAATAAAATCTCCTGATGCAACATGTTGAATCACACTTTCCCGAAATAAATTCTGTTTATTTCCGAAGTGTCTAAAAAGGGTTAAATGATTGACGCCTGCTTTTTGGGCAATTTCTCTGGTGGATGCGGCTTGATATCCTTTTTCTTTAAAAAGGGCAAGCGCCGCTTCGATTAATTGATCCCTTGTAGATTGTGCTGACATAAGTCCCTCCTGAAATGTAACCACTTGATTACATGATAATTGAATTTCGCTGTGTAATCAAGTGGTTACATATTTTGAATGCGAAAAAAAGAGGATACAAATGCATTGTATCCTCCGGTTTGTTCACTATGTTATTCTGCTTCTTCAAGCAGCGTTTCCGCAGCTTTTTTCACCTCAACGTATGAAACGTGGTGGCCGTCGATTTCGTTGATCGTGAATTCAAATCCCTGATCGGTGATCATGTCGCCTTTTTGGACGTCATATTTTTGCGTCAGGAACCATCCGCCGATCGTGTCAATTTCCTCATTGTCGAGCTGAATGCCGAGCAGATCATTGACTTGGTTGACGAGCACTTTACCGTCGAGAATGTAGTGGTTTTCGCCAATCTTGCGGATTTCATTAATTTCATCAATATCGAATTCGTCACGGATTTCGCCGACGATTTCTTCAATGATGTCTTCGACCGTCACGAGTCCGGCCGTTCCGCCGTATTCATCAGAAAGGATCGCCATATGAACGCGTTCTTTCTGCATTTTCAGAAGCAGATCGTGGATCGGAACGGTCTCGATCACATGAATGATCGGATTGATAAACTGTTCAATCGTGTCTTCTTTGGAGCATTCTCCGCTGATGCAGGCCGTCAGTATTTCCTTAACATTGATGACGCCGACGATGTTGTCCTTATCTCCGTCTTCGACGGGATAGCGGGTATAGCCTTCGACCTTCGTGATGTCGATCATCTCGGCGATTTTCATATCATTTGGAAAGCTGACGACTTCTGTTCTCGGGATCATGATTTCCTTGGCAAGACGGTCATCGAATTCAAAAATTTTGTTGACATATTTGAACTCAGATTGATTGATTTCGCCGCTTTTATAGCTTTCTGACAGAATAATTCGCAGCTCTTCCTCTGAGTGCGCCATTTCATTTTCAGAAACTGCTTCAAGGCCAAACGCTTTCGTTAACAGCCTTGCTGATCCGTTCAGCGCCCAGATGAATGGGAACATGATGCGGTAGAACCAGATCAACGGTTTTGCAAAAAGGAAGGAAACGGCTTCCGCTTTTTGGATCGCAAGCGTCTTCGGAGCGAGCTCACCGACAACCACATGCAAAAACGTAATGAAGCTGAAGGCGATCACGACTGAAACGATGTGTGATACAGAGCTCGGAATGTTCCACTTCACAAATAGCGGTTCAAGCAGCCGGGCGACCGTCGGCTCCCCGAGCCAACCGAGACCGAGAGCCGTCAAAGTGATGCCGAGCTGGCAGGCCGATAAATATTCGTCTAAATGTGTAATGACTTTTTTCACCGAAACCGCTGTTTTGTTTCCTTCAGCAATCAACTGATCAACCCGCGAGCTTCTGATTCTGATAATCGCAAACTCAGACGCTACGAAAAATGCTGTTAAAGCAATTAATACAGCAACAAAAACCAAATTAACTATTTCCAATTAGGACCTTCACTCTAGCGTGAGAATGAAGGTAACACCTCCTGTTTAGTAAAAGATTAACTAAAGCAGCAGTAAAAAGGACTGGATGACCGTCATTTTTTCAGGAGAAAGCCGGCTTTTCAGAATCTTCCGTTCATCGGGATTCAGCCGTTTCAATCTGTTTATGATCACGGAAATATTGTCATTGACATGATCAATTTCCGTTGTCAGGCTTCCAATTTCATCATCATTCACAGTTGAAGAGGGAAACTGGTTTTCCAGCCTTACTTTAATGTCGGACAGGGCCAATCTCTGCTGCTTGCAGTCCATAATAAACTTCAGCCGTTTGAGAGCGGCTTCATCGTAATAACGGTAGTTTGAACATGATCTGTCAGGCGTTAACAGCCCGAGATTCGTATAATAATCGACAGTCCGTTTTGTTACGCCTGCAGCAGCTGCTAATTCGCCAATGCGATATTTCTCTGCCCCATCTGCATCCCTCCTCAACCATCACGTTATAGTTATAAAACATTTTAATATATTAGAAGCTGTTTATACAAGTTAATTGATCAAAAAAAGGCGTAAAATTGATGCGAAAACCTTTATTTATCTAAATATTCGAGAAAATATTATTGGATTTAAAGTTTAGACATTTGACTGACTCTTTTTTAATAAAGTAAGATAATAGTATATATTTGGCTTGGAGGTGGTTAGATGGGGCCCTCTGCATAGTCATTTTTACAGAACGCACATCAGCCTTATTAAGGGAATTTGAATTCATCAGGAGGTGACTCCTTGTCCTTTGTGAAGGATAAGGTTAAATGGACGATATTGTTAGTCTGATAATCATCGGGATTCTGATTGCATTAACCGCTTTTTTCGTGGCATCGGAATTTGCGATTGTCAGAGTCAGAAGCTCCCGTATTGATCAGCTGATTGCTGAAGGAAACAAAAAGGCGGTTCGCGCAAAACAAGTGGTGTCAGATTTGGATGAATACCTTTCAGCTTGCCAGCTCGGCATTACGATTACAGCACTTGGACTCGGCTGGATGGGGGAACCGACGGTTAAAAAGGTGCTGCATCCGGTCTTTGAAAGCTTGCATGTTTCTGGCGCTGTATCGCACGCTCTTTCAGTTGCCATTGCATTTTTAGTGATTACATTCCTGAACGTCGTGGTTGGAGAACTTGCCCCAAAAACCATCGCGATTCAAAAAGCCGAACAGATGACACTGTGGCTGGCGGGACCTCTGCACTTTTTCAATGTTGTGATGTTCCCGTTCATTTGGACGCTGAATGCCTCAGCCAGAGTGCTGACCGGGTTATTCGGTTTGAAGCCTGCTTCGGAAAAGGATGAATCCCATTCGGAGGAAGAGCTGCGAATCCTGTTATCAGAAAGCTACAAAAGCGGAGAAATCAATCCGTCTGAATATAGATACGTTAATAAAATCTTTGAATTCGACAATCGGATCGCCAAAGAAATAATGGTGCCGCGTACGGAAATCGCCTCTGTCCCGCTGGATATGCCGATCGCTGAGGCCATTTCGGTCATGCTGCAGGAAAAGTATACGCGCTGGCCTGTCTATAAAGGCGATAAGGATCATGTCATCGGCATGATCAATACGAAACAGCTGTTTACGGATATGCTCATGATGTCAGAGGCTGAGAAAAAGCGATTGTCCCTTGAAGCCTATGTCCGACCGGTTATTGAAGTCATTGAAACCGTGCCTGTTCAAAAGCTGCTGATCAAAATGCAGCGGGAGCGGATTCACATGGCGATCTTAACGGATGAGTACGGGGGAACATCGGGTCTTGTGACGGCCGAGGATATTCTTGAAGAAATCGTCGGAGAAATCAGGGACGAATTCGATGAAGACGAAAAACCGCTCATCGAAAAAGTCTCCGATCATGAATACATCATGGATGGAAAAGTGAGAATCGATCAGGTCAATGAGCTGTTTGAAGACGATCTCGAAGAAGAGGAAGTCGAAACAGTCGGCGGACTTGTGTTGAAAGAAAACATAGATATCGCGGAAGGCCAGGCGGTGCATATCGGCTCTTACACGATAACGGTTCTCGAAATGGAAGGGCGTCTGATTAAGCACGTCGAAGTGAAGCGGGAACAAACAACAGAACATGTAGAGCTGGCACCGGCAAATCCGGTCGTCGTTAACGAAGTCACCTTGAGCGAAAAATAGCTCAAGGTGATTTTTGATTTTAAGAAAAAAGTCATTTGAACAGGAACATTCGTTCGTATATAATGGGAACAAATGTTCTGTTTGAGGAGTGATTGATTTGCTGTGGTACGAAATCATTTCGGAGGAAGAGAGGAAAACGTATATTAAGCGGATCGAATTTCATTTGCGGAATTGGAAAAATTACAAAGCCGCCGTGCTCAATTTAGAAAGGAGGATGGAGAAGGAGCAAAAGAACGGGCTCGCCGTCAAAGAAAGAAACGCTGAATATCAGATCGACGCGGAAAAAAGGCTCTATCAATTTTTGCTTGATTCAATGGAAACCGCTGTCTCCGAATTGGATGAGCTCGAGCGGAAGCTGGTGGAATGCCGGTATATTCACAATTGGAGCATGGGAAAATGCGCGATGGAAATCGGCTACAGCGAAAAAACGCTGTTTTTAATGAAGAAATCGCTGCTGGACAAGCTGCTTGTCAGCTTGGCGGCGATCACGAATATTTAACGGATGCGGGAAGGGCTTGTTTCAAACAAGCCCTTCTTTTCTGCGCCGCTTCAGTTTTTTTTCAGGTTCTTGACGCGATGATGACACGGGGGAGTGCAGCTTTTCTTTTATGATAAAGACAAGCTTTAAACAGCGGGGAGGTTTGACACATGTGATGAAGCAAATGCCGGTCATTGTTTGAGACAAACGCTTCAGGAAAGGAGAGGAAGAACATGGATTTTTCTGAAATTGCGCTCGTTCCGCTGATTACGGGATTGGTGCATACGGTAAAGCTTGTTGGCATTCAGAAACGATTTCTCCCCATCTGTGCAATTGTCTTCGGCATCTCGATTTCTCTCTTGTTTACCGCAGGGGACTGGAAGGAAGATATGATGATCGGAACTTGGCTTGGATTGTCATCGGTTGGATTTTACTCCGGTTCAAAAAACGTCTTGAAACCATTATCAAAGGAGGAGATTGAACATGAAGATTTATTTGGATCCGGGACACGGCGGAAGTGATCCGGGAGCATCGGGAAACGGTTTGCAGGAAAAGGACGTGACGCTTGCCATTGCTCTCAAAATGAATGAGATTCTATTAAAAGAGTATGATAACGCAGAGACAAGGCTGAGCAGAACAACAGACAAAACGGTCACGCTTCAGGAGCGCACAGACGATGCCAATTCGTGGGGGGCCGATTTGTTTGTCTCCATTCATACAAACGCTTTTGACGGTACGGCGTACGGGTATGAAGATTATATCTACAGCGGCTTGGCCGATGAATCCGTTACCGCTCTTTATCAACGGATCATTCACGGCGAAGTGATTAAACAGAACGGACTGAGGGACAGGGGAATGAAGAAGGCGAACTTTCATGTTCTCCGGGAAACAGCGATGCACGCCATATTGACGGAGAACGGCTTTATCGATCATCCCGAAGATTCGGCAAAAATGAAAAGCGCCGCCTGGATCGAACAGACGGCGCGGGGACATGCAGCCGGCATCGCGCTCTGCCTCGGTCTGACACACAATGAGTTTCCCCTGTATAAAGTGACGATGGACGGGGGACAAATTGGAGCTTACCAAGAAAAAGACGATGTTTTGAACGTGATTTCTGCGAATTGGGACAGCTTTCAAACAGCGGCCATTGAAAAAGGGTGAAAAGGGAAGAATCCATTTTGAATGCTTCAAAATGGATTCTTTAATGTGTACGTGGTGTTTCTTAAAATCAAACGTAGCGGGGCACCGCTTTTGTGACGGCGGGCGCAAGAAAAAACGGAAATACTCACACGAGCGCCTGTTCATAGCCGAACGAGCATCATTGTTTCATCATAACACCATCTTTTCACAAAATCAGCATGCAGCCGGCCCAGAACCCCCCGAGTGAGCATGCCATTGTAAGCAGCATGTAAACCGCTGAATCCTTTACACGCTTTGCAGCCAAAAGCTGAACCGCTTCGACGCTGAATGTGGAAAATGTTGTGAAGCCTCCGAAAAATCCAGTTCCGACCACGATAGAGACCGTTTGATTGTCAATGCCGAGGCTGACGAATATGCCGAGGGCGAATGAGCCCACAATATTGACCACCATCACGCTGACAGGAATGCGGGGGCGCGGAAACATCGCCATGAGCATATTGCCGAGCCAAAATCTTAAAACGGAGCCGATTCCTCCCGCGATCATAAATCCAACTGCCATCATGATTGATACCGCTCCTTTTCTTTCCCTGACGCTCCGCTGATCCTTTTGCCGATCATGATACCCAAAAATGCGAAGCACACCCCGCAGGCGAGCGACACCATCAAGTACAGAACTCCGATGTGCGGAGCGGCCGATTGCAGCAAAAATACGGTCTCTTTAGAAAAAGCAGACATTGTCGTATACCCTCCGCAAAATCCCGTTCCTAAACATAACTGGACGAGCGGCTTTTTTGCCCGAGCCGCAAAAAAACCTGTCAAAAGGCCGAGGATAAGGCTTCCAGACGCATTTTCAATAAAAGTCGGCCAAGGAAAACCGGCAGTGCCGCCATGCAGATTGACGAAGTAGCGCAGCAGCGAGCCGAGGGCTCCCCCGATAAAAACGGCAACAGATGATTTCATACTTTTCCTTCTTTCTCAAAAATAATCCGGGTAGTCGGTAATGATCCCATCGATTTTCCAGCTTTTGAGGCGGCGTCCCGTTTTCTGTCCGTTGACCGTCCAGGCCAGCGCCTTCAAATCACAGCTGTGAATCGATTTGATCAGAAAAGGGCTGACCATCGTAGCTTTCAGGCTGACGTACCGGGCAAACTCCGCGATTTGCCGCAGCCGGCCGCGCGGCAGCATTCCGAATCGCGGCCTGATCAAAACGGCGGTCGGAATCGAAGGATACATGTGATGAAGTGCCCTCATGGCGTTTGCGTCAAACGACTGGACAATCGTGTTCATCGAATGGCCGAACCGGCTGATCAGTTGTCCCGCCGCTTTTTCGATTCCGGGCTGGGTTTTGGACGACTTGATTTCGATGAGTAGGCCCGTCTTGTTGTGATACTTCCCCAGAACAGCTTCAAGTGAAGGGATTTTTTCGCCTTGAAAATCCGGGCCGAACCAGCTTCCCGCATCAAGCTTTTCGAGCTCATTCATCGTATAATCGCGAACGAAACCGGTACCGTTTGTCGTTCTGTCAACTTTGTCATCGTGGATGACGGCAAGTCTGCCGTCTTTTGTCAGCTGTACGTCGAGTTCGATAAAATCAGCCCCGAGCTTCACCGCTTTTTCAAAAGCGGCAAACGTATTTTCAGGGGCGTAAGCCGAGGCTCCGCGATGTGCGATAATATGCAAACATGTCAGCTCCTCTTGATAAAATCTTTCCATCACAAGGATACCCGATTTTGGCGATGCAAGTAAATCATTAGACTGAAGCGGACAAAAGGCAGGGAAAAGAGATGTGCGACAAATTTCGGCAAAATGGTACAAAAGGATCATTCACTAAAAATTCTGATATTTTATAATGGACAAAAGGAGGCGAGATGATGGGTAAAGGGAGAATTAAAGTGGAAGAACGGATTAAGATCGAAACTGATGCTGAAATGTTTAAAGCGACTCTCCTTGATCAAACACAGTCTCAGAAGAAGAAATAGCGGTGTTGGCCCGAATCACGTTGTCTCTGGAACAATAAAATATGATGATCATCAGGCTGCCGAAGTGTTCGGCAGCCTTTTATGCGTGTCGACGGATATTTTTGGCGCACAATAAAGTGAGAAATTTTTTTCTCGTTTTAGTATAATAAAAGCTTGATGAGTGAAATAAGGGAGAGAAAGCAATGTTCGAAAAGTATATGACAATGGATTTCGCTGCCGATATCGGAATCAGCATCGGTATCCTTCTTTTATTTTTCGCGTTTCGAAAAATATTTACGAAGTACTTGTTCAACTTAATACTGAAATTGACGAATAAGACGAAAACAGACTTTTTCAATCAGGTGGCGCTGGCGTTTGAAAAGCCGGCCCGGTGGTTTTTTGCGATACTCGGTATTTATCTGGCCATCATTTATTCCCCGTTTTTTGATGGGCATATGGCGATCGTTCATAAATTGTACAGAGTGTCCGTGATTTTGGTCATTGTAAGCGGCCTATACAACTTAACGGCGGCTTCGTCGGTTTTATTCGATAAAATCAATAAGCGGCTTGAGCTTGATATGGATGATATTCTTGCGCCGTTTTTGTCCAAGATTCTCCGCTTCATCATTGTAGCGCTCGGAATCAGTGTCATCGCCGGAGAGTTCAATTATGATGTCAACGGATTTGTTGCCGGACTCGGGCTCGGCGGCTTCGCTTTTGCTCTTGCGGCAAAAGACACTGTCGGCAACTTTTTCGGCGGAATTGTCATTATTATGGAGAAGCCCTTTACAATCGGCGATTGGATTGAAACAAATATCGTCACCGGATCTGTTGAAGATATTTCGTTCAGAAGCACGAAAGTCCGCACGGCCGGAGAAGCTCTCGTGACCGTCCCCAACTCGGTGCTGGCTAACGAAGCGATCATGAACTGGACGAAAATGCGAAAGCGTCAGGTCACCTTTACGCTCGAAATCGATCCGTCCACCCCGCGCGAGAAAGTCGAACGATGTGTGGAGCGTTTCAAAGAAATGCTCAAGTCGCACGAAGGGGTCAACCCGGATGTCATTATGGTCAATTTCGATGTCCTGAAGGATACGCATTTAAGCATCTTCTTCAACTACTATACCAATACGACGGTCTGGGCCGAAAACTTGGACGTCAGACAGGATGTCAACTACCGCATTCTTGATATTATGAAAGAGGAGCAGGTTGATTTTGTTTCTCCGGGGCACAGCCTCTTTGAGTTAAAGAAAATGAAAGATCAGCAAGGAAATGCTTAGGTAACGGTTTTGGAAGGGAGACAAGCCAAATGGAGGAAAAAGCCCTGAGATTTGCGGAGATGATCGAAAATGCCGAGCGCATTACCGTTTTGACAGGCGCCGGTATGAGCACGGAATCAGGTATTCCCGATTTTCGTTCAGCCGGCGGCATATGGACGGAAGATCTGTCGAGAATGGAAGCGATGAGCCGTGATTATTACGAACGATATCCAAAATTGTTTTGGCCGAAGTTTAAAGAGCTTTTTCAAATGAAAATGACCGGAACTTATCAGCCGAATGACGGGCATCTTTATTTAGCCGATCTCGAGAAAAGCGGTAAGGATGTCAAGGTGTTCACGCAAAATATCGACGGACTGCATCTCAAGGCGGGAAGCCGCCATGTATATGAACTGCACGGGTCGATCCAAACCGCCGCATGCCCAAAATGCGGGGCACGCTATGGTCTTGACCACATTCTTCAAGAAGAAGTGCCAAGATGCCATCGTGTCAATGGCAAGGGGAGAGAATGCGGATTCATATTAAAAACGGATGTCGTGCTGTTCGGCGATGCCGTTCAGCATTTCGACACGCTTTTTGAAGCCCTCAACGAATCCGACCTGCTTTTGGTGATCGGCACTTCACTTGAAGTGGCGCCTGTCAGGTTTGTTCCTGAAGAAGCGCACCTGATCCCCGGCTTGAAGAAAGCGATGATCAATCTCGATGAGACACCTTACGATCATTTATTCGATATTGTCATCCATCAAAAAATCGCCGAGTTTGTTCGGAAGCTTAACCGTTAAAAAAAGAAGGCGCTCCAGACCGGAGCGCCTCAGCGTGTCGACAAACCCTCGCATTCGTTGTCAGGCCTGCGCGTCGGTGCTCACGAATTCCAACATTCGCTCCGCTCCGATGCTCGGCCTTCCTAGACTGCAAGGGTTGCGGGTCACGCTGAAAGGATGACAAAATCCCAAAACTAAGAGCCGTTTTGGGATTTTGTCAACAATCTGAGGCGCTCCAGACCGGAGCGCCTTTTTCTGAGCTTCATCACAATTTTTTATAATAAAAAACGGATGCATCGAAGCCGCCGTCTGCAGATTCCGCGTATGCGGGAATGCGGCCGGCTTCGGCAAAGCCGAGCGAAGCGTAAAGAAGGTTGGACGGGTCTTTTTCCCTTGTATCCAGCACGAGAAGTGATCTGCCTTCCTGTTTCGCCCTGTCGATCGCTTTTTCCATTAAGAGTCTGGCGATGCCCTGCCGCCTGAAGGCGGGATCTGTCATTAACTTGCAGATTTCCGCCCTGTGGCGGCCGTTTTGTTTTGTGCATAAGTGCAATTGAACACTTCCCGCGATCCGGCCGTTTTGTTTGGCAATCCATAAAACCGAATCCGGTGTAACGGCTGTTGTCCAATAAGCCTCTGCCCGCCGCTTTTCAAGCGGAGGCAGAAAGCCGACCGATGCCCCGTCATCGACGACGCGGATGAGAAGCTCGGCCAATTGATTGGCATATTCCGCGGTTGAATGCAACTCTTCAATTTTCATTTATCCACCCCATGATATAAAGATAACTGCATCATAATCAGAAAACTGTTTTTTTGGCAACAAGTGTGTCAGATGATCACACTTGCGGGAGGAAATAAAAAAATCCCCTTCAGCAGGGGATCAGACATGGGATGTTATTCATGAACGGGTGTCATCGATTCATCAAGCGTTGCAAATGAATACCCCATGTTTTTTAAATTTGTCAGCAATAACGGCAACGATTGAACCGTTGAAGGAATATCGTGCATCAGGATTACGATTGGCTGTTTTGTCTGCCGCTTTTCCAGCGTGTTCAGCTGGTTCATGACTTCCGGAACGAATTTTTGGCTTCTGTATTTCCAGTCCATGCTGTCAATATTCCAGTCCCAATAAACAAATCCGTTCTTTTTCAGCACTTTTTTCTGCGCTTCGGTCAGCGAAGGTTTGCTCCCGTACGGCGTTCTGATTAAATGGGTTTCAACCCCGGTGATAGACTTCAGCGTTTTTTGAGCCTGCTTCATTTCCAGATGAGGAGAATGGGCGCCTTTATAAAATTGCTTTTGGTCATGGGTCACCCCGTGAAGTCCAAGTGCATGGCCCTGCTGCTTCATATTGAGAACGGCTTCTTTGTGAATCTTCATGTTCGGTTCGAGCATGAAGAACGTCGCTTTAGCATCATGTTCTGATAAAATTTGCAGCAGCCTTTGGCTTACGGCTGAAGGCCCATCGTCAAACGTCAAATAAACCGTTTTTTCCTTCAATTTTTCTTGCTTTTTTTCCGCAGCAGCTTTTTGCTTCTCTTTTTCTTGCTTGCGCTTTTCGATCTGCTGTTTTGTGCTCAAGTGATCGAGAAGCTCGCCTTGCGTTGCTTTTTTGAGCGGAACGCTGTCTCCTTCATGCCTCATTTGGCTGTTTTCCGACACCGTAAGCTCTTTTTTCTCAGTGGCGGCAGAGGACTGTGAAAGGTCCCACACGTACAGGAGAATCAGACACAAAACAAAAAAGCACGCTGCTTTCGTCAACAGATAAGTTACAGATGGGGCAGTTTTTTTTGATACTTGGCGCATGTCACTCTCTCCGTATCATTTTTCTCGTTCCAATGCCATTATAGAATGCTAGTCTCATAAAATAATGGATCACAATGTTTAAGTATACAGGATTGGAAAGAAGATGAATACAGGATGAAGGGAAAAATATATCAAATTTTAAGAGAAAATGCTGAACGATGGGGAATGCTGTTTTTTTGATCATGAAGGCGGAGAAAAGTTTTTGGAAATATTGCACTATTTTGAAGGGCAGGGTCGTGTTAGAATGGAATGGAGAAAATTCAGAAGTCAACAAAAAACAAGGGGATGGAGAAATGAAAGTTCTTTTTAACGGCCGGCTGATGGAGCGAAGCGAGTGTGCGGTTGATATTGAGGACAGAGGCTACCAATTTGGAGACGGCGTCTATGAAGTCATCCGCATTTACAATGGAATCCTGTTCACGCTTGATGAACACATTGCCCGCTTATACAAAAGCGCAGCCGAAATCGGAATCGGCTTGTCTTTTTCAGAAGCCGAGCTGAAAAGCCAGCTGAAAGAGCTCGTCGACATCAATCAGATGCGGGACGGCGGGCTGTATCTTCAAGTGACAAGGGGAAAAGCCCCGAGAAAGCACCAATACGGAGCAGGGCTTACGCCTCAGGTGACGGCTTATACATTTCCTATTCAAAAGCCTGAAAAAGAACAGCAAAACGGCGTTTCGGCTATTACTGCGGACGACATGCGCTGGCTGAGATGCGACATTAAAAGCTTAAATCTGTTGTACAATGTAATGATCAAGCAAAAAGCGCATGAAGCTTCTTCATTCGAAGCGATCTTAATTCGCGACGGATTGGTTACGGAAGGGACGTCCTCAAATGTTTACGTCGTCAAGCAAAACGTTATCTACACCCATCCTGTGACAACGCTCATCTTAAACGGCATCACGCGGATGAAAGTGCTTCAGCTGTGTGAGCAACACGGCTTGAATTATGAAGAAAAAGCGGTGACAAAGGATGAATTACTGAATGCAGATGAGGTGTTCATCACGTCAACGACGGCCGAAGTCATTCCGGTCACATCGATTGACGGGCAAACCATCGGCTCCGGAGCGCCCGGACCGCTCACCAAAAATGTGCAGACCGCTTTGCAAAACAGCATTTTGTCAGAGACAGCCAAACCGGTTTAACAAAAGAAAAACGCCGCTTCCATGGGGAAACGGCGTTTTTTTACTTTCGGAAACCGAACAAAATTGAAAAGAGCGGCGATAAATATAGGAAAAACACAAACGGCAAATATTCAATGACGGGAACGCCGAGCGCGCTGGACATGAACGCGCCGCTGACTCCCCAAGGGATCATCGGATTGATTAATGTCCCTCCGTCTTCAAGCGATCTCGACAAATGCTTCCGGTCGATGCCGAGCTTGTCATACAGCTTTTTAAAGGACTGTCCGGGAATCAAGATCGATAAATACTGTTCGCCTGTCGCCAGGTTCATGCCGATGCTTGATGAAACGGTTGAGAACACAAGCCGGCCTTTCGTATGAATGCCCTTGATTACACCTTCAAGCAGGCTTGTAATCAGGCCGATTTTTTCCATGAGACCGCCGAGCGCGAATGCGATGATGATCAGGGAAACAGAGCCCATCATCGATTGAAGGCCGCCGCGGTTTAAAATCTTCTCAACGGCTTCAGTGTCGGCTGAGAAAACCGGACCATTCTGCATCGCTGACAAAAACGATGAAATGCTGGCGTCAGGCTGAATCAATGCGGCAAGAATCCCGGCGGAAACGATCCCCGCTGCAAGCGACGGAATGACGGGCGTGCGTCTGACAGCAAGTACAATCACAAGAAGAGGCGACAGAAGCGACCAGACGCTGATGTTGACTGTGCCTTCTATTCCGTTTATGATCGCTTGAATGTTTTCGGTTGAAGCCGGTGCCGCCGTTAAAGAACGGCCCATGAAAAAGAAAAGCAAAATCGTGATCAAAAGAGCGGGGATCGTCGTTCCCGCCATATGTCTAATATGCTTGAAAATGGGAAGCTCCCCGACTCCTGCGGCAAAATTGGTCGTGTCAGACATCGGAGACATTTTGTCGCCGAAACAGGCGCCGCAAATCACAGCTCCCGCCGCCCATGTCAGGGGAACGCCGGCCGCTGCGGCCACGCCGATGAGAGCGACGCCGATCGTGCTGACCGTCGTAAAGCTGGAGCCGACCAATGAACTGATCACAAGACAGCTGAAAAGTGCGGTGAGCAGCAGGTGCTGCGGTTCAATCAGGTTCAACGCGTAAACCGTTACCGTCGGAATCGCGCCGCTGTACTCCCAGACTCCGATTAAGATGCCGATTAAACAAAGGACGATAATCGGCTGAACGCCATTCCGGATGCCTGAGACAATGCCGCTTTCAAGGTCTTTCCAGGAATGGCCTTTCACCGCGCCGACCGCGGCTAAAAAACCAACGCAAATCAACAGCGGTATGTGCGCTTCTGCTTTAAATATGAATAAGCAGGTGAAAATAATGAACAATATGGCCAAAAACAATAGAGCCGATATGGAAAACGATAGACGTTTTTCGTTTGACAAATCACACACCTCATTAGAAGAAATATCTCTCTTTAATACTTTGATGCTTTTGTGCATAAACGTATTATAACAGAAAAATAGATTATATACTTAAATTAAAATATTTCAAACATTTTTCAAAGGTTCGCCCATTCTATTTTGAAAGCGCTGACTTTTTTAAGATATAATAGATTGGAGATAGGCACTTGGTACACGTTTCACAAAATAGGGGGAAATGCGAATGTCTTACACTGTTCTCAAAAGCCGGTTTTTAGATGAGGAAGCGATATGGTTGGAAAATGATGATTTAGAGGCTGTACTTGTGCCCGGGTGGGGAAGCAATTTGATTTCACTGAAGTGGAAGCCGGGCGGTTTGAAATTGTTGAAAGCGCCTGAAACAAAGGAAGAATATGACGCGAATCCGTTTTTATTCGGAATTCCTGTTCTTTTTCCTCCCAACCGGATCGATCACGGAAGATTTACATATGCGGGAAGAACGTACGAGCTGCCGATCAATGAAAAGCCGCTCGAAAACCACCTGCACGGATTTCTTTACGATAAAAAATGGACGGTGGAAAAAGTGGAGGCAACAGAAGAGCGGATCATCGTGCAGACGAAGCTGGACTCTGATGATCATCCCGATATTAAAGCGATCTTTCCGCACTCGTTTTCCATCACCATCACCTACACGTTAGAAGGACAGCATCTGAAAATCGATGCATCGGCTGTCAACCGCGGTCAAGACCCGATGCCGATCGGATTGGGGTATCACACATCTTTCCGCTATCCTTTAAACGAAGCAGGAGATAAAGAAAGGTGCCTGTTTACTCTTCCTGCCTCAAAGCGATGGACGCTGACAGACCGCATGCTGCCGACAGGCGAGTATCGGGTGACAGAGGAGTTCAAAGCGGGAAAAATGGCAGCGGGAGAAAGGCTTGACGATATATTGGCAGCTGAACAAGACAAAGAAGGAAACAGCGCTGCCGTCATTGCGGACAGCCTCGCCGGCATTCGCGTCCGCTACCAATGCGACGGTCATTTTAAGCACTGGGTCGTGTTTAACGGTACATCTGATCAGGATGACCTGCTTTGTATAGAGCCATATACTTGGATGACGAATGCACCGAACCTCAACCTGCCGAAGAATGTGACCGGATTTCGGGATTTGGGGCCGCAGGAAGAGCTGACGATGCGAAGCAAAATTGAGGTGGGCGGAATATAATCGATATTCCGCCTTTTACCATGAGCTTTTATCAAGCGTAAATGCTGTATGGGACGCTTGTTTGCCCTTTCTCCAATCCACTTGAACCGTTACCTTGCGGCCGGCGAATTCGGCTTCTTCAAGCCCTTCCAAAAAAGAAACGGATTGTTCTTTTGACCCTCCGCCGGGGAATTCGCCTCCCGCGTAATCTTTCATCGGCGTCTCGACTTGGGCGTTCAAAACGATTTCATCACCAAACTTTACGACCAATTTTTCCAAATATATATCGTCCAGCTCCCCGCGGTCGCCTGTCCAGTAGAGGTCTCCGCCAAATAGCGCGCGGCCTTCTATCTTTTTGATCACGGCCTCCCAATTTTCATCGGCGCTTTGTCCGTTCCATTTCGGGTATTCCGTCATATAGAAACCGATCAGTCTGCCGCCGAAATAAACGGCGCAAAAGGCCGTCAAAAGGGAAGCAATGAAAAGAAGCGGCCGCTTGTATTCCTGTTTCATATGAACCACCGCCTAAAAAGTTCTGCTTTATGATCATAAAGCAGAACAATCGGAAAAAAAAGCCACTCTCTTAAATTTTAAGGGAACGGGTGCGGGTGCAGGTTCAACTGTTCTGGTGTTAACGGCTCTTCCGCAAAGCCGAGCACCATCGGCACCGTGAACATTCTCTCAAGTCCTTCCAGGCGGATGAAGCGCTGTCCGAATGTCATCGGAATCAGGCCCGGGATAAGCACTTTCACACAGTATAGTCCGTTCCGTTTGATAACAGGTGAAGTCTGGTCCACGACGATCACTTCAAGGTCGAGACTTCGGAAAGCTTCAAGCAGGTCGCAGAGATCTTCGGTTAAATCAAGGTGTTTCTTTCTTTTTTTAAAGGCATCGTCGAATGTTTGCAGAGGCCGGCTTTGATTCAGCAAAAACCGGAGGCGCTCTTCAGCTTCGGGCAGTCCGTACATGAAGCTGTGATCCTCCATTTCCTGCACTAAAGCAGGATTGCGGAGCATCTGCTGATATTTGCTCCTTTCAGATTCAAATTTGCGGTCGTGCTTCAACATCATGCCTGCCAGCTCATGAAGGGCGCTTTTCACCGCTTTTACGGGATCTGGGTGGGCGCCTGCGGAACAAAGCAGATTCAATCCTTCCCGTTTTCTGTTTTTGGCGATCGCCCAAATGCTTGGAATACCGTACTCCATCGTTGAATTAAAGATATGCAGATCATATCCCGCCACACTTCGCACCCTCTCTGTCATGAGGCGTAATTCCGGATCTCCTGAAGAGTCGAGATCCAGCTGCCAAAGTGGAAGCCTGGTGTACCAGGCAAGCAAAAATGAATCGCGCTCAGCCGCTTCTAATATGCCGTGGAAAATCGCTTCCTCCAAACTCCCTCCAAGTGCACAGCCGTTCGATGTTTCATAGACGAAGCTGTCTTCGCGCCCCAGGCTGTAATAGGCGAGCGATTCCGGAACGAGGAGCGGCCGTTTCTGCATAAATGAATAGCCCCATACCCAGCGGAGCGGGCGGGCCGGGTGAAATGGCTGGAAAGGAAAATCGGGATGCATGTATTGTTCGGCTTGATGGAGCCCGACTTTTGCCGGATCGAGCGCACGATCCTTTACATTTTCGTAGGTGTCATGTACGACCGTCCGTTTGCCGCGCGGTTCAATTCCGGAATAGCGTTCCAAACCTTCTAAAATGGCGGTTAATTCGCTGTCTTCATACGAATGACTCCGTCCTCCGACACCTTCATTTCCCGTCCATAAAGGCATATTGACGATCATATCGGCGAACGGCAGAATCGCGTCATAAATTTTGGCGTTGAATATCCCCGTTCTATGATCCAGATAGTCTTTGGCGAGCGTTTGTTTTAAATCGTCCGTGTTTCGCACGCGAAAGCTGTCCGGGTTCGTTTTCAGGCTGGGCCGAAGCGATATTCGCGCGGATTCCGCTCCGTCTTCTGGCAGACTGCCGCATATAGGGCATGTCGGTTCCGGGATGAAAGCGTGGAGCGAACTTTCTAACGTTTTCAAATTGACGAAGTAAAGGTTTTTTTTCAATCGGCCGCGCCCGCCGTTCATGATGTTGTCGACTTCTGTGCAGATCAGGCTGACCATCTGGCGGCAGCCGGTCTTTGAAACCCACGGATCGCGGCTTATACCATTGCTTTTTTGTTCCAGTTCAAGCGTCTCTCTGCTGTCGGGGCCGGAGACATACCGCCTCATATCGGCGCATTGGGAACATCCTGACGCTGACGGATTAACAAGCGGCCCGATGACCCCTTCGCCAAAAGATGCAAACCCGCGAAGCCACGGAATCCCTGCCGCCCTTAGCACCTTTTCGGCCTCGTGATATAATAAAGGCCGCCAAGCATCGTGCAGCACAAGAGCGAACGCAGTCTCCTCCGGTATGCTGTTCTCAAAATCAGACCTTCGGATCACGTTATATTCAGCAGATAATTGTTGTGATGCGCCTTCTGCCAACAATCCTTCACCAACGACCAAAATGCAGCGGTTCATCAAGGTTCCTCCTTTCGCAACTGCACGCAGTAAATACCTGCTAGTTTTTCTTTTAAAAATGGTTCAGCAGGCAGCTCATAGACATAAAGCTGCAAGCCGCAGTTGTTTTTCAAGGCGGAAAGCAGTGTTTGTTGCAAAGCAGCGGAAACGGGGATCGCGAGCTTCAGGTCACTAGGTTCCAGCAGAACATCCGCGTTTGTCAAAGGATCTTTGTCTGTCAGCGCCCGTTCGAGCGCTTTTCTGAGAGCCAACGTGATGTTGAGTCCCGAACTTCCGTACCAGCGGCCGCGAATTCCCGCCCATGCGACAGGGAAGCCTTCTATGTTTTTTCCTAAACCGATTTCCGGTTTGCCGTACAAGACTGTCAGCGCTTCTAAATAAAATGAGGAATGCCGGTCTTCCATTCCGCCCAGCTGAATGAGGGAAATCGTTTCTTTTCCGCTCTTTATCCGTTCTCGCAACCGGTGTTCCAGGCATTTCTCCAATCCTCTTAATACGCCTTCAGCCAGCGTTTCTCCGGCGGCGATCGCGAACTCTCCGTTATTCGGATAAGAACGGGTCAACCTTGATGCATACATTTCAATACCCGTCAGCCCGGCTTCCCGCCGCGCCTCTTGATGGGTCAAACCGACCGACACCGTCTCAGGCAAAAGCTCTGCAGGTCCGGAAGAGAGCGGGTCAGCTGTCTGAACAAAGCATTGTGCTAAAGGAAGCTGCCGCAAATGTTTTTCTTCCCACAGATGAAAAATGCCCGTTACGGGTGAGGTCAGTTCGCTGAAACATTGGAATAACCGGCTTTCTGCTTCTCTTCCGGGGCGCTCCGAAAGTTTCGCTTCAAGGTCGCTGATGAGTTCAGGCGAATCTTTGCCGCAAGCGAAGTCCGGATGCGGAAGAAACATATGCCAGCCGCCTTCGAGCGTTGCCAAATCAATCAGGTACACTTGATTCTTCTTAGATAATGGCGCAAGCTCCGCAGTTGCTTTCATCAATTCGAACACAATAACGTTTGCCAGCATGTCTTTTCCTGCCGAAAGAAAAGTTCGAAGCGTCCGCTCTTCATGGAGCGCAGACCGATGGAGGCGCCTCCAGGCATCCTCCAGGCATCCGTCTCCTTGTTGATGAAAGACAGGGCCTGCCAGTCCGACTTGTTTCAGGCAGATGCAGGGTATGAAGCCTTTGTTCTCTTCGAAGCAAAACGTTTGAAGAGCGCGGAGCTCATCTGTGAAGCCGAGGTCAGAGGCATATAAAACCCAATCGGCAGATCGCACTGCTTCCCGCCAATGTTGCGTTTCGGCACAGCCAATCTCCAGTCCGCTTTCTGTTTGCCCTGATATTTCTGCCAGTTCGTCTAAAGCATGCCCGGATGCATCCGTCACGATCGCACGGATTCTTGAAAAACCGGAATCGATCAGCGACCGGACCAATTTTGTGAGAAAGGAGCCGGTCCCTATAGCCGATATTTTGGTTTGACGCGACAGCTGAAAGCGGTAAGCGCCGGAATCGGCAAAGCTTTCAATAAATTCGATTTGGGCTTCAAACGTTTGAAGCACTGAGCTTTCCAGTTTGTGCGGGTGATCCCGGGTTACGTCGCGAACGAACCCGTTTTTATAAAGCATTTCTCCGATTTCATATACTCTTTTTCGGTACGGAGCCTGCAGCCCTTTTGTCAAGTCTTCAAGCGAATGTTCCCCGTTGAACATCGGCAGAAGTTTTTCGATCCATTGAGCAATCGAAGATCCTTTTATGCGAAACGACCCGGAGTTATTTCTAAAATATGCGCCGCCGTTCGGATCAGGAAGAAACCATGTATCCTTGTTTACTTTCAGGCGAGCGGAAGCAGTCAGGTGTGTCATGCTCTTCCTCCTTCCATGTTGTAAAAACAAGACATACCATTATATGTAATTTCATTTGTCCTTTATGCAATAGAAGACCCCTGCGGCAAAAGAGGCAGGGGAAGTCTTCTTTTTTATAAAAAAAACTACATGCCTCCGCGCCAACAGCTCCCACAGCAATGGCCCGCGCAGCTCCAACAACTGTGACCCATGCAGCTCCAGCAGCTGTGGCCCATGCAGCTCCAACAGCTGTGGCCCGCACAGCTCCAACAGCTGTGACCCATGCAGCTCCAACAGCTGTGACCCATGCAGCTCCAACAGCTGGCACAGCTTCCACAGCTCCAGCAGCTTGCGCAGTGTTTAACATTGGCGTGATGGCGGCCCGCATCCCAAAGCGTCATATCGTCTGCCTGGAATTGATCCATCTCCAACGACTGCAGTTCATCATGGAATGGTTGCATTTTAATATCCCCCTTCATCGGTAAAATTTTTTGACCAAAACACAATAAAAGAAGAATGAAACATAAGCAAAGTCAGATTAAGTCAAATACCCCGGGTACTCACAAGATCAAATTATGAGGTCTGTTAGGTGGTTGTTACTAAATTGAACGCCTATTTTTCCTGTTATTGGATTTCGTTGAAGAGGGGCTTTTATTTTGCAGCCATACTTGCGGCAGTTTATTGAGACCGGTGGGGGCTGAAGAGAGGAGGACAATACCGAGGCAAGGTGGAGAAAAAAACAATTGTAAGTCATGTGGAGTGAAAGTCTAAAGTGAATGACAATTTATGTAAACGTCTAGAGTGAAGAAAATATAGATGGTAAAGGTAACCATTCGGCTTATGGATTAGGAGGGAAAAATCAATTGGCGTTGTATATTATATAGCAGTGGAGCATCATTCGCGGGAACAGTGCCCTTGCAGTTTTATACTGATGCAAATGCTTATGTATTACTACAAAAACAGGTTTTTTCAACAAGTATGTTTTCATAGAGAAGGAGAGATTGCTTTGATCAATTTTTCAATAATAAATGCTTTCATAGTATGAGGAGTCTTCCTATTCATTGTGTGGGGAATGATCTCCATTATTAACAGGTTTAGAAATTCAAGAAGATCATAACATGATGAGAGGCCGGACATTTGACCGGCCTCTTTTAAAATCGTTATTTTACAATCAGCACCGGGATCTCCGATTTTGTCGATATCTTGTCGCTGACGCTGCCAAACAGGAGTTTTTTCAGGCGGTTCTGGTCGCGCGTACCCGTGATGACGAGGTCAGCTCCGATGTTTTCAGCATGTTGCAGAACTGCGTTGGCCGGGTCTCCATCCAACACCTCTATTTCCGCGTCGTACTGGTTTTCGCTCAACATGATTTTCGCTGCCGCAATCGCTTCTTCCGCGCTGTCCTCATAGATCATGGGTTCACCGGCCAAGTCTGAATCGTGGGGGACCCGCGGTGCGGCCGGGAAGCCGCTGTAAAGGTACGGCGCGCCGGCAGCGGGTCTTTCGTCCGCAGCCTCTGTTCTCACTTGCCTCGGTTCATGGACATGGGCGACGGTCAATTGTGAGCCGAGCCTTTTCGAAAGGTCGATCGCTTTTTTCAGCGCTTTTTTGCTTTCCTCTTTTCCGTCAAACGCGACAATGATCCGGTCAGCTTTAAACAAATTGATCATTCCTTTCAGAATGGATTTACTTTTATATTACCCGTTTTCCCAACAAATCTAACGAAATATGAGAATATGAATCAAAAGCCCGCCATTCGCCAAAAAAACAAATTGACAATTAAAGGGCCGTACTATAAGATGGAAAATATTAATAAGATTGGAGGGTATCGTCATGTTTAGAAATATCAAAGCATCAGTTCAACAACAAAAGCACCTTAACGTGACATTTTTATACCTTCCTTACGCTCAGGGATCCGTTTCACTCTAACCATTTTCAGAAGGAAGGCGCATGTCGCGTGAATAAGCGTACATGTGCCTTTTTATATGGAAAAAGGCATGCTGGTACACAGTGTGCCTTTTTTTTTCTGAGAAAAAACATTCTGTTCCCGACGCGGAGCAGCATGTTTTTCTAATAAATCAACCGCACATAAGGAGGAATTTTTTATGCCGAGTATCAGAAAAAACGAAATCAAAGATTGTAAGGAAAAACTTGAAGGCGGCTAAAAAAGGAGAGGATATTAGATGTTTTCTGTTTTATGGAAGCTGGGCTGGTTTTTTAAAGCCTCTTGGCGGCGCTATACGATAGCGGTCGTCCTGTTGATTATTGTAAACGTATTTGAAATGTTTCCGCCGAAGCTGCTTGGCAACGCGATTGACGACATGCAGGCGGGCACTTTTTCAAAGGCCGGCATGCTCGGCTATATCGGTTTATTTCTCGCGCTTGGCGCAGTTGTTTATATCTTGTCTTATTATTGGATGTATCAGCTGTTTGGGGGAGCGAACCTGGTCGAAAAAATTCTCAGATCCAAGCTGATGGGCCATTTGCTGAAAATGACCCCGTCATTTTACGAGAAAAACCGCACAGGGGATTTGATGGCGAGGGCGACAAATGATTTAAAAGCGATTTCCATGACGGCGGGCTTCGGCATTTTGACCCTGGTCGATTCGACGCTGTATATGCTGACGATTCTGTTGACGATGGGTTTTTTGATCAGCTGGAAGCTGACGCTTGCTTCGATCATTCCGCTTCCGCTGATGGCGGCTGCCATCAGCATCTACGGGAAAAAAATTCATGAGCGTTTCACGGAAGCGCAGGACGCGTTTGGCGATTTAAATGATCGAGTGCTCGAGTCCGTGTCAGGGGTAAGGGTGATCCGGGCCTATGTGCAGGAGAAAAACGATGTCAGCCGGTTCAACAGCATGACGGCTGATGTGTACAAGAAAAATATGAAAGTCGCTTTGATCGATTCGCTGTTCGAACCGACGGTGAAGCTTTTGGTCGGGATCAGCTATTTAATCGGTCTTGGCTACGGCGCCTATCTTGTTTTCCGCAGCCAGCTGACATTGGGAGAGCTCGTCTCTTTCAACGTATACCTCGGCATGCTGATTTGGCCGATGTTTGCGATCGGCGAGCTGATCAATGTCATGCAGAGGGGAAATGCATCGCTTGACAGGGTAAATGAAACATTGGCATATGAGCCTGATGTGAGAGAACCCGCTGAACCGGAAGCGGCGGAGCCGGGCGATATTGTATTTGACGGGCTCACTTTTACGTACCCAAGTTCTGCGTCTGAAAACCTGGCCGATATTTCATTTACCGTATTAGAAGGACAAACGGTCGGAATCGTCGGAAAGACGGGAAGCGGCAAAACGACGTTAGTCAAGCAGCTGCTGAGGCAGTACCCGAAAGGAAGAGGAACGATCACCATTTCGGGCGTGCCGATTGAGCGCCTGCCGCTTGATCAGCTTCGCAGCTGGATCGGATATGTGCCTCAGGATCACGTGTTGTTTTCAAAATCGGTGAAAGATAATATTTTGTTCGGCGGACGCCTCGCCGAGGAACGCGATTTGTACGATGTCATCTCTGCAGCACATCTGAAAAAGGATATTGAGATGCTTTCAGACGGCTTGGAGACAATGGTCGGAGAGAAGGGCGTCGCTTTATCAGGGGGACAGAAACAGCGGATTTCAATTGCGAGAGCGATGATTGCGGAGCCCCATATTTTGATCTTGGATGATTCGCTGTCCGCTGTCGATGCGAAAACGGAAGCGGCGATTATTGAAAACATCCGCAGCAGGCGGAAAGGCAAAACGACCTTTATTACATCACATCGGATGTCGGCCGTCGAACACGCCGATTTCATTCTCGTCATGGAGGATGGAAGGATCGTTGAAAGAGGGACGCATCAGGAACTGATTGGCCGGAAAGGCTGGTATTTTGAACAATACGAAGCACAGCAGCTTCCTTCGGGAGAAGAAGGGGGGACTGTAGCATGACAACAGGAAAAAGGCTTTTCCAATATGCGCTTCTTTACAAGAAAATTCTCATCTGGGCGCTCGTCATGCTGACGATTGCCGTCACAGCCGAGCTGACGGGACCGATGATCGCCAAAAAGATGATCGACGATCATATTCTCGGAATTGAAAAAACGTGGTATGAAACGACAGAGAAGACCAAATATACCGTTTCCTATAAAGGAAAGGAATATATCAGGGAGGACAGGACAGACTCTTCAGCTGAAAAGCTGGAGGAAGTTCACATCTTTCAAGTCGGCATGAACTACTACTTTGTGGAGGAACCGGTTTCCTTTGACGGAGAGCGGACGGTTTCCGGAGAAGAGCTGAGAATGACGAGCGGAGACCGGACGGAAACCTACAAGGCCGATCGCCTGTCTTTGTCAGAAGTGTATGCTTTTTACGAGCCTGAAATAGGAGGGCTGATTTCACTCGTTTCTATTTATTTCGGCCTTCTCGTCTTCTCGATCTTTTTCCATTACGGCCAATTCTACCTCTTGCAGATGAGCGCAAACCGCATCATTCAAAAGATGAGGCAGGATGTATTCGCCAACATTCAAAGGCTTCCTATCCGCTATTTTGATAATTTGCCGGCAGGAAAAATCGTTGCAAGGGTGACGAATGATACCGAAGCGATCCGCGACCTGTATGTGACCGTTCTATCGACGTTTGTCACAAATATCATTTATATGGCCGGAATATTCGCCGCGCTGTTTTTCCTTGATGTCAGGCTGGCCGGCGTCTGTCTCTTGATTTTGCCTCTGATTGTCATTTGGGCGGCCGTTTATCGAAAATTCGCTTCCGGCTACAATCATAAACTCAGGTCAATCAACAGCGAGATCAACGCCAAAATGAATGAATCGATTCAAGGCATGCCGATTATTCAGGCATTCCGGCGCGGACGGGACACAAAAGAAGAATTTGAACAGCTGAACGAGAGCCACTTTCATTACCAAAATAAAATGCTGAAATTGAATTCGCTCATGTCCCACAACTTGGTCAACATTCTCAGAAATGTGATGTTCACCGCTTTAATCTGGTATTTCGGGGGAGCTGCCCTGAACGCGGAAGGAATGATTTCAATCGGCGTCCTTTATGCATTCGTTGATTACTTAAATCGTTTATTTCAGCCAATTACGGGCATTGTCAACCAGTTTGCCAAGCTTGAATTGGCGCGCGTATCATCGGAGCGGGTTTTCCGCCTGCTGGATGAGCCGGGCGTCGACGTCAAAGAGCCGGGCAGCGAAAGAGCGCTTGGGCGAGTCGTATTTGAGGATGTATCTTTTCGCTATCATGACGGTGAAGATGTGCTGAAAAACATCTCATTTGAAGCGAAGCAAGGGGAGACCGTTGCATTGGTCGGCCATACAGGCTCAGGGAAAAGCTCCATTTTGAATGTGCTTTTCCGCTTTTACGATATTGAAAAGGGCGATGTCAAAATCGACGGCAGAAGCATATACGATATGTCAAGGCAGGAAATCAGAAAGCAGATGGGCATCGTTCTTCAAGATCCTTACTTGTTTTCCGGCACGATTGCTTCAAATGTCAGCCTTGACAATGCTGATTTGACCAGAGAGCAAATAGAAGCCGCCTTGAAACAGGTCGGGGCTCTTGAAATGCTCGCCCGCCTGCCGAAAGGTCTTGACGAGCCGGTCATCGAAAAAGGAAGCACCCTTTCTTCAGGGGAAAGACAGCTGATCTCGTTTGCGCGTGCGCTGGCATATGATCCTGCTATTCTTATTTTAGACGAGGCGACGGCCCATATCGATACTGAAACAGAAGCGGTCATTCAAAAAGCGCTTGATGTCGTTAAACAAGGTCGCACGACCTTTATCATCGCCCACAGGCTGTCAACGATCAAAAACGCCGACCAGATTCTGGTGCTTGAAAAAGGCCGGATTATCGAGAGGGGAAATCATAAAGAGCTGATGAAGCAAAAAGGCCAATACTATCAAATGTATGAACTGCAAAAGGGAAAAGGAACCCTGACAGGGTAAGCCGGATCTTCACCCGGCTTTAATAAGCAAGCCCCACCCTTGCCTTGACAAACTGGTCAGACTCAAGCTGTTTGAAAAGAAAATGGGCGGTGTCGACGGTCGATATTTCTTTTCCGCCGGCCGGCAGAACATCCTGTTCAAACCGGTATGTCTTCAATGCCGGCCCGTCAGGGAGATATGTCGGGCAGACGATCGTCCAATCCAATTCAGACTCGCGGAGCCGTTCGTACACACGGGCATGTTCTTGCGCTGCGCGCGCCGAGCGCCGTTTTGACTCGTTTGTTTCAAAGCGGTAAAGGGACGGGTTCTGCCTGGCGTTTAAAATGCCGGCGGTTCCGATGGTAATCAGCCGTTTAATCCGGTGTGCGTTCATAGCGTTTATCATATGTTCGATGGAGACGGTCAATGTATCGTCTCCATCTGTGTTTAAACAGCTGACAACGATATCGCAATTTTTTATTAAAGACTCGACGTCATGCTGGTTCCGGGCGTTCCCTGTAAGTGCTTGGCAGCATTTATCCGGAATGCGGGCGCCTTCCGTTCTCCGGACAAGTGCGTAAACGGAATGACGCCCATCCTCTTCAACAAAATTAAGAAAGGCCTGTCCGACACGGCCTGTACCTCCAAAAAGTGCAATTTTCAACATGATCACTCCCATCGGATCTATCATACGTCAGATCGTCCGGAAGAAAAAGCCCCGCGAAAACAAAAAGTTCCATGATAAGGGCGTACATTTGAGACATACTCATTCAATAGAGAAATCCCGACAAATTGAATCAATTCCCAATTGATGCTCAACATCAGCTGCATGCCGACTCCTCCTTTATATCAGCATATGAAAAAAGGAGAAGCGGGTGCGGGCTTTCATGCGCGGGCAGCCGCTCATCATTTTATTCGCGAGAATGAATGACACGTTAAAGAAGGTGCAGGATATGCACCTTCTGTTATCCATGAATATGAAGTTGTTTAAAATTGTTGACCGCCCATAGATGCTTGAGCTTGGGAAACTAAACGTTTTGTAATTTCTCCGCCGACAGAACCGTTTGCACGGGAAGTCGTGTCAGCGCCAAGGTTTACGCCGAACTCAGAAGCGATTTCGAATTTCATTTGTTCGATCGCTTGAGCTGCTCCTGGGACAACCAGTTGATTTGAAGAATTTTGATTAGCCATTTGTATCAAACTCCTTTATAAAAATGGTATGGTTGGGCTGACTGGAATTGCACCAGCTGCCGGCTTTCACCAAAAGAAAACCGCTGCCTTCTCGGCTAAAGCCCAATGTTGGTTTGTACTACGTATTATGGTGGATTCGATAAAATAAATGCATGTTTCAATCTGGTAAATGTTGAAAGGCGAAAAGGCCGGGAATGGGGCAAGCTAAGGAAAAAAGCAGGAGGATGGAGCAGATGATGTGTCCAGTGTGCAATGGCATTCTCGTCCAGCCAAGGCATTGTCCGAAGTGCGGCGGGGAAATGGCGGACGCGGGGAGAGCAACCGATTTTTTCGGTCCGTACAGTCCGTATATGGAGTTCGATTCATTTAAACAAACGCAAACCGTATGCGTTCATTTATATACTTGCCAGGATTGTACTTATGAAGAAACCGTCGAAATTGAAACGACCGAAGCATAGTCGTAGCATGCTTCGGTCATGGAGATTGTTTGAATCCGGGTTATTCTTCAGAGCGGATGCGAAGCTCCGTTTCTTTATCAAAGAAGTGGGCTTTATTCATGTCAAGCGCAAGAGGAAGTGTATCGCCGGCCTGGACGTCGGTCCTTGAATCGACTCTGGCGATGAACGGCTGAGTGCCGGCCTGCGAATAAAGCATTGTTTCCGCGCCCATCAGCTCGGCTACCTCAATTTTCGCATCGATTTTTGAGTCTTTTGACGCATCAATGAAAACAGGCTCGTCATGGATATCCTCAGGCCTGATTCCCATGATGATTTCCTTGCCGGCATAGCCCTGGCTGCGCAGAACTTTCATTTTTCCTTCCGGCACGCGAATCGAAATGCCGTCAAATGTAAACATGTCTTCTTTCAGAGTGCCGGTAAAAAAGTTCATTGCAGGAGACCCGATAAAGCCGCCGACAAAGACATTTTCCGGATTTTCATAGACTTCCTTCGGCGCGCCGACCTGCTGGATGATTCCGTCTTTCATGACGACGAGCCGCGTAGCCATCGTCATCGCTTCAGTCTGGTCGTGGGTGACATAGATGGTCGTCGTCTGCAGGCGCTGATGAAGCTTTGTGATTTCGGCGCGCATTTGTACGCGCAATTTGGCGTCAAGGTTTGATAACGGCTCATCCATCAGAAACACCTTTGCGTCCCGAACGATTGCCCGGCCTAAGGCGACGCGCTGGCGCTGTCCGCCGGAAAGCGCTTTTGGCTTTCTGTCCAAATATTGTTCAAGGCCCAAAATTTTGGCCGCTTCATGGACGCGCCGTTTAATTTCATCCTTCGGAAACTTCCTCAGCTTTAAGCCGAAAGCCATATTGTCATAGACATTCATGTGCGGATAAAGGGCATAGTTTTGGAATACCATCGCAATGTCGCGGTCCTTTGGAGCGACATCATTCATCCGTTTGCCGTCGATTGTGAATTCGCCATCCGTAATTTCCTCAAGGCCTGCGATCATTCTGAGCGTTGTCGACTTGCCGCAGCCTGACGGTCCGACAAAGACGATAAATTCCTTATCATCGATATGAAGATTAAAATTGTCCACAGCCGTGACTTTATTGTCATACACTTTGTATATCTGATCGAGCACGAGTTCCGCCATTTTTTCTCCCCCTCTTTTATGTAAACGCTTTATCTGATTTTAGTTTATAAAAAACGGCAGGGCGGTGTAAATGGACATGGTGCACAATTTCTTTTCGTGCAAGTTGCTAAAGCCGCTAAAGGAGATGCATCATCAAATAAACAGCGGCTGCTTCTTCAAACTGTCTGATGTCGATCGCCGTCCGTTCGATGAATTTATCAATTCTGTACTGCAGGCTGTTTCGATGGATAAACAAACGTTTCGCTGTGAGAGAGGCATTCAGGTTGCATCTCATATACGTTTTGATGGTCAGGGATGTCTCAGGATCAGACAGCGCCTCTCTTACGGCGTCCGAAAACGAAGAAGCATGAACCCGCTCCGGTTTTGCCGTCAAAAAAGACGGGAGGCACTGGCAAAACGTGGCGACGTTTCCGATGTCACCCGCTTCCAGCATATAATGAAACATTTGTTTTTCAAAGCGGATTTTACCTTGAAGCGATCCGTTGACTGGATGAAGCTGGCCGCTGAAAAACACGGGGTTTGCCATGAAATCGCTTGTCAGTGCATGCGCAAGCTCGGACAGCTCTTTTTTTGCGAGAAACGGCGAGGGATTTTCGTGGACGATAACGGCTTCATGCCGGTCGTACCACACAACAAGCGGGTCTTTAAAAAAGCCGCTGACCGCTTCTTTGATCGCCTGTCTTTCTTCAGGGACATGCTCCATTTTAAAAAAATGGCCTTGCATCAGCTGAATGTTCCCCGGGTTTTGAAGGGGGACATCGCGAAAGAAATATTCATGCCATTCTGTCTCCCGCTTTGTCAGCTGCTGTGCGGGATGCGGTTCTGAAAAAGGCCGGAACAGGCAATGGAGCAGCTCTTTTTCCCGGTCGGTGACCGCGCTTTTCAAAACGCCGAAGGTTTCGCCTTCGTCGGTTTGAAACCATATTGCATCGTGTTTTGAAACAGCCTCCGATACAACCATTCGTTCACCGTAAAGCGTCTTTAATTTCTCCAGCATACGACAACGTCCTTTTCTTTATTCGTAAATATGAAAGAGCATTAATTCGTGAATTTCGCTTTTCAGGGAAGGTTCGTCATCGTGCGGGGGATAGGTGCTGCCCCACTCGATTTCCCCTGATTTATGATAGATTCCTTCATAGTGAATCCCTTTATGATAAAACGATATTTTCCAGCCGGGAAGCCTTTCTTTTTTAAACAGCGGCTTCCATTGAAAATGAGAAATCATAAACGCCACGCTCCTTCATTGATTTCAGGTGGGCAAAATCCAGCGAGCTGACTACACGTTGATTTGTTATCATTGTATCTCATTCACAGAAAAGATCATAGATTCTTTTCAAATGGAGCTTTTCAAAAAAATACCGTGAAGAAGCGGGTTCTTCACGGCTTGAGGTCATGCCACATGTCCTCCGGATTAAGGATGGACTGTTCAGTTAAATAAGAAGCATATTCGAAGCTTCTTTTCTTCGTTAAGCGGCTGACAGATGCCAGACGGGGATGGGAGAAGATCCCCCTGCCGGGCCGGGAGTTGGCTTCAAACAGCCACACCTTTCCCGAACGGTCCAATCCGAGGTCAAAGCCGATTTCCCCGATGAAACCGTCAAGCTTTTCGTCAAGGACCCGGCTGAGGAGGAGCGCCGCTTTTGTCAGCTTTTGCAGAATGTGAAGCCTTTCCTGAGGATCATCATAAATCTCTGCGAGCGTTTTGATGACGCCGCCGCTCGACACGTGGGTTGTAATTCCGTCCTTTCCAGCGATTTTGGCCGCGATGGCTGTGACGGTCCAGTGGCCTTTTCCGTTTTTGTTTGTATGAACCCTGAAGTCTGCCGGGTGATGATCCACTTCGATCCGTTCGATGCCCTGCTGGGCGAGATAAGAAGTATGTTTGTGCAGTCTCTGCCATTCATCTAAACATTCAGCAGCAGACGAATAAGATGTGACGCCTTCGGCATGTCTGGCGAGAATGCCGTTTTCTTCCCGTTTTGAAAGCTGGAATATGCCTTTGCCCAGACTGCCGCCGGCGGGCTTTACATAAATGAAGCCGTATTGACCGATCATGTCTTCGATTTTATCGGCATCGGGCTCCAATGCCGAAAATGGAAGCAATTCCGCTGTCCTCTCATCTTGCTGCAGACATTCATAGATCTCCCATTTGTTAAAGAAGCCCGGATTGAACCAGGGAATGCGATATTCATCCATAAGGCGGGTTTTTGTTTCCCGCAGAGCGGCGGATTCTTCGGCTTTGCGGTTCGGCAGTCTGTCGTAAACGACATTGGGAAGGGGGACTGTGGCCTCCTCCCAGCCGTTTTCCCTGAAAATGAGAGCCTGCACCGTGCCTTCTTCCCAATTTATCTGGTGCGCTCCGAACAGATAGCTGTAGCCTCCTGCCGGGAGATCCATCGTCAAAAGCTTCGAAAAAAATAAAGACCTCCCTCTGACAGGATCCAGCTGCGATTTTATGAAACCGGCCGTGAAAATTCCGATTAAAGGTCCGATATAGACGGTATTGTCGCGAAAAATCAGGGAGGCTTTGCCGCGGTACGGAATCCGCAGGTTTTTGTACAGATTTTCAGATAATAAAACAGTGCGCTTCAAATGGCTGTCAAATGAGACGTGGCATCGTTCAACACTTGTACCGAAAGCCGCGAATAACAAACCGTCCTGTTTGAAAGAAGCGGGCAGGAGCATTGTATTTTCGCTCGTCTGGTGGATGCCGACGGTCAGCGGTTGACCGGTCATCTTTTCTCAGCCCCTTTCGCGCCGGCTGAAGCCGTTAAGAATGAGCAGTACTCCAAAGGACCTTTATACAAAAGCTCCCTTTTTTCAGGAGAGTGCTTAATAAAAGCGTGCTTTCCGGGCTTTGAATTGACATCCAGAAGCCAGACTTTTCCGTCTTTCGTCAGGCAGATATCGAGGCCGAGCTCGAATAATGGCCCGTGATTTGATTCAAGCACCAGGGGCACGGCCTGCGCCATTGTCTCTAAATCATCGAGAAGGACGGCCTGGCGCTTTTTCGGCACGGATAAAAGCCAGCTGTCAAAGCTCACCGCCTCAGAGCCCCCGGCCAGGTTTGCCAGCAGTCCGTGCTGATAGCTCCGCCTTACCGTTTTACCGGCTGTTTCCCATTCTCCATTGCCGTTTTTCTGAAGCAGCAGCCTGATATCGCACGGAAAACCGTCTTTGTCTTGAATATCGAGGAACGATTGCAGCAAATAGCGGTGCTGAAGAACTTTTTGGCACCACGTTTCAAATGAAGCCTGTTTCGAAAATGACTTGAGCTGTTTGTGTTTTCCGGTTTGGTAGGCGGCCTTCACCGTTTTTCCCGTAAGCTCGAGGTGAATGATGCCGCGGCCTCCTGATCCGGATGCAGGCTTCAAAATGCACGCTTTTTCTTTTGCAAGCTTGCGCAGGATATCCTGGGCGTTTTCTGCAATCGTTGTGGCAGGAAGGTAGGACTTGATGACGGGATCGGCTTTCAATGCTTTGTAAACCGTCCATTTGTCAGGAAGTCCGAGTCCTAAAAATGTCGTTTTAGGATACTTTTTGAGCCATTCGACAATCGGTTTTGCTTTTTTCGATTGCTGATCTCTGCCGTAAAAGCAGCGGTCATAGATCAATTCCGGGATTTCTCTTTCAATTTCATTCCACTGTCCTGACTTCGGATGAAAGGAGAGCCCTTTCACAAGCATGGAACCGGGGGAAATATCCAGGGGTGTGAACCGGATAAACCGGATTCCATAGTCCGAAGCCATTTTGGCCAGTTCTTCGGCATAGGTTTTTTCATGTTCGTGCGACAGCGACATAAATCCAAGCGTCATCATGATTATACCTCCTTCATGAAAAACAAGGCTTAACAGGCTGAGACTGTCAAACTTCGGGCAAACTTTAATATATAGACTTCTGTTTCATGATACGCTTGAGATTGCAGAAATAGGCTTTTGTAAATTGGAAATGATTAAAAATTTTAGAGCGCCCTTCATACAATTGCCATCTGACCCATTGTATTTTGAAGCGGCTTGCTCCATTCCGTTATTTGCCCGTCTTTTATTCAGCTACTATAATAACGTTAGGCAAGACGGTAATGATCGACCGTAAGGCCCACGCTGTGCAGCTAAGATGTCAGGTAAAAAGGAAGGCAGTTGAAAAGAACATGTATGTATTTGGGGTTTTTGCCGTTATGATTGCAGTCGGTGCACTTATCGGCGCTGTAACGAACCATTTTGCGATTAAAATGCTTTTTCGCCCATATAAAGCGATCTACATATTTGGAAAGCGGGTTCCTTTTACACCCGGATTAATTCCGAAAAGGCGCGATGAATTGGCGAGACAGATGGGACAGATGGTCACAGGCCATCTGCTGACAACAGAAGGGATCAAAAAAAGGCTTGCATCCGATGCGGTTAAAAGCCAGGCGGTGCAGGTTGGGGAGCGGATCTTGGCGCACCTCTCGCAATCAACGGCCACCGTTGAAGAAGCATTGGAAAGCATCGGAATGTCAAATCCCGCCCAAAAAGCGGATCGGGCGGTATCCAGATGGACGGATGAGAAGCTGTCCGCATTGTTAGAGGCGCATGAAAATGAACCGCTGAAAGAGCTTATCCCTCTTGAGGCCCAGGAAAAGCTGAAAGAGAAAATTCCAATGGTGTCCGGTTATATTTTAAGCCGGGCTGTCAGCTACTTTGAAAGCGGCGAAGGAAAGGAACGCCTCGGACATATGATTGACGATTTTTTGAAAGAACGGGGCATGCTCGGCAGCATGGTGCAGATGTTTTTAGGCAACAGCAGTCTGGTTGACCGCGTTCAGCCGGAGATTGTGAAGTTTTTAAAGAACGGCGAGACCGCTCGGCTTTTAACGGATCTTCTTGAAAACGAATGGGACAAGCTGAAAGAATATACGTTCAAGGAAGCGGATGACAAATGGAATGTCAAACCTCTCATTTTCGATTTAAAGGAAAAGCTTTTGAAACGATTCTCGCTTCAGCCGTTTTTCGAAAAAACGATCGGCTCCTCTATTTCCAGTGTTGAGCGGGATATCGCTTTGCGCCTGCCGCAGATCGCCGACCGGCTTCTCGAAGAGGCGGGCCGCCGCCTGGATCAAGTGCTCAAGCAGCTGGAGCTCGAGCAAATCGTCAAGGAACAGGTGGACAACTTCCCCGTTGAACGTCTTGAAGAAATGGTGCTGTCCATTTCCAGGCGGGAGTTCAAAATGATCACGTATTTAGGCGGCCTGCTTGGCGGAATGATCGGAGCCGTGCAAGCCATCTTTGTGATTTTGATCTGAGGCTGAAGACGTCCTGTTCAAACTGAATTATCGTATAACTGTGAAAAACGCTCCATAGTTTGTTATAGTGGAGTGGTGCCGATTCCATAAGAAGAATACAGGCAGGAAAGGAGCGGATCAGGATGACGGTCAATTTACATGACTCGGCTTATGACTTGGGGCAAGCCTTGCGACAAAGCGATGAATATTCCCGATTGAAAAATCTTTATGATGAGGTGAATGGCGACCCATCTGCTAAAAAGATGTTTGATAACTTTCGCGATATTCAAATGAACCTTCAGCAAAAACAGATGAACGGCGAAGACATCACCCAGGAAGAGGTCGAACAAGCGCAAAAATCCGTGGCGCTCGTCCAGCAGCATGATAAAATCTCGCAGCTGATGGAAGCGGAACAGCGGATGAGCATGCTGATTGCTGAATTAAACAAAATCATCATGAAGCCTTTGGAAGAGCTTTACGGAAATCCAGAGAGCTGATAAAAAATCCCCTCTTGTCAAGGCAAGAGGGGATTTTTTCACTAAGTGAACAAATAACGTTCAGAAAGATTTAAAAAAAGACTTGTCAATTCGTGAAATAGTTGCGATAATACTAAATGTAAGTGCTTTCATTTTTTGCCGGGATACGATCATGAAAAACGGACTGGCGGCAAAATGATAAGGGGTATAGAGGAAATTGACAGACTGAAAGCACGTCTGCTGGTCAAATAAAGGGGTTGTCAATATACGGTGAATTGAACGAAAGGGGCGTTGAATTCACTGTTTTGAATATGAGGGAGAATCATGATCGTATCCACAAGATGCGAAGTAAAAAGTCTGTGAACACAGGCTTTTTTTAGTATGTGCATCAAGAGGGCTGTTCTAAAAAAAGGGACCGGGACATATCCTCTATAACAGATTCAGTCATCAAAGAAGGGGGACCTCCTGGTGTCAAAACAAATGCTTGCGCTGAATATAGACGGAACGCTGCTTCGGACAAACGGACGGCTTCATCCCGCAACGAAGGAAGCGATCGAATATGCAAAGAAGAAAGGTGTATATGTGACGCTTGTGACGAACAGACATTTTCGCTCCGCTCAAAAAATCGCCAAATCTTTAAAGCTGGATACGAAGCTGATTACGCACAGCGGAGCGATTATAGCGAACAAAATCGACGATCCTTTATTAGAAAAAAGGATTTCTGAAGAACAGACATTTAACCTTGTTCAAATACTGGAAAGCTATGATTGCAATATTAGAATCCTCCATGAAAAATATTCGATTGGAAACCGGAAAAAAACGAATTCAAACCTGCTGGGGAAAACGATGATTCACCCGTCTGACCCGATTTTTTATCCCGTCCAGTTTGTCGATTCGCTGAGCGACATGCTGATGGATGAACCGGTCAGCGCACCGGTGATCGAGGTTTATTGCTCAACAGGACAGTCCGAAGAAATCAGGCAGACGATCACAAATGCATTTCCTCTCGTCGACATCATTGGAGCGGGGGAAAAAATGCTGATTGTCCATAAAGGGGTTTCGAAAGAAGCGGGTTTGACGATGCTCGCCGCCGACCTCGGTCTAAAAATGGAAGATGTCGTTGCGATCGGCCATGAAATCGACGACCTTCCGATGATCGAGCTTGCCGGACTCGGAGTCGCAATGGGCAATGCCCCTCAGGAAGTCAAACAAAAAGCGGATTGGGTGACGCGCTCCAATGATGAACAGGGCGTCGCTTATATGATTAAAGAATACTTCAGAATGCAGCAAAGCAAAGGGTTTCTTAAAAAATTCCATATTAAAAAAGTCTGAATCTTATAGAATCCCCGCTTTCAACTTGAATGCGGGGATTATTCATTCATCGCTGTCCTGTAGGAATATTGATTTTGCCCATTTATTTTTGTACACTAAAGAAAGTTTTGAAACGAAAAAGGTGATGACATTGCGCATTTATATAGAAGGGCTCCAAGATGAAAGGTTCCAGAGACCGCTGGAGCATATAGCCAACTTATTCTTTGAAGAAAGCGAAGTCGCTTTTGGTGAAGAAGCGCCGGCAGACGTTGCGATCGTTCTCGGCTATAACCGGGAAGAGAACGGCGTCAAGGCTTCGGGTATGATAAAGGATACGGACATTAGAGCGGAATATGCGAAAAACATTGATCCCAAACTGACGGAAAAGGAAGCGTTTAAGCAGGTGAAGAATACCGTTTCCTACGTTTTTTTGAGCATGCTTCAGGAGCATACCGGAATCATTCAGAAATGGGGGATTCTCACCGGTGTTCGCCCGACAAAGCTGCTTCATAAAAAGCTGGAGAGCGGCATGCCAAAGGAAGAGGCACATGCCGAGCTGAAACGGGATTATTTAATTCACGACGAAAAAATCGAACTGATGCAAAACATCATTGACCGTCAGCTGAAAGCGGTACCCGATTTGTATGAGCTGAGTCAAGAGGTCAGCATTTACATCGGCATCCCGTTCTGCCCGACGAAGTGCGCTTACTGTACGTTTCCGGCGTATGCGATCAGAGGACAAGCCGGACGGGTCGGCTCATTTTTGTGGGGGCTTCACTATGAAATGCAAAAAATCGGCGAATGGCTCAAGGAGAACGATGTCAGAATAACGACCGTGTATTTCGGCGGCGGAACGCCGACAAGCATTACCGCTGAAGAAATGGATCTATTGTATGAAGAAATGTACCGTTCATTTCCCGATGTGAAAAACATCCGCGAGGTCACAGTTGAGGCTGGACGGCCCGATACGATCACAGAGGAAAAGCTCGCGGTCTTAAAAAAATGGAACATCGACCGAATCAGCATTAATCCGCAGTCTTACGAGAATGAAACGCTAAAAGCGATCGGACGCCACCATACCGTCGAAGAAACGATCGAAAAGTATCATCTGTCGCGAAATGCCGGCATGTCGAACATCAATATGGATTTGATCATCGGTCTTCCGGGAGAAGGGGTAAAAGAATTCAGACACTCTCTTTCCGAAACCGAAAAATTAATGCCTGAATCATTGACCGTCCATACGCTGTCATTTAAGCGCGCGTCTGAAATGACGAAAAACAAACATAAGTATAAGGTGGCTGACCGCGAGGAGATTGTCGCGATGATGGATGACGCTGTCTCGTGGACGAAACAGCACGGCTACCATCCCTACTATTTGTACAGGCAGAAAAACATTCTCGGCAACCTGGAGAATATAGGCTATTCCCTTCCCGGCCAGGAAAGCATCTATAACATCATGATCATGGAGGAAAAACAGACGATTATCGGGATCGGCTGCGGAGCTGCGAGCAAATTCGTCGATCCGGGAACGGGAAAAATCACGCACTTCTCCAACCCGAAAGACCCGAAAACGTACAATGACAGATTTGAACACTATACAAACGAAAAAATCCGCTACTTGTCTGAGCTTTTTCGGAAGGAGGCAAAAAGCGGTTCTCAACAAGAATAGAAGCTGCTGCCGGTATCGCCGGCAGTTTTTTTATTGCGGAATCAAGTCGGAATCGGCAACAAAAAAAGGTTTTGAAGGACGAAGGTGGAATAGTTTAAACAGTACAAATTGTAAACGTATTCACGGAGGTGCAAGATGGAGTATATCAAATGGAAAGACGAAGACGGGATTTTTGAAATTGTGCTGAATCGCTCTGAGGCGTACAATGCCTTGAATGAAAAAATGCTGGAAGAGCTGAATGAAGCTTTGCGTGTTGCAGAGGAAAGCGAATCGCTGCTTCTCCTTGTGAGAGGCAGCGGCAAAGGATTTTCGGCAGGCGGAGACATTAAGATGATGCTGTCTTCCGGAGATCAAGACAGCTCGGCCCGCGTCATTGACACAATTTCTGAAATTGCGGTGAAGCTTTACAGCATGCCGAAGATGACGACAGCGGCTGTCCACGGGGCGGCCGCGGGTCTGGGATTGAGCCTCGCGCTCAGCTGCGATCATGTACTGGTCGAAAAAGAGGCGAAGCTGGCGATGAATTTTATCGGCATCGGGCTTGTTCCCGATGGAGGCGGACATTTCTTTTTAGAGCGGAGAGTCGGTGAAACTGCGGCCAAAGAATTGATTTGGAGCGGGAAAAAATTGACGGGGGCCGAAGCGCACGAGCTTCGGATCGCAGACGCCGTATTCAGCGGGGACTCCGGCCGTTTTGCGCGCATCTATCTTGAAAAGCTTCTGCACGCTCCGCTGGCAGCGATGATTGAAACAAAAAAGATTTATCAGGCGCTGAATGGCGGCAGGCTGCAAAAAACGCTTGAACTCGAGAAAACGGCCCAGATGAAAATGAGGCTGACAAGCGACCATCAGGAAGGGATCCGCGCATTTTTAGAAAAGCGCCAGCCGCAATTTAACCGTCAGCAAGTATAACAAGCGCGGCCCGGCAGGGAAATTGACCTTGGGAAATGATGTGCAGAAGCAATTGTAAAAAAATTTAAGTTTCTATAAAATGATTCATAAGACACAGGTCTGTTGCTCTCAGGCAAGACGAAAAATCAAAAGGGGAGATGCGTTGTATGAAAGCTAAACTGTTGTTCGCCATGGTGTCGCTGGCTGTTGTGTTAACGTCTTCAAGCTTTTTGGCAGATGCGGGGAAAGCCCCTTCCTTGTATGCGGACAAAATGATTACGACTGACAAGGAGGCTCGAGTTTAAGGACATGATTTCATCTGAGAATAAGCGGGCTGACGCAGCGAAAGAATGGACGATGTATATTACAGTTTCTTGCCTTTTCATCTTGATCTTCTCTGTGATTGGTTTTTTCGCTCCGGCCTACAGCTTGCAGGATCTGCTGTTTCGACTGTTTGATGCCGTCATCATCTGTGTGCTGGCGGTCAATGGCCTTTATTTTCTGCGAAAAAATAAAGGCGTCGCATGCTTATCGTTTTTACTCTGTTTCATCAACGTGGGACTGCTCATTGTTATGATGATCCACTAGTGTTTGGCGGTTTAAAGGGCAGGCGGCAGCGGGAGACCTTCCCCAACAGCGCCGCCTTACCCCGTATTTTATTCAGCTGCGGAAAACAATGATTTTACCGGACGAATGGACTACCCGGTGTGTATGCTCCAAAAATTGCTTTTCCTTCAGGATTCCTCTTCCTTTCTCTTTCGCTTCTTCATGATCGGCCGCTTCAAATCGCTCATTCAAAAGCGTTTCTCCACTAGTGTCGAAAACGGTTACATGATAATTTTCCATTTCTCTTCCCCTTTCTCAAAATATGATCTATTTGTTTAAAATTATATAAAAATCAAAAAAATCCTTTTTAAAATGGTATGACTAACGTATGATTGTAAATTGGAAGGAGGAGTTATTATGCTCAAAATCGATCACGTCACGAAAAGATTCGGTTCATTTACAGCTGTAAACGATCTGACGCTGGAGATACCAGACAAGCAAATGTTCGGTCTGCTCGGCGCCAACGGAGCAGGGAAAACGACGACATTCCGAATGATATTAGGCCTTTTGAATGCGACAGAGGGTACTGTCACATGGAAAGGACAGCCGATTAACTACGGTGTCACAAACAGCATCGGCTATTTGCCCGAAGAGCGCGGACTGTATCCGAAGCTGAAGGTGAAAGATCAGCTCATATATCTCGGTCGCCTGAAAGGCATGACAAAGCAAAATGCGCTCAAGGAAATGGAGAAGTGGCTCGAACGGTTCCACATTACGGAATACGCCGACAAAAAGGTTGAGGAGCTATCCAAAGGGAACCAGCAAAAAATTCAATTCATCACGGCCGTGCTGCACAAGCCGGAGCTTTTGATTCTTGACGAGCCGTTCAGCGGTCTCGATCCGGTGAATGTCGAGCTTTTAAAAGATGCGGTCATTTCTTTGAAAGACGACGGCACCTCGATTGTATTTTCAAGCCACAGGATGGAGCATGTCGAAGAGCTGTGCGAACACGTCTGCATCTTGCAGCGCGGGACGCCTGTCGTTCAAGGGAAATTAAAAGAAATCAAACGTTCTTTTGGCAGAAAGAATGTCACGATTCACGCAGACGGCGACTTGAGCTTCTTGAAAGAGGCGGACGGCATCGTCAAATGGCGGGATCATTCCGAAGGAGTCCGCCTGCAGGTCGAGAATGAAGAAGTCTCTCAAGAGCTGTTTACAATGCTTCAAGGACGCGGGTTTATCAGAAAGTTTGAACTTGAAGAGCCTTCTTTGCATGATATTTTCGTCGAAAAGGTAGGTGCCCGTTATGAATAAGTTTTGGATTGTTCTTTTTCATACATATCTCAGCAAGCTGAAAACGAAGTCGTTCATCATTTCAACGGCGATCACGCTTGCGCTTGTCGTGCTCGTCACAAATCTGGGATCGATTATTTCCATGTTTGATGACGGCGGAGAGGGTGATAAAATCGCCGTCATTGACCGCTCAAATCAGCTGTACGACACGTTTGCCCAGCAAGTGAAAGCACTCGACACTGATGAAGCGCTGGAAGTCGAGAAAGCGGATAAGCCGGAAAAAGAGCTTGAAAAAGACGTCAGAGACGAAAAGCTCGAAGGCATTTTAATCCTGGACAGAGATAAAAAAGGCGTGCTGAAGGGAACATATAAAGCGCTCGATATCGCTGATTCCACAGCTGTCTCCACGATTGAACAGGCGCTCTCACAAGCAAAGATCGCCGTTGGTACGGCTGAATTGAACGTACCACAGGAAAAGCTGAGTGAACTGTTTACACCGGTAAAAGTCAACAGTGTCGCCTTGAAAGAAGGCGCGAAAACCGAGGAAGAGCTTCAAAAGGCGACAGGGCTTGTCTATGTTGTGCTGTTTGTCATCTATTTTTCCGTTTTGATGTACGCGTCAATGATCGCGACAGAAGTTGCAACGGAAAAGTCTTCCCGCGTAATGGAAATTTTAATTTCCAGCGTGCCGCCTGTCCAGCAAATGTTCGCCAAACTGTTCGGCGTCGCCCTGTTGGGCCTGACACAGCTTGCCGCGCTCCTTCTTGCCGGCTACCTGTCGCTTCAGTCCAGCCAGGAAAGCGGAGGGGATGCGGCTCAGCTGATTAAAGGATTTTTTGACGTTTCCGGCGTACCTACTGCAACGCTTGTGTACGCGGTCATTTTCTTGATGCTCGGCTACTTCCTCTACGCAACTCTTGCGGCATTTCTCGGAAGCGTCGTCAGCCGGATTGAAGATGTTCAGCAAATGATTTCGCCGATGATTCTGTTGGTCGTCGCCGGATTCATGATTGCCATGTTCGGACTGAATGCTCCGGATTCGACGTTTATTACCGTCACTTCATTCATTCCGTTCTTTGCGCCGATGATCATGTTCCTCAGAGTCGGCGTGCTTGATATTCCGTTTTGGGAAGCGGCGCTCGGCATCGGCATTACCGCACTCACCATTGTGATTCTCGCCGTCATCGGGGCGAGGGTGTATAAAGGCGGCGTGCTCATGTACACGAGCGGCGGCGGATTGAAAAATATTAAACAGGCGCTTCGTCTGTCAAAAGATCGATAATGAAAGAGAAAAGCAGCTTGAAAGAAAAGCTGCTTTTTTCGCGCAAAGAGTAGAACGTGCATTCGCTTTCAACCCGTGATAGAATGGGAGCAGAATATTTTATGAAAAGGAGCAGAAGATTGACAAACATCACTTTCATTCATGCGGCCGATCTGCACCTGGACAGTCCGTTTCACGGCATCAGCCGGCTACCCGAAGAGGTTTACCGGCGGATCAAAAACAGCACATTTAAAAGCGCTGAAAATGTGTTTAAGCTTGCGATTGATGAACAGGCCGACTTCATTTTGCTTGCCGGCGATCTTTTCGACGAAGCAAACCGCAGTTTAAAAGCACAGATGTTTTTGAGAAAGCAATTTTTAAAGCTGAAAGAGAACAACATCCAAGTCTATGTGATTTTTGGCAATCACGATCATCTGGGCGGCGATTGGACGCCGATTGAATGGCCGGACAACGTCCACATTTTCTCGTCGGAAGACATTGAAGAAAAATCGTTTTACAAAGACGGCCGGCTCGCCGCAAGCATCTACGGGTACAGCTATCCCGAGCGCTCTGTTTTTGCCAATAAGGCTGCCGAAATCAAAAAAACGACCGACGCGCCCTTGCATATCGGCATGATTCACGGGACGCTTTCCGGGGAGAGCGGCCATGATCCGTACTGTCCTTTTTCCCTTCAAGATTTAAAAAACGGCCGGATGGATTACTGGGCGCTTGGCCATATACATAAAAGACAGGTCATTTCAGCCTCCGACCCGGCGGTGATTTATCCGGGAAACACGCAATCACGGCACATGAAGGAAACGGGGGAGAAAGGCTGCTATCTCGTCAATGTTTGCGGCGGAGAACTGTCTTTCGAATTTAAAGCCTTATCGGATGTTCTGTGGGAAACGGCCAGCATCGATATCTCCGGGACAAAGCAGATGACAGAGCTGATCAGCCTGATGCAGGATGCCCTGCAATCTTTCAGAAACAGAGGCAAGCCCGCATGCGTCAAGATGGTATTGAAAGGAGAAACACCCTCTTATTTGGCGGAAGGACAGGCCGGCATTGCGGACGAGATCCTTGACATCTTCCATGAAGAAGAGCGGGAAGAAGACGCGTTCATCTGGCTTACCGCGATCGAAGATCAAACAGATGCCGCCTTGTCTGGAATCGAACGGGACGCTTTTTTCCAGGAGCTTTTACAAGAAATGCAGGAATTTCAGGATTTCAGCCTGATTTTTGACGATTTGGAGCGGCATCCGGTTTTTAGAAGGCACGGAGACCGGTTTAATGAAGAAGACTTTCGGGACATTCGCGCGCAGGCGGAAAAACTGCTGCTTCATGAACTGAAGACATTGAAAAGATAAAGGAGGATGCAGGGTGAATATACATGCGATACATATATACGGATACGGTAAATTTGCCAATCAGACATTTCGCCTGTCTCCTTCAAATCTGCATTTGGTCTACGGGCTCAATGAAGCAGGGAAAACGACGCTCATGTCGTTTATTGAAAGCGTGCTGTTCGGTTTTCCGAAGACGAAACGGTACGAGCCGAAAACGGGAGTCATTTACGGGGGGATGCTTGAGGTCGGGCACCCTGATTTGGGGCGGATCCGAATCGAACGGACGGCCGGAAAGCCTGAGCGGGTCACTGTTTATTTGGAAGACGGCAGCACGAAGCCGGAAGGTTTTTTAAATGAGCTGCTGTCAGGCGTCGACAGACAGCTGTATAAAGCGATCTACTCATTTGACGTGTTCGGCCTTCAGGAAATACATAAATTCAACCGTGACAAAATCGGCCGTTTTCTGCTGTTTTCGAGTCTGTTCGGCTCTGATGCGATTTCCAAGATGGATGCCGGCCTCGTGAAAAAGCAGGAAGAGCTGTTTAAACCGAACGGACGGAAGCCTGAGCTGAATCAGGAGCTCGACCGGTTAAAAAGGCTTTCCGAAGATTTGAAAAAGGCGAAAGCGCGGGAAGGCGACTACCACCGGCTGTTAAACGAAAAAAAAGGCGCTGAGGCGTCAATAAAGGAAAGCGGGCAACTGCTGAAAGATCTTGAGCACCTCGTCTCACAAATCGAGCAGGCCATTGAGATTCTGCCGGCGGCCGCCGAAAAACGCCAGCTGGAAGAGCAGCTCGCTTCTTTCGGCGGCTCAGGAGAAAGCCGTTTCCCCGAAGGCGGACTTTTTGAGCTCGAAAAGCTCGAATCCCACCTGCATCCAAAAGCCGCTCAGCTGAAGGCGCTGGAAGAAAAAAAGCGCCGTTTGGAACAGCGCGCCGCCGCTCTTGCACCGGCTGAAGACTTTCTCGAGCACGAAGCGGAAGAGCTTTTAAAAGCATATCCGTTTTACCAGTCGTATTCCGAAAAAATCGCGTCTTTGACTGATCAGCTTCACCAGATAAACGGACGCGTTCAAGCGGGACTTGAGCGCCTGCAAATCGAGGAATGCGATATCCTCAACGCGGACACCGCATATGAATACGAGTGGAAGCTGCAGGAAACCGCTCAGGCATACATCGAGCTGCGTGAACTGAAGCGGTCGCTTGACGAGCGGTTTGAGCAGGCGAGGGCTGATCTGGAGGAAGCTGAACAGGCCCACGCCGCTCTCAGCAATGAAGTGATGCCGGAAGATGTCCGCAAGCAAAAGGAAGAAAGCCTCAGCCGCCTTGCGTCCGCCGGCGGCCATGCCGGAAGGCGGGAAGAGCTGCTCCTTCAGCTGTCCTATCTGAAGCAAGAACAAAAGGTTCGGATGAAAAGAAGAAAGACCGCTTGTGCGGCAGCGCTTTGTGCTGCTTTTGCGGCAGCTTTTGCGGCGCTCTTTTTCAAGGAGTGGTTCCCGGGCGCTTTACTCGTACCGATCTTGCTCATAGTTGCCGCTGTTGTTCTAAAAAAGCCCGAGCCTTCCGCCGCAGCGGCTTTTATTCAAAAACAGCTGGACGACATTGAACGCAGCGGTTCAAAAAGCGGAGTGAGTGACAACGCTTTGAGGGAAGAGCTGTGGAAGGACGACCAAACCCGGCAGCTCCTCATCGCAAAACAAGCTGAGCTCAAACAGAGAGAAGCGGAATATGAAAGAGCGATTCAGAAGTTCGAGGCGTGGGAAAAGGATATCCGTCCGTATCAGGAGAAGACCGAACGCTATTTGAAAGAGTTGAACCTGTCAATCGACCCGTCATTTTTAGCCGATGCGTACGCTTTGATCAAGGAAGTCCGAGAGGAAATGTTGAAAAAGCGGGATTTCGAGAAAGAGCTGAGCCGCCTTCAGGCTAAAAAAGCATCCTTTGAAGCAGAATTGAGAAAGCTTGTCTCATCTCTCGGCCGCGCTGGCGAAAGCGTTCAAGAGCAGGTGTTTCAGCTGAAAAGCGCGCTTGATTCCCAAAAAGAAAAACTTCGGCAAAAACAGGAAGCGGACGTGTCTTTAAAGCATACCGCCGAACAAATCAAAGAGCTGACAAAAGAGACGGAATACTTCCAATCCCAAATTGGCGAACTCTTTCAAAAAGCAGGGGCGGACGGCCGTGAGATGTTCATCGGTCTGGCGAAGCGCGACCAAGCCAAAAAAGAATTAACAGCAAGGCTCGGGCAGCTCAAAAGAGAGCTCGGCAGGCAGGACGAGAAGGCCGTCATGCTCGCATCAGAACACTCTCTTGCAGAACTGAAAGGAAAGCTGGCCGAGACGCAGGAAAAAAGGGCCCGTATAGAAAATAAGCTTGCAGAAGAAAGACAAAAGGCGGCGAATGTCCATGCGGAACTGGTCAGACTTGAGGAATCGGGAGCGGTATCCGAGCTCGCCTATCAGACCGGAATGCAAAAAGAGCGGGTCGCCGAACTGGCCAAAAAGTGGGCCGCCGTCAAGCTGATCAGGCAGGCGGTCAAAAACAAGATCGATGAACATAAGGAGGTTCGGCTTCCGAAGCTGTTACAGACGGCTGAATCATTACTGAACCCATTGACTGCCGGGCAATACGAAAAAATTTATTTTTCTGAAACAGATGATTCCATAATGGTCATGCGGAAAGACGGGGCTGTTTTTTACGCCCACGAACTGTCCCAGGCAACTTGTGAACAGCTCTATTTAGCGATCCGATTCGCTCTGGCCCTCTCCCATCAAAAGGAAGTCAAATTGCCGTTCCAGTTGGATGACAGCTTTGTCCACTTTGACCGGGAGAGGTTTAAACAAGTGCTGAACATCTTAAAAAAGCTTTCAGGCGAAGATCAGCAAATCTTGTATTTTACGTGTCATGAACATGTAAGAGAAGCTTTTCACGACGAAGATGTGATTCTGCTGCCTTCTGTCATGAAAAAGGTGGAAGTGAAGGGTATAACTAACAAATAAAAGTGTGTGCTATAATGATTTTATGTAGGAAAACGGAGGGAGCTTTATCATGGCAAAAGGTATCATGCTGCACGAAGTTGGCGAGCAGGTGGATTTGTATTTGCTCATTAAATCGTCAACGAAAGGAATCGCGAGCAACGGGAAACCGTTTTTAACGCTGATGCTCCAGGATCAGTCCGGAGATATAGAAGCGAAGCTTTGGGACGCCAAACAGCAGGACGAAGTGACCTATGGCCCGCAGACGATCGTAAAAGTGGTCGGCGACATTCATCATTACCGCGGGCGGAACCAGCTGAAGCTGAGAAACATCAGACCTGCGGGCGAGAATGAAAATGTCAAAATCGATGACTTTCTTGAGACTGCACCGATTCCCAAAAACGAAATGATGGATGCGGTCACTCAATATATTTTTGAAATGAAAAACCCGAGTATTCAGCGAATCACGAGGCACCTCGTCAAAAAATACGGCAAGGAATTCATTGATTATCCGGCTGCGACGAAAAATCACCACGAGTTCGTATCAGGTCTCGCATACCATGTTGTCTCCATGCTGAACCTGGCCAAATCGGTCGCAGACCTGTATCCGTCGCTCGACCGCGACCTATTGTACGCAGGCGTTATTCTGCATGACCTTGGAAAAGTAAAAGAACTATCCGGACCGGTGTCCACGACCTATACTGTCGAGGGGAATCTGCTGGGGCACATTTCGATTATGGTGACAGAACTTGCAAAAGCAGCCGAAGAGCTTCAAATTGATTCAGAAGAAGTGCTGATTCTCCAGCATTTGATTTTAAGCCATCACGGCAAACCCGAATGGGGCAGTCCAAAGCCGCCGATGGTCAAGGAAGCGGAAATTCTTCACTATATCGACAACCTTGACGCGAAGATCAATATGATGGACAGAGCGCTCGAACGGGTCAAGCCTGGAGAATATACCGAACGCGTCTTTGCATTGGATAATCGTTCCTTTTATAAACCCGTTTTTCACAAATAAGCGTCATAACTTGTCTCCCTTTTGCATAATGTCTGATATACAGTTTATTCAAAAAGGGGGAAAAGCCGTGCTGCTGTTTCCGTGGTGGGTGTACCTTTGCATCGTCGGCATTATTTTCAGCGCCTATAAGCTGATGACGACGGCAAAGGAAGAGGAAAAGATCGATCAGGCTTTTATCGAAAAAGAAGGCCGCATTTATATCGAACGGATGGAAAAAGAAAAAGCACAGCGCATGAAGCGTTCATTGGATGAAGATCAAGAACAGCATGAAAAATCGGCTGACAGTCATTCCATCGCATAAAAAAAGCTGTCCGGCCCCGCGAGGGGAGGACAGCTTTTTTGGCGTCAGCTGCTGCTGCTTGTCTGAGCTTGGCGCTGGTCGACTTGTTTTTTCAACTCTTTGTCTTTTACTTTTAAATCAGCATCTTTGACAAGTTTGTCAATGACAGATTGCAGTTCAGTTTGATCGTTTTGCTTTTGTTCTTGGACCTCTTTTTTGAGCTCTTTTTTCATGTCTTCATATTTGCCGCGCTCTTCGTCTTTCTTAATGATGTGATAGCCGAATTGCGATTTCACAGGGCCGCTGATTTCGCCGGTTTTCAAAGCAAATGCCGCTTTGACGAAATCCTTGTCCATGTTATCGTCCTTGCCGACCCATCCGAGGTCGCCGCCTTTTTCGGCTGTTCCGTCAGTTGAATACTCTTTTGCAAGGTCTTCGAATTTTTCGCCTTTTTTCAGCTTTTTCTCAACTTCTTCAGCCGTTTTCTTTTCCTTCACAAGAATGTGGCTTAAGTGGATTTTGCCTTTCAGGCCGTCATAATATTCTTTTACGTCATCATCGGTTACTTTTATGTTATCCTTTGCGGCTTTTTGCATGAGAAGTTCGTATTTGATCTGTTCTTTGACGAAGTCTTCGCCTTTCTGGTCAATGAGCTGGTTGAGCTGGTCACCCATCGATTTTTTGTACTCGTTCAGCTTTTTGTCGATTTCTTTGTCGGAGACATCGTATTTATCGTCGAGTACTTTTTGCTGAACAAGCATGTTCAGTGCGTCCGCTCCGGCATTGTCTTTTAATGTTTGATAAAGGTCTTCTTTTGTAATATTTCCAGCTTTTGTTTCTGCAACAACCTCAGAGTCTCCCCCGCTGCATGCGCTGAGAGCCAGCACACTTGTCGCTGTAATCGCCGCAATTGCAATCTTCTTCATAAATGCAAACACTCCTAATCATAACAGTTTAAACTTTCCTTTGAATTGTATCATATCATATTCTGACATGCTGTAAAAAGATTTTCAACAGAGGGGCATCCGTCTAGTCAAATTTTCTTTCCGCTCATACAAATATATTGATCAAGAAAAGGAGGTCAATAACATGAGCGGAGGATACTCAAGCGGTTTTGCTTTATTGGTCGTGTTGTTCATTTTATTAATCATCGTTGGTGCAGCTTATCTGTACTAAAACCTTAGAAAATGAGAAAAGAACCGTTATTTTTTCAGGCGGTTCTTTTCTTTTGGACGATAGCCTAAGCGTTTCATGACATTCGTGCATACACTAATGTAACGACTGGGGCAGAGGAGGTGTCAATATGGGCGACGGTTATGCAGGAGGTTTCGCTGGCGGCTTTGCGCTGCTTGTGGTACTGTTCATCTTATTAATTATTATTGGTGCTTCTTGGATATGCTAATCAACAAAAGGATAGCTGCCGGATCAATACGATCGGCAGCTATCCTTTTTTTCTTTACACCGTAAAGGAAATCTCAATGAATGATGAGATCAATAAAATTAAGATCAGCACATTAATCATTCTAAACACCTTATCCTGCCGTTCTTCAGGAATCTCTCTGACAAGGCATAAAGAGTTTGTAAGCTTGTTTATGTTGAAGACAGTAAAAACCGCAAACAAGATGAAATAAAAAAGGATGATAGGAGATCCCCCTCTCTGTTTCTGCTCCATACTACATTACCAAATATTTATTAAAAAAGATAGAAAATAGACTGAAAAAAAGGATTTTCCAAGTACCGAGCGGCTGGATTATTTTTGTATTAAAATATCAAAATCGTCGGCTTCCTGATCGACATAGCAGTTTTTAGGCGCTTTGATCAGTTTCCAGGCGAACAGAAAATCAGGCAGACAATAGCCGAAATGAATGCTTGAAATGATGCAGAAATAATGAGCAAAGCTCGGCATCACAGCCCCCGCGTAAAATAAAGCAGGCGTGATGACGAAAAAAGGGCAGAGAAGAGAGACAAGCATCGTGTTTTTTGGAACTTCTCTCCATGTTCTCATTTTCAACCAATAAATCTTTTTTTCTAATTTTTTCTTGCTGATCACCGGCAAGATATGAAGAATTTTATGGGCAATTATAGCCGCAACCAAAAGTCCTGCAAACAAAAGGGCATGATCGCCTCTCTGAACAGTTTGCGGATGAATCAGCTGCATCGCTAAATATTCGGGAATAAAAAATAAAATCATTAAACTGACGGCAGTGAGCACGATGCGCATGCCTCCATAATCTTTAACGAGATTGATGGTTTTCCAGCAACTCATAAATGACATCCTTCCGTTTCAACAAACTTTATATGAAATCCTCAGAATAATTTACTCCTCTGGATGAGAAAAATCAATCCCTTTTCCGAAAAAAATTTCGTCATTTTCCAAAGAATTTAGAAGGGTGTAAAAGGAACAGAAATCTCCCGTGTTGAACTTTCATCAGAAGGGAATATCGGCTAAAATAAGAGAAAGGGAGAGAAGGGACAAATATGAACTCTATCGAGCAACGCCTTGAGCGGCTGGAATATTACATCAAACTGTTATTGAACAATGCGGATATGGAAGAGTATCCGTATTATAAAATGTTGATCGAAAAGGGCTTATCAGAGGAAGAAGCAAAGGAAACGGAAAAGCTGTGCGAAGAGCTCTCAAAGGAGCTTGAAGCACAAAAAGCGCAAGGATATGTGATGTTCGATCATCTCCTCACGCTTTTTGCGGGACAGTTAAATGAAAAACTTGAAGTGCACGAAACGATTTTCGCCCTTCACAGACAAGGTCTGTACAAACCGCTGATGAGCGAATTCGTCAGCATAATCAGGCAATACGATCTGGCTTAGTTTTTAAGAGGCTCAAGCGGTTTGTCCATCTCTATCGATTCCCCGGCTTCTTTTGCTTCTTGTTTTTTCTTCATTTTGCCCTCTTCGCTCGTAAATTCACTTTCGATGTTTGAAAACGATTTTTCGAAAATTTCCATGAAATCATCGCCGTAAATATGGCGGATGATCGACATCATCTCGACGATTTCTGGAAACTTCCCGTACAGCTGATGAAGGGGCTGAGCGCCTTTTAAGACGGCATTTCGGGTCGGATCGTAAGACTCGAGGATTTTAAGGAAAACGTCTTCACCTTTCGGAGTCAGCTGAATGTAAGTGTTTCGTTTGTCATTCAATTTTTTAGAAAACTCCAGGTAACCTCTTTCCTCAAGTTTTTTTGAAAAATTAAACGCTGTGGATACGTGCATGACGCCGAACTTGGCGATTTCTGAAATGGATGCACCGTTCAGCTGGTAGGCGATCCACAAAATATGATGCTCGTTAATGTTCAGATCATAAGGTTTAATCCACTGCTGCCAATCCTTTTCTATTGACTTCCAAAGCGCTTTGCTAAGCTGTGCCATTCTTTGACTGAATAAAAGGGCTTCTTTCACCGTATAGGGCTCTTCCGCTCGATTCATTCACTTCACCTGCTTCTCTTTATCTTATAATTTCTATTATGCCAATAAAATAAAGATTAATAAAGATGTAAATTTACGAAATTTTTAAAAAATCCAGCTTTACGGTGTGAAATCAGGATTTTACCCAAAAAAAGAGCGTGAAAATTTTCCATTCACACCCCTTTTTTAAGGTTCATTTTTTTCGCTGAGTATATTAGTTTTGTAAGGTTTTCTCCAGCTGTTTTATCTTTTCTTCAATCTCAGCGATTTCCTTTTTTAAGTCCTGCTGGTGAGGTTTGATTTCCTCGCGCCATTCCTGAATGGACGTTTGCAGTTCGCTGCCGACGTCTTTGATGATTTCCGCGCCTTCTATGGCGGTTTTGACGAATTGCTCTTTTAATGCGATTCCGTCGTTTTTCAGCCTTTTGACGGTGTCTTCCCATTTACCGCAGTTGGCTTTAAGCTGTCCTCTCAAGTTTTTTCCTGAAGTCGGTGCGGTCAGCAATGCTGCAACACCGCCGATAACACCGCCTACAATCAGTCCGGCTGCTAAAGATCGGCCTTTTGACATGTACATCACCCCGGTTATATTTTTAAAGATCAGGCTTGGCAGGCGCCCGTCTTCTCATGATTAGATATTGGCGTCCGAGCCGAGCCATCCGTTTTTCTTCTTAGAAACTTCTGCATAGCTTGCTTTATTTTAGCATACTTTTTTAAAAAGGAGGGAGAGGGTTGTCTGTCATTATCATTGTTTTGACAATTTTAAGTGCTGTATTTACCGCCGGCTCCTTTTATTATTTAAGGCTTCTCGGATATTCTGCATCTTACCCGCCGAAACGCATTCTTAAACAAAAAGCGCTTTTTTGCACGGGAAGTGCAGGATTGGCGCTCCTGCTCCTTTTTTTTATTCAGCTTCTTATATAAAATATCGGGCGGATTCCCCTTTTTTTGACCATCAAAACGAAAAAAACCTCTTCAAAAAAAGGATATCCCTTTTCAAGAAGAGGTTCTGGTTTTATTTGACTTGTTCAATCAGCCTTGAGCGCTTCATGATCGACTGCACGATCGGGAAGATGACCGCCATGGCGATCGTGTTGATCAAGGCAGCAGGTAAAACGACAACAGAAAACAGAGTGATGAACCCCTGGTTTCCAGGCAGGCCGACGATGAACAGCGCAGCCGTAAGGAAAATGGTTCCGGAAAGAACCGTTCCTGCAGCAGTTAATCCGGCGGCGGCAAGCGTTTTGCTGTTCAGCTTTTTCACAAGCAGAAATACGCCGAAGAACATCAAGGCTGTTAGCGGTTTGTCGATGATGTTGGGCAGCTGTCCTCCAGGAAAAGCCGTCGTCAACGCGGAAATGACGCCTGTCACGATTCCGATGACGAGAACATTTTGCAATCTAGGGAACAAAAGGATTCCCATAAACATCATGATCAGCATCATATCCGGCTTCATTCCGTAGAAAAAAGGCGGAATCACAGCGTGAAGCGCCGCTCCAATGGCGACAAACAGGGCCATAGCGACTAATTCTTTTGTTTTCATATCTATTCTCTCCTCGTCTAGGCTCTTTTTACGCTTTCCAATAATATGCTCGTCATTTATTGCGAAAGCTTTCTAGTAGTATATCAAACTTTCGAAGGAATGGGGAAGCCTTTTTCGCCATTTTCCATCATCAGGATAACCATCAGTTTTCTTCGCGGAATTTCTTCATAAAGGCCGCCAGCTTTTCGCAGTCTTCAACCGATACGGCATTGTAAATCGAAGCGCGGCAGCCTCCGACCGAACGGTGTCCGCCAAGCCCTGACATTTTTTCTTCCTTTGCCTTTGCGATGAATGATGCTGTCAGCTCATCATTTTTGAGCGTAAAAGTGACGTTCATGTTTGAGCGGCTGTCTTCTCTCGCATGGCCGCGGTAGAATCCGCCGCTTTCGTCGATCGCGCTGTATAGAATACCGGCCTTTTCGCGATTGCGTTTCTCAATGGCATCTAGGCCTCCTTTTTCCTTGAGCCACTCCAGCACGAGAGACAGCATATAAATCGCAAAAGTCGGAGGGGTATTGTAGAGCGAATCCGCTTTGGCATGTGTTGAGTACTTCAGGATTTTGGCAACTTGCTCGTTTTCTTTGCCGAGCCAGTCTTTTTTCATGATGACAACGGTCACCCCTGACGGTCCGAGGTTTTTCTGCGCGCCGGCATAGATGATGTCAAATTGGGAAACATCGATTTTTCTGCTTAAAATATCGCTGGACATATCAGCGACAACCGGAATCGGAGCGTCAGGGAACTTTTGCCACTGCGTTCCGAAGATCGTGTTGTTGGAAGTCAGGTGGAGGTAAGCCCCGTCTGCCGGAATCTCCGGTACTTCGGGAATATAGCTGTACGTATCTTCTTTACTGGACGCGATGATCGATGTGTTTCCGAAGAGCTTCGCTTCGGCCAGCGCTTTTTCAGACCAGGCGCCTGTCATCATGAAGTGGGCCGTTTTGTCTTTGGAGAGGAAGTTCATCGGAATCATTGAGAACTGAAGGCTTGCTCCGCCTTGCAGAAACATGATTTCATAATCATCAGGTATGTCCATCAGTTCCTTTAACAGAGCTTTCGCTTTTTGATGAACGGCGTCATACTCTTTGCTGCGGTGGGACAGCTCCATCACGGACATCCCCGCACCGTTGAAATCAAGAAATTCGTCTTTCGCCTTTTGCAGTACTTCTAAAGGCAGTGCTGCCGGTCCTGCGTTAAAGTTCGTTGTACGTATCATCACAATCGCTCCCTGTTCATGTATAAAAATATAAAACAATCCTATCATAAAAGGTTCCGGTTATACATAAAAAATTTGAATTGTGTGAAATATAGAGCAAGTCTGTTTAGCCGTGCCGGGCGATCTGAAAAATGTGGAGTTTTTTTGAACGAAAAAAAGACGCCGGCAGCTGCCGGCGCCCTTGGACAATGTCTCGATTACAGGTGCTTGTTGATGGAAGCTGCAATGTTCTGCAAGTCTTCCGGTGAATAGTCGTCCGCATGTGTTTTCCAGACGGCTCCGAATCCGTCTCCTTTGCCGTAGCGGGGGATGATGTGCATGTGATAGTGGAAGACGGACTGCCCCGCTTTTTCGCCATTGTTATTCAGAAGGTTTAAGCCGATCGGCTCGTATTCGTCTTTGATAGCTTGGGCGATTTTCGGAACCGCTTCAAAAAATTCCCTTGAAACATCAGGTGTCATTTCGTAAATATTGGTTTTATGAACTTTTGGAATCACAAGCGTGTGCCCTTTTGTGACTTGGCTGATGTCGAGAAAAGCCAGCACATGTTCATTTTCAAATACCTTTGCACAAGGGATTTCTCCGTTTATGATTTTGCAGAAAATACAGTCGCTCATACTTTTCCTCCTTTTTCCATTAGGGAAAGGTTATGTATAAGCAACATATTACCACAATTTGCGTGAAAACACGAAAAACAGGATGAACGGCTCCAACGTTCACCCTGCCTGAAGAAGGTACGCTTTAATGAAGAAACGTTAACTGCCTTTTGCAAGCACCCCATTTTCGTCAAAATGAAAGCTTGTAACGCCTATACATTTCCTGCGACAAACACCTCATTTGATCGTCACACCTTTTTTATATGACGGAGATGTCAAATAAAACAGGTGCTTTCTCAATTCAGTGGATGAAAGAAATTTCTAAGCTTGACATGTTTCATACTCAGGAACTCTTGCCGATTTTGTCTTTGACAAACACCTCATTCGCCAGAGTTGATAAGCTTTCCCTTCTTCAAGAATTAGAATGTCCTGATGCGCATTCGATTATTCGTTTTATTTTAAGGCCGAAAAGCGGGAGGGAAAACGTTTCAAATACATTCTTGTTTTTGGTACTATTAAGAAAAATGCATGAAAGGAACGAACGTATGTCACTACTGACTGTTAATGAGTTAACTGGAGGGTATACAAGAAACCCGGTGCTGCGCGATGTTTCATTTGCGATTGAACGGGAGCAGATCGTCGGGCTGATCGGTTTGAACGGAGCGGGGAAAAGCACGACGATCCGGCATATCATCGGCTTAATGGAACCGCACAAAGGATCGGTTGAATTGAACGGCAAAACGTTCATGGACGATCCGGAAAGCTATCGTTCCCAATTTACGTTTATTCCGGAAACGCCGATTTTATATGAAGAGCTGACATTGAAGGAGCATTTGGAGCTGACGGCGATGGCGTACGGCCTTTCCAAGGAAACGTTGGAGAAAAGGCTTCCGCCGCTTTTGAAAGAATTCAGAATGGAAAAGCGCCTGAAATGGTTCCCCGCCCACTTTTCAAAAGGAATGAAGCAGAAGGTTATGATCATGTGCGCTTTCCTTGTCGAACCCGACCTGTACATTATAGATGAACCGTTTCTCGGTCTTGATCCGCTGGCGATCAATGCCCTTCTTGAGCGGATGAACGAAGCGAAGAAAAACGGCGCGGCCGTTTTGATGTCGACGCATATTTTGGCAACGGCAGAGCGGTATTGCGACTCCTTCATTATTCTCCATAACGGCGAAGTGCGGGCGAAAGGAACGCTTGATGAGCTCAGGGAACAGTTTTCGATGGAAGAAGCGAGCCTCGACGACCTGTATCTTGAACTGACGAAGGAAGAGAGCTATGAATAGCATTCTGGGGATTTGGAAGACAAGAATTGAGGAGTATGTCAAAGAAACAAGATCATATTTGAAGTACATGCTGAATGACCACCTTGTCATCGTCATGATTTTTTTCCTTGCAGGAGCTGCGAGCTGGTACAGCAAATGGCTGAAAGAGATGCCGGAAGGTTTTCCCGCCTATTGGGTGATGGCCGTCATCTTTTCGTTCATTTTGACAGGCTCTTACGTCCGCACGCTGATTAAAGAAGCGGACCTCGTCTTTTTGCTGCCGCTCGAAGCAAAGATGGAGCCGTATTTTCAGCAGGCTTTCCGATTCAGTTTGTTGACGCAGCTGTTTCCGCTGGCCGCCGCGGCCCTCGCTTTGGCGCCGCTCTATCTTGAAGCGAGCGGCAAGGCTTTTTCCGCATACTTCATCTTGCTGATTCAACTGCTCGTCTTAAAAGGATGGAACACGGCGATGCAATGGCGGATGACGTTTTTCGGCGAAAAAAACATGAGGGTCACCGACTGGATTGTCAGACTGCTTCTCAACACGATCGCGATCTATTTCGCTTTAGCGTCTTCATACGGATTTGCAGCAGCTGTCTACCTGATCATGGCCGCCCTGTATGTGTATTTTAAAATGATTGATAAGAAAAAATCGTTTAAATGGGAGCTGCATATTGAAGACGAAATCAGAAGAAAGCAGCGGTTCTACAGAATTGCGAACCTATTCACAGACGTTCCCCATCTTAGAAAGCAGGCGAAAAGAAGAGCATATCTCGATTGGATGCTCCGGTTTATTCCGTATGAACAGCGCCGGACATTTACATATATGTACGGAAGGGCCTTTATCAGATCAAACGACTATTTCGGCATCGTCGTCAGACTGACCGCAATTTTTGGTATCATCATCGCTTATTTTTCGACATATGAGTGGGTTTCTGCCGCACTCATCGTCTTTACCGTATTCATTACAGGAATTCAGCTGACGCCGCTGTTTGATCATTTCTCACACTTGTCATTGCAGGAGCTTTATCCCGTCAAAGCGGAAGAAAAGCGGAAGAGCTTTTTCGGCTTGCTTCACATTGTTCTGAGCGTCCAGGCGCTTGTTTTGTCTGCTGTTGCCGGAGCCATGATGCAGTGGACCGGGATGCTCGCCGGACTGGCCGGCTCCGCATTGCTTATTTTTGTAATTTTGAAGCCTTATTTCAGCAGCAGATTAAAGAAAAATGCCAAGAGATCATGAATCCTTTTCTTTTTAAGCAAGTATCATGAAAGAAGAGGTGAGTGGCGCATGAATGAAAACCAGCTTTATTTGGAGGAAGCGATCCGCTGGAAAATGAAGTTTCTCAGAAAGCCGTCGATGGCTGAGCGGATGTCGAAAGGCGTGCAGTCGAAAATCAACGCCCGCATTCCCGCCAAAGTTCACAAAGCGATAACAGAAAGCATTAAAAAGATGGTCGAGGCCACTTTGCTCGGCTCGAATTTGACGACTTTTGACAAGAAAACAGGCGCGCTTTCGCTAAGGGAAAAAGATGAGCTGGCTCAGAAGACGATCGCCCAGTATCAAAAGGCGGCTGCAGTTGAAGGGATGGGAACAGGTGCAGGCGGGATTTTTCTCGGACTGGCGGACTTTCCGCTTTTGCTCGGCATCAAAATGAAATGCCTGTTTGAATTGGCGTCGATTTACGGATACGATATTAAGGAGAAAGAAGAGCGGATGTTTCTTCTGTATATTTTTCAGCTCGCCTTCTCCGGGGAAGCGCACCGAAAAGAAATTTTCCGCATGATTGAACATTGGGAAACCGAAAAGCGCGAAATCGATTGGCAGGCTTTTCAGCAGGAATACCGGGACTATCTCGATCTTGTCAAGCTGTTTCAGCTTGTGCCGGGCTTCGGCGCGGTCATAGGCGGAACGGCTAACTATAAGCTGCTTGGGCATCTTGGGGAAACAGCGAGGCACGTTTTCCATATGAGGTTGATACATGAGACAGCCGGATATTGATGATCCGGCTGTTTTTTGCTTTTTCGGCTGTTACATTGCAGGCGTTTCGCGGGGCGCCTGCTCTTTCTCCTGATAGGAGATCGCGGCATTTGCCAGCACCTTGGCTGCGATCAGCAGCGCTTTTTCATCAAGATCGAATTTCGGATGGTGATGGGGAAACACCGCGTCTGGATTTTCAGGACGGGCGCCTGTAAAGAAGAATGTCCCTTTGACGTGCTCCAGGTAGTAAGCGAAATCTTCCCCGCCCATTTGCATGCCGCTTTCCTCGACGTTTTCGACGCCTTCTGTCTGTTTGGCGATGTTTGCGAGAAAAGCCGTTTCTTCCGGATGGTTGCAGACAGGCGGATAGCCTCTTTCAAAGGAATAGTCACAGTCAGCGCCATGCATGCCGCATATCCCTTTTGCAATCTGTTCAATTTCGTTTTCAATCAAGGTGCGGATTTCTTCATTGAATGAACGCGCCGTCCCGATTAAAACGGCTTTATCAGCGATGACATTAAAGGAGTTTTCGGCAACAAATGAACCTATCGAAACGACTGCCGGCTGAGTCGGATCGAGCCTGCGGCTGACAATCTGCTGGAGTGAAGCGACGATCTGCGATCCGATCAACACGGCGTCTTTTGTTTTATGAGGCTGTGCGCCATGCCCGCCTTTGCCTTTAATCGTAATCGTAAAACGGTCCGCAGCGGCCATGATCGGTCCTGTTCGATATTGAACGGTTCCCGTCGGCTCTGTAGCCCACAAATGGGTTCCGAAAATCACGTCAACACCGTCAAGACAGCCGTCTTCAATCATCGGCCTGGCTCCGCCCGGCGAATATTCCTCGGCGTGCTGATGGATGAGGACGATCTTTCCTTTTAAACGGTCGGCATGTTCATTCAAAATTTTCGCGAGGACGAGCAGGGTGGCCGTGTGCCCGTCGTGTCCGCAGGCATGCATCACTCCCGGCACCGTCGACCGGTAAGTTACATCTTTTTCATCATGAATGGGCAGCGCGTCAAAATCGGCTCGAAGCGCAATGACGGGGCCGGGCGATCCGCCTTCGATGTGCGCGAGAACTCCGCCTCCGCCGACATTGGTGCGGATAGGAATACCGAGCGCTTCATAGTAAGAAGCGATAAATGCGGCTGTTTTCTTTTCTTGAAAAGAAAGCTCCGGGTGCTGATGAAAATGGCGCCTCAATTTGACCATTTCATCGTAGTGGGCATCAAGCTGCTCATTGATTTGTCGGATGAATGCGGATGCGCTCAAAAAAATTCCTCCTTTTAGGAATGGTAAGTTTTTATAATTTTATGACAACTGAAGCCGCTGTTCAACCTTGCTGTCACGTTTTATAGAAGAAAAATGGCGGCAATCGTTGTGACAGTTAATCCGGCTGCTACAGGAATAAAGTTTTTTCTGGCAAGATCGAACGGGTCAACTTTACAAATCGCTGCAACCGGAATGAGCGCCCATGGCACAAGCGTACCACCGCCGACCCAAATGGCTGAGATTTGGCCGAGCGCGGTCAGAACGGTCGGGTTGCCGTCAACAGCCGCAGCAAACATCGAAGCGGCTGATCCGGCTAGAGAAATCCCTGAAAAACCGGAGCCGTCAAGACCGGTCACCGCTCCCGTGACAGTGAGCGCCACTGCGGCGAGTTCTGGAGAGAGCGGAACGCTGTGGGCAAAAGCTGAGCCGAGGTCCTGCACGATCCTATTAGAAAAACCGGGCATCTCGGCTGTCAGTACTTTTTCGAAACCCGCGTCGCCCAAGTAAAAAAAGGCGGCGATCGGAATGACGGGGGCAAACACTTTAAAGCCGAACTGAAATCCGCGAATGAAATAACCGGTGATTTTCTCAAGACGACGGTGTTTGTGGACGATAAAATGAATGAGAATCATGACGAAGACAGCCGTTCCTCCGACAAGCGCCGTCGCTTCGTCTCCTTGCAATTCCAGGATCAGCATCGCGGCGATATCCCCTAAAAAAATGACCGGAATCATCAGCGCGAGCCGTTTTCTTGGGGCCGGGGGAAGAAGCCATTCAGGCTCGCTTTGCCGCCGCTCACTGTTTGCCGCTCCTTGATTGCCTTTCTCTTTCCTGAGCATCAAAAAGGCTGCCGCCGTTGTCGAAAAGCCCATGATCAGGACGAGCGGAACGCTTGCAGACATCACTTCTGCAACGGACAGTCCGGCTGCATCTCCGGTCAATTTAGGTGCTGCCTGGATGATGTAATCACCTGATAGAGCGAAACCGTGACCGAACAAATTCATGGCGCACGCTACCGCTATCGGGGAGAGACCGGCTTTCAGCGCGGCAGGCAGGAGGACGGCGCCGATCAATGCGACAGCCGGGGAGGGCCAAAAAAATGAAGAAATGATAAACATTAAAGCTCCGGTGATCCAGTAGGCCAAGGCAGGACCTTTCATCCATTTGGCGATCGGAGTGACCATTGCTTCATTAACGCCGGTCTTTGCCAACAGTTCGCTCATCGAAACGGTAAAGCAGATGATGAAAATGGTCGGGAGAAGTTCTCCGGCGGCATAGATTAAGCTGTTGAACAGGCCCATCACAGAGGCAATGGCAGAATGGGTCGCCGCGAATGAAATGAAAAAAACCCCGGCAAGCGATATAAAGGTGGTATCAAGACGAAGAAGCATAAATGCGAGAATAGCAGCGATAAAGCCCAAATATATAAAGTGAATGGACGTTAATTCAATTTCCATTTCCCGATCCCCCCGTTAACATAGCCTCATACAGCTTATTCCTGGGCTGTCAGAGTGTGAAGGAAGGGCTCATTTCCTCGGAAATAAAAAAACTGCCTTAAAAGGCAGTTATTCGACAGAATGATACGAAGAAATATAGGATGGGCGGGAAAAAATCGTTCCGCCTTGGTTGATTCCAGCTGAAGATTCCTTCTTTTGATGGGCTTCGCCGAACGATTTGGAGCTTTTCCAGTCCTGAAATGACTGTTCTGTGTCCCACAGCGTCAGGACGATATACGTATCGCTGTCTTTTGGCCTCAGCACCCTGAGGGCTTTAAAACCGGGCTGATTTTCGATTTTTCCGGCTCTGTTTTTAAAACGGGTTTCGAAAAGCGGTCTTCCTTCCGGTGTGACAGGGATGTTGTTGAGGACGGCGAATCCGGAATGTTTCAAAGTTCCCGACTGATCGATGATTTCGTAGCGGTGCGGAGAATGAAAGACGCTTTCTCCGTCGGTTTCGTGAAAGAGAATGGCGGAATCGTGGCTTTTCATAAATAACATGTTTTCAAGACCGTGCTGTTTGGCGAGCTTTTTTAAAAACTCGACAGTTCCGTATGTAATGTAAAAATTCAATTTCATCACCCCTTTTTTGATAGTATAACAAAAGGACGATTTAAAATTCTATCTATTACCCGCTATAAATGCTGCAACATAATTTGAAGAAAAAATTCCCATACTAGCTATAGAAAGGAATGAGGTGACCATATGAGAAAGAGATTTTTCATTCCAATCATCATTACAGCGGCGATATTCCTTTTATCGTTAATCGGATATATTACGATTTTGTTTCTGGGGGATTATGTGATTGATGAAAAGAAACTGATTTTCCATGCTTCTTCTAAAATCGTCGACCAAAATGGAGAAGAAGTCGCAAGCCTCTATACCGAAAACAGAAGACCTGTTTCAATTGCCGAGGTGCCGGACGGCGTAAAAAATGCCTTTATCGCGGTTGAAGACAAGCGCTTTTATGAGCACCACGGCATCGATTTTAAATCGGTGAGCCGTGCGGTCTATAAAGATATATTAGCGGGAGGGAAAGTGGAAGGTGGAAGTACGATCACCCAGCAGCTTGCAAAAAACACTTTTTTAACACACGACAAAACGTTTTTAAGAAAAACGAAAGAAGTCATTATCGCGATCAACTTGGAGCGGGACTACAGCAAAGACAAGCTTTTGGAAATGTATTTGAACCAGCTTTATTTCGGGCACGGCGTCTATGGAATCCAGGCGGCGGCAAACTACTTTTTTAGCAAAGATGTGAAAGACTTGACGGTCAGTGAGGGAGCGGTGCTTGCTTCCATTCCTAAAGCGCCGTCCACGTATTCGCCCATTCTCAATCCGGAAAAAAGCCGTGAGCGGCGCAATGTCATTCTCGGCATGATGAATGAGCAGGGATATATCAGCTCAAAGGAAACCGTCAGAGCCCAAGGCAGCACATTGGGTCTCCATGTGAAAGAAAAATCAAAAAATCCGTGGCTTGACAGCTATATTGATCTGGTCATGAAAGAAGCAGAAGACAAATATTCGATTTCGAGCGAACAGCTTCTTCAAGGCGGATACACGATTAGTGTTCCGCTCGACATTTCGATTCAAAAAGCGGCTTACACGCTGATGAAGCAGGACGGCTATTTTCCCGGAACAGACAATAAAGCTGAAGGGAGCGCCGTTTTTATCGATAACCGGACAGGCGGCATAGTAGCCGCTCTCGGAGGCCGGGAATACGCTCCGAAAGGCTACAACAGGGCAACAGCCCCGCGTCAGCCCGGTTCGACGTTTAAACCGCTTGCCGTTTACGGCCCAGCTCTTGAAGAAAAGCGGTTCAAGCCGTACTCCATGCTTGAAGATAAACAGCTGTCATACGGCGGCTACTCGCCGAAAAACTATGACGGCCAGTATGAGGGCAAGGTCTCAATGGTGGATGCGCTGACTTACAGCAAAAACGCGCCTGCCGTATGGACGTTAAATGAGATCGGAATCGAAACGGTGAAGCCTTATCTCAGCCGCTTAGGCATGAACGTGCCGGATGAGGGCCTGGCATTGGGGCTGGGCGGCTTAGAGAAAGGAGTGTCGCCGCTTGAGATTGCCGGGGCATACCGGACCTTCGCAAATTCAGGACAATACACCGAGCCGTTCTTTATTAAAAAAATCACGGACGAAAACGGGGATGTCATATTCCGCCACGAGGAAAAATCAGAAAAGGTATTCAGCAAACACACAGCTTGGAACATGACGCGAATGCTGGAGGAGGTCGTGAAGAGCGGAACGGGAAAAGCAGGTGATTTTTCCGGAGAGATTGCAGGAAAAACGGGGTCGACCACGTATACCGGAAAAGAGGGCGGAACAAAAGATGCCTGGTTTGCGGGGTATACGCCCGAAGTAACGGGAGCTGTCTGGATGGGCTACGATAAAACGGATGAATCCCATTATTTAAAAGGCGGCAGCGCTTATCCGACAAGGCTGTTTAAAGACATTTTAAAACGCTCCAACCATAAGCCTGAACGATTTAAGGCGCCTGAAGGTGTAAAAGATCTGGACAGGCCGATCCGCCTCGAAGATCTGGAAAGTGTTAAAGCAGACTATTCCTTTACGCCGATGGGGCTGATTACGGTATCATTAAAATGGCATGAACAAGAGGATAAAAGAGTTGAATACCGAATATATGAAATGAAAAATGGAAAAGAAACGCTCATCGATACGGTTAAGGGGAAAGGAAGCTATTCAATCCCTTATGCAAACATCTTTTCCAATGCTTCCTATAAAATTGTTCCGTACAATCCGCAGACGAAAACAGAGGGGAAAGGGACTGATTATGTCGAACCGAAAGTGTTTCCTTCGGGGCATTAGGTACCCGAAATTCATCAATTTCTTGAACAATAAGTCTCATGAGTATACCGTTCAATAAAAAAACGGTATATTGGAAGGAGTAATTTTGCGAACGTATGGTTGCAGCTTGAAAGGTGGATATCATGATGAAAAACGACAAGGCTTTTAATGACACATTCTTAAAAGCATGCCGAGGAGAAAAGGCCGCCCATGTACCGGTATGGTACATGAGGCAGGCCGGAAGATCACAGCCTGAGTACAGAGCGCTCAAGGAAAAGTACGGACTGTTTGACATTACCCATCAGCCCGAATTGTGCGCCTATGTGACAAGACTGCCCGTCGAACAGTACGGTGTCGATGCGGCAATACTTTATAAAGACATAATGACACCGCTTCCAGGTATTGGCGTTGACGTCGAAATTAAAAACGGCATCGGTCCTGTCATCGATCAGCCGGTTACATCTCTCACAGATGTTGAAAAACTCGGCGAACTCGAGCCGGAGGAGCATATTCCATATGTGCTGGAGACGATCAGGCTCTTGACAGAAGAACAGCTGAACGTTCCGCTGATCGGCTTTACAGGAGCGCCGTTTACACTGGCCAGCTATATGATCGAAGGCGGCCCGTCCAAAAACTACAATAAAACAAAAGCGTTTATGTACAGCCAGCCTGCTGCATGGGATCTCTTGATGAATAAGCTCGGGAAGATGGCGGCTGTATACGTCAAAGCCCAAATCCGCGCCGGCGCCAAAGCCATTCAAGTGTTCGATTCATGGGTCGGCGCGCTGAATGCCGGTGATTACTGCCGCTATATCAAGCCGACGATGGACATTCTTTTCAAAGAGCTGAAAAAAGAAGGCGTGCCGCTGATTATGTTCGGAGTCGGCGCAAGCCACCTTGCGACTGAATGGCACGATCTTGACCTCGACGTCGTCGGGTTGGACTGGCGGATGAGCGTGCAGGAAGCCAGGGATAAAGGGCTGACAAAAACGCTTCAGGGGAATTTGGACCCTTCGATCCTGCTTGCCCCGTGGGAAGTCATTGAAGAGAGGACGAAAGCCATTCTCGATCAGGGCATGCAGACGGACCGGTTTATTTTCAACCTCGGTCACGGGATTTTTCCCGAAGTCAGTCCAGACACACTGAAAAAATTGACGGCATTTGTTCATGAGTATTCCGCCTCAAAAAAATCGAGCCTGATCACATGAGCATTTCAGTTGGTCTTTTCAATATAAACTGTCAAAATACGTATAGATCATGATCTTTAAAGAGGTGTTCACGTTGGGTAAAAAGAAAATGGGGCTTCTTGTGATGGCGTATGGGACGCCGTACAAAGAGGAAGACATTGAACGTTATTATACACACATCAGAAGAGGCAGGAAGCCTGAGCCTGACATGCTGCAGGACTTAAAAGACCGCTATAAGGCGATCGGCGGAATTTCTCCGCTTGCAAAGATCACGCAAGAGCAGACGAAGCAGCTTGAAAAACGCTTAAACGAGCTTCAGGATGATGTGGTATTCAAGTCATATATCGGTCTCAAACATATCGAACCTTTCATTGAGGATGCCGTTCAGGAGATGCATAAAGCCGGGATTACAGAAGCCGTCAGCATCGTGCTCGCGCCCCATTTCTCCACCTTCAGCGTACAGTCGTACAACAAGCGGGCGAAAGACGAGGCTGAAAAGCTCGGCGGATTGTCGATCACATCGATCAACAGCTGGTATGATGAGCCGAAATTCATCGCATATTGGGCGGATCAAGTGAGAAAAACCTATGACGAAATGCCTTCGGAAGAAAGGGAAAACGCCGTCTTGATTGTTTCGGCGCACAGCCTTCCCGAAAAGATCGTCGAAATGGGTGATCCATATCCTGAACAGCTTAAAGAATCAGCGAAGCTGATTGCCGAAGCGGCGGGTGTAAAAGATTACGCCGTCGGCTGGCAAAGCGAAGGAAACACCCCTGATCCGTGGCTTGGGCCGGATGTTCAGGATTTGACGCGCGACTTGTCAGAGCAAAAAGGGTACAGCGCTTTTGTTTATGCTCCCGTCGGCTTCGTAGCCGACCATTTGGAAGTTCTTTATGACAACGACTATGAATGCAAAGTCGTCACGGACGATATCGGAGCAAGCTATTACAGACCTGAAATGCCGAATGCAAAACATGAGTTTATCGATGCTTTAGCAGATGTTGTATTAAAACAATTGGAGAAAGAACAGTAAAGAAGGCGATTGTAAATGAGTGGAGAACGCAGGCAGATTGTCATCATCGGCGGCGGTATTACCGGATTGGCCGCCGCCTTCTACTTGGAGAAGGAAATCAAAAAGAACGATCTCCCGGCCGAAGTCACGCTTGTTGAAGCAAGTCCGAGACTGGGCGGAAAGATACAGACGGTACACAAAGACGGCTATGTGATTGAACGGGGGCCGGATTCATTTTTGGAACGGAAGCAAAGCGCACCTCAGCTCGTGAAGGATCTCGGGCTGGAGCACTTGCTCGTGAACAACGCTACAGGCCAGTCTTATGTTCTTGTCAGCGAAACGCTTTATCCGATTCCAGAAGGAGCCGTGATGGGGGTGCCGACAAAAATCGGACCTTTTCTGACAACCGGCTTGTTTTCCTTGCCGGGGAAGTTGAGAGCCGGAATGGATTTGCTGCTTCCGGCGAGCAAGCCGCAGGAAGACCAGTCGCTCGGAGAATTTTTCAGAAGACGCGTCGGCGGTGAAGTGGTGGAGAACCTGATCGAACCGCTTTTGTCAGGCATTTATGCCGGGGACATTGACCGCCTCAGTCTGATGTCGACTTTCCCGCAATTCTACCAGACAGAACAGAAGTACAGAAGCTTGATCATCGGGATGAAAAAATCGCGCGGCGCCCAGAGCGCCAAAAAGCCTGCAAACAAAAAGAAAGGCCAGTTCCAGACGGTGAAAACCGGCCTGCAGACGATTGTTGAAGAACTGGAAAAGCAGCTCGATATCACAAAGGTTTATAAAGGCACAAAGGTTGTCAGCATTGAGCGCGCGGGCTCGGGCTACAGCATGAAGCTTGACAACGGCAAGCTGCTTCACGCCGATTCGGCCGTGGTCACCGCTCCCCATAAAGCAGCTGCCGCGATGTTTCCCAAAGCGGATTGGCTGAAGGGTTTAGAAGATATGGTGTCAACATCTGTCGCCAATGTGGCGCTCGGATTTCCGGAAGAAGCCGTCCAAATGGAGCATCAAGGAACAGGCTTTGTCATTTCAAGAAACAGCGACTTTTCGATTACGGCGTGCACTTGGACAAACAAAAAATGGCCGAGTACAACGCCTGAAGGAAAAATCCTGTTAAGGGCTTATGTGGGGAAAGCCGGCGATGAGTCCGTTGTCGAACAGTCGGATAACGAGATGGTGAAAATCGTCCTCGACGATTTAAAACGGATTATGAAGATCGACGGTGAGCCGGAAATGACCTGCATCACAAGATGGCATGAAGCGATGCCGCAATACCATGTCGGCCATAAGAAAAGAATGAAAGAGATCAGGGAAGGGTTACAGGCGTCATATCCGGGCGTTTTCATGACGGGGGCCTCTTTTGAAGGGGTCGGCATTCCGGATTGCATCGACCAAGGCAAGCAGGCCGTAGCCGATGTACTCTCACACCTTTTCGAATAAAGAAGAGCAAATAAAGCTGTCCGAATCCATTCGGCGGCTTTTTTTATTTTCACTCTTTTTACAGCTTTCATCATTTTAAAGTTTGTTTATGGAAAAGATAACATTTAAATTATTGCATTTTATATTCAGGTGTGTTACATTACTTTTTGTACTTACTGACCAAAATGTTCAAATAGTCAATTTCGGGGTGAGAAACCGTGAGCAAAGATCGAAAAGCACTGATTTTAGAAGCGGCGACAAAATCGTTTACACAATTCGGCTACAAAGCGACGACGATGGATCTGGTGGCGAAGCTTGCCAATGTCGGCAAAGGTACGATTTATACTTTTTTCAAGAATAAAGAGGAACTGTTCGACGACATTTTCTCTTCGCTTCTGATTGAAATGAAGCAAACGGCTGATCAAGCGATTGATCCTGATCTGCCTTTTCACGAAAATGCCCATCGCGCGATGATGGCGATATTGGAGTACAGAAAGAAGCACCAGCTGACCATTAAAATCTTTCAGGAAGGTGCGGAGCTCGGCACACCGGCGGCCCGCGAAGTAATTGAAAAGCTGGAACGCATGGTCGTCAGCTATATTAAGAGAAAGATTAAAGAAGCGATTAAAAATGACGATATTAGACCGTGTGACCCCGAGCTGAACGCGTTTGTCATCTTCAAGCTTTACATCGCGCTCATCTTTGACTGGGAAAAAAACCATAAACCGCTGAAAGATGAAGAGTTGGCAGAGATGCTGAAAATGTATATTTTAAAAGGATTATCTCGTTAGATTATCCTTTCTTTGTTTAAAGGGGTGCTTATCCGCATAGAGAGCGGCTACTAACTAGGAGGCGTATCAACATGAATGTTTTCAAAAACCAGTGGAGAGAACTGATAACCAATAAAAAACTACTGATATCCGTGATCGGGGTTCTCTTTATACCGCTGATTTACAGCAGCATATTTTTGGCGGCGTACTGGGACCCATACGGAAACGTCGATCAGCTCCCCGTAGCGGTTGTGAATTCCGACAAGGGAACGACATATGAAGGAAAAGACCTTCACATCGGCGACGACCTTGTCAAAGAACTGAAAAAAAACGATAAATTCGACTGGCATTTTACGACGAAGGAAAAAGCGCTGAAAGGCTTGCAAAATGAGGAATACTACATGGTTGTAGAAATTCCTGAAAACTTTTCGAAGGATGCCAGCACGGTGATGGATAAACATCCGAAAAAGCTGAATCTGATTTATCATACTAACGCCGGACGAAACTATGTCGGCGCCCAGATCAGCGATAAAGCGATTGAACAGCTTCAGCGTTCAATCGGTTCTGAAATCACGGAGCAATATGCTGAAGTCATCTTTGACAATTTCGGCAAAATCGCAAAAGGTCTCGGTGAAGCAAGCGAAGGTGCCGGAAAACTGGATAAAGGACTGAAAGATGCGAAAGAAGGAAGCGAAACGCTGAAAAAGAACCTTGAAAAGCTTGCGAAAAGCCAAATTCAGTTCAACAAAGACGGAATGGAGAAGTTCGGCGCGGCATTCAATACGCTGAACGACAAAATTCATGAACTTGATTCAGGACTTGCGCAATTTTTGGAAAAAAGCGGCCAGCTGCACAGCGGTGCTCAACAGCTCCAACAAGGCATGCCTCAGATTGTGGCGGGATTGGAGCAGATGAATGAAAAAGCGCAGATGATAAGCAAACTAGAAGAAGCCATTTCAAATGAAAAGATTCAGCAGCTTGAAACGGCGCTTTCAAACGCCGAAAAGGCGAAAAAAGAAATCAGCCAAATTTCAAAAAATATTGATGAGCTTGAAGCCGCATTGAAAAACCAGCACAGTGAAGTCAAACAAATTATTGAATCCAGCAACATGCTGACACAAGAACAGAAAGCCGCGCTTATGAAACAAGTCGATGAAAAAATAGGAACGGTGAAGCTGCCTGAGTTTGACAAGTTGAAAGCGCAAATTCCGGATGTCAGCCAACTTCCCGATTTATCCGGGCTGAAACAGAAGCTCGAGGAATTGAAGCAAGTTCCTTCGAATGTGAATAAGCTTTATAAAGGATCGCAGAAGGTTCAGCAAGGGCTCGATGCGCTGACAAACGGTTTGGGTGCTTACAACGAAAAATTCGCGGAGGCGAAAAGCGGATCATCCAAAATCGCCGAAGGCAGCCAGACGTTAGTCGGGAAGTTCGGCGATCTGCAAAGCGCGGCTGATAAACTGAAAGACGGTTCTTCCAAGCTTGCAGAAGGAGCTAAATCTCTTGATGAAGGTCTTGGCAAGCTGTCTAACGGAAGCGGGGAGCTGTTTGACAAGCTGTCTGACGCTGCCGATCAGACCGGCGATATTCAAGCGGGAGACGAAAACTACAATATGTTCTCAGATCCCGTCGATGTGAAAGGCGATAAAATCGATCCGGTTTCCAACTACGGAACAGGATTAACCCCGTATATTTTGTCGCTCGGCTTGTTCGTCGGTGCATTAATGATCACCGTCGTCTTCGATGTGAAAGAACCGGCCGTCCGGCCTGAATCAGCTTTCGGCTGGTTTATGAGCAAATTCAGCGTACTTTTTGCAGTGGGAATTCTTCAAGCAGCTATCGCGTGCACGATCATTCTCTCTGGCATCGGGCTTGAAGTGCAAAGTGTCTGGAGATTTTATGTGTTCAGTATGATCATGAGCATTACATGTCTTGCGATCATTCAGTTTTTGGCTGCGACCATGGGAAATCCGGGACGTTTCATTGCCGTCATTCTGCTCGTGCTTCAGCTTGGAGGAAGCGGAGGAACATTCCCTCTTGCACTTGTTCCTAAGTTCTTCCAAGTCATCCATTCCGCACTGCCGATGACCTACAGCATTGCGGGATACAGAGCGGTGATTTCAAGCGGAGACTACGCGTATATGTGGGAGCAGGCTGCCGTGCTCGGCGGTGTTGCGATCGTCATGATGGCCTTGACGCTGATTTATTTTAAAGTGCTGCTGAGAAAAGGAAAAATTGAAGAGCAGCACGCATAAAAGAAAAACATCTTTTCAAGCCCGGCAAGGGCAAGAAAAGATGTTTTTTTTGAAATCAGGAAGCTGGCGCGCCCCATTTTACAATCAGTCCCGTATATGTAAGACCTCCGCCGAAACCGAACAGAATCAAGGTATCGCCCTCTTTCAACTTTCCGTTCTTGACGGCTTCATCAAGGGCGAGAACGATTGATACGGATGAGGTGTTGCCAAACCATTCGACGCTCGTCAGCGCTTTTTCGAGTGGAATTCCGGTTTTTTCGCAAATTGATTCGACCATTCGCAAATTCGCGCTGTGCGGGACGAACCAATCGATATCTTTCAGCTCCATTTCAGCTTGGGTAAGCAGCTTTTTGACGCCTTCGGGAATGGACCTGACCGCCCACTTATACACTTCGCGGCCGTTTTGAACCATTTTTCCTTCACCTGAGAGCGGCTCCCCTTTAAGGTCGCTTCGCAAGCCGGTTCTGTATAAATGGCGGGCTCCGTCACCTTTCGTATCCTGGGCAAAAGTAATGAAGCTTGGGGCTTTGTCGTCCCGTTCGACAAGCAGGGCGCCCGCCCCGTCGCCGAACAAAATGCAAGACGCGCGGTCTGTGTAGTCGGTTGTTTTTGATAAAGTTTCACCGCTGATCACAAGAATTTTGCTATGCAGTCCGGAAGTGATCAGGCCGTTGGCGATATGCAATCCGTATGTTAATCCCGCGCAAGTCGCATTTACATCGACCGCGCCGACTTCGTTCCATCCGAAGTGCTCCTGAACCTGGCATGCCGTGCTTGGAAAAGCATAGTCCGCCGTTGTGGTAGAGACGATGATCATGTCAATATCGTCAAGCGTGCCGTTGTATCTGCTTTGTAGATTTTCAACGGCCTTTATGCAAAGATCTGATGTGAATTCGTGACTTCCCGCGATTCGCCTTTCTTTCATTCCTGTCCGCTGAACGATCCATTCATCAGAAGTATCGACGATCTTTTCAAAGTCTGTGTTTGTCATGCGCTTTTCGGGAACATAGGTTCCTATGGCGGAAATTCGCGCTTTTGATAAAGTTTTCATGAAATTCACTCTCCTTTTTTTTATTATAACACCTAGTATTAGTATCTGGTACTAAAATATTGATCTGATGTATACTATAAACATCACAAGTTGGGAGGAATGAAATATGTCAGGACAGAAAACCCTGGAGCTCATCAAGGAGCTCGTCTCGATCCCGAGCCCTACCGGAAATACGTATGACATCATAGACTATATCAATCGCCTATTACAGGAAGAAGGAGTCGAAACAAAGTTTAACCGTAAGGGCGGCCTGATCGCGACGATACCGGGCCGCGACAAATCCCGGCACCGGATGCTCACCGCTCATGTCGATACCCTCGGCGCGATGGTGAAAGAGATTAAACCGAACGGAAGGCTGAAAATTGACTTAATCGGGGGGTTCAATTACAACTCGATTGAAGGCGAGTATTGCAAAATTGAAACAGCATCAGGGAAAACATACACCGGCACGATCTTAATGCATCAGACATCAGTGCATGTTTACAAAGACGCCGGAAAAGCCGAGCGGAACCAGAAGAATATGGAGGTCCGCATTGACGAACCGGTCCGCAGTGAAGAAGAAACTCGGGCGCTCGGCATCAATGTCGGCGATTTTATCTCCTTCGATCCGCGCGTTGAGATCACACCGAGCGGGTTTATCAAATCGCGTCATCTTGATGATAAAGCAAGCGTCGCCCTCCTCATCGAGCTGATCAGAACGATCAACACAGAAGGGGTGACACTGCCTTACACGACACATTTTTTAATTTCCAACAATGAAGAAATCGGTTATGGCGGCAACTCCAATATCCCGCCTGAAACGGTGGAATATTTGGCTGTTGATATGGGAGCGATCGGCGATGGGCAGTCAACCGACGAATATACGGTATCCATTTGTGTGAAAGATGCCAGCGGGCCTTATCACTACAGGCTTCGAAAGCGTCTGACCGCTCTTTGTGAAACACACGGAATCGAGTATAAGCTTGATATATACCCGTATTACGGCTCAGATGCTTCAGCAGCCGTCAAAGCGGGCCATGATATCGTCCACGGGCTGATCGGCCCGGGAATTGACGCATCCCATGCGTTTGAAAGGACGCATCAATCGTCCTTGGAGCAGACGGCAAAGCTGCTGTATCATTATGTCCTGTCTGACATGGCATAAAAAAGCTCCCAAAGGATCCCGGTCCCTTGGGAGTAAAAAAAGAGTGGAAGTCATCGATCCGTAAAGGATGACGTTTACTTACCAGTAATCATAGTGTTTTTTCTTTTTGCAGTGATCATAGTGGTCATACTTTTTGTAGTCATAGTCGTAATCATACTTCTTATAGCATGGATAATAGTAGTAATAATAGTAGTAGTAGTATTTCTTGCAGTCGTGGTCTTTCTTGTGGTAGTCATAGTAATAATCTTTCTTGCAATGGTCATGGTAATAATACATTAAACTTCCCTCCAGTTTTCTTTTCTAATTTAACTACAGTACATCGTATGTAAAGGAAAGGAAGTTGTTTGGACAGGTTTCTTGAGCAAAATGCATATTTTAAAAAAACGTATGTTTCTCCAAAAGCGGGAAACATACGTTTTTTTGCGAGCTGTCAGCCGGATACTTCTATATCTGCCGGCTCCCTTTGATTTAAGACGGCCTGTCCTTTAACGGCGTCATATTCACCTTCCCATTTTGACATGACCACAGCGGCAAGAGCGTTTCCGGTCAGGTTGACGACCGTTCTCGCCATGTCCATAATCCGGTCGACTCCGGCAATGAAGGCCAGCCCTTCAGCAGGAACGCCGATCGTGCCCAGAGTCGCAAGAAGAACGACGAATGATGTGCCGGGAACGGCAGCCATTCCTTTAGAAGTGACCATCAGAACAAGGATGAGCGTGAGCTGCTGTCCAATGGACAGATCGATGCCGTAGACCTGCGCCAAAAACAGCGCCGCGATCGCCTGATACAGGACAGAGCCGTCAAGGTTAAATGTGTAGCCGATCGGAATGACAAACGACACAATGCCTTTCGGACAGCCGATTTTCTCCATTTTTTCCATGACGCGCGGAAGCACAGTTTCAGAGCTTGATGTACTGTACGCAAGAAGAAGCTCATCTTTCATATAGGCCAAAAATTTAAATATATTGATACCGCACAGCTTGCCGACGATCCCAAAAATGACAATCAGGAAGAAAGCAAGAGCAAGATAGACAAGCAAAACGAGCTTTCCTAATGATAAAAGCGAAGAAAAACCAAATTTTGAAACCGTTACACCAATTAAAGCAAAAACGCCGAACGGCGCGAATTTCATGACGATGTTCACGACGTGGAACATGGCTTGAGACGTTGCCTCAAAAAAGGAGAGCACAGGCTTGCCTTTTTCGCCTATGGCTGACACTCCGAGTGCGAACAGAACAGTGAAACAAATGATCGCAAGCAGATCGCCTTCAGCGAGCGATTGGAAAAAGTTTGTCGGCACAATGTGCAGGAACGTGTCTGCGACAGATTTGGTGCTTGCCGCTTTTTCCGTTTCTACATATTGGCTGATATCCTGTTTTTCAGCACCAGAAAAGTTTACGCCGTGTCCAGGCTGAATGATATTTCCAAGGAGCAGTCCGAGCACGATCGCAAAAGTCGTAATGATTTCAAAGTACAGAATCGTCCGAAAACCGAGCCTGCCGACCTTTTTGCCGCTGCCGGCCCCTGCAACCCCGACAATTAAGCTTGAAACGACAATAGGAATCACAATCATTTTGATTAATCTTAAGAACAAATCACCGACGGGCTGCAGATACGTTGCGACTGCAGGGTTTCCGAACCAAATCGCTCCTGCTGCAACACCTAAAATCAGCCCGAGGAAAATTTGTGTGGCTAATCCGAATTTAAGTCTTTTCATAGATGCCCTCCCAACGCATGCTTAATTTTATACTAGAATATTAAACTTGAGATCGTAAATTAAGTATAGCGAAATAAAATGCAGCTCGTCCATTAAAAAAATAACGTCTGAATATATTGAAAATTCAAATATGAGATGAACATCCCAGCTTAAATTCAAATCGGGACGTTCATCGGTGTATATTTCCCTAAGTGAAATAGTAAAATGTTATTAAAATAATGAATTTTGACAAGAATCTCTCTCTTTATAACTAACTTTATGACAAAAAAAAGCCCCGGGGAATCCGCCGGGGCATTTTTTAATGACGTCTATATATCTTTTACATTTAAGCATTTAGAGCAAGTGTTTCCGTAGCATTCGTGCTGCTCATCAATATCGTGGCCGCATTTTGAACATTTTTTGGAAGGCAAATTTCTGAAGAACTCGGTGATTTTAGCGAGCATGTTGATTCCCCCAATTCATTTGTTGTCATCATTGTATTATAACAGTATCCGGAAAAGCAATGTCTGTTTTATGACAAAATATAAAACATGCAATTTTTAAGAAAAATGGGTATATTGAATAGGGGGACGATAGACACAAAAAAGAGGTGTGTATACATGAAGATGACAGTTATCGGCTGCTGCGGAGGATTTCCGGCTGCAAATGAAGCGACTTCAGGCTATCTCTTTCAATCCGGGGATTATTCCGTTTTAATCGACTGCGGCAGTGCCGTTTTATCGAAGCTTCAGCTGTTTCTGCCCGTTGAGGAGCTTGATGCCGTTATATTATCCCATTATCATCACGACCATATTGCGGATGTCGGCCCTTTGCAATTTGCCAAACTGGTCGGCTCATTCCTCGGCAAGGGAGCGAATGCCCTTCCGATATATGGACATCCTTTTGATGAAGAGCAGTTTTCAAAGCTTACATATAAAACGCATACCGCTGGATTGGCCTATGATCCGAAACAGTCTTTAGCAATCGGACCGTTTACGTTCACGTTTTTAAAAACGGTTCATCCTGTTGACTGCTTTGCCATGAGGGTGACGGACGGTGTTCATTCTGTCGTTTATACGGCCGATTCGAGCTTTCAGGAAGCTTTCATCCCGTTCAGCGAAGGAGCCGATCTATTGATCTCAGAGTGCAATTTTTATGCGGATCAGGATGGGAGAAGCGCTGGTCATATGAACAGCCTCGAAGCTGGACGCATCGCTGCGGAAGCGGGTGCGGGACATCTGCTCTTGACGCACCTCCCGCATTTCGGGGAACATCAAAAACTAGCAGAAGAGGCCAAAACCGTTTATAAAGGCGCGGTTGATCTGGCGCGCACCGGTTATGTGTGGGGAGAATAGAAGGAGGAACTGACAAACATGCTGTTTATCGATAATCAAAATATTACAGATCCGAGGATCAACTTGGCGATTGAGGAGTACTGCTTAAAGCACCTCGATCCTGAAGAGACGTATCTGCTGTTTTATATCAACCAGCCGTCGATCATCATCGGCAAAAACCAAAATACGATTGAGGAAATCAACACAAAGTATGTGGATGAAAACGGGATCATTGTCGTTCGCAGGCTGTCAGGCGGCGGAGCTGTCTACCATGACCTCGGGAACTTGAATTTCAGCTTTATTACGAAAGACGACGGCAACAGCTTCCACAACTTTAAGAAGTTTACGGAGCCCGTTGTGGCCGCTTTAAAGAAGCTTGGCGTCGATGCGGAGCTGAGCGGCCGAAACGACTTGATGGCAAACGGCCGGAAAATTTCGGGAAACGCCCAGTTCTCTACGAAAGGAAGAATGTTCAGCCATGGCACGCTGTTGTTCGATTCTGAGATTGAACATGTCGTATCGGCTTTAAAAGTGAAAAAAGATAAAATCGAGTCAAAAGGCATCAAATCAATCAGGAGCCGTGTAGCCAATATCAGCGAGTTTCTCGATCAGAAGATGACGACAGTGGAATTCCGAAGCATGCTTCTCCGCTATATTTTTGATAGTGAAGGGGAAATACCGGAGTATAAGCTGACAGAAAAAGACTGGGAAATCATCAATCAAATTTCAAAGGAACGCTATCAAAACTGGGATTGGAACTATGGGAAGTCTCCGAAATTCAATCTTCAGCATTCAAAACGATTTCAAGCGGGATCGGTCGACATCCGCCTGGAAGTGCAAAAAGGCGTGATCCGCGAGTGCAAAATATTCGGTGACTTTTTCGGAGTCGGCGATGTCAGCGACATTGAAGAGAAGCTGACAGGCGTACAGTATGAAAGAAAAGCGATTGAAGAAGCCCTTCAAGGCGTCGATATCAAGCATTACTTCGGCAATATTCAAAAAGAAGAATTTTTGGATCTTGTCTACTAAAAGAGAGGCTGCGGTTTCCGCGGCCCCTTTTTAACATGAGAGGAATGGAAGATATTTCCCGGCAGGCCTTGAGTGTTTTCTGTTCATTTACTATAATGGGAATAGATTTTGATTATCACAAAATGAATGGTCATTCATTCATTTTTAAGGGGTGGGAGAATGAATTTAGTTTCAAAATTAGGGGAAACAGCTCAATCAAAGCCTGACAGAACCGCTTATATTTTTGGAGAACAGACGGAAACATACGGGGGATTACAGCAGAAAATTGATTGCTTTGCAGAAGGTCTGCGCGAAATCGGCGTGGAAAAGGGAGATCATGTCGCATTGCTTCTCGGCAATACACCGCATTTTGTGATTGCGTTTTACGGTGCGCTGAAGGCCGGAGCCGTCGTCATACCGATCAATCCGGCCTATACGCCGACTGAGATCGGCTATATGCTGACAAATGGCGACGCAAAAGTGATCGTGGCTCTGGGACAGCTGCTACCGCTTTACGAAAAGGTGCATGAATCCCTTCCGAAAGTCAGTTGCGTCGTGCTTTGCGAAACGGGAGAGCCGCTACGCGAACCGGAAAGCACCGAGGTTCAGATGAAATTGAAATCGTTTACAAGCATCATGAAACCTCCTGTCCGGCCGTTTCCTGAAATCGACGCCGAAGATACAGCCGCCATCCTCTATACGTCAGGAACCACGGGAAGACCAAAAGGGGCGATGCTCACACATCAAAATCTATTTTCAAATGCAAATGATACAGCCCGCTATCTGACAATGAATGAATCTGACCTTGTCGTCGCCGCCCTGCCGATGTTTCACGTTTTTTGTTTAACGGTCTGCATGAATGCACCGCTCATGAACGGCGCAGCGATTTTGATCGTTCCGAAATTCAGTCCCGCCGAAGTTTTCAAGCTGATTAAAAAGCATCAGGCGACGATCTTCTCAGGCGTTCCGACAATGTACAATTACCTGTACCAGTATGAAGGAGCGGATGAAGCAGGTTTTCGATCCATCAGGCTTTGCATCTCAGGCGGAGCGGCCATGCCTGTCGCTCTCCTGAAAAGCTTTGAAGAAAGATTCGGCGTCCTCGTTTTAGAAGGCTACGGTTTGTCGGAGGCTTCTCCTGTTACATGCTTTAACCCGTTCAGCACCGGCCGCAAGCCAGGATCGATCGGCACGAACATTCTCAATGTGAAAAACAAAGTCGTCAATGAAATCGGGGAAGAGCTGCCTGCCGGTCAAGTCGGGGAGCTGATCGTTAAAGGGCCCAATGTTATGAAAGGGTACTACAACATGCCGGAAGAAACGGCCCATACGATTAAAGACGGATGGCTGTATACAGGTGATTTGGCAAAACGGGATGAAGACGGTTATTTTTATATCGTCGACAGAAAAAAAGACATGATTATCGTCGGCGGCTATAATGTCTATCCGAGGGAGATCGAAGAAGTGCTCTACCTTCATCCGAAAATCGCAGAAGCGGTGGTGATCGGAGTGCCCGACCCGAATACGGGAGAAGCCGTCCACTGCTATGTCGTTCCGAAGAATAAAACGCTGACAGAGGATGATGTCTTGGCGCATTGCAAAAAGCATCTTGCCAAATACAAGCGCCCGGCGGCGATCGTCTTCATGGATGAAATACCGAAAAATTCGACCGGCAAAATTTTAAGGCGCGCTTTAAAAGACATTTTGACAAATCAATCTTGACTCGTTAAAAGGGACGCCTGCCGCGTCCCTTTTCTGCAGTTCTCTGAGAAGAGCGTCTTTTTCCCTTTGGCGGAGAACAAAATATGTGCCCTCCTCTTCTTTCAGGATGACGGCTTCATCTTTCTTCAGCCAGACGGTGAAGTGAACGCGATGTGTGTCGGTCATGCTGATGTATCCGTGATATGCCGGGGAAGGCAGGCTACGTGCCGTCTTTTCCTTCATTCTTTTCCCTTTGTTAAATGTATCAAGCAGGGCGTCTATGTTGTGCCTGTCTTTGATACTGATCGTTTTTTCGCTGTCATCCGCATGCTTCAAGATGATTTCTTCGGCATTTCTTGAGTCGAAAGGCTCCGCCATCAAGTGAAATACATAAAAGACAGTGATGGATAAAATACCGAAAAAAAGTATGATCCCCATTATTTTTTTCAGAATGATCACCCCAGGCATTTATTTTCTCCGTTTAATGGCTTTTCATCCTAAAAAATTATGCTATAATGTTCAATAAATTATACAAATGTTTAATTTATTGTGAGGGGGCGGAAGATGAATTCGATTGAAAAACAAGTTGCAGAAAACATCAAGAGGCTGCGAAAAGTCCGCAATTACAGCCTTGATCAATTGTCATCGATGACCGGCGTCAGCAAAGGCATGCTCGCGCAAATTGAAAAAGGCGCTTCAAGTCCGACGATCACAACTTTGTGGAAGATCGCAAACGGGCTGCAAGTATCATTTACTTCCTTGGCAGAAAAGCCCGCGGGGGAGCCGACGGTCGTCAGAAAGCATGAGAAAACGCCCGTTATGGCCGGAGAAGAAAAATACGCGGCATTTCCGCATTTTCCGTTTGATCAGAAAAAGAAGTTTGAAATCTTTTATATTGAACTTGCGCCCGGCTGTGTACACGAATCAGAGCCTCACCACGGAGGGATTGAAGAGTATGTGCTCGTCTCTAAAGGAGCGATCGCGGTGACGGCGGGTGATTACACCTGCGGTCTGAACGAAGGCGATGCGATGCATTTCACCGCAAACACCGTGCATACGTACGAAAACAACACGGAACAAACGGCATCATGTTATACACTCATTTATTATCCGTAAAGAGGTGTCAAGATGGAAAAGCAGGATTCACTCAACTTTCTAGACGGGCTTCGTTCAGGGGTTTCCCTTGCCGTCGGCTACATTCCGGTCGCTTTGACATTCGGGCTTTTGGCGAAAACAACGGGGCTGTCGCTTTTTGAAACGTTTTTGATGAGCGCCCTTGTCTTCGGAGGAGCGTCCCAGTATATGTCTTTAAGCATGCTCGCCGTTCAGACGGGAATCATCGAAATCGTGATGACGACGTTCATTGTAAATATCAGACATTTTTTATTTTCAGCGACTTTGAATCAATTGGTGGAAAAAGATTCGCCTTGGAAAAAAGCGTTTTACTCATTTTTCGCGGTGACAGATGAATCGTTTGCCGTCGCTGCTCTAAGAAAGGAAAAGCTGACGACCGGTTATATGATCGGACTCGGTTCGATCGGCTATGTAAGCTGGGTTTTTTGGAGTGCGGCCGGGCATTATGCAGGTGCCGCCATGCCGGCTGTTCTCCAGGAAAGCATGAGCATCGCCCTTTATGCCATGTTCATCGGATTGTTGGTGCCGCCTTTAAAAAAACAGCGAAAAGTCCTGCTGCTGGCGGGGGCGGCTGCGCTATTCAATACGGTTTTCCAAATGAACGGCATGTTGTCAGCAGGATGGTCGATCGTCTGCGCTACGCTTTTATCCGCCGTCCTGATCGAATGGCTGTACCAATTTAGAACAGAGGGGAAGAGAAACTATGTTTAGCCCGATCATCTGGATGATTATCGGCATGGCTGCCGTTACATATGTGCCGCGGATGGTGCCGCTCATTGCTTTTGAAAGCCTGAAGCTTCCCGGATTTTTGGAGCGCGTGCTGAAAAATGTGCCGTACGCCGTCTTAGGGGCTCTCATTTTTCCGGGGATTTTTTTCGTGCAAAGCGGGATGCTCTACGGACTTGCCGGCGCTCTTATCGCATTTTTATTTTCCTATTTTGGAGCGAGCGTCATAGTCGTCGTGATGGGGACGATTTTGACGCTCGCAGGCGCCGGCCTCTTGCTCTCATTGTAAGGCTTGGTTCTAACTTTCGCAGGAAAAGCTTACAATAGAAGTAACTGCTATGTGAGAGGAAGTGATTCGCCATGCGGAAATGGATCGCGGGAGCCGGTCTCCTGTATGTGCTGTACGGCCTTTTTTTCTATTGGTATCTCTTTATGGCCGGTGAACCCTCCGTTCCCGAGGCGCTGAAAGGGACAAGCGCAGACCCGGCGGCATTTATGAACGAAAGGGAACTTATGCTGACGGAAGAGTACTCGAAAATAAAGGACTTTCTGTTTTTTATGCGGATTCCGTTTGAGTGGTTTTTATTTTTTATATTGTTGATTGCCGGTTTATCGAGGAAAATGAAGAATTGGGCGGAGCAGACGTCGAAGCGGAGAACGATTCAAATCACAGCATATGTTTTTGCTTTGTTTCTGATCATCACGATCGTTTCTTTGCCGCTTGACTGGATCAGCTATCAATATTCGCTTGACTACGGCATATCAACCCAGACAACCGCAAGCTGGATCAAAGACCAGGTGATCGACTTCTGGATCAGTTTTCCGATCACGGCTGCGGCGGTGATCGTCTTTTACTATTTGATCAAAAGGCATGAAAAACGCTGGTGGTTTTATGCCTGGTGCCTGACGGTTCCGGTTACGCTGTTTTTATTTTTTCTCCAGCCGGTTGTCATCGATCCTTTATACAATGACTTTTATCCGCTGAAAAATAAAGAGCTCGAACAAAGCATTCTGAAGTTGGCCGACCAGGCCGATATTCCTGCGAATCATGTCTATGAAGTGAACATGTCTGAAAAAACGAATGCTTTAAATGCTTATGTGACAGGAATCGGCGCCAATAAAAGGATTGTGCTCTGGGATACCACGCTGAACAAGCTGAATGAGCCGGAAATTTTATTCATCATGGCGCACGAAATGGGACATTATGTGATGAAGCATGTTTACATAGGACTCGGCGGGTATTTGCTTTTATCCCTTGCCGTCTTTTATGTGATCGACAAGCTGTACAAGTGGATCATTTCCCGCTATGGGGGAAGTCTTCGTATTGCGGGAAAATCCGATCTAGCGGCGCTTCCGCTTCTTCTGATGCTGATGGGGGTCATCTCTTTCACGTCGTCTCCATTTACGAACGCGGTTTCGAGGCATCAGGAAAAAGCCGCTGACCAGTATGCGATTGAACTGACGAAAAACAGCGATGCAGCGGTTTCGACGTTTCAAGAGCTCTCAAAAGCCGGGCTGAGCGAGGCAAACCCGCCGTTTCTCGTCAAGATTTTTAAATACGGCCATCCGACGATCATGGAACGGATTCAAAATATTGAACAACCTTCATCAGAATGAAGAAAAAGCTAGTGCTAAAAACACTAGCTTTTTCTATATGCCATTTGTTAGAATATGTTATTGAGCGGCAGCTTCGACATTGATCAGACCTTTCCCATAGTAGAAGGAGCTTCCCAAATAAGTCGCCGTACTGGAGAGACGGTTGCGGACTTGTGAAGCTGAAAGGTTCGGATGTTTTGACAAGATCAAAGCTGCTGCTCCCGCTACATGAGGAGAAGCCATTGACGTTCCGTTCAATGTTGCATAAGTGTTCGTTGGGTAAGTGCTGTATACGCCTGCGCCAGGAGCCATGACTTCAAGCTCTGCTCCCACGCTGGAAAATGAAGCTCTGTTGCTGTTAGAGTCTACCGCACCAACTGCGATGACAGAATCATATTTCGCAGGATAGCCGATTGTATTCGTGTTTCCTGAAGATCCGCTGTTCCCCGCTGCAGCCACAACGACAACCCCTCTTGCATATGCATTGTCGACCGCCTGTTTCATCGCTGTCGAGCCTGATGCTCCCCCAAGACTCATATTAATAACATCCATGCCGTTTGTTGTCGCCCACTCGATTCCGCTTACAATGCCGCTGTATGATCCGCTTCCGCTTGAATTCAGCACTTTAACCGCGTACAAGGATACGCTCGGCGCAACGCCTAATACACCCGTTGTATTGTCAAGTGCAGCTACTGTACCGGCAACATGCGTGCCGTGTCCGTTGCCGTCGGTGTTATAAGCTTCGCCAGCCACAAAGCTTGCTCCGCCGACTACGTTCAATTCCGGATGAGAAGCTTGGATTCCTGTATCCAGTACGGCTACTTTTACATTCGCTCCCTTAAAACCTTGAGCCTGCACTTTGTCCGCTTTAATGAGAGGAATGCCGTAAGGAACGGTTTGCGCCAAGGCATGGGCAACATGATCCTCTTCCACATAAGCGACATCCGGATCATTTTTGACTTCCTCAAGCGCTTCTTTGTCTAGCTTCGCTTTTGCCGCGTTGATGATTCTAAACTGCTTGTCCACTTTTCCGCCGCTCTCTTTGATGATGTCCTTTTTGACGGATGTGGTTTTTACCCCTGACTTAAATCCGACAATATAATCCTTTTCAACATTTTTCGCCGGCTGAGCAGCAGAAGCGGAATCGCTGAAGGCCATCGTGAACACGAGCATGAAAGCCGTCAGCATCCCAAGCCAAAAACTCTTTTTCCTCATCATTACTCACTCTCCTCCATTTATTCAGAATAATTGAAATAGAGGAATAATATACTCTATTCTAATTATTCTGTTAATTTATTATAGAAAAAAAATGAATTATATGGAAGACCTATTTTTTTGAAGGACCAATTTAAAATTTTTGGTTATTAATAACTGTTTTAGAAAAAAACTCAGTTCGAAAGTATGAATAGATCGCCTAGCCTGACAAGGGAAGAGGTCCCGGAGACCGCGAATGACAGGAGATTGCTTCATCTGATTCATTTTATGAAAATACTATTCATTTATTTTATGAGATAATTTTTTGCCGAAGGAGGTTGCGGACTTGTCGATCATCTATTAGAATATGCAATATATCGCATACAGAAACGGGTGAAAGATATGAAATCAGCTCATGTGAAAGGCGTATTGATGGTACTTGCAGGTGCTTCATTATGGGGATTATCGGGAAGCGCTGCACAGTACATATTTGAAAGGGGAGCGGTTGAAGCCGGCTCGCTTGTCTCTGTCAGGCTTCTGGCATCGGGAGTCATTCTCTTGTTATATGTTTCAATGAAAAACGGTTTTCAACATGTGTGTCAGATATGGAAGAAAAAAACAGATATTTGTTCGATTTTAGTATTTTCCATTTTTGGAATGCTTGCCGTTCAATATACGTTTTTTGCTTCAATTGAAAAGGGTAATGCCGCGGCAGCTGCAATTCTTCAATACTTGGCGCCTTTTTTCGTATTGTTTTACCTATATGTTAAAAAAGAACTTCCGCCTAAGTGGAAAGATGCCGTACTTACTTTATTGGCGCTTTCCGGCGTGTTTCTTCTGTTGACAGGCGGAAGGCCGGACAGTTTGTATATTCCGGCCGAGGCCGCCGTTTGGGGCATTTTGTCCGGCGGTGCGCTTGCTTTCTATACGGTTTTTGCAGGAGGATTAATTCAATCGTTCGGTGCTTTGACGGTTACGGGATGGGGTATGCTCATCGGAGGGGCCGGAATTTCTTTTTTGTTTCCGCCGTTCCGGTTTGACCTTTCGCACATTGAGGCAGGGGAGGCGGCAGCTATTCTGTTTGTTGTATTGTGCGGCACAGCTTTGGCGTTTGCCCTATACATCGGCAGCCTCTCTTATCTTTCCGCAAAAGAAACGAGCTGCCTGAGCTGCGCCGAACCGCTAGCGGCCGTTCTGTCGTCGGCGGTCTGGCTGGGTGTGCCGTTCAATGCATTTCAAGGTGCCGGTACGGTTATGGTGATCATCACGGTCATCATCCTTTCCCTCTGCAGAGAAAGCAAAGCGGGGGATTCCGTGAACGAACGGGTGTAGAAAGGAGAAGGAGGCTCCTTTCTTTTTTATAATGATAATGATTATCGTTGTTATTAGTATGAAGTGTTGCTATAATAATTTCGTCTACAACCAGAAAAGGAGATACATATGAAGCCCAAATATTTTGCTGTTTTATTCCTATTGATGATATCAGTGATGACAGCCTGCTCGGGAGGAAGCGAAAGTACGAAAACCTCCAGTCAGAATTCCGTGACAATTAAGCACGACCTAGGAGAAACGAAAGTGCGGAACAACCCGAAAAAAGTTGTGGTTCTTGAATTGGGTTTTATTGATGCGCTCCTTGACGCGGGCATTAAGCCTGTCGGGATTGCGGACGACGGCAAACCTAAGTTTATTAACGAGAAGGTCAGAGAAAAAATCAAAGGGTATACTTCAGTCGGTTCGCGTGCCCAGCCAAGTTTTGAAAAAATTGCTTCTTTAAAGCCCGATTTAATTATTGCCGATTCGAGCAGACACAGCGGTGTCTATGATAAACTGACGAGCATTGCGCCGACAATCGCGCTGAAAAACTTGAATGCCGATTATCAGGACACGCTTGACGCGTCTCTTACGATTGCGAAAGCCGTCGGCAAAGAAAGCGCAATGGAGAAAAAGTTGGCTGAACATAAACAAAAGCTGAATGAATTGAAACAGAAATTCGGCAGCCGGAAACAGAGCATTCTTCTGCTTGGAAACACAAATGAAGCAATCACCGTGCGCGACGAAAACTTTTTCACGTCTCAGCTTCTGACGAAAATCGGCTTTACATACGGTGTCGGAGACAGCGGCAAAGACGATGCCGAAAACGGTGAATCCGTCAATATTAAAATGACGCTTGAGCAGCTGCTTGAGAAAGACCCCGACACCATTGTCCTGATGACGGGAGAAAAAGATAAAGTCGATGAAGACGGGAAAAGACCGATCGAAAAAGACCCTCTTTGGAAAAAGCTCAGCGCCGTCAAAAACGGCAAGGTTTATGAAGCCGACAGATTCGCCTGGTCGCTCCGCCGCAGTATTGACGGAGCAGATGCGCTGATAGATGAAATCGGTCAGCATCTTCTGTCTGAGGATCAAAAGAAATCTTAAGAGCCTGCGGGCTTGCTGGACGGGATGACGCATGCTTTTTACAAAAGCATGCGCTTGTTTTTTTCTAAAGGAGTGACCTGTTTTGACATATATGAAACGTTTTGCACCGCTCATTTTTGTTTTTCTTTTGCTCGCGGGTTTTTTGCTTTCTGTTTCAATCGGTTCGTCAACGATTGCGCTGTCCGACATTTGGGCAGCTGTGTTTGCGTACGACGATTCAAAATTGCACGCGATTATTCAGTCCATCCGAATTCCGCGCGCCTTGGCTGCCGCATTCATCGGCGCGAATCTAGGGGCTGCAGGTGCACTGATGCAGGCGGTGACAAGAAATGCGCTCGCATCTCCGAGCATCTTCGGAATCAATGCAGGGGCCTCTCTTGCTGTCGTATGCTTGACGGTGATGTTTCCTGCGCTTGCCGCTCCCCAGACAGCGATGGGAGCCGCTTTTGCCGGCGGTGCAGCGGCCGCGCTGATCGTGTACGCGGTTGCCTCAGTATTCAGCGAACACGACAGGGATATCAGCTTTGCCTTGATCGGTGTCGTCATTCAGGCGATCATTGCTTCGATGACGCAAATGCTGCTCATTTTTCATGAAGAGTCGACAGAAACGCTGTTGTTTTGGCTTTCCGGTTCTTTAGCGGGGAGCTCGTGGGATAAGCTTCATTTGTTGATTCCGGTAAGCATTGCGGGTTTGTTGACGGCTTTGGCCTTAGGAAGGGCGGCTTCGGTCATGAGTCTCGGAGATGATGTTTCACATGGGCTGGGACAAAACGTATGGCTCAGCAGATTGTTCATCGCCTTCACTGTTGTCGCGCTGGCGGGAGCATCCGTTTCCGCTGCCGGACCGATTGGTTTCATCGGTTTGATGGTTCCTCATATGATCCGGTATCTGATGGGGGCTGACTACCGGGTAGTGATTCCGTATTCGGCATTGCTTGGAGCCGTTCTTTTGCTGTTTGCCGATATTCTGTCCCGCTTTGTCTATTTTCCGTACCAAACGCCGGTCGGAGTTGTCACGGCAATGATCGGGACGCCGTTTTTTATCTGTTTGGCGAGAAGACGGAAAAAGGGGGCGTCATGATGAACAATACGGCAAGAAAAACGAAAAGACGGCGCGCGCAATCGGCGCTTGTCCTCTCTGTGTTATGCGCCTGTTTGTTGATGCTCATTGTGCTCAATTTGGCGATCGGCGATGAAAACATCGGACTGTGGGACGTAATGAAATCACTGGCAGGGAAAGGGGATGCGGGAGTCCGCTTCTTGGTGATGGAATTTCGAATGCCGCGCATCCTTCTCGCTGTGCTTGCGGGAGGGGCGCTTTCAATCGCGGGTGTAGTCGCACAATCGCTAATGAAAAATCCGCTGGCCGCACCCGACACGCTTGGAATTACAGGAGGAGCGGGATTGGGCGCTGTGATCGTTACGGTCTTGTTTTCACAGCAAAGTCCGCTTCTCCTGACGGGCGCCGCCTTTTCAGGAAGCGTTTTGGCTGCTGCTCTCGTCTATTTATTGGCTTATCGAAACGGGATTTCTCCTGTGCGGCTGGCGCTTGTCGGGATCGCGGTCAATGCTTTTTGCCATTCGGGTATTCAGCTATTCATCTCAAGGGGGAGCCCGAATGTAAACAACGCATTAATTTGGCTGAACGGAAGTCTGTGGGGGAGAGGCTGGGATGATGTACTGTCTCTTTTCATATGGTGCTGTCTGGTGATTCCTCCGATATGGTTTGCGGCAAAACCGCTCGATATCATCAAATCAGGGGACGGGATTGCCGTCGGCCTCGGCCTCCGGCTTGAAAGAACGCGGTTTCTGCTGCTTGCCGGCGCGGTTCTGCTGACAGCTGCGGCTGTGACCGCCGTGGGAACAATCGGTTTTATCGGGCTGATGGCGCCCCATATCGCAAGAAAGCTGGCAGGGGCTGAAACGAGGATCTTGATTCCCGTTTCAGCTCTCGTCGGCGGCATCGTTCTTTTGATAGCCGATGCCGCCGGAAGAGGCCTTGTTCCGCCGCTTGAAATACCGGCCGGATTGATCGCAGCCATTATCGGCGGTCCGTATTTTATCTATTTGCTGCGCCGCGAAGCGAGGCGGGGGAGAGCATAAAAAAAGACGGCATCAACCATGCCGTCTTTTTTTAATCTGACAAATGGTGTGAAAGATTGTAATCCTTCACATGCCATTTATTTTCATGGAATTTGATGTTGCTTAGGCAGGCATTGACGAGCTTCGTATTTTCCAGGTTGATGTCGCCGTTTGAGATTTTTGACAGAAGAGCGTGTATCGCGGCTCCGTGTGCGACGATCAGCACTTTTTTGTCCGGATACCGCTCGCTGACCTTTTGAACGCCGGCCATCAGCCGTTCGGCAAGCGCTTCTTTTGATTCCTGATTCGGATATTCTTTATCTGGATAGAGCCTCGTTCTTTCATCGAATGGCATCCCTTCTGCGTCTCCGTAATTCCTTTCGATGAAATCTTCCATTTCGATGATTTCAAGTCCCAGGTATTGATTGATGATTTCAGCGGTTTCTTTCGCTCTTCTTAAAGGGCTTGTAATGATGACGTCCCAGTCGGACCCTTTCAAAAACGCCCCGGTTTCTTTTGCTTGTTTTTGACCTGTTTCATTTAACGGAATATCGGTTCTTCCCTGCAGTTTTCCTAAAGCATTCCAGTCCGTCTCGCCGTGCCGGATCAAACAAATCGCAGTCATTCTGAAAAATCTCCTTTCGATGTCGGCTTTCGCGTTTTTCGGTGATATGGCTATTATACTAAATTTAAAAACAATGACTACGAATGATGACTGAACAGAGAAAAATTCAAACGATTTTTTCAAAAAGGAGCGCCATACCGACTCCGCCGCCGCTGCCGATCGCAGCGACGGCATACTTCAAGTTGTCTCTTCTTACCGCTTCGTAAAACAGGCGGGTTACCAACACGGCTCCTGAAGCACCGTACGGGTGTCCAAGCGCCAAAGCGCCTCCCCTGACATTCAGTTTGTGATAGGGCAGGCCAAGCTCTCCGGCGCAGGCCGCGATTTTGACGGCGAACGCTTCATTGATCTCAAACAAATCGATGTCTTTGACAGACAGGTTTCTTTTCTTTAAGAGTTTTTGAATCGCGGGCACCGGGGAAATTTGCGGAACGTTTGGATCGACGCCGGCGACCTCGCTGTCAACAAATCGGAGAACAGGCTGCAAGCGGAGCGCTTCCGCTTTTTCTTCGTTCATCACGACAACCGCGCTTGCCCCGTCGTGAATTCCGCAGCTGTTTGCGGCTGTTACGGTTCCTCCTTTTTTAAAGACGGGTTTTGCTCTATCGATGATGTTTTCCAGCGGCCGTTTGCGAATCATGCTTTCATCGGCAGCCAATCCTTGAAATGGCAGAATCTCGTCGTCATAATAGCCGTTTTCAAACGCGGACTCGCTTCTTTTATAGCTTAACAGGGCATAGTCGTCCTGCATCTTGCGGGTAATGCGGAACCGCTCCGCCGTCAGCTCAGCGGCAATTCCCATATCCGGATCACCCCATTCATCGGGAGAAAACCTCGCTCTTCCCGGAAAAGGGGAGAGGCTTGCACTTTCCGTTCCTCCGGCAATATAGCAGGATCCTGCCCCGGCTTGCACGAAACAGCAGGCGGTCCGGATCGCTTCAAGCCCAGCGCTGCATTGACGGTCTATCGTCATTCCTGTGACGGAAACGGGAAGACCGGCGGCAAGCGCGGATAAACGGGCGATATTGCCGCCTGGTCCGACGACGTTTCCGAGGATGACCTCGTCCAATATCCCGTTCAGCGGTTTTGCGAGGTGCTTGATCAGAGAGGCGGCAAGATCATGGGGCTCAGCATTTTTCAATAAGCCGTTTTGTCTGGCGAGCGGCGTTCTTTTGGCGGCCGTGATGACAGCTTTCATCTGATCACGTCCTTCAGCTGTTCTTTTAGAAGGTGACGGGCGATTTTTCCTCCGGAAGTATGCGGAATCTGTTCAAGATAGTGCCACATTCTCGGCACTTTGTACGGAGCGAGTCGGCTTTTGCAATATGCTTTAAGCTCTTTAACCGGGGCTTTACCCTTAATGACGGCTGCCGCTTTTTCTCCCCAGTAATCATCGCGGATGCCGATTACTGCAGCTTCTTCCACTTCCGGGTATGACAGGAGAACACCTTCAACCTCTTCGGGGAAAATATTGATGCCGCCGTAGACGATCATGCTGTTCTCCCTTCCTGTTATGTACAGGTAACCGTCTTCATCCTTCCAGCCCATGTCATCGACTGTCATCCAGCCGTTTTCATCAATCGGGGAGGCGGCGGAAGCTTCTTGGAGGTAGCCTGAAAACAGCATCGGGCTTTTCACGAAAATTTTGCCTACCTCCCCGATTCGGACTGCTTCCCCTGAGCTTGAACGGATGGCAACGTCAACATTGTGAAAAGGCCGTCCGACAGAGTCTGGCTTCACATAAAAGTCTTCCGGAGCGGACACAGAGACGAAGCTCATCTCAGAAGTTCCATAAAAATCGAATAAAGAAAGATGCGGATACGCTTTTTGAATCGCTTTTTTAGCCTGCCTGCTCCAATTGGCGCCTGAGGAAATGACCTTGACTGGTTTATCGATTCGCCTGTTCTCAGCTCTCAGGGCTTCAGTCATCGTCGGCACCGTGAACAGCGTTGTCACGGGATTCCGGGCGACTGCGTTTTCGAGCCGGGACGGTGAAAATTTTTTCAGAAGGTAGACGGTTCCGCCGAGATACAGCGATGTCATTGCTCCGTATAAAAAATGCGAGAAGAAGAGCGAGCCGGGTATCACGACGCTGTCTCCGGCTGATAGCTGAAAGTCCCTGCTGCTGATGCGAAAGCTTTCGACCCAAGAGCGATGTGATCTGATGAATGCTTTCGGAGCTCCGGTAGACCCGGATGTAAAGCCGATGTAAAACGGTTCATCATCAAACGTGCGAAGTTCCAGGACCGGAGCGTGATTGATTTCGTCAAGGCATTCGTTCAGAAGCAGCGTTTGTTCAAGATCAGGGAACGGCTGATCCGAGATGAACAGTTCGGCTTTGCAAAGAGAAAGCTTTTCCCGGCATTCAGACGGGCTCCAGCGCGGATCAAACGGAACGGCCGTCCAGCCGGCCATCGCCGCTCCCGCGAACAGCTGCAAAAAAGGCAGTCCGTTCGGAAGCGAAAAGGCTATTCTTTTATTCTCTGTTTTTTTCGCGCTGAGCCAACTGGCCGTCCTGCATACTAACTGGTGCCATTCCAGATAACTGACAGACATTTCATCTGTTTGAACAGCCGTTTTCCGAGGATGGATTTTGGCATGGTATTGATAAGTCTCAATAATTGGCACGGTTTCAATCCTCCTAAGCTGCATTTCTGCTTACGTTGTTTTTGAGCGCTTTTCTTAATCTTAGCACGAGAAAGGCGGCTGCGGTGGATTTTAGCAGGTCTCCGGGAACATACACCAGGCAGAGCTTCATCGCTTCGGTAAGAGGAATTTGCATCAGAAACGCCTGGACAGGAACGCCTGCCGTGTATAACAGCAATACGCCGAATAAGAGATGAATGAAAAAGAGGTTTCGAAAATGTAAAACCTTAAGTTTGCCGACGGCCCATGCGATGCAAAACGCTGCGACAGGGTAGGCGAGCAGGTAGCCGGCGCTTGGGCCCATGAAGACGCCGATTCCGCCCCTTCCTCCTGATAGGAGAGGCAAGCCGCTTGCGACAAGCAGCAAAAAGACGGTAAGACTGAGTGCCGCGTTCCGCGGTTTGTTGACTCCCCCGGCGAGCATGACGCCAAGCGTCTGAAACGTAACCGGTACGGGCGTGAATGGCAAAAAGAGCGGCGGGAAAAAGCCGAGCGCTGCCATGATGGCTGTGCTAAGCGAGATAAATGTCATATCTTTGACTTGCATAGTAGTCTCGATTCCTTTCAATTACGTAATAGAATCAAAGTATCATTTAAAGTTCTATAATGTCAACTTTGTTTTTATTTAAGTTTACAAAAAGGGGATCGAAAGAAAAAACACAGGCCATGAGTTGACCTGTGTACAGGAATGATTTATTTTTTTGTCAGCTCTACGAGAGAATCGACTGAAACCGCGACTTGTGACACGGCGGCATTGACATCTTGAAGGCCGCTTAAAAACGCCTGCAGGTCGCCTTCGATTCGGCCGCTTTGCTCTTTGCTCGTTTTCATATTGGAGACGATATCATCGAATAGATGATTGATCTCCGACATCTTGTCTTTGCTTTCGTTCACGAGTTCGTTTACATCTGTAATATGCTTCGTGACGATCGAGATTTGCGCGTTTGTGTTATTGACGAGCTCAGATACGGTGGAGACGGTTTTTTTCGTATCATCGGACAGCTTTCTGACTTCGTTTGCGACGACTGCGAACCCTTTGCCGTGCTCTCCCGCCCTTGCCGATTCGATCGAGGCGTTGAGTGAAAGCAAATTCGTCTGCTCGGCAATGCCTGTTACGATTCCGAAAATCTTTTCGATCTGCAGCGCGATTTCTTCCAGCTTTTTAATTTCCTGCTCGATTTGCGTCATGCTGCTTCCCATTTGATTGAGCTGCTGTTCCTGCTCCTCAAGCTCCTTTTTTCCGCCAATCGATTTTTGTTCGACAGAAACGGCTGTCTTCGTTCCGGCTCTTGACGTTTCGGCGATCTCGGACGATTTGTCGACCAATTCCTGTACAGCGCCCGTTGTTTCGGCAAATAAAGCGGCCAAAGAACCGGAAGTATCTTTGATTTGCCTGTGAAGCTCATTTTTGCTCTCTTCATCAAGTCTGCGGAGCCTTGCATGCTCGTCTTCAAAGGCCTCGAGGACGATCTGCTGTTCGATGTTAAGAATTTTGGTGACGGCTTTGACTGACCGCCTGTATTCCTTATCGGATAATGCGTTTTCAAAGATTGTCAGCATGGAAAGAAGGAGATCTTGAAATGCCCCCAGATACCACTTTGGCAAGAGCCCAATGCGAAGATGAACGTGGGCGATCCGGATTCTTTTTTCTAAAAAGGCTTCGTCGATGACACCTGAAAACATTTCCTGGATGTGGATCGTCAATGTCTTTTTGAGACGGTCGACTGAGCTGTTGTCATGGATGATCTCCATCAAAGAGTTTTCATGCTCAAGGTTTTGGTAAAACCGGGTGACGATGGTTTCGATATGTTCAGTGACTAAAGGCTTCAGCCTGCTCAGCACCCAAAGATCCTCATCCGTCAAATCGACCATTGCCAGCTGTTTTTTAAATTCTGCGTGCTGATTGAGCCTGATTCTTTTTGTTTGGTCAGGGCTTTCTCCAGCAAAAAATGATCGTTCTGTCTTTCTATCCTTTTTGAATAACACGATCGTATCCCCCTGTAATTGTTAATGATAAAACTGCCGTTTTTATGAAATTTCCAGCATTTATCTTTTTATCGGCAATTTTTCATTCCTTTTTAACTTGTACACCTCAGCTTTCCGGATCTTTCAGAGGTTCTACGGCAGGACCCTCGATGACATCGCCGTCGATCGAAAACCTTGAGCCGTGGCACGGACAGTCCCATGTCTTTTCTCCATCATTCCACTCGACTTCGCAGCCCATATGGGTGCATGTTGTGTCAACCAGATGAAGCTCGCCTTTTTCATCGCGATAAGCACCCGCACGCTTCCCGGCATGCGACACGACCGCGCCTTCTCCGTTGATAAGGTCTTCCGGCTTCCTGATCGGCTGTTCAAGTTTTCCTTCGGCAAAGTGTTTTGCAACATCCGCGTTATAGGAAATCACTTTTTTGATGCTTGGATCCGGGTGGAAACGGGCCGGTTGAAAGACGGCTTGATAAGGATTGTCTTCGCCTGCGATATGGTCTGTCATCAGCTGCGCGGCGAGGGTGCTCGTTGTCATGCCCCATTTCCGAAAACCGGTGGCAACGAGAATGCGCTTTTCTTTCGGATAGATCGGCCCGATATACGGAATTTTGTCAAGCGTGATTAAATCTTGCGCTGACCAGCGGTAAGGGATCGATTCAATGCCGAGCACGCCTTCCGCAAATGATTCAAGCGCCTGATAATGCTTGATTGTATCTTCTCCCTGGCCGGTTTTGTGGCTTTCACCTCCGACAAGAACCATTTTTTCTCCGTCGATCGTCACCGAACGGAGCGAGCGTGAAGGCTGATCTATACTTAAATACATGCCGCCTGGATACGGCGTTTTTGGCTTGACCGCGAGCACGTATGACCGGCTCGGCTCAAGCCTTGCAAAATAGAAGCCTTTTTTATCATGAAACGGAAAGTGCGTGCAGCACGCGACATAATCACTGAAGATTTGATGCCCGTTTCTTGTCAGCACTTTCGGCCGGTCGCCTTCTTTGATTTCCTTAGCCGCCGTGTTTTCGTAAATTTTTCCGCCGGCTTCCCGGACGGTCTCTGCAAGGTGTTTCAAATAGTGAAGCGGATGGAACTGGGCCTGGTTTTTCATGACAAGTCCTGCTTTCATATCGATGGGTACGGGGAGATCTTTGATGAATTCCCTGTCAATCCCGAGCTTTTGGTATGCCTCATATTCCTTTCTGATTTTTTGGACCGATTGTTCTTCAGTTGTGTAAATGCACGCGTCCTGTTCTTCAAAATCGCACGGGATCTTTTGCTCAAGCACGAGGTTTTTGATAAAGGACAGCGCCTTGACGTTTGCTTCATAATACAGTCTCGCATTCGGCATTCCGATATGCCCGATCAGCTCATCATAGATCAGATCATGCTGCGCGGTGATTTTCGCTGTCGTATAGCCGGTTGTTCCGTCGAGTATCCGGCCGGATTCGATCAAGACGACACTGTAGCCTTTTTTCGTCAGTAAATAAGCAGTCGTCAGTCCGGTCATGCCGCCCCCGATGACGGCAACATCTGTTTTGACATCTTCAGACAGTTCCTCGAACGAAGGAAGGTCTGTACTGTTTCTCCAATACGATTCAGGCGAGTCCGGCAATTTTCGTTCTTGATTGCTCACAAAATTCCCTCCATCATGCATCTGTTTTGTTCTTAAATTTTCCCAATTGAGAAATAATCATGCATGTGAAACGGCTTGTCATAAAAAAGGGGCGTTTTCATAAAATAGTAAGGTTGAATCGATGTGAAGGAGGGAATCGTTTTGAGCAAGCAGCCGAAGAAAGTACTGCCTCCCCAGCACCAAACGCAGCGTCCGGGATTGGAGTATTTGATGGATCCCCGGCCCGTTTTTGACCGGCCGAAACGAGAGCGGAAACTGGCCGGGAAAACCGCGATTATTACGGGTGGAGACAGCGGAATCGGCCGTGCCGTGTCCGTTTTGTTTGCGAAGGAAGGCGCGAACATTGTCATCGTTTACTTAAATGAACACCGCGATGCAGAAGAAACAAAGGGATATGTGGAAAAAGAAGGGGGCGGATGCAAGCTGATCGCAGGAGACATCGGAGACGAGGCTTTTTGCAACGATGTGGTGCGCCAGGCAAAGGAAGCATTCCCAACGATCGATATACTCGTCAATAATGCGGCTGAACAGCATCCGCAAAAGGGAATCGAAAAAATTACAAGCCATCAGCTGATCCGTACGTTTCAGACGAATATTTTTTCCATGTTTTATTTGACAAAAGCTGTGCTGCCGCATTTGAAAAAAGGCAGCTCAATCATCAATACCACTTCGATTACGGCTTATGCCGGCAATGAAAGGCTGATCGATTATTCTTCGACGAAAGGAGCGATTACATCATTTACGCGTTCGCTCGCTTTGTCGCTTGTCGATCAGGGTATCCGTGTGAATGGGGTGGCGCCGGGTCCGATTTGGACGCCGCTGATTCCGTCGACGTTTATGGAGAGAGAGGTCGAAATATTCGGTTCAACAACGCCGATGGAACGGCCCGGACAGCCTGCTGAAGTGGCGCCGAGCTATTTGTTTCTAGCCAGCGACGATTCTTCTTACATGACGGGCCAAGTGCTCCATGTCAACGGTGGAACGATTATTAACGGATAAAAGGGCCGGGACTATTCATAAGCCGGCTCTTTTCGCGTAAAAAAGCCAATCCGGGAGGGATTGGCCGTTATGCGTGCTTTTTCAGCGCTGTATATTCTCTTGAAAGTTCAAGGAAAGATTGCTTATCTCCTTTGTCTAACGCTTCATTAATCTTCTTGTTCAGCGTGTGCAAACGCCGTTTAAAAAGCGATTCATCAAGGACCATTTGAATGTAGATATCCGTGATGGTTACATCAAGTTCTTTCACCTTTTGGGTATTGCGGGACTTCATGAGCTCAGCGTACGACTTTTTCTCTTTCATAAAGATTCCCCCTGATGCCTTTTTTATAGTATATGGATTACACAGCAAAAAATCAATAAGTATTTATAATTTTTAGATAATTATTCAAAGATGCATGTTTATGAGAATAAAAGTTTGTATATTTGGACAAAGAAACACGGATTTAATCGAACAAAACATAAAAATGGAATTTAAAAAACATATTTTCAAATTAATTGGAAAAAATCCTGTCGTTTTGTAAAGGATAATGTTAGATTAATAGTATAAATTTACTAACGATTAGGAGGATCATGATGAGCACAGAGGATATGACAAAAGATACGTATGAAGTAAACAGTTCGACAATGGCTGTCCTGCCTCTGGGAGAGGGGGAGAAACCCGCCTCAAAAATACTCGAGACCGACAGGACTTTCCGCGTCAATATGAAGCCGTTTCAGATCATCGAAAGAAGCTGCCGCTATTTCGGATCCAGCTATGCGGGGAGAAAAGCGGGCACATATGAAGTCATTAAAGTTTCCCATAAACCGCCGATCATGGTGGATCACTCAAACAATATTTTTCTTTTTCCCACATTTTCCTCAACTCGTCCTCAGTGCGGGTGGCTTTCCCATGCGCATGTTCACGAGTTTTGCGCGGCAAAGTATGACAACACGTTTGTCACGTTTGTCAACGGGGAAACGCTGGAGCTGCCCGTATCCATCACATCTTTTGAAAACCAGGTTTACCGAACGGCATGGCTGAGAACAAAATTTATCGACCGGATTGAAGGAAACGCCATGCAGAAGAAACAGGAATTTATGCTCTATCCGAAGGAAGACAGGAATCAGCTGATATACGAATTCATCCTCAGGGAGCTGAAAAAGCGCTATTGATCGGGAGCGGCTTTGAATAAATAGTGCTCAAGAAGCCTGGATACCTGGTTGCGGATGCGGGGATTAAAATAGTTATGCTCTTCTTCGTATCCCTCATATATAAAGGAATACATCGTAAAGGCTTCATCCCGTGACACTTCATGCACCTTGATTTTCCGCCGGCGCAGTTCATTTTTTACGTCGTACAGATCGCGCTGGGCAAGCTTTAACGCCTGTTCGATCAGACGCTGATAAGGATCTTTCAGCTTGAACGGCCCCTGCTGGATGATTTTCATATCCCGGTTTAATATGCTGACGGTCATCGGGAGGTAAATTGCCTTTTCAATCATATCCCTGGCTTCGGCGGGAATTCTTGTCATGGCTTTTCTCCTCATTTCTTTTGTTGATAAGGAACGTTTGTTCTGTTTTTATTTTACACGAAAGACGGCCTTTTAATCAAGAACGGGAAAAAATGACTAAAATGATCAAGTTGTTTCAGACTAATACAGAAAACACCGAGACGGATGATTTAAAGTTTTTGATTTAAAGTGTAGAATAGAAGTAGACAACCGCCCTGAGGAGAATCAATGTTGGAGCAATTATTCAGCTATTTTACAGAAGAGAATTTAACAGAGTTTTTTCAGAGCTACAGGGCTTTTGGTCCTTTTGTAGCCGTACTGCTGCCGTTTATTGAAGCGCTGCTCCCGTTTTTACCCCTGCTCGTGTTTGTTGTCGCCAATGTAAATTCGTTCGGTTTATGGCAGGGGTTCCTGTTGACGTGGATCGGGGCATCTTTAGGCTCTATAGCGGTTTTTCTTTTTATCCGCCATTTCGGCCAGCAAAAAGCACTTGGTTTTATCCGCAGGCATCCATCCGTAAAAAAACTGATGATCTGGGTGGAAAAACGGGGCTTCGGTCCGCTGTTTCTCCTGCTTTGCTTTCCATTCACGCCTTCGGCGGCGGTAAATGTTGTGGCCGGACTTTCGAGAGTCAGCCTGCTGCCTTTTTCACTGGCGGTGCTTTGCGGCAAGTTCGTGATGATTTTTATGGTGAGCTTTGTCGGCCATGATCTGAAGGCGCTTTTTACCCAGCCTTTGCGGACAGCTGCCGTGATCATCGTCATGCTGATCTTATGGTACGCCGGAAAACGGGTTGAACATCGTCTGAACGTGAGATTCAGCCAGAGAGAGAAAGACTAGGGGGACACAGAATTGAAAAAGCGTTTTTTGGTCATAGCCGGGGTGCTGCTTGTCATCGTCATCGGGATTCAGGTCAAAAATGCCGTTTTCATTGAATATAAAGTAGAAGGCGTCAGCATGAATCCGACCTTTCAGGAGGGCAATGAACTTTTGATCAACAGGTTCGCCCACCACTTTAAAACGATCAGCCGATTTGACATCGTGCTGTTTAAAGGACCTGACAAAGATATATTCATTAAAAGGGTGATCGGGCTTCCGGGCGAAACCCTCCGGTATGAAGATGATCAGCTGTATATCAACGAAGAAAAGATCAAAGAGCCTTATCTGGACGATTTAAAAGCCGTCACTGCCGGAGGGGACTTGACAGGGGATTTTACGCTGAAGGAAGTGACCGGAGAAGAAAAGGTGCCTGAAAACGAGTACTTCGTCCTCGGGGACAACCGGATCCACAGCTTTGACAGCCGCCATTTCGGCTTTGTTTCAGACCGGGACATCGTCGGGATTGTGACGGAAAGAATTGATAAAAAGTGATTGGAGAATGCGGCGGAAAGCAAGCGGCCGGCCGAAAGGAATACGATTTCGCAGATGTCGTGTCCGAAAATGTCAATTTGCAGAACAGCATCAAAAAAGACGTATTCGCAAGAAAAGCCCGGGATTCCGGGCTTTTTTTCTTGCTATTTCAGTTTGATCGCATTGATTCGTTTTTGCAGCTTCGTTTTTTCGGCGGATGCTTTCAGCTTGCTGACCGCTGATTGTGCTGCCGATTTTGTTTTTTTCGTTCTCTTTTGTTCAGCCGTTTTAACTTTGGCTTTCGCCGCTGCCACTTTTTTGTTATAGGCTGCTGCGGCTTGCTTTTTTGCGGTGTTGAGCTTTTTTTGCAGATTTGATTTGTCTTTTCCGGCAGGCAGCTCATTGATCGCTTTTTGCGCTTTGCCAAGGTTTGAGTTTGTGGCCGCTTTTTCAGCTTTGGCAACGGCCTGCTTTGCGGTGTTCAAGAGGCTTGAGCGGACCGCGTTGACCCGTTTTTGCAAATTTGTTTTGAAAGTGCCGCTGTCGAGTTCATTGACCGCTTTTTGGGCTGCGTCGGCATTGGTTTTCTTTTTTTGCTTCTCTGCGAGTTTCACTTTGCTTTCGGCTGTCTTTTTAAGCTGCTCTTTAACAGCATCGAGCCTCTTTTTTAAAGCGGTTTTATCGGCGTTTGCAGGCAGCGGTTCGATCGCTTTTTGCGCGGTTTGAATGTCCGCTTTTTTCTTTGTCTTTTCCGCTTGTCCGACTGCTTTTTGCGCTTTCTCCAACGGCTGTGTGATCTCTTTGAAGCGGATTAATCCGTAGCCGAACAAATGATCACGGCCGGGAGCGCCCAAGTCGCTTGTATAAATCTGCATTTTCTTGCGCAGCTCAGCATTTGAAGCGGTTGGGTACAGCTGTTTCAAAAGAGCAAACATTCCGGCGACGTGCGGCGTTGCCTGTGAAGTGCCGCTTCCGATTGCATAGCCGCGGTCGGAAGATGTACTGATAATCGATGTGCCGGGAGCGGCAAACTCGACGGCGCTGCCGGTGTTGGAAAATGAGGCGATCTGATTTTTTTCATTGGTGGCCGAGACGGCAATGACGCTGCTGTAGGCGGCCGGGTAATAAACGGATTTTTCGTTTCCGGCATTTCCGCTCGCGCCGACTAAAATCATTCCCCTTTTGTACGCTCTATCTACTGCATCGTGGAGAACTTGACTGTCGCCTGAAACGACGAGGCTCATATTGATGATATCGATTCCGTGCTGGATCGACCAATCGATGCCTTGTAAGATGCCTTTCAGATCCCCCGAACCATTTCGGTCCAGCGCTTTTACGGCATAGAGCTGCGCACCGGGCGCGATGCCGTTGATCCCCCGTCCGTTATGCTTCGCTCCGATGATTCCGGCAACATGGGTTCCGTGGCCGTTATCATCACGGTATGAAGCGGTATAGCCGACCATCGATGCACCGCCGGCGATTGACAGCTCTTCATGGGGGGAAATCCCGCTGTCAATAACCGCGATCTTCACTTGTTTTCCGGTCAAACCTTTATGCCAAGCCAGTGCGGCTTGAATCGGCTTGATGTTCCACTGTGAAAACGCGGAGGCGGTTTGCGCTGTACTGCTGGAGACAGCTTTTAGAGCAGTGCTGTCGGCAGCAGCTACCGGGAGGTTGTCTTCGACATACAGGACGTCGGGATCTTGTTCAAGTTCCCGCACTGTTTTGTCGTCCGCAGTGACAGCAGCTGCGGGAATGTGCCGGTAAACGTGTTCTACCGTGTCTGCTTGTTCGATGACGTTTTCTTTTCCGCTGGCATTTTTATATACGACAATGACTTCGTTTTCCTGCTTATTGCTTTCCGCTTGAATGCGGGGTGAATTTGCGAAAAAACCGACGAACATTGCAGCGGACACCGCGATTTTCCATAACTTTTTCATCAGGCTCTCCTCCTTATTTAGCGGCATTCGCTATATATATCGGAGAATTTTTGAATTTTCAAAGAGAAAGAAAGCCGGTCTTAAAGGCGCCCGTCGTGCACCTTGGTTCTTGAAATGTTAAGAACACTGTTATATCAACGTTTGTGGAGCCTTTCTGTTTATTTGGGAAGTGCTTTTTTTATTGAACAGCTCTTAAGTGTTTGCTTGTAAAATAATATGTTAATCATTAGAAATGAGAGAGCTGGGAAAAATAAGATCAGCTTCTATCGATGAATCATTCCATCGATATTTTAAGCAGACACCTTTTGTCTAAAATGTATAATGTTACTTTTGTTTTTGTTGAAAGTGAACAATGTTATTGACTGGCTTATAACCTACAATTTAATTAAATAAAAAATATAATTAAATAATAAAAAGGGAGCGTGTCATACCGTGGAAAAAACAATGAAACATGACCCCGATTATTACAAAAAGATCATTATTGCATTGTGTTTAGGGTGGGTAGCTATTTGGATTTATCGTACAATCCTTACGCCAATATATCCACAGATTCAAGAATCATTAGGAAATATTAGTGACACACAAATGGGGTTGGTTGCTTCTATTTATTTTTTTGCCTATACGGGTATGCAAATTCCGTCAGGAGCACTTGTCGATAAATTTGGACAGAAAAAGGTGTTAATTCCTGCATTTATCGTTTTTGCGCTGGCTGCATTTGTAATTGGCACAAGTTCAACTATCATGCAAGTATACATTGGTTCGTTATTGGCTGGTATTTCGACTGGTTCATATTACGGTGCAGCCTTTTCCTTATCAGCGAAACATACGCCAAAAGATAAAAAAAGCTTTTCCAATGCGATTATAAATAGCGGTTCAGCATTAGGAATGGTCATTGGACTAATCGGATCATCGGTTTTAGTAGGCGGTTTTGAAATTCAATGGAATTATATGCTTTTTATAACGGCTATCGTTATCGTAGCTGTAACATTTGTGTTTGTGTTGTTTATTAAACAAGATAAAACATCAGATAAGGAAGCGGCTGAAGAGAAGAAAGATGCAGTACAAAGCACAGATAGTCAAAATGAAAGCTTATTTTCTCCAAGACAATTAGTTGTATATTTTGTATATTTTGCAACATGCTATGGCTATTATATGATTGTCACTTGGCTGCCATCCTTTCTTGTAGCAGAAAAAGGATTTGCTCAAGGTTCAGTAGGATATGTAGCTGCACTAGTTGCGGTCACTGCAGTACCTGGTGCTTTGATTTTTACTAAATACATAGACAAACATGCACATTTGCGTCTGCGTTTAATTTTATTTCTATTAATTGCTGCAGCAGTAACAATTAGTTTGACAGTATTTGCACCAAATCCTGCAGTGCTGTATATTGCATTAATTTTATATGGCTTATTAGGCAAACTTGCGATTGATCCAGTTTTAATAACCTATGTATCTGATTCCGTATCAGGAGATAGAGTGGCCAGAGCATTAACTCTCTTTAACTTCTTTGGAATGAGTTCATCTGTTATTGCACCAACACTTACTGGTTATATTGGTGATGTAACTGGCTCGCAAGTATTAGCATTCTATATTGCAACTATACTTCTTGCAGCGGCAGCGTTGCTATTTTTCCTTGTGGTGATGTTAAGACAGAATAAAACAGCAGCTAACTAAATAAATAGAAAAGAAAACTTCCGGTGGTTCTCCTTTTGATTTACAACGATATTTTCTCTGAAGCAAATAATGCCAATCGAATGCTCAGTGATGTATCAGGAGATTCTACAGATTGACCTAATATTTCTTCGCATTTTTTAATACGATATTTCACAGTATTACGGTGAATAAAAATATCCTCTGAGGTTTTTGTAAGATCACATTGGTTTGCCATATAGACATTTAACGTAAACCTTAGTTCTTTTTCTTTCATTGTTTGGGGATAAGCTAATGGACCGAGTGTATAAATGATAAATGGTTTTAATTTATTCGTTGGAATGAGTTGTAATAATTCTTCTACGCTTTTAGATTTATAGGGTTCTACAAATTCTATTTCGCCTTGTTCATATTTATTATCATAAGCCTCATTCGCTTCGAAAAAAGACAGTGGTAATTGTGAAAGCTCGGAGACCTCATTACCAATGCCAAATGAAAGGGAGCTATTAAAAAATAGCTGATACTCTTTTTGGATATATCTGCAGTATTCCAAATAATAATGATGTCTTCTTTGTAAAAGTAACGTAAATCTGCGTTCGCCCTGAGACATATATATACTAATGGAAGGGTCAATCTCAGTAAACTTATGCGTTAACCACTCAAAAGTCATCTGATATCGCTCATTTAAGTAGGCGCTATTTTCTACATTCTTTTCTTTGTCAATTCCGCAAATTATCACTTGGTAAAATTCGGATGGTTGAATGTGATATTTTTTTAAAAGGTCGGTGTGTTGTGTTAGTGAAACAAGGTTATCAGGATGTTCGGACATCAATGATGTAAAAAAATGGTTCGTATCCTGCTGCTCTGCTTCTTTGATTTTACTATTTTTATAAATTGCGAGACTAAGTGTGTTCACTGCTTGTTCTATTGTTAATAAACTAAACGGATAGTTGAGCAAATTAACATTTGAAATCATTAAATAATACGGAAAATATTTAAATGCAGGAACCTTAAATATGGCGTATTCTTCCTGAAAAACACCATTGTGATTTGGCTCGATTTGCTCTGAATTTAAATATCTTCGGAAATAATTAAGGTTTTTTTGAACATGTTCTGAGTGTTGATGAAAGTGATGACTCGCTGACTCAACTTGATGAAAAGAATTTAGCAGCATGACAGGAACCTTTATAAGTCTACTTAAACGTTCAATCATCATGTTCAAGCTTAACCCTTGCATAAGCATAGCATTTAACTCTTGTTGGATATCTAATGCGAAGTGTAATTTTTCTGTTTCTTCATCCAGGATAAATGACGATATATGATGAGTAATGGAACCCAAATTCCAACTTTCTGGAATTTCAATAATTGGGAATTTTAATTTGTTTGCAAATGCAATAACCTCATCATCTAATTTTTTTAAAAATCGGGATAGCTTGATACCTAGACCAGCAACTTGTATATCATTTAACTCACTAATAAGACTGATTAGTCCGGATTGATCATCCTGATAGCTCATTCCTGTTGTGACGATAAGTGAGTGCGGCGTTGTAAAATTTTTAATATCAGGCGTTTCTGTAATATCAACCATTTCTACCACTCGTTCCAAATCGCCCTGCTCATTCAGCAATGTTAAATCTGAAAATTGCAGTACAGATAATATTTCTTTTAATGTTGTCATAAAGGCTGCCTCCTTATCTTTGTTAGAAAAAGATAAAATAAAAATGAAATATGTCAGATGTTACAAGGATAACTTTTCAATCTGATCGTACACTGTTTTTGAAGGTTATTATACGTATAATCCTTTAGTTAAAAATATTAAAGGAGAATCATTATGCTTCAACATGATTCTTCGTTTTTTGAAAAGCGTGGTTATAACAAAGATATCATGTCGAAGATCACTTGAACAAAGAAATTCATCCTCATTTTTTTAACGTTGGGGGTGGGAGCAGTGCATAATATTCGGAATTATATAGCTGTTGGTGATGTTTTACAATTAGGATTATCACCGTTTCAAGTAATGGTATCTTTTGTTGGATAGCTTTATGACTTGTTGCGAACGGATACACAGGTTCAAAATATGTCATCCCGTTTTTATGCATTTAAAGCCATACCTATGGTGATACAGGTGTTAACTGTCAGGTGTATGACGTGGAGTTGCGGCTTGGATTTCCTGGTTCACACGCTTTATTAATGAATAAGATTTTCCCGTTTTCATTGATAGTGGGGCGGGGCTGCCATTTTAGGTTTTGCTATTCCGGGGTTAATAGCTTATTTGTTATCGGTGAAACATTAAATAATTGCTATCTTAAAGCTAATGATTTGCATTTTTTGGTGGTGTGGCTATCTGGGGGATTAATGCCGGCGGTTGCGAAAGGCAGTATTTTATATCCAACCATTAAAAGAGGAGGATGATTTTAATGAATTTTGATTCAATTATCAAAAATGGATTAGTCATTCTGGAAAATGGTGAACAAGAAGTCGAAGTAGGGATTAAAGATGGCAAAATCGCAGCAGTCGGTCAAGATTTGGGTACAAGTGCAAAAATTATCGATGCAAAAGGATCGATTGTATCTCCAGGTATGGTTGATGCACATGTTCATATTACAGAGCCGGGCGGCGGCTATCGTGATGAATGGGAAGGCTATGACACAGGAACACGTGCATCTGCAAAAGGCGGTGTCACGACGATCATTGAAATGCCATTAAATCAAGTGCCAGCAACGGTAGATGAGAAATCTATTCAAGAAAAATTTAAAGCTGGGAAAGGAAAATTATCTGTAGACGTTGCGAGTTACGGCGGTTTAGTACCATTTAACTTGGATGGGGGTATTCAAGAGTTAGATAACAATGGTGTTGTCGCATATAAATGCTTTGTAGCAACATGTGGTGACCGTTCTATAGAAGGAGATTTCATGAATGTGGATGACTATTCCCTCTACGAAGGTATGAAACAAATTGCGAAGACAGGCAAAATATTATCTGTCCATGCTGAAAATGCTGCAATTACGGACAAGTTAGGGGAAATAGCATCTAAAAATGGTGAAACCTCATTACGTGCTTATGTAGATTCTCGACCCGTATTTACTGAAGTAGAGCCGATTAGAAAAATAATTCTGTTTGCGAAAGAAACGGGATGTCGTGTCCACATCGTTCATATCGCTTGTGAAGAGGGCGTAGATGAAATTGTCAAAGCACAACAGGAAGGGGTCGATATTACATGCGAAACATGTACACACTATTTATATTTCTATAAAGAAGAACTGGACAATATCGGACCAGTTGTAAAATGTTCTCCGCCAATCCGTGAACAATCACGCTTAGAAGGCATGTGGAATCGGGTATTAAACGGAGATATTTCATTCGTTACATCAGACCATTCACCATGTACCCCAGACTTAAAAGCCACGGATAATGCATTTGAAGCTTGGGGGGGTATCGCAGGTATACAAAATAATGTTGACGTATTATTTGATGAGGGCGTGCAAAAACGTAATATGTCATTATCCAAATTCGCAGACATTATTGCTACAAACCCTGCGAAACGTTTTAATCTAACATCAAAAGGCAGTATTGCAGTAGGGAAAGATGCGGATTTCGTATTTATTAAGAAAGATGCACCTTATGAATTAAAAGCTGAGGACTTGGCATATCGACACAAAATTAGTCCGTATATTGGCCGCAAAATTGGTGCTCAGGTAGTGAAAACAATCCTTCGCGGTGTCGAAATCTATGATAAAGAAAAAGGGATTTCAAATGAAAAAGTAGGAAGATTTATTCCTTGAGTGACGGACTAGCTATCCCGTCAGGAATTTGAGGCATAGAAAGATGTGAAGGCGTCCTGAGAATGTGTTTACACTCGGTCATCAATTTCTTATGTGAAGTGAGCATGGCAAAGTTGCCTTCACCACAATCTCTCGCTACTACAGCAGCTGTTCATCAAATTGAAAACGAGTCAGGTACAGCCTGGAATTGCCTGCTCGTATGTATCCTGACTCTTGCCATATCATTTATGATGTAATGAAACAGATAAACTACCCTATAAATCAATGGTTTTTATTGATTTATAGGGTAGTTTTTTTATTTGCATTTGATGGGTAAGAGAGATGTGTCGCACCCATCTATATATTGTTAAGCGGGCGATCTGTGATTTTTCTTTAGGAGAAATTCGATGCAAATTTAATTTGTTATAAAGCGTATTTTTTTAAGTTTTTATGTAATCGAAAGCCAACAGTTTCTTTTTATCTCTGGCATTAGACCATTATTTACATACCTTAAATTGATTAAAAGGTGTCTTTGTTAAAAGTGCATAAAATGTTTTTCCATTATTGTTGGTTATGTCAATGAATGGTTGTAAACAGGGTTCTATGATGAAAGTAAATAAAAGAAGGGGGGAGAAAAAGAAATGGATATTCAATCAACCTTTGAAACGTTGGATAAGAAATTCACAAGTTTTGGCGGTTTAGAAAAAGGGGGTATTACGCGTCTGTTATACTCTCCTGAATGGATTGATGCAGTTCGCGAACTGGAAGCAACATTCAAGGAAGAAGGTTTAGAAGTAAGCTTTGATGATGTTGGGAACTTATCTGGGCGTCTTGTTGGAAGTAAATATTCTGAAGAAACTATTTTAACAGGATCACATATCGACACAGTTGTTGAAGGTGGTCATCTAGATGGACAATTCGGTATCTTATCTGCACTGGTTGCTGTGAAATATTTAAAAGAAAAATATGGACAACCATTACGAACAATAGAAGTATTATCGCTCGCAGAAGAAGAAGGAAGCCGATTTCCATATACATTTTGGGGAAGTAAAAACTTCTTTAACCTAGCCAAAAAAGAGGATGTTGCCACAATAGAAGATGCTGAAGGAATTAAATTCGAAGATGCTATGCACGAATCCGGTTTTGATTACCGTCAAACAGATGATGTTCGTGACGATATTAAAGCATTTGTTGAAGTACATATTGAACAAGGGAAAGTATTAGAGACGGAAAATAAAGCGATTGGTGTTGTAACTGGGATTGTTGGTCAAAAACGTTACTCAGTTCACTTGAAAGGTGAAGCAAACCACGCTGGCACAACACCGATGTCATTACGAAGAGATACAGTTGTTGCATATAGTGAGATTGTAACAGACTTAACGAAACGAGCTAGAGAAATTGGGGAGCCTCTTGTATTAACGTTTGGACATGTCACCCCTGTTCCAAACACGGTAAATGTCGTTCCTGGAGAAATTACTTTTTCGATAGACTGTCGTCATATTGATCAACAACTATTAAATGATTTTGCGAGAGAAATTGAAGATAAAGTTAAAGCGGTGGCAGAAGCAAACAGCATGGCTTATGACATTAATTTATGGATGGATGAAGCACCGTCATTGATGGATAAAGAAATCATTCAAATAATTGAACAAGCAGCTAAGGATAATGTGGGGGACAGCTATAAATTGATGCCATCCGGTGCAGGTCATGATGCGCAAATTTTTGCGAATTTTGTCCCTACAGCAATGTTGTTTGTACCTTCTATTGGCGGAATCAGCCACAATACCAATGAAGAAACGAAGATAGAAGACCTTGTGAAGGGGATTGAAGTATTGAAAGATGTATTGTTTGAACTAGCTTATAAGGAATAATAAAGAAAAGGAGCCAGATACTCATGAGTTACTTAAATCATAATCAAGGATACAGAGAAGGTTTATTAGAAACACGTTCAGTAATAAAAAAGGATCATTATGCGGTAATTACACCTGATGGCTTGGTTAATAATGTTGTACCTGGCTTTGAAGATTGTGATGTAACCATTTTAGGATCCCCGCGTTTAGGTGCAAGGTTTGTCGACTATTTGGTAACAGTTAAAAACCAGGGGGGAAACAAAACCGGTTTTGCCGGTGATGGTATCCAATCCTTTGTGTATGTTGAATATGGTAAAATCAACGCTTTTGCGGACGGTAAAAAATACGAATTAGCAAAAGGCGGATTCTTATATGTACCTCCACACCTACAATTGACGTTTGATAATAATAATAATGGTGAGGATAGCCGTTTGTTTTTATACAAAAAGCGTTATCAGCAGCTTAAAGGACATACGCCCGAAATTGTTGCAGGTAATGTGAATAACATCAAACAAGAAGCCTATGAAGGGATGAAAGAAGTATTAATTCAAGATTTACTGCCAAAAGAAATCGCATATGACATGAACATTCATATTCTTTCATTTGAGCCGGGTGCTTCGCATGGTTACATTGAAACGCACGTTCAAGAACATGGTGCTTATATATTAAGTGGACGAGGAGTTTACAACTTAGACAACGAGTGGATGCCAGTTGACAAAGGTGACTATATTTTTATGGGAGCTTATACGCCGCAAGCAACCTATGCAATTGGTTTGGATGAACCATTCTCTTATATTTATTCAAAGGATGCGAATAGAGATATTAATCTATAAAGAGGGGCAAATTTAATGAGTGAACCGTTAGTGTATGTAGAACGTAATCATCTCCGGCAGCTAATGAAAGATAAATTAGTGAAAGCAGGCTTACCTGAAAAACAAGCGGATAAAACAGCTGACTTACTCATTTTTGCAGATGAACGAGGTGTTCACTCACATGGTGCAGTGAGAATGCAATACTATTCCGAACGTACATTAAAGGGTGGATATAACCTGAAACCCAACTTCAGCTTCGAAAAAACGGGTCCGGCATCAGGGATTTACCATGGAGATAATGCGTTAGGGCATTATGTGAGTTATCAAGCAATGAAAAAGGCAATCGAATTAGCAAAAACATCAGGTATCGGTGTTGTCGGTGTAAAAGAAATGGGACACAGTGGTGCGATTGGTTATTATGCACGTCAAGCAGCATTAGAAGGTATGGTGGCATTAACAGTATGTCAATCTGATCCCATGGTCGTGCCATTTGGCGGTACCGAACCGTACTTTGGCACCAACCCAATTGCTTTTAGTGCGCCTAGAAAAGATGATAGTCCAATAATTTTTGATATGGCAACAACGGTACAAGCCTGGGGGAAAATTTTAGATGCTAGAAGTAAAAACAAATCGATCCCAGACTCATGGGCAGTTGATAAAAATGGAGCACCAACAACAGACCCGTTTAAGGTAAATGCATTATTACCGATGGCTGGGCCTAAAGGATACGGGTTAATGATGATGGTTGATATTTTATCGGGGAGTTTACTCGGCTTGCCGTTTGGCAAGCATGTCACTTCCATGTATAAAGATTTATCAGAGTACCGTCGCCTAGGGCAGCTTCATCTCGTAATCAACCCTGAATACTTTGGTGGGCAGGAGCAATTTCTGGAGAAAATATCTCAAATGGTTGATGAATTACATGACAACCCGCCTGCTGAAGGATTTGACAAAGTGTATTATCCCGGTGAAATTCAAATAAATGTGATGAAACAGTATAAAAAAACAGGTATCCCAGTTACAAAGGAAATTTTAGATTATTTAGAGTCAGACAAAATTTACTAATCTTGTAATAGAAGGGAGGGGATCAGATGCGTGTATCTAAGCAGGAGCTGTTTCATTTAATCAAACAGAAGCTAATCAAAGCTGGATTAAATGAAGGAGCCGCACACGATGTTTCAGATGTATTGACATTCGCCGATCATAGAGGGATCCATTCCCATGGTGCAGTACGTGTGGAATACTATGCCGAACGAATCGCAAAAGGCGGTATTACAGCAAACCCAAACTACACATTTGAACAAACAGGACCTGCATCCGCTGTCTTTAGCGGAGATAATGGTCCAGGTCACCAAGCAGCAAAACAAGCGATGGAAAAAGCAATCGAAATAGCAAAAAATTCAGGTGTTGCTGTTGTAGGCATGAAGAATATTTCGCATAGCGGTGCATTGGGTTACTTTGTTGAAATGGCAGCAGAACAGGACATGGTTGCTTTAAGTATGTGCCAATCAGATCCAATGGTCGTACCGTTTGGAGGAACAGAACCATACTTTGGCACCAATCCAATTGCTTTTAGTGCACCATCGGCTGATGAACGCATGATCACATTTGATATGGCGACAACTGTTCAGGCATGGGGAAAAGTATTGGATGCCAGAAGTAAAAATGAATCGATCCCGGAAACATGGGCAGTAGATGCAGCCGGTGCACCAACAACGAATGCAAGAGATGTTCATGCACTTGTGCCAATTGCTGGTCCAAAAGGTTATGGATTGATGATGATGGTGGATATTTTATCGGGCAGTCTTCTGGGAGTACCTCATGGTGTCCATGTATCCTCCATGTATCAAGACCTGACAAAAGGCCGCGATTTAGGGCAAATTCATATTGTGATTAACCCCGCATACTTCACAGATTTAACTGCTTTTAAACAACAGATTTCGACGATGCTCGATGAATTAAAAGCACAACCGGCAGCAGAAGGCTATGGAGAAATTTATTATCCGGGTGAGCGCGGTAAATTAAGAAGTGCCAAATATGATAAAGAAGGAATTGAAATTGTAGACGACCTTTATAACTACCTCGTTTCAGGCGATGTTCATTACAATCGCTATCATGGAAAGAATAGATTTGCAGAATAACAAAATGGAGGATCATTATGTTATACACAATTATAAAAGAAAACACCTATCAAGATTCTATCGTGTTAATGCTTTTATCAAACAAGTTATCTGCAATAGATGGTGTAAACAAAGTATCGATCATGATGGGAACACCAGCTAACAAAGATATTTTTAAATCTTCGGGTTTGGGCACAGATGAATTGGAAAAAGCAAACCCAAATGACATCGTTATCGTTATAGATACAAATCAAGAAGAAAAAGTATCAGAAGTGAAAGAAGAAGTAGAAGCAGCTTTAAAAGGTGATTCCGCTTCACAAAATACATCTAAAGACAAAGAAGCACATAACTGGAAGCGAGCAATGGAGCTTGCGAACAACCCTAACTTGGCATTGATCTCCATTCCTGGTCAGTATGCAGCAATGGAAGCGGAAAATGCATTGAATGAAGGATTACATGTATTTGTATTCAGCGACAATGTATCTAAAGAAGATGAGATTAAGTTGAAACAAAAGGCGCATGAAAAAGGATTATTAGTAATGGGACCAGACTGCGGTACCGGAATTATTCATGGCGTGCCACTTGCATTTACAAATATCGTGAATGAAGGAGATATTGGCGTTGTAGGTGCATCAGGTACAGGGATTCAAGAAGTGACAAGCATCATTGACCGTTATGGTAAAGGTGTAACAAACGCAATTGGTACAGGTGGCCGGGATTTATCAACAGAGGTTGGTGCTATCACGGTTTTAGATAGTATCAAAGCATTGAATCAAGATCCAAAAGTAAAAGTGATTACAGTCATTTCTAAACCGCCTGCGGAGGAAGTGCAGCAAAAAGTATTAAACGTATTAAGAAATATTGAAAAACCGGTTGTTACGTTATTTTTAGGAGATAAACCAACTTATCAGGAAGAAAATATTTATCATGCGTACACACTTGAAGAAGCAGCGGTTGTATCTGTTCAATTATCCAATGGTGACAAACCGAATTTTGAACCGACAGTGGTTGAAAATGTAAACGTGTCGTTAAAAGATTCACAAGTTGGTATTAAAGGTTATTACTCAGGTGGTACTTTGGCATCTGAAGCAGCTATGTTATTGAAAGAGGCATTCAAAGAGGAAGTACATGAAGAGAAGAAAGAAGCCTATATCCTAAAAACAAAACATCATGAAATTATTGACTTAGGCGATGATATGTATACCCAAGGGAAGCCGCACCCGATGATTGATCCTGAAAAGCGTATCGAAATGCTTGAAACATCTGGAAACGATCCTGAAACAGCAGTCATCATGATTGATAACGTTATTGGCTATGGCAGTCATGATGATATGGCAAGTGAATTAGCACCAGCCATTAAACGTACTTTAGCCAATGCACATCAGGGAGGCCGCGAACTTGCAGTGCTTGTAACAGTTGTAGGTACAGCGAAAGATCCACAAGGTTACGAAAAGCAAATTGAAACCTTAAAAGAAAGTGGTGCAATCATTTGTGAGACAAACGACCAAATGGTTCGTACAGCGATTAAACTGGCAGGAGGAAAAGTGAAACAGCCAGTCCTTGATATACAAAAATTTGAACATACCCAAGAAGACTTAACAGTGGACGAAAAAATTGTGTCCTTAATTAATAAGAAGCCAAGTGTCATCAATATTGGGCTGAAAAGTTTTACAGCAGCTGTTCAGAACAGCGGATCAGAGTGTGTTCAATTTAACTGGCGTCCAATTGCTGGCGGTGATGAAAAGTTAATGAAAGTACTTCAATTTCTAAACTACTATGAAGGAGAGACAATCTAATGGGGTACAAAACAATAAATGAAGCGAACGAAGCTGTTATCCAGAAGATCATAGCAGCTGAACCATTCTTAACGGATGTTGTACCTGCCAAGTCTGTGATTCCTGAATTAGAAGATTATGTGTTATTACATGCCGGGCCTCCAATTAAATATGAAAATATGACAGATCCTATGCAAGGCTCATGTGTTGGAGCGATTCTTTTTGAAGGATGGGCAGAAGATGAAGAGGGAGCGCGCGAACTGCTTGAAAACAATAAGATTACATTTATTCCATGTCATCATGTGAATGCAGTTGGACCAATGGGAGGCATTACATCACCTAATATGCCGGTACTTGTTGTGATGAACAAAGAGAGCGGCAACGAGGCGTACTGTCAAATGAACGAAGGCATCGGTGCAGTATTACGCTTCGGTGCTTATCATGAGCAGGTAATCAATCGCCTGCACTGGATGAAAGATGTGTTGGGTCCGGTGTTAAGTAAGGCATTAAGAAAAATTGATGGAGGCTTAAACGTTAATGTATTGATTGCTAAAGCTATTGCAATGGGGGATGAATTTCACCAGCGCAATATTGCAGCGTCATTGGTGTTTTTAAAAGAAGTTGCTCCAATAATTGCGGCATTAGATGATGTTGAAAACGAACAAAGTACAGAAGTGATCCAATTTTTAGCTGATACAGACCAATTTTTCCTAAACATTGCCATGGCGACCGGAAAAGCAATGATGGATGCAGCGCGTACAATCAAACATGGTACAGTCGTTACCGCAATGTGCCGTAACGGTGAAAACTTTGGCATCCGTATTGCAGGTATGGGAGATGAGTGGTTTACAGCACCTGTTCATACACCGCAAGGGTTATATTTTACCGGCTACTCAGCGGAAGATGCAAACCCAGATATCGGTGATTCAGCGATTACAGAAACAATCGGTGTTGGCGGCGTAGCAATGATTGCTGCCCCTGCAGTAACACGTTTTGTTGGAACAGGCGGATTTAATGATGCCCTTGAAACAAGTAATCAAATGGCTGAAATCTGTGTTGGAGAAAATCCGAACTTTGTTATTCCGACGTGGAACTTCAAAGGTGCGTGTTTAGGTATTGATGCACGCAAAGTTGTTGAAACAGGCATCACGCCGGTAATCAACACAGGTATTGCACATAAAATTGCCGGCTATGGGCAAATTGGTGCTGGTACAGTTCATCCTCCAATCGAATGTTTTGAGAAAGCAATCACAGCATATGCTGAAAAACTAGGTTTTCAAGGATGATTTTACAGGCAAGTGCGATTGGTTCAATCGCACTTCAGCTATTAATTGAGGGAAAAACGTTTACTGTGCACAGCATTTTTGAAAAAGGTTTAAATATTGTTGATCAGAATGATGAATTGATATTTATCGGTACAAATGAAAATGGGACCTTTCCATTTGGAATTTTGCTTGAGTCACAAACGAAGCAAACATTAAAAGCAGGTCTTGAGGTGGGAGATTCATTTCATGTTCGCAATAACCATCTTTCCCACAACTGTTTTAAACTCAATTTTAATGCGAAAATACTTCCGTTAAATACGGATTTTCAACATGCAAACATCAATAAATTAAAAGAAAACGTGAAACAATTTTCATTTAAATCGTATGAATCTACTGATTTTGAATCAGCTCATGTGTCGGACTTGATCAATAAATTACACGATCCAACAGAAAATTTGGAAGAGGAGTTTCGTTACTTTATCGGACGAGGCCAAGGTTTAACACCAACAGGTGACGATATACTGGTCGGTATATTATATGGACATTTCATCAACTCTTTTATCGCACAAAAACACCTTGAAACATTGGGGAATCTAATCAGACAACCCTTAACAACCCTTGTTAGCACGCGCTTTTTAACTTGTGCGATAGAAGGTTTATTTAGTTCGAAAATTACAAGATTACAACATGACCCATCTTTAAAAAGTATGAAAAGCCTTATAAAAGTAGGTTCTTCTTCTGGGATGGATACTTTATACGGAATTTATATGGCTTTAACAAAGGAGTGAAAGAAATGGGGAAAAGAGTGGTACTGGCATTAGGAGGTAATGCCATTTTACAGCCAAAACAAGAAGCAACTTATGCTAATCAACTCAAAAATGTAATCTCTGCAACACGTCATATGATTGAAATGAAAGAAGCAGGACATAAAATTGTGATTACACATGGCAATGGCCCGCAAGTGGGGAATATTATTGCTCAAAATGAAGCTGCCAAAAATGTCGTTGAACCACTGCCAATCTATGCCTGTAACGCAGAATCGCAAGGATTCATTGGTTATATGCTGGAAAAAGCTTTAAAAAACCATATGAAAGAACGGGGCATGGCTGCGAATGTAGCTACATTTCTAACAATGGTTGAAGTGGACAAGGATGACAAAGCATTTGAAAAACCAACGAAACCAATAGGAGTATTTTATTCAGAGGAAGAAGCGAAGCAATTAGAAGAGAAAGGGTTTACGATGTCAGAAGATGCAGGGCGAGGCTACAGACGAGTTGTGCCTTCCCCGGAACCGAAAGTGATCCATGGGATAGAAGAGATTCGGCGTTTAATTGATGAAACGATTGTTATCTCCTCCGGCGGCGGCGGTATACCTGTATATCGTGACGAGAGCGGTCTATTACACGGTCTTGAAGCAGTAATAGACAAAGATCGTTCAGGATTAAAGCTTGCACAACAAGTAAATGCCGATGTTTTCATGATGTTGACAGACGTACCAAATGTATTTATCAATTTTGGCAAAGAAAATGAGCAAAAACTAAGCCGAATAACAGTAGAAGAAGCAGAACAATATGTGGCAGAAGGGCAATTTCCTGCTGGCAGTATGCTGCCAAAGATGCAAGCGGCTATAGAATTTGCAAAGTCAGGTAAAGAGGCAATGATCTGTTCATTGGATCAAGCGGTAGCTGCGCTAGATGGAAAAGCGGGTACACGCATAACAAAATAAGACAATCCGTGTTGTTCATAGGGAGGATAAAAGCCAAAATTCCTCCTTTTCCTAGCTATGACCACATTTGATGTGTCATTTACTTCAAAACTTTCTCTTTATGCTGCGCAGACAGATTTCGAAAAGAAACAATCTATGAAGTCTAAATCGAAAGTCAAAGGATGAGTGGGAAATAATAGATAAGGTGAAGGGGGAAGTTTGATGACAAAAGAGACGGGATCAGTGGAAGGTAACGGAAAACAACCGCTGGTTCCCTATTGGATAAAAGTTGTTATCGTATTTTTCTTCGGTTGGGTAGCTCTTTATGCAACGCGAACAATATTAAACCCGATTATGGGGGATATTGAATCAACGTTTTCATTAAGCAAGGCACAACTTGGCTTAATGATGAGTATTTTTTTCATCGGTTATGCAAGTATGAACGTTCCAGCAGGAATATTAGGAGATAAAATTGGAAAAAAACGCGTGTTGGTTCCGGGTGTTATTCTATTTGGGTCGCTCGCAGCAGTTACAGGTATGATGCCTACATTCTTTCTATTTATCTCTGCGTGGCTTATGGTTGGTATGGCTCAAGGGGTATATTATGGGCCGCAATATGGAATATCGTCTGAAGTTATCCCGAAGAACCGTTTAACATTAGGTAGTGCTGTAATTAATGCAGGGATGGCTTTTGGTACTTCAATTGGCTATTATGTCTCCAGTTATGTTGTAGGAGAATGGGGATTCGGATGGAGAATTCCATTTTTTATCATCGGAGTGCCGGTTGTACTTATCGGTATTGCAATGGCAATTGTCATTAAAGACACGCCAAAAACGGATAAAGGGGTTAAAAGTACCGCTGAACCATTTAAGTTTTCATCTTTATTTAATAGAAACTTAATTTTGGCATATATTATTATTTTCTGCTCAATTTACGGATTCTTTATGATTATTACTTGGTTACCATACTATTTAGAAACAGCACGCGGTTTAACCGGAGGGAATATTGCCTTTGTTGCATCACTTGTTCCATGGGCAGCGATTCCAGGTTCATTATTTTTTAGTTGGCTGTCAGATAAGTTAGGCCGGCGTAAACCAGTATTGCTCATGATGTTACCGTTTGGTATTTTATCAACAGCTGCAATTGTTTACTTTGATAGCTTACCAATTCTGTATATAACACTAATTGTGTATGGCATTGTAGGGAAAATTAGCGTTAATCCCGTTTTAATTGCTGTTGTAGCAAATAATGCACCAAAGCAGTCATTAAGTACAGCATTTGGATTCTACAACTTTGTTGGAATGTTAGGTTCCATTTTAGCTCCGTATATTACGGGCTGGCTTACAGACACTACAGGAAGTATGAATATAGGATTTTATTTTGCAGCAGCTCTGTTAGTCATCGCATTGATTGCAACATATTTAATAGATGAAAGTAATTTGCCATCTGTTGATAAAGAAGCTAAACAACATTAGTTAGTAAAAGCTTATCACTTCTTGAAATGCCCATCCACTGTAATTGCGCTTCAAGCGGCATAACAGGCGGCATCCAGACTGATAGATGCAAATAATAAACAATTCGGAATCGGGGAGTTAAAATTCAGCAGCGTCTGCAAAACCATGGGCTAAAATGACGCTGGGCAAAGCAGCGCCCTCAGGCTTGGAGGCAAATGCATATGTGAAAAGAAACACAGACGGAAAAGAACTGAGCTGCAGCTCAGCTGGAGGAAACGGAAAAGTGTTCCCTGGTCAGGCAAACCGATGGTTTATGTTCTTGATCCGCATTCTTCATGCGATGTGGAAATATTATCATCCATCAATCGGAACCCTTGTTTATGCCTAAATAAGTATCTGTTCATATTGAAGCAGCAGTGTATGAAAGCACCCTTTCAGCAAGGGTGCTTTTTGCTGTCTTATCAGTCCCGGTTTCTCATCTCTTGAAGAGTCATTTGACCTAATAAAGGAGCGGGAACAGTGGGGGATTCAAAAAAACTGTGCGAAATGAACTATTACTATTAATTTATATAAGGGGAAAAATATAGTATGATAAGAAATGAAAAAATTGAATATCGGCAGAAAGGAGCTCCATATGAACAAAATCGCCGCGGAAGAAGTCGCAAACATGCTCAATACATGGTACCGCGCCATTAGAAGAAGCGATGCTGAACAGTCGATCAGGCTGTTTGAACAAATCAAACCGCTGCTGGCAGACATGGAGGAAGATCAGGAAGTTTTGATCTACTATTCCCTGCTGGAACTGCGGCATAAAATTATGCTCTACGATGCGAGAGGCAAAAAGATAGAGCAGCACGACGTAACGGCCGGCGACAGTGCTGCATCACATATGACATCCTATTACTACTACCTGTTTTCAGGAGCTTATGAAGTGTATAAAAAAAATTATGAGCAGGCGATCAGCTTCTATAAAATTGCCGAGAAGAAGCTTGCTCATGTACATGATGAAATTGAAGTCGCCCAATTTCACGATAAAGTCGGAAAGCTCTACTATTACCTGGGCCAGAATATCGTCTCTTTAAACCATACCCGGCAGGCGATGGAAATTTTTAAAGGACATGGCGACCATGACATGAACCTTGTCTCAACTTATATTACAATGGCCGGAAATTATACCGAGATGGGGAAATATACAGAGGCGGAAGAATATTTAACAGAAGCAATCCATACTGTCAGAAAAGCCGGCGACCATTTTAAAGAAATGCAGCTCCTTCATAATTTTGCCTTGCTTTATGCGGCGATGGACAAATCGGGCAAGAGCATTCAATTTTTGGAAATCGTTTTGAATGATCATGCATATGCTGCATCGGATTATTATTTCAATGCCGTGTTTTTAATGATCAAAGAGCTGTTTAAAACCGGAGACTATGAACGCGCCGCAGCCTTTTACAAGCAAGGGAAGGAAAGATCGCAATCTGCGGCGAATGAAATATTTGACGCTAAAATCGATATTTTATATGCGGCTTATGCAGGAGATGGTGAACAGGCGGTTAAAGTCTGCAAAGACAACATAGACATCCTGTTTCAAGCAAAGCAATACGACAGCGCCAGAGAACTTTCACTCTTAACGGCCAATGTTTACAGATCAAAGTCTCTTTATAAAGAGGCCGCACATTTCTTTTTGGAAGCGATTAAAGCGGAAGAAAAAATGAAAAAAGTGGAGGGAATGTGATGAAAAAACTGTTCATTGCTGCTGCGATTGCTGCCGTCGTATGTTCGGGATGGTTTGCGGCAGACACTCATTCGCCATCCGGCGACATGCAGATTGCTGAAAAGATGGTCGGTTAAATCGGATACCCGGAATGAATATTGAACATCCGCTCCTGAGCATCAGGGCGGGTTTTTTTGTAGAGAAATTTAATTTCTGATTTTTTAAAATATTGAAAACGTTTACTTTGTTTGTTATGATGTCTTTAGTAAAGTTTAGTGAATATGGATTTTAAAGACAGGGCGGGATGAAAATGGCGACGATTAAAGACATTGCGCTTCAGGCTAAAGTATCAAGCACAACGGTTTCAAGGGTTTTGAACCATGACCAGTCATTAGCAGTGGCTCCTGAAACAAGGCAGCGGATTTTGGATATTGCAGACCGGCTCGGCTATAAGAGCACGCGCAGGCGCCGCGACGTATATGCCTCAGAAAGCGGGGAAAGCCCGCGCATCGGCATTGTTGTCTGCCAATCACAGGAAGAAGAACTGAACGATCCATACTTTTATTCCATCAGGCAAGGAATTGAAAGCGAGTGTTTTGATAGAGGAGCGTTTATTACGAAGTTTATTCAGCTGAGCAGTATCCGCTCTAATCAGCCTGCAGGCGAAATCGACGGCTTAATCGTCATCGGAAGGATCAATTTTGCCGGCTTGCAGCAGTGCATGGGGGCGCTCAACAACGTCGTGTACATCAACCATACTGATAATGAAGAACTGCGCGACTCGGTTGTCGTCGATTTTGAGAAGGCGACGGGGAGGGCGCTGAACCATTTGAAATCGCTCGGCTATACAAGGATCGGTTATATCGGCGGAAGAGAAAAAAAGCACTTTCGAATCAGCGATCAGGAAACAAACGCCATTGAAATCGAAGATAAACGGCTGACTGCGTTTCTGGAGATGGCCGGCTCGGAAAACGCGAAGCATATTTATGTCGGCGAGTATTCGATGCAGCAAGGCTATGAGCTGATGAAAAAAGCGCTTCTTGAGAAAAACGTTCCCGAAGCTTTTTTTATCGCCAGCGATTCGATGGCCATCGGCGCGCTCCGGGCTCTTCGCGAATCGGGACTCAAGGTTCCCGAAGATGTTGCCATCGTCAGCTTCAACGGCATTGAAGCGTCCGAATTTGCTAATCCGCCATTAACTACCATAAAGGTTCATACAGAAGAGATGGGCCGGACGGGTGTGAAACTGCTGCTCGACAGAATGAAAGGAAGGGAACTGCCGCTGAAAGTGACCGTACCTTCAGAGCTGATTATTCGGGAAAGCTGCGGATTCAGTAAGCGGAGCTAATGGCAAGGATCAGGCGCTTTTCAAGGAGGTGAGGCGATCAATTTTACTAAATTACAGTAAAAAATGAAAACACTTTTTACCCACCCCCAAAATTTCATAATTGGAGTGAAATTGATGAAAAAAATCATTTTCTCTTTTATTCTTCTGATCATTTTGCCTGCACTAGCAGCGGGCTGCTCGGGAAAGAATGCCGGAAAGAACGGAGACGTCACGCTCACAATGTTTTCGACTATGACAAACGACAGTGAAAAAAACACGCTCAGAAGCATCGCAGATGATTTTGAAAAAGAAAATGAAGGCATCAAAATCGATATCAGCTTCCCCGGCCCGGACTATGAAAATATGCTGCGCGTCAAAATGGCGGCAAATGACATGCCTGACTTGTTCGATACGCACGGCTGGGCGAAGATCCGCTACGGGGAATACACCGCAGATTTAAAAGACATGGATTGGGTGAAGCATCTCGACCCAAACCTCGATCCGATTTTGAAGGATGAAAAAGGAAAAGTATATGCCTACCCTTTCAATCAGGCAAAAGACGGAATCGTCTACAATTCCGGTTTGTTGAAGAAATACGGCCTCAAGCCCCCGCACACATTGGACGAACTGATGCACGCGCTGGAAACGATCAAAGAAAAAAGCAATGGGAATGTCATTCCGTTTTGGTTCGCCGGTTCAGATAAAGGCGCTTTAGCTCAGTTTTATGATCAGTTTGCCACCCCGCTGCTCATCACAGATGATCGCCGTAATGAAAAAAAAGCTTTGGAAAACGGCACATTCGACTGGTCCGACTACACACTTCTCGCAGAAACCTTTAAAGAGATGCAGGAAAAGCAATTGATCAATAAAGATATCCTGACGGCAAAACCGTCGCAATTGGTCGAATTGATGGCACAGGAAAAAATCGGCTTTACCCTCTCAGTCACATCGATCGGCCCTGATACGAGAGAAGTCAATCCAGATATCCAGTTAGGCGTGATGCCGACGCCAGCCGTTTATGAAGGCGGCAAACCGAGCTGGATTGGAGGAGAGCGCCATACCGTTGCTGTCTGGAAAGACTCAGAACACCTCGAAGAAGCAAAGCGGTTTATCGAATTCGCTGCACAACCCAAATATGTGAAAAAGATCGCCGAAGCCACCTCATTTCCTCAGGCATTAACCAACACAGAAGCTGAAAACTACTATTCTAAGTTTTATGATCAATATAAAGAAATCAAAATCGAACCGTACTTTGACCGTGTCTACCTCCCGAGCGGAATGTGGGACGTCATGGGGACGACGGGACAGGAACTTTTGGCCGGTACGTTAACGCCGAAGCAGGTATCGGAAAAAATGAAACAGGAATACAGCAGATTACAAGATCAATAGAAAGGATCGTTTTCATCATGAAAAAAGAAGGGTGAAATGATGAGCGAATTAGCTAAAGAAAAAAGTCTGACTATTGTGAAAAGTAAAAGGGGATTTGTGAAGAAAAACGGATCGCTCTGGTGGATGTATCTTCCCGCCTTGGTGCTTGTATCCATCTTTATGATTTATCCGTTTGCGAGCGGCATTAAAATCACGTTTACGAACTGGAACGGTTTTTCACAGTCGTATGACTGGATCGGCTTTGCTCAATATAAACGGATGCTGGCCGACCCGGCGACATGGCTTGTCGTCAGAAACACCCTCCTGTACGGATTGGGCAGTACGATTTTGCAAAATGTCATCGGTCTTCTCTATGCCCTCCTGCTGTTTAAAAGCATCAGAATGAAAGCGTTGACACGTACGGTTGTCTATTTGCCCGTCATCATCAGCCCGCTGATCATGGGGTATATCTGGTATTTTTTCTTCTCCTATGAAGGAGGCGCCTTGAACGATGTGCTGAAATTATTCGGGGCAGGTCCTGTAAACGCCTTGAGCAGCCCGGAAATCAATCCGTGGATCATTGTATTTGTCAATTCGTACCAGTTTGTCGGTATTGCGATGGTCATTTATTTAGCAGGTCTCGGAAGCATTCCGAAAGATTTTTATGAAGCAGCGCAAATCGATGGAGCAAGCGGTTTTCAGCAGTTTTGGAAGATTACGCTGCCGCTGTTGATGCCTTCTGTCACAATCAATATGGTCATCAATATCATCGGCGGACTGAAGCTGTTTGATGTCATTTTAGCGCTGACAGGCGGCGGTCCGGGAAATGCTTCGCAATCGATGTCGACTTTTATGTACGATTTGTATTTTAAAAGGCAGGATGCCGGCTATGCAGCCGCTCAGGGGGTTTTCATGGCGGCGTTGATACTGCTGATCAGCTTTACGGCTCTTATTTATTTTAAGCGCAAGGAGGTCGAAGCCTAGATGAATCACCAAGAGAAAAAGAAGCGGGCGCTGTGGACGGCGCTGGCGGCATGCATTACCATTTTCCACCTGATTCCGTTTTATATTTTGCTGACGACCGCGCTGAAAGCAAAGGGGGATTTCAGCTCGAAATGGAAGTTCCCTGACGAAATCAGCCTCGGTAATTTCGCAGAAGCATGGGATAAAGCAGGTCTGGCCGGCTCGTTTTTCAATACCGCTGCGATCACTCTTGCTTCGGCGGCTCTGTTGATTGTGATCGGCTCTCTGGCGGCCTATCCCCTCGCCAGGCGCAGAACAAAGCTCAATCAAGCCGTATACTTCCTGTTTATTGGCATTATGATCATTCCGCCGCTGACATCCATGGTTCCTTTATACAAAATGGTGGTGGAATTCGGCATGCTGAATACGCTCGAGATCGCGATATTGAATAATACGGCGGCTTATATGCCCTTGACGATTTTTTTGTATGCCGGATTTATCCGCTCGACAATTCCGAAAGAGCTTGAAGAGGCGGCGAGAATCGACGGGGCGAGCACGGCGGGCATTTTCTTCAGAATCGTCTTTCCTTTATTAAAGCCGGTGACTGCGACGATTTGCATTATTGCCTGTGTATTCATTTGGAACGACTATCAGTTTTCGATCTTTTTCCTTCAAGACAAAAGTGTGCAGACTTTGACTGTGGCGATTGCCGGATTTTTTGGGCAAAATGCGAACAACCTGCACTTGGTGGCTGCAGCTTCGCTGATGGCGATGCTGCCGATGACGATTCTATTTTTATTCCTGCAAAAGTACTTTATAAAAGGATTATCAGCAGGAGCGCTAAAAGGTTAGCGGAACTTTCACGGGGAAAGGAAGATATGAATGACTAAAATTGCTTTTATTGGAGCCGGAAGCACGATTTTTGCGAAAAATGTGCTGGGGGACTGTCTGATGGTTCCGGCGGTCAACGGATTTGAATTTGCTTTGTATGATATCGATCCGAAGCGCCTCAAAGAATCTAAAGACATGCTTGAGCATTTAAAAAACCGCTATAATGACACGGTATCGATCCGTGCTTATGACGATAGAAAAGAAGCTTTGGCGGGGGCGAAATATGTGATCAATGCCATTCAAGTGGGCGGCTATAAACCGGGTACAGTCATCGATTTTGAGATTCCGAAAAAGTACGGCCTCAAGCAGACGATTGCCGATACGGTCGGAATCGGCGGGATATTCAGGGCGCTGCGGACGATTCCCGTTTTATTGGATATGGCAAAAGACATCGAAAGCGCGGCGACCGACGCCTGGCTCTTAAATTACACAAACCCGATGGCTTCTTTAACCGGTGCGCTGCTTCGCTACACGGATGTGAAAACGGTCGGTCTTTGCCACAGCGTACAAGTATGCACAAAAGACCTTTTCAAATCCCTCGGCATGAAGCATGAACGAATCGAAGAAAAAATCGCCGGCATCAATCATATGGCTTGGCTTCTTGAAGTCAAGCAAGACGGAAAAGACTTATATCCAGAAATCAAAAAACGGGCAAAAGAAAAACAGAAAACGAAACATGATGACATGGTCAGATTTGAACTGATGGATAAATTCGGCTACTATGTGACCGAATCGTCCGAACATAACGCGGAGTACCACCCTTATTTCATCAAAAGCCATTATCCCGAACTGATTGAAGAGCTGAATATTCCGATTGATGAATACTTGAGAAGGTGCGAGAAGCAGATTCAAAACTGGGAAAAGATGCGCGGTGAAATCGTCGGTAACCGGCATTTAACCCACGAGCGGTCAAACGAATACGGCTCAAGAATTATAGAAGCGATGGAAACCGGTCAGCCGTTTACATTCGGCGGAAATGTCTTGAATAAAGGCTTGATTACAAACCTTCCGGAAAAAGCTGTTGTTGAAGTGACGTGCGTCGCTGAGCGGAACCGGATCACTCCGTGCGCCGCGGGCGAGCTGCCTGAACAGCTGGCGGCTTTAAACCGCAGCAATATCAATACACAGCTGTTAACGATTGAAGCGGCAATAACAAAAAGAAAAGAGAACATTTACCATGCTGCATTGCTTGATCCGCATACGGCTGCGGAATTATCGATGGATGATATCGTAAGCATGTGCGATGAATTGATCGAAGCACACGGCGACTGGCTGCCGGAATTTGAATAAAAAAATAAAGCCCGAGCGAAGGAATCAGCCTTCAGCTCGGGCTTTTTTCAGGCGGGGGTGTGAATATTTTTCCGACTTTTGATGAAGCAATCGGAAGAATGGAGGAAGCATCGCGATTACGAGCACGACCCGCAACACTTGGACGGCGACGACGAACGTAGAGTCGGCGTGAAGCGTGACAGATGTTGTCGCCATTTCCGCGATTCCCCCCGGAGCAAACGCCAATATGGCCGTTGTCAGCGAAATGCCTGCCGCTTTAGCGGTGACGGCGGCGCTTAAAATCATCGCAATGATCAGTCCGACGGAGCTGGCAAGTGCGACGATCAGCGTTTTTCTGACGCCGATAAACATTTCTTTGCTGATTTTTGAACCGATCGTCGCGCCGAGACAAATTTGCGACAGCACTGAAAAGCCGTGGGGCCACCAGGCTGTTGCGCTGAGCCCGGTCATTGAAGCGCCTGCGATTTGCAGAACGGCCGCACCGGTCATGCTTCCGAGCAGCCATGGCGCCGGAAACCGCAGTGCTTTCATCGCTTTGCATACCCCGAATCCGCCCAGCACGATCAGCGCAGTCCAAGCGAGATGAGGCGCTTCAAATGCCGATGTTCCCGCGGCGATCACTTGACTGCCGACAGCATGGGCGTCAGGCTGCTTCGCATTTATGAAAAAAACGAAAAAGGGAACGGTCATGACGACCAGAAGCACACGTATCATCTGCACGAGACTGACGATTGCCGTGTTCGCTCCCACTTCCTGAGCGATGCCCGGCATCGCGGAAAGCCCGCCGGGGGCCGTTCCCACAAAACTCGTCAGCATATCGGTCTTGCTGAACCGCCACAAGACAAAACCTGACAGCATGGCGAACACGACGGAAAGGAGGAGCATGACGCCGACAATCAGCCAATTTTCCTTAAAGATCGAAATCACGGACATGTTGATTTTCTGGCCGAGCTCAATTCCCAATAGCATTTGGCCGAACTGAAGCCAGCCATGATGGATGCCGTTTTGTCTGACAGCAGCCTTTAACGGTGACGGGCGAAACAGCGACAGACAAGCAGCTGCAGTCATTGTGCCGACCATCCAGCCGATCGTCATGCCGGTCAATGAGAGAAGAAATCCCCCAAAGCTGCTGATTAATATCAATAATATATCCCGAAGGAAATCTCTTTTTTCCCTCAAATGAAAAACCTTCTTCCTGATTACTGCAATCATTTTGTTCACTAAGTAAAGTATTTCTCTATATCACTATATAATAATTTTAGTGATTGGTAAAATACGATTTTATTTAAAAGATTAATAAGAAAAACTGATCGTTCATTTTTGAACATAACAGATCGAACATATGAATACATTAAATTAGATTCGATCATAAATAGAGGTGAACCGATATGAAACATTCCAAGGAATCATTCACCAAAGTCAAATCGTATCGTCCGTTTCACAGCGCTTTTGATCCGTGCCCTCCGATCGGTAAAAAATACTACAGAACCCCTCCAAATCTATATCTAGGTTTTCAGCCCCGCGGCCTTCCGCAGTTTTCCCCGATGGAGGCACTGCAAAAAGGGACGCTTTGGCCCGTATTTTACGATCATTATGAAAATCCGTATGAAGATGGGAGGTAAGGGGGGTGACGAACTCTTTACCGCAAGACTATTATCAAAGGCTCCATGAAATTCAGGCCGTCGATTTTGTCATCGTTGAGCTGATGCTTTATCTTGACACACATCCCGATGATACCGACGCCATCAGACAATACAACCAGTATGCCGGATATTCAAGAAAACTGAAAGCGAAGTTTGAATCAAAATACGGCCCTTTGACGCAAGGGAGCCCGGATCAGACGGAATCCTATTGGAGCTGGAAAAGAAGTCCTTGGCCGTGGCAAGTTTAATAGAGGAAGGGAGTCAGGTTCATGTGGCTTTATGAGAAAAAACTGCAGTATCCTGTTAGGGTGAGAGAATGCAATCCGAGACTTGCCAAATTTTTGATCGAGCAATACGGCGGAGCGGACGGCGAATTGGCTGCGGCACTCCGCTATTTGAACCAGCGCTACAGCATACCTGACAAAGTCGTCGGACTGCTGACGGACATCGGTACGGAAGAGTTTGCTCACCTTGAAATGATTGCGACAATGGTATATAAATTAACAAAAGACGCGACACCCGAACAGATGAAGGAAGCCGGTCTCGGCGATCATTACGCAGACCATGACAAAGCCCTGTTTTACCATAACGCTGCCGGCGTTCCGTTCACCGCTACATACATCCAGGCAAAAGGCGATCCGATTGCCGATTTATATGAAGATATAGCGGCTGAAGAAAAAGCGAGGGCTACGTATCAATGGCTGATTGACATGTCGGATGATCCGGATTTAAATGACGGGCTGGCGTTTTTACGGGAAAGGGAAATCATTCATTCACAACGCTTCCGCGAAGCTGTCGAAATTTTGAAGGAAGAGCGCGACCGTAAAAAAGTATTTTAAACAGCAAAAAGCCGAAAATACGATTGGTATTTTCGGCTTTTTATTTATTGCACAGGGCTCGCAAGCAGCTCTTCTGCGCGGTCGCGCAGCACATACTTTTGGACTTTTCCGGATGCGGTCAGCGGGTATTCGTCGACCAGAAATACGTACTCCGGAATTTTGTAATACGAAAGCTGTCCTTTGCAAAAATCTCTGACCTCTTCAAGCGTCAGCTTTTTGCCCGGCTGGCATTTAATAAAGGCCGCCGTTTTTTCCCCGTACTTTTCATCAGGAACGCCGACAACCTGTACATCGACAATATCCTCATGTTCATAAAGGAATTCCTCTATTTCACGCGGGTATATGTTTTCACCGCCGCGGACGATCATATCTTTTAAACGCCCGGTAATCCTTACGTATCCGTCCCGGTCCATTTCGGCCAAATCGCCGGTATGGAGCCAGCCGTCTTCATCAATGGCCTTTTTGGTGGCTTCGTCCATTTTATAGTATCCCTTCATGACGAGGTATCCTCTTGTGCACAGTTCGCCTTGCTCATCCGGGCCGAGCGTTTCCCCCGTATCAGGATCGACGATTTTCATTTCTACATGCGGATGCACTTTACCGACGGTTTCAACGCGGCGTTCGATCGTGTCGGTGACCGTTGTTTGCGTAATCACGGGTGAAGACTCCGTTTGTCCGTATGCGATTGTGATATCCGTCATATTCATTTGCTTCATCACTTTTTTCATGACTTCTTTAGGACACGGGGAGCCTGCCATGATTCCGGTCCGCAAAGAAGATAGGTCATAGTTTGCGAAATCGGGGTGGGTGAGCTCGGCGATAAACATTGTCGGCACACCCTGCAGTCCTGTACAGCGCTCTTTTTCGACCGTTTGCAGGACGATGTCCGGTTTGAATTCGATGATCGGCAGCATGGCCGCGCCTGACGCGACACAGGCAAGCGTGCTTAGCACACAGCCGAAGCAGTGAAACAGAGGAACCGGAATACACAGCCTGTCTTCGCTCGTCAGCCCCATTCTGTCGGCAACGATCGCCGCATTATTGACGATATTGTAGTGAGTCAGCATAACACCTTTTGGAAAGCCGGTTGTTCCCGACGTATACTGCATATTGATCACATCATCGTGTGTGAGTGACTGCTCTCTTTCGAAAAGGTCGGCATCAGAGACCTTTTCGCCCAGTTTGGCGATGTCGGCAAAAGCCGTCATATGTTCAGGGATTTTATTCTTGCCAAGGTAGACGAGATTTTTCAGCTTCGGCAGCTTTTCCGGATTTTTCTTGATCTCGTCGACCATATCGATATAGGATGTCCCTTTGTAGCCGTCCATTAGAAAGAGGGTGGTGGAATCGGAATGTTCCAATAAGTACTCAAGTTCTCTCGCCTGATAGCTTGTATTGACGGTGACGAGCACAGCGCCGATTCTCGCCGTCGCAAACTGGAGCAGAATCCATTCCGGAATATTGGATGCCCAAATGGCGACATGCTCTCCTTTTTGAATGCCGAGCGCGAGCAGCCCTTTTGCAATTTTAGAAGTTTCTTCAACAAGCTCCTGATACGAATATCTTAAATCGAGCTCAGAATATACAACCGCTTCATGATTCGGAAACCGGCCGGCGGTTGATTTTAAAAGCCCGCCGATCGTTTGTTTTTTTAATGTAATCATAGTGCCTCCTTGCTTCCCGAATAAAAACTGTTTCTATTATAGCACTTTGTTCTAATACCAGGTACTAAAAAGGGTTAGTTTTTTCTTAGCTGGGAAGATAATGTTAACACTGTTCGATATTGTGCAATCCCGCCGGCAGCCACGATTCCTGCAATGGCAAGAAAAAGCCCTGCCCCGCCGAACTTGATGAACATCATCCCGCCTAAAAAAGGACCGATTGTCCGGGAAATATCCCAATGCAGGCCGAAAAATGCAAAATATCTGCCCCGCATATGATCGGGAGCAAGGCGCGAGACAAAGGTTTGCATGTGATTCAGCAGCATGCTTTCTGCCGCCGTAAATATAACGGCAGTCGAGAGCAGCCAAAAGATCGATGATGAAAAAGCGAAACCAATCGCTGCCACAGCGTAACATACGTATGATATGGAAACGATCGTTTTGATGTTCAGTCCTTCCGTCCATTTGACGAGCGGAATTTGCATCGTAATGCTAAGAAGGGCGCGGCACACTGTATAAACAGTCAAGGTGAATAGGAAATCTTCAAAAAGAGTTTCGAGATAAAGGCGGTAGTTTGACTCCAGCTGAGCATAGAACAGGCTGACGGGGACCGACAAGAACATCAAGGACAGAACCGGACGGTGCTGAAGAAATACCTTTTTTGCGGAAAGAAGTTTTTCCCTCTCTAAAATCTCCTTTTGCCTTTTTGACCGCCATACCTCGGGCATTTTAAAATAAACAGCAAGCCAATAGAGAAAAAATGCACATGACTGAAAGCCGAACATCAGGCTTGGCTGATAGGAATAGACTGCAAGGCCGGCGGCCGGACCGACCGCGGCGCCCAACCCTTCAATGGCATGAAGGACAGCGAACGCTTCAGAGCGACGCCCGCTTTCGGTGCTGTCCGTTATCTGGGCCCGCTGTGCAGGGATGTACAAAGCTCCCCCGATACCGTTCAGTACATAAAAAAAAGCGAACAGCCAAATGTGATCCGCCATCATAAAACCGGCGGCAGAGACGGTCTGAAAGGCGAGCGCTGCCAGGATGACCTTCCGTCTTCCGATCCGGTCCGTCAGTCCTCCTGCGGCCAGCGTCACCGCGACCTCCGTCAGCGGTCTTGCCCCGATGACGAGCATAACCGGCAATATGCCGGTTCCAAGCACATCATACAGATAAAAAAGGAGGAAAGGGGCCAGCATGGCTCCCGTTATTCCGGTCAGGAACTCTCCGAAGAAGCAAATCAGCACGGGGGAACCGTACCTTTGTTTTAAACGGTTCATATCATTTCCTCCTTCAACACAGCAGTGCAATTAGTGTAAAATGTAAAATCATCAGTAAAAAGGACAGAAAACCAGGGGAGAAATTTCCCCTTTTAAAAAGCGGGGGATAACGGAAATGAAATCGATCGAACATTACATGGAACTCACCGCGGCAATTAAATGCGAAAGCGAAGGGGAAGCAGAAGAGATTTCAGTTAATGAAATCGCGGATATTCTGTATTGCACACCGAGGAACGCAAAACTGATTTTAGCGAAACTTGAAGGTTTGCAGTGGATTGCTTGGAAAAGGGGAAGGGGGAGAGGAAACAAATCAGAAATCCGCTTTTTAAAAGAACCTTGTGAACTGCTGCTTGAAACGGCGAAAAATGATACGAAAGAAGGGAAAATCGACCGGGCGAGACACCTTCTCGAAGCATATCAGCATTCGTGTCCGGGCGCATTGCCTTCATATAAAGAGTGGCTCGAGCGCGTTTTCGGCTTTCAGACCGAATCGGAGGGCAGCAGGCAAAAAGATGTGCTGAGGCTCATGACCGCGATGGAGCCGGATCATTTTAAGCGTCTTGATCCGCGCCGTATTTATCTGCGTTCAGAGAGCCATGTCGTGAAGCAGGTATGTGATACATTGATCCGTTTAAATGAAAAGGAAGGGGGTTTTATGCCGCATCTTGCCCACCACTGGGAATGTGACGCCGACCAAAAAACGTGGACGTTCTATTTGAGGAAAGGGATCTATTTCCATGATGGCTCAACATTGACAGCCGAAGATGTGAAATACTCGTTTGAGCGTTTTATGCTGGATGATGAAAATAAATGCAAATGGCTCGCAGAGGATATCGAAAACGTTAACGTCAGGGATGAATATAGCTTTGATATTTGTTTAAAGGCGAAAAACTCGCTGTTTTTGCATCATCTTTGCGATGAAAGGCTGTCTATTTTAAACCGTCATCAGAATGACGGGCTGTTGATCGGGACAGGGCCTTTCAGACTTGTCCGCCGGGATGACCGGATTCTCGCGCTTGAAGCGCATGAGCGATATTTTCAAGGACGGGCTTTTTTAGACCGGATCGAACTATGGTATATGGATGGCAATTTTTCTTTTGTCGACTACGGTTTTTATATGGAAAAAGAAGAACAAAGCCGGGTTTTCGATGAATGGCACGAGGAAAGGAATGTTCAGTACATCTCATTGAATGCAAACAAATCGGGGCCTCTCAAACATAAGGCGTTCAGAAAGGCTTTGCGGCAAATCATTTCCCCTTCAGATATGGTCAGTGAATTAGCCGGACAACGGACGGCTCCGGCGGGAGGCTTTCTAAACCGGGGTCTTCCGCCTGAATCCGGGGACGACGACATCGGCAAGCTGCTCACGGAAGGCGATTACAAAGGCGATCCGCTTCTGCTTTATACGTTTTCCGAACCGGATCACCGGGAGGATGCGTCATGGATCCAAAAGAGGTGTAGGCGGTACGGCATCGCACTAGAGGTTTGTTATATGAAAGCGGATGAGCTCATGAAGGAAGAAGTGATCGCAAAAGCCGATTTGATTCACGACAGTGCGACATTCGGGCGTTCGGAAGAAATGAGCTGGCTTCACCTCCTTTTAACGGAAAACAGCTTTTTACATGTCCATTTGCCGGGGGAATGGCAGAGGAAATCCGCCTTGATGAGGGATGAACTTCGTTTCATCGATGAGCATTCCAAGCGGATCAACCTTCTTTGTGAGGCGGACCGCGCTTTGGCAGAAGATGTTTACACGATTCCGCTTTATCAAAACAATATTCGCGTCAAAGCGGGGGAAGTCATTCAAGGTATTGCACTTAACGAAGAAGGATGGATTGATTTTTACGGCATCTGGTACAAAAAAGAGGCTCTTCTGTAAGAGCCTCTCCATTGTGCTTCTTAATGACCGGAATGTCCTCCATCCGCTGATTTAATTTCCAGTATGTCATCAAGAATGCCTTGCGTTCGAAATGAAATTTCATTTTCTGATCCGAGAATGAATGCATGGTTGTAAGGGCCGTCCTGCGGTCTGTCCCGAAAAGAAGGCTCGATCCCGGATAAATAGCTGTACATCGTACTGTCCGCCTGCCCATTTTTGAGTAAAAGCAGGGGAGCGTGTTTTCCCAAATGGGAAAATGGCGCTCCGGCAAGCGCCAGCTCGGGCGCAGACGTTGATGCGAACGACAGTCCGTGTCCCGGATCTGTGATTCCCCACCCAAAACCGGTGTTTTTATCGCTGAATTTCGCAAACGCAATCGAATTTGCGACAGGAGTATCTCCGGAAATTCTTTTGACTGTTCCGTATTCCTTTAATGCATCCTCCGTTTTTTCCGATATGGCTTTTTTAGGGCCGAGAATATAGATGTTTGCTTTGCCGTCCCTTTTCTTTAATGCTTCGGCCGTCTCTTTGGGAATGCCTTTTTTGTTCACGTACAGGATCGGCTCAGGCATGTGGGCGATCCAGTTTACAGCCGGGAGCGAATAAAGTTCCGCATCTTCCTCAGATGATCCGATGATAACGCTTTTCGGATACTCATCGGCTGCATCCGCGTATTCTTTGTCAATCTCTTTTGCCAGATCAGCCGCGTTCTTCCCTTTCAGCTCTTTTATTTTAAAAGAGTTCAAAGCTTGAAGCGCTTTTGAATCGAATTCTCCGACAGCCATGATTTGCGTTCCGTCTGAAGTGCCCGTCGGATTCAAGCGCTTGATTTCGTTCTGAATCTGCCCGGAGATTTTCCCATTTTTCGCGATTAAAACAGGTCCGTTATTCGGGTGATGGATCAGATCAGCTGATGCAAGAGCTGCCTGCCATGATCCGCCCGAAACTAAAATCACTGCGCCCGGCCTGTTTTGTTTATGCGTGGCCGGCCATATCGTTTGAGAGGTTTTGATGCTCATTTCTTCTGGGGTATTTGCGTCAAGTCTTGTCGTGTTCTTTGTGTTTTTCACCAGAAGCCCTTCTTCCGCCCGCTTATTGAAATCATTCGGAAGAGAAGCGGCGTCTTTTTCTTTCATCTCCGAATGATTCTTCGTATGCTGCTCCTCATGTCCGCCCGTGTTTCCCGAGCCGGAATTTTGGCATGCTGCGAGCGGAAGCGCGAAAACAAGCATGACAAAAAGTAAACCGGATTTCAATTTCATGGTGTTTTCCTCCTTTTTGGTTCAGCTTACTGAGTAGTATACCCGGGAAATGTGCAAAACTGGTGCAGACATCTCGACATTTGTTACACATTAGAAGGCAGCGTGATGATAAATTCGCTTCCTTTCGGGGTTCTGTTTTTCACTGCAATCTGCCCGCCGTGAAGCTCGATGATTTCTTTCACGATGGCCAGGCCCAGCCCGGTACCGCCGGTTTGTCTGGATCTCGACTTATCGACCCGGTAAAAGCGCTCAAAAATATAATCCCGTTCTTCTTCCGGAATGCCGCAGCCTTCGTCCGCTACCATAATCTTGACCTGGTCCTCTGCTTTTGCTGCGGTGACGACCGCTGTTGAATCAGGATCGGAGTATTGGCGGGCGTTGTTCAGCAAATTTGAGATCACTTGTGAAAAACGGACTTCATCGACTGAGACGTAAAGAGCCGCCGGGATGTCGAATGAAAGTCTGATTCGTTTTTCCGAAAAAGCGACCGCCGCTTTCTGAACTTCTTTTTTTATGAATGTGTGCAGGTGAACCTGTTTCTTACTGATTTGAAATCCGGGCTGTTTCAGTTTTGTCAGCAAAAATAAATCGTCAACAAGGGTGTTTAAATTGTCCGCTTCCTCTTTGATGATCGACAAGTACTGATTTCTGGCTTGTTGATCGAGTTTATCTCTCATCGCGACATCTGTGTAACCTTTTATATATGTAATTGGAGTCCGGAGCTCATGAGCGACGCTTGACAGAAAATCGTTTCGTTCTTTTTGAAGCCTGCTGAGATTTGAAGAAAGGCTTTCGATCGATGCGGCGAGCTCGCCGAGTTCATCGTTCCTTTTGATATCAAGCGGAATCGAAGCTTGACCGTTTTTGATGCCTTCGGTTGCCTCCTTCAGTTTAATAATCGGCTTCGCTAATACACGGCTGAACCAAAGAATAGCTGCGGCCGTTAAGACGCCGGTTAAGCCGAAGCTGAGGAAAAACCGCTTCGTAATGCTTGCCACCAAGGATTTTATCGAGGAGGTCTCCAAATACATGAAGACGTAGCCGGCCGTTTCCCGCCCGTTCATGATCGGACTGATCGTACAAATGTACTTTGATGTATTCCAATGGGACGATAAAGCGGTCCCTTTCCTCGGGATGTTTTTTTCTTCGAAATGAAGGTGTTCCGTCATGTCTCCCGGGGTAGACTGCGCCAATACGCGTCTATTATGGTCCGTTATGATCACGTTTGTCCGGGCTTCGGTTTCCATCAGGGTGACGTGGTCTATCGTCCTTTTGTCAAAATGTTTTTCGAGGACGTCTCTGTGGCTGTTGCCCCTTAGTTGGAGCGCGCGGATTTCTTCGTTTATTCTTGTGTTGATAATCGTTGTATACAGCGCGGCAAAAAGGATGGCTTCGATGAAAAGGATTAAAATGAAAAATGAACCTGCGAGCTTAAATGAAATCTTTTTCATGCGCCGGTTCCTTTGCTTGTCCATTTGTAGCCGACGCCGTAGATAGTCCGGAGATGATCTTCAACCGGAAAGCCCGCTTTTTTCAATCGGTTTCGCAAATTTCTCATGTGCGAATCGATGGTTCGGGGCTCGATATCAGAGTTGAACCCCCAGATGTTCTCAATCAATTGGTCTCTCGAAAGCGCTTGATCCGTGTGGTTTAAGAGCGTTCCGAGCAGATCGAATTCACTTGGCGTAATGCCGATTTCCCGTTGATTGACATGCAAGGTATGATGCTGTTTATTCCAGATTAAACCGCGGAACCGGATTTCATGAAACCGGCGGGTTCTGCGCAGGACGGCTTCTATTCTGGCAAGCAGCACTTTTTCGCTGAACGGTTTTGTTAAATAATCGTCTGCGCCGTAGTTCAGTCCGCGCACAATGTCATCCTGCCCGTTTTTAGCGGTGAGCATGATAATCGGAACGCTTGTCAATCTTCGGATCTCTTGGCAAACCATCCATCCGTCCATCTCAGGCATCATAATATCGAGAATAACAAGATCAAAATGGCTCATTTTTATTAAATCCAGGGCTTCTTTTCCGGTGGCGGCTTTTGTGCACGAATAATGTTCTAAATAAAGCTCCAGCAGATCGAGCATCCGGATTTCATCATCGACAAGCAGCACGTTCAATGTTTTAGCACCTCTTTAGTCAAAATAAAAGTCCGCTACTTAAAAAATATACCCTATAAGGGTATATTGATCAAGGCGGGAGGAACGGGATCACCTCTTTGACAAGAAGTATAAAAACCAGACTGCATGGTTTTGTTCGTCAGCTGCCGCGCGCTTGAACGCCTCCCGTATCGCCCGGTCTTTCACATAGTCTGCGATGTCCAAATAAAAATCAACCGTTTCTTGTTCGTCTTTAAATGCGGACTCCAGCGCGTTTCGATACTGTTCCGGACAAGGCTCAGTAATGGAAATGTCAGGCTTTCGGCCGGTAAGAGACGTATAAAATGTTAGGAACGCATTAAAGTGGCGGATTTCGTCTTGCCTGATTTCTAAAATCTGCTTTTTTGTTTCGGAATCCGGCGCCTTTTGGGCGATTTTTTCATAGCAGACGACCGCGCTGTGCTCTCCGTTTACCGCTTTTTCAAGATCTTTGATCAGTCTGTTGTTTTGCCTAAGGGGATAGGCGTGATGATACGGCTGAACATACCACATGTTTTTCACCTCAACACTTTATATTTGACGTCCTGCCATTATATGTATGTGATGGCTTGCATGTGCCTATGGTAAAGTTTGAGCCTCGAACATGTGTCAAAATGATGTGCGGTGAGTACAATCTATTTTAAAAAAATGAAGTTTGACGTAAAATGGTTGTTAGTGCCGAATTGGTGATATACATATCAAAATGGAGTGAGACTATTGAAAAAGGTAATATTGACGGCCGTGGCCGTCTTGATGTCGGTTGTGTTGTTCGCCGGCTGCCAGGCGGAAAAAGGGGGATCAGCCAAGGGGAAGTCTGAAAAAGTTCAAATTACGGTTTCCGCGGCTGCGAGTCTCAAAGATGTATTAGCGGAACTTTCCTCCGTATATGAGAAAGATCATCCGAATGTCTCCATAAAGTTTAATTTTGGTTCATCGGGTGCATTGCAGCAGCAGATCGAACAGGGCGCTCCGGCTGATTTGTTTTTTTCTGCCGCTGAAGACAAATTTAATAGAGTGGTTGATCAAGGCTTAATTGACAAAAAAGACTCTGTCAAGCTGGTCGAAAACAGTCTGGTGCTGATTGTTCCGAAAGGGAAAAATCAGCATGTCAACAGCTTCAAAGATTTGGCGGATAACAAAGTCGAAAAGCTTGCGGTCGGCAAACCCGAATCAGTGCCAGCAGGAAAATACGCAAAAGAAACGTTGACGAACCTTGACGTATGGTCTAAAGTGCAATCTAAACTCGTCTACTGCAAAGATGTAAGGCAGGTCCTTTCTTATATCGAAACAGGCAACGCGGATGCCGGAATTGTTTACCGGACGGATGCCCTTTCATCAGATCAGGTCGAGACCATAGAGACGGCAAAAAGCGATCTGCATACACCAATTGTCTATCCGCTCGGAATTGTAAAAAATACAAAGCACAGGGAACAGTCTGAGGAATTTTATCAATTCCTGCAAAGCGACCAAGCCGTCAAGGCGATGGAAAAGTACGGATTTAAGAAGGGCTGACCGCCGTTATGCTTGAGGAATTCTTTTCCCCAATCGAAATTTCGATTCAAGTATCAGCTGCAGCGGGCATCATCGCTGTTTTGCTTGGAACTGCTGCAGCGAGGCTCCTGGCGAATCGAAACTTTAAAGGCAAGTCCGTTATCGAGACGGTGATGATGCTGCCGCTCGTACTGCCGCCGACCGTTGTCGGATTCTTTTTAATCGTGATCTTCGGAAGGCAGAGCGTGATCGGACGCTTGATAGAAAACGTATTTCAAGCACCGGTTATTTTCACCTGGTGGGCAGCCGTGATCGCCGCTGCGGTTGTCGCGTTCCCGTTAATGTATCAGTCAGCAAAATCAGGATTTTTGGCTGTCGACCGCGACATCGAGGATGCCGCGAGGGTTGATGGAGCAAGCGAATGGAGGGTGTTCCTTTTTGTCACCGTTCCCCTTGCATCAAATGGAATCATGACGGGGGTTGTGCTCAGCTTTGCGAGGGCGCTTGGCGAGTTTGGCGCAACGCTGATGTTTGCGGGTATCATCCCGGGGGTGACGCAGACGGTGCCGACGGCGATATACTTGGCGATCGATTCGGGAAATATGACGCTGGCATGGATGTGGGTCGTCTCTATCGCGATCATCTCGTTTTTGATGCTGTTTTTTGTGCAGTTCAAGCAAAAATAGCCGTATGGGGTGCAAGTGCTCATACGGTTTTTTCCCAGTTTTGGAGAATGGTTATTTTGCAGATGTTTCGATAGAATAAAGAGTAAGAAACAGAAAGGAGACGAGCTTAGTGGGAGCAGTATTTTTATCAGGCAGATCCGGGAGTGGGAAAACGACCTTTATCCTGAATGAAATCAGAGAAAAACTTCGCGATGAACCGCTCGGAAAACCGATCATTTTTCTAGTCCCGGATCAAATGACGTTTTTAATGGAATACGAGCTTAGCAAAACACCCGATTTGGGCGGCACCATCCGCGCCCAAGTGTACAGTTTTTCAAGGCTTGCCTGGCGAGTGCTCCAGCACACAGGAGGCATGAACCGGCCGTTTTTGACGGGGACGGGCATTCAGATGCTGCTTCGGAGACTGATTGAAGAGCATAAGGGCGAGTTTAAAGTCTATCAAAACGCAAGCGATAAAAGCGGATTTACGGAGCAGGTGGAACGGATGCTGACCGAATTTAAACGGCATTGTCTGCCGCCTGAAAGCATCCGGGACATGATAGAGGGGACGGGCAAATCGGAATACGAAGATGAACGGATCCTTTCCGATAAATTGCACGACTTATATATTTTGTACAGCAAGCTTGAGGAAAATCTGGAGAATCAATATGTTCAATCTGAGGATTATTTGACACTTTTGGCCGAGCAGATTCCGTATGCGGATGAGATTAGAAACGCTGCCGTTTACGTGGACGGATTTCACCAATTTACGCCACAGGAGATGAACGTGCTGGAACAGCTGATGGTCCATGCGGAGGAGATCACTTTTTCGCTGACGGCGGATAAGCCGTTTACGGCCAACAGCCCGAATGAGCTCCATCTGTTCAGAATGACCGGGAAAGCGTACTATGACCTTTACCAGAAGGCGAAGGAACTCGGCCTTGATCCGTCAGAAGTGCGGCTGGAAGAAACGAAACGGCACCAGCAACATCCGGAGCTCCGGCACCTTGAACGCTATTTTGACGAGCGTCCTGCGAAACCGTATCGCGGACGGACGGAATCGCTCCGTATCATGCAGGCGTCGAACAGAAGAACCGAGATTGAAGGAATTGCGCGCGAGATTCATTCTTTAATCCGCCAGGGCCGCTTCCGGCTTAGGGATATCGCCGTCATCGCCCGCAATGTCGAAGATTATAAAGATACGATAAAAGAAGTTTTTAAAGATTGCGAACTTCCTTTTTTCATAGACGGCAAGGAATCGATGCAAAATCATCCGCTTGTTGAGCTGATTCGTTCGACGCTTGATATCATCAAAGGAAACTGGCGGTATGAAGCGGTGTTCCGCTGTGTCAAAACGGAGCTTTTATTCCCGGAAGGACAGCCGAAGGAACGGCTGCGCGAACAGATTGACCAGCTTGAAAACTACTGTATTGCGTATGGGATTAAAGGAGACAGATGGACAAGCAAAGATCCGTTTGTTTACAGAAGATACGCTTCACTGGATGAGGATTTCGCCAAGACAGATAAAGAGATTGAAACGGAAAATATGCTCAACGAGTTAAAGGGCTGGATCGTTCCGCCGGTCCACAGGCTGCAGAAGCGCTTGAAAAAAGCTGACACAGTCAGGGAAATGGCCGAAGCCGTCTACCTTTATCTAGAAGAAGCCGATGTTCCGATGAAGCTTGAACAGGAAAGGCGGCTGGCCGAAGAAAGCGGTATGATTGCCGAGTCGCGCCAGCATGAGCAAGTATGGGATGCCGTTATTCAACTGTTGGACGAGTTTGTTGAAATGATGGGCACAGAGCGGATATCGTTTGCTTTATTTCAGCAAATGATTGAAACCGGCTTGGAGTCTTTGAAATTCGCGCTGATTCCGCCCGCTCTTGATCAAGTGTTTATCGGCAATATGGACCTTTCAAGGATGTACGGCACGAAATGCACATTTCTCATCGGTGTAAACGACGGCATACTTCCGGCGAGGCCTGCGGATGACGGCGTGCTTTCAGACGATGACAGAGAGTGGCTGAAACGAAACGGCGCACAGCTTGCGGCAACAGGGCGAGAGCAGCTTTTGGACGAGAATTTTCTGATCTATATGTCGCTTTCAAGCCCGTCTGAAAAGCTCTATGTCTCCTATCCGATCGCGGATTCGGAAGGGAAGACGCTGCTTCCTTCAACAGTGGTGAAACGTCTGAATGAACTGTTCCCGGATGGCGAAGAGAAGATGCTGATTCATGAACCCGAGCAGCTGGACGATGAAGCCCAGCTTGAATTTCTCGTGAACAAAGGCATCGCCTTGAGCCATCTGGCAGGACAGCTCGGCATATGGACGAGGCAGTATGCGATCAGCGATGTATGGTGGAGTACATACAATTTTTTAATGAATGAGCCTGACCGCATTTTTTCTCAAAATATCCTGTCCAGCCTGTTTTTCAGAAACAAGGTCGAAAACTTGAACCGGCATGTGAGCCGCGATTTATATGGGGAGCACATTCAGGGAAGCGTGTCGCGGATGGAGACGTTCAAAGCCTGTCCGTTTTCCCATTTTGCTTCGCACGGTTTAAAGCTGAAGGAACGCCAATTTTTCAAGCTTGAAGCTCCGGATATCGGCCAGCTGTTTCACTCGGCACTGAAGCTGATTTCAGACCGGCTTCACGAGCTTAAACTGGATTGGCGCGACTTAACGAAAGCCCAATGCGAGACTTTGTCAAGTGATGCAGTTGAACGGCTCGCGCCAAAGCTGCAAAAAGAGATTTTGCTCAGTTCGAACCGTCATCATTACGTGAAGCAGAAGCTGCAAAAAATCATTGCCAGGGTATCGGGCATTTTAAGTGAGCATGCAAAAGCAAGCGGGTTTGCCCCCGTCGGTATAGAGCTCGGATTCGGGGGGAAAGGCCCGCTTCCTCCAATGCGTTTTACCTTGAAGAACGGCTGCACGATGGAGCTTGTCGGCCGGATCGACAGAGTGGATAAAGCGGAGAGCTCAAAAGGGCTGCTGCTTAGGATTGTCGACTATAAATCAAGCGATAAAGGCCTCGATTTGGCCGAGGTGTATTACGGCCTCGCCCTGCAAATGCTGACATATCTCGATTTGTCGATCACACATTCAACCGATTGGCTCGGCATAAAGGCATCCCCGGCAGGCGTGCTTTATTTTCATGTGCACGATCCGATGATCCAGGCTTCGGTGCCGCTCGGCCTTGATGAAATAGAAAAAGAGATTTTCAAAAAGTTCAAGATGAAAGGGTTGCTCTTGGGAGACCAGGAAGCGATCAAGCTGATGGACACCACACTGGAACAAGGCAGGTCGAACATGATCAGCGCCGGTTTGAAAAAAGACGGTTCGCTCCGTTCGGATTCTGACGTTATTGCAGAAGAGGATTTTCATGTGTTGAGGAGCCATATCCGCCGGACATTTCAGAAGGCCGGCGAGGAGATCACAGACGGCAAAGTGTCGATCGAGCCTTACAAGCTAAAAGACCGGACACCGTGCACATATTGTTCATACCGGTCATTCTGCCAGTTTGACGAATCGCTTGAGGAAAACGAATACCGGATATTAAAACCCGAAAAAGACAACGTGATTTTGGAGCGGCTGAAAAAGGAGGATGAGACAGATGGAGATTTCTAAACCGAAGGGCAGCACATGGACTGATGACCAATGGAAGGCGATTGTCTCATCCGGCCGGGACATTTTAGTTGCGGCAGCGGCCGGCTCCGGAAAAACGGCCGTGCTGGTTGAGCGGATCATTCGGAAAATAACGGATCAGGAACGTCCCGTAGATGTCGACAGGCTGCTCGTCGTCACCTTTACGAATGCATCTGCGGCTGAAATGAAGCACAGGATCGGCGAAGCGCTCGAAAAAGAGCTTGCCGAAAATCCGGGATCGCTTCATTTGCGCAGACAGCTTGCTTTATTAAATAAAGCGAGCATATCAACATTGCACTCATTCTGTCTTCAAGTCATCCGCAAATACTATTATTTGATCGATGTTGATCCGGCTTTCCGGATCGCCGATCAGACGGAAGGCGAGCTGCTTGGCGATGAGGTGCTGGACGAGCTGTTTGAAGAAGAATACAAAAAGCAAGATCCGGCCTTTTTTGAACTTGTGGACAGATATACGACAGACCGTCATGACCTCGATTTGCAGCATCTTGTCAAGCGGGTCTACGAGTTTTCCCGTTCGCATCCCGATCCGGAGGGCTGGCTTCACACATTTGTTGATCTGTATGACGCCGCTTCAGATACGAAAGTTGAGGCTCTGCCGTTTTATTCTTACATTAAAGAAGACATCGCACTCGTTCTGGAGGGGATGCGGCAAAAGCTGACGCGGGCGCTTGATTTGACAAAGCAGCCCGGGGGGCCTGCTCCGCGCGCCGAAAATTTCCTCGATGATTTAGCACAGATTGACAGGCTGATTCAGCAGCAGAATGATTTTTCGGCCCTGTACGAGCTTGTACCGGCCGTTTCGTTTCAAAGATTGAAGCCGTGCAAAGGAGATGCGTACGATCCTCGATTGGTTGATGAGGCGGCAGACCTCCGCAACGGCGCGAAAAAGCAATTTGAAAAGCTGAAAAGCGATTATTTTACGCGAACTCCCGAGCAGCACCTTGAGAGCCTGAGGGAAATGAAGCCGGTCATTCAGACGCTCGTCCAGCTCGTGTTGGAGTATGGCAAGCGGTTTGCGGACGCGAAAAAGGAAAAAGCGATCGTCGATTTCTCAGACCTTGAACACGACTGCCTTGCGATTTTATCCGGGAAAAACCAAGCCGGCGAAGCCGTGCCGAGCGAAGCGGCGAAGTTTTACCGCCATCAGTTCGATGAAGTGCTTGTTGATGAATATCAGGATACGAACCTGGTCCAGGAAGCGATTTTAAAGCTCGTCGCCAAAGAGGAGCATGAGGGGAACCTGTTTATGGTGGGCGATGTCAAGCAGTCGATTTATCGGTTCCGCCTGGCAGAACCGCTTTTGTTCCTCTCGAAATATAAACGCTTTACAGACGATGGTTCGGGTTCCGGCCAGAAAATCGATTTAAATAAAAACTTCAGAAGCCGTTCAGATATTTTGGACAGCACGAACTTTTTATTCAAGCAGCTCATGGGAGAAAAGGTCGGGGAAGTCGAATATGACGAACAAGCAGAATTGAAGCTTGGTGCTACTTACCCGCCGAACGAAGCGACAAAAACGGAGCTTCTGCTCATTGAAAACCAGAGCGGCGCGCCGGATGAAGAGGCTGAAGAGCTTGAGGCGGTCCAGCTTGAAGCAAGAGCGATGGCCGGGCAAATCCGCAGGCTGATAACAGAAAAATTTCAAGTATATGATGCCAAAGCGAAAGCGTCTCGGAACATCCAGTACCGTGATATCGTGGTGCTTTTGCGGTCAATGCCTTGGGCGCCGCAAATTATGGACGAGTTTAAACAGCAGGGGATCCCGGTATACGCGAACCTCTCAACGGGTTATTTTGAAGCGACAGAAGTATCGGTCACACTGTCTTTATTAAAAATCATCGATAATGCTTATCAGGACATCCCGCTTGCGTCCGTTCTCAGATCGCCTGTTGTAGGCCTTGACGAAAATGAGCTTTCCTTGATCAGAATCAAGGATAAAAAAGCGCCGTTTTACGAAGCGGTGAAAGCATATCTTGCAGCAGCAGACGGCGATGAAAGGCTCAGCGAAAAGCTTCGCCGCTTTGACGCCCTGCTCAAAAAGTGGAGAGCGTATGCGAAAAACCACTCTGTGGCAGAGCTGATCTGGGAAATCTACCGGGATACGAAGTATTTGGATTATGTCGGCGGAATGCCGGGCGGAAAACAGCGGCAGGCCAATTTGCGCGCGCTTTACGACAGGGCGAGATCCTATGAAGCGACATCGTTCCGCGGTTTGTTCCGCTTTTTAAGATTTATTGAGCGAATGCAGGAGCGGGGTGATGATCTCGGAACGGCAAGAGCTCTGAGTGAACAGGAAGACGTTGTTCGGCTGATGACGATCCACTCAAGCAAAGGACTTGAATTTCCTGTCGTATTTACCGCCGGTCTCGGACGAAATTTTAATATGATGGACTTGAACAAGTCTTATCTGCTGGATAAAGAGCTCGGTTTCGGAACGAAGTTTATTCATCCGAGGTGGCGGATCAGCTATCCGACGCTGCCGCTGATCGCGATGAAGAAAAAGCTCCGCCGCGAGCTTTTATCAGAAGAGCTGCGCGTCTTGTATGTCGCCCTTACTCGGGCCAAGGAAAAGCTGTACCTGGTCGGGACGGCGAAGGATAAAGAAAAGCTGCTTGCCGACTGGCGGTCACAAGCGGCAGGGTCTGAGTGGCTGCTCCCGGATTATGAACGGTTTCAGGCGAAATCTTACCTGGATTTCATCGGACCTGCTTTGATGAGACACAGAGATATGGATGAATCCGGCGCGCCGCTAGTGATTGATGAGATCCGTGAACATCCGGCCCGCTTTCAGGTCAGCTGGCTGTCCGCCGCGGATCTTCAAGCAGAGGGTATTGATCAGGCCGGTGAAGAAAGACACGGCCGGCTCGCCCAAATTCAAATGGGGCTTCCGATCGACGGTTCGTTTGAGTATGAGCAACAAGTCAGAGAACGGCTGACATGGTCATATCCATACAATGACGCCGCCAAAGTCCGAACAAAACAGTCTGTCTCAGAAATGAAAAGACAGAAGGAATATGAGGATGAATACGGCGACCGCTCGCTGATCCGCCCATCCAAGGAGGCATTCCTGTTTAAGCGGCCGTCCTTTATGATGGCAAAAGGCCTGACTGCGGCCGAACGGGGAACGGCGATGCACACCGTCATGCAGCATATTCCGCTGACCCGTACGCCTGAAATAAATGAGCTCAGCCGTCTCCTTGACAGACTTGTTGAGAAAGAGCTGTTAACAGAAGACCAGCGGGCAGCGATTGAAGAAGACGATATTCTCGCATTCTTTGATACGGAAATCGGACAAAAGCTTCTCGGCGCCCGCCGCGTCGAACGGGAAGTTCCCTTTAACATGACGCTGTCCGCCAAAGAGGTTTATCCGGATCTTGAGTCAGCCGACGAACCTGTATTGATACAGGGAATTATCGATTGTCTATTCGAGACGGAGGACGGTTTTTACCTTCTTGATTACAAAACCGACCGGATACACGGAAAGTACCGAAACGGCTTCGAAGGGGCCGAACCGATTTTAAGGAAGCGTTACGAAACACAAATTCAGCTTTATGCACGAGCCGTTGAAACGATGATTAAAATGCCGCTCAAAGGGCGTGCACTGTACTTTTTTGACGGAGGGTACGTGCTCTTATTTTAATATGAAACCGGCTTCCCCCTGACGATTTCGGGGGGAGCTTTAATGAAAAGAGAGGTGAGGCACACATGCGAATTTTACATACAGCGGACTGGCATTTGGGAAAAACGCTTGAAGGGAGAAGCCGCCTGAAGGAACAGGCGGACTTTCTTGAAGAGCTCACAAGGATCGTAAAAGATGAAAAGATCGACGCCGTTATCATGGCCGGAGACGCATTTGACACAGTGAATCCGCCTGCACTGGCTGAACAGCTTTTTTATGAAAGCCTCTCTGCCTTGTCTGACAAAGGAAACCGTCCGGTTGTCGTGATTGCCGGCAACCACGATAATCCGGACCGCCTTTCCGCGGCCTCTCCGTTAACGACAGACCATGGCATCCACTTGATCGGGTACCCGAAGACTGAGCCAGTTGATATAGAAGTCGCTTCTAGCGGGGAGATCCTGTCAGTCGCAGCGCTCGCCTATCCTTCCGAGTCCAGACTGAATGAAGTGCTGTCGGAAACATTTGACGAAAAACTGCTGCGCGACCAGTATGATGAGAAAATCAAGCAGACCTTTCAGCGCATGTGCGGCAAGGCGAGAAAGGATGCGGTGCAGATTGCGGCAAGCCATATCTATGTGGCGGGCGGCAGCCAGACGGATTCTGAGCGGCCGATCGAAGTCGGAGGCGCATATACGGTGGCTGCGGAAAGCCTGCCGGAAAGCGCCGCCTATGTGGCACTCGGGCATCTTCATCGCCCGCAGACGATTAAACGGGCCCGCACGCTTGCCAGATATTCAGGATCACCGCTTGCCTACAGCTTCTCCGAAGCGGGATACGCAAAATCGGTCACTATTGTCGAAGCCGCACCCGGTCAAACGGCATCATGGGAAGAGGTCTATTTGACGAGTGGAAAACCGCTCGTCAAATGGAAGGCGGAAAAAGGGATGTCCCAAGTGTACAGCTGGCTGGAGGAAGAGCGGGACAAAAACGCGTGGATCGACCTTGAAATCCATCTGACAGACCAGCTGTCGATTGAAGAAATTCACCGTTTGAGGAAAGCGCATCAAGGCATTATCCATATTCGTCCGGTTTTTGAGGAAGCCGCCTCGGATGAAGAGAAGATCCGGTCCAGAAACGTGCCGATTGAAGAACGGTTTATAGCGTTTTATGAAAGACAAACCGGCGGAGCGGTTCCCGATGAGGAAACCGTCAAAATGTTTCTGGAGCTCGCCGCAGGATCGGAACAGGAAGAGGGTGATGAAACATGAAGCCGATTTCTCTGTCTATTAAGGGGCTGCACAGTTTCAGGCAGGAGCAGGTGATCGATTTTGAGCGCCTGTGCGATGCCGGTGTATTCGGCATCTTCGGGCCGACCGGAAGCGGCAAGTCGTCAATTCTTGACGCGATGACTCTCGCTTTGTACGGGAAAGTGGAGCGGGCTGCCAATAATACGCACGGTATTTTGAATCATGCCGAAGATGAGCTTGCCGTATCGTTTACGTTTAAGCTGCAGACAGGCCATGAGACGGCTTATAAAGTGGAACGCGTCTTTAAGCGGACAGACGCCGTTAAGGTTAAGACGTCGATCTGCCGCTTCATTGAAATGAAAGAGGAACAAATCGTTCTAGCCGATAAAGCGAATGAAGTAAACCGGAAAATCGAAGAGCTGCTGGGCTTGACGATTGACGATTTTACAAGGGCAGTCGTCCTGCCGCAAGGGAAGTTCGCCGAATTTCTTTCCTTAAAAGGAGCGGAGCGGCGGCAGATGCTTCAGCGCCTGTTCAACCTCGAACAATACGGGGACAGGCTCGTCAAAAAACTGAAGAAACAGGCGCAAACAGCACAGGCCAGAAAAAATGAGATGCTTGCCGAGCAGACTGGATTGGGCGATGCGGGGGAAGAGGCGCTGAAACAGGCGGAACAGCATCTCGAAGAAGCCGAAAGCCTTTTGCAAAGCAAGAGGCGCGAACGAGACGCAGAAGCGCAGCGCTTTGCGGAGTATCAGGAGATTTGGAACCTGCAGCAGGAAAAAGAAAGCTATCTAAAAAAAGAGGCGGAGCTTTTAAAGAAACAGGAACAGATTCGGGAAAAAGAAAGCCGCCTGAACCTCGCCGAAACGGCAAATACGCTCAAGCCTTATGCAGACGCCTTTCTGGAAGCGCGGGAAGATGCCGAACGCGCACGCCGGGAAGAAAAACAAGCGCGGGAACAATTAGAACAATATGAAGAGCTTCATAAAAAAACAGAGCGCGAGTACGAGGAGTTCAGGCGTCTTAAAAATGAAAAGGAACCGGAGCTTCTCAAGCAAGAAGAACAGCTCACCGCTTTAAAGGAAATAGAAAACAAGCGGCTTGCCGCACAGGCCGAAGCCGAAAAAAAACAGAGCGAACAGCGTTTGAAAGAAGAGGAAATCAAGCATGCGGCAGACGAACTGGCCAAGGTGAAAAGCCTGCTTGAACGCGGAACAGCCAAGCAGAATCAGCTGAAAGCGGAGCTGAAATCTGTCCAGGTATCTAGCGAAGAGCGTAAAAACTGCCGAAATGCCAATCAGCTTGCTTTTCACATTCAGCAGCTTAACAACGATGCTGCTTTAGAAAAGGAACGGCTTGATCAGCAGGAGACGCTGATCAAAGAGCTTCAGCAAGAACAGCAAGCGGTGGATCAAAAGGTAAAGGCTGAAACCGAACGCATCAAGGCATTGTTTGCCGCTGTCGAACGAGCGTACGCGCTCGTTTGCGAAACAGACAGATCGCTCTCTGAGACCATCCGTCTCGCGTCTCAAAAAAAAGAAGAGATTGCGGTAAAACGGGAACAGGCAAACCGTGATCAGCTGGCAATCGAACTGGCAAAGCAGCTCAAAGACGGGGAGCCTTGTCCGGTCTGCGGATCTGTACATCATGAAATGCCCGCCCGCGTCGGCACAGAAAGCCTGTCCTTTAAAGAGACGGAATCCGAACTGGAGAAAACGGAAGCCATCATCGCCGAAGCCGGCGCGCTGGCTCAGGAGTTTCTCTCAGCCAAAGTGGCACTCGAACAGCAGTCCGACCACCTGGTGAGCGAATGCCCGTTTTTAGTGAAAAGCAAACATGAACTGCCTGAAACCGCAGCATCGTTGGAAGAAGGCACCATTCCCGAACGGTACAACCACATCAGCTTTGAATGGAAAGGAATCAGACAGGATCTCGCCGAGACAAAAAGCCGGATGTCCAAGCTCCTTCACACATATAAAGAGCTCTGCAAGAAACACGATCAAATCAGCGAGCGCCTCAGCCATGAAGAAAAGGAGCGTAACAGGCTTCAAAACCGCGTCCGCGAATTAAATGACCAGTTAAATGAACGCCGAAAAAGCTTCGGCGAACAATTCGACGGCCTCTCTTATGAACAGGCTGAAAAATGGCAAAAAACGATTGAAGAAAAAGATCTGGCCGCAGAGGCATTCGAAAAGCGTATCGAAACGAGCGTCGACTTTCTCACAAAAAATGAACAGCAAAAAGAGAAACTCACCGAGCGCTTGTTTGCGCTTGATAAAGAAAAGCTCGACCTCCGCTATGCGGTCGAAAGCCTTAATAAAGAAATAAACGATTATCAAAAAGAGCTGATGGGCTATCCCGATACAGCCGCGATCGACAAAAAGCTTCAAGACGTGAAAACGCAATTGGCCAAGCTGCATGAGCAGGAACAGACGCTTTACGGACAGCTCAAAGAGACCGAATCCGAGGTCAGCCGTTTAAGAGGACAGACAAAAGGGTGTGAGCTCGCTTTGCGTGAAGCTGAAGCAAGGCTTGCGAAAGCGGAGGACATCTGGCAGGAAAAAGCCGGAGGTACACCTTTTGAAAAGGGTTCTGAAGTGAAAGCGAGCATTTTAGACCGCGATGAGCTTTCCCGGCTGAAAGAAGACATTCAAATGTATTGGGATCAGACAAAGCAGTGCGAGTCCAATATCAAGCGGATTACGGAAAAGCTTGATGGGAGATCGGTTTCTGAGGAGAATTGGGAAAAAGCCGCCGTCACGAAGGACAAGGCGGAGGAGGCATTCAGCAAAGCCTTGGAGGAAAGAGGAGCGGCCGGCAAAGCTCTCGCCGTCATCCGTGAGAACCATAAAAGGTTTAAGGAGCTTGAAGCATCATTGGTTGAATGGCAGACATACATCGACCGCCTTGATAAACTCCAAGCCGTCTTTAAAGGAAACAGCTTTGTTGAATACTTGGCAGAAGAGCAGCTTGAAAGCGTCACAAGAGACGCATCTGCAAGACTCGGCGAACTGACAAGACAGCGGTATGCGATTGAAGTCGACTCCGAAGGCGGCTTTGTGATGAGGGACGATGCCAACGGCGGGGTCAAGCGCCCTGTGACGAGTCTGTCAGGCGGGGAGACCTTTCTGACTTCACTGGCGCTTGCGCTTGCACTTTCGGCACAGATCCAGCTTCGGGGAGAGTATCCGCTCCAATTCTTCTTTTTGGACGAAGGGTTTGGCACGCTTGATCAGGATTTGCTGGATACGGTCGTGACCGCATTGGAGAAGCTTCAGTCTGACAATCTGTCGGTCGGTGTGATCAGCCACGTTCAGGAACTTCGGGCCAGGCTGCCGAAGAAGCTGATCGTCCATCCGGCTGAGCCGAGCGGCAAAGGTACAGCCGTATCGCTTGAAATGATTTAACCTGATAACCAAAAAGCAGCCTTCTCCTAAAGGAAGAGGCTGCTTTATGCATTTCCGACAACATTCTGGTCGCTTACATCCGGGTCTATATAATTTGTCGCGTTTATACCATTGTTGACGATAAGGAAATCTCCAGTATTACCAGCACCAGAACCGAGTGCAGACTTTGAAGAGCTTTTTGGAGATAGATAAAAAGAATCGCCGAAATTCACTACTCCTCCTGAGATTTCATTGATTTTAATGGGTCCGACAATGGCTGGCATGATTGATCGACATCCTTTGTAGAAGTCTCTGAACCAGTATATGTCGGGCGGGCTGCTATTGTGAGTTCCTTGGAGGAGGAAGCTTTCTGATATGTTTGATTCTCGCCTCGGCAATGATTCGGCGCGTCGAACCAACCTGAAAAACTGAAGAAGAGGAAACCCCGGCAATTTTTACAGCTCTGACTCGAATGACGGGAACCTCATGGAAAAACGCTGATGAGACGCCGGTTTCCGGTAATAATTGTGGTATCGGCTGCTGAAAAAGAGGGAAATCTTCCTGATTAAATGAGCCTTCATTTCCGAAAAAAAGTGAAAGGTAGCGCTGGACAGCGAGAATTTTCACTTTAGGAACAATCTCTTCGACATCCCCGATTTGCAGGGCGCTGGTGATCCCTATTGATTGTACTTTCAAAAACTTTACTTTTGATGTTCTGATCATCTTGATTCCGGCGCCAGCGGGACAAACGGCCCGACAATGAGAGATTCAGGCGGTGTATCAAAAATTGATGACAGGGAAATGCACTCTGTATCTCCGATTAAAAAAACAGATGAGCTTGAAACCGCGGTAATGTTAATGTTGCCTACATCGAAACAGCGGTTCACAACGGTAAAATTCATTTGTTTTCATTTCCTTTCATTTCGTCAGGAATCGATTTGAGAAAGTGTTCGATTGCCCGGGCGATATCACGTTTTACATAATCGGCCAGCCGTTCTGCATGCTCGCGGGGCTGGATGTTTTCGTCAGGCTGCACATGTTTGACGTAATAGCGGATGCGGCTGTCGATTTGCTTTCTGATGTCTTCGATAATGTGGTGGCGGTTTGTATCGTCCAATTTACTGTCATACCGGTCTTCCAGCTGTTCCAGCAAATGAGGAGTTTCTTCATTTAAGTAGGCATCGACGAGCTGTCTCGTTTGCTGCATCAGCTGGCCGTCAAGCTCCTGCTGCAGCATTCCGATACCCGGCGGCTGCTGGCTGATTTCAAAGTTCTCCACCTGGTCAGGATCTGTCGGATTAAGCCCGATGTTGAGCGTTCCTTCAAGACGCTCGATCTTCAGCTGGTCAAATTTGTATTCAATCCGGTCAATCCTTGTGCCGGGATTTTCTTTCAGGTTGTTCAATTCTGCCTGTAATACGGCCATTCGCCTTTCGAGATTTTCAATCAGAGCAGCCTGCTGCTGCACATAGCTGTACCAGTTTTGAGAATAGGAGGGATTGTTTTGCTTCATAAGTGATCACACCCCCGTTTAGCCTGTTGTAACAGATGGAGCCGTGAGAGGAACGAAGACCGGCGACGGCTCCTCTTCGAAAGCTTCTTGGAAAACTTCGCCGGTGACAGGCGGGGCTGCTTCCGTGTAGCTCCCTGTATTATAAAGGTTGGCAAGTGTTTTAATGGAGCCCGCGCTCCCGATCTGCAAGACGGAAGAGTTGCTGATGCCTTCGACTCTTAAATAGTTGATTTGAATCGATTGGTTGATATAAAAATTCATGCCCCCACCTCCTTACAGGTTGCCTGCTATCGGCTGATCAATCATATCGTTGTCATATGTGTTGGTGATGCTGTTCTGGTTGTAGACGCTGAGTCCGTCTCCGGTATTGAAACTGCCGGCGCCTGCGAATGTTTTAACTTCTGCATAAGGAGAAATCGTGATGCAGTCTCCTACATGAACAACGCCGCTCGTACCGACGGCATTTACTTTAAAAGCTCCGACAATAGCTGGCATGATGGCACACCCTTTAAGTAATCAAACGTTTTTTATGGGCTATACACCATATCCTATGTTGATTGGGCGCTTTTGTGATAAAAAAAGAGGTTTTTCCGTGAGTGCTGATCACATGCGGGTGAAACGCATCAGATGGGAAAACGTATGAATAAGAAAAACGGTGCGATAAGGGGAGGAGACGTATGTATTTTCAATGGAATGCGATGTCAATCACTGCAGCCCTGCTGTTCTTTTCAGCAGCATATGCAGTCGGAATCAAAAAACAAACTTGGATATTGAGGGGATTTCGCCGGGAAAAGATAAGGGATCAGGATAAGCTGGCCAAAATCGCGGGGTATTTCTTTTTAAACAGCGGATTTTTGTTATTCTTGAACGGGTTTGTTTATATCCCGTATCAAGAGTCCTTTACGCCTTCAGTCATTCTTGCCTATGGTGTGTGCACGATAATTTATGTTCAAAAAACAATGGCCGAATAGCCAAAGCTGCGTCCTGAAATCAACGGATGATGAAACGGAGGAGAGGGAAGGCCGGGCATCAGGCGCAGCTTGCAGTCGGAGGTCATGACGTGTGGCGGCCTTTTCTTTCTTCCGCATGTATCACGCAGTTTTCATCCTTTTGCATTCGTTGGTTCAGCAAGTTGTCCAATTCCTGACTGCATTGAATGGCCTCTTTGGAGTTGATGCCGAACTTTTCGGCAGCTTCAAATAAGGCCAGTCTTTTTGCTTCAATTTTATTGTTCATCATGGCAGTCTCCAACTTTCGATTTGTATTTTGAGTCGGTGATTTCAGGTATTCAGCAATGATGTTTCCTTGATATTGCTAGTATACCTTATTTTGTGTTAAAGGGATTTTTTTCGCCAATATGACAAAAAATGTGACATTTTTTTTGAAGGACTGCGTCCGCTTATAATCGGGAAAGCTCGAAAAGCAGAAACCGCTTCCTCTGTTCGATAAAATGGAACATTTGTTTTTGCTCATCTTCGAGTCGGTTGTATGTGACGGTTGTATAAGGATCATGTTCAAGAAAAGGCGCGATTGTCTCATGCCAGTCTACCGCAAACCGCGAAAGCCGGCTGATTGTAAATTGGCGGTGCAAGACGTTTTTCATTAAATTGAAGTATTGGGACTGAAAAGCCGGGATGTCGAGCAGTCTCGCAGACAGTGTATTATAGCCTTTCGCCGGAATCCGGTTGTGTTCCATTTCTTCTCCGTGAATATTCCGTCCCCATGTCGCGTCATAATCCCATGGAATAATTTGAAACGTTTTTGTGCGATCGTTTAAATAAAGCGCGTAGTTATGGACGAAGCCGTCGAAATTTTGGGTGCAGACGGCGCCGATGAGCCACAGCAAATATTGTTTGACATCGAGATAGCGTTTGATTTCCTTTTCAAATATGTCGTCTTTGGCGGTATTAATAAAGTAGATAAATTCCTGGAGGTAATCATCGTGGCGGCTTGACCCCGTTTTTCTTTCATATCCCTGCATGAGATTTTGCTTAGCCTTTTTATCGAAGGAGCTCAGCAGAGAAAAATTAGCATCGTCATCAACGGCATAATAAATGGCCCCCCTTTCTAAATTTCTCCTCTTTAAGAAATGATCGTCAACAGATTCGATTTTTAAATAGATGCCTTCTTTTTTTTCATTGAGATAAAGGAAAACATGCGATGCTGCTGGCGCAAGAACGCCGATTTGTTCAAAAAAATGAAAGGACAGCCTGTTTCTGATGAAAGACGGGTCGTGATATTCCGCGTTCAAATGAAGCGCAGCCTCTTCAGCCTTTTCTTTTCTGTCCGGATATTGAATGAAATAGGACTTTTTTGTCAGTTCGCGGGTGTGGGCCCCTCTGTATGACACTGCGACAGGCGTCTTTGCTGAACCGGTCAAGAGCATGCCCGGAACGGCTTCATCACTCCAGACGTCTTTTTTCAACTCAAGCAGATGCTTCGGATGAATGTGCAGCCTGAAGGCCGGCAAGGCAGTGGCACTCATCATCATTTCCTCCTTTTTCAGCTGACATATCATATGTGAAAACAGCCAGTCCCGGAAGCGGACCGCCTAAGTTTGAACAAAAACAGTCATTTGCCTCAGTACACTCGTCTTTACGGTGCGTATGATAAATCAGGACATAAAAAAGGAAGAACAGGAGGTTACAAGATGAGTGGTGTCCATGATCATGACATTAAAGAGGCGGTAGATCAGCTGAAGAGCGAAGGCAGAGACCATTATTTAGACCGGGAACCCGAAGAATCCGCCGGCTCGGGAAAAGAGCGGCGTCCGCATAACATTTGGGATCTTTGGTGGGGGATCGAGCCGGACAGAAGCAAAAAACATCATAAAAGCAAGAAGCATGACGACCATGAAAAACCGGATAAAAGCAAGCCCGACAAAAGCAAGAAACCCGATGACTGCAAAAAGCCTGACAAAAGCAAGAAACCCGATGACTGCAAAAAACCCGACAAAAGCAAGAAACCCGACGACTGTAAAAAACCGGATAAAAGCAAAGAGCCTCACGATTGCAAAAAGCGGGATAAATGCGGCCGCAAACGCCCCGATCATCATCGCTGCAAGAAGACTCACCATCACAAACGAGGCGGCTATGAAACCATTACAAAATGGTCTGACGGAAATCTGACCGAAGTCATCTACCGGAAAAAATAAGAGAAGCGGCTTACTGCATGGTGAGCCGCCATTTTCTTTTCTGGGAAGGAACGCCAGGGACTTTAGAAGCTGTTTACAGAAAGCGAAAAGGAATTTTCGTTTTTTTAGAGAATATGTAGAATAGTTTTAAATCATACTGCGGGGGAATATTTATGAAGTTTGCGACAGCAAAGCTACACAGCCGTACATTTGTAGGGCTTGTCATGGATGAGAAGATAATGGATTTGCAAAAGGCGGAAAAAAAGCTGTTTGAGCTTGAAACGATACCTGAAACGCTTATCGAATGCGTAAGAGAGGGAGAGAAGTTTGTCCGCCATGTCGAACAGCTAGTGGAATGGTCAAAAAAGAAAAACAGCGAAGAGAGCGGTTCGTATATTTATCCGCTGTCAGACGTTGATTTGCTTGCGCCGATTCCCGAACCGCGGAAAAACGTGATCTGCATCGGAAAAAATTATCGGGATCATGCGATTGAAATGGGAAGTGAAGCAGATATTCCCGAACATATCATGGTGTTTACAAAAGCGCCGACTTCGGTTATCGGCCACATGGAAGGGATTGATGCCCACGAAGGCGTGACAGAGGCGCTCGATTATGAAGGCGAGCTCGCGGTTGTCATCGGCAAAACGGGAAAGAACATCCCGAAAGCTGAAGCGCTCGACTATGTGTTCGGCTATACGATTATTAACGATGTGACGGCGCGCGACCTGCAAAAGAGGCACAAGCAGTTTTTTATCGGCAAAAGCCTTGATGCGACTTGCCCGATGGGGCCGTTTCTTGTACATAAATCAATGATTGAAGACGCAGGCGACTTGAGGGTGGAGACGAGAGTGAACGGCGAACTTCGCCAGTCGGGCAGCACAAAGGATATGATTTTTCCGATTGCGGAAATGATCGAAACGCTGTCCAAAGGAATGACGCTTGAAGCGGGGGATATTATCGCAACCGGTACGCCGTCAGGAGTCGGCAAAGGCTTCAATCCGCCGAAGTTCCTCCGAAAAGGTGATCAAGTCGACATTACGATCGAACCGATCGGAACGCTTTCCAATCCAGTTAAATAAAAAACTTTTATGAAAATACGCGAGATTGTCAGGGGGTTGTTTTTCGAATCAACGGCAAGTACACAGCCCGCTTTCGATATGTGTTATGGCTGCTCGCAGATTGTTTATCAATAATGATTGATGTTTGGGAGGAAAGAAATTGTTCTTTAGAAAAATGACGGAAGAAGAAAAGAAGAGTACTGAAAAAGCGACAAAAGTAGGATTTGTTTTTTATATGATTGCTTTATCGGTAAGTTCCGCATATTCATTTTTTATAGATTCTGGATTTAATATTTCATTTTTGATTTTAATGGTTGGTTTAATCGTATTTTTTACCAGTGATTTTATATTCAATAAAATCCAATCCAGTTAAATAAAGGATTGTCAAAAGATTGGCTTTAGCATATAATGAAGCTGTCAAACTTTTTAGAAATGAGGGATGTGTGATGAGAATGGATATTGTCTTTTTTGCCCAACAAACGATCATTGCACAGCCCATGTAATATTTCGACTGGTATTCTTCAAATGGATCTGGTGATATTTCCGTGGGCTGTCGAAGCGGCTCATGGAGTGTTTATATGTTGAGAGAGCCGTGTATTTGCGGCTCTTTTTTTGTTTGAAAAATCATCAGATCTTTAGGAGGAAACCGCATTGAATTTATCTGCATTAGGCATCAAATATATCATGGAAGCTTTAAAGGACGAGGAAGGTCTGATATTAGGAAGGATCGCCCTTGAGCATAAAAGGTTGTACCGGGTATGGACGGAAGATGGAGAATGGCTGGCGGAAATCTCAGGCAGGCTGCGGTTTGAAGCGGAAAGCCGCGGAGACTACCCCGCTGTCGGCGATTGGGTGTATATGCGTCCCCGCGGCGGCGAAAAGAAGGGAATGATCACGGAGATCGTTCCCCGATTCAGCAAATTTTCGCGCAAAGCGGCGGGGGAGCCTGCGGAGGAACAGATCACCGCAGCAAACGTCAACACGATCTTTCTCGTCAATGCGCTCGGTCAGGATTTTAATGTGAGAAGAATCGAACGCTATTTGCTGCTGGCGTGGGAAAGCGGAGCCAATCCGGTCATCGTCTTGAGTAAAGCCGACATCGCTGATCGGATTGAAGAAAAGGTGCGCGAGGCGGAATCCGTGGCATTCGGGGTGCCGATTCATGTCATCAGCGCTCATGAAGGCAATGGGATGGATGAGTTGAAAGCGTATGTGAAACAAGGAGAAACCGTCGCCCTTTTAGGGTCGTCAGGCGTCGGCAAATCAACGATCATCAACTTTTTTCTAAAGGAAGACAGGCAGGCGGTCCAGTCCGTCCGTGAAGATGACGATAAAGGGCGGCATACGACGACACACAGGGAAATGTTTTTGCTGCCTGAAGGCGGGCTTTTAATCGATACGCCGGGGATGCGGGCCTTGGAGCTTTGGGAATCGGAAGAAGGATTCAGACAGAGCTTCAGCGATATTGACCAGCTTGCAAAAAACTGCCGATTTTCAGACTGCCTGCATCAAACAGAACCCGGCTGCTCCGTGCAGGATGCGCTGGCTGACGGCAGACTGGATGCGGGCCGGTTCCAAAGCTACCTGAAATTAAAAAAAGAGCTCGAATACCTCGAAAGAAAAACGGATAAACGGGCGGCACAGCAGGAAAAAAAGCGGTGGAAACAGATAACGAAAAGCATGAAAAAGAACAAACACAAATAAATAAAAAAGGCGCTGATGAATGGTTTCAGCGTCTTTTTTGCTGCGGAAATGACAGCGTTCACATTGTTTTGTTTAATGGACCGGTTCATGATAAGATAAGAACGATACCTGATTTGATAGGGGGAAAAACGAATATGACGCATATGCATATCACGTCTTGGGTGATCGCACTCATTTTAGTGTTCGTTGCTTACGGACTTTACTCATCTGGAAACAGCAAAGGCGCAAAAATTACACATATGATTCTCCGCTTATTCTATATTATCGTGATCATTACCGGGGCGCAGCTCTTTTTAAAGTTCACGGCATGGAACGGAGAATACATAGCGAAGGCCTTGCTCGGCCTCATCACCATCGGATTCATGGAAATGCTTTTAATTCGCAGGAAAAACGGAAAAGCGGCCACCGGGATCTGGATCGGCTTTATTGTCGTTCTGCTCTTGACGGTTGTGCTTGGACTCCGGCTTCCACTCGGCTTTAAAGTGTTTTAATTAAAAGACATCGGTTCTTGATGAGAGCTGATGTCTTTTTATGTCGGCGGCTTGAAGGTTGAAATCATCACGATCCGTTCCCCGTCTGAAGCAGTCCATTCGAATCTGTCCTTCCATTCCTCTTTTCGTTCGTAATGATGCTGCAGGGCGCATTGTTTCATATCATGAGAAAACTGATAAAACGAAACGCCCTTCACATCCTTTTTCCCGGGCCAAAAGCTCAAGCCGTTATAGGCGAAGACGCAGTCAAAGACGGAAAAGCCGAGGCTATTCAGTTGATCCAAAAAAGAATAGAACTGTCCGTCTTCCAGATCGTTCAAAAATTCGAGGAATGCCTGTTTTACCGTTTTCAGATAACGGATCGATTCTCCGCCGGTCAGCTTCACGGTCTCCGGCTTTTCCGTGACGGCGAATTGATCAAACAGTTCGGCTTTTTGCCATTCTCCGTCTATGCTGATGAAAACTCCGGGGCTGTTCAGGCTTTCAACCAAAAATAAATCTCCTTCTTCGTTTTCAATCAGGCAGATCCCGTCTTCCATTAAGATTTTGCCGTAAATCCATTTGCGCTTTTCGGCGTAAATTCGTTTTTGGCGTTCGGTGTCCATAGGCGGTCTCCTTTCTTATTTCGTTTTTTCCAAAACGGGCTTGTCTCATACAAGACTCTGTTGGACAATTCAACTATTATTTTAAGGTGCATAAAATAGGTAAAGTGACAAAGGAAGTGAAGCCTAAAGCAGAGGAAGAACATTAGAATTGGAGCTGATCGACAATGTGTGGAATAACGGGGTGGGTCGATTTTAAGAAGCCGCTTGTCCGGGAGCAGTCCATCATGGAGAAAATGACTGATACGCTTTCGAACAGAGGACCTGATGATACGAACATTTGGGGAAAGCGCCATGTTTTATTCGGACATAAACGCTTGGCAGTTGTGGATCTGGAAGGCGGCAGACAGCCGATGACCCGCACACACCAAGGATACGATTATACGATTTGCTATAACGGCGAGCTCTATAATACGGAGGATTTGCGGAAAGAGCTTAGGCAGCGGGGGCATCAATTCAAGAGCCACTCAGATACGGAGGTTTTGCTTCATTCATACATGGAATGGAAAGAGGAATGCATCGACAGGCTGAACGGAATTTTTGCATTTACGGTATGGGATGAAAAGCGCGATCTTCTTTTTGCGGCACGCGACAGGCTCGGCGTTAAACCGTTCTTTTACACCGAACAGGGCTCATCATTTTTGTTCGGATCTGAAATCAAAGCGATTCTCGCTCACCCTGAAGTGAAAGCAAAGGTCGACCGTTCAGGGTTGGCCGAAATTTTCGGCCTCGGGCCGTCGCGATCGCCAGGGAGCGGGGTTTTTAAAGGAATAAAAGAGATCCGCCCGGGGCATGCGATGATTTTCTCAAAAGACGGTTTAACGGTTTGGCGCTACTGGAATGTGAAAAGCGAGAAGCATACGGACAGCTTTGACGAAACGGTGGAAAATGTGCGGTCGCTGTTTCAGGACGCCGTCACAAGGCAGCTTGTGTCTGATGTGCCGGTATGCACGTTTTTATCAGGAGGGGTCGATTCGAGCGCCATTACCGCAACGGCCGCCAAGCATTTCGAGAAAGAAGGGAAGGGGCCGCTTCATACGTTTTCGATCGATTATGAAGACAATGAGCAATATTTTACGTCAAGTTCATTTCAGCCTAACGCCGACGGCCCGTGGATTAAAAAAATGTCCGATGCATTCGCAACGGTTCACCACAACTGCGTGATTTCCCAGGAGGAGCTGGCCGCTTATTTGGAAGAAGCCGTACTGGTCCGGGATTTGCCGGGGATGGCTGATGTCGATTCTTCCCTGCTGTGGTTTTGCCGTGAGATTAAAAAGGATTTTGTCGTAAGCCTTTCCGGGGAATGCGCGGACGAAATTTTCGGCGGCTACCCTTGGTTCCATTCGGCAGAAGATGTGAAAGGTTTCCCATGGATGAGATCAATGGAAGAACGGATCGGACTTCTGCGGGACGGCTGGCAGAAAAAACTGAACCTCGGCGAATATGTGAAGGCGAAATACGAGGAAACGGTTAAAGAAACACCGCTGCTTGAAGGAGAAACGGGTGCGGAGAAACGAAGGAGAGAGCTGTTTTACTTAAATATGCTCTGGTTTATGACAACGCTCTTAGATCGAAAAGACAGAATGAGCATGGGGGCGAGCCTCGAAGTCAGGGTTCCGTTTGCGGATCACAGGCTTGTCGAGTATGTCTGGAATATTCCGTGGGATGTCAAAATGCATGGCAGCCGTGAAAAAGGCATCTTCCGCAAGGCACTTGAAGGCATTCTGCCTGATGAAGTGCTGTATCGCAAAAAAAGTCCATATCCGAAAACGCACCACCCGGCCTATACGAAAGCCGTCATTCGTTGGCTGGAGTCATTGCTGGAGCAAAAAGACTCGGCGCTTTATGTTTTCTTAGACAAGAAAAAACTGGAGCGGCTGATTGAGACGGAGGGCGCATCATTTCAAGTTCCCTGGTACGGACAATTGATGAAGGGGCCGCAGTTGATCGCGCACCTTGCCCAAATCCATACTTGGTTTGAGAATTATCGAATTGATATCGAGGAATAACATAAAACACCCGGCATAAGCCGGGTGTTTCAGATTGTTGGCAAAATCGCAAAACGGCTTTTTGTTTTGCGATTTTGTCATTCCTTCTGCGTGACCCGAAACCCTTGCAGGTCTGACAACGGATGCGAGGGTTTGTCGACACGCTGAAGACAAAAAGAAACGGCGGCGTTTTTTCGAACACCGCCGCTGATTTCAATGATCGGCAGACCGGCCGGAGAGCCGGATGGATGAGAGTCAAACCTGTTCTGTTTTGGAAGACGGTCCCGGCTTTAAATTGTTGAGCCGTGAGACAAGATCCGTTCCGAAAGCGGAGCTGACGTCAACATCGCCCTGATCGATGTAGCTTTCTTTATACTCGTACGCCGAAGAACCGTGTTCGGCATAATCGAGTCCGGATATTTCCTCTTCTTTTGATACCCTGATCGGAGTGATAGCTTTCATTACCGCAGTGACAGCCGATGTGGCAGCGAGGGTCCAGGCTGCGATCGCCAAAATGCCGACGGCTTGAATGCCGAGCTGTGCGGCTCCTCCTCCGTAAAAGAGACCGCTCGATGTATTGAAAAGCCCGACTGCAAGCGTCCCCCAAACACCGCAAACACCGTGAACGGCAATGGCGCCGACGGGATCATCAAGCTTCAGCGCCTGGTCGATAAACTGAACGCCGACAACTAAAATGACACCGGCGATGACCCCGATCAAAATCGCGCCTGTAAATGAAACGCCGTCCGCACCCGCGGTAATTCCGACAAGGCCGCCAAGCGCGCCGTTCAGCGTCAGGGAAGGGTCGATCCTGCCGTAGCGGAAATAAGTGAACAGCGCTGAGCTGACGACTCCGCCCGACGCGGCTAAAAGGGTTGTGGTGATGACGTGCGGGACGGCGGCGGGATCGGCCGCAAGCGTGCTTCCGCCGTTGAACCCAAACCAGCCGAACCACAGGATAAAGACACCGAGTGCGCCCAGCGGAATGCTGTGTCCTGGAATGGCATTGACCTTTCCATTTGCATATTTTCCAATCCGCGGCCCGAGAAACATGACAGCCGCAACCGCGCCTGCAGCACCTGTCATGTGAACGATCGCAGATCCGGCAAAATCAACAAATCCGAGGTCATACAGCCAGCCTTCTCCCCAAGTCCAATGGCCGACAACCGGGTAGATGAGACCGGTCATAAACAGCGTCAAGATCATATAGCTGCCAAGCTTCATTCGTTCAGCGACAGCACCGGAAATAATGGTCGCGCACGTAGCGGCAAACACGGCCTGGAAGACGAAAAATCCGACATCCTGATCACCCGCTAAAGCAAAACCGCTTGTGCCGATGAACCCGCCGGCGCTGTCCCCGAACATCAACGCGTATCCGACGAAGAAATAAAGGATGGAGCCGATAGAGACCGTCAGAAAGTTTTTCATTAAAATATTTAACGTGTTTTTAGCTCTCGTGAAGCCGGATTCAACCATCGCGAACCCGGCGTGCATAAAAAAGACGAGCAGAGTGCCGATGGCCACCCATGTCATGTTGACCGAATCATTGACCGATTGCGCCGTCGGTTCGGCGGCCAGAGCTGATGCTGCGAGGAAAAAACTGAGGAACAGGACAAAAGATACTTTGGTTTTCATTAGAATCACCCTTTCTAAAGTATCGGTTAAAAGAGACAGGAGGGAATTGGCCGCTTTACCCAATCGCTTCCTTTCCGGATTCCCCTGTCCGGATTCGAATCGCGTTTTCAATCGGGAGCACAAAGATTTTTCCGTCGCCTACTGTATTTGTCGAACATGTGCTTTCGATGATTTGGATAATTTCATCAACGCTCTCCGATTCAATCACCATTTCGACTTTCACTTTAGGCAGCAGCTTGATTTCGTAGGAGGTGCCGCGAAACAAAGCCTGTTTCCCGCGCTGCTGCCCGCAGCCGGCAACCTCTGAGACTGTTAATCCGTTTATGCCAACCTCTTCAAGCTTTTTGCGGAGGCGGGGAAACTGTTCAGGGCGTATAATCGTTTCGATTTTTTTCACAATGTAAATCCTCCTTTTGGTGTAAGGTTTTATTACGTGTGTTGTTATGTTTATTATCATACGTAATATTAAATTGAAAATCAATACGAATTTTCAAAAAAATTAATCTATTAGACCTATTCTTCGAAAGGTCTGTGCTCATAGAATGAAATTGTTGTAATGTTTCATAACATGAAAAAACCTGCTTTCAACTGAAAGCAGGTTATGCCGCAAAGCCTTTTTGTAGCCACATTTTAGATCTCCATCTTCTGTACATCAAAATTCCCCTGACCCACTCGTCGGCGATGAAGGAAAACCATATTCCCGCCAGGCCGAATCCGAGCTGAATGCCGAAAATATAAGCGATCGGAAGACCGATTCCCCACATTGAGACAATTGCCATATAAACCGGATATTTCGCGTCTCCAGCAGCTCTGAGAGAATTAATGATAACCACGTTAAACGAGCGGCCCGGCTCCAGGATAATCGTCAAAAGGATCAGTATACTGGCCGTTGCGATAATATCGGGATTGCTGCTGAAAATGCCGATCAGCTGTTTGGAAAACACAGCGAAGAGAACGGAAGTACATGTTGTAATGGCCAGAGCCCACCAGAGGCTCTTCAGACAGCGGCTGTATGCTTCATCAAATTGTTTCGCGCCGATATGGCGTCCGATTAAGATTTGCGTTCCCTGGCTGATCGCTGTGCCGAAAAGCATGATGAACATCATCAAATTTTGGGTATAGACCTTTGTCGTCAGCGCCTGCGCGCCCATCAGCGTGATAAAATAGGTGACAATCATCTGTGACGCGTTATACGAAAGCTGCTCCCCTGCTGAAGGAATCCCGATTTTCAGCAGTTTTTTCAAATGACTTTTCTTTAAGACAAACAGCCGTTTGGACAACAGCGGCATGCCGACGCGCTTTTTGACGAGCAGAGCGATCGCCAAAAGGCCGATGATGCGCGCGATTGAAGTGGACATTGCTACACCGGCCACGCCTAAAACCGGAAAGCCGAACGGTCCGAATATGACAAGATAGTTGCCGGCGATGTTCAGGATATTCATGCCGATGGTTACGACCATTGTGTCCTTTGTATGCCCGTAGCTTTTCAAAATGGCGCTGAACGTCATAATGAGCGCTTGGATAAAGGACAGTCCGCCGACGATCTGGAGAAAGATGCCGGCCTCGGCAAGCAGGTTGGCGGACAGGCCCATCATCAACAAAAGCGGTTTGGCAAATAGATAAATCGCCGCACTGATGAATAGACTGATGATAAAATTGGCGCTGATGGAAACGTAGCCGACTTCCATCGCTTCGGCTTTTTGCCGTGCTCCTAAAAATTGAGAAATAATGACGGTTGTTCCTGTTGCAATAAAACCGAACATCACAATGATCAAGTTCAGCATTTGGTTGCTGACGCCGACGGCTGCTACGCTGTCGTCGGAATATTGGCTGAGCATCAGGGTATCTGCGTTGCCCATTAACATATATAATGAAACCTCGATAAAGATAGGCCAGGTCAATGCGAATAAAGAGAGGTTTTGAGGTGCTGTTTTTTTCATGGCGTTTGACCCCTTTCTTTTAAAAAATCCGTTTTATAGTGTAACGCCATTTTCTTATAATAAGAAGAGACGAAACCGATACTTCTTGGAGAAATCCGACTTGATGAAAAGGGGAGAGAACATGGAACATATCATCTTTACAATTCCGCCGCTCCCTGTGTTGATTACCGGCGGAGAAGGACTGTTCAAAAAAGGGGAAAAGCATGTGAGGCGTGAATATTCCGTGTTTGACCTCTTATATGTAATACAGGGGGAACTATTTTTGACTGAAGACGGCGACCCCCATCAGATCCGGGAAGGGGAATACATCATCCTTGTTCCGGGGCTTGAGCATTATGGACACCAAGGCTGTCAAGACGATACCCGCTATTTTTGGCTGCACTTTCAGGAGCCGTCTTATGGCTTCGCACAGCAGGGAGGTGAGAACTGGACCGAGCTCAAGCTGAAGAAGGGGACGTTTGAAACGCCGACATTGTATCATTTAAAGATTCCGAGAAAGGGAAAGATCGACCAAAAAGCGTTTATTGAACAGCAGTTTAGGCGTTTGATTGACGATTCGGCCCAAAATTCCGACCTGCCTCTTCGGAAGCAGCTCTTGTTCGAAGAGCTGCTGATTCACCTGCAGAAGGAGGCGTTCCACATTCCTTCGGCGAGTGAGCGTGTGGCATCCGAAGCGCAGCATTACATCGACCGCCATTATAAGGAGAAGCTCAGCATGGAGCAGCTTGCGGCTGCCCTTCACTATCACCAGGACTACATTACCCGCTGCATGCAAAAGGTGTTCGGCATCACACCGGGCCAATACGCCAACAAGGCGAAGGTTTTTGAAGCGAAGCGGCTCCTTTCTGCTACAAACGACAAAATGTCATCGATTGCCGAACAAGTCGGAATCGATGATCCGACGTATTTCTCAAAACTGTTTAAACAAATAGAAGGGATTTCGCCTGTTGAGTACAGAAAGATGATGAAGAGAAATATTGAGTGATATTTTCAAAGCATAGGAGGAGAAAAGTTTGGCATCCATCAATGGTGAAAAAGTAAAGCTGCGCACGATCACAATGGATGACCTGCCCGGATTATGGAGAATGATTTACGGAACCCGAAACCCTGAATGGAAAAAATGGGATGCCCCTTATTTTCCGCTTCAGCCCGAACCGTTTCAATATTTTCTCGACTCTTTTGTGCCGGCTTTAAAAGAAAAACCGCCGCGCTATTTGGCGATTGAGATCGAAGGAGAGCTGAAAGGAACCGTTTCTTACTATTGGGAGTGCCGGCCGACACGCTGGCTGGAATGCGGGATCGGCATCTATGATTCGCGGTTCTGGAACGGGGGTTACGGCACGGAAGCCGTCAAATTATGGCTCGGCTTCCTATTTGAAAACGTCGATGTGCCGAGAATCGGCATGACGACGTGGTCCGGCAACAGGCGGATGATGAGGTGCGCCGAAAAAGCCGGGTTTAAGATGGAAGGCCGGATTCGAAAAGTCAGATATTATGACGGAGTTTATTATGATTCAATCAGATACGGAATGTTGCGGGAGGAGTGGGAGCTGATTTGCGGCGGTAGCTGACACGTTCTATAATGTAATATTAGATATCTTTTATCAGCGGACTAGAGGGGACCAAAATGAAAAAAACCATTTATGATGTAGCGGAAGCGGCAGGCGTTTCGATTTCCACGGTTTCCCGGGTGATCAACAATACAGGGAGAATCAGCAGGTCGACAAGGCAAAGAGTGCATGCCGTCATGAAAGAACTCGATTATCTGCCGAATGTTCACGCTTCTGCGCTTACCGGAAAGCGCACGAACATTATCGGCCTGTTGACGCCCGATATTGCAAACCCTTTTTTCGGAGAGCTTGCCAAAAGCGTTGAAGAGCGGGCGGGCGAGCTTGGCTTCAGCATGATGATATGCAGTACCGACCGCGATCCGAAAAAGGAGACAACGTATTTCTCGGTGCTCAAGCAAAAAAGCGTCGACGGCATCATTTTTGCGACCGGCATCGAAAATCAGGAGAGCATGGATGCGCTCGAAGATATTGCAAAAGAGGGCATACCGCTCGTGATGATTTCTCAGGACCGCGCCCTTGTTCCGCTGGATGTCGTGGTCATTGACGATTTTATGGGCGGATACTTAGCGACGCGGCATTTAATTTCGCTCGGCCATAAGACAATCGCCTGCATCGCTGGCGACGGATCGACAACCGGAGAAAAAGACAGGCTGAAAGGCTTCCAAAAAGCGATGGATGAAGCCGGTATCAAAGTGGATGAATCGCTCATCGCCGGAACCGGTTTTTCCCTGGAATGCGGCAAAAAAGCAGCTGCTCAGATTTTCGAAAGCAACATTCCGACCGCCGTTTTCGCCATGAATGATGTGCTCGCGTGCGGAGTCATTCAGACTGCAAGGGAATGGGGGCTCCAAGTTCCTAAGGATTTATCGGTCATCGGCTTTGATAATACGTTTTTAGCTGAAATGACCGATCCGCCGCTTACGACAGTGTCGCAGCCGATTGAAGAAATGGGCCGTCGTGCGGCCGAGCTGCTGGCCGAAGAAATCAGCGGCAAGAAAAGCTCGAAAAGCAAAATCATTCTCATGCCTGAACTTGTCGTCAGACAGTCAACGGCCTCTCCATTTAAAAAAGAAGCATATGCCGAAAAGAGCGGGTTTTAAAAGAAAAACGCTCTTTTTTCGTTTATAAAGAGCAAGCGCTTGACCTGATGAAATCCTAAAAAATATCGCGGATAAAATAAATACAGGGTAAAATCAGAATTGAAATGGGAAAGCGCTTTCTCTAATTAATAAAGCGCTTTCGCGAGATGCAAAGGGGGAGAAGGAAATGACAGAACGAGTGAGATGCGCCGTATTGGGGCTCGGAAGGCTCGGCTATTACCATGCGAGAAACCTCAAAACCGAGGTGCCCGGAGTCGTACTCGCCGCTGTAGCCGATCCGGCAGAGGGGAGGGCGAGGGAGGTTGCCGCTGAACTGGGTGTTGAAAAGTGGTTTGAAGATCCGTTTGAATGTCTCCGCGATCCAGAAATTGATGCCGTCGTCATCGTGACGCCGACATCTACCCATGCCGAAGTGATCAAACAGGCGGCCGAATGCGGCAAACAGATTTTCGTCGAGAAGCCGCTGACATTAAATCTTGAAGAATCGATGGAAGTCATTTCTAAAGTCAAAGAAACGGGCGTGATTTGCCAGGTGGGGTTTATGAGACGGTTTGATCCTGCATATGCGGATGCCAAAAGAAGGATCGATGCCGGGGAGATCGGCAAACCGATCTATTATAAAGGGTTCACGCGCGATTTTGGTTCTCCTCCGGCCGAATTCATTAAAAAAAGCGGCGGTATTTTCGTCGATTGTTCGATTCATGATTATGATATCGCGCGTTATTTAATGGGGGCTGAAATTACGGCGGTTTCCGGCCACGGAAAGGTTTTGAAGCACGCGTTCATGCCGGGATGCCATGATGTCGATCAAGCGCTCACCTATATGGAGTTTGATTCGGGGGCGGCGGGTGATGCGGAAGCAAGCCGCAATTCGTCTTACGGTCACGATATACGCGCCGAAATTATCGGGACGGACGGCAGCATCTTCATCGGCACGCTGCGGAACCCGGCGGTTACCGTGCGGACCGGGCAAGGGAGCAGCTATAATATCATTCCGGATTTCCAGGCGAGGTTCCATGAAGCGTACTGCTTGGAGATGCAGCACTTTGCCGAGTGTGTTCGCAACAAAACGAAACCGATTGTGACTGAAGTGGATGCGGCAGTCAATCTGGAAATCGCGCTTGCAGCCACAGAATCCTGGTCAACAGGCAAGCCCGTCAAGATTCAGTATCAGACGAAACGGCTTACGGTATAAAACGGGGCGCTCATAAACGGGCTGTGAAGAAAGACCAAATACGCCGGAGATCATCCTGCGGTCAATAGGATCAACAGAAAGGGCGGAAGGAAGCGTTTCTCCGCCCGCTGCCGCCTTTCTCTTTAGCGTTTTCAATCAACCGCGTGTCCCTTATTGCACATTCACATTCGGTCTCAGGTTCACCTGATAGTCCACCTCGACATCCATCTTCTCCCAACGATTCAGCCACGCTTTGTCGCTTATCGGTTTTGTAAACGGAAACAGCGCTTCACCGCCGACTTCAAGCGGATCAACCCGAATGTTTTGCATGTCCTTTATCATGTCCGCTGTTTTCTTTTCCAATTCGGATTCCACATCATGGACGAGTGCGCTGAACTCGCTTTGATCCTGCAAGTTTTTGTCGCCCGTGTATTCTTCAATGCCCGCATTTATGGTGACTTTCATTGATAAAGCTGTATTGTTTTGATTTAAGTCAAATGTGACGGTTGAGCGGGCTTGGCCGATTACGATTGACAAGCTGGGAATCGTGAGGAACTTTAGATACCTGTTATTGTTGATCAGCTGAAAAATTTGATCGTCTATGCCGGTCAGTGTCTTCACGAATTTGTCGTTTCGAAAAAGTCCTGTTCCTTCATATGTGAACTGGTTACCATCGGTTCTGAAAACAGGTACGTAAGGATCTGAATAGTGGGTGTACAGCTGGTTTTTGAATTGATGCAGGTTGACGATGCTCATTTCACCCTGGTTGGCTCTTTCAAAATGCCTTAACGTCTGATAAAGATAAAAGTCAAAATTCTCGCTTTGCTTCAATTCGCTCAGTATATATTTGTCAAAATCGCCGTTGACGACGATGAGATAAAGGCGGGGGCCGATTTTCGGGTCTGACAGAAGCGTGTTGATAATCGGAAGTATGCCTTTGTCGGCGAGATTTTCTTCGATCATCACCATTCTCAGCTGCCCGTTTTTCAGCTCGTTGAAATAATTTAAATTAAACCGCTTGCCGACTTGTTTGATCATATCGACTTCGGTGCTGAATAGCCGCTTTTTTTCAAGGCCCACCGGAGGGACGGTGGTGCTCATTGAGATCTTTCCTTTTTTTCCTTCTTTGATGTACCAAAAGGTAACCGGTGAGATTTCTTCAATCTCATTGTTTTCAACAAATGGAGAGCAGCCCTCAATCGTCATGAAAACCCCAAGCGCGATACAGCAGTTTAATATGAGGCGTTTTCCGCTGATCATTGCATGCGCCCCTTTCGTTTTCCGGCGATGACAAGAATAGCCGGAATCAATGCGTAAGTGACGGCTCCGATGGATACTTCGATCAAAAACCACATATCTTGCTGCTTTCCGGATTGCCAAATCCAGGTGCTTAACACGAGCGAAAAACCCATGAGCAAAAGAAAGCTGAACAGAAATCCTCTTCGCGTCACAGGCTTGGCCATCCTTTTAAACAAAATGCGGAGGCCTCCGTAAAAGCAGAGCAAAAAAATTGCGATCACAAACGCAAAATGAAACATATGGGCAGACAGAAGAAACGTATCGATCCGCTCCAAAATCGGTGACTGCAAATAGCGGAGCATGTTCATCACCGGAAAAATGGTTTCCCGCAAATAAGAGGAGCCGTAGAAAAACAGTGCACCGATAAACAAAAACAAGTATTCGAAGAGTGAAATCGCATTACCGACCGATAAACATTTCAGCATATTTGCTTCCTTGCTGAACCACGGAGCCAGACAAATCAAATACTCGGGACTGGAAAAAGAAGACCACATGACGAGTAGCGCCTTCCAAGAATGTTCAGTCCACTCAAAAGGAATCAACGGATATAAGTCGGTCAAGGAAGCGATCGGGGGGATGTAAAACCTGATAAAAATGAACACGATCCAAAATGATGACATAAAGGCAATGATGACAAAGCGCATCGTATTTTCCATGCCGCGGGAGGCCGCATATCCGCTGATCACCAGAATCAAGATCACAAGCCAGTTGATATTGATGGCGGGAAAGATGAAGTGTCTCACCGCTTCGGCGTAGCTTGTGATCATGATCGCGATCTTTAACGCGAGCTGAATTAAGCCGATCAGGATAAAAAAGCGCAGCTTGCGTTCGCCGAAGAGAGCGGCGAAGCCTTCATAGCCTTTTGCGGCCGCTGGAGAAGACAGCCATTTGGACAACACGTACAAGTTGAACTGTGACAGCAATCCGACAGCGAGCATAACGAACATCATGTAAGGATGAACGAGATACATCGGCAGAACCAAGATGAAAAAAAGGACTTGCATACGGTTGGCGATAAGGGTGATGTAAATTCCGCCGAGAGGCCGTGTCTTGTGAAATAATTGAAAAGAACTCAAGCCGCTTCATCTCCTTTTAACGTACCGCCACTTTTGCAGGGTATGCAGATATTCGGGGCGCTTTTTCAGCCAGATCAAAGGACTTCGTATAAAAAGATCGAGCCAATCGCGCCAATATAACGGAGTAATCGGCGCAAAATAAGGCTGCTTGAGAGAAGTGAGCCCGTTCAAATGAACAAACAGCCCGATCATGCCGAAGATCAATCCGAAAAAACCGAGGCAGGCGGAGAACACGAGCATCGTAAAATGAATCAAAGTGTGCCCTTTAGCGACGATGTAGTTGGGCACCAAAAATGACGCGACCGTTGAGATGCCGACCAAAACGATCAGCACTTTGCTGACAAAGCCGGCCTGCACCGCCGCTTCCCCGATGACAATCCCCGAGATGACCCCCAATGTTGAACTTGATTTTGTCGGCATCCGCACGCTGGCTTCCTTAATAATTTCAATAACGAGAAGCATAAGGGCCGCTTCCCAAAACGGGGTGAACGGCACTTTGCTCCTTGATTCGATCAGCACATAAAGAATCTGGAGCGGAAACATATGATAATGATGAGTCGACAAAGCCACATATAAAGGGATGAGCAAAATAGACAGAAAAAAACTGACGTAGCGCAGTATTCTAAAAAAGCTGGCAATCGGCCAGCGCGTCGTATAATCTTCAGCGGAGTGAAAAAGGTGAAAAAACGTGATCGGCGCATGTAATATAAAGGGCGTCTGATCGACCAAAATGGCGACTTTGCCAATGCTTAAATTGTATGCGGAAATGTCGGGACGCTCGGTCCTCTGAAACTGCGGGAAAATCGAATGATGATGATCTTCAATCAATTCAGTGAGCTGTCCTGAATCGAAAATCATGTCAAAATTGGTTTCCTCGATTTTTTTTCTGGCTTCCTCAATCAATTCTGGATTAGTTAATCCGGCAATATAAACGATGACAACAGATGTTTTGCTAAGCGAACCGACCGTCAGCCTTTCCGCTTTTAAATTGGTTAAAGGCAGCCTGCGCCGCAGCAAAGAAAGATTGACGTCGAGCTGTTCGGTAAAACTGTCTTTCGGACCGTACATCACCGTTTCGGTTTGAGACGGTTCGATCTGCCGGCCGACCCGATTTTCAACCGGGATCGCAAACCACTGCTGCCTGTCCGGATCATGGATGATGATCGAACCGGACATCAGCCATTCCTTTGCACTTTCTAAAGATACGATCGGTTCAACGTGCAAAACAAAGGTTTTTAAACAGCGATATATTGACTCTTCTTCGGCGCTCATGATCAGAGGCCTGATGATTGACTGCTGCAACATGACCCGATCAATGATGGTATGTAAATAGTAAAATACTGCTTTTTGTCCGCCTTTTGTTTCATGCTCTTCGATCACCGCATCAGCCATACCGGCGGTGGCATCAAGAAGGGCATCTTTCGTAATGGGAGCGCTCTGCAATCCGGCTCCCTTTCTTTTGTATTTTCGAAACATGGACATCCCTCATCAGCGATTGATCAATGCCGGGTTACCGGATGTCCTTATTGTGCTCGCTGCTTCTCAGGTTTATGCGGACAGAAGCCGCATTCCCGCAGGATCAGGTAAACAGCGAGGCGCCGAGGTAGGCGGCAAGCCCCCACATGACAGCCGCAGATCCTTTATTGAACAAGGTCATTACGAACCCTTGCGAATCGAGCTGTTTGAGAAGTCTTCCCGCTGCGGCAAGTCCCAGGAACCATAGCCACGAAACGATCATACATGCACAGGTGAACAGCCAAAGATCCGCACCTTCATACGCTAAAGAGTTCGTGCCGATCACGCCGACGATATCGAGCAAGGCGTGCGGATTTAAGAGCGATACGGCCGCAGCAAAAGCGATTTGCTTTTTAGCCGGCATAGCTTGGGACGCGTTTTCTACCGCCGGCTTGCTTCTCCATGTGACCCATCCCATATAAATGAGAAACAGAAATCCTCCGGTCAAAAGGACAAATTTAACTTCGGGAAGGCCGGCGACAGCCGCGGAAATACCTGTGACTGCCAGTATAATCAGGAGGGAATCGCACAACGAGGCGGAGATCACCAGCGGCAAGACACGCCAAATGCCCGATGATGCGGCCCCTTGCTGAAAAATCAGGACATTTTGCGCGCCGAGCGGCAAGATCAGTCCAAAAGCGAGAATGATTCCGTGAATAGCTGCGTTCATTACTGCAAAAACCCCTTTCATTCAAAACATCCGTTTTATTGTAGAGCAAGAAGCGGAGAATGTCTCCGGCCATTTGGCTGGTCTAACTGCCCAGCCAAATGCTATCTTTTAAAAAAAGGAGCTGAACATGAAGTGCACAGACAACTGAACAAACATTCAGACATTCCGTTATACAAGCAAATCGAACAGATCATAAAAGAGAAGATTTTACAGGGCGAATGGCCGGCCGGGACGAAAATCCCTTCACAACGCAAGCTGGCCTCCATTTTTCAAGTGAATAGAAGCACGGTTACCGCGGCTCTGGACGAGCTGACAGCCCAAGGATTTCTTGAAGGCAACCGGGGCGGAGGCACAAAGGTGGCCAATCAAACATGGTCACAATTGACGGCGGGGCCGCCGCTTGACTGGACGAGTTATGTACATTCGGGGATTCACCGTCCCAATTCAATGACGGTTCAGGAAATCAACAGGCAGGAGTTTACAGAAGGGATCATCAGGCTCGGCACAGGTGAATTGGCGCCTAAACTGCTGCCCTATCAACAGATGGAAGAGATTCTTCGCGGCGCCGCGTCTGATAGGCTGATGCTCGGGTATGAAGAACCGAAAGGAAGCCGCTATACAAGAGAGGTGCTGGCGGAGCATCTGGGCCGAAAGGGTGTGCGTGTATCGGCCGATTCGATTCTGATTGTCTCCGGAGCGCTCCAGGCGCTGCAGCTCATATCGATCGGCCTTTTGAAGCGGAGAGCCGTCGTGTTGACGGAAACGCCGTCATACCTATACTCGCTCCACGTTTTTCAATCGATGGACATGCGGCTTTGCGGGCTTCCCATGGATGGCGGGGGATTAGACCCGTCCGTCATTCCGGCGGTAAAAAAACGGCATGGCGCCGATTTGCTGTACACGATTCCGTCATTTCACAATCCGACGGGCAAACTGATGTCCGAAGACCGAAAGCGCGAGCTGATTCAAATGAGCAAGCGGCTGTCGCTCCCGGTTATTGAAGATGACGCATACGGCGACTTGCGGCTTGACGGTCCGCCGTCATCGCCGCTGAAGGCCATGGACAGAGAAGGCAGCATTCTTTATGTCGGCACACTATCGAAAACCGTCAGCCCCGGCCTTCGCATTGGCTGGGTGGCTGGTCCGGAGCCCGTCATCGAGAGGCTGGCCGATATTAAAATGCAGACTGACTACGGATCAAGTTCATTGTCGCAATGGGCGGCTGCAAAGTGGCTTTCAAGCGGGCTTTATGATGAAAATCTCAGCCGGATCAAAGGTGAACTGAGACAAAGGCGGGATGAGGCGCTCCGGTGTCTTGAGACCTATTGCAGAGGAATCGCCCGCTGGGAAAAGCCTTCAGGCGGGTTTTACATTTGGGTCACATTTCTAAAGCCGCTCTCGCTCAGCGTTTTGTTCGAACAAGCATTACAGAAAAACATCCTCATCAATCCCGGCACCCTCTACGATAAAGAAGCCAAATCCAGCATCAGATTGTCCTATTCGTACGCCTCTTTGCCGGAGCTTCGCTATGGCATTCAAACGATCGCAGAACTCGCCGGGAAGCTCATGTGAGCCCCGGCTGTACCGGCTGCTGAAAAATCGGCGTTCAGCAGCCGCCCCGCTTTCAGGCCTCAGGTTATTTAAAAACAGTCCAAAAAATTCCATTAACATATCATTCAAGGAACTATTGATTCATATTAAAGATGAATTTGCGGCAGAGAAAATCTTCATGCGCCTCATTGTGAGAAACGACCTATTTTTCTGAATCTTATTGACATGCCGGTGTCACAAAATATACACTTTTTTTGTCATTGAAAATGATAATCTTTATCAATTGGAGGAGTGCTTTCTATGCCTGTACAAACGAGTTCTAAAAATCAAGTGTTTTTGGAGCAGCAAAATAGAAGAGAGTCTAATGCGCGTTCATATCCGAGAAGATTTCCGCTCGCCATGCAAACCGCGGAAGGCGTCTTGGTGACTGATGCGGATGGAAAGCAATATTATGACTGCCTGGCAGGAGCGGGGACGCTTGCGCTTGGTCATAATCATCCAGTTGTGATTGAAGCGATTCAAAAAATGATTGATGAAAAACGCCCGCTGCACACCCTTGATATCACTTCGGAAATCAAAGAAGAGTTTGTCAGCGAAGTATTTGCGAGCCTTCCTGAGGCGTTTGCCAAACGGGCGAAGATCCAGTTTTGCGGTCCGACCGGCGGCGATGCGATCGAAGCCGCTCTCAAGCTTGTCAAAACAGCAACGGGGAGAAGAACCATCTTGTCGTTTCACGGGGCATATCATGGAGCAACTCACGGAACGATGGCGCTGAGCGGTAATTTATCTCCAAAGGAAAACGTTCAGGGACTCATGCCTGATGTGCATTTCCTGCCATACCCGTATGAATACCGCTGCCCGTTTGGAAGCGGAGGAGAGGCGAGCCACAAGCTGTCGAGCGCATATATCGAAAATATGCTGGATGATCCGGAAAGCGGAGTTTTACAGCCGGCCGGGATGATCTTTGAAGCCGTACAAGGAGAAGGAGGCTCAATTCCGGCCCGGGCTGAATGGATAAGAGAAATGAGAAGGATCACAAAAGAACGCGGAATCCCTCTGATCATCGATGAAGTGCAGACCGGCATCGGCAGAACCGGAAAAATGTTTGCATTCGAGCACGCCGGCATTATACCGGATGTCATCGTCCTTTCAAAAGCGATCGGCGGAAGTCTTCCTCTGTCTGTCGTCATCTATGATCAAGACCTTGATCAGTGGGGACCGGGGGCGCACATCGGCACATTCAGAGGGAACCAGATGGCGATGGCGGCCGGAAGTGCAACCTTAAAATATATAAAAGAGCACGATGTACTATCACATGTAGAAAAAGTCGGTGCGAAGCTCATGCAGGAATTGCAAGACATTCAGGAACACGTTCCTGAAATCGGCGATGTCCGGGGACGGGGGCTGATGATCGGCGCCGAAATTGTCGCACCGCATAAAAAACAAAACGCAAACGGCAGCTATCCGGCTGATGCGGAGCTTGCAAGCGTGATTCAAAGAAAATGCTTTGAAAAAGGACTGATCGTTGAAACGGGAGGCCGCCACGGAAGCGTGATCCGCTTCTTGCCGCCGCTCATCGTAACAGAGGTGCAAATCGACGATATTATCACGATCTTCAGAGAGGCCGTCTATGAAGCAGTCAAGTAAACAGAAAAACTTTGATTCCCTGTTTATGCACAACGGTGAACAGGGGATCAAAGCATACCGCGACGCGGCCGAGACCGCTGTAGAGACGCTGTGGGCCGATTGGAAAAATAAATCGAAGCCCTACAGCGGGAAAATGCCGAATGAATTAAAGCACGAAATTAAAAACTTGTTTTCGTTTAAGGAAGCGGGAGAACCGCTTGCGGATGTTCTCAAGGGTCTGAAAAAAGCCTATTTGCCGCACCGGATTCATGTTGAAGATCCAAAATGCGCCGCACACCTGCACTGTCCGCCGCTCATCCCGGCACTCGCTGCAGAGATGCTGATCAGTGTGCTGAATCAGTCGATGGATTCGTTTGATCAAAGCGGAGCGGCTTCATTGATCGAGGAAGAAATGGTGCAGTGGCTTTGCCGAAAGTTCGAGTATGGAAAGGATGCTGACGGTACATTTACGAGCGGAGGCACACAGTCTAATTACATGGGGCTTCTGTTGGCCCGCGATGCTTTCTGTGAAAAGCAGTGGAACTGGAACGTACAGAAGGACGGACTGCCGCCGGAAGCGAACAGGCTGCGGATCCTCTGTTCAAAGGATGCTCATTTTACCGTGAAAAAGTCGGCTTCCCAGCTCGGACTCGGAGAGCGCGCCGTCGTACTCGTTGATACAGATGATGAAAAGCGGATGAGCCTTTACGATTTAAAGCGAAAAACAGCGCTACTGGAGGAATCGGGTTTACATCCATTTGCGATTGTTGCCACATGCGGTACGACGGACTTCGGAAGCATTGATCCGCTTTCCGAGCTTGCGGATGCCGCGCATGCCGGCGGGCTTTGGCTTCACGTTGATGCCGCGTATGGCGGGGCGTTGATTTTGAGTAGAACCCGCCGCTATAAATTGGCCGGGATCGACAGGGCCGACTCGATCAGCGTCGACTTCCACAAGCAGTTTTATCAGCCGGTCAGCTGCGGCGCTTTTCTTGTCAAAGACAGAAGGCATTTCCGCTTGATTGGTTATCATGCCGATTATTTAAATCCTGAAGAGGATGAAGCGGAGGGAATCGTTCATCTCGTCAATAAATCGATTCAGACGACGAGGCGCTTTGACGCTTTAAAGCTGTTTGTCTCGCTGCGTGTGCTTGGAGAAGATACATTCGCCGAGATGATTGACTGGACATTCGCATTGGCCGAAGCGGCAGCGGAAAAAATCTCCGCAAGCGATCGGTTCGAACTGCTGAATCCGCACCCTGAACTGAACGCTGTCGTCTTCCGCTGCCTCGCCTCAGAAGACGACGCAGAGAACGACCGTTTGAATAAATGTATCCACAGAGAATTGTTCAGAACGGGACAGGCGGTGATCGCCAAGACGGCAGCAGCCGGGAAAACGTATTTAAAATTCACGCTGCTGAATCCGCGGACGACGATTTCGGATCTTGACGACATTCTCGGCAGGATTCAAGAGCTGGCAAGTCTTTATACGAATAGCAGGAGGGTAACAAGATGAGTTCATTTAAAGAAATAGCAGAAAACGCTACGATTCAAAGTTTTTTAAATTGCTATTTGCGTGAAACCGGCATCAAAACACGTGAGATCGCGGACGGCTCTCAAAAAACGCTGATTGTCCCGCTAAAACGCCAGCAAATCGAGCTGATCGTTCCGATCAAGTACTGGTCGAAGACGGGAAGGCACCTTTTCTCATTTCCGCTTTACTATCAAACAACCCAAAACGAAAAGCCGCTTCCGCTCGACTATGTCACGCTCGTCTCCCTCGCTTCAAAAGAATTGCTTCTTCAGCAAAACCGCGGGGGTGCCGAGGATGAATTCATGCTCAGAGTCATTTTGAGCTGCCGCAATATCAGCCGTTATGTGGAAGAACGGGCCGGTGATCAAAATGAGCTTAGCCGCGCTGCTTTTACGTTTATCGAAGCGGAGCAGTCGCTCTTGCTCGGCCATCTGATGCACCCGACACCAAAAAGCAGGCAGGGGATGAAACCTGAAGAGGAAAATATTTTCTCACCTGAATTGAAAGGGGAGTTTCAGCTTCATTACTTTAAGGCGCATGCCTCGCTCGTTCTGCACGATTCAAGTACAGGAACAAAAGCGCCGCTAGTCATCCAAGAGGAATTGAGAAACGACCCGATGATTGACAATAACTGGCTGGATGAGCAAACAGCAGATCCGGACTTTGCGCTTCTTCCCGCACACCCGCTCCAGGCGAGAGCCTTGCTGGAGGAGCCGTATGTGCAAAAATTGATCGATCAAGGTCTCCTTACATATCTCGGCGCAAAGGGCCGGGCGTTCACGGCGACATCCTCCGTCCGCACGGTTTACAGCAAGCACTCGCGCTATATGTACAAATTCTCGGTCCCGATCAAAATCACGAATTCGCTTCGTGTGAACAAGCAGAAAGAATTGGACAGAGGTGTTGAAATGGCCCGGCTGCTTCAGACAGAACTCGGTCAACGGTTAAAACAAGAGTTTCCGGGCTTTCGCGTCATTACAGATCCTGCCTACATCTCGATTCGGGGAGAGAACGGGGAGTCCGGCTTTGAAGTCGTGATCAGGGAGAATCCGTTTTATGAAGACGACCGTTCTGCCAGTCTGGTCGCCGGGCTTTGTCAAGATCACGCCTACGGGAAAGAGTCGCGGCTGTCCTCTGTCATCCGCGGGCTGGCTTTAGAAGAAGGGCGGACGACGGAAGAAGTGAGCATCGATTGGTTTGACAAATACTTATCGATTTCGCTTGAGCCTGTTTTATGGCTGTTTGAAACATACGGGCTGGCGATTGAAGCGCACCAGCAAAACGCCGTCATCCGCTTAAAAAACGGCTATCCGGAGACGTTTTACTACAGGGATAACCAAGGCTATTATTACAGCGAATCAAAAGCCGGGATTCTTTCCAAGCTGATCGAAGGCTTGAGCGAAAGGAGCGAGACGATCTGCTCGGACGGCGTGGCTGTTGAGAGATTGCGCTATTATTTCTTCTTCAACCATTTGTTTGGGCTGGTGAACGGCTTTGGCTGCGAAGGGCTGATTCGGGAAGAAACGCTCCTGTCCATGATCAGAGAGCGGCTTGAAAAAGCGGAACAAATTTACGGCATCACTGAGTTGACGGACAGCCTGCTTCGGTTTTCGGAGCTTCCGTGCAAGGCCAATCTGCTGACGAGATTTTACGACATGGATGAGCTGACGGGCTCGCTTGAAACCCAGTCTCGCTATACGTCTGTCGGCAATCCGCTGTTAAAGGAGGCGGCGGCTGTCCAATGAATGACCGGATCACATTTCAAAAAGCGGACTATGAAAGAGACGTATCGCTCGTCTACCGCTGGATGCAGGAGGAGCATGTCATCCCGTTTTGGCACTTAAACATGCCGTTTGCAAAATTTGAAGCCCATTTTCACAAGGCCATCACAGACCCTCACCAAACGCTCTACATCGGTTCCATCGACGGTGTGCCGATGAGCTACTGGGAGTCGTACTGGGTCAAGGGTGACGTCATTGAACGCCATTATGACAATGAACCTTTTGACCAAGGCATCCACCTGTTGATCGGGGAAAAAGAGTACTTGGGAAAAGGTCTGGCCCTTCCGCTTTTAAACGCGATGGTCAGCATGCAATTTGCCGAGCCTATGACAAAAAAGGTCATCGCAGAGCCGGATATCCGCAACAAAAAAATGATTCATGTTTTTGAAAAATGCGGGTTTCGCCCGATTAAACCTGTGAATCTCCCTGATAAAACCGGATTATTGATGTTTTGCGAACGAGAACGTTTTTTTGAAAAGGAGAAGAAAAATGAACTCTACAAAGAGACCCTCTGATGTATATGATGTCATCGGCGTCGGCATCGGGCCGTTTAACCTCGGTCTTGCCGCATTGGCCGATTCCGTGCCTGAGATTAATGCGCTGTTTTTTGAACGGAATGAAAGCTTTAACTGGCATCCCGGCATGCTGATTGAAGGAACGACACTGCAGGTGCCGTTTTTGGCCGACTTGGTGAGCATGGCCGATGTGACAAGCGAATACAGCTTTTTAAACTATCTCCAGCAGCATAACCGTCTGTATTCTTTTTATTTTCTGGAAGACTTTCATATTCCGAGAAAGGAATACAACCACTACTGCCGCTGGGTGGCAGAACAGCTCGACTCGTGCCGCTTCGGGATGAATGTTGAATGCATCTCGCTCATTGAATCGAACTCGGACGCGCTTTTTGAGGTGCGGGTCGCGAATCGGGAAAACGGCGGGGAAGCCGTATATTACGCGAAGCATATTGCGCTTGGCATCGGGACGGGCCCGCACGTTCCCGAAACGCTCTCAGACGCTTTGGGTGGCTCGGTGTTCCATTCAGCTGAGTATTTAATGAGAAAGCCCGGCGGATTTAAAGGGAAAAGGGTGGCCGTCGTCGGCTCCGGTCAAAGCGCGGCCGAGGTGTTTTATGACCTGGTCGGTGAAGATGAAGCGGAGCATGTCAGCTGGCTCACCCGCTCAAAAGGCTTCTTCCCGATGGAATACTCGAACCTCGGGCTCGAATATTTTTCGCCTGACTATATCGATTTTTTCTATCAGCTTCCGCAGTGGAAAAAAGATGAATTGCTAACGCAGCAGGGTCTGCTTTATAAAGGAATCAGTGCGAAGACGATCACCGATATTTATCATCTTCTGTATGAGCGGACCTGCGGAGGACGGGAAGCGGCTTTTGATCTGCAGTCCATGACAGAAGTCGAGCAGATCGAACAGCATGGGGAAACGCTGATTCTGCACTGCGCAAACCGGGTGAATGAAGAACGGTTTGAGCGGCAGGCAGATGCGGTCGTTCTGGCGACGGGCTATAAAGAGAGGCTGCCGGAATGTCTGGCACCTGTTGACAGTCTGATTGAAAAGGACGCGGGCGGCCGCTATGTGATTACGCGCGACTACAGGCTGGTGACAGCGGTAACATCAAAAAACCATATTTTCGTTCAAAACGGAGAGCTGCACACGCACGGTGTCGGAGCGCCTGACCTAGGACTCGGCGCTTACCGGAACTCGGTGATCATCAATCAGCTAGCCGGGAGAGAAGTATACAACGTCAGCCACAAAACAGTTTTTCAGACATTTGGAACAGGAATCGCGGAAAAAACGGCTGTGCCAAACGGCTCATAAAGGAGGCATTTTCATGTTGTTTCAAGATGAATTAAAGAGGGTCCTCAATCCGGACAGGTGGACAGAAGTCAATCGGAGAATGCTGGCGAAGATGCTTTCTGAATATATGTATGAGGATATTATTAAACCCGATTTCATTGAAACTGAAGACGGGATCAACCGGTATGAGCTGAGAATGGCCGAGGATAAGGTGTACCGGTTTGCCGCCAAACCCCGCATGTTTGACAGTTTTGACGCGATACCGGAGACGATTGAAGTCTTCAAGAGCGGACAATGGACAAAACAAGTGAGCGCGATTGAATTTCTCCTCGATATCCAGCCGCATATCCCGATGAGTCCGGAAACAGCGGGGCATTTGATCAAGGAGTTCAACCATACGATGCTGGCGGATGCTCACCTTTTAGCAAAAGATGGGCTTACGGCTGACGAGCTGACCGAAGCCGATTATGCCGTCATTGAAGGCGAGATGACAGGCCATCCGTGGATCGTCTACAACAAAGGAAGAATCGGTTTTGGCTATGATGACTACCTCCGGTTTGCACCGGAAAATCAGAGGGCCGAACGGCTGCTGTGGATCGCTGTACACAAAGAGACCGCGTCATTCCACTCGGTTGAAGGACTCGATTATGAAACGCTGATTCATAAGGAGCTTGATGAGCTGACTTTAAGGCAGTTCGCTAAAGTGATAGAAAAGCAGGGCGCAGCCAGTGAAGACTATTATTATCTGCCCGTCCACGAATGGCAGTGGACAAATACGATCATTCAGCAGTTTCCGGAAGAAATTGCTTCAAAAGCGATCATTCCTTTAGGGGAAGGCGGAGACGAGTACCTGCCGCAGCAGTCAATCAGGACCTTTACAAACATCACAAACAAACACAAGCATCATATTAAACTGCCGATGAGCATTTTAAATACGCTTGTATACAGAGGACTGCCGGCGGAGCGGACAGTGATCGCGCCGAGAATTACTGAGCATATTAAAGGGATCGCCGAAAACGACGCATTTCTAAAAGACGAATGCAGGGTGATCCTGCCGGGCGAAAATGCCAGTCTGAACGTTGATCACCAATACTATCATGCGCTTGAAAAAGCCCCGTATCAATATTTGGAAATGCTCGGCGCTATTTTCAGAGAAAGCATTTATACGTATTTGGAAGATGGAGAGCAGCCTGTTACGCTCGCTTCTTTAACATACATTGATCAAGACGGCGTGCCGTTTATCAGGCGCCTGATCGAAAAGTCGGGGCTGTCAGCGGAGGAGTGGATCGGAAAGCTGTTTAACACCGTGATGCCGCCGCTTCTGCATTTCATGTACCGTTACGGAACCGTATTTTCGCCGCACGGACAAAATACGATTCTTGTCTTAAAAGATCATCAGCCGCACAGGCTGGCGATTAAAGATTTTGTAGATGACGTCAATATCAGCGACCAGCCGCTTCCAGAACTGAGCGGTTTGACAGAAGATTTAAAAGCCGTTCTCAGAAGCGAGCCGCCGGAAGGGCTTGTGCAGTTTATCTTTACAGGGCTTTTCATTTGCCATTTGCGCTATGTGGCCAACATTTTGGAAAATGACGGTCTGCTTCCTGAAAAGCGCCTGTGGAAAGCTTTGGCTGATGCAATTTTGGATTATCAGCAGAGATTCCCTGAACTGCATGAGCGCTTCGAATTGTTCGACTTATTCAAGCCGGAATTGACGAAGCTTTGCCTCAACAGAAACCGGATGATCGACTACGGCTATAAGGACGGCGATGACCGCCCGCACGCCTCTGAATTCGGAAAAGTGACAAACGCGCTTGCGCAATTTAAAAAAGAGGCCGCAAAGCTGTAATGCTCATGCGGCCGAGAATGCCCCGCTTCCGGCGGGGTCTTTTATGTCAATTTCTTATACATCAAAATATGAGGTCCGATCGGCGGTATATCGTAGACCCCGCCTTGTTCGCTGAAGCCGAGCTTTTTATAGTACCCGCTCACAGATGTCCTGGCGTTGCACCATAAAAGGTCTGCGCCTTTTTTTCGAAGAAGCTCTTCGGCATGGCGGATAAGCGTACTGCCCGCTTTTTGCTCGCGGTACCCTTCAAGTGTCGCCATCCCTCTCAGCTGATACTGTTTTTGGCCTTCAAGCTCTGAATGTTCGGCTTTATGAAAGGAGGCGATGCTGATCAGCCTGTCCTGATAATATCCGCCGAGGTGAAACGTGCCCCCGAGCGAATCGGTTTCATACATGCATGCTTCCGGCGGCTGATTCGGCCGGAGAATGCGGTGCCTGATCTCATACGTATCTTCCGCGTTTATTGGTTTGACTTCAATCATATGATTCCTCCTTCAGTTGCAGTTCAGATGAGGGCGAACGAAATTCCGCATGCTGCTATAAATCATGACTGTCATTCCATTATATAACGCTGGCGGAAACGATCAAAGCAGGATGAACACCTTCACCTGATCTGCCTTTAGAGAAACATTTCCCTCGGGAGGCGATCCCTAATCCCTATATCGTAAATGGCGGAATATATCGTCCATCCACATCTGTAAACTGATATTCTTTGGCTAAATCACCAACTCTTAACGCACGTCCGCTTTTCTCCATCACATCCGGATCTTTGGCCAATGCTGTGATTCCGCGTCCGACATAATAAGGCGTTTCGGTTTTCCTTAAATCTTCTGATTCCTGCCAATGCGCCTCATCTGATTCATGGTGCTTCAGCACAAGTTCGGTTCTCATAAATCCCGGCGAAACGGCAAGAACGGCAATGTTGTCCCGTTTTAATTCCAGTGAAAGACCGTACGCCATGCGGACGATTGCGTTCTTGGCTAAATCGTAATAAAACTGTCCGGTGTATTTGTTCTCATCCCAAAAGGTCGTATGAATGATAAGAGCTTGTTTATTTTCGCGAAGGAGCGGCACGGCGAAGTGGTTCGTCGCCAGCTGGGCGCGCACCCCTGCGGTGAACATCGTATCCCAATTTTTCAATGACAGTTCCCAAAAAGGCTTTGCCTCGACACCCAGATCGTGCGCACCCCACACATTGTTGATCAAAATATCCAACTTTCCTTGTTCTTCGCGAATTTTAGCGATGACGGCCTCTGTTTCTGAATCGTTCGTATGATCACATCTTACAGCAATACCCTTTCCGCCGGAAGCTACAATTTGTGACACGGTGTCATCAATTGAACCGGGCCATTGATTCGTGGAAGCCCCCCTGATGCTGCGGCCTGTAATATACACGGTTGCACCGGCTTTTCCAAGTTCGACAGCGATGGCGCGGCCGGCGCCTCTGCTTCCGCCTGTTACGAGAGCGGTTTTTCCTTTCAGCGGTTTCATTCATCCCATTCCTTTCATCATAAAAGATATGCTCATTATAAAAGCTCAATCTTGACAACCATTGTCATATTTTATTAAATAAGTTCATCCATTGATAAAAAAGGTGGTCATATGAGAGGAGATCGACTGATATCTATTCTTTTAATGCTTCAGGCGCAGGGACAAATGACGGCGAAAGAATTAGCGGAAAGGCTGGAAGTCTCGGAGCGGACGATTTACAGGGATATGGAAGCGTTAAGCGGAGCTGGAATTCCCGTTGTGGCCGAACGCGGGATAAACGGAGGCTGGTCATTGCTTGATGATTACCAAACCACTTTAACCGGCTTAAAAGAATCTGAAATACGCGCATTATTTGTCCCGCTTTCTGAACAATTGCTGGACGATCTCGGTTTAACCCGCATATCCGAAGAAGCCCGAAATAAACTGATAGCCTCGCTGCCTGCGGTATATCGTCAAAACGCGAAAGACGTATGGAACCGAATATATATTGATACCCGTTCATGGCGCCATAAGAAAGAAAAAGCAGCATCCTTTGAAGTGCTGAAAGACGCCATATGGAAAGATCAAAAATTAAAGATCGTTTATCAGCGGGCAGATGGACAAACGGCTGATCGAATTGTAGCACCCCTTGGACTGGTAGCTAAAGGGTCAAACTGGTATCTGATTGCATCTAAAGAAAATGGGGAGATTCGAAATTACAGGGCTTCACGCATTCAATCTGCCATTCCTGTTCGCGAAACATTTGAAAGGCCCGAAAACTTTGATATTGCTCACGTATGGCAGTCTTCAACAAAGGAATTTATCGAAAGGCTGCCGACGTATGAAGTACGGGTGAAGGCGGCGCAGGCCATCTTGCCGAGGCTGTCATTTACCAATTATTTTGTGCGGATCATCGAAACAAATGAGGTCGATCAGGAGGGGTGGATACCCGTTACATTATCTTTTGATACGGAAGAAGAAGCGAAAAGGTATATACTCGGATTCGCAGAGCACATAAGGATTATTGAACCTAAAGAACTGCACGGGAAGATACTCAACATGGCCGAATCTATTGTTGCTCATTATAAATCCTGAAATATTCGCGGCATATGTTACGAACATACAAGATGACCCTGCAGGCCGCAAACGGCAGGCAGGGTCTTTGGGTTAATGAACATTGAAATATCTGGCTTCCGGATGGGAGACAACGATCGCTGATACGGAAGCTTCGGGCTCCATCATAAAGCCTTCTGTTAAGTGCACGCCGATTCCTTCGGGCTGGATGAGTCTGAAGAGTTTTTCCTGATCTTCGAGATTCGGACAGGCCGGGTAGCCGAAGGAATAGCGCTGTCCCTGGTATTTCGCCTGAAAACGCTGTTCCATCGTGAAGTCTGGTGCATCAGGGAAGCCCCAGCGGTCGCGGATAACCTGGTGCGTCCGTTCGGCGAGTCCTTCGGCCAGCTCAAGAGCGAGCGCTTGTACCGCATGACTTTTCAAGTAGTCGCCTTCCTCCTTAAAGCGGTTGGCGGCTGCTCTTACATGCCTGCCTGCCGTTACGGCAAAGAACGAGACATAATCAAGCTCTCCTTTCGGTCGGACATAATCGGAAATACAGCGGTACGGAAGCTTTTCCTGCCTAGGAAAAACAAACGTTTCAAGGATGCTGTCTTTGTTCCCGGGGTCTAAAATATGGAGCGAATCCCCGTCGCTGTACGCGGGGAAAAATTGATAGACGACCGCGGGATCGAACCAGCCGTGTTCTTTTCCGTCTCTCAGCAACTCGTCAATCAGCTCTTTCAGCTCCAATGCTTTCGGATGCTGTTCAGCCAGGAGTTTTTTTACTTTTCCCTTCAAGCCGAGGTGATGGCCGAGCAGCATTTGTTCATTGACATACGGAACGATATAGGAAAGGTCGATGTTTTTTAAATAGTGCCGCTTCAAGTCTTCCGGCTGAAAGACCGGCGCCTGCGGAACGTGCGCTCGTTTTTCAAGCATTTCAATCACGGCTTTCGTCTGCTTTTTTTCTGCGACGGCGGCGGGTGCAGCCGCTTCTTTTTTCTCGAGAAACTGCGACGGGTCCGTCCGCAGCTGATTGGCGAGCGATAAGCCGTCCATGGCGTCCTTCGCGTATAAAACCGGCCCTTTATATTCAGGCGAAATTTTCATGTTCGTGAACTTTCTTGAAAGCGCGGCTCCGCCGACCATAATCGGGATGGAAATATCCGCTTTGTCGAGGTCCTGCGCTGTAACGACCATTTGCTGCGCCGATTTGACGAGCAGGCCGGACAGACCGATGATATCGGGATTCTCTTTGCGGACCGTTTCGATTAATTCCTGCGGTGTCACTTTAATCCCAAGATCGACAACCTTGTAGCCGTTGTTGCTTAAAATGATGTCGACTAAGTTTTTGCCGATATCATGGACATCGCCTTTAACGGTTGCCAAAATGATCTTTCCTTTGCCGCTGTCGTCTTTCTTTTCCATATACTGTTCGAGAAAGGAAACGGCAGCTTTCATGACTTCTGCCGACTGGAGCACTTCAGCGACGATCAGCTCATTGTTGTTAAACAGCCGTCCAACCTCTGCCATGCCGTCCATAAGCGGACCGTTAATCACGTCGAGCGGGGCGGCGAATTTTTTCAACGCTTGCTCGAGATCGGGAATCAAGCCTTCTTTCGTACCCTCGATGACGTACTCAGCCAAGCGCTCTTCCAGGGAAAGGGACGTTTTCGGCTGTTTGTCCGTTTTTTTCTTTCCGCGGTAGAAGTCAGTGAAGGATGCGAGCGTTTTGTCATCAGTGTGAAACAGAAGTTTTTCAGCCATTTCGACTTCTTCTTTAGGAATGGAAGCGAACCGCTCAAGCTTTTCCGTATTGACGATCGCGTAATCGAGCCCGGCCTGTGTTGCATGGTACAAGAATACAGCATTTAAGATTTCCCGGCCGACGGGCGGAAGACCGAATGAGACGTTGCTGACGCCGAGAATCGTTAAACATTCAGGGAGCCGCTCTTTAATGAGGCGGATGCCTTCGATCGTTTCTTTAGCTGAGCCGATGTATTGTTCATCACCCGTTCCGACCGGGAAGACGAGCGGATCGAAGATGATATCGCTGGCCGGTATTCCGTATTTTTCGGTGAGCAGCTGATGCGACCGGACGGCGACGGCCAGCTTCTTTTCGGCGGAGACCGCCATTCCCTCTTCATCGATCGTGCCGACGACGAGTGCGCCTCCGAACTGTTTGACGAGCGGAAGGATGTCAGCGAACCGTTCTTCGCCGTCTTCAAGGTTGATCGAATTGATGATCGCTTTTCCCTGTGAGTATTTCAGCGCCTTTTCGATCACCGTTTTGTCCGTCGAGTCGATGACAAACGGGGCTTTTACTTTTTTCATCGCTTCTTTTAAGAAGCCTTCCATATCTTCCGCTTCATCGCGGTCCGGGTCTGCAAGGCAGATGTCGATGACATGGGCGCCGTTTTTCACTTGGGCTCTCGCGATTTCGGATGCTTCCTCAAATTTCTGTTCGGCGATCAGCCGCTTGAATTTTCTCGATCCGATGACATTTGTCCGCTCCCCGACAAAAAGGGGACGCATCGTTTCTTCATAAATTAGTCCGTCGATCCCTGAGACGGTGTGCGGCTTTTTTTCCGAAGGAACCGTCCGCGGCGGCAGCGAGGCTACTTCATCGGCCAGCGCTTCAATATGGGCGGGAGTCGTTCCGCAGCAGCCGCCGACAATGTTCAGCCAGCCTTCTTCTGCAAACGCCTTGATTTTTTTCGCGAGCGATTGCGGTGATTCATGGTATTGTCCTTCCTCATCGGGGAGGCCGGCATTCGGATAGCAGCTGACGGCCGTCCTCGCAAGGGAAGAAAGGGTTCTGATGTGATCTGTCATAAATTCCGGGCCCGTCGCGCAATTTAAACCGACGCTGACCGGCTTCATATGCTCGAGTGAGATATAAAACGATTCGATATCCTGGCCGGCCAGTGTCGTGCCCATCGGTTCGATCGTGCCTGACACCATGAGGGGAAGGGTTTTGCCGGTTTTTTCGAAGGCTTGTCTGATGCCGATAAAGCCGGCTTTAACGTTCAGCATATCCTGGCTCGTTTCGAGCAGCAAGAGGTCGGCTCCCCCTGTGATCAGCGCTCTTGCCTGTTCCTCGTAGTTATCGATCAGCTCGTCAAAGGTCGTGCCGCCGGTGACGGAAAGGGTTTTTGTCGTCGGACCCATCGCGCCGGCGACAAACCTTGGCCATTCAGGTGTTGAAAACTTTTCGGCGGCCGCTTTGGCGAGTTTGACTGAAGCGAGGTTGACTTCATAGGCGCGCTGCCCGAGGTCGTACTCGTCCAGAACGAGCCGGGTGGCTCCGAATGTATTGGTTTCGATGATATCGGCTTTAGCGGCTAGATAAGCTTCGTGGATGCCTTGAATGACATGGGGCGCCGTGATGCTAAGAAATTCATTGCACCCTTCATAGGCCTCGCCGCCGAAGTCTGCGGCGGACAAACCTGCGTCCTGGATCATCGTTCCCATCGCACCGTCAAGGACGAGGATTTTTTTCTTCAGCTGGTCATTGATGTTAGACATTTGTTTTCTCCTTTTCTTTCTGGTGGATATATGCCGTCAGCTCAGCGGTTAAATCAGACCGCAAAAACGGTGTGATCAGATAAATGCCGTTGAACAGGTCGCACGCCGCATCAAGCAGGGAGCGGGCGATCGCGAGTCCTTCCTCGGCCTGTTTTTGTTTGTCGTTTCCCGCCAGCGCCATCTTTTCGCGGATTGAATCGGACAGCTTGATGCCGGGGATTTCGTTGTGGATGAATTCCGCGTTGCGGCTGCTGGTCAGCGGCATGACGCCGATATAGATCGGTGTTTCAAGATGCCGCGTTTCCTCGTGGATTTTGATGAGCTGCTCCTCTGAATAGACAGGCTGAGAAATGAAATAGTCTGCGCCGCAGGCGATTTTTTTCTCAAGCCGTTTCACCGCTTTGTCAATGTGTCTGACATTCGGATTGAAGGCGGCCGCCACTGAGAAATTTGTTTTCTTGCCGAGCGGTTTACCCGAATATGACAAGCCTTCGTTAAACTGCTTGATCAGGCTGATCAAATCGAACGATGTCAGGTCGTAGACGGAAGTCGCTCCCGGAAAGTCGCCGATCTTCGACGGATCGCCGGTAATCGCCAGCACGTCTGACAGCCCCAATGTATCAAGCCCCATTAGATGGGACTGCAGGCCGATCAGGTTGCGGTCTCTGCATGTGATATGGATCAGCGACCTCATATCGAGGCGCTGTTTTAAGAGCGCGCCGCAGGCGACATTGCTGATCCTCGGTGTGGCAAGCGAGTTGTCCGCCAATGTCAGTGCATCGATTCCGGCTGATTGAAGCTCTTCAGCGGCGTGTAAAAATTTCTCAAAGTTTAATTGTTTTGGAGGATCGAGCTCGACGATAATGGAACGTTTCTGCTTGGCCAGATCGTCAAGAGCGGGCTCTGTCCTTTCGTTTTGAATAGCAAGCGCCGCTTTCTCTCTAATTTTCACGCGCTTTTCAGTGACTGGAGGAAGCCCTTTGACCGCCTCAGCCATCGCCCTGATGTGGTTCGGCGTCGTTCCGCAGCAGCCGCCGATGATCCGTGCGCCTTGATTGCGGAATTCCGCCGCGCTTTCCCTGAAATATTCATCATCCGTCTCATAAACAAGCCTGCCTTCGACAAGGGACGGGAGGCTGCTGTTCGGATAGACGGAAAGATAGGCGTCTTCTAAAAGCGGGACTTCTTCAAGCGCTCTGATCATATGATAAGGGCCGAGGCGGCAGTTGATGCCAACGACGTCTGCGCCGAGGGATGCCAGCTGCTTCAGGCCGTCCGCAAGCGGGGTTCCGTCCTGGAGAACGCCCTCTTCGTGCATTGAGACATTCAAAATGATCGGCAGCTCGGTTTCCTTTCTGGCAATCTTTAAAACTTCGCGCGCTTCTTCTAAATCGTAATAGGTTTCGAGCAGAAGTCCGTCCGGCTGCTCATTTAACAGAAGGTAGAGCTGTTCGCGGAAGCTTCTTTTAATGTCCTCCAGAGAATACGAGTTTTTGTTGAACGTCCGGATTCCGCCGAGCGTACCGAGAACATAAGCAGAACCGGCGGCGGAGCGGGCGAGACGGACCGCTTTTTCGTTGATTTGTTTTGTTTCGTCTTCGAGTCCGTATCTGGACAGCTTGATGAAGTTTGCGCCGTACGTGTTCGTTTGAATGAGATCGGCGCCGGCCTGTACATACGCTTCGTGGACGCGTCTCACTTCTTCGGGCTTGGAGATGTTCAGTTCCTCAAAACACCTGTCGATCCCGTAGGAATACAGAAGTGTGCCCATTGCGCCGTCCGCGATTAACGTTTTGCTTTTTATATCCTCCAAAAAACCCATCGTTTTCCCCCTTAAGCATTTTTGATAAACAAAAAAGTCTTCTGTGAAGCAGAAGACTTTTCATCGACATTTGTCCGTCTTCTTATCTTCCAAGCAGGCTGCTTGCTGGATTTAGCACCTTGGTCATGAATATTCATTCACCGGTTGCTGAGGCTTCATCGGGCCAGTCCCTCTGCCTCTCTTGATAAGAACAGCTATTTAGTTTCTATTGATTACTTTTACTCAATTTACCGAAAATCGGGGGAATAATCAACAGTAAATTAAGAATTTATCGAAAATTTATAAATTGGACATCAATCGGCAGGTCGGCTTCCCTCACCATCGCGATGATTTGCTGAAGGTCGTCTTTATTTTTTCCGGTTACGCGGACTTGATCATCCTGCACTTGCGATTTAACTTTCAGACCCGATTTTTTTATCAGGTTATTGATTTTTTTCGCGTTTTCTTTGTCGATGCCCTGAACTAATTTTCCGCGCTGTCTGACCGTACCGCCTGAAGCATTCTCAAGCTTTGAGTATTCGATGTTTTTCGTCGGGACGTTCCGCTTGATCAGTTTGCCGACAAGCACGTCTTTCAGCTGGTTCATTTTAAATTCGTCGTCAGATACGAGAACGAGCTCGTCTCCTTCGAGTGTGATGCTGCTTTTTGACCCTTTGAAATCATAGCGTGTGCCGATTTCCTTGAGAGCGGTCTGGATTGCGTTTTGAACTTCAGGCAGTTCAACCTTTGAGACGATATCAAATGAGCTTTCTTTCGCCATGTGAAAACCTCCATCCATTTTACTTATGAATCAATTATAGTAGAATAAGGTGAAACTTCCAATATCGAGCGGTTTGCCTGGCCGCGATCCGGCAATAATTTGAACATTGGAGGAATAATAAGAAAAAGAAAAACAGGCGAATAAGAAAGGAAGAAACAGTATGAAACCAGGACAGCAGCTAACATTGAAAATAGATCATAAAGCCGATTACGGTTACTTTTTGACGGACGGCGAAACGGCGGTCCTTCTGCATCAGAGCGAGATCACCGAGGATATTGAAGACAGGGAAGAGGTCGATGTCTTTTTATATGTCGATCATGAAGACCGCTTGGCGGCTACGATGAGAAAGCCGATCATTAGCGCTGAACAGTATGGCTGGGTGGAAGTCGTTGATGCCGTCAGCGGCATGGGGGTTTTCGTCGATGTCGGGCTCTCGAAGGACGCCCTCGTTGCGACAGAGCATCTCCCGCCGTATGAGTCAGTATGGCCGCAAAAAGGGGACAGGCTCTACTGTATGCTGAAAATCACGGGGCACGGAAGGATGTTTGCCAAACCGGCGCCGGAGGATAAGATCAGCGAGCTGTTTACTGAAGCTTCATCCGGTCTGATGAATAAAGAGCTCACCGGGACGATCTACCGCTTGATCGCATCAGGCTCTTTTATGATTTCCGAAACCGGCATCAGAGGCTTCATCCATTCTTCTGAGCGAAAGGAAGAGCCGAGGTTCGGCGAAAAGCTGACCGCAAGGGTGATCAAAGTAAAAGAAGACGGTTCTGTTAATCTGTCGCTACTGCCAAGAAAGCAGGATGCCTTGTCGGTTGATGCGGAACAAATTTTGACTTATATGAGAACGAGAAACGGCGCGATGCCGTTCTGGGATAAAAGCGATCCGGAGGATATCAAAGAGCGCTTCAACATGAGCAAAGCAGCATTTAAAAGGGCGCTCGGCCATCTGATGAAACAGGATAAAATCTATCAGGAAGAGGGCTGGACATACGAGAAAAAATGATATGAGGCGGCGTTCCGATGAGGACGCCGCCGGTTTTTTACAGGTGATCAGGCTTCTTTGATTCCCGGTGTTTACCGGCTTGTCTGTTCTTTTCGGCGAGCCGGTTTTTCTGCTGGTTGACGGCGTTATTGTCAACCGGCTTTTTATCATCATCTTTCATGAGGGAGCACCTCCTGTCAAAATGTCGCTTTTAGCTTGCGCACTGCCGGCGAAACTATGTACTCTTCCAATCGCGATGTTTTTTGCCGGGAAGTTTATGCCTTCTTGTACCGCCAGCATACACATATCATAAGACCAAAAAAAGGAGACTTGGTATGAAACATTGCTGCTCAGTTAACATTCAACGTGTCTCGGCAGGAGGAGTCGTCAATTTCGGCGGTGCGTTCAAAATTTGTCCGATCACAATGGAAAAAGTGGTCGAGGGGTCTGGAGGTCCAGATGTCGCGACAGCGGCTGCCGGCTTTCTTGATGGAGCGCTTACACCGGCAGTCGATGAAGGGACAGTCACCGAAGACAGCTGACGAAGAAGGCCTGCTTTTATCAAGCAGGCCTCTGTTTTAGCTTATCTTTTGTCTTTCCCCGGAAAAAAGACCGCCAATGTTCCGGGTCCGGAATGGGCGCCGACCGCTGAACCGACCATGTTGATGACGATTTCCCCCGGCTGAAATTCGGCTTCGATCATCCGTTTGACTTCTTCGGCCGTCTCTTCGTCATCTCCGTGGCTGATGCCGACCGTCTGCCCGCTCAAATCGACGCTTCTTTCTTTCATCAATTCGATCATCCGTCTGAGCAGCTTCTTTTTGCCCCGGATTTTTTCCAAGGGGACAAGCTTGCCGTCTTCGACATGCAGGAGCGGTTTAATATTCAGCAAACCGCCGACAAATGCCGATGCTTTGCTGATTCTTCCGCCTCTCGCCAAATAAGTCAGGTCATCCACGGTAAAAATATGTTCAAGATGTTCGCAAAAGTCCTTTACAGACGATTCAATTTCTTGTATTGTATTGCCGTTAGTTGCGAGTTTAAGGGCATGCTTAACCGCGAGCCCATAGCCTAATGAAGCGCATTTTGAATCGATGATCCGCAGATCGAAATCAGGGAACTCTTCCTTGACTTCGTTTGCCGCCATCACAGCCGTCTGGTATGTTCCGGAAAGCTCTGAAGAAAAGGCGATATAGAGAGCGGGTTTGTTTTCGCCGGCCAGCTCGCTGAATGCATTCTTGAACCGCATCATGGACGGCTGGGACGTTTTCGGCGCTTTGCCTTCGCGCATCGCTTCATAAACATCCAGAGGCTGAATCGTCAGAAGGTCATCGTACTCTTTTTCATCAAGCAGCACCCTTAACGGAATAAATGAGATGTGATGTTCATCATAAAAAGATTTCGGCAAATCTGCCGCACTGTCTGCTAAAAGGTGAACGTTCATTTGAACCCCTTCTTTCTAAAAAATGGTTGAAAAGGACACCAAACTGTCCTTCGGTATACTTCGTTTTTTAGGTCAACTATATCATATATTTTCACATTGACGTTTTCAAAATATTGTTTTAAGGGTAAACCAAATATATACGAAAGTAGCGGAGGAACTAAATATGGTCATAGCTGAAGCAAAAAAATTGTTCATTGTCATCATCGGCGCCTTGTTAAATGCCATCGGATTGAATCTGTTTCTGATTCCCGCCGATGTTTACGCCAGCGGCTTTACGGGGGTGGCGCAGCTTTTATCGAGTGCGCTTGACCAGTACAGCCCGATTTATTTTTCAACGGGGACGCTATTGTTTATTTTAAACATTCCCGTCGGCATTTTGGGGTGGCTGAAGGTCGGGCGTTCTTTTACGGTTTACAGTGTTTTAAGCGTTGCGCTGACAACGGTGTTCCTTGGCATGCTGCCGGAAACAAGCCTTTCAAACGATATCTTGCTGAACGCCGTTTTTGGCGGAGTGATCTCTGCGGTCGGAATCGGGCTGACGCTGAAATACGGAGCTTCAACGGGCGGTTTGGACATCATCGCCATGATTCTGGCGAAATGGAAGGATAAGCCGGTCGGCACCTATTTTTTTATTTTAAACGGTGCGATCATTTTAACAGCAGGATTATTGAACGGGTGGGAGAAAGCATTATATACGCTCGTTACACTATATGTGACAACCAGGGTGATTGATGCCATCCACACCCGCCACGCCAAGCTCACCGTTATGATTGTCACAAAGAAAGCGGAGGAGATCAAAGAAGCGATTTACGGAAAGATGGTCCGCGGCATTACAACCGTTCCGGCAAAAGGCGCCTTTACGAATGAACAGAAAGAAATGATGATCATTGTTATCACAAGGTACGAATTATACGACTTGGAAAAAATCATTAATGAAGTGGATCCAAACGCTTTCACAAACGTCGTCCAGACAACGCAGGTTTTAGGGTTTTTCCGCAAAGATTAATGAAAGGGTGAATGAATGCGGCTGATTTCCATGATTGTAATGTTGCTGTTTGTCAGTGGATGCGGGCAAAACGGGGATCAAGTCCCCGATAAGGAGGTATCAGGGGAAGTGAATAACGGGAGTGTGGCATTAACAGTTGAACCCGTCCAGAAGCAGGGAGAAATCGAATTTCGGATGTCGGTTGTCAACCATACGGATGACGTGGCAGAGTTTGAATTCAGCAGCGGACAGAAATTTGAACTGATTGTCAGCGACAAAGAAGGGAATGAAAGGTACCGCTACTCGAAAGGAAAAATGTTTACACAGGCGTTCCAAACGATGACGCTTAATCCGAAAGAGTCTTACGATTTTACAGATGTATGGAAAGAGGTGCCTGAACCCGGCACGTATGAAGTAAACGTGACATTTTTGGGAAGATCGGAACAGTTTGCAACTTTGAGGGCCGGCAAAACGTTTGAAGTGAAATAGCCGTCAAAAAAGGCATCCCGGGAAGGATGCCTTTTTTGTATGCTGTCAGGCAGGAAGGGACGGCTGCTGCCTGAACACCACCCTGTGACCGTTAATATTGATCCCCGTTGAAAATAGAATTTTTAACGATGACGTAATCTACGTTGCGGATCGCATCGAGCTTGTTTCCTCCCGAATAGGAAATGGATGACTGCAGATCCTGTTCCATTTCTGTCAGCGTATCCATGATTGCGCCTTTATGCTCCACGTACATTTTTTTGCCTTCGACATTTTTCTTTTCACCTTTTTGATACTCAGAAGCAGAACCAAAATATTCTTTGTAGAGCTTGCCGTCTTTTTCGATCGTTGCCCCGGGCGATTCTTCATGTCCGGCAAACAGCGAACCGATCATGACCATCGTCGCCCCGAATCTGACCGATTTGGCGATGTCCCCGTGGGTGCGGATGCCGCCGTCTGCAATGATCGGCTTGCTCGCCGCTTTTGCACACCAGCGCAGCGCAGCCAGCTGCCAACCGCCCGTTCCAAAACCGGTTTTAATTTTTGTAATGCAGACTTTTCCGGGACCGATGCCTACTTTTGTAGCGTCGGCGCCGGCATTTTCAAGTTCTCTCACAGCTTCAGGCGTTCCGACATTTCCTGCGATCACGAAGCTGTCCGGAAGATGTTTTTTAATGTGCTGAATCATATTGATGACGGCGTTCGAGTGACCGTGGGCGATATCGATCGTGATGTAATCAGGCGTGAGATTCTCTCTCGTCAGCTCTTCGATAAATGCGTATTCTTCATCTTTGACACCGACACTGATTGAAGAAAACAAACCGCGCGCTTTCATGTCTTTCACAAAATCGATCCGTGTTTCCGGCTCAAAGCGGTGCATCACATAAAAGTAACCGTTTTCCGCTAATGAAACAGCCAGCTTTTCATCTATAATGGTCTGCATATTGGCGGGCACCACAGGCAGTTTAAATGTTCTTCCGCCGAACTGCACGGACGGATCACATTCAGAGCGGCTCTGGACGATGCACTTTGCAGGAATTAGTTGAATATCCTCGTAATCAAACACGTTTTCCAATATAAAAACCCCCAAAAACGAATATTTATTTATTTGTTATATAAAATGTTCGCCTTTTATAATGTACTTCCTTTTGCTTCCGATGTCAAATTTTTATGTTTTGAAATTAGAAACATAAAAAAGGAGCCGTGCCGATGGCACAGACTCCTTTCCGGCTGTCAAAAAAGCCGGTGGGTGTTTATGATAGTTGATCTAGCTGCTCCTGAAGATTGTGAAGCTGGCGCCGTTCGGCATCAGTTGAATTGGCAAATGCTGAGGAAAGGGCGTTTTTGGCTCTTGCAACAGCTTTTGCCTTTTCACCTGAATCCGTCGAAGCTTCAGCTTCATGAACGGCTGCTTTGGCCATTTGAAACAGTTCGTTTCTCATGTTACAGCCCTCCGCATTCCGTCGGGCCGCTCTTTTGTTCAGCCTCTTCTAATGTGGAGCGATAAGGGAACCTGGAGGCATGCTGTTTAAGCGAATCCTTGCCTTGTTGAATAAACCGTTTTGATTTGCTACGTTTACCCATCTTGAAATTCCCCCTTAACACGAGTGACGGTCCGGTGCGGCCGTCTTCTCATAGTATTGCCGTTTTGAAAAGCCGTTTATGAATGGCAAATTATAAAATTATAAAGCGAAGTAATCCTTTAAAAAGACTGCGATACCGTCTTCTTCGTTCGATTTTGTAACCTTGTTTGCAACGCTTTTGACCCCTTCGATGCCGTTGCCCATCGCTACGCCGCAGCCCGCGAACTCGAGCATTTCAAGGTCGTTGTCTTCATCGCCGAAGGCAATCACCCGCTCAGGCGGTATCCCGTAGTAGTCCGTGATTTTCTCTAAGCCGACCGCTTTATTGATGCCGCTTTTAATCAGTTCGATCACATGCCACGGGGCCGCCCATCTTCTATGGTCGACCATCTCCGCGTGAACGTCTGACAGGTAGGAGCGGATCGCCGGAACATCCTCTTCTTTTGCGTGGATCAGTACGCTTGTCACATCCTGGCCGAGGTTTGTCCTTAAATCTCCGACCGTAATATTTGGGCTGCCCATCGTAAAGACATCAATCAGTTTTTCGTCATGATAATGAAAATAAACATCATCGATAATTTCAGCAAGGATATTATGTACGTTGTATGTCTCGCTCACTTCAATGATCTGTTTGACCACCTCGAGATCAAGAGATGTGTGGAAGCGTCCCCAGCTTTGATCTTTAGGATGATGGACAAACGCCCCGTTGAAATTGACGATCGGCGTATCAAGCTGGAGCTGATCATAATACACGGAGCTTGCTCGGAACGGTCTTCCCGTAGAAATGCACACGTAATGTCCATCTTCCCGCAGCTTGCGGATGACGTCGCTGGAGCTTTCCGAGATGGTTTTGTCGTCTTTTAATAATGTACCGTCTAAGTCCAATGCAATTAAATATGGTTTTGTCTCCATAAATGCTCCTTTGTTGTGAATTTGAAAGTTCTGGCTTACCTATAGTGTATCTTTTTACCTTCTTTATTGTCTACATGTTAAACTGATGTTGATGGACATCCTAAAAGGAGGAAGAAACAGTCGTGATCATAATCGAGAAGCAACATATTTCAAACATTCCTCTTTTGCATATTGTAAAAGAGGAGAAAAAAGAGAAAGCTCTTCCTCTTGTTTTCTTCATACATGGTTTTACAAGCGCAAAAGAGCATAACCTTCACTTCGCATATCTGCTTGCCGAAAAAGGAATGCGCGTGATCCTGCCTGAGGCTCTTTGTCACGGGGAGAGGGATGAACAGCTCACTCAGGAAGAGCTCGCCCCGAGGTTTTGGGAGATCGTCACGAATGAAATCAAAGAGCTCGAAGTGCTGAAAAACCACTTTGAACAGGAAAACCTGATTGAAAAGGGCCGTATCGGCGCCGCCGGAACTTCGATGGGCGGCATTGTCACGCTCGGCGCTTTGACCCAATACGAATGGATTACAACTGCCGTCAGTTTAATGGGCAGTCCCGCCTATGTAGAATTTTTTGATCAACAGCTCGCTTTTATGCGTGAAAAGAAAATTGAACTTCCTTTCACAGAAGAACAAATCGAACAGCAGCGCGATAAACTGAAGCGTTTTGACTTGAGTCTGCAGCCGGATAAATTGAAGATGAGGCCGCTTTTATTTTGGCACGGCAAACAGGATGGCACCGTTCCGTTTGCTTTGGCGCGCCGCTTCTATGAATCGACGATTCCGCTGTATAAAGCTCAGCCTGATTTGCTGCATTTTATCGAAGATGAGCGGGCCGGACATAAAGTATCGAGGGAAGGTCTTTTGAAAACAGTCGAATGGTTTGAAGCGTACCTTTAAGTGCTATCGGTTTAGAAAATGAAAGAAGTGCGTTATACTGATGAAAAAAGGAGTGAGGAAGAGTGGATGAAGCATTAAAAGAGAACATCATGGGCGCCCTTGAACAGGTCGTTGACCCTGAACTGGGTGTCGATATCGTCAATCTCGGTCTTGTATATGACGTGGATATGGATGAGAACGGCAAAACAGACGTGACCATGACTTTGACTTCAATGGGCTGTCCGCTGGCGCCGATCATCGTAGATGAAGTCAAAAAAGCGCTCGCAGATATTCCAGAAGTCAAGGAAGTTGACGTTCAAATCGTCTGGAATCCGCCTTGGACACGGGACAAAATGTCGCGATATGCGAAAATCGCACTTGGCATCCAATAAACGTTTTCAGAGCCTGCTCATTCGTTGACAGGCTCTTTCTGTTTCGAAAAGGGAGCCGCCGGAATAGATACGCGGGCGTATCCTGGCAGATCGCCATTCCTGTTATAAAAAAGAACGCTTGTACAAGGCGTTCTTTTTTTATTGCAAAAACGCCAGCCGGCACATTCTCCGGTTTGAAAAACGGAGAATCCGGGAAGATGGGAACGGAGCACGACCAAGCCGTTGAAAGGACCAACGGCGGGAGGAAAGAACCAATATGAAAGGTGAATGAAAAAATATTAAATATACAATTGAATTAATTTTTATTCATGTTATAATGTTAAATAATTTCACAAAGACCAAGAAGGTGAACTTGTTTTGAAAATAGGTATTATAGGTGCTACTGGCTATGGAGGGGCAGAGATTATGAGGATTATGAAGTCTCACCCTTATGCAGATGAATGCATATTGTATTCATCGAGTGATGAGGGAGCCCGCTATGATGCCGCATACCCGCACCTTATGAAACTGACAGATCAACACCTGCAACCAATCGAGGTAAAGAAGATTGCGAACGAAATCGATTTTTTATTTATGGCTGCGCCTCCGGGGGTATCCAGCCGGCTGACGCCACAGTTCGATGCATATGACATACCGATCATTGACCTGTCCGGCGATCTCAGGCTGCAGAACCCGAGCGTCTATGAAAAGTGGTATAAAAGGGAAGCCGCGCCTGAACACGTGCTTCAAAAAGCGGTATACGGACTGTCTGAGCTGAATCGGGAAGACATTAAAACGGCGCAGTACATAGCCAATCCAGGATGTTTCCCGACAGCGGTTCTTCTCGGCTTGGCGCCGCTCGTCAAAAGCGGCAGCATCAACGAATCTTTTGTCATCATCGATGCGAAAACAGGGGTATCGGGAGCAGGCAGAAAGGCGTCGATGGGCACTCATTTTTCAGAGATCAATGATAATTTCAAAATATACAAAGTAAACGAACACCAGCATACGCCTGAAATCGAGCAGACTGTTAAACAGTGGGACTCCGCATTTAAACCGATCACATTCAGCACGCATTTGGTTCCGATGACAAGGGGCATTATGGCGACCATCTACACAGAGCTGAAAGACAGCAAGGATGCCGAACAGCTCCAGTTTATTTTTTCTAAATTTTATAAAGATTCGTACTTTGTCAGGGTGAGAGAACCCGGTGCGTTCCCTGCGACTAAAGAGGTGTACGGCAGCAATTTTTGCGATATCGGCGTTACCGTTGATGAACGGACGAACAGAGTGACAATTGTGTCAGTGATCGATAACTTGATGAAGGGAGCCGCGGGTCAGGCTGTTCAAAATTTCAACATTATGAACGGCTGGAGCGAAACCGCCGGGCTTGAATTTACGCCAATTTATCCATAAGACGGGAGAGAACAAACTTATGATTCAGGTGAGTCAAGACAGCATAAAAAAAACAGACGGAAACGTCGCTTCGCCTAAAGGCTATCTGGCAAAAGGAGTCCACTGCGGCCTCCGCTATTCAAAAAAGGATCTTGGAATCATCATCAGCTCAAGACCGGCGGTGAGCGCCGCCGTTTATACGCAAAGCCACTTTCAGGCTGCGCCGATCAAGGTGACGCAGGAAAGTCTCAAAAAAAGCGCGCTTTTACAAGCCGTCATCGTCAACAGTGCCAATGCCAACGCATGCACGGGAGAGCAGGGCTTAAAAGATGCATATGAGATGCGCCGCCAAAGCGCTGATATGCTTGGGATCGAGCCGGAACTGGTGGCCGTGTCCTCAACCGGCGTCATCGGCGAATACCTCAATATGGAGAGCATTACAAAAGGCATCAGCCTTCTCGCAGAGACTGAGCCTGCCGAAGGCGCTTTCGAAGAAGCGATCTTAACGACAGACACGGTGATCAAACAAACGTGCTATGAACTGATGATCGGCGGTCAAAGAGTGACGATCGGCGGAGCAGCAAAAGGATCGGGGATGATCCACCCGAATATGGCGACGATGCTCGGCTTTGTCACAACAGATGCATGCATCGAAGAAAGCGCGCTGCAAAGGGCATTAAGGGAAATTACGGACGTTTCATTCAACCAGATAACGGTCGACGGTGACACATCGACGAACGATATGGTGCTCGTCATGGCGAACGGATGCGCCGGAAATGAGCGCCTCCATGAAGAACACGAAGATTGGCCGATTTTCAAAAAAGGCCTGCAGCTTGTCTGCACAGACCTCGCCAAACAAATTGCGAGAGACGGGGAAGGGGCGACAAAGCTGATCGAGGTTGAAGTGAACGGCGCCAAAAGCAATCTTGAAGCGCAAATCATCGCCAAAAAAATCGTCGGCTCAAACCTTGTAAAAACCGCGGTTTACGGCACGGATGCGAACTGGGGCAGAATCGTTGTCGCGATCGGGGACAGCATGGCTGCTGTGACACCGGAGAAGGTGGAAATCTACCTCGGCGGCCAATGCCTTTTTAAAAATAATGAACCGCAGCCGTTTTCAGAAGAGCTGGCCAAAACATATTTAGAAAACAGCGAAGTGAAAATTGAGGTTCGCTTGCAGGAAGGTGAAGGAAAGGGTACGGCTTGGGGCTGCGATTTAACTTATGAATACGTCAAAATCAATGCGAGCTATCGTACGTAAAAAGGGGATCACAATGGATAAAACAATCGTTTTTAAATGCGGCGGAAGCGTCATCCGCGAACTATCGGATGAATTTTTTCAAAATCTGAAAGAGCTGACAGAAAACGGCTGGAAAATTGCTCTCGTCCACGGGGGCGGACCCGATATTACAAAGATGCTGAAGAAACTCAATATTCGAACCGAATTCGTCAACGGACAGCGCAAGACGACAAAAGCGGTTCTTGAAGTCGCTGAAATGGTCTTATCCGGTTCGATCAACAAATTTTTCGTTACAGAGCTGACAAAGCACGGCCTTCCGGCTGTCGGCGTATCAGGAAAAGACGGGGGACTGCTCCTTGCCGACTATTTAAATGAAAAACAATACGGTCAGGTCGGGCGCATTAAAAAAGTGAACGTCGGAATGGCCGAAGCGCTCATGGAAAAAGGGTTTATTCCGGTTATCGCCCCCCTCTCGATGACGGATGGCTGTGAGACTTTGAATGTGAACGCCGATTTGGCGGCATCGGCTGTTGCGGCAGCCTTGCGCGCTGACAAATTAATGTTTGTGACAGACGTCAAAGGGATTATGAAAAACGAAGAAATGCTGAAAGAGCTGACGCCCGCAGACATCGAAAGCCTGATGGCTGAAGGTGTGATCTCGGGAGGCATGATACCAAAAGTGGATTCTGCAAAAGAAGCCCTCACAGATGAAGTGGATGAAGTGATGATCGTGAGCGGAAAAGGATCTTTCCTCACGAAAGACGATTTCATCGGCACGAAAATCATCAAACAAAAGGAGGCCGTATCGTGAGTCATTTATTTCAGACGTACAGCCGCTGGAATATCAATATTAAAAAAGCGAAAGGCACGATCGTTCAGGATGAAAAGGGGAACGCTTATCTCGATTTCGTCCAGGGAATCGCGGTCTGCAATCTCGGGCATTGCCCTGATTCAGTGACAGCTGCTGTCAAAAAACAGCTTGATGATGTCTGGCATGTTTCCAATCTGTTTCAAAATGAGCTTCAAGAAAAGGTTGCACAGCTTCTTGCCAAAAACAGTGCAGGCGATCTCGTCTTCTTTTGCAACAGCGGAGCGGAAGCGAATGAAGGGGCGGTGAAGCTTGCGCGAAAACACACGCAAAAAACAAAAATCGTAACGTTTCAGCAATCGTTCCACGGACGGACATATGCGGGAATGGCCGCAACCGGACAGGAAAAGATTAAGCACGGATTCGGACCAATGCTTGAAGGATTCCACTACTTACCATACAACGAGCCGAAAGCATTTGCCGAATTGCAGGGTGAAAAAGATATCGCGGCGGTGATGCTCGAGCCGATTCAAGGCGAAGGCGGCGTCATCCCGGCGAGCAGGGAATTTCTGCAGAGCGTTCAAGATTTTTGCCGCGAAAAGCAGGCTCTCCTTATCGTTGACGAAGTTCAAACCGGAATCGGACGCACCGGTAAAGCTTTCGGCTATGAACACGAAGGGCTGTCACCTGATATCATCACGGTCGCGAAAGGGCTGGGCAGCGGTTTTCCGGTCGGAGCCGTCATCGGGAAAAAAGAACTTTCAGAAGCGTTCTCTCCGGGTTCCCACGGCACGACATTCGGAGGGAACATGCTGGCGATGGCTGCAGCACACGCCACGTTGGAGACCATTTTTGAGGGAAGCTTTCTTGAAGAAGTGAGCGCCAAAGGTGCATTTTTGCATCAACAGCTGAAAGATAAGCTTCAATTTCCGTTTGTAAAAGATATCCGCGGGAAAGGGCTGATCGCCGGAATCGAGTGCAAAGAACCTGTGCAGCCGCTGATCGAAGCGCTTCAAAAGGAAGGCTTGCTCGTTCTTCCCGCGGGCCCGAACGTGATCAGACTTCTGCCGCCATTGACGGTTGCGAAAAGCGAAATCAAAGCGGCCGTGGAAAAGCTGAAAGCTGTCATGGCACATCATTCAGCTGTAAAACAGTAATTTTTTTTCGATATACAAGTATAAAAATTCATGAATATCATTATTTATTCATCAAAGGTGGGCATAAGATGGAAGGATATTTAGTTCTTGAAGATGGTACATCCTTCAGCGGTGAACTGGACGGTCTTGACGGCTGCACCGGTGAAGTCGTCTTTTTTACGGGCATGACCGGCTATCAGGAGGTTTTGACAGACCCTTCTTATAAAGGCCAGATCATTGTCTTTACGTACCCGCTGATCGGCAACTACGGAATCAATAAAAGCGATGATGAAAGCAAACGGCCTCAGGTAAAAGGGGTTGTCGTCTATGAAGCGTGTGACTGGTTTTCCCATCATCAGGCGACAGAAAGCCTTCGGGAATACTTGGCGAAGTGGGATGTTCCGCTTTTATCGCACGTTGACACAAGAGCGGTTGTCCAGCATATCAGGGCAAAGGGGACGCTGAATGCCAGACTGACGCAACAAAAGGACGGCATTCCGGCTCCGCGCAAACTGGAAAACTATGCGGCACAGGTTGCCGGACAAAACGAAAACGGCGCCTTCGGGGAAGGCAATATGCATATTGCGGTGATCGATTTCGGCTATAAAAAGTCGATCGCTTCATCGCTTGCAAACCGGGGCTGCAAAGTAACGGTCGTTCCCTATCAAGAGATGGACGGCATTTCAAAGCTGAATCCGGACGGGATCGTCCTTTCAAACGGGCCGGGCGATCCGAAAGCGATCCTTCCATATCTGGATGCGCTCCGGGATATCATCTCTTCCTATCCGACTCTCGGCATCTGCCTCGGACACCAGCTGATCGCGCTCGCATTCGGAAGCGATACTTATAAGCTTCCGTTCGGCCACAGGGGAGCCAATCATCCAGTCATGGACAAAGAGACCGGACGCGTGTTCATGACAAGCCAAAACCACAGCTATGTCGTTGATCGGGACACCATCAGCGAAAATGAATTTTCCGTCAGGTTTCATCATGTCAACGACGGTTCAGTAGAAGGGCTGATGCATAAAACACTGCCTGTCATATCCGTTCAGTTTCATCCGGAAGCCCATCCGGGACCGGCTGAAAGCGAATGGATATTCGGCGAATATTTGCAGAAATTGAACGAAGCAAGGAGAGAGATCGCCCATGCCTAAAGATCAAACCATCAAAAGCATTCTCGTTATCGGATCGGGGCCGATTATTATCGGGCAGGCCGCTGAATTCGACTACTCCGGAACCCAGGGCTGCATGGCGCTGAAAAGCGAAGGCTACCGGGTGATTTTAGTCAACAGCAACCCGGCGACCATCATGACCGATGAATCTTTTGCAGATGAAATCTATTTTGAGCCCTTGACAGTGGAAAGCCTCACACAAATCATCAAGCGCGAAAAACCGGACGGACTGCTCGCCAATCTGGGGGGACAGACAGCGCTGAATTTGGCTGTCGAGCTCGAAAAGGCCGGTATTCTTAAAACATACGGGGTAAAGCTGCTTGGAACATCTGTCGATACGATCGAAAAGGGCGAAGACAGGGAAAAATTCCGCGCCTTGATGAAGGAGCTGAACGAACCTGTGCCGGATTCAGAAATCGTTGACAATCAAGATGATGCGCTTCGTTTTGCGCTCTCAATCGGTTTTCCGATTATCGTGCGGCCGGCCTATACACTGGGCGGAAAAGGAGGCGGCATCGCGGCGACGAAAGAGGAGTTCCTGCCTTTAATCGAAAGCGCCCTCCTCGCAAGCCCGATTCATCAATGCCTTGTCGAAAAAAGCATTGCCGGTTTTAAAGAAATCGAATACGAAGTCATGCGTGACAGAAACAATACATGCATCACCGTCTGCAATATGGAAAACATCGATCCGGTCGGCGTCCATACGGGGGATTCGATCGTTGTCGCCCCGTCGCAGACATTAACGGATGCGGATTATCAAATGCTTCGTTCTGCCAGCTTAAAGATCATTTCCGCGCTCGATGTTGTCGGCGGCTGCAACATTCAATTCGCTTTGGACCCGGAAAGCAAAAATTATTATGTCATCGAGGTGAATCCGAGAGTCAGCCGTTCATCGGCGCTCGCCTCAAAAGCGACCGGCTATCCGATCGCAAAAATGGCGGCTAAACTGGCTGTCGGCTACACGCTTGCCGAGCTGAAAAATCCGCTCACAGATTCGACATACGCCAGCTTCGAGCCTGCGCTTGACTATGTCGTCGTCAAATTTCCGCGATGGCCGTTCGACAAATTCAAACAAGCCGACCGTAAGCTCGGCACGAAAATGAAAGCGACCGGAGAAGTCATGGCGATTGACCGCAATCTTGAAGCGGCCCTGCAAAAAGCGGTCGCATCCCTTGAGCTGAAAACGTCAGGAACCCATTTGCCCGAACTTGGCGGCGTATCTTCAGAAGTGTTGTGGAAGCTGCTTGAGACCCCTGATGACCGCCGTTTCTTTGCGGTCATGGAGCTGCTGAGCAGGGGGGCTTCCATCAGCGAGATACATGAGAAAACGAAAATCGATAACTATTTCCTTCATGTGTTTTCTAACATCATTCAGCTGGAAAACATGTTGATGCAACAGGGAGACGCGCTGTCCGTCAGCCTTTTGAAAAAGGTGAAAGAAAAGGGATTTACCGACTTTACGATCGCTTCCCTCACCGGAAAGACGGAAGAAGAAGTGCGCGCGCTCCGCAAGAAAATGGGCATTGCCGCATCCTTTAAAATCGTCGATACATGCGCAGCAGAATTTGATGCGAAGACAAACTATTTTTACTCGACGTATTTCGGGAAAAGCGACGGAGACATCTCTCAAAAAACGAAAAAGCGCGCACTGATTATCGGTTCCGGCCCGATACGGATCGGCCAGGGAGTCGAATTTGACTACAGCGCCGTGCACGGCGTCATGACGCTGAAAAACCTCGGGTTTGAAACAATTATGCTGAACAACAACCCGGAAACCGTCAGCACGGATTATGAAATGGCAGACCGCCTGTACTTTGAACCGATTACACCCGAGCATATTCTCAATGTCGCTGAAGCGGAAGACATCGACTTTGCGATTGTTCAATTCGGCGGCCAATCCGCCATCAATGTGGCTGAAGCGATTGAAAAAGCGGGCATCACCCTGCTTGGGACATCATCGGAAACCCTTGACATACTTGAAGATCGCGATCAATTTTATCAGCTTCTTGACGAGCTCGGCATCTCCCATGCCAAAGGAGAAACGGCTTCATCAAAAGCGGAAGCGGTGCAGAAAGCGAACGAAATCGGCTATCCTGTGCTGATCAGGCCGTCATATGTGATCGGCGGTATGGGCATGATGATCGTTCACTCCGAAGCGGAGCTCAGAGAGCTGCTGGGCGGAGCGTCGCAAATGCCTTACCCGATTCTGATCGATCAATACGTATCGGGAAAAGAGTTTGAAATCGACCTTGTCAGCGATGGCGACGATCTTTATATCCCGACTTATATCGAGCATATTGAAAAAGCGGGCGTGCATTCAGGTGACAGTTACGCGATTTTGCCGGGGCCTTCGGTCACTCCGGAGATGAAAAGCGCCGCGCGGGATGCTGCCGCAAAAATCGTACGCAAGCTCGGATTTAAAGGTATTATGAACATTCAATTTATAGCGGATGCGGATGAACTGCTCATCCTTGAAGTCAATCCGAGGGCGAGCCGGACGGTTCCGGTTGTCAGCAAGGTGATGGGGGTTCCGATGATCCCGCTTGCGGCGCAGCTGTTGGCCGGTTCGTCACTCAAAGAATTGAAGCCCGCCGCCAAAAACTCACACGGCGTTGCCGTGAAGTTTCCGGTCTTTTCATCGCACGCTATTCAGGATGTCGATTTGAAGCTTGGGCCGGAAATGAAATCGACCGGAGAAGGCATGTATGTCGGCTTCAATCCGGAAAGCGCCCTGAAGAAAATCTTTGCGGGAATCTGGCAAACGAAAGGCTGCATTTACATGGAAGGGGCCGGTGAGCTTCGTTCTCTCGCAGAACAGGCGGGTTTCACCGTACAGTCGGACGATTTTCCGGGCTGGATCAAACGGAAAGACAAAGCGCTGCACATCCATTTAGCCGAATCAAAAGAGGCGAGCAAGCAGCGAATGGAAGCCGTCACCCACGGTGTGGCGGTAATGACGGAGGAAGAGACGGTGCGGGCATTTTTGACGAGCGGGCATGGAACGACTAAAGCCGTGTCGCTTAAAGATTTATATAAAAAGGAAGTGGAGACATGTCTACTGTAAACATCGGGGCGACCCGGGAAATCAATCTGTCGGGCAACGATTTTTTAAGCCTGAAAGACTTTTCAAAAGAAGAGATCGTTTATTTGCTGAAAGAGGCAGCAGAGATGAAGCAAAATAAAATTCAAGACATCTTTAAAGGAAAAACATTGGCGATGATCTTTGAAAAGTCGTCGACGAGAACGCGCGTATCATTTGAAGCCGGAATGGCGCAGCTCGGCGGAAACGCCCTGTTTTTAAGCAGTAAAGACATGCAGCTGGGCAGAGGGGAAACGATCGCAGATACCGCGAAAGTGCTTTCGGGTTATGTCGACGCGATTATGATCCGCACATTCGAGCACGAAAAAGTCGAAGAGCTTGCCAAGCATGCCGAGATTCCCGTGATCAACGGATTGACCGATCTTTTTCATCCGTGTCAGGCGCTTAGTGACCTCTTGACGATTCAAGAGATGAAAGGAACATTAAAAGGGCTGAAAGCCGTTTATGTTGGAGACGGAAACAATGTCGCGCATTCGCTGTTAATCGGCTGCGCGAAAGTGGGATGCGACATTACGGTCGCTTCGCCTGAAAGGTATGAGCCGAATCAGGAAGTGGTAAAACTGGCCGAGGGATTCGCCGAAGAGTCCGGAGCGGCCGTCACAATCACAAATGACCCCGTGTCAGCCGTTCAACATGCGGATGTCATCTATTCCGATGTGTTTACAAGCATGGGCCAGGAGAAGGAAGCCGAAGAACGGATGAATATCTTTGCTCCTTATCAGGTCAACAGAGCGCTTGTCTCCCATGCCAAACCGGATTACGTCTTTCTGCACTGCCTTCCTGCCCACCGGGAAGAAGAGGTCACCGCAGAGATCATCGACGGCCCGAATTCAGCGGTATTCCAGCAGGCTGAAAACCGCCTTCACGTCCAAAAAGCTTTATTAAAAGCACTGTTATCTTAAATAAAAAACAGCTGATCACAATTGATCAGCTGTCAGCGTGTCGACAAACCCTCGCATTCGTTGTCAGGCCTGCGCGTCGGTGCTCACGAATAGGTGAAGGATCGGCGGCTAACCGCCCAGGCGTCCTGCCTGAACGCCGCCGTCATCACATCCTGTGAAAGTCAGCTTCCGATGCTCAGCCTTCCTAGACTGCAAGGGTTGCGGGTCACGCTGAAGGAATGACAAAATCCCAAAACAAAAAGTCGTTTTGGGATTTTGTCAACAATCTAACAGCTGATCACACTTGATCAGCTGTTTTTTTAGGCGAATATCAAAACGGCGATGCCGATGACAAAGCAGTAAATCGAGAAATAAACCAAGTTTCCTTTCGCCATAATATTCATGAACCAGCGCAATGAAAAGTATGTAGCGATAATCGATGCGATGAACGCAAACAAATAAGGAAGGAAAAGCTCCCCTAAACGCGGATCATGAAAAATATCGGTAATGCTTAAAATGGTCCCGCCAAGACTGACCGGTATGTACAGTAAAAATGAAAACCTGAGCGCGGTTTCAGATTTGAGACCGAGCGCCATCGCAGGAACGATCGTTGCTCCCGAACGGCTGATACCGGGAACAAGTGCCACCATTTGCGACAAGCCGATGATCACGGCGTCTCTCAGCCTGATTTCGCCGTCGTTTTTCCGGCCGCGCAAATTGCGAATGAGAAACAATGCCAGACCCGTGATCAGCAAAGTAACCGCGGTGATCCGTACGCCGTCTTTAAAGAAAGCCGAAATCTCATCATCAAATAAAACGCCGATGACACCGGCAGGAATCGTGGCGATAATCAGATAGATGATAAACCTGAAGTCCGCTTTTCCTTTTTCATTTTTTGTTGTGACATAAGACAGTCCGTTTACCGCCAGCCTGAAAATATCGTTTTTATAAACGAGCAATACGGCAATTAAAGAACCGGCATTCATCAAAAGCTCAAAACTGAAGCCTTCAATGTTCAAGCCTAAAAAGTGCTGTGCAAGCACCAAGTGGCCGCTTGAAGAAACAGGAATCGGCTCTGTGAATCCCTGAAGCAACCCTAAAAGGATATACTTGATCAACATTAAAAAATCCATGATACTCCTCCGTTTCCCACGAGTTGTGACGCCCTTTTAAAAGACGGAATGAACGGGCGGTTCGTTTCAATTTTCGGAACACTTTTTTCATTAAACTACACAAAGCAAACAGATGTAAAGATAAAATCGACATGTTTTTTGGGAGAGTGGGGTAATCTAATCATAAAAGGGAGTGAAGCAAATGGGACAGCAGCGTCAATTCCGGCCGGGTCAAAAAGCGCCCAATAATGGAGTGTATGTGGAGATCGGCGAAACGGGGAGCATGGTTCAGAATCCTCAGCAAATCAAATTGAGCGCCGGCGAGTTCTTCCCTGAAACCTCCAACCATAACCGGCTCTGGACATATAAAAGAAAGCCTTAAAAAACAGCCGTCGGCTTTTTCGGACGGCTGGCTGTCTAAAGCAAAAAACCCCGCTTTCAAAAGCCGGGGTTTTAATGTTGACTTGCATCCTGTTTAACAGGCATAATTTCTCCAAGAACAATAACGGCTGCGGTGATGATAAAGCCCATAATGACACTGGTTTGTAGGTCATACCCAGCACCGTTCATGGCGCCGACAATATAGCAGGCCATCTGCGTCAAAAGAAATGTCCAGAAAAAAGCGACCACAAATCGCACGTTTTCCACCTCGTCCTTCTCATTCAATTCTAAAACTTATCATACCATATACATAGCCAGCTGGAAAAGACATTTTAGTGAACAAGACAGGGCTTTCAACTCTGTTTTCAGAAATATCATAAAGGACATTTTATTAAAGTTCATTTTTCATCATGAAGACTGGGACTTTTCCTTATTCGTTTGCTGCACGTACGACATAAAATAATGAGCAGATTACGGCAGGAAGGAGGCAGGCAAGTGATGAAAATAACCGAACGTTTTTTTCAAGTGGATTCAGAATGGAACGTGGTTCATCTTCCGTACAAGCCGAACGGTTTTCTGGTGTTCATTTTCGGCGACCGGAACCATTTCGTCGGGGAAGATTCGAGCTTCTGGCTTCAGCATTACGGGAGAAATCAGCTTCTAACGAGCCTGAGAAACAAAGGCTACACCCTGGTAAACAGCAATTTGTTCGGCAGGCACTGGGGCTCCGAAAAAGCGGTTGCATATGCTAAACAGCTGATTCATTACGTGTTCAAACAAGAGATTTTAAATGAAAAAATTCATCTATTGGCGGAAGGCACAGGCGCCCTCATTGCAGATGAGCTCCTTCGCTCGATCCCGAACCAAATACGTTCTGCAGCGATGGTTAATCCTTGCCTCGATCTTCAGGCTCATCATAAACGAGAAAAAGAAAACAAGTTTTTCTACAAACAGTTTATTAAAGAAATTGCCGCAAGCTACCGAATTACGGAGCGGGAGGCTGCCGATTATCCGTTCAAAAGCATCTCCCCTTATCAAAATCTCGTGCCCGTTCATATTTGGCAAAGACTGAACGGCTCACCGTATCCGTATATGATTCATGCCAAAACGTTTGAGGAGCGCCAGCTTAAAGGCCGTCACAGCGTGGGACTTACCCTGCACCTGTCTGAACATCCTCAGCGCATTCATTCAGCAATCGCGAACTTTTTCAAAACGCATGAAAAAGTCTTATAGAGAATAGAATAATAGCAGCCCGAAAATGGTGAAAAGGGCTGTTTTTTGCTTGGTTAAAAAAGCTGAAACGAAAGGTGGTCCATCGAATGAAGCCGGCACTTGTATATGGAGCAGATGAGTTCTTCGGCCTTTCATTTTGTGAACATCTACTTGAAGAGGGTGTTGACATCGATGTAAAGCTGGAACAGACAAGCGACGAAAAAAAGCTGATGTACCTCGAAGAGCGGCTGATGTGGCTGGGGAGAAACCAGCATTTCCGCCTCATCGAAAAAGAGCTCGAAGCCCCGTACGAACAAGTCTTCATCCAATACACAGGCTCAGTGCCGGAAGAAGCGCTGGCTGCCGGCGTTGAAAACAAGCCTGTTATTCTGTTTGTCTATCAAGAACAATTCGAAGAGGATTTACGCGCCGGCATGGAAGAAAAGGGCGTTGAACTGATCGTGCTTCCGGATCTGTTCGGTCCGTGGGACGTCAGGGCAGAGGATAAACAAAACAGGGACGGAGCGCTTTTTGTGAACGACGCGGCCGCACAAGCCGCTGCCTGTGCTGTTGAAAAAGATTTTTCGGATTTGCGGTTTGTACAGGAGACGCCAGCCGATAAAGCCGATGAGGTCATTCAAGAATGGAGCAGACAAATGTCTACATTTTTCGACAAAAAATAAGAAAGATCTTCCTAATTTACACTTGAAAGGATACAATAAAGATAGATTTGAATTGCTTTTTTTCGAAAGGGAGTTGAACATGGCATGGTGTACAGGCTTGTCGCGATTTTTTTCATTCTCCTGGCGCTAAGCGGCTGCGGACAATCGCCGCTGAAAGGGAAAATTGAAAAAGTCGGTTTGCTTGTCCCTGATACGATAAATGACCAAGTATGGGGAACCAAAGGATATAAAGGATTATTAAGAATACAATCCGTCTACAATGTCGACGTCTATTATAAAGAGGGAATCGATAATGACGCTGCCATTAAAATGGCTGTAGAAGATTTTCATAAAAAAGGCGTCAACCTCATCTACGGGCACGGAAGCGAATATGAAAAAGCCTTTAATGAGATATGCAAAGATTATCCTGATATTCATTTTGTTTTAATGAACTCGAAAGCCGACCACCAAAATGTGACAAGCATATCGCTTGAAGGAGAAGCGATGGGGTTTTTCGGCGGAATGACGGCGGCCCATCAGTCAAAAACAAAGAAAATCGGCGTGCTCGCAACGTATAAATGGCAACCTGAAGTAGAAGGGTTTGCCGAAGGAGCAAAATACCTCGATCCGGACATTGAGGTGATGACAGCATATGTCGGCCAGTGGGACGACAGCGAAAATGCCGTCAAACTGTATGAACAAATGAAGAAGGCAGGCGCGGATGTTGTGTATCCGGCCGGAGACGGGTATAATGTCCCTGTCATCGAACAAATCAAAAAGGACGGGCTGTACGCTATCGGCTATGTAAGCGACCAGTCGGAATTGGGTGAGAATGTCGTTTTGACAAGCACCATACAGCATGTAGACGACGCTTATGAACTCACCGCCGATGAGTTTAATAAAGGAACGCTTAAAGGCGGCAAGCGCTCATTTGACATTCAAGACGGCGTCATCGAAATGGGAAAATTCAGCCCTGTTGTCGATCAGTCATTTCAAGAAAAGATGAATCGGCTGATTGACGAATACAAAAAAACAAACAAACTGCCAAACGAACATTGAGGTGATCAAGATGCACGAAAAATCGATGGAATTTTTGCAAATTGCCATGAAGTACGTTCCGAAAGCGAAAGCAGAGATGGAAAAAGCGGGAATTGAACTTTCCCCGGAAATGCTTGAGCCATTCATGAACTTGTTTACGAAAGTGATGGCCGAGGCTTACGAGCTCGGTAAAGCGGACGCCGGTTCAGACGCCTGACTTAAACGCCCGCACACGCTTAAAAAGCCACTTTTCAGAAGAAGTGGCTTTTTTATATGGATATCTTATTTTTCAAAGCGCTGACCATTGAGCCGATTTCTTTAAATACAGGTTTCAGCTCATCGATCGAATCCATAATTTCTCCAACCTGATTCAACACGTGCATGTAATCGGCTTCCTGAGGAACTTCAGCGTCTTCGGCGGTTTCCGCATCGGCATCCGCATCCGTCTCCGTCTCCGTCTCTTCATGCCTGCCGGGTGCGTTTGCGCCAAACATCATTTTTGTGAAAAAATCGTCGTTCGCCACTCTTCATCCCTCCTTTTTCATATATATCACTACTATATGAATGTTTTGGTCTGCTAGATTAGACGAATATATTGCCAACTAAAAAAAAATAGGGTAGGATTAGTACCAGATACTAATAATTACTCATAACATTAGTTGGAAAAAATCATGTATAAAGGAGTCTTTCCTATGAAAGCTGGAATTATTGGAATCGGCCGGTACATCCCTGAAAAGGTGCTGACCAATTTCGACTTGGAAAAAATGGTTGAAACTTCTGACGAGTGGATTCGTACAAGAACAGGCATAGAAGAAAGAAGAATCGCAGCTGAAGACGAGAAAACGTCCGACATGGCTGTGGCCGCCGCTAGAAAAGCGATGGAAGACGCAAACATCGCGGCGGAAGATCTTGATATGATTCTCGTCGCCACCGTTACTCCTGATCAGGCATTCCCAACAGTGTCCTGCATGATTCAAGAAAAGCTCGGTGCATTCAATGCCTGTGCAATGGATATCAGCGCAGCGTGCGCCGGTTTTATGTACGGTTTAGTCACTGGAAAACAGTTTATCGAAGCCGGAACGTATAAGCATGTGCTTGTCATCGGAGTTGAAAAGCTCTCAAGCATTACGGACTGGGATGACCGCAATACCGCTGTTCTTTTCGGAGACGGTGCGGGCGCCGCAGTTGTCGGGCCTGTCAGCGACGATAAAGGGATTTTGTCTTTTGAGCTCGGTGCAGACGGCAGAGGCGGAAAGCACTTGTACTTGGATGAAAAAGATCATACAATCATGAATGGCAGAGAAGTGTTCAAGTTTGCCGTCCGCCAAATGGGTGAATCCAGTGTGAATGTCATTGAAAAAGCCGGATTATCCAAAGAGGATGTCGACTTTTTGGTACCGCATCAAGCCAACATCCGGATCATGGAAGCGGCGCGCGAACGTTTGGAGCTTCCAGTCGAAAAAATGTCTAAAACGGTTCATAAATACGGAAACACATCAGCTGCTTCAATTCCGATTTCTCTTGTGGAAGAGCTTGAAGCTGGTAAAATAAAAGACGGTGACGTCATTGTGATGGTCGGCTTCGGCGGAGGTTTGACATGGGGAGCCATCGCCATGCGCTGGGGCCGCTAAAAGAAAGGTGAGGTGCAACTTATGAATAGTAAAAGAGTAGTCATTACCGGATTAGGAGCTTTATCACCTCTTGGTAATGACGTCAAAACGAGCTGGAACAACGCGGTCAACGGAGTTTCCGGAGTCGGTCCGATCACAAGGGTGAACGCGGACGAGTATCCAGCTAAAGTAGCCGCGGAACTGAAAGATTTTAAGATAGAAGATTACATGGATAAAAAAGACGCGAGAAAAATGGACCGCTTCACACAATATGCCGTTGTGTCGGCGAAAATGGCCGTGGAAGACGCGGGGCTCGACATTAACGAGAGCAACGCAGACCGGGTCGGCGTCTGGGTCGGTTCCGGGATCGGCGGCCTTGAAACGCTTGAACAGCAGTTCGAAACATTTTTAACAAAAGGACCGCGGCGCGTCAGCCCGTTCTTTGTACCAATGATGATTCCTGATATGGCGACCGGCCAGATTTCGATCTCTCTCGGTGCAAAAGGGGTCAACTCTTGTACGGTGACGGCTTGCGCGACGGGGACAAACTCAATCGGCGACGCCTTTAAAGTTATTCAGCGCGGCGATGCAGATGTCATGATCTCCGGGGGAACGGAAGCCCCGCTTACAAGAATGTCGTTTGCCGGCTTTTCCGCCAATAAAGCGCTGTCCACTAACCCGGATCCGAAAACGGCAAGCCGTCCATTTGACAAAAACCGCGACGGCTTCGTCATGGGAGAAGGAGCGGGAATCGTCGTTCTTGAGGAGCTTGAGCACGCGTTAAACCGCGGAGCGACAATCTACGCGGAAGTGGTCGGTTACGGATCAACGGGAGACGCCTATCATATCACGGCTCCTGCGCCAAATGGGGAAGGCGGCGTCAGAGCCATGAAAGAAGCGATCAAAGATGCGGGTCTGTCCCCTGAGAGCATTGATTATATCAATGCGCACGGAACAAGTACGCCGTACAATGATAAATTTGAAACGATCGCCATTAAAGAAGTGTTCGGAGAGCATGCCTACAAGCTTGCCGTCAGCTCGACAAAATCGATGACAGGGCACTTGCTCGGAGCTGCCGGAGGCATCGAAGCGATTTTCTCCGTCCTTGCCATTAAGGAAGGCATCATTCCTCCGACAATCAATATCGAAACACCTGATGAAGATTGCGATCTGGACTATGTACCGGATCAAGCCCGCCGCCAGGACGTAAATGTCGTGCTCAGCAACTCGCTCGGTTTCGGCGGACACAACGCAACACTGATTTTCAAAAAATATGAATAACCGCAATATAAACGGCTGCCATTTTAGATGGTGGCCGTTTTTTTTTAGCGTGCATACCATACAGATGAAAAAGGAGTGTGATCTAAAATGAGTATAGCAAGCACGTATGAATGGCTTGAACAGGCTTCATCCGTGCGGGAATTGTCAAGCTTTCTCCTGCCGTATTTTAAAGGCGCTTCAAAAGCGGATGCGGCGGCGATTGTCAGCCACCTGCAGACCCACGGCTTGTTCCGTTCGTGGACGGACGGGGAGCGTACGATGAAGCAGCTTAAGAAAAACGGCTTATTTCAGCATGTCAGACGGGAAGAACAGCTGCTCTGCAAAAGATGGAACGGACCGGATGTTCCGATTTTCATCCTGCCTGTCGATGAAAGAAACCGCAAAATCCGCGTCGAATTTGGCTCGAAATCAGGCCTCGCGTTCAGCGACAAATTATTTTTGTTTTTATCGGCAGATCTTCCCCGGTCATCGATTTCTGCAATCATGACGCACGAATATAATCACGTTTGCCGGTTAGAAAATATGCCGAAAGAAGAAAAAAAGATGACGCTGCTTGATACAATCATTCTCGAAGGCATCGCAGAATATGCCGTTTTCGAACGGTTGGGGGAAGCCGAAACAGCCGCATGGACGTCATATTACTCCGAAAAACAGCTTCGTCATTTCCAGGACCGGTTCGTAAAGCCTCATTTCGAGCTGCGCCGACACGATAGCCGGCTATTCTCCAATATTTTATTTGGAAAAGGGCACTACCCCGACATGCTCGGATATGCTGTCGGTTACAGTATTGTAAAAAAATATTTATCGGCTCGAAATTTGAAGGTTGCCGACGTTTTATCCTTCCCGTCAGAAGACTTTATAAAGCTATCGCTTTAAAATACTAAAATTATGGGATTAAATTAATATTATTACAAAAAATCAAAAAACTCCTTGCTTTTGTAATGATTATGTAATAATATACAACTATAAAATTTTAAGATAATTCAGTCATATTAAGAAAATTCTAAAAAAGTAATATATTAGTTTTTCATAATATTTAACTTCTGGTCTATGGAAGGGGAATCTGGATGAGCGCATTGCTGGAAGTCAATGATTTAAAAACTTATTTTTTCAGAAAAAAGCAGCCGATACCCGCAGTGGACGGCGTTGATTTTTCAATTAAAAAAGGGGAAACCGTGGCGCTGGTCGGTGAATCGGGATCCGGTAAAAGCATCACGTCTCTGTCAATCATGGGACTCGTCGAGGGCTCGGGCGGAAAGATCATAAACGGTTCCATCAAGCTCGAAGGACGGGATCTCGTTACATACAAAGAACAAGATTTATGCAAGATCCGTGGAAATGAAATCTCGATGATTTTTCAGGAGCCGATGACCTCGCTCAATCCGGTTTTGACGATCGGCGAACAAATCACAGAGGTGCTGATCTATCATAAAAAGCTATCGAAAAAAGAAGCCGTCAAAAAAGCGGTAGAATTATTAAAGCTTGTCGGCTTTTCGAGGGCAGGCGAGCTGATGAAAGAATATCCGCACCGCCTGTCGGGCGGCATGAGGCAGAGGGTGATGATCGCCATTGCTTTAAGCTGCAATCCGAAGCTGCTCATCGCGGATGAACCGACAACAGCGCTTGACGTCACCATTCAAGCCCAAGTGCTGGAACTGATGAAAGACCTATGCGACAAATTCGATACCTCCATACTTCTCATTACCCACGATCTCGGCGTTGTGTCTGAAATTGCGGACCGCGTGATCGTCATGTATTGCGGACAAGTTGTTGAAAATGCCACAGTAGATGAACTATTCGACGAACCCCTGCATCCCTACACAAAAGGACTGTTAAACTCCATCCCTGTTATTGAAGGCTCCATTGAAAAATTAACAGCCATTAAAGGAAATGTGCCGACGCCTGACAACCTTCCGGCCGGCTGCCGGTTTGCTCCGAGGTGTCCGAGCGCGGTCGACAAATGCTGGGGAGCGCAGCCGGGCTTGAAGACGCGTCCGGACGGCCGGTCTGTCAGATGTTTTTTATATGAGGAGGGAGAATAAGGGATGACTTCATCAGCTGAACGATTACAGCCCGGACAGGAAATGAACCCGCAAGAATCCCTTCTGGAGCTGAAAGATGTCAAAAAGTACTTTCCGATCCGCTCAGGGATATTTCAGAAAAAAATCGGCGATGTCAAAGCGGTTGACGGCATCAGCTTTTCGCTTAAACGCGGCGAAACTCTCGGCATTGTCGGTGAATCGGGCTGCGGAAAGTCGACCGCCGGACGGACGATGATCCGCCTTTATAAACCGACGGCAGGACAGATCTTTTACAAAGGCCGCGACATTTCAAGTTTGTCGGAAGAAGCATTGAGAAAGAGCGTCCGCAAAAACATCCAGATGGTTTTCCAAGATCCGTTTGCCTCACTGAACCCGAGAAAAACGCTGCGTTCCATCATCAAAGAACCCTTCCACACGCATCATATGTACAATTTCAAAGAACGTAACGAAAAAGCCGAAGAGCTTTTGGCAAAGGTCGGGTTGCATCCGTCGTTTGCGAACCGCTATCCCCACGAATTTTCCGGAGGGCAGCGCCAGCGGATCGGAATCGCACGGGCGCTCGCTTTAAATCCGGAGCTTATTATCGCCGATGAACCGGTATCCGCATTGGACGTGTCGATCCAGGCTCAAGTGATCAACCTGATGGAAGAGCTTCAGGAAGAATTCAATCTGACATATTTGTTCATTTCCCATGATTTGAGCGTCGTCCGCCACATCAGCGACAGGGTCGGCGTCATGTATCTCGGCAAAATGATGGAGCTGACAGACAAGCATGAGCTGTACGACAACCCGCTTCATCCATACACGCAGGCGCTTCTGTCCGCCGTTCCCGTCACTAGGAAGAAAGGCGGGACAAAGCGGGAGCGAATCGTTTTAAAGGGCGAGCTGCCGAGCCCCGCCAACCCTCCGAAAGGCTGTGTCTTTCATACGAGGTGTCCGGCTGCAAAAGCGATTTGCGCGGAAGCCGAACCCGCTTTCAAGGAAGTGAAAATAAACCATTTCGCGGCGTGCCACCTTTACGAATAAAGGGGGAGGCCGTCACATATTAAATCCTTGAGAGGGGGAATGTCTTCTTTAAAAAACGGGGGTCAATCGGGTGGAAAGAAGGACAACAGTTTAATAAGGGGGAATTCATAAAATGAATAAACGCAAAACAGGATTTTCAATTTTAAGCTTGCTGCTGATCTTATCGATTTTTCTAACGGCCTGCAACAGCGGCGAAGTCGGAGGGGACGAAAAAGAAGGCAAATCTGACGGGAAGCCGCAGCAGGGCGGAGATCTGATTGCTGGATCCACAGGTGAACCGACGCTGTTTAATTCACTGTATTCAACTGATACAGCAAGTTCAGATATTGAAAGACTGATCTACAGCACTTTGTTAGACGTTAATGAGAAACTTGAAGTGGAGAACCGGCTTGCTGATGAAGTGAAAGAATCGGAGGATGGGTTGACATTTGATGTTAAGCTCAAAGAAGGCGTCAAGTTTCATGACGGTGAAGAAATGACAGCTGATGATGTCGTATTTACTTACAGCATTCCGATGAGTGATGACTACGTCGGAGAACGCGGCTCGAACTTTAAAATGATAGAGTCCGTCACGAAAAAAGGTAAATATGAAGTACAGTTTAAATTAAAGAAGCCGGATCCGTATTTTTACAATGTTACACTTTCCAGTTACGGTATTCTGCCTAAGCACATTTTAAAAGATGTACCGATCAGCGAGCTTGGCGAACACGAATTTAATCGAAAGAATCCGGTTGGAACGGGACCGTTTAAATTTAAAGAATGGAAAGAAGGACAATATGTCAAGGTTGAGGCTTTTGATGATTATTATGCCGGACGTCCTCACTTAGATTCGATCACGTATAAAATTATCCCGGATTCAAATGCAGCGCTGTCACAGCTTCAAGCTGGAGATGTCGATTACTTGGTCGTTACGCCAGGACCAGACTATAAAACGGCCGAGAAATTTAACAATGTGAAGATGGAAACCGATTTAGGTCTGAATTATACGTATATCGGCTGGAACGAAAGAAATGAGCTGTTTAAAGATAAAAAGGTTCGCCAAGCATTAACACATGCGCTTGACCGTCAGGCGCTCGTTGACCAAGTTCTTGATGGAGATGGGGAAATCGCAAACATCCCGGAAAGCCCGCTTTCATGGAACTATCCGGATAACAAAGATAAGTTTAAAACGTTTGAATACGATCCAGAGAAAGCAAAAAAACTGCTCAAAGAAGCCGGATGGACAGACTCAGATGGTGATGGGATTTTAGATAAGGACGGCAAAAAGTTTTCTTTCGTTATTAAAACGAACCAAGGAAACAAAACACGTGAAGACCTCGCGGTTGTTGTTCAGCAGCAATTAAAAGAAATTGGTATTCAAGCAAAACCGCAAATTGTTGAATGGAGTGCTTTAATTGAACAAATGAACCCGCCGAATTGGGATTTTGATGCGATGATCATGGGCTGGAGCCTTGCTACGTTCCCTGATCAGAGCAACATTTTCCATTCGAAAGAAGCTGAAAAAGGACTAAACTATGTTTGGTATCAAAATAAAAAGCTTGATAAACTTCTGGATGAAGCTAAAACGTTGAAGGACCGTGAAGAATATAAAAAGGCGTATGAAGATATTTACGAAATTCTGGCGGAAGATCAGCCGTATACATTCTTGTATTATACGAATTACCATAGAGCGATGCCAAAAAATATGAAAGGTTACGTATTCCATCCGAAAGAAGATTTCTATAAAGCCGAAGACTGGTGGCTGGATCAAAAATAACGAGAATCCCTTGAGGGAAGTGTAGCTTGCAGCTTCCTTCCCTTCATTCTGAATGACTTTTAAAAAAGGGGATAAAAAATGATTACATATATCATTCGAAGGACGCTCATGTCGATTCCAATATTATTTGGCATTACGATTTTGTCATTTGCGATTATGAAAGCAGCGCCGGGAGATCCAATGGCATTGATGATGGATCCGACCATCAGCGCGGGAGACCGCGAAAAATTCATTGAAAAATACGGGTTGGATGAACCTGAACCTGTTCAATATTTAAAGTGGCTCGGAAATATGGTTCAAGGCGACTTCGGTACTTCAATCGTCAGAAAAGGAACGCCAGTGACCGATTTGATTATGGCGAGATTGCCGAATACGTTATTGTTAATGCTCGTTTCAACCATTTTGGCTCTCCTCATATCGATCCCGCTTGGAGTGCTTTCAGCTAGGCGGCCATATTCTAAATTGGATTATGGCATCACATTCACATCATTTATCGGTCTTGCCGTCCCAAATTTTTGGCTTGGACTGATTCTAATCATGTTTCTTGCTGTCAATTTAGGATGGTTTCCAACCGGAGGCGTTATGACTCTGAATGCTGATTTTAGTTTATGGGATCGTATTCATCATTTAATTTTGCCTGCATTTGTCCTGGCGACCGCAGATATGGCGGGACTCACCCGCTACACGAGATCGAGCATGCTTGATGTGCTCAGGCAAGACTACATGCGGACGGCGAGGGCAAAGGGTTTTAAAGAAAATCGTGTCGTGTACAAGCATGGGCTTCGAAATGGTTTGCTTCCGGTTATTACGATCTTTGGTCTGATGATTCCTTCTTTCATCGGCGGAGCTGTCGTTACTGAACAGATTTTCAGTTGGCCAGGACTTGGAAAGCTGTTTGTCGACTCTGCTTTCCAGAGGGACTATCCTGTCATTATGGCAATGACGGTTATTTCAGCCACACTTGTTGTCATTGGAAATTTAGTTGCGGATATTCTTTATGCAATGGTCGATCCGCGGATTGAGTATTAATGAAGGAGGGAATTGATTCATGACACAGCCAAATCCATCGACACCTTCGCCGGAGATCACATTGCAGGAAAATGTCGCACCAAAGCCCGAGACAATGACAAAAATCTTTTTTGAAAAGTTTTATAAAAACAAGCTGGCGGTAATTGGAGGAGTTTTATTATCTATTATTGTCCTATCAGCGATTTTTGCTCCGGTGATCGCTCCATACCCGCCAGAACAGCAAAACCTGTTGAATAAGCTAAAACCGCCAAGTGGTGAACATTTAATGGGAACAGACAAGTTTGGCCGAGATATTTTCAGCCGTTTACTTTATGGGGCTCGGGTTTCTTTACTTGTAGGCTTTGCCTCTGTACTTGGATCGATTACGATAGGTACGGTGGTCGGCGCAATCGCCGGCTACTTTGGCGGAATAATCGATGCCATTATGATGAGGCTGGTGGATATTGTATTATCCATACCCGACATCTTTCTGTTGATCACGCTGGTCACCATCTTCCAGCCGGGCATAGATAAACTGATTTTAATATTCGCCTTGACGAGATGGACGACGACGGCGCGCCTCGTCCGGAGCGAGTTTTTGTCCTTGAGGTCGAGGGAGTTCGTCTTGGCGGCGAAAACGATCGGCACAAGAAATTACAAAATCATTTTTTCTCATATTCTTCCGAATGCGATGGGGCCGATTATCGTTGCCGCGACGCTTTCCGTCGGTACCGTGATCCTTGCGGAATCGGCATTAAGCTATCTTGGATTCGGGGTTCAGCCGCCGATGGCAAGCTGGGGCAATATGCTTCAGGATGCTCAGAACTTTACGATCATGATCCAGGCGTGGTGGTATCCGCTGTTCCCGGGCCTGATGATCCTGTTCACTGTGCTGTGCTTTAACTTCTTAGGCGACGGACTCCGCGATGCGCTTGATCCGAAGAATATTAAATGATCTGTGCAGCGTATTTTAGGGGCAATATTTTAACAAAATGGAAGGTTCATAAATTTAGCTTTCAATGAATCTATGTGGTGGACATTGAACGAATGTTTCCTGTTAGTCGATAAAGAACACTTTCATAAATGAGGTACCAAAGGTAATCATCATTCGTAAATCTTTGGTATCTCACTTTGTTCAAACAGAAGCAGGTCTTCCAACTCCTGAAGATCTTTTGGAACTGTTAAATGAAGAAATGGGAGCCGTAGCAAAAAAATAAATCGCTTTGTTAAATGAATAGAGGTTTTAACGATGTTAAGCGTATTGAAAAATAAAAACTTTTTATTCTTGATATTGGGGCGTTTGGTAACCAATATTGGGGACAGTATGTATACAGTTGCGGCAATGTGGCTTGTGTTTGATTTATCAAAAAGTACATTTTATTCCGGATTAGCTGGTTTTTTAACGATGTTCCCGACTGTTTTGCAGTTTTTAACAGGTCCGATTGTTGATAAAGTCAGATTAAATAAAGTTTTGGTTTGGAGTCAACTTATCCAAGCTATTTTGGTGTTGATTATTCCGCTTTTTTATTTCATTGGATATTTGAACATTTGGATCATCATGATGATTATGCCACTTATCGTATTCATTGAGCAATTTACTTATCCTGCGCAATCTGCCGCACTGCCTAAAATAATCAAAAGTCAAGATCTGGTTAAAGCAAACTCACTTATGTCATTTTCATATCAAGGTACAGATATTATATTTACTGGTATTGCAGGTATTGTGATTGCTTCGGCAGGAGCTATAAGCATATACTTAGTTGATTCTTTCACTTTTTTGTTAGCGGCGCTGTTTTTTAAGTGCGTAAAATTAGAACAAAAAAATGAGATAGAACATAAGCCCCGATTCCACTTCAAAAAAGTCATACACAATTATACAACGGATATAAAAGAGGGATTTACACTCATTCGTCATTCCCTCATTCCAAAAATCCTCTTGGGCTCGATGATTTCTAACTTCATGCTTAGTGCGACGATTGTGATTTTGCCAAGCTTCTCTTCGATTAGAGGAGGAGAAGAATACTATGGATATTATTTGGCTTCCATGTCATGCGGTTTACTGTTAGGTTCAATATTAGCAACAGTGTTTGGTCGATTCGCGATAGGATCACTTACGATATACGGATTTTTCATTTCAGGGGTTTTATGGAGTATTTCGGCGGTCGCCACCTCTTCATACATATCGATTATTTTATTTGGTTTGTCTCAAATATCCATCGGCGTGACAAACGTCATTTTCATGTCCATTTTGCAAAGCATACTGCCGGAAGAGTTTATAGGGAGAGTTTTTTCTTTTATCGCAAGTTTGACAAGCATAGCAGCTCCTTTTGGATCTTTGCTTGGAGGGTTTACCGCGTCATTGATCGGCAGCGATAAGGTTTTCTTTATAGGAGGAATTGCAATGCTGTTTGTATCTGTTTATTGGGTGTTTCAGTCTTCTTTAAGATCAATTCCTTCATCAGAAAAAATAAACGCTAAAGAATACAGCTTTTTTACAAACGTGTTGAATAAATAATGTGTGAATTGCTTCATTCAGTCATCATGATTTTGCCCATTGTCTGGACTCCGCGATGCGCTTGATCCGAAGAATATGAAATAAAAAGCTAAGGGATTGCCGCCCTTGGCTTTTTTTTGATGGCGATTGCCATAATCTCATCCGCTTGGAATAAATTCCTTCCCCCTTGCCTATACTGTGGACAACAGTTTTTATTAAAAGTGAGGGGTTAGAAATGTTGTTTCTTCATGATGTGTGGGTGAATTGGTTTGAGGGAGAAGAAAATGGCTACAACGTCTGCCACTTTCATGAATGGCGGAAGGAAGACAGTGTTGAATTGCTTGACCAGGTGCCTTTGTTAAGGGTGTCGTCTGTTTTGTTTCACTACATAGAAAATGATTTGTCAGAGCTTCCGGCCGAATTATTGAACGAGGTTCATCAAAAAGCGTATATTCGCAAAAATCATGAGCGGACACAGCTTGATCATTGTTTCGTCGTAACGGACGGCATAGGTATTCTCGCGGTCGATACGGCCGGTTACACAATACCTGTAAGAAAAAGCCGCCTCATCCCGAGACAGGAGCAGCTCGTTTATGAAATGGTGAAGGACGTTGAAGCGGAAACTTACGAGTTTGCACCAGAGAAGCTGCAATCTTCCAAAGAATACCACATTTTATCCTTATCACCGGAGCATGTCAGAGGATTAACGAGAAAAGAACGCCAGCTCAAACAGCTGCTGTTCATGGCGCTCGATCAGCTCAAAGGGCTCCAAAACCGGGCCGAGATCGCCTATTGGTACACCGAATGGAATCCGTATATGTATGAACAGATCAAGCGCATGACATTTGAAGAAATTTGGGACATGCTTTTCAATGAGACGATCGACGGATGGTCAGACAAACACAGGGACTTTTGTGAAAATTTGATTAAAGGACAGCCGTTTTTTGAAAAGCTTTGGGAAATTGAGAATGAGTCTAAAGTCAACTAAATTAAGAATCAAGACTGCCGGAAGTGCGGCGGTCTTTTTATTTGCAAAAGCGAAAATTCTATATTAAAAAATAAAAAATGTGAGCTGTCTTTCTGACAAAGCGGTCAATGAAGGACTGGAGACATGTGTTTTGAATCATTTATTATAGGAGTATCGTGATCCGGAGGCAAGTGAATGCGGAGCTGCGGCTGTTCTCTATGAAAAACACCTTCCGATTATCGTACAATCAGAAGGTGTTTTTGGATCAGCGTCTTTTTCGGCCGAGCCCCATCGCGTTTTCCATTTTTTTCAGCATTTTGTTTGCTGTTTGATTTGCGCGTTCGGCGCCTTCGTCCAAAATCCGGTCCAGCTCTTCAGATTCGATCAATTCGTGGTAACGGTCTTGAATCGGCTTCAGTGCGCCGATGACGACTTCAGCAAGGTCTGATTTAAATTCACCGTAGCCTTTGCCTTCGTATTTTGCTTCAAGCTCTTCGATTGAGACTTGTCCGAGAATCGAATAGATCGTTAGAAGGTTGGATACGCCGGGCTTGTTTTCTTTATCATATTTGACGATTCCGTCGGAATCCGTGACAGCGCTTTTGATTTTTTTCTCAAGCTGTTTTGGTTCGTCGAGCAGGGTGATGAACGCTTTTTGGTTCGGATCGGATTTGCTCATCTTTTTGAGCGGGTCGGCAAGCGACATAATGCGGGCGCCGACCTTCGGTATTTTAACCTCCGGAACTGTGAAAATGTCATTGTATTTCTTATTGAAACGCTCCGCCAAGTTCCGGGTTAATTCAAGATGCTGCTTCTGATCTTCTCCGACAGGGACGACGTCTGTTCCGTAAAGCAGAATGTCCGCCGCCATTAATGGAGGATATGTCAAAAGCCCGGAGACGACAGCTTCTTTTCCGGCTGATTTATCTTTGTACTGCGTCATCCGCTCAAGCTCGCCGATGTAGGCGACGCACTGAAGCATCCATCCCGCCTGAGCGTGCGCAGGCACTTCCGATTGGATAAACAGCGTCGCTTTTTTTGGATCGAGGCCGATCGCCAAATACAGCGCGGCAAGGTTCCGGATGTTCTTTCTCAGCGCGAGCCGGTCCTGCGGGACTGTGATCGCGTGCTGATCGACGATGCAGAAGTAACAGTTGTAGTCATCCTGCAAGTCGACAAACTGCTTCATCGCTCCGATATAGTTACCGAGGGTGACAGAGCCGCTCGGCTGGATACCGGAAAAAATCGTTTTTTTCATGTGAATCCCTCTTTCCATTTCAAAATAAAAAGGCCCATTCTTCCCTTAAAAGAAAAGGGACGAATGAACCGTGGTACCACCCTGATTATTTCATTATGGTCAAAATGAAATCGCTCTAGACGTTTGTAACGGAGTCTTCTCCGGCTGAGCCTACTTATCCGTGTTCGGTCAGCTGCTCCGAAGCCCATTCCACATTCGCCATTATCCGCTCCCAGCACCGCGGACTCTCTTTAAATGGGGAGAAATGTGTACTCTTCTTCTTCATCGCATGTTATTCATAATTTTATTATATATAAATTTTAAATGAAAGTCGACAGCCTCGGGGAAAAGAAAACGAATACCGGGCTGAATAAAGTTGGCGCAGCATCGTCCGGTTCGATATAAAGAATGGTTAATGTTATACGTGTAAAACGTTTTAACCTGTAAAACATAAACTTTCCTTTTAATGTGGTTACGCTTTAAAACAGAGAAGTGTATTTGTACATTTGGCAGAAAACCTGACAATCATAAATAGTTTGAATAAAAAAATAATTGAAAATTAATATTGCAATAAATTATTCTATTAATTATAATGAATTTGTTCACCTCGGTGTTACAGGTTTCTTACATAACAAATATTCAGAAAAGACGAAACAGAGGAAAAAGTATGGCAAGTGGGCCTATTACTTTTTTATGATAAATCTGAATGTTCAGGAGTAAGGAACTAAAAAAACAAGAAATTGGGGGGGTTTCTCTTTGAAGAAGCGTTTGTCATTTATCAGTTTAATGCTCATTTTCACACTCGTCCTCAGCGCCTGCGGCTTCGGCTCAAGCTCCGGTGACGGCGGTAAAAAAGACAGCAAAGGGAAAGACACATTAAATGTCAACATTAAAACAGAACCGTTTTCACTACATCCGGGACTCGCAAACGATTCGGTGTCTGCAAACGTGCTTCGTCAGACTTTTGAAGGATTGACGACAATCGGCAAAGACGGAAAGCCGGTTGAAGCGGCAGCCGAAAAAATCGAAGTCAGCGACGACCAAAAAACATACACATTCACACTCCGCGACGCGAAATGGTCAAATGGAGATCCTGTAACAGCAGGGGATTTTGAATACGCATGGAAATGGGCGCTCGACCCTAAAAACGAATCGCAATATGCGTATCAGCTTTACTACTTAAAAGGCGGGGAAGCAGCGAACACCGGCAAAGGGAAAATTGAAGATGTCGGCGTTAAAGCTGTTAATGATAAGAATTTAAAAGTCGAGCTTGAAAAACCGACACCGTATTTTACTGAACTGACAGCATTCTACACATATATGCCAGTCAATAAAAAGGTAGCAGAGAAGAATGCGAAATGGTACACAAACGCAGACGAGAACTACGTATCTAACGGACCTTTCAAAATGGCGAAATGGAAGCACGGCGGAAACATCGTACTGGAGAAAAACGACCAGTACTGGGATAAAGACGCTGTTAAGCTGAAGAAAATCAATATGGCGATGGTCAACGATCCGAACACGGGTCTGAACATGTACAAAAAAGGCGAGCTTGACTTTGTAGGACAGCCGCTTGACCAGATTTCAACGGATGCGATTCCAAGCCTGAAAAAAGAAGGCCTGAACATTGATCCGTTCGCATCGGTTTACCTGTACAAATTCAACACTGAAGCGGCTCCGCTGAACAATGTCAACATCCGCAAGGCGCTGACATACGCGATCAACCGCGAAGCGATCGTTAAAAATATCACGCAAGCGGAACAGCTGCCTGCGATGGGATTAGTGCCGCCGGCAGTCCACGGCTTTGAGTCAAATAAAGGCTATTTCAAAGACCATGATGTCGATAAGGCGAAAGAATACTTGGAAAAAGGCTTGAAAGAGCTCGGTTTGAAAAAAGCGTCAGACCTTCCGAAAATCACACTTTCCTTCAACACGGATGAAGCGCACCAAAAAATCGCTCAAGCCGTTCAGGAAATGTGGAACAAGGAACTGGGTGTAGATGTGGAATTAGGCAATGAAGAATGGAACGTTTACATCGATAAGCTCCATGCCGGAAACTATCAAATCGGCCGTTTAGGCTGGACCGCCGACTTTAACGACGGAATGAACTTCCTTGAAACATACCGCGACAAAGAAGGCGGAAACAATGATACGAACTGGGAAAACGCAAAGTATAAAGAGCTGCTGAATAAAGCATCGAGAGAAACTGATTCAGCGAAACGTATCGAGCTGATGAAAGAAGCAGAAAGCATCATCATGGATGAACTGCCGGTCGCACCGATCTACTTCTACACAATGCCGTATCTTCATGATGAAAGCTTAAAAGACTTTGTTCTAACCGGTACTGGTGAGATCTATTTCAAAACCGCGTATTTTGAATAAAATTGCATGAAAGTATATGGGGCTTAGACTTTCCCCCCATATACTTTTATTTATGAAAAGAAGTTAATAGACTGAATATTCGGAGGTGTGTAAAATTGATTAAATTTTTAGGCCGTCGTCTTGTTTATATGTTAATTTCTCTCTGGGTTATCGTCACAGCTACCTTCTTCCTGATGAGAGCGATACCGGGCGGACCCTTTTCAGGCGAGAGGAAACTTCCCCCTGCAATTGAAGCCAGTCTCAATTCCTACTATGGTTTAGACCAGCCTCTTTTTAAACAATATCTCGATTATTTAGTATCGGTAGCAAAGTGGGATTTCGGGCCGTCATTTAAATATAAGGGACAAACTGTGAACGACTTGATCAGCTCAGGTTTTCCGATTTCTTTTACACTCGGATTGGAAGCGATTTGCCTTGCGCTCGCTTTCGGCGTTTTGTTCGGCGTGATCGCCGCGCTGAAGCGAAACAAGTGGCAGGACTACACAGCGATGATCATTGCGGTTGTCGGGATCTCAGTGCCGAACTTCATCATGGCCGCACTTCTCCAATACGTGCTGGCAATGAAGCTGGGCGTGTTCCCTGTCGCACAATGGGAGTCATGGGGACACACTGTCCTTCCTGCAATCGCTGTTTCCTCGATGCCGATGGCGTTTATCGCCCGTTTGACGCGTTCGAGCATGCTTGAAGTGCTGAGCAGCGACTATATCCGCACGGCGCGTGCAAAAGGTTTGAGCACACCAGCCGTTACGTTTAAGCATGCGATACGAAATGCCATCATGCCGGTTGTTACATATATGGGGCCAATGGCGGCGTCCATTTTGACAGGAACGTTTGTCGTCGAAAAAGTCTTCGGTATACCAGGACTCGGCATGCACTTTGTCACCAGCATTACGAACCGAGACTACACGGTGATCATGGGTGTTACCGTCTTCTTCGGGGCAATCTTGCTGCTTTGTGTCTTGATCGTCGATCTTTTATACGGCTTAATTGATCCGCGCATTAAACTGTTTGGCGCTAAGAAAGGGGAGTAAGAGGATGCAGCAAATACCAAAAGACATGTTTGAACCTGCAGCTGTTGACCATAGCGAAGCCGAAAAGATCTCAAAGAAAAACCTTTCTTTTTGGACAGACGTATTCTTGAGATTTAAAGAAAACAAGCTGGCGCTGTTTGGACTGGTGGTTCTGATCCTGATCGCTCTGATGGCTATCTTCGCGCCGGTATTCTCAAGCTTTCAATATGAAGAAACTGATTTAACGAATGCGAACCAGCCGCCGAGCGGTGAGCACTGGTTTGGAACAGATGACCTTGGAAGGGACGTATTCGTCCGTACATGGGTCGGCGCGCGCATCTCGCTGACAATCGGACTGGCTGCCGCGCTGATCGACGTTTTGATCGGTGTGATATGGGGTGCGATATCCGGCATCAGAGGCGGACGTACTGACGAAATTATGATGAGAATTGCAGATATTTTATGGGCGATTCCTTCCTTATTAATGACGATCCTGCTGCTCGTAGTCATGGGAAAAGGCTTGATCACGATGATCGTGGCGATGGTTATTACGGGATGGATCAACATGGCGAGAATCGTCCGTGGACAAGTACTCCAGCTCAAAAATCAGGAGTTTGTGCTCGCCTCAAGAACTTTGGGAGCGAAAAACTCGCGCATCATCAGAAAGCACTTGCTGCCCAACATCATGAGCCCGATCTTGGTAACCATGACATTAACCGTGCCTACGGCTATTTTCTATGAAGCGTTTTTAAGCTACCTCGGCCTCGGGGTTCCGCAGCCGCTTGCAAGCTGGGGAACGATGGCAACAGACGGTGTGCAGGGATTGGAGTATTACCCGTGGCGCCTGTTCTTCCCGGCTACTTTTATCTGTCTGACCATGTTTGCATTCAACGTTATCGGCGACGGACTGCGCGACGCTTTAGATCCGAAGCTGCGTAAATAAAGGAGTGAGAAAGATGAAACACTTACTTGAAGTGAAAGATTTAGCCATTTCTTTTAAAACATACGCCGGAGAAGTACAGGCGATCCGCGGCGTCAACTTTCATGTCGACAAAGGAGAGACGCTTGCAATTGTTGGAGAATCCGGATCAGGCAAAAGCGTCACTTCGCAGGCGATTATGAAACTGATTCCGATGCCGCCGGGCTATTTCAAAAACGGACAAATTTTATTTGACGGACAAGACCTGGTTCCGAAAAAGGAAAAAGAAATGCAGTCAATCAGGGGAAAAGAGATCGGCATGATCTTTCAGGATCCGATGACTTCCTTGAACCCGACGATGAAAGTCGGCCGTCAAATCACAGAAGTGCTGTTTAAGCATGAAAAGATCTCAAAAGAAGAGGCCAATAAGCGGGCGGTAGAGCTTCTCAGCCTGGTCGGAATTCCGATGCCTGAACGCCGCGTCAACCAGTATCCGCACGAATTCAGCGGCGGGATGCGGCAGCGCGTCGTCATCGCGATGGCGCTTGCGGCCAATCCAAAGCTTTTAATCGCGGACGAACCGACGACAGCTCTTGATGTGACGATTCAGGCGCAGATTTTAGAGCTGATGAAAGAATTGCAGAAAAAGATCGAGACATCCATCATTTTTATTACGCACGATCTCGGCGTTGTCGCGAATGTCGCAGACAGAGTCGCCGTCATGTACGCGGGACAGATTGTGGAGATCGGTACGGTCGACGAGATTTTCTACAATCCGAAGCATCCGTATACATGGGGGCTGTTGGCATCAATGCCGAGCCTTGACAACGACGGTGATGAAGAATTAATGGCGATACCGGGATCTCCGCCTGATTTGACCAATCCGCCGAAGGGCGATGCCTTTGCATTAAGAAGCCCGTACGCAATGAAAATCGATTTTGAACAAGAACCGCCGATGTTTAAAATATCTGATACACACTACGTGAAGTCATGGCTTTTGCACCCGGACGCTCCAAAAGTCGAGCCGCCGGCGGCTGTCCAAAGCAAGATGAAGGAGTTTAAAAATCAGTATGAAAAACCGGTTCAAGTGAAAGAAGGTGAATGATGTGGCAGAAAAACTGCTCGAAATCAAGAATTTAAAACAGCACTTTTCAACGCCGAAAGGGATTGTGAAAGCTGTTGACGGAATCTCTTTTGACATTTACAAAGGGGAAACGCTCGGTCTTGTCGGTGAATCCGGCTGCGGAAAGTCGACGACCGGCCGTTCGATCATTCGTTTGTATCAAGCGACTTCCGGAGAAGTCTTGTTTAAGGGAAAGAATGTCCACGACAAAAAGTCTGCCAAGGACCTTCTCGAATTCAACCGGAAGATGCAGATGATTTTTCAGGACCCGTATGCTTCCTTGAATCCGCGGATGACGGTTGCCGACATCATCGCAGAAGGAATTGATATCCACGGTTTGGCCAAAACGAAAAAAGAGCGGCTTGAGCGCGTTCATGAACTCCTCAAACTCGTCGGCTTAAATAAAGAGCACGCGAACCGCTATCCGCACGAATTTTCCGGCGGACAGCGCCAGCGGATCGGAATCGCAAGGGCGCTTGCGGTCGAGCCGGAATTCATCATTGCCGATGAACCGATCTCCGCTCTGGACGTGTCCATTCAAGCGCAAGTCGTCAATTTAATGAAGGATTTGCAAAAGGAAAGAGGGCTTACATACCTTTTCATCGCTCACGATCTGTCGATGGTCAAATACATCAGCGACAGGATCGGCGTCATGTATTTCGGGAAGCTTGTTGAATTGGCGCCGGCAGATGAACTGTATGAAAATCCGCTTCATCCGTATACACAATCATTGCTTTCCGCCATTCCGCTGCCTGATCCGGATTATGAGCGCACGCGCGTGCGGAAGACATATGATCCAAGTGTCCATCAGCTGAAAGGCGACGAACAGATGGAGCTCCGCGAAGTAAAGCCCGGCCATTTCGTTATGTGCACAGAGGAAGAATTTAAAGCCTATCAATCCAAATAAACGAAGCAGGAAGACAGCCGGCACAAGGCTGTCTTTTTTTATGCCGAACAACCGCCGGCCATTTTTTGAGAAAAAATTTGAAACCTTCGCGGGAGACAACCGTCTTAGTATATGTAGGTAACATGCTCAGCTTCACTGAAGCTCCTTTCTAAAAAAGATTTTGTTTAAACTAAAAAGAAAGCGGGTATATCTAAAGTGTGAAATTAGAACATCCATAAGGAGCAAATCAATGAATTGGTATGAGAAGCTTAGCGAGTATTTCCCGATTGAAGAAATGAAATCAAAAGAGCACATGGAAGCATTGTTAAAGGAACAAAACGATATTTACCATAAAGAAGAAGGCCGCCATCATGTGTTGATGTACGCCGAATTCGACTCTTTTATTTTCATCGACTATTTATTCGTTTCTAAAGACGCGCGAGGACAGGGACTTGGTTCCAAGCTGATTGAGAAGCTGAAAAAGAAAAACAAACCGATCCTCCTCGAAGTCGAGCCCGTGGATGAAGATGATGCCGATACGGCGAAACGTCTTAAATTTTATCAAAAGGAAAACTTTAAACACGCTGAGTCGATTGGTTACCGCCGCCGGTCACTCGCAACCGGCAAAGTGAACAAAATGGAGATTTTGTATTGGTCTCCAAAATCAAACACGGAGAAAGAAGTGTTTGACGCGATGAAAGAAACGTACGAAAAAATCCATACATACAAAGATGAGAAGTGGTATGGAGAATCTTATGAAGATGTGGATGACGTCCTGACGATTGTTGACGATCATAAACAGAAGAACATTTTCGATGAATTGAGCTAAATGAGAATAACAGATGGCATAAAAAAGCAAAAGTCGCTGGATTGTCAAAAAATTTCTGTTACAGACTGTTCACACTTACTTTTTTATAGTATAATACTCAATAAAGATTACTTTTTTAGATTTATTTCAATTTAAGAATACGCTAATTTCATTCTACTTTTTAAGGAGTGAAGCAATATGGTTACATTATATACATCCCCAAGCTGCACGTCTTGCAGAAAGGCGCGCGCATGGTTAGAAGAACATGATATTCCGTTTACGGAAAGAAATATTTTTTCAGAGCCTTTATCAATTGATGAAATAAAAGAGATTTTACGAATGACGGAAGACGGAACAGACGAAATTATTTCAACCCGTTCCAAAGTGTTCCAAAAACTGAACGTCAACCTTGAAACAATGCCGCTTCAAGAGCTGTACCAGCTCATCAATGAACATCCGGGCCTTTTGCGCCGTCCGATCATCATTGACGAAAAGCGCCTGCAGGTTGGATACAACGAAGACGAAATCCGCCGCTTCCTGCCGCGCAAAGTGCGCACATTCCAGCTTCGCGAAGCGCAGCGTCTCGCAAACTAAAAGAAGGCTGAATTTTTCAGCCTTCTTTTAGTTGTAGACAAAATTTAAACGATTTTGTCAACTTTTGATTCAGCGTGATCCGAAAACCTTTGCAGTCTAGGATGGCCGAGCATCGGAGCAGACTTTCACAGGATGTGATGACGGCGGCGTTCAGGCAGGACGCCTGAGTGGTTAGCCGCTGAACCTTATTCTATTCGTGAGCACCGACGCGCAGGCCCTGACAACGAATGCGAAGGTTTGTCGGCACGCTGAGAAGGCTGAATTTTTCAGCCTTCTTTTTTTAATGCTTTTCACTCGTCTGTTCATAATAAATACTGGCTAAAATCACAAAAATCACCGTCAGGACGGGCAGCAGCATTTCGAGGGTGCTGTGCTGCGCCATAAAGGAAGACAACTCCCGCTCCCTGACGATCATTTCGCCGCCAGTATAAGCGAGCAGTCCGCTTCCCGCGTATATGAAGAGCGGAAATTTGGCAAGAGCCGCTTGAATCAGCCTGCTGCCCCAAATGATGACCGGAACGGAGACCATCAGGCCGACAACGACTAGCATCAGGCGTCCGTGCGAAGCTCCAGCGACCGCAATCACATTATCAAGCGACATGAACAAATCGGCAATCACGATGATGCGGATCGCCTTAAATAAAGATGTCCCGCCTTTGACATGCTGGGCATCTTTTTTCTCAATCAGAAGCTGATATCCTAAGTACAACAGGAAGATTCCTCCGATAAATTGCAGATAAGGAACCGCGAGCAGGTACACTGCTGCCATTGTTAGCGCGATTCTCATCATGATGGCGATCAATGTGCCGATGATGATCGCTTTTTGTCTTTGCCGGGGAGGCAAATGACGGCTTGCCATTGCAATCACAACAGCGTTATCGCCGCCAAGTATGAGATCGATTCCGATGATCACAAGGAACGACATCAGTATATCGTGTTCCATCCACTGGCACCTCGCTTTGCCTTTGCATCGGGGCTTGCCTGAAAAGGCGCCCGCATCTACAGCTGCTGCTTGTACAACTAATATATGAAGCAGGCCGGAAAATATGTTAGCTTGACCTTGGAGGCGTTTTTATTTCTTTTCCGCCTTTTTTATCATAAAATAGAAAATAAAGATTGATCATGGGTAAGGTTAAGAAGTGGACGTAATGGGTAAAGTGTAGTAAAGTACAATTAATTGGGAGCTTAGTTATCCCTTCAACATCTTACAAAGAAGGGAAGGTTGGCAAATGGAAATCGAAAGAATAAACGAACACACGGTTAAGTTTTATATTTCCTACGGTGATATCGAAGACCGCGGGTTTGACAGAGAAGAAATTTGGTACAATCGAGAACGCAGTGAAGAGCTTTTTTGGGAAATGATGGACGAAGTGCACGAAGAAGAAGAGTTTGCCGTTGAAGGCCCCCTTTGGATTCAAGTGCAGGCCCTTGATAAGGGATTGGAAATCATTGTGACAAGAGCTCAGCTGTCCAAAGACGGACAAAAGCTGGAACTGCCGATTCCTGAAGATAAAAAACAGCATGTAGCAGAAGAAAGCCTTGATGCTTTGCTTGACGACTTTCAAAAAGAAGAGCAGGCAGAAGAGCAGAAACTGCAGTTTGTTTTAAAGTTTGACGATTTTGAGGATTTAATCTCACTGTCAAAAATGTCTATCAGCGGCTGCCAAACGACATTATATTCTCACGAGAACCGCTATTATTTATTCGTGGATTTCAGTGAACTGCCTGATGAAGAGGTGGAAAACCAGCTGAGCATTCTACTGGAGTATGCCTCAGAATCAAAGACGACGATTCATATGCTGAAAGAGTATGGAACACTAATTGCAGCGGATCATGCTCTTCATACAATAAAAAAGCACTTCGCATAAAAAAGCCGGTTTCTTTTGAAGCCGGCTTTAACTTTCTGGAACAATGATACGAAGTGTCTTCATTAGCTTTAAATTTTCCACAACTTCCCTCCTCCCATTTTACATCTTTCAAACGGCTCTCCACTTTCAAAGAAAACGATCATTTCCGCCCTAAACCGAATAGGTCAATCTGATCTATACACTTCCAGTTTCATTGATCAAGATGGATTGGTGTTATGACAAATTTTGAAAGGTGAGAACGATTTGATGCGAAAAAGTTTAACATGGATCATGGCTGTCTTTATTGGTTTAACATGTTTTTGTGCCGCTTATTCTCAAACAGCCATGGCAGCCGTACATTCCAAGACTCCGGATATTCTCGGAACAACGGGCAAAAACAATTTGAATCAGGCCTATAAAAAATACTTTGATGCGAAAGGCGATGGTAAAGGCGGATCGCTGTTTCATTATATGAAGGACGGTTCAGCATACATCGCTTCGACGACGGATGATAACCTGGGCAATGGCTACTACAGCGTCAAAACAGAGGGTATGAGTTACGGGATGATGATTACGCTGCAAATGAATGATGAGTATAAGTTCCAAAAGCTGTGGGATTTCGTCCGTAAATATATGCGCCATTCTGACAGAAACGACAGTTTGTACGGCTATCATAGCTGGCATATGAAAACGAACGGCTCTGACGTGCAAACCATTGATCAGAATGTTGCATCTGACGGCGAGGTCTGGTTTGCGGCAGCGCTCATGATGGCGTCCGGCCGCTGGGGAGATAAAAAATACCCGTATGATTACAAAGCGCGGGCTCAAGACATGCTTGACGCTTTGGCCGGTGACGGAGAATACGCCAACGCCGGTAAGGAATCGCGAGTGTTTATAAAAAACAGCAAGGATCAGCGCTATGCGATGGTTCGATTCGGCCCTTATGTCAATTGGACGGACCCATCCTACCACGTTCCTGCTTTTTTCGAGTTATTCGCTAAAAGCGCCAGAAGCAGCCAGCAGTATTTTTGGAAAGACGCAGCAAACAAATCTCGAACATACTAAACGACGTTTAAAAGCGTTTTAAATAACGGATCAACCGTCACCAATGCCGCGACAGGCCTGTTTCCCGATGAAGCCGGCTTTGACGGCGTATGCGATGCGGCTCATTCCTCAACGGAAACAGACCGAAATTTCAGCTATGATGCTTGGCGGACGGTGTCCCATATCGCTATGGATTATACACTTTGGTCCTCGGCAGATAACGCATATCGCGCCAGCGAGCAAAAAGCGGTTAACAAGTTCTTGACGTTTATGAAACGGGAAAACCACGGGAGAACCGCCCATGAATATACGCTGAATGGGACGGCCGTCAAAAAAGGAAGCCCGGTTGGCCTGATCGCCGCCAATGCGGGCGGCGCGAGTGCAGCAAGCGATGCATCATTAAGGACGGGATTTGCCAATGCGTTTAACAGCGCCTATATTCCAGAAGATTATTACGGATCATGCCTTTACATGCTGAACAGCCTGGTGGCAAACGGCAAATTTGCGATGTACCTTCCTTAAAGAATGTAATATCAAATTGAAAGACTGACCCTTCTCTGCGGAGAGGGGTTTTTCATTCGCCAGAAGTTGATCCCGTAAATATCCTTTAACAAAAATTACATCTCTATTTGAGGAAGATTTTTTGTGAACTTTATGAACAAAAAGAATATTATGCAGTTAAACTGTGCACGAAAAGTCGGAGGAGCTATAATGAAAGCGATTACAATTAAGGGGGAGCACGACATGACAAAGAGGGGTAGATGTTACGGCTTTGCAATTTTACTTGTGTTTGCGCTGATTTTGGGAGGATGCGGCGGAAACACGGCTTCAAATAAAGCCGCGAACGAAAAAGACTTTAAACCTTCGAAAGCAATTGAGGTCGTTGCGCCTGCCGGAGCCGGCGGGGGATGGGATACAACGGCCAGAACGATCTCGAAAATTATGGGTGAAGAAAAATTGATTAAAAAGATGGCTGTCGTCAATAAACCGGGCGGCGGGGGAGCGTCGGGATGGTCGTATGTCCACCGCAAAAAAGGTGATAACCATACGTTGTTTGTTACATCTCCGCCGATTTTGTTCGTGCCTTTAAACGGACAATCCCAGTACGGCCACAATGATTTTACGCCGATCGCAAGCGTGATTGCCGACTACGGAGCGTTTGTCGTTCATAAAGATTCGCCTTATCAGTCGATGACAGACCTTGTGGATGCGCTGAAAAAAGATCCGAAAAAAGCTTCTATTGTAGGGACGTCTTCTCCGGGAAGCATGGACCACATGCAATTTGTCAGCGCTGTTCAAAAGGCTGGCGTTGATGCGAAAGAGCTGAAATACATTACGGCGCAAGACGGCGCCGGGATGAGCATGCTGCTCGGTAAAAAAGCCGATGTCTACTCGACGGGTGTCGGTGAAGCGGCCGAACAGGCGCGCGCCGGAAAAGTCAGAGTGCTGGCCATCACCGCTCCCGAGCGCATGAAAGGAGATACCGTCAAAGATTTTCCGACCTTAAAAGAGCAGGGAATCGATGATGAATTTACGGTCTGGAGAGGATTTATGGGACCTCCGGGAATGAGCGAGTCCGCCGTAAAATACTATGAAGAAAAAATCAAAGAGATGATGGAAAAAGACAGCTGGAAATCGATTCGGGACAGCTATGGATGGACGGATAACTTTATGGGCCATCAAGAATTCAAAGACTATCTTGACGCTCAATATAAAGAAATGGAAGCGCTTCTTGATGATATCGGATTGGGTGGCAAATAAAATGGTCTCCGCACGGTTGCCGGTACGGGAAAGCCTTAAAAGCTTTGCCCGGCACAGCCGGCGACCGGCAAGCTGAAATCGAGAAAGGCTGGTGTAAACCATGAGAATCACAAACCGGGCCGTTTCTGTCATCATTTTGGCTGTGGCAGCCATTTACCTGGCGCTCAGCTTTAATTTAGACAGCTATCCGTACGCGGTGATCGATGCGGACGTGCTGCCGAAAAGTTTAGGCATATTGCTTCTCATTTTGGGAATATTTCTGTTTTTTGAAAAAGATCAAAAGGATACAACGGTGAAAAAGCTGTTTCAGCTGAAGAAAAAAGACGTCAAGGTCATGATGCTCTGTGTTGTTTCTCTGTTGATCTACATTTCGGTTTTAGAATTCATCGGATTTTTGCTTTCTACGGTATTGCTGCTGGTCGTTTTGCCCGCGGTGTTGGGATATCGGAATTGGAAAACGGCTGCGATCGTTTCACTGATTTTCAGCAGCACAATTTATTTTTCATTCAATTATGTGCTCAACATCATGCTTCCGCAGGGGGTTATGCCTTTTTAATCGAACATAAGGAGGGAAGTGCATGTTAGATAGTATATTATACGGGTTTCAGGTGGCGCTGACTCCGCAAAATATCATGTTCGCTTTTATCGGGGTGCTGATCGGGACGGTTATCGGGATGCTGCCCGGGCTCGGACCGATCACCGCGATTGCCATTATGATCCCACTAAGTTATGGAATGGACCCGGCCTCCGCGTTAATTTTGATGGCGGGTGTCTATTACGGAGCGGTTTTTGGCGGTTCGACGTCATCGATTCTGTTAAATGCACCCGGAGTAGCGGGCACTGTCGCGACATCGTTTGACGGCTATCCGATGGCAAAGCAGGGAAAAGCGGGGAAAGCCCTCGCCATCGCTGCCATCTGCTCTTTCGCAGGCGGAACGATCACCGTAGTTGCGCTGATGCTCGTCGCGCCGGCAATGGCAAACATTGCGGTGACATTTGGACCGACAGAATATTTTGCATTGATGATGCTCGGCCTGGTGGCAATTTCGAGCCTTTCCGAAGGATCGACAGTCAAGGCGCTGATTTCTACGACATTGGGCTTTATGACCGCTACCATCGGGATTGATCCGCAGACGGGGACCGAACGGTTTACATTCGGTGCGGCAAGCCTTCTCGAAGGCATCGATTTTCTGATTGTGGCTCTCGGTTTGTTTGCACTTGCTGAAGTTGCGTTCTTAATCAAGACGCGGAACAAGCCGATGACGGAGGGAGCGTCTCAGGTCGGCAGCCTGAAGCTGACGAAAAGCGAAATGAAAGAGATTTCGGGACCGATTGCAAGGCATTCGGTCATCGGATTTTTGCTCGGCATCCTGCCCGGTGCAGGGGCGACAATTGCATCATTTATTTCTTATATTACGGAGAAAAGAATCTCAAAACATCCTGAAACGTTTGGAAAGGGAAATATTAAAGGGGTCGCAGCACCTGAGACTTCAAACAATGCGGCAACGAGCGGCGCATTCGTACCCCTTCTGACACTCGGGATTCCCGGGTCAGGGACAACGGCCGTCCTGCTCGGCGCCCTTTTGGTCGTCGGCGTTCAGCCGGGGCCCCTCATGCTGACAGATCATCCCGACGTGTTCTGGGGCGTGATCGCAAGCATGTATATCGGCAATTTATTTCTGCTGATTTTAAATTTGCCGTTAATTCCTTTCTTGTCAAAAATTCTTCTGATTCCAAAGCAGCTGTTGATTTCGCTCATATTTGTTTTCTGCCTGATCGGCGTCTATGCCGTGACATTTAATGTCGTGCACCTTTATATTCTTGTGTTCTTCGGAATCCTCGGATATTTTATGAGAGTGCTGTCTTTTCCAGCGGCTCCGTTTATTTTGGCTTTTATTCTCGGAAGTTTGATGGAAGAATCATTTAGACAAGCGATGACGCTGTCATCAGGAAGCCTGTCCGTGTTTTTTGAAAGTCCCGTCACAATCGGTTTATTGATAACAGCTCTTTTGTCGCTCATCGTGCCGCCGATTTCCCGGGCAATGAAGAACAGAAATAAAAAATCGATCGATTTGGAAGGCTAGGCTTTTGATGTCCGGAACGCTATGTTTCCGGACTTTCATTTTTCACAGGCTTGTAGCGCCGTTCGGGACGTCCGACGGTTCCATAGAAAAGTTCTGTTTTCACATGTTTTTCGGCAGCTAAAAATTCTAAATAGCGTCTTGCGGTCGTCCGGCTGACACCGATGGTGCGCCCGAGATTTTCGGCGGTGATGCCATCACTGTTTTCGCTTTTGTTTAAAACGCCGGCTACTTTTTTCAGCGTCAGACCGTCGATTCCTTTCGGATAATCGGCTTCAGCGGTTTGTTTTTCTTTCATGATGCTTCGCCTTTTTGCCATCAAGCTGTCAACGTCTGTCTGATCGATTGAAGACATTTCATTTACCTTGAGCCGGTAGGACCGATAGTTTAACAGCGTTTCTTTCAGTCTGGAAAACATAATCGGCTTGATCAAATAATCGACGGCTCCCGCGCGAATCGCCTGCTCGACATACTCAACTTCTTTCGCCGCCGTAATCATCATCACATCTGTATGTCTGAGCTTTTGTCTGATCAGCCAGAGAAGCTCCATCCCTGAGCCGTCCGGCAGAAAAATGTCGAGCAGGACAAGGTCGGGCTTCACGTCAGGAAGCAAATCCTTTGCATCTTGAAAATTTTCTGCGATTCCAATGACAGAAAATCCTTCAATTTTGCTGATCAGTTTTTGATGGATGTCAGCGTTCCTGATGTCATCCTCCACGATAAACACTTGTAATGCTTTCATAGGTCAGTCCCCCAGCGTTTCTCTATTTTGGTATCACGACAGTAAACAATGCTCCGCCAAGGTCGCTTTTATCCGCTTTGATTTGTCCATTTAACGCATTGACGGCTTCTTTGACTAAAAAGAGGCCGAGACCGCGGTGATTCGCCGCTTTTGTCGAATAAAACTTTTGAAAGATCCGCTCCTGTTCCCCCTCGGGAATACCGTCTCCCGAGTCTTCAACTTCAATTAAGATGTGATCTCCTCCGTCTGACAAAAAGACAAGGATGCTGCGGTCTTTTTTGTGGGACACGGCGTCAAAGGCATTCTCAATCAAATTTCCTAAAATCGTAATGAATTTCCCTTTGTCCATTTCGTCCGGCAAGGCATCCAATTTTGAGCTTTCATCGATTTCCAGGTTGATGTGCAGCTCTTTGGCACGGTTGACCTTTCCCAGCAGCAACCCGGAAAGAAGCGGATCAGGAATCGAATGGATGAGAAATCGCAGCATTTCCTGATGGCTTTTGTTCTCTTTTTGGATTAATTCGAGCGCTTCAGAATAGCTTTCCAGCTGGATCAGTCCCGCGATTGTGTTCAGCTTGTTTGAATATTCGTGGGTCTGGGCTCTCAGACCTTCCGCGTATTGGGAAGTTTGCGCCAGCTTTTTGGAGAGTTCGTCAATGTCCGTCTTTCTCCTGAAGCTTGCGACGGCTCCGCGGATTTTTTCGTTTTCGAAAATCGGCACTCTGTTGACGATTAATTCTTCGTTTCCGATCGTTAATTCCTGATCTTTTTGCGCCGTTTTCGTTTTCAGCACTTCGGGGAGCAGCGTATCCGGAAGAAGCTCGGAAATCGGTTTGCCGAGCCATTGTTCTTCGCTTTCAACGCGAAGGAGCTCACACGCTTTTCTATTCAAGAGCGTGATTTCTTCATGTTTGTTGATGGCGATCAAGGCCTCGTGCACAGATTCTGTAATTGCCTGTTTTTCAGTATATAATTGATTAATTTCATAAGGTTCAAGACCGAAAATGGACTTTTTGACATTGCGGGAAATATAGACGGCTCCCAAAACTCCCATCAGCACGACAAATCCCAATAAAAATATGAATTTTGTCTGATATTGAGAGACGATATCCTGAATATTTTCTTTTAAAAAACCGACTGAGATGATTCCGACGATTTTACCGTTTTCATTAAGGATTGGGGCTTTGCCCCTGATGGCCGGGCCAAGCGTGCCGACGGCTTCCGAAATGTATGCTTCTCCTTTTTCAAGAGCGCGCTGATTGTCTCCGCCGACCATCGGTTTGCCGATTTTTCCCGGGTCCGGATGAGCATAGCGAATCGCATCCGCCGAGCCGATCACGATGTATTGCGCACCGGACTGCTTTCTCGCGTTTTCTGCAATTGGCTGAAGGATTCGGGACGGATCGTCCGTTTCAAAGGCTTCCTGGACGGAAGGCATCTGGGCGAGTGTTTTCGCCATATCGAGCGCTCTGGCTTGAATTTGTGTTTTTAACGAATTTTCTAAAATGATTAAATAGAGGCCGCTCATAACAGAAAGCAAGATCAATAGCAGGGTGAGAATCAGCAATGTGAGCTTGGTGGTCAGCGTCCGTTTGATGTCAAAAACTCCTTTTCTAAAAATTTCGAGTTCTATAATACTACTTTATATAAAATCGGCCTGAATTTGAAGCGTTTTCAAAAAAAGGAAAGCTTCCGCGAATGTTGAATACTTGATCAAACAGGAAGGAGAGAGACAAAATGTTCAGTGCAATGATCGATCAAGAAGAGATCATCTGTCTTGCCGACGGATACAAAACCGAAGATCTCAAGCGATTGAGAAAACGACATTTATTTTACTGTCCGGTTTGCCGGTGTGAACTCGACCTAAAAGTCGGTCCCGTCAAGCTCCCGCACTTCGCTCATAAGCCGGGTGCAGCATGTCCGGTGCCCCATGAACCGGAGAGCTCCTATCATCTGAAAGGAAAACGGCTGTTGTACGAATGGCTCGGCGGCCAAGGACTCAGTCCGGTGCTTGAACCGTATTTGCAAGAGATCAGACAAAGGCCCGATTTGCTTCTGGACTACGGAACCCGCCAGGTTGCGGTTGAATTTCAATGTGCGAATCTCGATGCTGCAGCGTACCGAAAAAGAACGGAAGGCTTTCTCAAACTGGGAATCGAGCCGTTGTGGATTCTGGGCGGTAACCGGGTAAGACGCTTGACGGGGAGTTTTTTTCAGCTTTCAGTGTTTCACTGGCAGTTCGCTCAGAAAAGCGAAAAGCCTCCCAAGCTCCTGTTTTTTTGCCCCGAACAAAAGGCTTTCATCATCCTCGAACACTTGATTCCCTTTCAAACAAACAAAACATCCGCATCCTTGCGTTTTCTCCCACTTGCTGAAGCAAGCTGGCATGATGTAACCGCGCGGGAAAACTGTTCGCCTCTCCAGCTTAAAGATTGGAAAAGAAACGTCCTCAGCTTTCGGATGTCAGCCGTGCGTTTTTTATCAAAAGAAGCGAAGCAGATTGCCGCGCTCTTTTATGAAAAGTACCGGCTCCCGCTCCCGTTTTTCCCCTCAGAAGTTTTTCTCCCGGTTCCGTCAGGCTATATTTTTGCCCATCCGGTTTATGTGTGGCAAGGGTACCTTTTCTTATTTATAACGAAGCATGATACGTTTCGCCTGCAGTCTGCGGTTCATTATGTGGACTGGCTCGTCAAGAGCAAAAGGCTGAAGCTGAGATGGAGCGGGCAGCAAACGGCTGCTGATGCCGTTTGCGAATACATTTGTTTTTTGCATAAAAAAGGATTTTTGGAGAGGAAAGAGGAATTTTATTATTCCGCGGGTCCTGTTGCTCCGGAGCCGCGGCTGGAGGCGCTGTTAAAAAGGGATGAACATTATTTTTCCGAATGATTATCAAGCCTTTCGTTCAACCTAAAGAAAGGAAGGTGGTGTCCGGGCTGTTTCAGATCAAAAGATACGTATTTTATTTTTTAACGGCGGGATTTTGCGTCTTTTTTTTCGCATATGATTTGACAAAAGACGGTGAAAAAACAGAAGATAAACACAATACAAGTTTATTGGACAACAATGGACTTGGAGTAAAGAAAGCGAGGGGATTGACAGTGGCTGAAGAAAAAAAATCGAAGAAACTGCCTTCAAGAGAAGAAGTGAAGCAAGAAGACACGTGGAGACTTGAGGATATCTTCCCGTCAGATGACGCTTGGAACGAGGAATTTCAAGCCGTTAAAGAACTGCTGCCCAAGCTTTCCGAATTCAAGGGCAGGCTCGGCCATTCCGCCGATGATTTATATGAAGCGCTGACTTATCAGGATAAGGTGATGGAGCGTCTCGGGAAGCTGTATACTTACGCTCACATGCGCTATGATCAGGATACTGGAAATTCTTTTTACCAAGGTCTCAATGATAAAGCGGCCAACCTCTATACCCAGGCTGCGAGCGCGACGGCCTACATGGTGCCGGAAATATTATCGATTCAGGAAGAAAAGCTTCAGCAGTTCCTGTTGGAAAAAGAGGAGTTAAAGCTTTACTCACATGCTCTCGAAGAAATCAATAAAGAGCGTCCTCACGTGCTGAGCGAGGAGGAGGAAGGGATTTTGGCCGAAGCGTCTGATGTTCTTTCATCTTCTTCCAATACGTTCGGCATGCTGAATAACGCCGATATGGAATTTCCGGAGATCACGGATGAAAATGGAGAAAAGGTGCAGCTCACACACGGCAATTATGTCACCTTTTTGGAAAGCGAGAATCGTGATGTCCGCCGCGCGGCATTCAAGGCGGTTTACGAAACATACGGCCGCTTTAAAAACACGCTCGCTTCCACGCTCAGCGGAGCTGTGAAAAAAGACAACTTTTATGCGAAGGTTAAACATTATAAATCGGCGCGGGAAGCTGCTTTGTCGCGCAACAGCATTCCTGAAGAAGTCTACGACAATCTTGTCAGCACGATCAACAAGCATCTCCCGCTTCTTCACCGCTATGTTGAGCTTAGAAAAAAAGTGCTTGAGCTTGATGAGGTGCACATGTATGACCTGTATACTCCGCTTGTAAAGGACTCTGGAATGAAAGTTACCTACGAGCAGGCAAAGGACTATATGCTGAAAGGTTTGACGCCTTTAGGGGAAGAATATTCATCCATCCTGAAAGAAGGATTGAACAACCGCTGGGTCGATGTGTATGAAAACAAAGGAAAACGAAGCGGCGCTTATTCCTCAGGAACTTACGGAACAAATCCGTATATTTTGATGAACTGGCAGGACAACGTCAATAATTTGTTTACGCTCGTCCATGAATTCGGCCATTCCGTGCACAGCTACTATACGAGAAAATATCAGCCTTACCCGTACGGAAACTACAGCATTTTCGTAGCCGAGGTAGCTTCTACGACGAATGAAGCGCTTTTGGGAGAATACTTGCTGAATACAATCGACGATGAAAAACAGCGGCTCTATATTTTGAATCATATGCTTGAAGGCTTCAAGGGAACGGTTTTCAGACAGACGATGTTTGCCGAATTTGAACATGAGATCCATGTCAAAGCCCAGGAAGGTGAACCGCTGACACCTGAGCTGTTAACGAGCATCTACTATGATTTGAATAAAAAATATTTCGGTGACAATATTGAGATTGATAAGGAAATCGGTCTTGAGTGGTCAAGAATACCGCATTTCTACTACAATTATTATGTGTATCAGTACGCCACAGGCTTCAGTGCAGCTCAGGCGCTCAGTCAGCAGATTTTAAAAGAAGGCAAATCGGCTGTTGACCGCTATATTGAGTTCTTGAAAGCGGGAAGCTCGGATTATCCGATTGAAGTGCTGAAAAAAGCCGGTGTCGATATGACATCTTCAGAGCCGATCGAAGCTGCGTGCAAAAAGTTTGAAGAGCAGCTGAACGAAATGGAAGAACTTTTGCAAAAAGTCGATCATTCATAATAGGCGAATAGATGGAAGAGGCTGCCGGTCATACCGGCAGCCTTGTTCGCGATGAGGTCAAAAACCTTTAAATGTTTTGCGGTGGTTGAGGCGGCTGAGCGTAAAAAGGATTGATATAAATAAGAGGGGAGACGTAATATAAAGGGGAAACATATTCATCAAACCTAAAATGTTCAAGACGAAAAAAAATAATATTGATGCAAGTCCTAAAATGATCTGAAGCATAAAAACCCTCCTAAGGACTGATAAAATTTCACAGGGGGAGACGAGGCGCAAAAAGCGCAGCAAACCGTTCGCCAGTCCGCATAAATCGCGGTTTTGCAACGTGCGGCGGGCTCGTTTTCTTTGTTACTTTGAACATATGATGGACATCTATTATTTATGTTTTTGTGACAAAAATGTGAAAACTAATGAAATCAGTTGTCAAAACTCGACATGATTTGATATTATAAAGATGTGAAATTGATCACAAACAAACATTTACCCCTTTGTTTGACCGTGAAAAATTTCTCCCATCCCCTTTGTTGTCGTTAAGACATATTAGAAACCGCGCTTATCCCGGCGCGGTTTCTTACTGCTTCAAAAAGGAACGTGTGTTCGTTTTAGCGCGAAAAAAAACACGGGAGAAACCCGTGCTATTTTTCGCATTGATAAAGCGGTCCGGCATCATGATGTCCGTTTATATAGCGCCAGAACATGCCGTGTTTCGCTTCCACTCTTTCGACTTTGCGGGCGAACGCGAGCTTTTTCATTTCCCGTTCCACCTCTTCCAGCGTCCAGTCGTAAACGACGGCAATTTCTTTGTCGGCTACAAATTGAAAGTATTCGATAAAAAGTTCGAGTGGAGGTGTTTGTGAAGGCTTCGGCTCATCGCCGAGCATCTCAAACAATACTTCTTCGTAAATCTCGTATGAATAATTTCCGGTTACTTTTAAGCCTTCTCCTTCGCGGAGACTGTTAAAAAACGTAAGAGTCGGAACAGATGCCACTTCCATTTCGGCAGCGATTTTCAAATCGCATTGCAGGGCTTTCACGGCGCTCTGCGAATGAAGATCCCTTTTAAATTCCTCCAGATCGAGCTGTGTATGCTCTGCGATTGCCAGGAGCACCTGTTCTTCGGTGATATCCTGCCGATTGAGAAACAGGCTTTCCTGCATGCATCTCAAAAACTGCAGCCCTGCTTTTCTGCCCTGCAGTTCCGCCGCCTTCAAAGCGAGCGAAGCGAGGTATGGCGCGGAAAGAGCTTTATCATGCAGGAGCGTCCCGTCACAAGACATGCCCGACCTGCATGCGATCTTTTCCCATGCCTCTGCGAGTCGGTGCTTTTTACGTTTCTGAACGTTCAGCGCTGTGATGCTGCATGCGGCGATGATCCTTAGTGTGAAAAAGCGGCCGTAGCGGATTTTCAACTTTTTGATCGCCGGCTCTAAAGCCCAGCATTCGGGAGACAAAGGGTCGACAAACATATAAATTTCCATCGGTTTTTGCGGATGTCCGTGGCAATGGGAGAAAAATTGGTCACGCTGATTGAGTGTCAATGTGAACCATCCTCCATTTTAGGCTGATTTACCATATGTCTGGCTGTCAATGTCAGCCTTTCAAAAAGAAATTCCCTGATTTCGCCCTTTAAACCGACATGATCCATTGCCTCTTTCATACACGAAAGCCATGCGTCCGCCCGTTCCGGTGTGATTGGAAACGGCAGGTGCCGCGCCCTCAGCATCGGGTGTCCGTGTTCTTCTGTATAAAGCGGCGGACCGCCTAAATATTGCGTTAAAAATTGCTTCTGCTTTCTTGCCGTTTCCGTTAAGTCGTCCGGAAAAATCGGGTAGAGCAGCGGATGCCGCTTTACACGCTCATAAAAAGTATCAACAAGTTGCGATAGAAGCTCTTCTCCAATCGCTTCATAAGGTGCGTTAAACGATTGTCCCATGTTGACTACTCCTTTTAATATGGCTAATAGGAAAATATACCGATTCCTATTGCAAAAAAATATTTATCTTGTGCATCATTTATTATTTCACGATTGTATATACTTATTTTAGCAACCTCGTGCCATTTCTACAAACAAACCGACTTCTGCCTGCGGGCGAAAATCGCTGTTTTTGTTTCAAATATCATATCATATTCGCTTCTTAAATGTGTATTTTTAATACCGGGAGGATCAAAGAGGAAGTAAATGCGGACAAAAAAAGCCGGAAAGCGTCCTTTCCGGCTTAGGCATAGTAATTTGAGGTGATTCTTTTTACATAATTTTGCGTTTCTTTAAAAGGGGGAATGCCTCCGTACTTTTGGACATTTCCCGGTCCGGCATTGTAGGCCGCTAATGCGAGGTTCACATTTCCGCTGTATTTATCGAGCATCTGCTTTAAGTATTTTGTTCCGCCTTCTATATTTTGCACGGGGTCAAAAGCGTTATTCACGCCGAGCGCTTTCGCCGTTGACGGCATGAGCTGCATCAGGCCCATGGCGCCGGCCGGGCTGACCGCTTTTTCCTGGTAGCGCGATTCCTGCTTGACGACGGCATGAATCAGCTTCTCATCGACTCCGTATTTTTCTGCGGCGTTTTTGATGATTTGGTCAATGCTCTGATTTTGGCCGCCGAAAGAGACGGGTTTCGCTGCGGCAGATGGGACAGCCGCAATCGCCGCAGGCTTTTCAGCTGTCAGCGGCGCCTGAAGCTGAGACGCTGTCGACACAGCCGGAACAACCGCGGGCTGTGCAGACTCCAAGCCGCCGACATTGCTTAAATATTGGTTTAAAATCGAGCTGAAATCAAAACCAGCATCTTCGGAACCGCTGTCTGAAGCCGGATAAAACGACCGTATCGCCTGGAGTTCCAAGAGGGCGGCCAAATGGTTGACGTTCATTGTTTTCCCACCTTATTGATCTTTAAGTTTTTGCTCATAAAATCGGACGATTTTGTTTTTGGTTTCACGCTCAGGGATGCCGAACGATTTCAGCAGTTCAAAGAAATCCCGTTTTCCGCGTTCATAGTCTGTCACTTCGAATTCAACTTCAAAGTCTTCTACCATTAAGTATCGGCTGTGATCCAAAACAATTAAGCCCTGCGGTAAATTTTTTTCTGCACGGCTTGTCGCAAGCGTTCCGAAAAGGATGAGCTCGTCCGGTTCAATGCCAAGGTGCTTCAGGCGATCGTATACCGGCCCATGCGGAATCGTGAACGTTTCAAATTCGGGCTTCCGGGTCAGCTCCTGGTGGGTTTCCATCAGACCTACAGGTGCCGGCTCTTTTAATGTCAGTACATATCGCTGCTGTTTTTCGCGAATTCTTAAAGCCGCTCCTTTTTCTTTTAAAGAAAAGGAAGGCGTATCGTAATAATGGTTTTTTTGTATAACAAATTGCTCGGAGGTAAATTGATAATATGATTTGATTTTCTCAAATTCTTTTTTTGTCAGCATATTTTTAAATTCGATTTCAAGTTCCTGGCTCATTCTTTAATTTTTTCATCCTCTCAGCTGGTAAAATTGCATTTTCCTTATTATCTCTTGAGAAGGAACGTTTATCAATATTGAAGCTGATATGATAAAATGAATCTGTACTTTTATTGTAAAGGAGAGCATTATGCAGAACAGAATTGAGATTACAGAAGCCAATCTGCGAAACGACCGGCTGGTGCTGACCAGCGAAATCAATGACGGAGCCGAGCGGAAACCGGCCGGACGCATGCTGACAGACTCCGATCATTTTGCATTTGTATACATACTTGAACAGGACGATTCCTTTGAATACGTCATTTTAAACGAAGGCATCTGGTCCGATCTTAAAGCGGCCCTCGACGCCAATCTTCCTGTGTTTTTACATATCGGAAACACGGAGCTGGAGCTTAACGGGTTCCATGATGAGCTTGGATATTTAATAGAGAATATTAAAGATAATGCTAATTATGGCGAAGAAATGGAAGAGAGAGTGAAACGGATATTCCTCTAGAAAAAAAGGCGATGAAATTGGGGGAAGGTTTATGGACGAAAAACAATGGGAGCATTTTTTAGCGCCGTACCGGCAGGCTGTTGAAGAGCTGAAAGTGAAGCTGAAAGGGGTCCGGACCCTTTACGAATACGAAGAGGAGCATTCGCCGATTGAATTCGTGACAGGGCGGGTGAAGCCTGTTCCGAGTATTCTTGAGAAGGCCAAGCGAAAAAACATTCCTCTGCACAACATTGAAAGCATGCAAGATATTGCCGGGCTCAGAATCATGTGCCAATTTTTTGAGGATATTCGCATTGTCGTCGATATGCTTCTGGCGAGAAAGGACTTCACGGTGGTGGATAAGCGCGACTATATCGCGGAACATAAAGAGAGCGGCTACCGCTCCTACCACCTCGTCGTGCTGTATCCTTTGCAGACAATCAACGGGGAAAAACAGATTTTGGTTGAAATTCAAATCCGGACGCTGGCGATGAATTTTTGGGCGACAATCGAGCATTCTTTAAATTATAAATACAGCGGCAACATTCCGGAAAAAGTAAAATTAAGGCTTCAAAGAGCTTCTGAAGCAGCATCAATGCTCGATATGGAAATGTCCGAGATCAGAGGCGAGATTCAGGAGGCTCAGGTGGCATTTTCACGTAAGAAAAAGGATGAGGATGACGGTTAGGGGAAAGGAGATGGAATGATGAAGTTTGCGGTATCGTCCAAAGGAAATGATGTTTCCGATTCATTAAAAAGCAAAATTCAAACATATCTGCTCGACTTCGGTCTTGAATGCGATGAAGAAGAGCCGGATATCGTTATTTCCGTCGGCGGTGACGGAACGCTCTTATACGCATTTCACAAATACAGCGGCCGCCTCGACAAAACCGCTTTTGTCGGGGTTCATACCGGTCATCTCGGCTTTTATGCCGACTGGGTGCCGAACGAGATTGAAAAACTCGTGATCGCGATTGCGAAAACGCCGTATCAAATTGTTGAATACCCGGTTTTGGAAGTCATCGTCCGCTATAATGACGGCGGCGATGAAGCGAGATATTTGGCGCTGAACGAATGTACGATCAAGAGCATCGAAGGAACGCTTGTGACGGATGTCGAAATTAAAGGGGAACTTTTCGAAACGTTCCGCGGCGACGGCCTTTGCTTATCGACCCCATCGGGCAGCACGGCATATAACAAGGCGCTCGGCGGTGCGATTATTCATCCGTCCATCAGAGCGGTCCAGCTGGCTGAAATGGCGTCGATCAACAACCGGGTGTTTCGGACGGTCGGCTCGCCGCTCATTCTGCCTGAGCATCACACTTGTTTAATTAAACCGATTAATGATGTGACGTTTCAAGTCGCGATTGACCATTTGACATTGTTGCATAAAGACGTCAAGTCAATTCAATGCCGCGTCGCAAACGAAAATATCAGGTTTGCCCGTTTTCGGCCGTTTCCGTTTTGGAAAAGGGTCCAGGATTCCTTTATCGGAAAAGGAGAATAGGAAGGTTTGCTGTGAGCGATTTTTTGATGAAACAGATCATAACAGAAGAGGACAGCGGGGTTCTTTTGAAAGAATACGTCCAGCGGCTGGGCATTTCAAAAAGGATGCTGACGGACATCAAATTCGGCGGCGGGGATCTTTTGGTAAACGGCGGGCATGTAACGGTCAGATACGTTCTTCAAAAAGGGGACGAGCTCGTCATTCAGTTCCCTCCGGAAAAAATGAGCGAATCTTTGCGCCCGGAAGAAATCCCGCTTGATATTTTGTTCGAAGATGACCATGTTCTCGTATTAAATAAACAGCCATACCTGTCGTCGATTCCTTCGCGCGAGCATCCATCAGGCAGCTTGGCGAACGGTCTGATTCATTATTACCAGCGGACAGGCGTACACGCGACCGTTCACCTGGTGAGCAGGCTTGACCGCGACACATCGGGTGTCATGCTTGTAGCCAAACACCGCTTCGCCCACTCGCTTTTATCGGGACTGCAAAAAAAGGGAGACGTCAAACGGCAATATCGGGCGGTCGTCCACGGTTTGATCGAAGAAGAGCAGGGAACGATCGATGCGCCGATCGGCAGAAAATCATCGAGCATCATCGAGCGTGCGGTGATACCGGACGGGCAAAAAGCGGTGACGCATTTTTGGGTGAACAGGCGCTTCAGCGGCATGACGGATATCTCCATCCGTCTGGAAACCGGGAGAACCCATCAGATCCGCGTTCACATGAGTCATATCGGATATCCCTTGTGCGGTGATACGCTGTACGGGGGAACCCGCGGCTTCATTAATCGGCAGGCGCTCCACAGTGAGAGGCTGGCGTTTTTTCATCCGTTTACAATGGAAGAGCTGACGTTTCAAGCGCCGATCCCGCATGATATGAGCAAGTTGATAGAGAGCTGAATAAGCTCTCTTTTTTTATGGCTCCATCCGGAATCTTGACTCATCATAAGGCAATGAAGAGGGGACAGATTCGGTTGTCAGTTCGGGGAATCTGAAAGCGGTCAGCCTGTTGCCGAATACACAACCGGTATCGATATTGATCGTATGATGAATCATCCGCGGACGTTTGACAGGAGTGTGGCCGTACACCACCCACGGATCGCCTTTGTAATGGGCGGCCCAGTCCCGCCTGACCGGCCGTCCGTCAGGCAGCGTTTCTCCTGTAATATCTCCGTATAGCACAAACTGTTTTACTTTTCCGACAGGTTTTTTGCCGATGTCTTCCGCTTTGATGCCGGCATGTGCGACGACAAGTTCGCCGTTATGCAGGATCTCATAAAGCGGAGCTTTTTCATAAAGGCGCATGAAAAGGTCTCTGATATCCTTCTGTTTATGTTTCGGAAGGTTTCTGTATTCGGCCGCCGTCGTCTCCAGCCCGTGCTGCAGCTTCACCGGATTTCCTTTGAAAAAACGGTACAGTTTATTGCAGTGATTGCCGGGCACATATCGCACAGCTCCTTCTTCAACGGCCCGTCCGACAAATTCAACGACCTCCAGCGATTTTGGCCCTCTGTCTGTTAAATCCCCGAGAAAGACAAGTGTTCTGTTTTCCGGATGAACGGGAAATCCCGATGACAGCGAGTAACCGAGCTTTTCAATCAGCGCAATCATTTCGTCATAGCACCCGTGAATATCACCGATTACATCGTAATTCATGCGTTTCTTCCTCCTGTCTGCGTATGTATTTACATTGCCCAATCCATATATAAATAAAGCTTCAGCGACTTTCGCCGGAGAAAATCAGGCATATTACTTTTTTTTCTGAGCGAGCATTGTTAAAATCGATTTTTACACCTGTGAGAAAAGAGTTCAAACGGTTCTTTTCCCACATGAAAATGTCTAAAAAGATGTTCCTTTTATTTTTAAAAAAGGGAACGCTAATCATACCCGGAAACCGGTTTTAGAGGAGGTACCAGTTTATGGAGCACACATCTGTCTCATCTTTAGTTGTTGTACTGATTATCGCATTTTTAACGCCCATCCTGCTGCACCGTTTCAGGTTAAGCATACCGGTGGTTGTCGCTGAAATTATCATGGGTCTTATTATCGGAAAAAGCGGGTTCGATCTGGTCGCCCAGCATGATACATGGCTCGAAACTTTATCGATGCTCGGATTTATCTTTTTAATGTTTTTAAGCGGGCTTGAAATCGATTTTTCCGCATTTGAAAAAGGAAAGAAAAAGCAGCTGCTTCCGAGCGGAAATGAAGCGCCGAATACATTTAAAACGGCTTCGGTCATCTTTATTGCCGTCTTTATTTTATCGCTCGGCCTTTCTTACAGCTTTGTCATGGCAGGATTTATTGACAACGCCTTTTTAATGACGCTGATCATTTCGACAATTTCGCTCGGGGTTGTCGTTCCGACGCTGAAGGAAGAGCGTCTCATGAAGACGAATATCGGGCAGATTATTTTGCTTGTCGCCGTCATTGCCGATCTTGTCACGATGATTCTGCTTGCGGTGTTCGCCTCAATCTACGGCGACGAAAACAGCAATATGTGGCTGCTGATGATCTTATTTGCCGCCGGCGTCGTTTTATACCTGTTCGGAAGGGTATTTAAAAAGCGGCCTTTTGTCGAAGTGCTGTCAAAAGGCACGATCCAGATCGGCACAAGGGCGATATTTACGCTGATCATCGTACTTGTGGCGCTGTCCGAATCGCTCGGTGCAGAAAATATACTCGGCGCGTTTTTAGCCGGGGTGCTTGTTTCGCTGCTTTCGCCAAACAAGGAGCTCGTTCAGCAGCTCGATTCATTCGGCTACGGATTCCTGATCCCGATCTTCTTTGTGATGACAGGCGTCAAATTGGACATTTGGTCGCTGTTTGGCAATCCGAAAATTTTAGTGATGATCCCGCTTCTGTTTGTGGCTCTGTTAATCAGCAAAGTCGTTCCGGTGCTGTTTTTGAAAAAGTGGTATGACATGAAAACCGTGCTGGCTTCCGGTTTTCTCCTGACTTCCACGCTTTCTTTGGTGATCGCGGCGACAACGATCGGCGAGCGCATCGGCGTCATTGACGCGCAGATGTCCGGCGCGCTGATTTTGGTGGCTGTCATTACATGCATCATCACACCGACCGGCTTTAAAAAATTAATGCCGAAAATGGAAAGCGAAAAAGAGAAAAAGACGATCACCTTTATCGGCGCAAATCAAATGACACTGCCAGTTACGCTCGAACTTTCTCCGGAAGATTATCACGTCAGAATCCTGCATGTCCGGCAGGAAAAAAAGGAAGAAAAGCTGGCGGACCCGGTGTTTGATGTTGAAGTTTTGCCTGATTATGAATACGAGACGCTTCAATCATTCGGCGTTTTCCAAACGGATATACTCGTCGTCGCCACAGGCAGTGAAGAGCGCAATACAGGGATCGCGCTTTTTGCGAAGGAGCAGAAAGTTGCGAGAATTATCGCCAGCGCAGATTCTCCAGACGCCGAATCCAGACTGAAAGATAACGGAATTGATACATTCTCCATTCTGCTTTCTACAAAAACGCTGCTGCGCGCGCTGATCGAGGCGCCTGGCGTTATGAAACTCCTGACGAACCAGGATGCGTCGCTGTATCAGATCAATATGAGCAATGAGCGATTTGACGGTGTCCTGTTAAGGGAGTTTCCGTTTACGGGAGATGTCATCTTCGTCCGAATTTTTCGCGGGGTTGACAGCATCGTGCCCCACGGGGATACAAGGCTGCAATTGGGTGACAGGCTGATCGCCACCGGTTCGCGCGAATATATTGCGGAATTGAGAAAAACGCTTGGAGACTGATGCTTGACCATTTTGCAATTCGTGATAAGATAAAAGTATAAACTGAATGAACAAGAAATGTTTTCCACTAGGGGAGTCCTTGATAAGGGCTGAGATAAAAGTGTGACTTTTAGACCCTCATAACCTGAACAGGTTCAAACCTGCGTAGGGAAGTGGCACGGTATTTGAGTATGTATATATGCAAATTCCAAACCACTTTCCTTGCGGGAAAGTGGTTTTTTTATGTTCAGAATCGAAGGAGGAGCCTCGAAATGAAGTTTTCAGAAGAATGCCGAAACAGCGCTGCAAAATGGTGGGAAGGCAGTTTTGTCCATCCGTTTATTCAAGGGATTGGAGACGGCACACTTCCGGTTGAACGATTTAAATACTATGTCATGCAGGATTCCTACTATTTGACCCACTTTGCCAAAGTCCAATCCTTTGGTGCGGCATATGCTCACGATTTATATACGACAAGCCGGATGGCTGAACACGCGAAAGGCACATATGAAGCCGAGATGTCGCTCCATAGGAAATTCACCGATCTATTGGGAATCACAAAGGAAGAACTGGAGTCGTTTCAGCCGTCGCCGACAGCGTATGCGTACACATCGCATATGTACCGTTCTGTCGTCAGCGGCAGTTTTGCGGAAATACTGGCTGCTTTGCTTCCTTGCTATTGGCTCTATTATGACGTCGGTGAAACATTGAAAACGTGCAGGCCTGACAACGCGATTTATCAAGAATGGATCGCGACATACGGAGGCGACTGGTTTAGAGAACATGTGATGGAACAGATTAACCGCTTCGATGAGCTGGCTGAAAACGCCGATGAGAAAACGCGCGCGAAGATGAAGGAGAACTTCGTCATCTCCAGCTTCTACGAATACAGCTTCTGGGATATGGCCTACCAAAAAGAAAGCTGGTCAAAAAGCGGGGTGGATCAGCTTGCATCTGCACGCGATCACCGATGACAAGCACTCTGTGGAAGAGCTTGCTGCAAAAATCATCTCGATTCAAAATGCCGTTGACTTTATCCACATTAGGGAAAGGTCAAAAAAAGTAAGCGAAATATCAAGTTTAATCGACCGCCTGGCCGAAGAAGGGGTTAATAAGCGGAAACTTATCATCAACGATAGGGTGGATATCGCTTTGTTTCATCACATTCACCGGGTGCAGCTGCCTTCACACGGCTTTTCCGTCAAAAGTGTGAGGAGCCGTTTTCCGCATTTGAAAATCGGAAAGTCCGTACATTCGCCAGAAGAAGCGGTTCAGGCTGAAACTGAAGGTGCAGATTACGTGCTGTTCGGCCACATTTTTGAAACGGACTGTAAAAAGGGCCGGAAAGGAAGAGGGGCTCTCAGCCTGGCTGAAGTGAAGGCGGCTGTAAGCATTCCGGTCATTGCGATCGGAGGTATTACCGAACAACGACTGGCGGAAGTCAAAATGGCAGACGGCATCGCCGTGATGTCGGGGATCTTTTCCCATGACAGACCGGATGAGGCGGCCGCGCGGCTCGCCTGTCTCGCGAAGGGAGATTCATATGAGAAAGCGCTATGATACGATCGTGATCGGCGGAGGCATCATCGGGACATCCATCGCTTACCATCTTGCTAAAGCAGGGAAAAAAACGGCCGTGTTTGAAAGCGGAGAAGTCGGCAAAAAAGCGACGAGCGCGGCGGCGGGCATGCTCGGCGCCCATGCTGAATGCGATAAACCCGGTACCTTTTTCGAATTTGCCAGAGCCAGCCAAAAAGCCTATCAGCGGCTGACGGGCGAATTGAAAGACATCAGCGGCATTGATATCAGAAAGCATGACGGAGGGATATTAAAGCTGGCATTTTCAGAAAGCGATCGCGAACATCTGATGCAAATGGCTGCACTGGATTCTGTGGAATGGCTTGAAGCAGCTGAAGTATATGAGCTGGAACCGCATGCCGGAAAAGGGATTCTCGGCGCCAATTTCATTCGGGACGACATCCATGTCGAACCGGCTGCAGCGTGCAGGGCATTTGCCAGGGGGGCCCGGATGCTCGGTGCCGATATCTTCGAGTATACGCCCGTTTTATCGATTGAATCTGAAGCGGGGGCCGTCGGCGTCACTGCTGCTTCAGGCACCGCGGAGGCGGAGCACGTTGTGATTGCAAGCGGTGTGTGGAGCGGTACTTTCTTTAAACAGATCGGCATAGACAAAAGCTTTTATCCCGTCAAAGGGGAGTGCCTGTCTGTGTGGAATAACGGCATCCCTTTGACAAGGACGCTTTACCATGATCATTGCTACATCGTTCCGCGCCATAGCGGAAAGCTTGTCGTCGGCGCGACAATGAAGCCCGGGGATTGGAATGAACAGCCGGAACTTGGCGGAATTGAGGAGTTGATCCGAAAGGCCAAGTCGATGCTCCCTGACATTGAATCCATGGCAATCGACCAATGCTGGGCAGGATTGCGCCCCGAAACAGGGGATGGCAATCCATATATCGGCAGACATCCTGAAAATGACCGGATATTGTTTGCTGCCGGACATTTCAGAAACGGCATCCTCCTGGCACCTTCAACCGGTGAGATGATAGCTGACATGATCCTCGGCAATCTGGTCAAAACAGAGTGGGCCGAGGCGTTTAAAGCGGAGCGAAAGGAGGCTGTGCACAGGTGAACATTCAGCTCAACGGCCGGAAAATAGAGTGGAGAGATGACGGCAGCACGATTTACGATTTGCTCGCATCCTACAGTTTGGAAAATCGTGTTGTCGTTGTTGAAAGAAACAGGCAGATTATCGGAAAAGACCAATATCAAACAGTCAAACTGGAAGAACACGATGTCATCGAAATCGTTCATTTTGTCGGAGGGGGATAAACCGTTATGTTAAAAATCGCAGATCGTCAATTCTCATCAAGATTATTGCTCGGCACAGGGAAGTATCCGTCATTTGAAATTCAAAAAGAAGCCGTCAGCGCATCTGAATCGGAGATCCTGACGTTTGCCGTCAGACGGATGAATATTTTTGAAGAATCTCAGCCTAATTTTTTGGAGCAGCTTGATTTAAGCCGTTATAGGCTTTTGCCGAATACGGCCGGAGCAAAAACGGCTGAGGAAGCCGTCCGGATCGCCAAGCTTGCTAAAGCGAGCGGTCTTTGCGACATGATCAAAGTCGAAGTGATCGGCTGTGACCGTTCGCTTCTGCCTGACCCGGTAGAAACGCTGAAGGCGTCAGAAGCCTTGCTTGAAGAAGGGTTCATTGTGCTGCCGTATACATCGGACGATGTCGTCCTTGCGAGAAAGCTTGAAGAGCTCGGCGTACACGCCATTATGCCCGGGGCATCTCCGATTGGTTCGGGACAGGGAATCGTCAATCCGCTCAACCTGTCGTTCATCATTGAACAGGCTAAGGTTCCCGTAATCGTGGATGCCGGAATCGGTTCTCCGAAAGATGCGGCATACGCAATGGAACTCGGCGCTGACGGAGTACTTTTGAACACGGCAGTGAGCGGGGCGAAAGATCCGGTCCAAATGGCGAAGGCTATGAAGCTTGCCGTTGAAGCGGGCAGACTCGGATACCTTGCCGGACGAATTCCGGAAAAGAACTACGGCATCGCCAGCAGTCCTGAAGAAGGGAAGTTGACGATTTGACCGGCAGGTATTCAAGACAGGAGCTTTTTCACCCGATCGGACCGGACGGCCAGGAAAAATTAAGCCGCGCCCGCGTCCTCGTGATCGGTGCAGGGGCATTGGGCGCGGCCAGCGCAGAAATGCTGGTGAGGGCCGGGGTCGGTTCGCTGACGATTGCCGACAGGGATTATGTGGAATGGAGCAATCTCCAGCGCCAGCAGCTCTATACGGAACAGGATGTGATGGATCATATGCCAAAGGCAGCCGCTGCCGAAAAAAGGCTGCGCCTGATCAACAGCTCTGTTCAAGTGACCGGCATTGTAGCGGATGTTACCGCGGAAAAAACGCTCGAGTTTGCGGCAGAAGCGTCCCTGATCGTCGATGCGACCGATAATTTTGAAACGCGGCTGATCATGAACGATGCGGCGGTCAAATTAGGCATCCCTTTCCTGTACGGCGCGTGTGTCGCAAGCTATGGCATCACATATACCGTAATTCCGGGAAAAACGCCGTGCCTTCACTGTCTTTTGGGGCATTTGCCCGCGAATACCATGACGTGCGACACAGCAGGGGTGATCGGTCCGGTCGTCCAGCAGGTTGCCGCATACCAGGTAACAGATGCCCTGAAGCTGCTGACCGGGCATGAACCGTCAGGAATGCTTCGCTCATTTGATATTTGGACAAATGAGCGCTCTGAAGTCCGGGCTGACGCGCTTAAACATGGCTCGTGTCCGACGTGCGGAAAAGGCGAGTTTCCGTTTCTTTCAGCTGAAAACGAAACAAAAGCAGCCGTTCTTTGCGGCAGACAAACGGTTCAGATCAGGCCGGCCGCGGAACAGCCGCCGGAGCTGGAGCCGCTTGCCGCCAGATTAAAAAAAGCCGGTTTGGATGTGACGGGAAATCCTTATTTATTATCCTGCCGTACGGAGGATATTAAGTTCGTGATTTTTCGGGACGGACGCGCTTTGATTCACGGAACGAACGATATCAATCGCGCGAAAACGATATATCACAGGTGGATTGGCTAAAGGCCGAAGGGAGTGCAACATCATGAGCATATATAAAGCATTAACAATCGCCGGGTCGGATTCAGGAGGCGGAGCCGGCATTCAAGCCGACATTAAAACATTTCAGGAGCTTGGCGTCTTCGGTATGACGGCTTTGACAGCGGTCACTGCGCAAAATACAACAGGGGTTCACGGTGTCTACCCGCTTTCTCCGGAAGCGCTCGGCGCCCAGATTGATGCAGTGGCGGAAGATTTAAAACCTGACGCCGTGAAAACAGGGATGCTGTGGAGCGCGGAGATGATTGAGATCATTGCCGAAAAAATTGCAACACACGAGCTTAAACGTGTGATTGTCGATCCTGTCATGATCGCCAAAGGCGGCGCTTCACTATTGAATGAGGAAGCAGTTGAAACATTAAAACGGCGCCTGCTTCCGCTCGCTTATGCGGTAACGCCGAACATTCCCGAAGCCGAAGTGCTGACAGGGAGAAGCATTCAAACAATGGAAGACCGCAAAAAAGCGGCTCGTGAATTGCATGAAATGGGCGTCCGCAACATTATCATCAAGGGAGGACATCAGCCCGAGGACGGCAAAGTAACCGATCTCCTCTTCGACGGAGAGGTGTTCACAGAAAAAACGAACACCTATATTAAGACGAAAAATACCCATGGAACAGGCTGCACATTTGCCGCCGCTCTAACGGCGCAAACAGCGAAAGGAAACGGCATTCAAGGAGCTTTCCGCATCGCTGAGGCTTTCGTCCACGAAGCGGTTGCACGCAGCCTTGATTTCGGAGCCGGCCACGGACCGACCAACCATTTTGCATATCAAAAGTTATCCAACGCAGGGTTGGAACTGTAGTCCCGCAATAAAAACGAATCAATATCGCGGCAGGACATCTAAAACGGTCTCTGCCGCTTTTTATATTCTGAAATTGTCAGCCTGCTATTAATTGTGATACTATATATTATGATCAGGTACTAATAAAATGTTAATCATTAGGAGGATTTCATACATATGAATTTATCACTGGAAGGCCGGAATATCGTCGTCATGGGTGTAGCAAATAAACGAAGCATCGCTTGGGGAATCGCCCGCTCGCTTCACAATGCAGGCGCAAGACTGATTTTTACGTATGCGGGTGAGCGGCTTGAAAAATCGGTCAAGGAGCTGGCCGATTCTTTGGAGCGGAACGATTCAATCGTACTTCCTTGTGATGTCACAAATGACCAGGAAATTGAAGCGTGCTTCGCCGACATCAAAAAAGAAGTCGGGGTCATCCACGGCATTGCACACTGCATCGCTTTCGCGAACAAAGAAGACTTGGCTGGAGAATACTTGAATACCACCCGCGACGGTTTTCTGCTCGCACACAATATCAGCTCTTACTCACTGACAGCGGTCGCTAAAGCGGCGCGCGGCATTATGACTGAAGGCGGAAGCATCGTCACGCTGACATACCTTGGCGGGGAGCGCGTTGTATCCAACTACAATGTCATGGGTGTTGCGAAAGCATCGCTTGATGCCAGCGTCAAATACTTGGCGAGCGATCTCGGGAAAGACGGAATCCGCGTCAACAGCATTTCCGCAGGGCCGATCCGGACATTGTCCGCAAAAGGAATCAGCGACTTCAACTCGATTTTAAAAGAAATCGAAGAGCGCGCACCGCTTCGCCGCACGACGACTCCGGAAGAAGTCGGCGACACGGCTGCTTTCCTGTTCAGCGACCTTTCCCGCGGCATGACCGGCGAAAACCTGCATGTTGATTCAGGCTACCATATCATCGCGCGATAACATAGCGCTAAAAAAGCAATCCGCTAAAGGATTGCTTTTTCTTTTCTTCTGATTTCTCCTTTTTTGCATATAGATATACCATGAACAGATCGGAGGGATCAAGATGTCTAGCAGAAAAAACGATGCGGAGCAAAAGCCGCTCATGTATATTGTGCAGCCGGACTATGATAAGGCAGAAGCGAACATGCAGGATATTCTGATTAAAAGAAAGAAGAAAGCAAAGCCCGACGCTTCCGAACAAAAAGCCCGGCGAAAGGAACAGCAGGATGAAGCCGTCCGGCCAGACGAAAAAGACGGCGCCGAAGCGGTGATTAGCGATGAGGCGAATCGGTCCGAAAAAGGAGTCAAACCGATTAAAAAGCCGCTCAACAAGATGACCATCGCCGAGAAAATCGACTTTTTGGCAAGCCTTCCCGGCAATATGCCGAAAACCCTTTGTCTCATTGAAGCAGACGGGAAGACATACAGAGGAACGATCGCCGGAAAGAAAGGCGGTTCCTTATTTGTCAAAACGTCGAGCAAAGGGGCTCCGGCGGAACTGCCGATCGAGAGCATTACTTCCTTGCACCCTCTCGGCTTTTAAATTCATACGATAAAAAAAGTCCCGATACAGGGACTTTTTATTTTGAACGATTGATCAGTTGCGGATTTAAGCATTCGATCGCACAGAAGCATTCAAGATCCACTTCAACGCAGAAATTTGTTTTTTCCAAACGGAACACATCGCAAATTTTGTCTTTATCTTCTGTGAAATCGAGAACGCGGCGATTTTCATCAAAGGCAATCAACAGTCTCAATGTAGCGCAGCAGTCATCAATCTTTTCAACTCTGAAAAACACGGTGCTGAAGCAAGGGCCTGCCTGAAGCTCTCCGACATTCCCAAACGCTACGAACGGCTTAGACTTTGAAGTGTATAAAATAAACGGAATGGTGTCGCCTAAGTGTCTCGAAGGGGAAAGCAGGTTGCTGAAACAGCTTGTCGGGCAGCCTTCTTCCTCAATGGCGTTTTGCAGATCGTGAATGTTTTCAACGGCTTCGCACACGCAATTTTCGGCTGAACATTTCGTCATGTTATGATCCCTCCTAGTTCAGGATTTAAAAATTCATTTTTCGGCCTGGCTTTTCTATTGGTAAAAGGAGCTGCCGAAAGCCGGCAGCTTTCGTGAAAAGACTGGCATCAAGCCGAGCATAACGGCCGGCTTGATGCAGCCCGACACCTTTTAACCGTGGTGCTGATTGTGTTTTTTGTCTGTTGCACGATCAACTAGTTCAGGTGACAGACATTGAATTGCGCAGAAACAAGTTAAGTCAACCTCGATGCAAAAGTCCGTTTTTTCAAGCCCGAAAAAGTCAGGGTCACAAGGATGGCAGACGCTTAATGTGTCGCCGTTTATGTCCACAGGCCTCAGGATTGAAAGCGTTGCACAGCAATCTTTTAGACTTTCTGCCCGGAAGAAAATCGATTCGAAGCACTGCATATCATCTGAAAATCCGCCGACATTTCCAAATGTTGAAAATAAACCGCCTTTTTTGTCGTACAAAAGGAACGGAATGGTGTCTTTACCGGAAACCGTCGGACTCAGCAGATTGCCGAAGCAGCTCGTCGGACATGTTTCTTCAACTGCATCCTGTTCTTTTATAATTTGTTCTACTGCATCGCATACACAATTTTCATGCCGGCCATGATGTTTTCCGCAGCTCATGGATTTCAGCTCCTTTTTATAGGGATATTTGACTTTAGTCTTTAACAACATATGTACCCGTGCCCTTGTTGGTGTGGGTAATCGTCTATAAAAATGAAGAAAAGCAGAGCTTGATGGCTCTGCTTTTTGAATTATAGAAGGCCGACGATAAGGGCGACGATGGTGATTGTAACAGTTTGAACAAATGTGCTTACGATGACGGCTGTGTCTGTATCTTCGGTTGTGACATGAACATTTCGGGAATTATCAATCACCAATTTTTGTCTGTTCGTTTGTTTATTGGCAGTTACCTGCAGCAAATCAGATGTTACAAGTTCGGCCAGATCAGGATCATCGATAATGGCGAGAACAATCGTTACAGCTAGTGTTTGCACAGCTGTCATGACTGATACCAAAGTTTGTGTGTCTTCAGTTGAGACTTGAACATCACAGGAGTCTTTAATGATGATCGTTTCATCTGAGAGCTGTTTGTTAAGATGAAGTTGATCTAGGTCAGAATCGATAAAGCCATTTTGCCCTTTCCTACCACAGTTGCAAGTATAGTCGTCACATAATTTTTTCTTAGGATAACTAGGGTGATAATCGTTGCCTGGATGTTCGCATTCCGGGTCAAGCGCAACCCATGAATATGGTCTTGTTTCCATTTCATTTCCTCCTTCCATTTACTATTATTAAATGTTGTAACTCCTTAACTTGTATAAGACAGATACCCTGCTACAAATCCCCATTTTTTTCTTCGTTTGCTGCTGAAGTATCCGGCTCGGTTGAATTTTCCGCTGTTGCTGTGTTTTCTTGTTCCCTCCGTTGTCTAAGTTTATCTCTCAATCTATTTGTTCTGTTTCTTCTTCTTCTTGTTCTCTCGCCATTTTCTGAAGATGCATCAGCGTTCTTTTCTCTCTTTGTCCCTTTTTCCTTCGCTGCGGCTATTTCTTTCTGTCTTTGAACTAAAGCATCGGATTGTTTTTTTAGATCTTCCAGCATATTGAAAATATTTTCTTTTTCTTCTTCTGAAAGCTTCCGAACTTTATCGCTGGTTACTCCTCGATTTTTCAAGATGTTTTTAACAACTGATTTCATTATCGGATCTACGTTCTCTTGGAGTTTTTCAAAATCTGCCAATTGTTTCTCACCTCAATTTCTCAAAAAATATTAGAAAGAAAGGAAGGCTTAAAGTATGTCAAGCTCTGTGATAAGCGCGATCAGCACTTCGGTTAAAACTTGGACGGAAAGCAGGATCTCCAGCGAGGAAAGCGTAATGGTGACATTGCTGCTGTTGATGACTTTAATGATGACTCTTCTCCTGTTTTGCAGCCTGTGAACGGCTAAAACGTGTTCTGAGACAATGTCTGCTGTATCCTCGTCTTCGATCGCAAGCTGAGCCGATAAAATCGTCAAAGAGATCACGATGGCTTGTAAAGAGAGAGCTGCTGTTATGTTTGCCGTGTTTACTGTGACATGTTCGGAATCAATCACTTCAATGAGCTGGTCATATTCCCGGTATAATTCGTCAAATGTTTCTGCGTACAGCGCTTCGGCTTTTTCATGAAACGACATAACTTTCACTCCTTTCTTATCCACACTTTATTAAATGCAGACCGGTAACTTAGCGGAATGAGGAAAACATACATTTCAGCACCCAAATTTGCTGTTTTAGGGAAGGCGGTTCCGGCATATATTTGGAAGCAGGAAAGGGGGAGCCCTGTGATACAAAGCTGGCTTTTATATATTCTATTTTCTATCGCGGTATTTCGGCTGACGCGGCTGGTCGTGTTTGATACGATTATGGCGCCGTTTAGAAGCCTGTTTCACGAAGAGGTTGAAGAAAAAAACGAAAAAACGGGAGAGACTGAGACGTATCTTGTCATGAAAGGAAAAGGCGTGAGAGCGTGGATCGGCGAGCTGTTGAGCTGTTATTGGTGTACGGGTGTGTGGTGTACCGCGTTTTTGCTTGTTCTTTACGCATTTGTTCCGACCATTGCTGAATGGCTGATTCTTCTGCTTGCCATCGCGGGCCTTGCTGGGGTACTGGAAACGATCGTGTCCAAATGGCTCGATTGAATGGGGATTTGTCATTAGCAACTTATGAAAAGAAGACTCATATAATGGCGTATAAGCATGAGAAAGGAAGGAATGCAATGAGACAAGTGAAAAGAAGGCAGCAAGGCCGATTAACGAACGCTTCCAGCAATCATCAGTCCACTTTCTCAAAAAAAGTGAAGAAAAAAGGCTGCGGATGCGGCAAAAAAAAGAGAACCTATTAATATCAAAAAAAGCCGGATACAGTCCGGTTTTTTTGTTGCCAATTTTTCTTCTGATGCATACACCATCATAAGGGGGAAAAGCGATGAATTTATTTGAACAGCTGGTTGAATCGATATACCGCAAGCACGATCAAACGCAAGCAGGCCATGACCGGGCGATCTTTGAGCAGCAGAAGGAACTGGAGACATTTGACCGTTCTGCCGAACAGTTCGGCAGGCAGGTCGAAGCGTTTGCAGAGAATGCCGAAAAATGGCTGGGAGAGGACGTGAGTCTGCCGGGCATCTTTAAATAATCCACGAAAGCCCTATGCATCAATCCAAGCGAATTCTATCAACTGTCATATCGTGTAGGGAGAAAAGGAGGTGCTTTAGATGGGCTTTTGTGGCGGAGGCTACGGCGGCGGTTACTGCGGCGGCTATGGCGGTGGCTATGGTTCAACGTTTGTATTGATCGTTGTCTTGTTTATTCTTCTAATTATTGTCGGCGCTTCTTTTAAATATTAGTTTTTGAGTTGAAGCGAAGAGGGCGGCGGCAGCATGTGGCCGTGCTCTCTTCTTTTTGAACGGGAAAAGCACAAGGCTTTTCAAAGATGCATAAGATAGCGTAACACTCCCAAAAAGGAGGCATAGGTATGGACAATCAATTTTTCAAAAACATCGAAAAGAAAACGGGCGTCAGCATGAATGACGTCATGCAGCTTGCGAATTCGCTGCAAAATGCCAACTTCAAGGATGAAAAAACGGTCCGCAGCGTGATTAAGCGCGTCGCTAAATTGGCGAACAAACGGGTTCCTCAGGAAATGGAAGATAAGATTGTTGAATCCATTGTAAGCGGCAAGGAAAAAATGGATTTCAACACGATCGCGAAAATGATGAACAGCAAAAAATAAACACCGCGCCTTCCGATAAAAGGAGGGCACGGTGTTTTTTATTGCAGCTGGACCTGGGGATTCGGGCGTAAAACAGGCTGCAAGAACCTTGAGCGGTATGCCGTTCTGCCCCTTCTGACGGAAGGGACGCTGATATACAGGCGGTCCTCGGCCCGGGTCATGGCGACATACAGCAGCCTCCGCTCTTCTTCAAGAGCGGTTTCGTCGCCTTTTCTCGCTGTCTCCAGGGCAAAGTCATGCGGAATCGAGCCGTCCTGTACTCCCAGGATATAGACCGTTTTGAATTCAAGCCCTTTCGCACGGTGGATTGTTAAAAGCTGAACACCGTATCCGTCGGCTTTTTGCTTTTCCGCGGCTCTCATATGATCGACATGCTCAAGAAATTCGGGGATCGTTTTGAATCTTTTTGCCGCTGTTTTGAGATCCCGCAGATCGTCAGACCCTTTTTCGACCTTGTTTCCTTCGTTACCGCGCTTTTTCAAGTAATCGGAAAAGCCCATTTTTTCCTCTGCGAAAGAGATCGCTTCAACCGGTTTCATCGTTTTTAAGCCTGTGAAAAAAGGAACGATTTTTTTAATTTTATCAAGCTGAAACGGTTTGATGTCGGTCAGTTTTTCAAGCGCCTGAACCATCGTGCAATCTTCTGTAATCGAGAGCGCTTTAAGCGTATTTAAAGCGGACTGCTTGAGAAAGAGGGCGGGTAAAATCTGTTTGGCGGCTTCCGCGTCATCCTGATTTTGGCTTAAATAGAGATAAGCCAGCATCTGCCGGACGATTCTCCTGCTGTAAAACGACCGGACGCCTTGTTCAGCCGTGTACGGAATAGCCGACTGGTGCAGACGTTCAAAGATTGCGCGTCCGCTGCTGTTTGTCCGGTATAGGATGGCGAAGTCATCAGGCTTAGCACCCATTTCAATTTTTTCTTGGATATCAGAGACGATCATAATCGCTTCTTCCTCTTCATCATAAGGATAAAATAAGAGCGGTTTTTGACGGTCATCTCTCGCGGCGCTTAATGTTTTCGGAAAACGCTTTTTATTTTTCCTCACGACCATATCGGCGCTTGCCACAATCGGATGGCTCGATCTGTAATTCGTCGTGAGGCGGACCGTTTTCGCCTTCGGATAATCTTTTTCAAAATCGAGTATAAAAGAGGGGCTGCTGCCTCTGAACGCATAGATTGACTGGTCATCATCCCCGACACAGGTCAGGTTGTTTTCCGGGCTCGTCAACAGCTTGATGATGGCATACTGAACAGGGTTAATGTCCTGAAATTCGTCGATCAAAATCGCGTGAAAGCGCGTCTGATATCGTTTTAAAATGTCTGGCTCTTCTTGAAACAGCTGCCAGCATGCAGATGCCATATCGTCGAAATCGAATTGGCGCCGCGCAGCTTTTTGTTCTTCATAATGACGGTACAGCCGGTGAACCCTCTTTTCCCACTCGTCTTCCAGCGGAATCTGTTCGCCCGGAAGATAAGCGTTCTTCCAGTAGCCGATCTGCTGGATCGCCTGATCAACCGGAAAATCTTTTTCATCAAGCCCTTCTTCGGCAAGGGCCATTTTGATGTATTGTTCTTTTTGCCATTCCCATTTCAGCAGGTGCTCGCCATTCCATTTTGCCGGATCATGATGATAAAGAATTTTGTAAAAAAAGCTGTGGAAGGTGCCTGTCACGAGGCGGTTCACAGTCTGCATCGGCAATCCGTATTGCGAGGCCATCCGCTCTTTCATTTCTTTCACGGCTTTTGTCGTGAATGTGACGAGCAAAATCGCAGAAGGCGGGATATCGAGCCGGGCTATCATATAAGCCGCCCGCGCGGTTAAGACCCGCGTTTTTCCGCTTCCCGCGCCGGCCAGAACGAGAAGGGGTTCTTCGGGGGCCGTCACGGCGGCAAGCTGTTTTTCATTCAGCGGCACATTCGGAAAGACCGGTTCCGGAGCCGTTTCTTCCGCTGGGGAGAAAGGAGAATGGATGGAAGCTTCGCGAGGCGGCGTCCAGAAGTCCGCGTCCGCCTTCTTTTCCTCTTCGATCGCTTTGCCTTTCGGAAGACGGAACACGCCGCTTTCTGTATAGTCGTTCTGTCTGGTCTGCTCTGTCTTCTCGCTTAAGCAAGCTGCCTCACATTGAGAAAAATCCCCGGTTTCCCGGTGGAAAAAATGCGGTTCTTCATGAATCGACAATTTCAGTCTGAGCGGCAAGCCGCAATGTTTACACGTGATTCTGTCTTTTCTTGCTTCATCAAAGAGGAATTGCAGGTGTTCTCTCGAATATGTATGTATATGAATGTCTCGGTTATTGAATCGGGCGCATTTCAAAAAGAGGTCCTCCAATTAATGGGTAGTCGTCTAGTGTCATGAGACAACGTCTATCATATCAAATGAAAACCGTTTAAAACAGTAGATTTTTGGGAATTAAAGCTGATGAGGAGGAGATCGAATGGGATATTTGCCGCCTGTCCATCATGATCAATATACACAGTACGTCAATCGCAGCATCAGCCAAAAATCGAACTATGCGCATATACAAAAAATCACCAATATCCCAAGCGAGCGCGCCTACCGCGAAGTCGAAAAAAGAGAGGAAAACCAGACTGCGGCTTTTAGGCGGGTCTTGGAAAAGAAGCGAAAAAAAACGCTGAACCGCCGTGTTGCGGAAAAGGCGGAAAGCGGACGCTACGTTAACGAGTCCGTTTGAAAGATGAAACAAACCCCGGCTTTTATACCGGGGTTTTCGTTATTTTTTGCGCAGTTTTTTGAGTCCGAAATACAGAATAATCATAGCGGCCGCTCCGATCATAATCGGAGTCGTGTACGTTCTCGCCACATTTTCAACATGATCCCACCGGCTGCCGAGCTGTATGCCGAGGTAGACGAATAGTATCGACCACGGTATGATGGCCAGCACGGTCAGACCCGTGAATTTTAAAATCGGCATTTTCGCAATTCCTGCCGGAATGGAGATGGCGTGCCTGACCACGGGAATGAAGCGGGCGGAAAAGACAACGCCTCCGCCGTATTTCTCAAACCATTTTTCGGCCGTTTGAATGTGATGCTTTTGGATCAATAAGTACTTTCCGTATTTGTATAAAAACGGCCTTCCGCCGTAATAGCCGATCCAGTATAAAAACAATTGAGCAATCGTTCCCCCGATGACGCCGGCGATCACGGCCCCTGTCATCGTAATGGAGCCGCTTGACACCAAGTATCCGCCGTAGGCCAGTACGATTTCACTCGGGATGATTTCGATCATTAAACCGATCGCAATGCCGAAATAGCCAAGATCGGTCAGCCACATTAAAATATCATTCACTATGCTTCCCATTTTCGTTTTTTCTCCCTGCTTTTGATTTCATCAGCCGAACGTTGGAGCAGCTGCCGGGATGTTTCCCTGCCGCCCGCGCGGGAAACAAGCAAATCTCAAAAACCGTCCGGATGCGCCCTGTGCCATTGCCACGCGCTTTGAATAATGGTTTGTAAATCGCTGTATCGCGGCTTCCATCCGGTATCTTCCATCAGTGTCCGGCTGTCCGCCACAAGCACTGGCGGATCCCCCGCTCTGCGCTCGTCCGTTTTTGCTGCAATGCTTCGCTCTGTCATGTTTTCCGCGGTTTCAATGATTTCTTTTACGGAATGTCCGGCCCCTGTCCCTACATTATAAACATTTTGCTTCAGTCTGTCTTCATATAACCCGTCAAGGGCCGCCAGGTGGGCGGAAGCCAGATCAAGGACGTGAATATAATCCCTGATGCATGTTCCGTCCGGCGTCGGATAATCATCTCCGAAAATTGACAGCTGCTTTCGCTGTCTCAAAGCCGTCTGCAGGACGAGGGGAATGAGATGGCTTTCAGGATCGTGATCCTCGCCGATCGCTCCGTTTAAAGCGGCGCCGGCCGCGTTGAAGTAGCGGAGGGCTGCCCATTTGATACCGTGCGTTTTCCCGACCCAGTGCAAGTATTTTTCGATCATCAGCTTCGATTCCCCGTATGGATTGACAGGGGAGAGGAGGGCTGTCTCTTTGATCGGGACTTTTTCCGGGATGCCATATACGGCGGCGGTCGACGAAAAGACGATGTTTTTGACGCCTTCCTTGATGACCGTTTCGAAGAATGCACAAGACTTGAGCGTGTTTTCCTTAAAGTAGAGTTCAGGCTTTTCGATCGATTCGGACACAAGGCTTTTGGCGGCGAAATGGATGACAGCATCAACATCATGATGTTTGATGATGGCTTTGATAAGTGCCGCATCACCGATATCGCCTTCGTAAAAGCTGCCCCCGCTGACAGCTTCCCTGTGTCCGGTGGATAAATTGTCAAGCACGACGACGGAGCGGTTTTGCTTTGTTAATTCGAGTACGGTGTGGCTGCCGATGTATCCGGCTCCTCCTGTAACGAGTACGGATGTCATTGCCATGCTCCTTTCTGCGCTTCTTTTTTTAAGACGCTTTCCAGATAGGCGAGCAGTTTTGGCCGCATCTCGTCCCGCATAAGAGCGATTTCCGTGCTCGCTTTAAAACTGCCCAGCTTGTCTCCGATATCAAAGCGGCTTCCTTCCAATTTGCGCGCATACATGCTTTGTTCCCGGCAGATTTCCCTTAGTGCGTCAGTCAGCTGAATTTCATTTCCCGCACCGCGCTTTGTTTGTTCGAGCACGGGGAAAATCGATGGCCTCAGCACATAGCGGCCCATGACCGCGATATTTGAAGGGGCTTCTTTGACAGACGGCTTTTCAACAAGATCGTCAATTTGATACACTTTGTTCTTTTGCGCGGACGTCTGAATGATGCCGTATTTGCTGACGTCCGCCGGATCGACTGGCTGAACGCCGATGACTTCCGTCTGATATTCTTCAAATACTTCAAGCAGCTGCCGAAGCGCCGGCGTTTCTGACACCATGATGTCGTCGCCGAGCAAAACGGCAAACGGCTCATCACCGATGAAATGCTTGGCCGATAACACCGCATGTCCGAGACCGAGGGGCTCCTTTTGTCGGATATAATGAATATTCGCCATATCGGCGATGTCGCGTATTTCTTTTAACACATCGTTTTTTCCTTTGGCGAACAGGTTTTGCTCCAGTTCAACAGAGCGGTCAAAATGGTCTTCAATCGAACGTTTATTTCTTCCTGTAATGATAAGGATGTCTTCTATTCCTGACTGGACAGCTTCTTCCACGATATATTGTATGGCCGGTTTATCGACAATCGGCAGCATTTCTTTCGGCTGCGCTTTTGTTGCCGGCAAAAATCTTGTACCCAATCCGGCTGCTGGGATGACTGCTTTTTTTACTTTCATGGTTATTCACTCCTTGTCTTTTTTATGAATCTGTTCCGGGTTCTTGAAACACCCATAGCCTGTTTCCGATAAAGTTGATCGCCATTCCTGCGACTGTTGCGGACATTTTGCTGACAAAAAGGGACAGGCCGGCTTTTTGAAATATATACAGAAGGACAAATGTAGCGCCTGCTGCTGCAAGATTGATCATGATAAACCGGATGATCTCCGCGCCATGCGCTTTTTCCTTTACTTGAAACGTCCACGTCCGATTCCAGATATAGCTGTTTGCCACGCCTGCCGAATAGGAAAACAACTGTGCGGCCAGGTAGGGGACGTGGAGCGACGTAAGGAGGAAAAACACGGCGAAATCAACGAGTGTGTTTCCGGCTCCGACTACCCCGAAACGGGCGAGTGTGGTGATGTTGTTTTTGTTCATAACGGCATTCGGCTGTTACCTCCCGTCTATTTTGTGCAGGGCTTCGTAAAAGCTTAGAAACAACTTTAATAGACAATGTTGAATAAACGATAAACAAAAGATGAACAAACTATGAAATGTTTTCTGAGGAAAAGAAAAACCGTTCCGCTTTTTAAGCGGAACGGTTACTTTTTGACCATTTTGACATGGGGGATATTCGCATCTAAAAATTCTTCAGACACGACTTTATAGCCGTGTTTTTCGTAAAAGGGAACAGCCTGTGTCTGTGCGTTCAGCATGAATTGAACCGCACCTTGCTTGGCGGCTTCCTCTTCAAGCGCCTGAATGATCAGGTTGCCGACGCCGAGGGAGCGGTGGCTTTTCAGCACACAGATTCGTTCAAGTTTGCCGTAGCCGTCGACAAGCCGCAGCCGGCCAGCGCCAATCGGCTCTTTTCCGTCATAGATGACGAGATGTGAAGATTCCTGGTCGAGATGATCCATTTCTTCTTCCGGTGATACGTACTGCTCCTTGATAAAGACTTCCTTTCTAACAAAGAAGGCGTCTTCAAGCTGTTGTTGATTCTTCACAATGACGGCTTCCACTGGCTTTCTTCACGCTCCTAAAATAAAAGTTTCATAGACGGTCCATGATCCGTTGTCCAATTGGTAAAGCAGGTGAAAGCGGTCGATGACTTCTTCGTGTGACGCGTCTCTCATTTTCAGCGTGCCGAGGACGTCGGAATGCTCATCATCTGACAGCTTTTGTGCGACTGTGACATGGGGAACAAACGCGTATTCGGGTTTGTCTTCCAAAACTCCGCTGTACATTTTTTCATGAAGCTGCGTCAATTCTTCTGTCGGTTCGGCTTTCATATAGATGACATGATTGACGGGGGCAAAGGAACTGAATTTTGTAATCTTCAGCGTGATGGGTTTCAGCTCTTTTGAAAGCTCCCTCAGGTGTCTTACGACGCCCGCGATCTCGTCTTCAGACGCTTCAAAAGGTGTTCTTAATGTAAGGTGGGGCGGAATTAAAGCGTAATTAGGGTCATAGCGTTTTCGGTAGGAATTTGCAATGTCCTGAAGTTTTTTTGATGGAAATAGCACAATACCGTATTTCATTTTGTTCCCTCCTTAAACAATTGATATGGTTTAGTATATCAAAGATGAGCCGATATACAGAGAGCTACAGCATTTTTTTTAAAGCGGGGGTGATGAGCGGCTGCCAGTACGTCCACTTGTGATCCCCGTCGAAAGCTTTGAAATCGTAGTTTGTCTGCTTTTCTTCAAGTAATTCTTTTAATTGCTCATTTGGACCTGTGAAGTCCAAAATTTGATCATCTGTCGTTTTGACGGCGGTTTCCTTCTCTCCGATTTGGTGGCAAATTGAAATAAGCTGCAGGGAATCGGACTGTTTCACTTTATCGAGAACATGGCGGTCGACATAAGGTGACTGCATGATGACGTTCCCGAACATATTCGGATAGTCAAGCGCCGTCATGAGAGAAACCGTTCCTCCGAGCGAATCCCCGATCAGCGTTCTGCCTGATCCGACTTGGTATGTCGGATACTCTCTGTCGGTGAAAGGGACGAGTTCATTTGCCAAAAAACGTTTATACGCTTCGAATTTTGACCCTTCCGGATGGTATGTAAGCCTTCTCTCCTGGACGTTTTTGTACGGAATGCCGATGATGATGCTTCTTTCGATTTCACCGTTCGCCAGCAGTTCTTCCACCTGTCTGCTGATGCGCCCGAACCGGAAATAGTCATGTCCATCCTGTGCGATGATCACATGATATTTGTAAAGCGGCGAGAAGGATGACGGCAAATAGACGAGAAGCTCCATTTCCTCGCCGAGCTCTTCCGAAAAAAGCTTCTTCTCCTGAATGACTCCTGTTTTCATAGCCAAGGTGAATTCCTCCAGAAATAATGTTTGTGAACGTTTCCATTCATTTTAACACGAAATTCTCTTGTGAAAGAAGCGAAAAGGGCTGCCGAACTGTTCGGCAGCCGTGTTTTTTTATGATCGTTTTTTTTCGTACCAGGGCGTTGACGGTCTATCCGGAGGGTATCCGTAGCGCTCACGGTACTTTTTTCTTTCCGCTGTGAAATCCCACCAGCTTTTGTCGCTTTCGGGATCGTTGGCATAATGGACGATGCAGCGCAGCGCATCTTCTGCACAAGGGTCTTCCCAGTAGCCTTTCAGTTTTTCCAGGCGGATGATCAAATCCGCACCTGATTCATGCTTGATGTCGCCGAGGGAATAGTAGCCTAAGTCAACGGCGCACTGCGCCATTTTCGGCCCGATGGAAGGAACCGTTTGAAACTGGGCGAGCGCCTTGATGTATGCGGCGCGCTCCAAAGACGAACCGAGTGCATGTGCAAGGACGGACAGATCCATATATGCCGTGTTTTTTATTTTCACCTTGGCTGTCCTTAAGTTTGACCGTTCTTTTTTTGTCAGAGGCAGCTGCATATGAACACCTTTTAAAGATACAGATCGAACATGTTGACGTCATATCCGAGCTGTTTTAAATAATTAAACAGCTGGGCCCTGTGATGGAAGACGTGGGTGAGCGTTTCCGTCAGCCAGCGGCTTTGGGTCATCCCTTCATCGAGGTAAAACGGCTTTGTTTTTTTCGTCAAAAACTCCTCGTCGGAGAGGGAAGTCATATACGTTTGAAAAGCGGCGAATCCTTTCTGCATCGCTTCAGCCATTTGGTCAGCAGACTGTAATGCACTATACTTCTTTTCAATCCGGGAGATGGCGGCCTCTTCCTTTTCCTGCATGATGGCCAAGTCGGCTTCTGGGATGGCCGTCAGATGGCTTGCCAGTTCTTTCAGGCTTCGCATGCGGTCGGCGGGCCGGTAAGACCAGTCAGATTCCTTCACTTTTTTCAGAAGATGACACGTGGAGCGGACGCCTGTCTCCATTTCGTGGAACAAATCGCTCCGCAGGACTTGAACTTGATTCATTTGCTTCATCCTTTCCATTTGGCTTTATTCTAAAAGTATCACCTAATCCTGACAGGCTTTGTCACGTTTCTTTAAAAAAGTCAGTCGTACCTTGCTAAAATGTCAGAAGCCTTTCGTTTCAGCTGAAGCTTGATTTCCGCGGGTTCTTTGACCGTTGCCTCAGTGCCGAGGTTCCACAAAAGGTCTCCGAAATACTTAAGTTCTGACCTGGGGAGGTTTGCATCGATAACCCCCGTTCCGTCATCCCGCATGGTGAGGACCTTGAATAAATCCACATCAGCCGCAGCCCGCCTGGCTCCTCTGCGTGTCAGTTCCGCTTGCAGCCGCACCGGTTCAAGGCACTCGATCTCCGAATGTTTGATCCAGCTGAGAACCGATCGATAGGGAAGCTGGCGGGCCAGCGGGCTGGCCGCTTTTTCCGCCCGAAAGATGCGGTCGGCGCGGAACAGTCTGAACGCCTGCCTTTTAAAGCAATAGGCCGGACAGTACCAGAAGCCGTTCCAGCTGAACAAGCCGATGGGCTGGATGGATCTCTCCGCGCAATCGTCTGTTCCGTCATAAACGACCGTCAAAACGGATTGATTGATGGCTGCGTCAAGAAGTGTTTCTAAATGTTCGGCGGCTTTTGGACGATGCGGATTCCAGAACACGATTCTGTCTTTCATCGCATCAATCCGCTCCTGTGTTTCCGAGGGAAGGTGGCGGTAGAACTTTTTTAAAACCATCCGTGTTTCCGCATCAAAGGGAAGCGATCCGAAAAACTGCAGAGATTGATACGCGAAAAACATAGCCGCCGCCTCTGATTGTGTAAAAAAGAGCGGCGGAAGCACAGGTTCATTCAGCAAATAATAGCCTCCGTTCGCACCTGTTTCAGAATAGATCGGGACGCCGAGCGCGCTCAGCTCGTTCAGATCGCGGAGAATCGTGCGGTAGGAAACCCCGAATTCAGCAGCGAGCTCCCCGGCCGTAAATTTTTGTTTTGTATGAATGGTCATCATCAATTCGATTAATCGCTCTGTTTTTGGCATCTGATTCCTCCGGTTCCGTCATTTGGTTTCATCATACCATGTTCAATATGAGGAAAGATTTAAAAATGGCCCTTGAAAAATGTCTTGACTTAGGTTAAAGTAAAGAACAATCAGAAAATTTAAGAGATTCTTATCACGAGAGGTGGAGGGACTGGCCCTTTGAAACCTCAGCAACCGGTCTGCACTGACGATGTCAGTGTACCAAGGTGCTAAATCCAGCAAGCAGATGCTTGGAAGATAAGAAGAAGCGCATAATCCCCCTTCTTCTTATGAAGAAGGGGTTTTTTATTTTTAAAAGGATGGTGTCATATGACTGAACATGTACAAACAACGCTGGCGCAAATCGGCAACCGCAGTGATGAAATAACCGGAACTGTCAATCCTCCCGTTTATTTCTCTTCTGCGTACAGACACAAAGGAATCGGGGAATCCACAGGCTTTGATTACATTCGCACAAAAAATCCGACAAGACAGCTTGTTGAAGATGCAATCGCGAAACTCGAAAGGGGAACGCGCGGCTTTGCGTTCAGTTCCGGTATGGCTGCCATTCAGACGATCATGGCTCTGTTTCAAAGCGGGGATGAACTCATCGTTTCATCCGATTTATACGGGGGAACGTACCGCCTTTTTGAAAACGAATGGAAGAAATACGGACTGCGCTTTTTCTACGACGATTTTTCAGACGAAGACTGTATCAAGTCGAAAATCACGAACAATACAAAGGCACTGTTTGTAGAAACGCCGACAAATCCGCTCATGCAGGAAGCCGATATTCAAAAAATCGCGCAAATCGCCAAAGAGCACGACTTGCTGCTCATTGTCGACAATACGTTCTATACACCGGTTCTGCAAAGGCCGATTGAGCTCGGCGCTGATCTTGTCATTCACAGCGCGACGAAGTATTTGGGCGGTCATAACGATCTTTTGGCGGGGCTTGTCGTCGCAAAAGGCGAAGAGCTGTCTGAGGAAATGTTCCAGCACCAAAACGCCATCGGCGCGGTTTTATCGCCGTTCGATTCGTGGCTCTTAATGAGAGGGATGAAGACGCTCGCTCTCAGGATGAGACAGCATCAGGAAAACGCACAGGAACTCGCGGCCTTTTTGGAAGAGCAGGAGGAAATTGCCGATGTTCTTTATCCGGGAAAAGGCGGCATGCTGTCATTCCGCGTTCAGAAAGAAGAATGGGTCAATCCGTTTCTGAAAAATCTCAAGACGATCTGTTTCGCCGAAAGCCTCGGCGGAGTCGAAAGCTTCATCACCTACCCGGCGACACAGACCCATATGGATATTCCGGAAGACATCCGAATTGCAAACGGCGTCTGCAACAGACTTCTGCGCTTTTCAGTCGGAATCGAACACGTCTCAGATTTAAAGCAGGATCTCAAAACTGCGCTGGAAAAAGTGAAAGGGGAGGCGGTTTCGCATGAGTCATGAAAACTGGACGCTTGAAACAAGGCTTGTTCATAACCAAAATAAAACGGACGGAGCAACCGGAGCCGTCAGCGTGCCGATCCAGCACGCCTCAACCTTTCATCAAGGTTCTTTTGACAAATTCGGCGAATATGACTACAGCCGGTCAGGCACACCGACAAGAACGGCGCTTGAAGACACGATAGCCGAGCTTGAGGGAGGGACGAGGGGATTTGCTTTTTCATCCGGAATGGCCGCGATTTCCACCGCCTTTCTGCTTTTGTCAAAGGGCGATCACGTGCTCGTCACAAAAGATGTGTACGGCGGCACTTACCGGATGATTACGGAAGTGCTGAGCCGCTTCGGGATTGAACATACTTTCGTCGATATGACGGATTTAAATGAAATTGCTTTAAACATAAAGGAAAACACAAAAGTCATCTACCTTGAAACACCGTCAAATCCGACGCTCGGCATTACGGATATCAGAGGGGTCGTCAAGCTTGCCAAGGCGCACGGCTGTCTGACGTTTCTTGACAACACGTTCATGACCCCGGCGCTGCAGCGACCTCTTGAGCTCGGCGTCGATGTTGTGCTACACAGCGCGACGAAGTTTTTAAGCGGACACAGCGACGTCTTATCAGGCCTTGCCGTCGTGAAAGACAAAAAGCTCGGGGAAGAACTTTATAAACTGCAAAATTCGTTCGGCGCTGTTCTCGGCGTCCAAGACTGCTGGCTTGTGCTGAGAGGGCTGAAGACACTGCAGGTTCGGCTTGAAAAAGCATCGCGAACGGCTCAGCAGCTCGCTGAATTTTTTGAAAAGCATCCGGCCGTCAAACAAGTGTATTATCCGGGGCTGTCTTCGCATCCTGGTGCATCCGTTCACAGGCACCAGTCATACGGCGCCGGCGCTGTCCTTTCATTCGAACTGGAGAATGCAGAAGCCGTGAAAAAGGTTGTGGAACGCGTCTCTCTTCCGGTCTTTGCCGTCAGTCTCGGCGCTGTGGAATCGATCCTTTCTTATCCGGCGAAAATGTCTCACGCCGCCATGCCGAAAGAAGAGCGGGAAAAACGGGGGATTACCGACGGCCTTTTGCGGCTGAGCGTCGGTGTGGAACATGCCGATGATTTGCAGGCCGATTTTGCCCGTGCATTGGAAGCTGTATCCGGAGCGCTCGCCCGATCATAAAAGAAGCCGCAGACTCTTCAGGGAATCTGCGGCTTTTTTTGCGTTTAAATCAGGGTGGAAAACCATGTGCCCAAGAGGGTGCCGACATAATTGCCGATCAGATATCCGAACGTCCCGACCAGCATTACCGGAGCAACGAGGCCCTGCCAACCTTTGGCAATCGCCATCGCCGCCGCTGTTGTCGGACCGCCGACAGACGCATTGCAGGCCAAGAGGATTTCCTCGAGCCGAAAACGAAACAGCTTTCCGGCGACGAGCGATACGAGCAGGTTGGACATGGCAACCACAAACACAAATGCAAGGAGGAGCGGGGCGTTCATGAGAATGATCCGCAAGTCTGCCGGAATGCCGATGACGACAAAGAATAGGTAAATCAAATAAGTCCCGATTTCCTGTGTGCCGCGCAGCCGTTCAAAATAGCGGGGGAAGGCGATTGTCAGCAAAATTGTCAGCGTCGTCAGCAGCAGGAACTGGTCGCCCAAGACAAAGGCAAGAAACTGAAACCCGTCGTCAGAAGAAAAATGCTCTTTGAAAAAGGCCGCTGCTTTTACAGACACAACAACGATCGCAAAGGCGGTTCCGATGTTTAAAGAAATGTCCTGCAAGGACATCTCTTTTCTTTTCCAATAGGCTTCCGCCTGATTTTTGCGGCCGGCCGCCTCTTCAGGGACGCCAAAGCGTTTTTGAAACCATTTAAGCGCCGGTATCCCCATTAAAATGAAAAAAAGAAGTGCCATCATAAAATGATCTGCAACCACCGTCGATGATACATACTCACCGGGAGTTGAGAACTTCGCGGCCATCGCTGCAAAATTCACGCCTCCGCCGATATAAGAGGCACTGATCATCCCGCCGATTTTCTCAAGGTGCGGAATCTGCTGCTTAAACAGAAAAAAAGCAATCACGCTTCCGGCCGCAGTGCCCAGGGCGCTGATGCAAAACATCATCAAAAGCCTGCCGCTTTCTTTCAGGATCTTCCGCACATTGATTTGAAAAAGCAGCAAAGGTATCGCAAGCGGAACAACATAGGACCACACCGCATCATAGACGGGCGACTCGGCCGGAAGAATCCCCGCATTCGTAAACAGCATCGATCCGCCCAGCGCCAGTACAGCCCCCGATACGGCCGCAGCCCAGCGATACCGCTGCTCCAAATAAATACTCACCGCCGCCCACACCGCAATAAACCCCCAAAGCACCCATGCATCATCCGCTGAAATGAGTGAAGAATTCATAAAAACCCCCTGTTTCCGATTAGTATTTTGAATTATCTGATAATTAAATAGTGTAAAGCGGAATGCCCAATTGATCAATCATAAAAATAGTCAACATGTTGACAATTTTACGGAAAGAGGGTATTGTACATTTGTCAGCATGTTGACTATATTCGGAGGAGAGAACAAATGGATATCAACAGCTTAATCAACGAATTACATTTGATGCAGCAAAGCTATGCGACATTGTTTTCAGTTGTCAATAAGGTGCAAACCCGAGGTGATGAATACATGGAAATATTAACTTCCAGGCAACATATGGCACTCATCGCCATCGCGCATTTGCCGACTGAAACTGCCACGCTTACGAATATCTCCAAAAAGCTTGGCACAACCAAACAGACCGCCAACAAGCTGATGACAGGTCTGATCAAAAAAGGCTATATCAAATCAGTGCCAAGTCAAAAAGACAAACGCTCCATTAATATTGAAATGACCGCTGAAGGAAAGAAAGCGCTGGTGGATTGTTCCGAAAGGTCCGTCTATTTCTTGGCCGACTTGTTTCAGCAGTTTACAACCGAAGAGGTTGCGACATTTTGGCGGCTGCTGCAAAAGCTTTACCGTTTTGACGGTGAAGAACAAGACGGTTTTGAGGAGAATGCAAACATTCAGCTTGGCGTGGGAAACCTATTAGATACAGAAAAGATTCTCGGAGAATTAGAGAAACGCCGCTATGGAGGAGAAAATGATGAAAAATAATCTGTATGCAAAGGTAACTATTTTTAAAATCAAGGTAAAGAAGAAGCTCTATCATGCAAAAGATAAATTCCTGCAGACAAAGGAAACAATTCGCCGCGGCGCAAAGTTAGACAGGACAGGACCCTTTTTCTCAAGCTGCATTGCTCTGATCATCATCGGATATTCCTGGGGGACAAATGCGGAATGGCTCGTCTGGTTAGGGGCGGCAAGTCTTTTGAGCAACGTTTCATTGCTGTTTGCAACATTTTTTCGCCGCAATCAAAAGTCCATTTGACATTCATTTGTGCTGGGGCTAATGGCTCGCACTGTAGAACAATGAGTGACTTGCGAAAAGGATGTTGAAACTTATTAGAATGGTAGAACAGTGATTTCAAAGACAAGAAGCAGTCTTGTCTTTTTTTTAGTTGAAACCTCTTATTTCCATATGCGTATAAAGAAAGGGAGGTGGAAAAATGAAACAGAAAAAAAGAGAACAACTTGTTAACCTGTTTAGTGTGTTAAATGAAAAAAATCAGATCAACGCGGCGGTATTAGTCGCTGAAGACGGAGACATTCTTTATCAAGGCGCCTTCGGTTATGCAAACTTGGCAGATAAGCGTTTATTGCAGGAGCACTCCTTATTTGAATTAGCATCGCTATCCAAGCCGTTCACTGCTTTGGGCATCCTTCAATTAGCACAGCAAGGGGCATTGAATATTGAGGATCCCGTAGAACGATGGATAACCGGATTTCCTTATCAGGGCATAACGATTCACGATTTGTTGACACATACGTCGGGTCTGCCCGATTATATGGAGTGGTTTTTACAACATTGGGATCATAACAAGATTGCTGTTAATCAAGATATCGTTGATATGCTGGTGAATCATCAGCCGCAACGCTATTTTGCCCCGGGTGAAGGCTGGCTGTACAGCAATACGGGATATGTGCTGCTTGCGGTTATCATTGAAAAGGCATCCGGTTTGAGCTTTGCCGAATACATGAAAAAAAGCATCTTTGAACCGGTGGAAATGCGGAACTCAAGGGTGTATAACAGAAGGCTTCAACCTGAAACCATTGAGAACTATGCGTATGGATATGTGTATGACGTGTATACAGAACAGTACGTTCTGCCCGATGACCTTGAAGAAACAAAATATGTCTCCTATCTTGACGGGATTCAGGGGGACGGAACCGTAAATTCAACCATTCATGACTTATATTTGTTTGACCAAGCCTTATATACAGATTGTTTGATCAATCAAGTTTCAAAAGAGCTTGCCTTTTCTCCCGCGTCTCTGAAAAACGGAGAGTCTGTAGATTACGGATGTGGATGGGTGCTTCGGGACAGTCCTGAAACAGGGCGAATTGTCGGTCACAGCGGCGGCTGGCCAGGCTATTCAACCGTAATGATCCGATATATTGATCAACGAAAAACCTTCATTTATTTGAGCAATGTGGAACAGGATGATGAATATGAACAGGCCATCTTTGAAGCCGTTGAAAATATCCTGTTTGACAAGGACTACAAAACCCCTGACCGCCCCGCCGATAAAAAGAAAAAAGAGATCGATCCGGCCATTTACAAAAGATATGTCGGAAGTTATTCACTTCAGGATGGCACCGTCGCTGATGTGACAGTTGATAAGGAACGGCTTTATATGCAAATCACCGGACAGATCCGTTTTGAATTATTTCCAGCCTCGGAAACGCGCTTTTTCCTCAGGTTATTGTCTGTTGAAGTGGAATTTATTTTGGAGAATGGTGTGGTAACCCGCTTGATTATTTATCAAAATGGCGCAGAGGAAGAAGCGGTGCGGATAGTGGAATCAAACAGCAAGGTATGAACGTTGTTTGGCGGCCTGGCTCTGCTGTCTGCCAGGAAGAAAATTAACCGTTGGAAGGTTGATTATGCAATTTGGGGATATCAGCCCGGCTAAATTTCTTGATGAGCATCAATCGGATATTCATAGTAAAGGTGCACCATCTATAAGGCTGTCTAAGGCTGTTCATGAGGCTGAACAAACTTAATTTTATAAAAAATAGTCATCATGAGTTTTATGAGTTAAAAGAAAACGATCTAAGAAAAGCGGAAGATAGACTTGGTTTTCTATTTCCTAAAGAACTCAGAGAATTTTATTTATAAGAGGAAATAGTGCAATAAACAGATTTTTAGATCCCGCTACGATCGCAGATATCACTTTAAGGGAAGATATTTACGAATTTGACCCTGATTTAGATGATATATATGAAGATGAAGACAAGCTTGTTTTTTATGAGGTAAATGAAGGTGTATATTTAACGCTTGATTTAAATGATACCGATAAGTCATCGGTATTCTTTTTTTGATAAAAAAATAGCTGACTCTCTAGAGGGATTTATTAAAAAAGTTGATCAAAATGATCGATACTTTGAAGATATGGAAGATTGAACATTTTTTTGGATGGAGTTCTTGCAAAGCTGGACTGCTAAAATAACAGAAAAAACCGAGCAGAAAAATATCTGCTCGGTTTAAAAACTAATACCTCGGCCAGCCTTTGGAATCCCAGTATAAATCATTAATCAGCAGCTTAGGCGCTCCATTGTCAAGCGCATCATAACCATGTCTGACGATGATGCTGCCGTTCACGATATCCGCGCCGCCCGGGCCCTTCCAGCGGTCGTTTCCGGAATCGAGGATTGTGCCTCCGCCTTCCGTCATTTTCTTGCCGCTTTTGTCATAGTAAGGTCCTGTGATTTTTGTCGAGCGGCCGTAAGCGGTTTTGTACGTGCTGTTCACACCTTGGCAGCATTTATCGAACGAAACGAATAAATAATAGTAGCCGTTTTTATATGTAATAGACGGCGCTTCAACCGCTCCGCCATGGCTCGGCCTTGATGCGATGGAATAAATCTTCCCTGTAGGTTTCATCGTGTTTTTATCAAGCTTTGTCAACTTGATGCCGCTCCAAAATGAGCCGAAGGAAAGCCACGGATTTCCTTCTTTATCAATGACTAAATCAGGGTCGATCGCATTATAATCGTTCGCAGGCGTCGTCCGGATAACAAGCCCGTCGTCGCGCCATTTTCCGGAAGAGAGTCGGTCTGTTGAAGCGAATCCGATCGCGGAAGTATTCGAGCCGAACGCGGATACCGCATAATAAAGCCAGTAGCGTCCATTATAATAGCTGATATCAGGCGCCCATTGGTTTTCTTCATGGTTTGGCACGTACTGTTTCCACCATGATAATGGAGTTGCAAATATGCTTGGCATTGCGCTCCACGTTTTTCCGTCTGTCGATTTAATGACGCGGATTCCATTGCCAATTCCAGTGCCGAATGTATACCATGTATTTCCTTCTTTAATCATGGAAGGATCATGAATAATGTTGTCTCCTTTTGTATCCCAGAAAGCCGCCGATGTTGGTTCAGCTCCCGAAAAAATAAGCAGAAAAAATAAAATAAAACCAGAAATAATAGTCTTAGCCACAGTTGTTCTCCTTTCAAATGTCGATATCCTTTAACAATCGGCCCTCCCTTTTGAGAAATATTTCCCAACAACACGAACTTTATTTTAGCAGGGGTTCGGTCTCTCTCAATCAGACAAAGGACTTGTTTTCTAGTCCTGAAATAAAGCGGAAAACCCAGAAAACATCCATGTTTAAAAAACAATCAAACAAAAGTCATTTTTTCGTCTGAATGTAAAAGAGTTGGAGGAGATTAATTCGACTTACTTTGGATTATTTTGGATGTTGTGAATTATGAAAAAATAATGTGGTTGTTCAAAAGCGTTGGAAGAAGAAGCACGGTTTACCCTCGAATATTTTCATTTATCCCGAGAGGTGAATGACACTATTAGTTGATTTAGTGGGTTGAAATTGGTAATATGAATTTGAAGATAGACTGTCAAAATCATAAAAAGACCACAGGTGCGTCATCAACGTATCGCTCAAACGTTCAGGTGTATTTTTTAAAAAGAAATGCATAAAATAAAAAAGACCCGACTGCGCCAACAGTCGAGTCGCGTGTACAAAGCGGCCCAACAAGGGCTTGGCTCAGTCATTTTAAAATAGACTTTCCCTATGAACTTTACCAGGGCTCAAGGGAAGTCTATTTTTCTTTCTTCGACAACACGGCAATTAACATGCCGAAAGCAATCATTAACGAGATTGTTTCGTATGCTGTCATAAGCATCACCCCCTTTCATAGGGGATGAGCCAACTTCCCTTGAGTGAGCCCGAACTTTGTACAAAGAATATTTTACCATAACTCTTTCAAACCCTGAGGCTGTTTTTTGATGTTGAGGCGGGATAGAGGAGAATTGAATAAAACGAAACACAAAAACGGCAGGAACTCCATTGGAAATCCTGCCGTTTCGATTTGGTATGATTCCGACTGGGCTCGAACCAGCGACCTCTACCCTGTCAAGGTAGCGCTCTCCCAGCTGAGCTACGGAATCATGGTATGTAACACTGGGTATTTGTTTTGCTGACAAGTTCTATTATATGCAGATTAGATGGATTCGTCAACAGTTTTTCGATTTTTTTTTTGAGAACTGGGAAAAAGTCTTGCAGTACGCCGCGCGTTATGAAAATATTGTCTTATATAGAAGTCAAAAGGGAGCAGGAATTGGATGGATCTGATACTTAAAAGTGTTGATAGTATTTTAATCGTATTTTTAGCAATCTTTTTTATGTGGAAATTCGTTTATGAAATTAAACATGAGAAGCGGAAGGCTGTTATTTTGCTTTTGCTGCTCATCAATGTCTACTTTATTGTAAAAGTGCTCAATCTAGTGTTGCAATTGATGTAGCCAATATAAAATGCAGTCAAGGAGACCAAAACCAATGAAAACAGAAAAGCAAAAAATGCTGGACGGAGAGCTTTATCATGCTTCTGATCCGGTGCTGTGCCATGACAGACTCAGGGCGCGCAAACTTACGAATGAATTCAACCATTCGAACGGAATCGACGACACTAAAAGGACCAAGCTGATTAAAGAGCTGTTTGGTTCAACAGGGGAAACGCTCCACATCGAACCGGTGTTTCGCTGTGATTACGGCTTTAATATACATGTCGGGGAAAATTTCTTCGCCAATTTTGACTGTGTTTTCCTCGATGTATGCGAAATCCGGATAGGCGATCATTGTATGCTCGGACCGGGTGTTAATATTTATACGGCTACCCATCCGCTCGATCCGTCCGAAAGGATAAGCGGTGCGGAGTACGGGATACCTGTCATCATCGGACGGAACGTCTGGATTGGCGGCAGCGCGGTCATCAATCCCGGCGTCAAGGTCGGCGACAATGCAGTGATCGCTTCCGGAGCCGTCGTGACAAAAGATGTCCCGGACAATGCCATCGTCGGCGGAAATCCGGCGAAGATCATCAAATACGTTGATAGCAATAACACCAATTCGATGTGATTGGTGTTTTTATTTTAGACCGGAGATATAAAATGTCCGCGGAAGCCGTTTCCTCCCGCGGATTTAAGTGCTATCGGGTGACCGTAATATTGTTGATGACCAGCTGTCCCAATGAATTGAGATACGAAAATGTCGCTTTGCCTGGGCTGACGGCTTTTACGTACACGCGGTCCGAGGTGACGCTGACGGTAATGGCGCTGCCGCTGTAGGAGACGTTCGAAATGCCGACGTATTGATCTTCCTGTCCGACTTTCATCGGCCTGTTGATAACGATCGCCTGAGGGGCAATGACAGATACGTGAGAAGAGAGACTTTCAGTTTTAGAGAGTTCCTGGGCTTGTACATGCATGGGACTTCCCGAAACAGCAAGCATACCCGCCAGTAATGATGAAGCAACTAAACTTTTACCTAACCATTTCATAACCATCATCTCTTTTCCTATGTGATAGTTCCAGGATATGGTATGATCAGCCGGCAGTCAATCGTTTCCAGTGATGATTCATACATTGGACAAACGAAAACAAACATTTCGTGAAGCGGCAGGAAGAACGGTTCATCATCCCGAAGCCGTTCTTTTGTTCAAAGCGTTAATGAAGGTTTTCACATTTTTCTTGTCCTGCATGACGGGTGAATATATATATGAAAGCGTCCTGTTAAAGGTTTGATTTTTCAGCCGGAGCACGGAAAGGTTTCCATGCTGCACATCTCTTTCAATGACGCTTTTAGATAAAAGAGACAGTCCGATGCCTGTCATGAGCGTTTCTTTGATCCCCTGATTGCTGCTGATCGTCAGAAACGACTTCACTTTCAAACCGTTTGAACGGATGACATGGTTTAAGTATTCGCGTGTGCCTGAGCCGACTTCGCGCGTTACCCACGTTTGATTTTGCAGATCGGCCATTGTCACATCCTGTTTGACCGCAAGCGGGTGATCGCTTGAAGCTGCGATAAACAATTCGTCCTGCATAAAGGCGTGGACAGAAAGCTCTTTTTCATTTGTCTGTCCTTCGATCAAGCCGATGTCCACTTTGTACAGGCGGACAGACTGCACGATTTCTTCCGTGTTTCCAATGACGGCCTTGAGTTCGAGCTCAGGATATTCTTTTTGTAGGTCGAACAAGAGAGATGGCAAAATGTATTCGCCGATTGTGAAGCTTGCGCCGATTTTCAGCTCGCCTTTGATCGAGTTGTGGTGATCGAGAATGTCCTGCCGCGTTTGTTCATAGATAGTGATCATTTGTTTGGCGCGATCGTATAAAATTTCACCGGTCGGCGTGATTTTCAAATATTTCGGAGAGCGTTCAAATAATTTTGTCTGGAACTCTTTTTCAAGATTTTTAATGTGCATGCTCACGCTCGGCTGCGACATGAGAAGAAGCTCGGCCGTTTTCGTGAAATTTTTGACTTCTGCAAGGGTAACGAATGTCTTCAGCGCATCATAATGCACACGAATCTCTCCTTTATTAAAAATCTTAATAGCTGTGATAATTAATATATATTTTACTAATGTTGAGTATTCCAGTAAACTTTAAATTAGAATATTTTTTAGGAATGTTTAGTTTGAAGCAGGCTGACGCCGAGCGGCAAAAGGGACGTGATGAGTGAGCGCTTACAATATTTCTTTGCAGCAAAGCCGTGATCGACAGATGTTTTGCGTCAATAAAACCGATTTGATTTATAGGAATAGTGGATATATGATGAATGTAATCCTTTTCCGTTTCAAACAAGTCATAATTTTTTTATTCCTTAGTGAGGTGGATATCGTTGCAACTTCAGGTAATGAACAGTCCTTTTAATCAGGAGCAGGCAGAGCTCCTCAACCGCCTTCTGCCAACTTTGACGGCATCGCAAAAAGCCTGGCTGAGCGGTTATCTGGCGGCTGTGCAAACCGCCGATGCCGCGGCAGCGCTTGAAACATTGCCGGCGGAAGCTCCGGCTGCAAGCCCGGCCCAGCCTGTTTCCAGAGAAGTGACCATTTTATTCGGATCGCAGACAGGAAATGCACAGGGACTTGCTGAAAACGCGGCTAAGACGCTTACAGAACGGGGCTTTCAAGTCACCGTCTCTGCAATGAGTGATTTTAAGCCGAACCAATTGAAAAAATTAAAAAATCTTCTCATCGTCGTCAGCACGCACGGAGAAGGGGATCCGCCGGACAACGCGCTGTCATTCCATGAATTTCTCCACGGCAGACGGGCTCCGAAGCTCGATGATCTCCGTTTTTCTGTACTGGCTCTTGGCGACACGTCGTATGAATTTTTCTGCCAGACCGGAAAAGAGTTCGATCAGCGGCTTGGTGAGCTTGGGGGCACAAGGCTCCATCCGCGCGTCGATTGCGATCTCGATTATGATGAGCCGGCTGCAGCATGGCTTGACGGTGTCATCTCAAGCTTAAACGAAGGACAGGAACAGGGCGCAAGCTCAGCACCCGCTCAAACGGCAGCACCGCAAGCCGCAGGAGGAGAAACGGTATATTCGAGAAAAAATCCGTTCAGAGCGGAAGTGCTGGAAAATTTGAATTTAAACGGCCGCGGATCAAATAAAGAAACGCGCCACCTTGAATTATCGCTCGAAGGCTCAGGCTTGACTTATGAACCTGGCGATGCGCTCGGCATTTTTCCGGAAAATGACCCGGAACTCGTCGACATGCTGCTGGCCGAGCTGAAATGGGATCCGAATGCTACCATCACTGTTGATCAAGGAGAAAACCTTTCCCTGAAAGAAGCGTTGACTTCTTACTATGAAATTACGGTACTGACAAAAAAATTCATTCAGCAGGCGGCAGAACTCATTGAAAATGAAAAACTGCGCGAGCTTGCCGCTCAGGAAAACGTGGATCAATTAAAAGCGTACATCGCAGGCCGCGACCTGATTGATTTTGTTCAGGATTTCGGCCCGATTGCAGCAGCTCCGCAGGAATTTGTTTCGATTCTTCGAAAAATTCCGCCGCGTCTTTATTCGATCGCATCGAGCTTCGCTGCAAATCCGGATGAAGTGCATTTGACGATCGGCGCTGTCCGCTACAATACGCACGGCAGAGACCGAAAAGGGGTCTGCTCGGTTTTATGTGCTGAACGCCTTCAGCCTGGCGACACGCTGCCTGTTTTTATTCAGCCGAATAAAAGCTTTAAGCTGCCGGAAAATCCGGAGGCTCCGATTATCATGGTCGGTCCGGGCACAGGTGTTGCGCCGTTTCGGTCATTTATGCAGGAGCGCGAAGAAACCGGGGCATCGGGGAAATCGTGGATGTTCTTCGGCGATCAGCATTTCGTCACCGATTTCTTATATCAGACAGAATGGCAAAAGTGGCTGAGTGACGGCGTGCTGACAAAAATGGATGTCGCGTTCTCGCGGGATACGGAAGAAAAAGTGTATGTACAGCACCGCATGCTTGAGCACAGCAAAGAACTGTTTGAGTGGCTTGAAGAAGGAGCGGCTTTCTACGTTTGCGGCGACAAGAACAACATGGCCAAAGATGTTCAGAACGCATTGCTTGAAATTATCGAAAAAGAAGGCGGCAAAAGCCGTGAGGAAGCTGAAGCCTATCTGGCAGAAATGAAAAAGCAAAAACGTTATCAGCGCGATGTATACTGATTTTGATTGAAAGGGGACTTTTTCAACATGGGGAACGAAATATTAAAAGCGCCTGAAGGCCCGCCGAGCGATGTAGAACGCATTAAGAAAGAAAGCAACTATTTGCGCGGTACCCTGAAGGAATCGATGCTTGAGCCGCTTTCAGCCGGAATTTCCGATGACGACAACCGTCTGATGAAGCATCACGGCAGCTACTTGCAGGATGACCGCGATCTCCGGAATGAGCGTCAAAAGCAAAAGCTTGAGCCGGCGTATCAGTTCATGCTGCGCGTCCGGATGCCGGGCGGTGTCGCAACGCCTGAGCAATGGCTTGTCATGGATGAGCTTGCCCGGACATACGGAAACGGCACATTGAAGCTGACAACCCGGGAAACCTTCCAAATGCACGGGATTTTAAAATGGAACATGAAAAAAACGATTCAGTCGATCCATTCAGCCATGCTGGATACGATTGCAGCATGCGGCGATGTTAACCGGAACGTCATGTGCGTTTCCAATCCGTATCAATCAGAAATCCACAGAGAAGTGTATGAATGGTCGAAAAAACTGAGTGATGACCTGCTGCCCCGCACACGGGCATATCATGAAATCTGGCTTGATGAAGAAAAAGTGGCCGGCACGCCTGATGCGGAAGAACTCGAACCGATGTACGGACCGCTGTATCTGCCGCGGAAATTCAAAATCGGCATCGCCGTTCCGCCGTCAAATGATATTGACGTATTTTCCCAGGATCTCGGGTTTATCGCGATTGTCGAGGATGATGAACTCATCGGCTTCAACGTCGCGATCGGCGGCGGCATGGGCATGACCCACGGGGACAAAGCAACGTATCCGCAGCTTGCCAAAGTCATCGGCTTCTGCAAGCCTGATCAGTTATACGATGTCGCCGAAAAAACGATTACGATCCAGCGGGACTACGGAAACCGCTCGGTTCGCAAAAATGCCCGCTTCAAGTACACAATTGACCGCCTCGGCTTGGAAACGGTCAAAAACGAGCTGGAAAACCGCCTCGGCTGGAGCCTCCCTGAAGCAAGGCCGTATCATTTCGAACATAACGGCGACCGCTACGGCTGGGTAAAGGGTGTAAAAGGAAGATGGCACTTTACAATGTTTATTGAGGGCGGCCGTGTCACTGATTATGATGATTACAAGCTGATGACCGGCTTAAGGGAAATTGCCAAAGTTCATACCGGCGATATCCGCCTCACAGCCAATCAAAACTTGATCATTGCCAATGTCACAAGCCAAAAGAAGAAAAAGATCAGCGAGCTGATCGAACAGTTTGGTTTGACTGACGGCAGGCATTATACAGCGCTCCGCCGCAGCTCGATCGCATGCGTCGCACTGCCGACGTGCGGATTGGCGATGGCCGAAGCGGAACGGTATTTGCCAAAGCTGATTGATAAAATTGATGAAATCATTGAAGAAAACGGCTTGAAGAATGAAGAGATTACGATCCGCATGACAGGATGCCCGAACGGCTGCGCCCGCCATGCGCTCGGCGAAATCGGCTTCATCGGAAAAGCCCCGGGCAAGTACAACATGTACCTCGGCGCCGCTTTTGACGGCAGCCGTCTGAGCAAAATGTACCGGGAAAATATCGGTGAAGAAGAAATTTTAAAAGAACTTCGCGACATTCTTCCGCGCTATGCGAAAGAACGCCATGAAGGAGAACATTTCGGAGATTTCGTCATCCGCGCCGGAATTGTTAAAGAAACGACGGACGGAACGAATTTCCATGATTGATGGTCATTTTAAAAAAACGCCTCAGCCCTTTGATTGGTGCTGAGGCGTTTTTCTGTTTACGAAAATGACCGGGCCGTTTCCGATTCGATGATCATTTTCATAAACTCGGCAGCCGCCGGTGTTGCTTCTGCAAATGAAGGTGTAATCATGCCGACCTCGCGGATAATTTGAGGAGAGATGTCTTTTTTGATCAACTGATGGGACACGGAAGAAAGCGAAAAGTTAGAAATCAAGCCGATCCCCAAGTTGTTATTGACCATATTGACCAATGTTTCCGCGTTTTGCACAGTCAGATTTTCTTTTAATTCGAGGCGGTGTTTTTGAAAGATTTGAGATACCGCAATTTCGTGCCCGCCTTTACAAAAAATCAATTCATTTTGATGTTTTTTCAGATCAATGAATGGTGCGTCTTTTAAGTGACGATAGTGCTCAGGGATGACGGCCGCCATCCGGTCTTGAAACAATACTTGACTTTCGAAACCGTCAAAGGGAGAGGCGACGATGCCTAGATCAACCAGGCGAGTTTCGACCCATTGTTTGATTTGGTCGGAGGTTCCCTCGACCAGCTCGATTTGTACGAGCGGATACTTTGATCTGAAGGAGGCGATAGCCTGAGGCAAAATATTCGCTGAGACGGCGGGAAACGAGCCGACTTTGACTTTCCCCCTGAGCAGATGATTTTCTTGATCGGCCACCTGGTATATTTTGTTTTCAATCACGATCATCTGTCTGGCCAGTACGACGATTTCTTTTCCAGCGTCAGTCAGCTTTAACTTGTTTTGTTTATCCCGAATCAACAATTTGACCCCGAGCGACGTTTCCATCGTTTTTATGGCTTTGCTCACGGCCGGCTGTGAAATATACAGCTCGTTGGCGGCTTCTGTCATATTTAGTGTCTCCGCGACTTTCACAAAGATGTGAAGGCTGTTCATATTCATAACCAAATGGTTATACCTCCAATGATAAAAATGTATTTCAGTTATAAGTCAATATAGCATAGACTGTACATGAAACAAAGAAGAAAGGTGACGGTTTATGTTTAAAGTACTTTTGGGGATCATCTCTGTAACGCTTATTTGGGGGTATACCTGGGTGACGATGAAAATCGCAATCACTGACATTCCCCCTGTTTTATTTTCGGCACTGCGGCTGTTCATTGGAGCCGTTCCTTTGTTTGCGATTCTCTTGATCAAAGGAAGGAAGCGTTCAATAGGAAAGGAGAATATCAAGCATTATCTGGTGATGAGTTTGTTGATGGGTTTAGGTTATATGGGGGTGTTAACTTACGGCATGCAGTTTGTCGATTCGGGAAAAACGTCTGTTTTGGTGTACACCATGCCGATTTTTGTCACTGTCATCAGTCATTTTAAATTAAACGAGAAAATCAATGTGTATAAAATGCTCGGTTTATTTTCCGGTTTGATCGGTCTTTTATTTATATTAGGGGGAGGGATTCTGAATGTTGATCAAAACGTCATATTTGGCGAGCTTTGTGTTTTAATCGCAGCGCTCAGCTGGGGCGTTGCCAATGTTTACAGCAAACTGAAATTTAAGGATACAGATATGATTCATATGAATGCATGGCAGCTTCTCACAGGGGCGGTGATGTTATTGATCTTCTCTTTTATACTGGAACCGTCCCGGCCGATTCACTGGTCAAATGAAGCGATCTTGTCTCTTTTATTTAACGGTTTATTCTCTACGGCTTTGACGTTCGTCATTTGGTTTTGGATCCTGAATCAAATCGAAGCGACAAAAGCATCGATGGCTTTAATGTTTGTTCCCGTATTAGGCCTTTTATTCGGCTGGCTGCAGCTGCATGAACCGGTCACAATCAGCATCCTGATCGGTGCCTTCATGATCTGCATCGGGATTTTTATGAATACTTATCAATTTAAAAAGGTGTAAAAAAAGGCAGAGGGTCTATATGATATGATGTAACGGGAGGGAAATTTTATGAAAATCGAACACATCGCTATATGGACGAACAATTTAGAGGAAATGAAAGATTTTTATACCCGGTTTTTTCACGGAAAGGCGAATGAAAAATACGTCAACCCGAAAAAGCATTTCGAATCATATTTCATTCAGTTTGAATCGGGAACACGGCTTGAGCTGATGAGACGTCCCGACCTTGCAAAAGGAGAGGAAAACGCTTGCGGCTATGCACATATGGCGTTTTCCTTAGGGTCGCGGCAAGAGGTTGACGAGATGACGAGCCGCTTTGAAAAGGAAGGATACCAGGTTACCGGAAAGCCGCGCGTCACGGGTGACGGGTATTATGAAAGCGTCATCCTGGATCCTGACGGCAACATCGTTGAGCTGACCGTTTGACGGAAAAAAGCTAATGTCCGTTTTTAGACATTAGCTTTTTTCGTTTAGATGGCAGCATCGAGCTGATTGATTTTCCATTTATTGTCTTCTTTCACAAACGTGATCTTTCTTTTCGCAGTCACTGATCCGTCCAATGCCGGTACGGAAAATTCATAGGTGCGGGTATTGTTTTTTTGAGAAATCAGTTTGATTTTTGCCTTGTCCCATCCTAAGAGGTTGTCCCCATCGCCGACAGGAACGGCCATTTTTCCTTTATAAGACATAATGTTGTATTTCTCAAATCCTTTTTTAATGGCGTCTTTTGTGAAAACCGGCGTCAAGTAATCTGTTAATTTCGCTTTTGTGCTGAATTCACTGCACATATACGTATATGGAAGACCACGGTATTCAAATGTTTCGGTTTGGCAAGTTGAGTTTTTCGCTTTTGGATTGTGGCCGCTCATCGTATTCCAAAAGTGCTCCCGTGCCTGCAAAGTCATTTGCATGACTTGTTTATTTGTTAAATTCCCTGATGTTTGGTTTTTCGCTGCGAGAGATGCTCCGGCAGGTAAGATGAGTAAAACAGCTAATAAACAAACGATTAACTTTTTCATGTTCCTCTCTCCTTAAATATATCTCTTATGTTACAAATGTTACAATAATTACAGATAGATTACAAGAGATTTGCGAGAAAAATTTTCCTCCGCTGTTTTCTTATATATGACGACGTAAAAGCGACTGGGGTTATGTGTTCAGGAAAATAATTTGCGTCTATTGATTCGTATTCCCGAATTTCTCCTCTCATAAACATAGAAGAAAAACCATCTTATACTGAAAAAGAATTCCAGCTTGACCAGCGTCAAAAGCAGGAAAGAGGACGTCTGAAACATCAAGGAATAATGTTGTTAAAAATCAGAATTTTATATAAAATCAAACTTTATCAGTAAAAAAACTGTAACGAAATTCGCATCAATCTGTCATAGCGATGACATTTTGCTGTGTTACGATTTTCCCTGTTAGTTTCAAAAGGGCTAACAAGGGAGGATTTAACTTATGAAGAAGACAATCATGTCCTTGGCTGCAGCCGCAGCTATGTCGGCGACTGCATTCGGAGCGACTGCCTCAGCAAAAGAAATCGAAGTTCAAAAAGGAGACACGCTCTGGGGGATTTCTCAAAACTACGGAATGAACCTCAAGGACTTAAAAAAATGGAATCAGCTTTCATCAGATCTGATTTTACCGGGTCAAAAGCTGAACATTTCTTCTCAAGAAGAAAAATCTGAAGAAAAGCAGTACACCGTTCAGCCAGGGGACACACTCTCAAAAATCGCAAAAGAGTTCGGTGTGACTGTAAGCGATCTTCAAAAACGGAATAATCTGAAGTCAGACCTGATTATTGCAGGGCATACGATTGCGATAAACGGACAAGCAGGAGAGGCTGCAGTAACAGCAGCGCCTCTGAAACAAGAGTCCGCGCAAAAACAAATCGATCAGCCAGTCAACGTGCAAAAGGAAATCACAGTGACAGCAACTGCGTATACGGCAAATGACGGGGGCATTTCAGGCATCACAAAAACAGGCGTCGACCTGAATGCGAACCGTGACGCGAAAGTCATCGCGGTTGATCCAAGCGTGATTCCGCTCGGTACGAAAGTATATGTGGAAGGCTATGGCGAAGCGACGGCTGAAGATACCGGAGGCGCCATTAAAGGCCATAAAATAGACGTATTTATTCCAGATAAAAAAGACGCTTTCAATTGGGGCGTCAAAACCGTAAAGGTCAAAATTTTAAACTAATATCAAAAAATGCAGGAGGCATGAAACGCCTCCTGCATTTTTTTGATGAATCGATGTTTATGCTGGATGATGTTCCCCGCGACTGCTTTTCACAAAAACAGAAATCACAAGAGCAGCTGCTGCAAAGACGATGGCTACGAAATAAGCCATATGAACGCCTTCTGTCATGCCTTGCATGTGCAGCTCCTGACGGCTGGCTCCTGAAGAATGCGCGATAAAGCGATTCGAAACGGTCGTCAGAATAGTCGTGTACAATGCCGGACCGATGGCCCCTGACACTTGATTGACCGTATTCATAATCGCCGAGCCATGCGGGTACAGCGGTTTTGGCACCTGGTTTAAACCGAGCGTCATAATCGGAGCCATCGTCAACCCGACGCCGAGTGTGAAGCCGGCGTACAGCATCATTCCGGCCGCCATCGGCGTATCGCTTGAAATATTCGTAAACAGCGAAAGGACGGCAATCACAATCATCAATCCGGTGATCAGCAGCGGTTTAAAGCCAAGCTTATCAAACAGGCGTCCTGCAACAAGGGATGTCATCGCCAGGACAAGGCCGCCCGGCAGCATAAGAATGCCCGTATAAAGCGGTGAAAGCTCAAGCGCCATCTGGAAGTAAAGCGGCAAAATCAGCATCATCGAAAACTGCAGCATCATCACGATCCACATCAGGATAACTGAGACGGAAAATATTTTTGAACGAAACGGCCTCATATCTAGCATCGGCACTTTCAATTTGAGCTGGCGCATGACGAACAATATTAATCCGATGACACCGGCCGCCAGTCCGATGATCACTTTCGGGCTGCTCCAGCCCGCTGCTTCCCCGGCGTTGCTGAAGCCGAAAACGATTCCGCCAAACCCGGCAGTCGATAAAAAGATCGATAATATGTCTATTTTCGGATACGTCAGTTCGGTTACATTTTTTAGGCGGAACGCCGCATAAAAAATCATGAAAACCGATACTGGCAGCATCATGAAGAAAACAACCCGCCATGAATAATGCTCGACAATATAGCCTGAGATGACCGGTCCGATCGCCGGGGCAAATAAAATAACGAGCGTGAGGATTCCGGTCATCGTTCCGCGTTTTTGCGGCGGAATCAAAGTCAATATCACATTCATGACAAGCGGCAATATCAAACCTGTCCCTGAGCCCTGGATGATCCGTCCGGCGAGAACGAGCGGGAAGACCGGAGCGATTCCGGCCAGAAAGGTTCCCGCTGTGAATAACGCCATCGCAGACAGAAACAGCTGCCTTGTCGTAAAGCGCTGCATTAAAAACGCGGTAATCGGCACAGCGATGCCGATCATGAGCATATATCCGGTTGACAGCCACTGGGCCGTATTCGCTGAAATGCCGAAATCGTCAATGATCTTCGGCAAAGCTACATTCATGACCGTCTCATTAATCAGAGCGAGAAAATTTCCGACGATTAAGATTGCGATAATCATGAAGGAGCCTTTTTTAGCTTGTTCCATTTTCATTTTCCACCCTTTATGATCGTTTTAGTAAAAAAGGAATCTGTTCGGCGGCTGCACTGAGGGGCCTGCCGTTTTTTTTCGTCACTGAGAGCACATAAGCCCCCTCAATCATCGCTTGTATCGCGACGCTCAGCGTCTCGGCCGTTTCCGGCGCATAGCCTGACTGGAGCAGTTTATCCTGATAGACAAGCTGCCAATCTTGATAAACCTGTTCACACGTTTGGCGGAGCTTCTCACTGAACGACCACGTTTCTGCGGCGACGGATACGATCGGAATATCATCGTTTTCTTCGATGATGTATTCCTCGATTCCGTCAGCCATCATCTGGATATAAGATTGAAACGCCTTGACAGGATCAGCTTCATGGCTGATCGCTGACAATATATACGTTTTGATTCTTTCCCCGGTTAATTGAATCGCCTCTTGCGCCAGCTCTTCTTTGCCGCCGGGAAAATAATAATAAAGCGATCCCCGCGGCGCTCCGCTTTCGGCTGTGATTTGGTTCAGACCTGTGGCATGGTAGCCTTGTTTGCGGAACAATCGTGAAGCCGCCCGCAATATTTTGTCGCGGCTGCTCATTTTTTCTGCCATTCTATCATTCCCTTATCGTTTTATACTGATCGGTCTATATAATTTTAACGAAAAAAAAGACCCTTTTTGAAGGCCTATTTTAGAAAAAGGACGATTTGTCCATATTCGGTTCACCGGGAATCCGCTGAAGGCTTCAGAAAGCCGGCAAGCAACGGCGCCACTGCGATCACTGCCAAAATCGACAATAAGCTGTCAGATATGAGGTGAACAAAAGTGGAATTGATGGTATAGAGTGCGAGCACTGTTAAATAAACGGCCAAAAAAATATAGCCGAACATTTTCCTTCGAAACGGTCTATTGAGTTGAATCAAAAGAAACAATCCGGCCATTAAAACGATAAACGCCACAGTTCTATTCTCCCTTCGCCGGAATGTTCCTCAATCTTCGTATGTCCGGTTTCTTTCTTTATTGTCTTCAAATGCCAACTGAATGACGAATAAAAACAGACAGGCGATAATTTCGACATCCAGCGGGATGGTGATGCTGTCCATTAATTCATCAGCGAGATGGATGGCAAGCCACGTAAAAAAACATTCGATCATAAAGGTCACGGCTTTATGCCCGATCATAAAGCTCAAAATTTTTTCCGGGATTTCAAACAGCGCGCCGAGGCCAAAGGATAAAAGGATATACCAGAAGAGCGACCAGGGCGATTCGTATGTCACGCCGAAAATCGCGAAAAAACCGGCAACGCCGAAATAATAAGACCCGAATAAGAGCGTAAACACAGTGAGGATCAACAGAAAGATCATAGTCACTGCGAACATGGTACCGAGAGTTTTTTTAATCATTAAACATTCATTCCTAATCATGCAGTGTATATTCATGATATCAGAAAAATATCCGGTTGTGAGTGATAAATGAGATTTGGGGGGGAAAGTTTGTGTGGATGGGGGAGTGAAGAGAGCGTTCTGAAAAATTCCTAATGGGTTTTTCGAGAACTAATTAATCACCATATAACATAATTGGAGCGTTTTCATAAGGGATGCAATCAAGAGGATAGGATCCAAAATAAAAAAGGCTGCCAGCCGGCAACCTTACTTTGTTAATCATATTTCGTATTTGCTTGTTCTTAAATCGACGTGTTTACCTGAAGAATCATTTTCGTGACTTAGGTGATTTTCGAATTTTGGTTCAATTGCTTTTTTGAATCTCATTTGTATTCTCTATTCTTTTTCATCATGATTAGATTCAAGGTATTGTTCTAAAAATTCCTTATCATCTTCATCTTCTGGCCAGAGTCCTAAATATTTGTGTTCCCATACAATTCTTCTTTCATAATCATCAGCATCTGATAAATCCTCATAGTCGTAGTCGATATTAAATTCACCATCACTTTGAATGATCATAGTGAGACTCGTCCAGGCCTCTTGATCACTATTCTTAAATTCGTACCATAGCTTTTCTAAGTTATTGATTAATTGTCTCCAAAGATTTCGATAGTCTTCTTTTTCAATCCTAAAAAATTCAGGGATATTATGACAAAATACCGGTGAATCATTTCCTTCAGGATAATAATAAAAGAATCCTTTTTGTACATCTTCAAGAATTTCTCCATAAATCAAAACCTTTGACCAATCCTCTGGTATAGTCTCAACAATTGTCTCCGCAATTTCTTGATATATGGTGTTTAATTTATTTTCATCCATTGGCTACTTACCTCAAGGTTTATTATCAAATTTCACAACTTCCCATTCCCTTTTTCCGATTTTATAATTGTTCCACCGTTTGATCAATCGCTTTGTGCAGCGCCTGAACGTTCAGAGTCTTCATGGCATTCTCCTCTAATACTAAAGTTGCAATCATTTTAGAGTTTACCACTTTACGGAAGGGGCTTGGTGAATACATCCTGTATATCCATAAAATGAACCTTTCGATTTAGGTTTATATACCTACTAGAGATTTCATTATCCTGGAGGCAACATATTTACAACCGCCGCGACTCCCGGTACACTACATAAAAACAGGACAGGCAGGTGCAAAAAATCAAAAGATGAAGCAGGCTTTAACTGACCAATACGGCAGCTTTACAGAGATGGCAGAAAATGAAATAGAAGGAACTGATTATTCGGTGGCTGCGCGGGATGCAGGGAGTGCACTGCTTGTGATGGCTCCCCACGGGGGCGGGATCGAGCCGGGCATCAGTGAAATTGTCAGAGCTTTTGCAGCGGGTTCATCGGTTTATTTATTGGAAGGTTTGAAAAAGCGTGGCAATAAGAGTCTTCATGTGACAAGCGCCCATTTTGACTGCCCGCTTGCCGTGCGAATGGCTGCAGGACATCGATACATACTGGCGTTCCACGGATATGACGAGCCTTTCCGCCGGCATACGCTCATCGGGGGGACAGATCGAAGGCGCGCCTTGATGTTCGCGGAGACATTGGAGAAGCACGGATTTTCTGCGGAGCTGGCGGCAGAAAGGGGATATCTTTCAGGTACAAACCCTGCAAGCATCAACAATCGCTGCCAAACCGGTTTAAGCGTGCAATTTGAAATCAGCACTGCCCAGCGCAAGGCGATGTTTGAGCAATTTACATTAAAGGGCAGGCGAACGTCCCAAAATGAGGTGTTTATCCGCTATGTCAAAGCTTTGAAGGAAGGAGCCCGCATCGCGTATGGGCCGAGTGCAGCCGGCAGCTGAGCCGGCTGTTTTTTATTTTCTCAGCATATACGCCGGCCGGCTTTCTGCCGCGACCAATTTGCCGAGGCCGTTTGCCGCTGCGTACGGGCGGCGGGTTTCCCGGCGGTAGCGTGCAAGTTCGTCTTCTTCTTCAAGACGTGCAGTATTCGCTGATTCGCTCTCTTGGGAAAGGCTCGCCATCCACGCCTCATGAAATTGGATCCCGGCTTGCCGCTTTTCAAAGAGCTCGATCCGTTTGACAGCGAACGATTCCGTGACTTTAAAGAGGTCGGCGATCATTTTAGCGGCTTGGCATCGCAGCTGGGGAAAGTCCATTTTTAAAAGCATAAAAGTAGGGACGCAAAAATGGTACATAAATTGATTGGCCTGGAATTCCTGCAGCTCCCTGAACATCTGATTCATATAAAGCTGGTTTCCCGCGTGCTTTAATACGTGGCACAGTTCATGGGCAAAATCCTCCCATTGCTTTTCCTTTGAAAGGCTGCTGTTGAGAATGATGCTGTACATGCCGTCATGCTTAATCATCATGCTGTTGACATTTTCATAGTGAATCCAAATGTTAAAATGAGCGGCTATGCGATTCATATCAATGTGGTGGGGTTCAAAAAAACCGAACTTTTGATACATATTTTTGACGTATTCTTCTAGGTGAGATAAATAAAACTTCAATACGAGACACCCTTTCGAACGAATGTTCTGTTTTAGCGGGAAAGAAAAGCCCGTCAACGGGGCTGTCATGTTTTCATGCAAATCTATCATATACGATGAGCAGCCTCTTTAGCAAATCTTTCCCTTTTTTATCGTCTTATCTATTAAATCGGCGCTCACTAGGAAATGTTTAATAAAAATTCCTTATTTATCCGTTTTGTTTATCTCCGGGCTTTCGTTTCTTTTCTTTTTCTTTTAAGTATTGAATGAATTCGATGGCCTGCTGTCTGCTTTCGGGGGAAAATTCCTGCATGTCGCGGTATGCAATTTGCAGATCCGGATCTGCGATTTCATCTTCAATGGGCTTTTTCTTTTCCGTTCCTGTCAGCAGATAGTCTATCGTTACTTTATAGTAATCGGCGAGTTTTTTTAATGTTTCATAGTCCGGCTCGCTTCTTCCGTTTTCGTAATGGGAGTAGCGGGCCCGCGATACACCGATATGCTTTGCCACTTCTTCCTGTGTCCGTTTTCCTCTCAGGCTCTTCAGTCTGCCGCCTAACATAGAATGACCTCTCTTCCTCAATTCGGCATGTTTATCTCTATTATAGATACAAAATGTATCGAAATAAACATATGATAAAAAAAGTATCAAAAAAGTGTTGATGATAAGAAGTGTATCATATATAATCAAACCATCAGATACGTATTGTATCAAAAACAGGGAGTGAGAACATGTGCGAAAACGGTTGATTGAAGAGCGTTCTAAGAGGGGATGGTCCCAAAAGCAAGTGTCGGAAAGGCTTGGGCTCTCTGAGGTTTATGTTCGCAAAATCGAAAGGGGAACACGCAATCCCGGCAGAGAAACGATGCTGAAATTCGAAATGCTTTACTCAGTGCCTGATCGATTGCTGTTTCCCGATCTTTTTCAGGTCTGTGTTGATACATATGGTATCGATCAAACTTTGTATGAAAGAAGGCGATGTCATGAATCTTGAACATCCGATGGTCACACACATTCGAATGCACGGCTATCCAAAGGAAGCCGACAGAGAGCAAATGCGAAGACACGGCGGACCCGCCGGATATCCACAAGGAGGAAGCATGGGTAAAATTGTGATTTCCTACAGCTCAGACCGGTTTGATCAATGGCGGCTCGGCGAAGCCGGGGGATTCATCGCTTTTACGAAAGACGGCAAGCCTGTTTTCCAATTCGATCATAAAGGCCAATATGAACGGTATCTCAGGCTGAACTGCAAAAGGCAGAAGGAAGGGGGAAGATGAATGTCCCGTCCGCTCGAGCAAAGCTATCCCTTTTCGGTTTACTCTGGGCTTTTAACACCTGTGCACTACGAGAAAATAGGCAATGCCATTTGGCTGTTTTTATGGTGCATCAGTTCAACAACAAAGGAAATCGAACGCGATGGGATGGTATGGGGCATCGTGCTCGGCAACAAGCCGCTGAAAGCCGCAGAACTGGCTCTTCAATTCGGCGTCAACGAAAAAACGATCAGAAGATGGCTCGCTCTTCTCGAACGAAACGGCTACATTGCAGTCACAAGAGCGCCTTACGGAATGATTTTGTCAGTCAGACATTCAAAGAAATTTGCCTATGCCAGCCATGTCCGATCAGGCAGTTCTGTTCGGACAGAAGAGACTGGCCGTGCGGACATCCTTGTCCAATCCAATAAAGATATCACACAAATCAACACAAAACATAATATGACTTCCATAAAAACAATAGCAGACCGATTTGCCGCCCTCAGGTCTTTGCAGGAAGGCAGGCCTGTCCATCCCTCGTCAAAAGACTACAAGGCCATCGCCCGGATTGTCGCCCGCGGAGTGTCTCTTCCGCAAACAATCAAATGGCTTGAACAATGCTTTGAGGAGTATGAGGCGCGGCGCCGAAGCCGCCATGAAACGATCAAGGTCTTCAGCTACTGTGAAAAATATATAATCGGCCGGCTGGCTGAAGCGGAAGGGAAAACAACTGTCAGGAGGGAGAACAATGCCCAAAAGAACAATCGAAGAGATCATGGACGAACTGAGAAACAGGAGCCGTCTATCACAGGGGGACAAACCGGAAGAATCCGCCGCAAAACGATATGACTGTCCGAAGTGCAAAGATGAACTCGGATTTATCGAACGCCGCGGCACGATGGAAGTATGGGTATCATGCGCCTGCCGCGAATGGCGGAAAGCACAAAAGCTGTTGAAAACGAGCGAAATCACCGAACAATTTAAAAACTTAAATTTTGCTCAATTCAAGACGGAAGGAAAGCACCAATCTGTAAAAGAGGCGTATGAATGCGCCGTTGAATATGTACAAGCTTACCGGGACATCCGGGAAAGCCGCAAAAACAGCATCGCGCTCTTGGGACGCCCCGGTTCAGGGAAGACTCATTTGCTGACGGCCGCCGCCAATGAGCTGATGAGGAAGCTCTTCGTACCCGTTCTTTATTTTCCGTTTGTCGAAGGATTCAATGATTTAAAACAGGATTTCTCATTGCTTGAGGATAAGCTGAACCGGATGAAGCAAGTCGAGGTGCTGTTTCTCGATGACCTGTTTAAGCCCGTTGGAGGCAGGCCGCGGGCGACGGAATGGCAGATCGAACAGACTTATGCCGTCGTCAATTACCGATATTTGAACCATAAGCCGATCATGCTGTCCAGCGAGCTAAGCGTTGAAGAAATTGTCAGCATCGACGAAGCGCTCGGAACGAGGCTGGTTGAAATGTGCCAGGACTTTCTCGTCATCGTGAACGGGAGCTCTTTCGGCATCAATCATAGACTGGAGGGGATGGTTTGATGTGTCCGCTATGTAAAGGGAGAAAATCAGTCCATCAGGACGCAAGGATCGGAACGACTTTCCGCGCTTGCCCGAACTGCCGCGCCGAAAGCGGTGATTTGACGGATGTGATCAAACATCTGGAAGCGCTGATTGCAAAAATGAAAACAAGGGTGAAACAAGGTGCTTAAATGTTTAAAAGCGATGATTCTCATCATCTGGACAGCGGCAAAAAGAGACGCACAAATGAAACGATGGCACGAAGAAGACGGAAAGTGAGGAAGACAACGTGAAGAACGAAAGTGCGACGTACAGCCCGTCACCATGGCGCGTTGTCAGAACAAATACCGACCTGTACATTTATTCAGCTTACAGCAAAGCCGAAAAGAAACGGTTTCCTTATTCCAGCGGGCGGGTAATTGCCAAAGTCGCCGACTACAGCGCATATTCCAAGGAAAAAAATGCCCGGTTAATCGCCGCGGCTCCCGAACTTTTGACTGCAGCGAAGCTCACGCTTGCCTATTTGAGGCGAAAACGGCCCGCTCGCTCTGATTCAGTTGAGAATCAATTGATGAATATTTTAGAAAAAGTCGTCGCAAAAGCGGAATTTGAAGAGGAGGAAAATAGATGAACCATCCGGCAAAGTTAACAGATATCCACGATACGACGGTTGCAAGCCGCCTTAAAAAAGGAAAGGTGACAGTGATCGTTCTTGACGGAATGAACGGCACAGCATGGCAGGCCGAGGCGCCTGAACACGGCAAAACCGTCATTGAAACGAGAAAGGGAGACCTCGCAAGGGTCGAATTTGAAATCGGCTATAAGCTATAGTTCTACAACTTGAATATTTGTCCAAGACGGAAAGCCTGCGGACGCTGATCAGATGCACATCTTACTGTGCGCTGATTGGTGTCCTTTTTTATTACAAAAAAACGGAGGTACACAAAATGGAAGATTTGCTTTTCGAATATAAAAGAGCGCTGAAAAACACGAAAAAGCTATATCGGCCCTATCAAGATGAACAAGGGCTGACGGCTGAACAATTGAAAGATAAAAAACTGATCAGAAACATGATGACCGATTTGGAATATGTGATCGACTGGCTTGAAAACGGAAGGGAGCCGGGAATCAGACGGGCGATTGACAGGCGAGACGCTTATAAACGGATGCTGCTGAAAGATCCGCAAATCATCGACACGTTCTCAGCACAGATTGCATTTGAACCGGCTCAAGAAGTGTCAGCGTACGATAAAGCCCGGATTGAAACCGCGCTGTCTGTCCTTACGGCACGCGAAAAAGAAATCTTCATTTTACATAAGGTCGAACAGTTTTCCTATGAGCGGATTGCCGTCATGCTCGGCATCAAAAAGTCTACTGTTCAAACCAATGTGAAACGGGCGCAGCTGAAAATCGCGAAACAAATCGAAAAGCCTCTCGATTGTATGGCATAACGATATATCTGTCTTTTGTCATACGTTTGCCACCTATAAGTGAAAAGAGAAAAAAATAACAAAGCATCCTGTTCATAAAGGAAGATTATATAGCGATGAAATATTACTGTTTCCGAGAATGAGAGGCGGTGAAGATGAACAATGCCAAGGAAAAGGGATCCAAAAAGGGATGAAGCTTTTCGTCTCTATCAACAATACGGGGGAAACATTACGAATCTCGCAATCGCAAGAGAACTCGGCGTTTCAAATCAAAAAGTCAGCGTTTGGAAAACCCGCGACCGCTGGAAAGAGGCTGTAAACGGGGATGATACGAGCCGAGGAAAAGCAGACATCCGTAATGAAGGGCTGAATGAACGGCAGCGGCTGTTTTGCATCTATTATGTGAAAAGCTTCAATGCCACCCAAGCGGCGGTAAAAGCGGGCTATTCCCCGGCCAGCGCTCATGTGACAGGCTGCCGGCTTCTGAAAAACGAAAAGGTGGCCGATGAAATCAGGCGCATCAAAAAAGAGATGGTAGGGGAGATATTCATTGAGGCGATGGATGTTCTCCAAGTCTATGTGAAAATCGCATTTGCCGATATGACCGACTATGTAACTTTCGGCAAAAAAGAGGTACAGGCTGTCGGAAAGTCCGGACCGCTGTTTGATGAAGAAAACAATCCGGTTATGAAAGAGATCAGCTTTGTCGATGTGAAACATTCCGACCTCGTCGATGGCACAGTCATCACAGAAGCGAAACTCGGAAAAGAAGGAATCGCAATCAAGCTGGCCGATAAAATGAAGGCGCTCGAGAAGCTCTCGCAGTATTTCGACCTTTTCCCAGATTCATTTAAGCGGAAAATTGAAAATGAGAAGCTGAAGCTCGCCAGACAAAAAGCCGACAAAGATGCGGAATCAGGACCCGTTGAAGTGGTCATCACCCGAAAAGGTGATTCGGCTTGATCATGAAAGAAGTCAATCCGCATTTTGAAGATTATTTGTTTAACTGGGATCAGACGTTTCAATTTCTTGTCGGCGGATACGGTTCGTCGAAAAGCTATCATACCGCTTTAAAAGTCATATTAAAGCTGCTGCAGGAAAAGCGCACCGCTCTTGTTGTAAGGGAAGTGTTTGAAACACACAGGGATTCGACTTTTTCTTTATTCGCTACCATTATCGATGAGCTGGGTGTTCAAACGGCGGCCGAGGCCGTTTCTTCTCCGATGCACATCAGGTTTGCAAACGGCAGCCGGATTATTTTTAAAGGGATGGACAACCCGGCGAAATTGAAATCCGTCAACAACATCTCGCTGATTTGGATCGAAGAATGTTCGGAAGTGAAGTATGAAGGCTTCAAGGAACTGATCGGCCGGCTGAGGCATCCTGATCACAGGCTGTATATGATGTTGACGACAAACCCTGTCAGCCAGTCAAACTGGACGTACAGACACTTTTTCAAGGACGAGCGGAACAAGCGGTTTATTTTGGATGATGAGGTTTTGTATGAAAAACGGGTCGCTGTCGTCGGTGATACGTTTTACCACCATTCCACAGCTGATGACAACCTGTTTTTGCCGAAAAGCTACCTCAAACAGCTTGATGATATGAAAGCATATGACCCTGACCTGTACCGGATTGCCAGAAAAGGACGGTTCGGTGTAAACGGCACCAGGGTTTTGCCGCAATTTGAAGTGATGGAGCATGAGGAGGTCATGAGGCGGATCTCCGCCATTTCCAACCCGCTGAAGAGAACCGGAATGGATTTCGGATTTGAGGAATCATACAATGCCGTCGTCCGGGCGGCCGTCGATCCCGACAAAAAATATCTCTATATTTATTGGGAGTACTACAAAAATAAAATGACGGACGACAAGACGGCTGAAGAGCTTAACGAATTCGCGGTTACGAAGGAGCTGATCAAAGCCGATCCGGCCGAGCCGAAAAGCATCCAGTTTTTCAGGCAGAACGGTTTCAACATGACCGCGGCCCGCAAGTTCCAAGGCTCGCGCCTGCAATATACGAAAAAAATCAAGCGGTTTAAAAAAATATTCTGTTCTGACCGATGTGCCAATACGATCTACGAATTGCAGCCGCTGACCTATGCGACGGATCAAGACGGCAATCTGAAAGAGGATCAGTTTACAATTGATCCGCACACGCTTTCCGCGCTATGGTACGCGCTTGATGATTATGAAGTCACCGATTTGAAGGCTGAGCCGGAAGCGAGAAAACGTCCGAACAGGAAAAGGGGGAGATAGTGTATGTCCACTCAGCAAACGGTAAGAGCGAAAGTCATGAAATCCCGTTTTCACGAGCCTGTAACAAAACAAATATATGAAGATCAATTTTCGGAGATCTACGGAGATGAGATTATCGCACCGCCGTACAATTTGAAAGAACTGAAAGCCATTGCCGAATATTCTTCCATTCTCCAGCAGTGTATTGACGCCTATAAAACGAATATTGCGGGGTTCGGGCTTGATGTCGAGTACGCTTTTGATTTTAATGGTGCGGATGTGACGCCCGATCAGAAAAAGGCTGCTGAGACCGATTGGACAAGGCTTGAAGATTTTTGCCGCCATCTTCATTTCGATGAATCGGCTGAAACGATTTTAAGCCATATGATAGAGGACCGCGAAAAAACGGGAAACGGGTTTTTGGAGGTGCTCAGAAACGGTGCGGGGCAGCCGGCCGGAGTTGAATATCTCGATGTCAAAAATATGCGCGTATGCGGATTGACAGAACCGATCGAAGTTGAATTCGCCTACATGGAAAACGGATCGCTAAAAAACATCAAAAGGGAAAAAAGGTTCCGCAAATACGTTCAGATGATTGACGGCAGGAAGGTGTACTTTAAAGAGTACGGCGATCCGCGCGTCATGGATATGACCACCGGTGCGTTTGACAGACAGACTCCGCCTGAACGAAGCGCGAATGAAGCGATCCATTTTAAAATCGGCAGCGGCGTCTACGGCGTTCCGCGCTGGATCGGAAATATCGTCAACCTGTACGGAGCGCGAAAAGCGGAAGAGCTGAATTATATGTACTTCAGACAAGGCCGGCACGTACCCGCCGTCATTACGGTTGAAAACGGGATGCTCTCAGAGGCTTCGTACAGAGAACTGCAGGAATACATGAACGACTTGGAAGGCGTTGAAAATGCCCACAAATTTTTGCTGATTGAAGCGGAGGGGATCGCCCAGGAAAAAGACATTCACGGCAGCCAGGACATTACGCCGGTGAAAGTGGACATCAAATCCCTCGCCGAAATTTTGCAGGAAGATGCGCTGTTTCTTGAATATGACGAGAAAACGCGGAATAAAATCCGCTCTTCCTTCAGGCTCCCGCCGCTCTACACCGGTGATGCCCATGAATATAACAGAGCGACAGCCGATACCGCCCGCAAAATCACCGAAGAACAGGTTTTTGAACCGGAGCGGAAAATATTGATCGGCAAGCTGAATACGCTGTTTCTCCGTGATTTAAACATTTTCCACGCGAGGCTCCAGCTGAAAGGACCGGACTTTCGTGATCCGCTTGAGATTGCAAAAGTGCTCGGTCCTTTTATTCAGGCGGGAGCGGTATCTGCAAATGATTTGCGCGACCTGGCCGGCAGAGTGCTCGGCAAGACGCTTGATGAATGGCCGGAAGAAGAATTCAGCAGGCCGCTCGTTTACCAGGAAAGCTCAAAGAATAATGAAGCGGAAGCCGGAGCGCTGCTGCCTGAACTGCAGGAAGCCGTCGAGACATTGAAACAGATCACTGAAAGGAGGTGAACACTTCGTGCCGAGAGAGCTTAAAAATGCCAAGATCAATTTCGTCAGTTATGTCGACAAAGCGGCGAACAAAAAGAAATTTTTTATGACGAAATCGAGTGAGCCGCCGACATTTCAAAAGGAAGTCAAGCTGATTGCAAAAGCCGAGGATGAAAAGAAGCTCGTCTACGGCGTGGTCTACGAGCCTGACGTTGCGGATGCCCACGGCGATTTTATGACGGCTGACGAAATCCAAAAAGCAGCACACGGTTTTCTGAAAAATGCCCGGAAGATCGACAAGGATCACAATTTCCAGGGAGGCGTCGGAGAAGTCGTGGAGTCATATGTTGCGCCGGCTGATTTTGAAGTGAACGGCGAAACGATTGTAAAAGGCTCTTGGGTGCTGGTGACAAAAGCCGGCGATGAGATCTGGGAACAGATTAAAAAAGGAAGCATCACCGGCTACAGCATGGCGGGCACTGCCGAAACGGTCGAACACCTGCCCCGCGCCGGCTCTGAAACCGATGAGCCCGGCAGTTTCTTTCAGCTGTTTAAGCAGTTTTTTGCCGGCGACAAACAAAAAACGGGAGAGGAAGAAAAAAAGATGAAACGATCAGAAGTTCAAGGAACGATTGAAGCCGTCTTGGCTCCGCTTCTCAAACGTCTTGACGATTTGGAAGGGGATAAAGCGGCAGACGAAAAAGAGCAGCAGACAGAACAGGACGCACATGTGAAGGAAATCGTCGAGGACATGCTCGCCCCTCTGATTGCTCGCATTGAAGCGCTCGAAAAGATGAGAGGCGCCTCAAAGCAGGCAGCGGCTGAAAAAGACGGGGAAGAAGAAGTTAAAAAATCGATTTGGAGCGGATTGCTTTAATTTGGAGGAGGAAGACAATGAGAAATCAAGAGATTATTCGTAAAGCCGAGATGTCGCTTGCGACGCTGAAAAGCGGAGGGTTAATGAATCCGGCGCAGGCTTCTGCATTTATTCGCATGGTGCAAAACACGCCGACAATTTTCAGCGAATCGCGCGTGATTCAAATGGAAAACGACTCGCAAAAATTTGAAAAAATCGGTTTTGGCCAGCGGATTTTAAGAGCGGCTGATGAAGGTCAAGCATTGGCGAAGGACCAATTAACCGCACCGGTGACCAGCACGGTCGAGCTGAATGCGAAAGAAGTCATTGCCGAAGTCAACATTACGTATGACACGCTCGAAAATAACATTGAAAAAGACGGCCTTCAACAGACGCTGATGCAAATGCTGGCGGAGCGGGCTGCCGTGGATATTGAAGAACTGATCGTCAACGGTGATGTCGCGTCTTCAGATCCATACCTTGCTCAGCTTGACGGGATCCGGAAGCAGTCCGTCTCCCACATCGTCGATGCAGGCGGGGAGCAAATCAGCCGACAGCTTTTCAAACAGGGGCTGAAAGCTGTTCCGGCAAAATATATGCGCGTTCCGCAGGAATTCAGATTCTACACATCGCTCGGTCAGGAGATTGAATGGAAAGACCGCGTTGCAGAACGTCAAACCACGCTCGGGGATGCGGCCGTACAGGGCGGGCTTTCAACCGCTTTTGGCGTGCCTGTTAAAGGGGTCTCAAATATTCAGCCGTATGCATACGGAGAAGGAGATGCAGCCGCCGAAGCATCAGACATTATGTTAACGCATCCGAAAAATATCATTCTCGGTTTCTCGCGCAATATCAGAATTGAAGTCGATAAAGACATTCGCGCGCGCAAATTTATCATTGTCCTGACGGCAAAACTGGACAGCAAATTCGAAGAAGAAGACGCGGTTGCAAAAATCGTCAATGTAAAAGAGTAATGCCTGAGTCCGAACGTTTTCACTGAAAGCATCGCCGATCGGCGGGGAACGAGTCCGGGCAAAAGCGAAAGCGCCCCGGACAACAGGTAAAAGCTCTGGAAGGATGTGATGAACATGCTGATCACGCCCGACGATATCATCCAATATTCCGTTATTGAAGCCGTGAAAAACCGGCCGCAGGAATTGCTGCGGCAGGATATCCTTGAAGCGGAGGCGGAAGCCGAGCAGATCACGGGGCATCGTTTTACAGATGAAAAATATGATCCGCTGCCGGAAAAGGCAAGGCTCGCTTTGCTGCAGCTGGCACAATACTTTGCATTGAAAAACGGTGATGAATCGCTTTTGAAAGGCTACAAATCTGAGAAATTGGGTGACTACTCCTATACGCTCTCAAGAAGCGGAGACTTGGCGAAGCCCGACGTCTATAAACTGCTCGAAGAATTTATTCTTGATTATGAATCTGTTCGATTCAAGGTGCGGCCGCTATGAGCTACAAAAAATTATTAAGCGACCGCTGCGATATCTATCATCTAAAGGAAGACCAGGCCGAGGAAGCAAGGTACGGCATTCCCGCGCCAGACCTGCAGCCGATCCGCACATACGGGGACATACCTGATCTTCAGGACGTTCCCTGCTATTTTACGGAAAAAAAACAGTCGATCGTCCAGCAAGATCCCGAACAGGTCATTTATCATTCCTATTTGGTCCATTTTCCGGCGGATGCAGATGTGCGCCTTCACGATCTCGCGGTCTGGAACGGTGTCAGCTACACGCTCCAGCAGCCGCGCAACATCAAAGGCCATCACCTGGAAGTCTTAGCGGTCAGGGATGGAAAACTATGAAAATCAAAGGATTGAAACAGCTGTCGCAGACGCTGGAAAAAGCGGGGCAGAGCGGCTTTCGAACTGAAGCTGCCAAGTGGCTTGAACAGGCGGGAACCGATTTTTTGGACCTGGTCCGTGACGAAATCGTGCGTGCCGGATCGATTGATACCGGCAGCCTTTTGCGCTCTTTCAAGCGAGGGGCCGAAGGGAACAGATGGGAAATTGAAAAAGGCGGACTCACGCTTGAAGTCGGGACAGAGTTAGAGTATGCCTCATTCGTAAATGACGGCCATTGGTCAGGCGGAAAAGGTGAAGTCAGGTGGATTCCGGGACAATGGCACGGCGGCCGGTTTCAATATGATCCCGGTTCATCGTCCGGCATGGCCTTAAAACGGCAATGGGTAAAGGGAACAGGCTATTGGGAGCATGCGCTTTACATATTTGAGCGTTTATTTGAAAAACGCCTGCATGAAAGGCTGCAAACATGGCTGAATTCCCTTTAAGGAGGTGAAGCTTTGAACGACGAAACGGGATCTGTCATGAATTTCTTTTATCAAGTCTTTCCTGTCGTCTGTTATGAAAAGGAAATACCTGACCATTTTCAAATACCGTCGCTATATTTTCCTCCCCCTTCTGTTTTTGATGAGAATGATACGGTTTCAACATTTAAAAAAGTCTTCACCCTGAATGTGAAACTGTTTCACCATGATTCGCAGCAGGCCCACGATCATGCTGAGCGCATTGCAGACGCCGTAAGGGAGGCGCGGCATACCATACCGCTCATTGACCGATCGGGTAAGAGCACAGGGGACAGCTTGAGGATCAGCCGGATCGAGACGAGGATAGGGGATTCCGGCACCGCGTCCATTATTATTCAATGGAACAGCCGCTACTGGTACAGACGGGAAAACGAACTTTCTCTGGAAACAATTGATTTTACAAACGGGGTGAAATAATTGACAGTCAGCAAAAAAACAAAGACCGAAGCAAAAAAGGCGCCTCAAGGGGAACGTGAAGCGCTGTTCTACATCGAAGATCTGAGGGAGCACGCGAAAGAGCTTTTCGGCATTAAACCGGAAGTTCTCGACGGTGCTCTTTTTCATGTGAAAGAAAAGCAGATTTCAAAGCTTGAGGCAAGTCAGCTTATTCAAACATTTTTAGCCAAGGAGGTCATGAATTAATGAACGGCGGAACATTTACACCAGGCAAAGAAAAAGATCGTGCCGGCATTTACTTTAATTTTAAAACGACAGCAGAGGAGCGGGTTTCCGTCGGGGAACGCGGCACAGTTGCCCTCCCTGTCGTCATGAGCTGGGGGGAGCCGAAAACATTCGTATCGATTTCCAGCATTGAAGATTTAAATAAAAAAGTAGGGTTGAACATCGATGATCCGTCTCTTCTGCTTTTCCGCGAAGCGAAGAAAAACGCACAGACCGTTTTGCTGTACCGTCTGAACACAGGGGTGCCGGCGAAAGCCCAAATCGGCGAAACGCTGAGCGTAACGGCAAAATACGGGGGCGACAAAGGAAACGACATCTCGATCCGCATTTCCGAAAATGTGCTCGATTCTAAAAAGTTTGATGTCACAACCTTTGTCGGAACAGATGAAGCTGACCGACAAACCGTCAAAACGGCAGAAGAGCTTACCGCAAATGCGTACGTCGCGTTTCAAGGGGAAGGCGCGCTTGAACTGACAGCGGGCACAAAACTGGAAGGCGGAGAGAACGGAACAGCAAGCGTTGCCGATTACACCGCGTTTTTAGATGCGGCCGAAACGGAATACTTCAATACGATCGCACTTCCGGTTGCAGACAATGAACAGCTGAAAGCCACTTTTGCCGCTTTCATCAAACGCCTCCGCGATAAGCAGGGCCAGAAAGTCCAAGGCGTAGTCGCCGATTATGCCGGAGACTATGAAGGCATCATCAATGTAACGGGAGGCGTCGTGCTGGAAGACGGCACAGAAATCACTCCTGAAAAAGCGACGGCATGGGTTGCCGGAGCAAGCGCAGGCGCGACTTTTAACCAGTCGCTGACATTTGTCGAATACGAAGGAGCTGTTGATGTCCTGAACCGTCTGGATGAAGACCAGGTCATCGAACGTCTGAAAAAAGGCGAGTTTTTATTTACGTTTGATGCACGCGATCAATCGGTCAGCGTCGAAAAAGACATCAACTCTTTAACGAGTTTCACTGCCGACAAGAACAAAAAATTCTCGAAAAACAAAATCATCCGCGTCCTTGACGGCGTTAACAATGATTTGACCCGCGAATTAAAGGCTTTAATCAAAGCGCGAAAAGCAAGCGGCAGCGATATCCCTGCATCTGACGACGGTTTGCAGTACGTCAAAACGCTGATCATTCAGTATATGACGGCGCTTCAGGAAGCCGGCGGCATCACCGGTTTTGATTCTGAAAGCGATATTGCCATCACCCTGAATGAAGACCGCGACGGGTTTTTAATCGATTTAGCCGTTCAGCCGGTTGATGCAGCAGAAAAATTCTACTTTAATGTGGAGGTAAAATAATATGGCATTAAAAGCGCAAAACACGATTTCCGGAAAAGAAGGCCGTCTTTTTCTCGACGGACAAGAGATGGCTCACATCAAAACATTTGAGGCAAACGTCGAAAAGAATAAAGCCGAAGTCAATATTATGGGCCGCCGCATGACGGGCCACAAGACAACAGGTGCAAACGGCACGGGAACGGCGACATTTTATAAAGTCACATCTCAATTTGTCACATTAATGATGAACTATGTGAAAAAAGGCGAAGATCCTTATTTCACGCTCCAGGCCGTCCTTGACGACCAGTCATCAGGCCGCGGAACGGAACGGGTCACACTGTATGACGTGAATTTTGACTCAGCCAAAATCGCCGGCCTTGACGTCGACTCAGAAGCGCTCGAAGAAGAAGTGCCGTTCACATTTGAAGATTTTGACGTTCCTGAAAAACTGAAAGATACGTTTTAAAAAGAGCCCCGTATCCCGCTTTTCAAACATAGGCTAGTAGTCAGGACATATAACACCAAGCACTCTCGTCAAGCCGAGGGTGCTTTTTCATTTAAAAATTGAATGTTAAAGGAGCAAGCAGACATGAGCGAAAAACAAGAAGAAAAAGTATATGATTTATCCTTTTTTATGCCGGGACACACCGTTGAAGCCGAAGAAATCAAAGTGCCGATCTCAAAGCGGTTCGTAGATAAAAAGGGCAATGTCATTCCGTTTGTGTTTAAGCCGATTACAACCGAGCGCATTGACGAGCTTGAAAAAGAAAATACGACTTATAAAAACATCAAAGGCAGGGGCCGCGTCAAGGATCTCGACACCCAGCGCTTTTACGCCCGAATCGCCATTGAATCGACGATCTATCCTGATTTCCGTTCAAAGGAATTAAGAGAAGCCTATAAAACGGCCGATCCGGTCGAAGTGGCCAAACGCGTTCTGTCCGTCGGAGGGGAATATGCGAACTGGCTCAACAAAGCGATTGAAATCAACGGCTTTGAAGACGATCTTGAAGATCTGGAAGAAGAAGCAAAAAACTAATCAAGGATGGGAATAAAGAAGCGGTGTATCTCTATTTTGCGATGCACGAACTTCACTATTCTCCATCCCAGCTCCGGGAGCTGTACGAAGCCCCAAAGCCGTTTAAAGCGTTTTTATACGGACTCATCAGCTACAAACTTCAAATCTTGGAAAAAGAAGCGCGGAAAGGAGGTACATAATCCATGGCAAAACTGACGGCACGTTTTGAACTTGAAGACCGGGTATCTAAGAAGCTGCGAAGGATTCAGAAGGGGTTTAAAGACCTGGAAAAAAGACGAAAAAAGCTCAGCCGACCGTTCGCAATGAAAATAAAAACGAAAACAGCAGAGAAAACATTGAAAAAACTTAATGTTTTCTTAAAAGCCAACCTGAAATCATGGCAGCTTGAAATTTCAGCAGTCGATAAGGCCGGCAAAACCATCGACAATATTTCAAATCAGCTCAAACAAAAGCTGCCTGACAACTATCAATTTTCAATTGTAATACATGATCAGGCGACACCGGGTATTCAAAAGATCAGAAGCATCATGTCTGAATTGTCATCAGCTGAATACTTCTTAACTGCAGCCGTTAACGACCGAGTCACCCCGGCTGTTCAAAAAATTTCCGGCTACATGAAGGGTGCATTGCAAAAAGGATACTCTGCAACGCTCTATGTCATTGATAAAATCACCCAGACAGCCAGCAGGATTTCCTCCTATTTGAAAAATCATTTAGCAAGGGAATATCAAGCCACTCTTACGATTAACGACCAGGCGACCGCGAAATTGAATGCTTTGCAAAAAAAGCTTAACAGCATCGAGGCTAAACGTATCCTTAAAATTGACGCAATTGTAAAAACGGAACAAAATGAAGACAACAAAGATTCGGATGGGAATGCTGAGGCCGTATGGACTAAAATTCTAAAGTGGGGTAAAGAAAAATTTGGTGAATGGGTGGATGACCTTCCAAAAAATATTTTGGACAAATCATTTGATGCCATCCTCGGTAAGTTGTTTAAAGGTGAAGATAGTGGAGGCGGTTGTTGCTGCTGTGGGGGAGGCGGAGGTTCTATAATCAATGAACCTGCAACAAGCAGCAGGCCAGGAAGTGAAGAAACCTCCACTAATGGAGAAACAAGACCGGGAAGAAACGGATCCGGCGGCAAGTTTATGAAAGGTCTTCGAAAAGTGGGGAAAGTTGGAGGCAAAGCCCTCCCATATGCTGGAGCGCTTTTATCAGCGACTGAGTTAATGGATATGAACAAAGAAAACGCAGGCGAAAAAGTCGGTTCGGCAGGCGGAGGAATTGGCGGCGGTTTAGCTGGCGCAGCAGCAGGTGCTGCAATTGGCACAGCTATTCTCCCTGTGGGGGGGACGGCAATCGGCGGGGCCATTGGAGGTATGGTCGGAAGCTTGGGCGGCTCAAGTATCGGTGAATATTTCGGGAAGATGTTCGATGACAACGGCGGTGTCGAGAAAGCGTGGAATACGATAAAAGATAAATCGGCTGAGGCACTCGGAGCCATTCAAGAAAACTGGTCGATGATAGCAGGATGGTTTACAGATAACGTCTGGAATCCTGTTGTCGGCAAGGTGGTCGAAGTAGCGACAGGGATCTGGAATCAGCTGACAACAGCCTGGACGATGATTCAGGAAACATTCATGACAGTGGCGGGCTGGTTTGCGGAAAATGTCTGGAATCCTGTTGTCGGCAAGGTGATCGAAGTAGCGACAGGGATCTGGAATCAGCTGACCACAGCCTGGACGATGATTCAGGAAACATTCATGACAGTGGCGGGCTGGTTTGCGGAAAATGTCTGGGATCCGGTTGTCAGCAAGGTGATTGAAGTAGCGACAGGGATCTGGAATCAGCTGACCACAGCCTGGACGATGATACAAGAGACATTCACGGCGGTCGCCGGCTGGTTTGCGGAAAATGTTTGGAATCCCGTAGTTTCAAAAGTCATTGAAGTGGCAACTGGGATTTGGGATCGTTTTCAATTCACCTGGAATATGATCAAAAGAGTTTGGGGCGCGGTTTCCTCATGGTTTATAAATACGGTTTGGAATCCGATAAAAAATACGTTTTCAACCGTAAAAGAAGCCATTGGAGAAAAATTTCAAGCGGCCAAAAAAACGGTAACAGACATTTGGGAAGGTGTCGCCGGCTGGTTTGAGAAAAATATTCAAAAGCCAATTGTAAAGATTGCCGGATTGATCAGCGACGGTTTTGAGAAAGCATTCGGATGGGTAGGTAAAATATGGGATAAAGTTGGCGGCGGTATTGATGCTGTCATCAACTTCATGACAGGAGATAATCCTGATAAAAATGCCACAGGCGGCTACATCACAAAACCGACCATCTCCTGGATCGGTGAAGCCGGAAACGAATTTGTCATCCCGACGGAAAACAACCGGGGCCGCGGGAAGATGCTGCTTGCCCAGGCAGCGACCAAGCTCGGCATGCGCGTTGTTGACGACATGGGGGCCGCGGCGGGAGACGGAGGAGCTGCTTCTCCGGTTTCAAGCACCGCTTCGTATTCGGCTTCTGTGTCGCCTGCTGTCGGCGTCGGGAATATAACGGCAGAGGCGCAGGCTTTCGGCCGGGAATTCACCGGCGGCTTTGACAAAGGGATCGGCTCAAACGCTCCTTCCCTTGATCAATGGAAGCAAAAAAACATCAGCAAGCCGTTTAGCAGTCTGCCGGCAGAATCGTCTAATTATGGAAAACAGACGGTTGCCGGGTTCGCATCCGGGCAAAATGCTTCCGCGACCGGAACGGGCGGTTTTCTTCAAACAAAAGTAAATGCGCCTTATCAAACAACGGTAAAGACGTCATCTTCCTGGGGCGCAAATACAGTCAAAAACTTCGCATCCGGGCAAAATGCAACACCGACCGGGACGCCGCAGTATGTTGATAAAAATATCAACAAGCCGTTCCTTGATTCGAAACAGTCGGCTGCAGGCTGGGGATCAGGAATGGTCGGACACTTTATCAGCGGCATGAATGGAAAAGGCAGCGAAGTTTCTCAAGCTGCAAAAAACTTGGCGAAAAAAGTGGAAAAAGCGTTCCGCGAAGAACTAGATATTCATTCTCCGTCCCGGGTTATGATGAGTCTCGGGCGTTTTGCGTCGGTCGGGATTGTCAAAGGTTTAAGTTCTGTCGATGTCAAAAGTTTTGCGGAAAAACAAGCAGGCTCGCTGGCCGCTGCGTTTTCCGGAATCGGAGCCGTCGGCGGAAATGTAAAGTCGTGGCTGATGCAGGCGATCATGGCTACCGGTTCACCGGTGTCGTGGCTTCAGCCGCTTTCTGTCATTGCTCAAAAGGAATCCGGCGGAAATCCGCGCGCCTCTAACGGCTGGGACATTAACGCCAAGCGGGGAGACCCGAGCAGAGGCTTGATGCAGACGATCGGTCAAACGTTTAATGCGTACAAAGGAAAAGGAATGAATGATATTTTCAATCCTGTTCACAACGCGGTAGCGGCCATCAACTACATCAAATCGCGATACGGGTCGCCATTTAACACTCCGGGGATTAAAAGCATGGCAAGAGGCGGAGCTTATAAAGGTTATGCCAACGGCGGCCTGATCACTAGTGAGCAGATTGCCCGCGTGGGTGAAGGCGGCAAGCGCGAATGGATCATTCCCGAAGAACGCGGCATCCGCGGCAGATATTTGCTTCAACGGGCTGCAGGCGCGCTCGGGATGGAAGTGCATGACCCCGCTGAAGGGTCCGGTTCCATTTCAAGCGGTCAGGCGGCTGCAGCCACCGCAGGCGGGGCCCGATCCGGGCAGCCGGCTGAAAACGGCGCCAAAGAAGTCAACATCTATATTACCGGAGACAATCATTACCACAGTGAGCGCGACCAGGAAACATTGATTGCGAAAATCAAGCGCGCTCTTGTCGATGAGCTTGAACGGGATATTCATATTGGGACGAAAGGAAGCGTAGCTTATGACTAAATCCGTGTACGAATTTTGGCTGTCGCAAGGAAAGGAAAAGCTGCGCCTCCCTGTGCTTCCAGAGCAGCTTGACGTCAGCAATAATCTTGCGAACGAGTCTGTAAAGGTGTCAAAGTTCGGCGAGGTTACATTTATCAATGAACCGGGAGCAAAGACGATTTCATTTTCGTCTCATTTTCCGAAAAAGGATTCTCCGCTTGCGGAATATAAAGGGTTTCTTTCGCCGGAGAACGCGATTCTCAAAATCGAGAAGTGGATGAAAGCGAAAAAACCGGTTCAATTTCTCGTGACGGGCACGAAGATCAATCTCACATGCAGCATCGAAAACTTTTCGCATCGTGAGGGTGAAAAGGATATCGGCGACCGGGATTTTGATCTCACATTAAAAGAGTATCAAACAGCAGCACCCCGGAAGATCAAACAGAAAAAGAAAACGAAGAAAAAACGGCCGTCCAAACCGGCTCCAAAAATGTACACCGTCAAAAAAGGCGATACGCTCTGGCACATCGCAGGCCGTTTTTACGGAAACAGCCAGGAATGGCGGAAGATTTGGAACGCGAACAAACAGGCGATGATCAAACGAAGCAAGCGAAACATCAAACAGCCGGGACACTGGATTTTTCCTGGGCAAAAGCTGAAAATACCATAAAACGAAGCGCCGGGTGAACCGGCGTTTTTCTGTTAAATCAAAAGCAGGGGATAGCGATGATCGAATTATTTGTCATAAAAGAAAGCGAATGGTATGAACTTGTCACCGAAAGCGTCACCTTGGAAGGAGAAAGGTATCAGGCGCCTCGTTCGATCGAAGCGTCGATTGTCATCAAGCAGGGAAGCCACAAATATTACAGCGTGCAGGAAGGCGATACCGTTTTATTTAAATGGAAAGGAAAAGAACTGTTTCGCGGAATTGTTTTCAGCAGGGTGCCGAAAGAATACAAGCTCACGTTTAAAGCGTACGACATGCTTCAGTACTTGGTGAAAAACCAGGATGTATATGTATTCTCGAACAAAACGGCCGCTGACATTGTCAAGCGAATTGCGAGCGACTTTCAAATTCCCAAAGGCGCGATCGCAAGCACCGGACATACGATTAAATCACTCGTCTTTAAAGACAATACGAGCCTGTATGACATCATCTTAAAAGCGCTGCGTGAAACAAAAAAGCAAACCGGAAAAAACTATCAGCTATATGCCGAAAAAGGAAAGCTGTGTTTACGAGCGTGGCCCGAACCGGAGGATATCTGGGTTTTGGAAACGGGTGTGAACATTACGGATTACGCTTACAGTACGTCAATCGATGAAACGGCAACCCGGGTGAAACTGAGAAAGCAGAAAGATAACAAAACCTATACCGCATCAGCCAGCGATGAAGCCGGAATGAAAAGATTCGGCGTTCTTCAATACACAGAAACGGTATCGGATGATATTAACGAGGCGCAGCTGCGCGACCGGGCGAAGAAGATACAGGCTGAAAAGAAAGGCGTCAAAAAAGAGCTGAAAAGTATACAGGCGCTCGGTATACCGGAAGTTCAAAGCGGACTGCCGGTTTATATATCGATTCCGGAAGCGGGCATTAAAGAAACCTATTGGGTTGATAAAGATAAACACGATTTTGCAGGGACAAAGCATGTGATGACGATTGATGTCGTCGCGAAAAATACAATACCTGAAGGAGCGTCTTCATGAAATTAAGCGATGCGATAAAAGAGCTGGCTCTTGGAGCCGTAAACGCTGAATCGCCTGTTGATGTCATGCCGGCGGAAGTCGTGTCCGCTTCTCCGCTCAAGCTGAAGCTCCGCAATCATGATAAATTGATGATCCCCTCCGACTTACTGGTGGTGGCCAGGCATTTGACAGAACATACGGAACAGATCCGGATTGACGGAGAAGACAAAACGATTCGCTTTTACAACCAATTGCATGCCGGTGACCACGTGATGATTGCGGCCATGCCTGGAGGGCAGTCGTTTTTCGTGATAGACAGAGTGTAGGAGTAGGAGGTGGCTCGGATGGCTCTTTCACCGGAAATATCTTTTGAAGATATCGAGGATGACAGCGACGTGATTGAGACTTCAAAAACGTACAAAATTGATTTTGAAACAGGCAAGATGACGGGTGATATGATTTCGGGACTCGCAGCGGTGGAACAAATGGTTTACATGGCGCTGAGAACTGAGCGCTACACATATGCCGTTTACAGCCATAACATCGGAAATGAACTGCAAGAGGTTCTTTCAGATCATGAAACGACCGACGCTTATAAAGAAATGGAGATACCGAGACTGATCGAGGAAGCCCTCATATATGACGACCGAATTTCTGCGGTAACCGATTTCGAGATTGAGCGTCAAGGCGATGCCTTCCATGTGTCTTTTTCGGTTGAAACCGATGAAGGGACATTGGAAATCGAGGAGGTGATAGGGGAAGATGTTTGAAAACCAGACATTTGAAGAGATCATGGAACGCATGCTTGAGCGGGTTTCAGAAGAGATTGACAAGCGTGAAAACAGCGTTATTTGGAATGCGCTTGCCCCGGCAGCTGCCGAGCTGGCGCTTTCTTATATTTGGCTTGATCAAGTGCTGAATTTAGTCTATGCGGATACGGCTGAAGGCGAATATTTGGACAGAAGGGCGGCTGAGGCCGGCCTTGAGCGCTATCAAGCGTCAAAAGCCATTTGGTCAGCAGCCTTTACGGATGGAGTATCGGTTCCCCCCGGAACCCGCTTCTTTCTGGAAGACTTATATTTTACCATGCTCGAAGACGGCAAGCTTGAATGTGAAACGGCCGGGACAAAAGGAAACGCCAATCTCTCGGGGCGGCCTTTGCTTCCGCTCGATACCATTCCAGGGCTTGAAAAGGCGGTTATGGGAAGCCTTGAAATTCCCGGCCGTGACGAGGAGACGGATGAATCGCTGTATGAAAGGTATTTAATCCGCGTCCGCCGCGAAGCGGTCAGCGCGAATCAGATGCATTACAAACAATGGGCCGAAGAGGTGGACGGCGTTGGTAAAGCGAAGGTCTTTCCGCTGTGGAATGGCGAGGGAACCGTAAAGGTTGTCATTACAAACGCGAAAATGGAACCTGCCTCTGACGCATTAATCGCAAGAGTCAAGCAGTATATCGATCCCGATCCGGGCAAAGGGGAAGGTATGGCGCCGATCGGAGCTTATACCGCGGTTGAAAGCGCGGTATGGAAAGACGTCAGCATATCTGCAAAAATCATTCCTGAATCAGGCCGGACGATCGATGAAGCCAAACAGGAAATTGCAGAAAAAATCACAGAGTTGTTTAAAGAAATGGCCTTTAAAGAAAGCGTCATCCGTCTCTCGCAGATCAACAACATGATCTATGAATCGTCCTCTGTCAGTGACTATTCGGAAGTCTTCATCAACGGGGAAGCGAAAAATCTGCAGTTGACAGAAACGGAAATTCCAAAGCTGGGGCAGGTGACGATCATTGAGCAAGATTGATGAAATGGCTTTTCATCTGCCGCCATACTTGACGGAAATCCGGGAGATCCAAGACATTTTAACGGCCGAGGCGCCCGAATTTGAGAAGCAAAATCAAGAGATTTTCGATATGACGGACCAGCTTTTTGTCACGACGGCCACATGGGGGCTGGACAGGTGGGAAAAGATTTTGAATGTCAGACGCGAGGCTTCAGACGGCGTTGATATTCGAAGGGCACGACTGTTAACCAAGATGTCCAATATTCCGCCGATTACAAGCCGCTCGATCGAGCGAGCGGTCAATGCTTTTTTAAAACAGCCGTCCGCCTCCGTCAGACTGACGGCCGGACGGTATCATTTTTTGCTGAGCGTAAACGGTGAAGATCTACAGTTTATACCTTCGATCATTGAAACCGTCAATCATATGAAGCCCGCCCATTTGGCTTATACATTCCGGGGCGGGTTTCATTATGAATGTCGGCCGCCGAAAAGCGTTCATAACAGGCTCGTTTTAAGAAGCCAAAACGGCTTTTTCGGTACGATTCCGGTTTACTTGGACGGACAGTATCTGCTTGATGATTCATTCTACTTGAACGGTTTTCGAGAAATCGATGGTCTGCCCCGCAGGTTTAAACAGCAGCTCACACTGCGCCACAAGAAGCGGCAATACATCCGGTCCGCCTCGAGCTTGACGATAAAGGCGGCCGCTGAAAACCGGCGGAAACAGCAAACAAAAGCAGGCATGAAAACCGGCATTACCAATCAAAACAAACAGATCCAATCCTTCAAAATCAGCTGCAAATGCGAGCATGAATTTAAGCAAGCAGGCGCGCTTGAAATGAGGGAGAAGTGGTGGACGCTAAACGGCGCATTTTTACTCGACGGAACGAAGCAGCTGGCGGCAGCGGCGCAAAAAATCGCATTGTAAAGGAGAAATCAAAATGGCACAACAATTAACAGTGACAACGCTTTATGCGAGACAGCAAATGGCAAAAGCACGGGCTGAGGGCGGCAAGCTCACCAAAATCACAAAGATGGCTTTCGGAAACGGAGGTACAAACGATAAGGGCGAACCGATCGCGCTACAGGGCAACGAACAAGCGCTGAAAAACGAACTCCTGCAAAAGGACATCGACAGCTTTGTCTTTATGGAACCGGCGAAAGTCCGCTATACATGCACATTGGGAGAAAGCGAACTGGCAGGAGAAACGATCAACGAGCTCGCCCTTGTCGATGAAGCCGGAAAATTCACAGCGGTCAGAACGATGACAGACAAGCAAAAAGACGGCGACATCGAGTTCGTCTTCGAAATCGACGACATTTATTAAAGGAGCTGAAACAAGGTGGACATCCAAAAACCGAGACGCTTTGAAACAACAGACCGCGCCCATGCCGACTTGTTTAACGAAGCGATAGATCAGCTGAATATGAACGATGAACGGATTGCAAAGCGGGCTGAGGAAGCTGAAGAAAAGGCTAAAACGTATACTGATGCGCATGCCGCCCATAAAAACAATCCACATGGAGTGACGAAATCCCAGGTGGGATTAAGTAATGTGATCAATGAAAAACAAGCGACAAAAGCAGAGTTTGATTCACATAACAGCGATCATGAAAGGCATATCACAGCAAGCGAACGAAGTAAATGGGACGGCAGCCAGATTTTCAATATTACTTCAGAGAATGGCCAAGGCAAAGTATACATTGGCGTGGCAGATGATTATCATGAAGTTCTCCCCCAATATACTGGGTTAATCCATTTCACGGCAGCAGGCGGTGCTTCAAACAGTCCTGGAAACGCGGTTAGGGGGATTTGGACATGTAATGCCACCGGTGAGTACGGACAAGTTATCGCGTTTGACAACGCTAATAGAACGTACAGGAAGACAGTGGCCGACGGAAAGTGGTCGGACTGGATAGAGCTCGCTTCAGCTGATGATGCACAGTTGTATAAAATTACGGGAGATAACGGCCGACGTACAAAGTTGGCTGACGGAACGGATTTATTAACGCTGTCGACAGGTTTTTATTATGCTGCGGGCCATGTTGTTCAAAACAATCCTGTAGAAAACGACAGCTCCTGGTTCAATTACGATGTGATTGAAACCGGTGCCGGAAGAAAGACCATCCATGCGTGGCGGAGCTATGATAATACATTATGGCATGGAACGGTTCATACCGACGGTGTATTTAAAGGATGGAAACGCATTATAACCGACGCTGATTTTACAACGATGAAATGGTATGACTTGGCGCTGATTAACGGAAATAAAGCGGGGGGAAGAAAACCGCAATACGCTATATGGGGAAATCAAGTGTTTACCCGCGGTGAAGTAGTATCTCCAGATTTTGCAAGTGTTTTTGCTATTCTTCCGGCGGACGCAAGGCCTTCTACACAAAAATCAATGGCCGCAACTCTCTTTGGAACGACTGGAACATCAAAATATATAGCCGAAACCACCGGAGAGTTAAGACTCGTTGGAAAGCATGCCAATATTGAAGCCAATATATCAGGCGTCTCGCTGGATAACAGTTTCACCATTTAAGGAGGAAATAGGGGATGCAAGTCTTTTTATACGATGATGACTTCTATTATAAAAGGCCTGAGATTATAGTTGATCCGGATTCCATGCCAGAAAATTCAACGGCTGTAAAACCGAAGGATGGGTTATGGAAAGCGAAGTTTATCCCTTCCATTAATGATTGGGTGGAGGGAGCGGATCAAGAATATATAAACAGTTTAAAAAAAGATCAATTTGCTGAAAACAATCCCGTATCAGAGCAACTTACCACCCTCGGCCGCCAGCTGGCAGATGAAAAACTGGCTAGGAAGCAAGCTGAAATCGCAAACAAGGCTCTCGGTGAGCATTTGGTATCTTTAAAACTAGAGCTGTTGAGTATCAAGGGAGGTAAGGAAATTGAAACTTAATTTTTGGGTTTATGCTCTGTCTTATAAATGGGCTACTGTAGAAATGGTAAAGGAAGCAATTGCTTACGATGATTGTTCTATTGAGGATATAAGAACAGGTGTAGAGACAGGGTACATCACTAAGGATGAATTTCAAGAACTAACTGAAGGAAGAGGATTTAAGGAAAACCTTTGAAGAACCTAAAACGAAACTAAATAACATTAGAGTTAGTTGTTAAGGTGAAAAAAGGAATATTTGATTAAGGAGGCGTATAAAATTGGTTTTGAAAAAACCAAGGCGCTTTGAAACAACAGACCGCGCCCATGCCGATCTTTTTAATAATGTTATTGATCAGTTGAATAAAAATGATGAGTTAATTACAGAGCTTGTTAAAGAAGCAGAAAAAAATTCGAAAACATATACAGATACTCACACAAATAATACCACGATACACATTAACGATGCGGAGCGAACCCGGTGGAATGCAGGTCAATTATTCAAATTAACAGAAAATAACGGAAAGGTATTTTATAAAGGCAGCGCAGAGACAACGGATTACAATACCTTGACTGAAACGGGTATGTATTTAATCTACAATGAAGGGATAAACTCACCTCCCGCATCAAATCGTGTATTTTTACTTGTCATGAGTTTCGGTAATACATTGGTCCAGTGTGCTTATGAATCATATAAAGGTGTACAGTCATATTTTAGGTTTAGAAAAAGTGACTCTGTAACATGGACACCATGGCAGACACAGGAAACGACAATCGGGGCACAGGCAAAAGTCGATGCACATGAGCAAAAGTCGAATCTTCATATTAATGAAACAGAGCGTGCAAAATGGAATAATGCCCAGTTGTATAAAATAACCGATGATAATGGAAAACGAACTAAACTCGAAAATGGAACAGATTTGTTAACTTTGCCTACAGGCATTTATTATGCGTATGGCCATGTCATCCAAAACAATCCGGTAGAAAATGACAGCTCTTGGTTTAATTATGATGTAATTGAGACGAATTCAGGCAGAAAGACGATACAAGCCTGGCGAAGCTATGACAACTCATTATGGTTAGGGACAATACACACTGACGGCATTTTCAAGGGCTGGAAAAAAGTGATGACAGTTGAAGACTTTAATAAAAGAACATATGTAGATACTTATGATCATGAACATTCATCTGTTGCTGCGGCAGAGAATATTCCGACAAAATTAGTGTTTGGCGTCACAAGAGCTGATCATTTAGAAGAGTATAATATATCAAATTCAGAAATAACTTTAAAAAATAGCGGTCTTTATTTAATAAGGCTGTATGTTACTAGCAAAAACATTACGGTTAATTCAGAGAATATATTAAGTTGTTATGTCGGAGGAAAAGAGTATCAAAGACTTGGTATCTGGTATCCCGCAACAACAGATAATACATGTGTACTTTTTCTGCAACAAAAATTTACAGCGGGTGATAAAGTTACTTTTTACATTACGCCAAGGAATACTGGGAAGACTATATCCATTGCGACTGCATATGTCACCATGTCCCAAATTGGATAAACAACTTTTTATTTAATAGAAATGAAGACATATGGAAAGTGTATAAGGATTGGAGGGGAACTATTCGTTGACGATCTTAAATGAAACAAACATCTTTGAGAATGAGTTGAATGGAATTAAGGCTGATCATAAATCACTCGAACAGCGCGTCAGCACACTCGAAAGAACATCAGACCGCCACGATCAGCAAATCATCTCGATTAACGAGAAGCTGAACAAAATCGAAGAGAATACAACTTGGATCAAGCGCAGCATCACAGGCGCGATCATTACAGCGGTCAGCACCGGCATCATCGGCGGAGCGATCGCTGTTTTTTATAATTTATTGCAGAAATAAGGGAGGACACGATAATGAAACATATCGACAAAGGCACGGTCGTCAGGACGGTGCTTCTTTTTATTGCGCTGGTCAACCAGACGTTAATCTTGTTTGGTAAGCCGGTTTTGCCGATTGGTGAAGATCAGATCAATACACTGGCGGACGCTCTATATGTGGCCGGGTCTGCGGCTTTTACAATTACCACGTCACTTATTGCATGGTATAAAAATAATTATATTACGAGCAGAGGTCAGAGGCAGAAAGAAATCCTTAAAGAACAAGGCATATTAAAAAAATAATCGCTATTGTACTGCTGCTTCCCTTCGTATATCCTTAAAAAAGGAGGGAAGCCTGTTGATAGAAAAAGACTTGAAAATAAGTAACATTAAAGGATTGCTAATATTTTTAGTAGTCTTTGGACATTTAATCGAATTAAATAAGGGCAATTACTATCAAATCTTTGTATTGATTTATGCTTTTCATATGCCTCTATTTATTTTTATAAGCGGTTTTTTAGCCAAAAGAGCAACAGTAAGCAAAATAATCAATTTCTTTATATTGTACATTATTTTTCAATCATTTTTTGATTGGTACTTATATTTTATAGGTGATTACAAAACCTTGCAGTTTCATTTTGGTAAACCCCAATTTCATTTATGGTATATCGTAAGCATGATTTTTTGGTATGCTTTGGCGTGGGGTATCTATCGGTTAAGACCGGGGAAAATCGGTAAGACAATAATCTTTCTGATTGTTTTTGCACTTAGCTTTTATTCGCGCTGGTATACTGAGCCTGTCGTTGAGTTTATAAAGGAAATATATCCGAATTTCACCTCATATACACTCAGTTTTCAGCGTACAATTTCTTTTGCTCCGTTTTTCTTTGCGGGATTTTTCATTTCTAAAAATAAATTGAGAAGGATCTATGAATCAATCCCAGAGAATATTGCAAAAGGGTTATTGGTGGTTACAGCGGTTGCATCTATTTTCTATATTCAATACACTCCTAATTTGGAATCATTATTCAGAGGAAGTTTCGGAATGGAGCGATTTCTAAATGAAGGAGAGAGTTACCATGCGAAAATAATGTTACATTATTTATTATCAGGGTGGCTTTGCTTACTTATATTAACGAGTGTAAAGGGAGAAAAAAGTGTTTTAACAAAATGGGGAGATCATTCCATTTCCATCTTCTTGTTCCACCCTGTCTTTGTATTTTTATTGAGAAGAACGGAGTTCATGGCCGATTGGAAAGCTGATACACAATTTATAGTTTACTTCGGCTTTGCAATTTTGATCTCGGCTTTGTTAGGATCAAATTTCTTCTCGAAAATCAGTGCTTTTGTTACATCACCATTAACAACACTAAAAAAGCTTTCCGGTGTTGTCAGTAAAAAGAAAAAATATAAAATAGATTAAAAGTCCTTTGGTAAAAGGGCTTTTTTCTTTTAAGAGCTGCCATCGGCAGTTCTTTTTTAATTTGATAAGGAGTGTTTTAATTGGTCAAAGTCATCAAGAACTTTGTAAAAGTCAATCAATACACCCGTCCCGGGCTGAAACTTGCGGCAGTCAAAGGCATTGTCATGCATTGGACGGCGACGCCCGGGGCTTCGGCTTTAAATGAGCGCAACTATTTCAATGGCACCTGCATTGCTGACAAGCGTTATGCCTCGGCTCACTATTTTGTCGACCGCCATGAGGCGCAGCATATTATTCCCGATCAGGAAGTCGCTTATCATGCGCATGATCAAAACCGCTGCTATGTCAGTTTTCTGAAGCCGAATGCCAATACTACGGCGCTCGGGGTCGAAATGTGCGTGGAAAAAGACGGTACTATCCATGAAGAGACGATTCGCAATGCGGCGGAGCTTGTAGCGGATTTGTGCAAGACATACGGTTTGTCCGCAGATCGGATTGTCCGCCATTACGATGTCACCAACAAAAGCTGTCCAACCCCGTGGGTGAAAGATGCCGGCCAATTGTCGGCTTTCCGTAAAAGAGTAGACGCCCTTTTGGGAACGAAAACTGTATCCGTGTCGGCTGCCTCCACCAGCCAGACAAGTTCATCGTCGGGCATTATCCTCAAAGGAATGTCAGGCTCTCATGTGAAAAAGCTGCAAACGCGCTTGATCGCGGCCGGTTTTTCACTGCCCAAATACGGGGCGGACGGAAGCTACGGAGACGAGACGATGCAAGCGGTTGCTTCTTTACAAAAGAAAGCGGGAATTAAAGCCGACGGCATTTACGGCCCGGCAACCGAAAAAGCCCTCGCAGCCGCTGAAGCGGCAGCGGGCGGCAAGAGCAAGACATGGACTCTTCCCGACGGCATCTATAAGGTGAAAAGCCCGCTGATGAAAGGAACGGCTGTCACACAAATTCAGACAGCCCTTGCGGCTCTTTATTATTACCCTGATAAAGGGGCCAAAAATCATGGGATCGACGGATACTACGGAGTGAAAACGGCAAATGCGGTGAAACGTTTTCAGCTGATGTACGGTTTGGGGGCGGACGGGATATACGGCCCGAAGACAAAAACGAAAATGCTGGCCCTCTTGAAATAAAGGAACTTTTGAAAGTTCCTTTATATTTTTAAAATTTTCAAAAAACAACTACCCCACAACCATACTTGTATGGTAGTATGGCAGAGAGGAGGTGAGAGTCATGACAATGAAACAATTAAACCCGCGGTCTGTCAGAGATCAAATCTATCAGATGCTGAAGGAAGAAATCATGAAGTTTCGGCTTGTCCCGGGTGAGCAGATATCGGAAAAAGAGATTTCAGAACGGTATGAAGTCAGCCGCACTCCGGTCAGAGAGGCTTTTTTGCAGCTGTCGAGGGAAGGGCTTCTCGAAGTCTATCCGCAGAAAGGAACCCGCGTGTCGCTGATCGACCTTGATCTGGTGGAGGAAGCGAGATTTATGCGGGAAAACCTGGAAAAGGCTGTAGCTGAACTGGCGTGTGAAGGCTTTCCGGAGGAAGCTATGTTTAAGTTGGAGCAGAATGTGAAGATGCAGGAATTATCGATCACACAGAAAAACTATGAAAGTTTGTTTGAATTGGATGAAGCTTTTCATCAGACGATTTTTGAAGGCTGCGGAAAAGCGAATGTTTGGGCTGCGATTCAGCAGATGAACGTTCCCTTCCAAAGAATCCGCTTTTTAAGGCTTGCCGCCGATTTTAACTGGAACACCATTCATCAGCAGCACGCAGCATTAACAGAAGCGATTCAGACAAAACAGAAGGCAAAAGCCAAGAAAATTGCCGAAGAGCATTTGCAGCTGGTCATCGTCGATAAACAGATGCTCATTGATGAGTTTCCCGGTTATTTCAAAAAGTAAGCGCTTTAAAAGGAGTGGTGATGTGAAAGCTGCGGTGATGACGAAGCCATTTTCAATTGAATTTCGCGACGTTCCGCGTCCCGAACCGGCCAGCGGCGAAGTCCTTGTCAAGGTAAAGGCCGCCGGGATTTGCGGAAGTGATGTGCATTTTTACGACGGCTCAAATCCATATGCACAGTATCCTCAGATTTTTGGCCATGAGCTCGCAGGCGTCATTGAAAAAACGGGGGCCGGGGTGAGGGAGCGATCCGCGGGCGAACGGGTCGTAATTGAACCGGCTATTCCGTGCGGAAGCTGCTACCCTTGTCGGAAAGGGAGGACAAACGCCTGTGTGAACATCGATATGATCGGATCGGTTCGCAGAGGAGGGTTCGCTGATTTTATCATTGTCCCGGAAACGCATGTCCATCCGATTCCTGAGCAAATGGATTTTGCGACCGCCGCGTTGTGCGAGCCGTTTTCAATCGGAGCCCAGGCGGTTCGGCGGGCGGATATTCAAACAGGAGAAACGATTGTCATATTGGGAATGGGTCCGATCGGGTTAACAATTTTGGCCCAGCTTAAAAAGCGCTTTGACTCCCGTGTCATCGTTGTCGATCCCGTACTGGAGAGGCTTGAGCTTGCCGAAACATTCGGTGCGGATGCCGTTATACAGCCTGGTGAAGAGGATGCCGAGCAAATGATTCTGAAGCTGACAGACGGAGAAGGAGCGGGGATTGTGTTCGAAGCGGCCGGGATTCCCGCGACGATTGAGCAATCAATCAGTTTGGCAGCTGCTGCCGGGCGCATTGTCATTGTCGGCTTAACGGGGGAGAATGTAACGATTCCGGGCCTTCTTCTCACAAAGAAAGACATTGAAATTTACGGAACAAAACACAGCGTCAATCAATTTCCCGGCGTCATTCAATTTTTGAATGAAAACCCTGAAATAGCCCGGTCTTTTGTGACTGAGATCATGCCTTTTATGGAAATAGAAGAGGCGTTGAAAAAAGCGAAAAACTGTCCCTATCAGGTCACAAAGATCATTTTATCTTATTGAATCGGTGAGGAGGAAGTGTGATGAAAATGGTTTTCAGATGGTATGGAGAAGGAAACGACTCCGTCACCCTTGAGCAGATCAGGCAGATTCCCGGTGTAGAGGGGATCGTTTGGGCGCTTCATCATCAGCCGCCAGGTGAAGAATGGCCAATAGAAGAAATTTTAGAAGTGAAACGGCAGTGTGAACAGCACGGTTTTCACATTGAAGTTGTTGAAAGCGTTAACATTCACGAGGATATTAAGCTCGGGCTGCCGACGAGAGATCTGTATATTGAAAAATACATGCGCACGATTGAAAATTTGGCCAAAGCCGGCGTTAAAGTGATCTGCTACAATTTTATGCCTGTATTTGACTGGCTGCGGACCGATTTATACAAAAAGGCTCCAGACGGTTCCACTGCTCTGTTTTATGAGCACGCAAAGGTGCACACAATCGACCCTTTTGCGCTTGTCGATCAAATCGCCAATCACCCCGAATTCACGATGCCGGGCTGGGAACCAGAGCGGCTGGAGCATCTGACAAGGCTGTTTGAAGCCTATCAAAATGTGACGGAGGAGGATCTTTGGAGCCATCTTCACTATTTTCTTGAACACATCATTCCAACCGCCGCACGCTGCGGAATCAAAATGGCGATCCATCCCGATGATCCGCCGTGGCCGGTTTTCGGACTCCCGCGCATCATGACTTCAGGAGAAAGCATCGGAAGGCTGCTTCAGCTTGTCGATCATCCGGCTAATGGCGTGACACTGTGCAGCGGTTCATTGGGCGCCAATCCCGAAAACGATCTTTCCGCCATGATCCATGCGTATGCCGACCGGATTCCATTTGCCCATATCCGAAACGTCAAAGTCTACGAAAACGGCGATTTTATCGAAACATCGCACAGAACAAAAGATGGCACCGTTGACATTTGCGGGATTGTCAAAGCCTATCATGAAACAGGTTTTTCAGGCTATGTGCGTCCGGATCACGGCCGCCACATCTGGGATGAAAAGTGCAGGCCCGGCTACGGTCTGTATGACAGGGCGCTCGGTATCATGTATTTATGGGGCATATGGGATTCGCTTAATAGAGAAAAACGGGAGGCTTCACAATGCTTGAAATCCATGAAAATTTAGCGGGGAAAACTGCGGTCATCACAGGCGGCAGCGGGGTGCTTTGCGGCGCGATGGCGAGAGAGCTCGGCCGGCAGGGTATGAATGTTGCGATTCTTAATCGAACCGTTGAAAACGGCGAACTTGTGGCCGAAGCTATTCGAAAAGCCGGCGGCGCAGCGATTGCCGTTGAGTGTGATGTCATCAATCAACGAAGCGTTGAACGGGCGAAACGCGTTGTGGCCGACCGATTCGGCGGCTGTGATCTATTGTTGAACGGGGCCGGCGGCAATCACTCCAATGGTACGACATCAGATGAAACATTCAGCTCCGAGCACCTCTTCCAGGATAACATCAAGACATTATTTGATCTGAACTGCGATGATGTCGGTTCGGTTCTCAATTTAAACTTCCTCGGTTCTTTCATTCCAACACAGCAATTTGCAAAAATGATGCTGAACCAAAAAGGGGCATCCGTGATCAATATTTCTTCAATGAGCGCTCAAACCCCGATGACGAAAGTACCTGCATACAGCGCGGCGAAAGCGGGCATCGACAATTTTACGAAATGGCTTGCCGTCTATCTGGCTGAAACGGGGATCAGGGTCAACGCCATTGCCCCGGGTTTTTTCCTAACCAATCAAAATGAACAGCTTCTTCTTGATCAAAACGGCGAATTGACCGATAGAGCAAAGAAGATCATCTCTCACACCCCGATGAAGCGTTTCGGCAGCCCGGAAGATTTGCTGGGGACACTGCTTTGGCTGGCGGATGAGAAGATGTCCGGATTTGTGACAGGTATAACAGTGCCGGTGGATGGCGGGTTTACGGCTTATGCCGGTGTCTAAACTATGCGATAAAGGGGAGGCCGGTACATGAAGCAGATTGTGTGTGAAAAGCCTTATCATTTTAAAATGACGGATGTGAATATGCCGGAACTTAAGGATGGGGAAGCATTGGTCCGCATCAAACGGATCGGAATTTGCGGGACGGATTTTCACGCTTATTGCGGAAAACAGCCGTTTTTCTCTTATCCAAGAGTTCTCGGACACGAACTGTCCGGTGAAATTGTCAGCATCGATGATACCGGCGGAACGCTCAAGCCGGGCGATCAAGTGTCAATTATTCCTTATTTGGAATGCGGGACATGCATCGCCTGCAGGAGCGGCCGGCCCAACTGCTGCGTGAATCTGAACGTCCTCGGTGTCCATACAGACGGGGGAATGCGGGAATACATAAACATCCCGGCAGACCACCTGCTAAAAACAGAAGGATTGACGCTCAGCGAAGCCGCTGTTGTTGAATGTTTGAGCATCGGCGCCCACGCTGCGGAAAGGGCAAATATTAAAAAAGGGGAAACGGTGCTTGTCGTTGGAGCGGGGCCCATCGGGCTCAGCGTGATGAAATTCGCAAAATTGAAGGGGGCGAAAGTCATCGCGATGGATGTCAGGAATGAGCGCCTCACATTTAGCCGTGAATGGGCTGAAGCCGATGAAGTTGTATTAGCGGGAGAACATGCAGCAGATGAGATCAAACGGTTGACGAACGGCGACTATCCGGCGGCTGTCTTTGACGCGACAGGGCACCTTGGATCGATGAACAATGCTTATCAGTATGCCGCACACGGGGGACGGCTCATCTATGTCGGACTGGTCCACGGCTATCTGGTCATGCCCGATCCTGAAATCCACAAACGGGAGCTGACGATTTTATCCAGCCGCAACGCATTAAGAAGCGATTTTGAGACGGTGATGAAAGCCATCAGGGATGGCGGAGCGGATGCGAACCGGTTTGTTACCGGACAGATTGCGTTCCGCGATGTTGTTGACGGATTTCAATCAGCACTTGCTCCGGAAACCAATCCTGTGAAAGTATTGATCCATCTGTAAAACTGCATAAAATGAAAGCGTTTTCTAAATTTCGGAAAGAGGGGGTTGCCCATGTTTTCAAACGGCCGCGGGTTTGTCATCATGATGCTTTTTTTGGCGGGAGTGATTAATTATTTAGATCGTTCAGCATTGTCTGTCGCCGCTCCTTTTATTCAAGAAGATTTGAACATACGTCCGGCGCAGATGGGCATGCTGTTCAGCAGTTTTTTCATTGGATATGCCATCTTTAATTTTATCGGGGGCTGGGCATCAGATAAGTATGGAGCGAAACATACGCTGTCGGCTGCAATGGTCGTATGGTCGGTTTTCAGCGGCGCCATTGCACTGACATATAATTTCGTTTCACTGTTTATCATCCGCGTCATTTTCGGCATGGGGGAAGGTCCGCTGTCAGCTGCAACAAGCAAGTCGGTCAACAATTGGTTTCCGCAAAAAGAAAGAGCAAGGGCGCTCGGCATGACGATGTGCGGAACGCCGCTCGGCGGCGCCATTTCAGGACCGATCGTCGGATTGATCGCGATCCATTGGGGGTGGAAGGCTTCCTTTGTGTTGATCATGATCATTGGACTTATCTGGACGTGGTTTTGGATGAAATTCATGAAGGATAAGCCGGACGATCCCCGCAGTTTGTCCCCTGAAAAAGAAGCGCGTCCGAAAAAGGATACCGGCATCCCGCTGTCTTTTTATTTGAAGCAGCCGACCGTGCTGTTTACGGCGTTCGCATTCTTTTCTTACAACTATATTTTATTCTTTTTCTTAACGTGGTTTCCGAGCTATTTAACGTCAGCCCGGGGGCTGAGCATACACGATATGAGCGTGGCAACGATGATACCGTGGGTTGTCGGATTTCTCGGTCTCGCGCTTGGGGGATTTATATCGGATTATCTGTTCAAGCTGACGGGCAAGCAGATGTTTTCGAGAAAAGCCGTGCTTGTGTGCTGCCTTTTGGCTGCGGCGGTATGCATTGGATTTGCCGGGCTTGTCACGACTGCGTTTGGAGCTGTTGCCCTTGTCGCACTGTCGGTTTTCTTTTTGTATTTGACCGGCATCACATACTGGGCGATTATACAGGATATCGTTCATCCGGACAGGGTCGGGGGCGTGAGCGGATTCATGCATTTTCTTGCCAATACGTCCGGCATTATCGGCCCGACGGTTACAGGGTACATCGTCGAGTACACCGGGGCTTTCACAAGCGCTTTTTTGCTTGCGGGAGGGCTGGCGGTGGCAGGTTCTATTTGCGTCGCTTTGTTTGTGAAACCGATACGTTCTGAGAAGCTGCCTCAATCTGTTGCAGAAGGCGGACAGGGGCATCCTTTATGATGCACTTGCTGCTGGAGGCATAAAAAAACCCCCCTACTCAGCAGGGAAGGAGGGCGAAAGTCCAAGCTTCACGGTTTGTTTTTTCTTCTGTTCAGCGTTTTAATGATTTTCTCGCTTCTTCTTCTGAGAAGAGAGGTATAGTCCGACAGGCCAAATTTTGCGAAATCGACGTGTTTGACTTGTTTTTTCAGTTTTTTCACAGCATCACCTAATTCAGCGCTTTTAGTTGATTGGTTTATTGTATGTATGAAACGGGAAAACGGAATAAGGACGGGAGAAATTTTCCCGTCCTCGTTTAAGCTTTTTTTCTTTTATACTCGCCGATCAGCCGTTCGTTTTGCCGGAAAATCCGTTCGGTATGGGGGCTGACTTCGTATTTCGCGATATTGGTTTTGGATTGCTTTTTAAACATTTTAAAGGCGAGGCGCTTTTTTACGCTTTCCTGGTCTTGCTGAAAAGCAGGCTCCATCAGTTGTCACCTTCCTCTTCGTTTGGTAGCAGAAGATCATAGATGCTTGTTAAAGAAGTAAACAGGAGGTAGTCAAATTCTGTGACAAGGTCTTCTGAGGTTAATTTCATAACATAGTCAAAATCGTGGATGGAAAAAGGAATGAGGACCATTTTTCCGTTTTCTTCATAATAAACGTCTTTGCGCTCAAGCTTTTCTTGAACATCGAACCGGTTTTCCATATGCTCAAGCAAATGATCCTTGCTTTCTTCTGAATTATATTCGCAAAGTGCAGCGGATATATTCATTTTTTCGGCAAACCGTTTGATGAGCTTTTCGATCCCTTCTGCATACGCTTCTATATTTCCATAATAGATGTGGATCGGTTCGTTTTTCAATAGGTATTGAAACGTTTTCAGCCTGTTTTGATACGTGTGGAGGAGGTCGTTGTTTTCTTCGAGAAGCATTCTTGTGTCTGTCGCGAGTTCGGAGCTGCCGAGCTTTTTAAAGTAGGCGTTTAAGAAAATAAAAGCGTCTGTCAGCGTGAAAAAAACGGCAACGATCAGGTAATGAAGCGGGTTCGTGAAAATCGACTGCGGATTGTGCGTCCAATAAATCACGGCGCCGATAACATAAAGCAGGTACCACGTTTTTCGGATCGCGACCGTTTTTTCGGTGAGCTTTTTTTCAAAACGCCACACGGCAGCCACATACAGAGCCAGCGCCAAAACAATGAGCCAAACAAGGAATTGATAAAATAGCAGCATAACTGGTTTCCCTCTTCCCGAGAAATAGTGCAGTTCCTATTCTATTGTTATGCCGGCTTTCTTTTAAACATGAAAACTCCCGTCCTGGATTCGGACGGGAGTGTGCTGATTAAAAGAATAAATCAAGTATGAAATAGGCAAATGCACCGATGGTTGCCGAAATAGGAAGGGTAATGACCCATGTGATCAACATCCGCTTTGCGGTGCCCCAGTTTACGCCTTTCACCCGGTGGGAAGCACCTACACCTAAAATGGATGAAGAAATGACGTGTGTCGTGCTGACAGGCAAATGGACGATCGTCGCACCAAAGATGATAAGGGCTCCCGTCAAATCTGCAGAGACACCGTTGACGGGACGGATCTTCATGATTTTTCCGCCGACGGTTTTGATGATTTTCCAGCCGCCGACAGATGTTCCGAGACCCATAGCCGTGGCGCATGCAAACTGCACCCAGAACGGGATGTCAGTTGTACTGTGCAAGTTACCCGCAATTAAAGCCATCGTAATGATACCCATCGCTTTCTGTGCATCGTTCGTGCCGTGCGTATAGGACTGAATGGCAGCTGTCGCGATTTGAACGCGCCGGAACCGCTTATTCGTTTTTGCCAGATTGCTGTTTTTAAAAATGACTTTGACGATGCTGTAGATCAAATATCCTAAAACAAACGCCAAAATGGGCGATAATATAAGTGCTTCAATAATTTTAATAAATCCGTGGTATTTAATCGCAGCGAATCCTTCCGATGCGATGACAGCTCCGGCAATCGCTCCGATGATTGCGTGGGATGAGCTGCTGGGAATTCCGAAATACCAGGTCACCAGGTTCCATGTAATGCCGGCGATAAGAGCTGCAAGGATCACGATCGATCCGTTTTCAAGCTTGAAAGGATCGGCGATGTCGCTCGTAATGGTTTTCGCTACGCCTGTGAACGTCATGGCGCCGGCGAAGTTCATGACAGCCGCCATTATGATGGCGTGCCTTGGTTTTAAAGCTTTTGTCGATACCGAGGTGGCGATCGCATTTGCCGTATCATGAAACCCGTTGATAAAGTCAAATGCCAAAGCAAAGATGACAATCAATATGGTTAATACAAATAAAAGATCCATTATAATCCCTCGTTACGCATTTTTCATTATGATGGTTTCTAAATTGTTTGCTACACTTTGGCATGAATCTGCGATTTCTTCAAGCGTCTCATAGATTTCCCTGTACTGGATCACTTTAATCGGATCGGTCTCTTTCCCGAAAAGATTCTTCAGCGATTTGCGGTGCAGGTTATCGCAGTTATGTTCGTATTCTTTAATTTTAATGGCGTGCGGCTGAATTTCATTCAGGCGATTTTCCGCCAGCAATTCAATCGTCAACAGAATTTCTTTTGCGCATTCTCTGATATAGCCGCTGAATTTATCAATATGCTCATCTGAAGATGTGATCGAGAAGATTTCCATCATGGCTGAAAAGTGCTCGATGCCGTCGAGTACATCATCGAGGCTGTTTGTAAGCTGAAGGATGTCTTCGCGTTCGATCGGCGTGATAAATGCTTTGTTCAGCTCCTTAATCATCGTATGTACATAATTATCTCCTTTTGTCTCATACTCTTTTAAGGTATCCGCGAATTCTTTAAGGGTTGTCTGATTCGTCACTTTATAGTTAACAAAATACTCAGCTGTTTCGTCTAAATTTTTTGCAATTTCCGTCAAAAGCACGGAAAACTTGTCTTTTTTTCTTTTCAACATTTGTAACCCTCCATTGTTTAAATGAGACAATGCACACATCAAAATATTATATAACTTTTTGTCGAAAAAAAACAGGTGCAGTCGAAAAAAACCATTTAATTTTTAGATATTCACATCTTTTAGATGGGCGCAAGCACCAGCAGTCATCCGGGATTTTATGATGATAATAGGCGTTTTCTCCTTTTGAGTCATCGTGCCAAAAGAACGAATGACAGGATTTTTTTGTGGAATTTGGGATTTTAGGTTCAAAAAAATAGAAAATTGCGAGTTTTCCTTATTTTCAGTTCGCTTTCCTGTTATAGTAGTAATAAACTGGAAAGGAAGGTGAACTGATGAGACGGTTAGCTTTCTTAGTTGTTGCGATTTGCTTGGCGGTTGGTTGCTTTTTCAGTCCGGTGTCAAAAGCAGAAGGGGGCATGAGCGGCGGAGATGGTGATAAAGTCGCCGTCGGGAAAGACGGTATGGTGGCTACGGCCCATCCCCTTGCATCAAAAATCGGAGCCGAGGTTTTGAAAAAGGGCGGGAATGCCATTGATGCAGCAATTGCGATTCAGTATGCACTGAATGTAACAGAGCCGATGATGTCGGGAATCGGCGGCGGCGGATTCATGATGGTCTACGACGGCGAGACGAAGGAAACGTCGATCGTCAACAGCAGGGAGCGTGCTCCAGAGGGTGCCAAACCTGACATGTTTTTGGATGAAGACGGAAAGGTGATTCCTTTTTCAGAAAGGTCGAGACACGGAAATGCGGTCGGTGTCCCGGGAACGCTGAAAGGGCTTGAAGCAGCGCATAAAAAGTGGGGAACAAAGAAAATGGAAGACTTGATCTCGCCTTCGATTAAGCTTGCAGAAGAAGGGTTCCCGATCGACTCGGTTTTGGCCGATGCCATAAAGGATCATCAGGACAAGCTGAGCAAAACGGCCGCAAAGGATATTTTCCTTCCCGACGGTGAACCTTTGAAAGAAGGCGATATTCTTGTACAAAAGGATTTGGCCAAGACGTTTAAATTGATACGGAAAGACGGGGCAAAAGCCTTTTATGATGGAGAAATCGGCCGGGCGATTGCGGATGTCGTGCAGGATTTCGGGGGTTCGATGACACCTGATGATCTGTCCCGCTATGAGGTCACAACAGATAAGCCGATCTGGGGCGAGTACCACGGCTATGATATCGCAAGCATGCCTCCACCAAGCTCAGGCGGAGTGTTCATGCTGCAGATGCTGAAATTGATTGATGATTTTCATTTATCGCAATACGATCCAAAATCGTTTGAAAAATATCATCTGCTCACGGAAACGATGCACCTCGCCTATGCGGACAGGGCGGCATATGCGGGCGATCCGGAATTTGTCGATGTACCGCTCTCAGGGCTGCTCGATCCCGATTATATTAAGGAGCGGCAGCAGCTGATCAGCCTTGAGTCGATGAACCGCGATGTGACAGCGGGCGATCCGTGGAAATACGAGGCAGGAGAGCCGAATTATGAGATCGTGCCTCAGCCTGAAGATAAGACGATCGGGGAGACGACGCATTTTACCGTCACGGACCAGTGGGGCAATGTTGTCTCTTATACGACTACGATTGAACAGCTTTTTGGAACGGGGATTTTAGTGCCAGGTTACGGACTGTTTTTAAACAATGAACTGACCGATTTTGATGCGGTACCAGGCGGAGCAAATGAAGTCCAGCCGAATAAAAGGCCGCTTTCAAGCATGACGCCGACGATCGTGTTTAAAGACGAAAAACCGGTGCTGACTGTCGGTTCCCCGGGCGGAACGACGATCATTGCTTCCGTTTTCCAGACGATCTTGAATTACTTTGAGTACGGCATGAGCCTTCAGGATGCGATTGAAGAGCCGAGAATTTATACGAACAGCCTGACTTCGTACCGCTATGAATCGGGAATGCCGAAGGATGTCAGACTGAAGCTCAATGACTTCGGCCACAGATTCGGCGCGAATCCGGTTGATATCGGCAATGTCCAAAGCATTTTCATTGACCGGGAGAACAGAACGTTTATGGGGGTTGCCGATTCAAGCAGAAACGGGACGGCCGTCGGCGTCAACATTAAGACATCGGCTAAATAGCGGAAGCAAGGGCTTGGTCTAAGGCTTTTAGATCAAGCCTTCTTCCGTCTGTCAGCGGTGAAAAGAGGATTTTTTTCGAAAGAAGAGAAATATATTTTTTGTAAGCGTTTACTAAGTTGCGAAGGAGGGAGACCATGATTCACACGTTGGCAAATGGATTTTACCGCTTTTGCGAGTGGGTGATGCGGCTCGCCTATTTGAATCTGCTGTGGGTCGGCTTCACGCTGGCGGGAGCGGTCATCTTCGGGTTAGCGCCGGCGACTGCCGCGATGTTCGCTGTGACAAGCCAGTGGGCGCTTGGAAAGACGGATATCCCGGTGTTTCAGACGTTTTTTCAGGCGTTTAAAAAGAAATGGGCCAAAGCAAGCGTTCTCGGTTTGATATTGGGTCTGGTCGGTATATTGCTGATGGTTGATTTTCAAATTGCCGCCGTCTATTTTCACGATCAGCCGGTTGTCTTAAGCCTGTTCATCAGTTTGTTTATCATTTATGTCATCATCCTCTTATACGCTTTTCCAATCGATGTCCACTACGATTTAAAACGGATTGCAGTGCTGAAATACAGCTTTATCATCGGCTTTTCCCGTCCGCTCACCTCGTTTTTCATGCTGATCAGCGCGTTTGGCATGATTCTGCTCGCTTTATTTCATGTCACATTTCTTCTGTTTTTCAGCGGCAGCGCTTTAAGCTTCATTTTGACGAAGTTCTCGTTTCAGGCGTTCCGCGCAATCGACGGGCGCCGGACAGATAAGCAGGCTGCCGTCACACGCTTGAAATGAAGGTGTTCGTTCGGTGAACCGCTATCAGCATTTAAAAATTAAAGATCAATTGTTTATCTTGATTTCACTGATCATGGCCGTTTCGCTCATCTTGATCTTGAGCGGCGTTCAATACGCGTTCCGCGTATATGACCAGCAGATTTACAGGAAGTCGTCACAGGTGCTGATGCTATCATCAAAAAGCATTGAAGATGAATTGAAAAAGATTGAGGATGTGTCATATCAACTGACCACTGACGCTGACATCCAAGCGAACCTTCTGAAAGCCGGCCGCGGCCAAAACAAATACGGGCGCTACCGGATCAAAAGCAAAATTTGGGATAAGCTTGCCGAATATACCGGCTCTAAGCGGTACATTAAATCGATTCATTTGTTTGATGCTTCAGGCACCGAGTATTCCGCGGGGGCGAACTTGACCGAAGCATTGCGGGAGCAAAAGAATGCGCTGATCGAAAAAGCGTCGCGCCAAAAAGGCAGCAACACGTGGGAGCCCATGCCGGGTGAAACCGGCGAGCTGTTATCCGTCCGGGAAATCCGCTCCTATGAGCGTTTAAACCTTGACCACCTGGGAACAGTGGTGATTGTCGCCGATTTAAAACGGGTCATTGGCGATCTTCCGAAAGACTGGGGGGAAGGCGCAGGCAAGATTGCGATGTCGGACGGGCAGGAGCTGTTTTTTTCTGAAATGCCTTTCAGCCAAACCGATGGACTCCGGTTATCTTCTCATGCTGAAAACGGATATGACATTGTGGAGGAAAACGGCCAGCGCTTTTTCGTTTCATATGTCAAATCAGCGTATAAGAATTGGACATATTGGAGCCTGATCCCCTTTGACGCTATGTTTTCGAAAATCTCTGCGATGAAGACGATCCTGATTTGCCTTTTTATTCTCTTCTTTTTGATTGCGGTCCTCTTTGGAAGAAAAATGGCCAGGGGCATTACGAGTCCGATTGAGAAGCTGGTTGCGGCTATGAAAAATGTCCAAAACGGCGATTTTAAACTGGCGCCGCTCACTCGCGCTCCTTCAGACCGGCAGGATGAAGTCAGCGTCTTAAACCGCAACTTTTTTACGATGGTTGAACGGATCAATGAACTGATTGCCGAGAACTACGAGAAGCAGCTGATGCTGAAAGAGACGGAATTTAAAGCGCTCCAAGCGCAAATTAACCCCCACTTTTTATACAACACGCTCGAATCGATCAACTGGCTGGCAAAAACGAACCGTCAGCCGCAAATTTCAAAGATGACGGAATCTCTCGGTTTTTTGCTCAGGAATGCCATCAATATGAAAACCGACGTGCTGACGATCGAGGAAGAAGCTGAAATTGTGCTCCACTATTTTACGATTCAGCGTTTTCGCTTTGAGGAGCGGCTCGTTTTTGAGCTCGACATTGAGCCGGCGGTGAAAAAATGCAGCATACCTAAGCTTGTTCTCCAGCCTTTGGCTGAAAATGCGATTACATACTGTCTCGAGCCCTTCATTGAACCATGCCATATTCAAATCAAAGCATATAAAAAAGGCGGGCTTGTCTATTTAACGGTTGCTGACAACGGACCGGGCATGGATGAAGACTTTTTGGAAAAAGCGAGAAAAGAGCTTGTCCGGACAAGAGGCAGAGGAATCGGGCTGCAAAATATCGATGAGCGCATTCAGCTGATGTTTGGCAAAGGGTACGGCTTGACGATTTCAAGCGAAAAGAACAAGGGAACCGAAATGATGATTAAAATACCATTTCAAAGCGGGGTGTGATGATGTATAAAGTGCTGTTGGCGGACGATGAACGGATTATTCTCGACGGCATCTCCAGCATGATCGAGTGGAATTCGTTCGGGACGTCTTTGATCGGAGCCGCGCAAAACGGGATTGACGCCTACCGCCTGATTATGGAAGAGCGGCCGGACATTGTGATCAGCGATATTAAAATGCCCGGGATGGGAGGACTTGAACTGATCGAGAAAGTGTCCCGCGACCACCCGTCAATCCGGTTTATTTTGCTGACGGGTTTCGGCCAGTTTGAATATGCAAAAAAAGCGATGTCATACGGAGTCAGACATTATTTGCTCAAACCCTGCAATGAAAGCCATATTACAGATTCGCTTCAAAGCGTGATCGGCGAGCTGAAAAAAGAGGAATCGGCGCAAAAAGTGAAAACCGATCTGGAGATGATGAAGCCGCATCTTATGAGGCAAATGTTAAAAGAGCTGGTCACCGGCGGCCGCATCGAGGATAAAACGTGCCTGCGCTTCTTTTCAGAGCAAAAGGTCATCAGGCTGATCCTGTTTTCCGTCCGGGACGGAGATGACAAAGACTATGCACAAGGCGTTGAGTCAATTGCGGATGAGGTGCTGAACGGTTCTGTCATCGCTTCAGCCCGCGTTCAACAAGTGCTTGTCTGTGCAGTAGACGGAAAAGTCGCTCCTGCCGTGCTTGAGGAAAAAATGAAAAGCGTCCAAGAACTTTCACGCCATCTATTTCAATTTGAACCTGAAGCATCTCTCAGCGAAAGCGGCAGTATCAGCGAAGCCTCCGCGATGTATGAAAAGGCATATGAACAGATCGTCCAAGATGAAGGAGAGACATCGGTTTTAATCGGGAGGATGCTCGATCTCATCGAAAAGGAAGCCTCGAATCCGAAGCTTTCGCTAAAATGGGCAGCCCGCAATATGCTGTATATGAATCCGGATTATCTCGGCAAGCTGTTTAAACAGGAAACCGGTGAAAGGTTTTCAAGCTATGTCGCAAAGGTGCGCATCGAAAAAGCGATCGCGAAGATGAAGAAGTCTAAAAACACGGCCATCGGCGTGCTGGCAGAGGAGCTGGGGTTTGGCCACAATCCGAAATACTTCAGCCTTGTTTTTAAAAAATACACGGGACTCACCCCGTCTGAATTTCGAAAAAAAGAAGAAAACACGTTTTAATGCCGCCGGGTATATCCGGCGGTTTTTTGCGTATTGACGGAATCTCTGTTTTTTTAACATTCTTCTCTGTTTTTTGAGTTTCTGGGACAAAAAGTTGAATTTAAAATGAAATGTAAGCACTTACAAAATAAGGAGGGGAAATGTTGATGAGAAGATTTGTGTTTATCTCATTTTGCGTGTTGCTGATGCTCGGCCTGTTCGGATGCAGTTCAAACAGTGAAGAGGCGGCCGGAGCGGACGGCAAAAAGAAGGTTACCTTGAGGGTCGCGTGGTGGGGCGGACAGCCTCGGCATGATTATACTTCAAAAATCATCGAGCTTTATGAAAAGGAACATCCGCATGTCAAAGTCGAAGCGGAGTTTGCGAATTGGGACGATTATTGGAAAAAGCTTGCCCCGATGTCTGCGGCAGGTCAGCTGCCAGATGTGATTCAGATGGATATGGCGTATTTATCCCAATACGGCAAGAAAGGCCAGCTTGAAGATCTGACTCCGTACGTCAAGGACGGGACCATTAATACAGAAGCGATTGATGAAAAGACGATCAAAGGCGGCAAAATCGGTGATCAGTTATACGGCTTCCCGCTCGGTGTGAATGTGCTGTCGGTGATTACAAATGACGACATGCTAAAAGAAGCGGGCGTTGAGATTGACGACGACAGCTGGACGTGGACCGATTTTGAAAACCTGGCGTTAGAGATCGAGGAGAAGACGGGGCAATACGGTTCAAACGGCATGAATCCGCCTGATGTCTTTTTCCCTTATTACTTGAGGACGAAGGGCGAGCGCTTTTATAAAGAGGACGGCACAGGCCTTGCTTATTCAGACGACAAGCTGTTTGTCGATTACTTCAAGCGGCAGGTGAAGCTCGTTGATGAAAAAGCATCGCCGACACCTGATGAAAGCGCGCAAGTGAAGGGAATGGAGGACGATTTTATCGTTAAAGGCCGAACGGCTGCAACATGGAATTATTCAAATCAGTTTTCGGCGTTCGCACAGCTGACCGATGCGCCTCTGTCCTTAAAGCTGCCTCCTGAACAGGCGAAAGAAAAGGCGCTGTTTTTAAGGCCGAGCATGCTGTTTTCAATCCCGAAAAGCTCCGAGCAAAAAAAAGAAGCGGCTGCATTCATCGACTTCTTTATTAACAATGAAAAAGCCAATGCCCTGATCAAAGGAGAAAGAGGCGTACCGGTTTCCTCCAAAATAGCGGAAACGGTGAAGAAAGAACTGAGCGAAGAGGAGAAAAAGATTTTCGAATATGTCGAACGGGCTTCCGAGTCCGCGGGAGAAGCGGAACCGCCTGAACCGATCGGCAGCGCCGAAGTTATCAAACTGCTAAAAGATACGTCAGACCAGATTTTGTTTAAAAAGATCACGCCTGAAGAAGGAGCCGTGAAGTTCAGAAAAGAAGCGGACGCGATACTGAAAAGAAATCAACAATGATAAGCGGGGCAAGTGGAGGAAGGCCGCTCATCAAATGCAGGAGGAAGTGAATGTGAAGCAAAAAAAAAGAATTGACAATTTGGCGGGTTACGCCTTTATTTCCCCGTTTATTATCGGATTTTTGTGCTTTACCGTCATTCCGATGGGAGCCTCGCTGTTTCTGTCTTTTACAAGCTACGATCTGTTCACCGCGCCCAAATGGGTCGGCCTTGACAACTATAAGGCGATGCTGACAGATGATGAAAAGTACTGGGGCTCGCTGAAAGTGACGTTTTATTACGTGCTCGCGGGTGTTCCGCTGCGCCTCGCGTTTGCGCTTTTCATCGCGGTGATTTTGAACAGAGCCGAAAAAGGTGTCGGCATTTACCGGACGCTCTTTTATCTCCCGTCCATTATCGGCGGCAGCGTGGCGGTCGCGATTATGTGGCGAAATGTATTTGGCAATGACGGTGTTATCAATGCGCTTTTGTTCTTTCTCGGTTTTGACAAGAAGATTCTTTGGTATCAGGACCCGACAAGCGCATTATGGACCTTAATTCTTTTGTCGGTGTGGCAGTTCGGCTCTTCCATGCTGATCTTTCTTGCCGGATTGAAAAATATCCCGCCGATGTATCAGGAAGCGGCAAGCGTCGACGGTGCTAACAGATTTCAGCGGTTTTTTCTCATTACGCTCCCGCTTCTCAGCCCGATCATCTTTTTTAACCTGGTGATGCAGACCATTTCAGCCTTCATGACCTTTACGCCGGCCTACATTATTTCAAAAGGGGAAGGCGGTCCGCTTGACGGGACGCTTCTGTATTCCCTCTATTTGTTCCAGCGGGCCTTCAACTTTTTCCAAATGGGCTACGCATCGGCGATGGCATGGGTGATGCTCATCCTGATCGGCCTTGTCACATTCATATTGTTCAAAACTTCATCCTTATGGGTGCATTACGAATCGAAGGAGGGGTAGCCGGTGGAGCCGGTAAAAGACATTTCGGGGCGGGCGGCGCCTGCCCCGCTTCCCGCAGGAAAGGGAAAGAAAAGAGCCGGGCATCTCGTGTTTCATATCGCGACGGCAGGTCTGGCGATCATCCTTTTGTATCCCGTTATCTGGCTGATCGCAAGCTCGTTTAAAGAAAGTGCGAGCATATTCGCCACATCCCATTCGCTCATCCCGGACCCTTTGATCCTGTCCAATTACACGGAGGGCTGGAAAGGGATCGCCGGACAGCCGTTCATCACATTTATTAAAAATTCGCTTATCATCGTCGGCCTCTCGACGGTCGGCGCGGTTTTGTCCTCAGCGTTCATCGCTTACGGATTCGCGCGGATTCCGTTTAAAGGGAAGGCATTTTGGTTCAGCTGCATGATGGTGACGATGATGCTGCCGCACGAGGTGCTGATGATTCCGCAATACATCATTTTTGCAAAGCTGGATTGGCTGAATTCATTCAAGCCGATCGTTGTTCCTCAATTTTTCGGGCACGCGTTTTTTATCTTTCTGATGATTCAGTTCATCAGGACGATCCCGGTAGAACTCGATGAAGCGGCGAAAATTGACGGCTGCAGCCGTCTCGGCATCTTTTTCAGAATTATTTTGCCATTGATCGCGCCGGCCCTCGCGACGTCCGCCATCTTCTCGTTTTACTGGAAGTGGGAGGAGCTGATCAATCCGCTTCTTTACTTGAACAAGCCGGAGCTTTACCCGGTTTCTCTGGCACTAAAGCTGTTTTTAGATACGGAAACGGCGTCTAACTGGGGGGCGATGTTTGCGATGTCAGTCGTCTCACTCGTCCCGGTGATCCTCGTGTTTTTCGTTTTTCAAAAATCAATCGTCCAAGGAATCAGCATGAGCGGATTAAAATAACAAAGGGGAGAAAAGTGCATGACAAAGCTTGTTTTTGATGAAGAAAAGCTGAATGAAGTGATCGACAGAATCGTTAAGCGGACATTTGAGATGGATTTCGAATGGGATTGGCCGGGCGGCGTCGCGTTTTACGGTGTCGCCGAGGCGTATGAAGCAACCGAAAATGACGAATACCTCGAACTTTTGAAAAACTGGACGGATGAAAAACTTGAAGACGGCTTGCCTAAGCTGTCGATCAACGGGGTATCCATCGGCCATACCCTTCTGTCGCTCTACCAAGCGACAGGAGATGAGCGTTATCTCGACACCGCCCGGCAAATGGCGGACTATGTGCTCCGCGAAGCGCCCCGGTTCGCAGACGGGATTTTGCAGCACACCGTCAACTCAGAGAAACATGTATTCCCTGAACAGGCATGGGTCGATACGATGATGATGGCGGGATTGTTCCTTCTCCGAATCGGAAAACTTGTCGGCAGCGAGGAATATTTTGAAGACGGGCTCCGCCAGTATCACGGCCATGAAGAATTTTTGCAGGACATGGAGACCAATCTTTATTATCACGGATGGGACCATGTGGCCAAAAACAATCTGTCAGGCATATTTTGGGGAAGGGGAAACGGATGGGCAGCATTGACAATGGCAAAAGCGCTCCCTTTGATCGAAGTTACGCATCCTTCATATATGATCATTGACGGTTCACTCCGAGACTTGTTGAGCGCGCTTGTCAGGCTTCAGCATCCTTCTGGTTTATGGCACACCGTACTGACAGACCCTGATTCATATCTTGAAGTGTCGGGATCTGCGGGGATTGCTTCCGGCCTGCTGTCCAGAGGCTCGCTATACCACAAATCTGTTCAGAAGGCGCTCTCAGCCATAACAGATGCGGTCGCGCCTGACGGAAGGGTGGAACGCGTTTCAGCGGGTACAGCGGTGATGCGGGATGCGCAGGGCTACAAAGACGTTCCGTATAAACGGATTCAAGGCTGGGGACAGGGGCTTGCCCTGACGTTTTTGGCCGACGTCGTCCGCTCCAAGTCGCGCGCGTTCCAATAGAAATTGAAAAAGAAACATTCTTTTCATTGCAGTGGGGGGAGAGGGATGAAAAAGCTGCATCAAAGATATGTTTCACGGCGAAAAGGGAGTTTTTTTAAAAAAAGCTTTGTGCTGATCCTGCTGACTGCGTGTATTCCCGGTTTATTGACGGGTGCAGGAATCTATTTGTTTTCCGCTGCAAAAATTGAAAAAGAGCTCCAACAAATGCACGAGAACCAGGTGAAACGCCAAATCAGCCAAATCGATGACAAGCTGGAAGGGCTTGAGATCATGCTCTCCCAGCTTGCATATGATCCGCGCCTGATCAACGGTCTGGCCGATGCCGATCTGCAAACGGATTTTCAAACGACGTACAGGCTCTCAAAATCGCTGTTTGTGCTTCAGGATCAAAATCCGCTCATTCACAAGGTTGAACTGTTCATTCAAGGGAAGGAGCCGATTCTCTTAAACCCGGAATACAGCGGAATGACAGACCGGAACATCTTAAAGGCCTATCATTCGCTGCTTGAAGGCGGTCAAAACGTTTATTGGAAAGACATGAGCGGCGCGCCATACGGAATGGCGCTTGTCCACAAAATTCCGGGAGGCATCTCAGAGCCGTTCGGCGCGCTGATTTTGACGCTTGACGAAAAAGAAATGGGGCATTTGCTGGAAAGCCTTTCACCGTATTCAAAGGGAACAGCGCTTCTTTTTCAGCATGATCAAAAGCTTGTTTTTTTCGGGAGCAAACGCGGCAAAGCTGGTTTTGAAAGCGTTTTAAAAGAAAGGCTTGAGAAACAAAAAAATCAACAGGGCTCCTTTGTGATGGATTGGGACGGAGGGGTGTATTCCGTTTCATACGGACGAATGGACAGGTTGAACCAGGAATGGACCTATGTCTCGGCTTCACCGATGTCGGCGATTACAGCTCCGGTGTTGTTTTTATCGAAGCTCGTCGCGTCGGTCAGCATCGCCGGGATCGTTCTTGCTTTCATTCTGTCATGGTATGCGTCACACAAAATTTATTCACCTGTTGCGAGGCTGATCAAGCTCTGCTCAGGAGAGGGAAAGGCCGCCCATTTTCCGGATGAATTTCATTGGCTCGAGAAGCGCTGGGAAGACCTAAATGAGGAAAGCGGTAGACTGAAAAAGGAAATGCCCCAGGCTGCAAACGTTTTTTTTCAGCGCCTTCTCGGCGGATACTTTGCAGATGAATCAGAGAGGACTTTGAGAGATCGTCTGAAAAGGTGGGGCTGGGAAGCGAAAGACAATGTGTTTACTATCATCGATATCCAGCTGACGGGACTCTACGAAGGGAACGGAGCTTTTACAAAAAAGGATGAAAGTCTGGCGGGCTTTTTGCTGGGCAACATTACGCGCGAACTGGGTGGCAGGACATTCAAACATATTTATATGACCGATGTCCGTTCGTTATCGCTCGCTGTGCTGCTGATGAGCGGCAATAAAACAGCCTTCAAGGAAGAAACCGCCCAATTTGTGCGTAAGCTGACGGATGTGATCTGCGGCATATCAAGACTCCACGTCACAGTGACGGTATCAAAAACCGCTGACATGTTAAAAGACATTCCCGGCATGTATAAAGAGGTGAAAGAAGGCAGGCATTACAGACAGTTCGAAAACGCCAGCCAGGTGATCGATTTAAGCCGGCGGGAAGACATGCCTCCCGCTGAATCATACTATCCGTTCACTCTTGAAAAAGAGGTCGTCAGGGCGTTGCGGCTTGAAGAAAGGGGTGAAGTCGAAAGGCGGATCAGGCTGTTCATCCGGGAGCTGTCCGATAAAGGAAAGACGGAAATCCGCATCCAGCCGGGCATGATGCAGCTGTTCGCAAAGATCCAGGAAGAGATCTTTCATTCCGGCCTTCACCCTTATGAATTGTTCAGCCGCAAAAATCTGCTGCAGGAGCTTTCAGAGCTGAGGGAGCCGGAAAGGGCCGTCGGCTGGATGATGGAGCGTGTCGTAAGCCCGTATCTTAAAGAAATGGAAGGCAGGAAAAACAGACAGCAAAAACGGCTTGTCGAACAGGTGCTTGAGATGATTCATCAGCATTATATGAACGATATATCGCTTGAAAGCTGCGCTGATCAAGCCGGGACAAATTCGTATACGCTGAGCAAAGCTTTCAAACAAGTAACCGGCATCAATTTTATCGACTATGTTACCCGTCTCAGAATCGAAAAAGCGAAAGAGCTCCTTCTTGAAACGAATAAAAAAATCCATGACGTTTCTGAAGAGGTCGGCTACAGACACAGCTATTTCAACCGGATTTTCAAGAAGCAGGTCGGCATTCCGCCGAGCCGCTACAGGCAGATCCATCAGGAATCTTCGTGAAAGGGAGAGTGTTATGAAACGAACAGACAAAAAGCCAAAAGTGACAGTATATTTGGCCGGGGATTCGACCGTCGCAGACTGTCCCCCGCATGAAGCGCCGATGGCCGGCTGGGGACAGATGCTTCCGCTGTTTTTCTCAGATGAGGCTGCGGTCGTGAATATGGCAAAAGGCGGGGCCAGTTCGAACAGCTTCATTGATGAAGGCCGGCTCGATGACATGACGGATCGGCTTGCGCCTGACGATTATGTGTTGATCCAGTTCGGCCACAACGATCAAAAGCCGTACGGAACAGACCCGTATACAACCTATCAAGAGCATCTTGTCCGCTATGTGGAAGCGGTTCGTGAAAAACAGGCGACTCCGGTTTTGATCACTTCCGCAGAGCGCAGACGTTTTGATCAAAACGGAAAGCCCGCCGACACACTCGGGGATTTTCCGAAAGCGATGAAGGCGCTCGCTGGCAGCTTCGAAGTGCCGCTGATCGATTTATGGTCCAAAACAAAAGCGCTCTATGAATCTCTCGGAATCGAAGGCTCAAAGCGGCTGTTCGTCCACTTTCAGCCGCATGAACACCCTCATTATCCAAATGGAATCGAAGACAATACCCATTTTTCCGAGGCGGGGGCCCGTCAAGTCGCCAGGCTGGTAACAGAAGGAATCAGAGAGCTCGGTCTGCCTCTAGCGGCTTATCTTCATTGTGAAAGGAGAGATTTCCGTGCCGGCGTGTCATGCAAGAGAAGGAAGCCTGATGTATCAAAACCCTTTATCATCTCCTGAAGATCTCCGCGGCTGGGTGATGGAAGGGAAAGGAATCGTTCGTTTTCCGCACGACCGCCTGCATATGGAGAATGAACTCGACGCTGAGCAATATGGGGACGATGCCCATTTTGTTTACTGGTGTCCTCAGACATTCCCTGATGGAATCGTTGTGAAGTGGGATTTCTATCCCGTGCGGGAGCCCGGCTTATGCATGATATTTTTTGCAGCAACCGGCATGAAAGGGGAAGATTTATTCGACGGACGGCTGGCGAAGAGAACAGGGAATTATCCGCAATATCATTCAGGGGACATCAACACATTGCACCTGTCGTATTTCAGACATAAGCATGCTGATGAAAGAGCATTCAGAACATGCAACCTCAGGAAAAGCCGCGGTTTTCACCTCGTCTGTGAGGGAGCCGACCCGCTTCCGCCCGCTAGTGACGCTTTGCCTCCCTACCGGATGAAGCTCATAAAAGACGGGGCACGCGTTCATTTTTCAATCAACGGGCTGCCCATTTTGAAATGGGAGGATGACGGCAGGCGTTTCGGCCCGGTTTACGGCGGAGGAAAAATCGGCTTCAGGCAAATGGCTCCGCTGAAAGCAGCCTACGCCAATTTTGAAGTGCGCAGGCTGCTGCGCGACTGAAAGGGGGATCGGACATGCGGGAAAAAGGCGTGATGGCGATGATGTACGGCGCTTGTGAAGCGATCATGAAAATCGCCTGGCTGAACGCGCTCTGGGTTCTATTCACGCTGGGAGGAGGCATTGTTTTCGGCTGGGCTCCGAGCACGGCCGCGATGTTCACGGTCGTGCGCAAGTGGCTGCTCGGCCGGACAGACGCACCGGTATTCAAAACATTTTATCAAACGTATAAAAAAGAGTTTTTCAAAACAAACGGAATTGGCCTCATCCTCCTCGCCGCCGGCACAATTTTATTTGTAAACTATCAATTTTTCCGCGTCCGTGAGGATTTATTTTCAATCATCATCAGCTATGCCACACTGATGGCCGGGCTCATGTATGTCGTCGTTTTCGTGTATATTTTTCCGCTTTACGTTCACGTTCAGCTGCCGTTTGCCCGCTATTTTTCACAGGCTGCACTGATCGGTCTCGTTCGTCCTTTGACGACGGCCGGAATGGCTGCTGCTGGGGGCTTTGTCGCTTATGTGCTGTTGACGGTTCCGGGACTGATCCCATTTTATGGTGTCAGTTTGTTTGCTCTTGTATCAATGTTCATCGCACATCGCTGTTTTTTGCGTCTGGAAGGCTAGCTGAACCGTGCAAAAATGAGAAAAGTGAGCAAAAAAGTATCAATTGAAAAGGCTGAACCGCTTAAAATCGGACTTGAACACATCTTTTCCTTTCGGCAAAAAAGTGCAATTGAATAAAAATGGAAGCCGTAATAGAATCCCTTTAAGTAAGCGCTTGCAAAAAAGCGAAGGGAGAAGATGATGAAAAAAGGAAAGAAAAGGTGGAAGAAACGGTTGGCCGCGTCATCTCTTTTATTGATTACGCTTGTGACCGGCTTCTCGGAACAAGCGGAAGCAGACGGGCGGACGGCTGCGCAGGCAAGGCAAATGGAATCGCTGAACCGGGGGCTTGTCGCTGTTAAAACGGGGAACGGTGTTTTTGTGAGCTGGCGGCTGCTCGGAACCGAGCCCGCTTCTGTTTCATTTAATGTGTATCGAAACGGAAAGAAGCTGAACGGTTCCCCGATTACATCGAGTACAAACTATCAAGATGGGGGTGGGGATTCGAGTGCCGTTTACCAGGTGCGCGCTGTTTTGAACGGTGTGGAGCAGGCTCCTTCTGAAACCGCCGGAGTTTGGAATAAACCATACAAATCTGTTCCGCTGCAAAAACCGGCCGGAGGAAAAACGCCTGATGGGGTCTCATACACATACAGCGCCAATGATGCGAGTGTCGGCGACCTTGATGGAGACGGCGAATATGAAATCATTCTCAAGTGGGATCCTTCCAATTCAAAAGATAATTCACATGACGGATACACGGGAGATGTGCTGATTGACGCATACAAGCTTGACGGAACCATGATGTGGAGAATCAACCTTGGTAAAAACATTCGCGCCGGCGCCCATTATACGCAGTTTCTCGTCTATGACTTTGACGGCGACGGAAAAGCGGAAATCGCCATGAAGACGGCCGACGGAACGAAAGACGGCAAGGGAAAGGTGATCGGAAATGCAAACGCCGATTATCGCAATGCCCAAGGCCGAATTTTGTCAGGGCCTGAGTATTTGACGGTTTTTAAAGGCGATACAGGCGCTGAGCTTACAACGGTCAACTACGAACCTGCCCGGGGAAATGTAGCCGATTGGGGAGACAGCTACGGCAACAGGGTTGACCGCTTTCTGGCCGGTGTCGCATACCTTGACGGGGAGCGGCCGAGTTTTGTCATGGCACGCGGGTATTACACGAGAACAGTACTTGTCGCTTACAACTTCAGAGGCGGAAAGCTGACCAAGCTGTGGACGTTCGATTCGGACGCCCCCGGAAATGGCGCCTATGCCGGTCAAGGCAACCACAGTTTGAGCGTCGCTGATGTTGACGGAGATGGAAAGGACGAAATCATATACGGAGCGATGGCTGTCGATCATGACGGTAAAGGTCTTTATTCAACCGGATGGGGACATGGGGATGCCATGCATACAGGAAACCTGGACCCGTCAAGACCGGGACTGGAAGTCTTTCAAGTGCATGAAAACAGCACTTCTCCTTATGGATTGTCTTTCCGGGACGCGAAAACGGGAAAGATCATCTGGGGAGTTCACGCAGGCAAGGATGTCGGACGCGGGATGGCTGCTGATATCGATCCGCGCTACGAAGGAGCGGAAGTTTGGGCGAACGGCGGTCTTTATACGGCAAAAGGCGTAAAAATCGGGAGCGCATTGCCCTCATCAACGAACTTCGGCATTTGGTGGGACGGTGATCTCCAAAGAGAGCTTCTGGACAGCAACAGAATTGATAAATGGGATTATCGAAATTCGCGAACCGTTAACTTGCTGACAGCATCCGGAGCTTCGGCAAATAACGGAACAAAAGCGACGCCGTCACTGCAGGCTGACATTCTCGGAGACTGGCGCGAAGAAGTGGTCTGGCGAGCAGATGACAGCAGCGAACTGCGCATCTACACGACGACAGATGTGACGGAACACCGCTTGTATACGCTGATGCATGATGCCGTCTATCGCCTCGGAATCGCCTGGCAGAATGTCGGCTACAACCAGCCGCCGCACACCGGCTTTTATTTAGGCGAAGGCATGCAGACACCTGAGAAGCCGAACATTTATACACGCTGATGAAAAGGGGAGCTGCATAATGAAGCGATATGTTCGCTGCGTATGGCTCATCCTCCTCCTTTTCTTCTTCATCACGGGAATGGGAGGACCTGTGCAGCCGAAAGCCGCTCTCGCACATCACAATCAGGATCTTTTTCTGTTCGATTTTGGAAAAGGTCCCGCTGAAAAGGATTATGTGAAAGTGAACGAGGCCTCCGCGTATCAAAATGGTGCAGGCTACGGATTTTCACGGGCAGGGAGCGCTGTGTGCAAAAAGACGCAAAAAAAAGAAGCGCTCAAGAAAGACTATTGTGTCGTGAACCGGACGGCTTTTCTGGCGGATCTCTCTCCAGGCGAATACCGCGTAACCGTATTTGCCTCATCCCGCGGTGAATTGAAGCTTTATGCCGAAGGAGAGGAAATGGGAACGATCCCGGCCGGAGCAAAGGGAAGTTCAGCCGAAAAAGCGTTCACCGTTACGGTGGAAGACGGGCGTCTCGATTTGGAGTGGAAAGGAACTCAGCCAAAAGTGTATGCCGTCGAAATTTCGAAGGTATATCGGTTTGATTTCGGTGACGGGCCTCTTGCTTCAGGCTTTATTCCGGTAGGCGCACAATCGGCTTATACCCCTCTAAAAGGTTACGGATTTGACGACACAGCAAAGGTGACTTGTCCGGACCGCGGCACGGCCGATCCGCTTCGTTCAGACTTTTGCATACCGGATGGGACGGCGTTTACGGTCGATTTGCCTGACGGTCTGTATCATGTCCGGCTGATCACCGGAGATGCCCGGGCAAAAACGAACATGGATGTACGGGCAAACGGCATGCTGCAGCTGTATTCATTTGGAGCGGAAGCGGGCGGATACAACGAAAAAACGTTTCCGATTCAGATTTCCGGCGGCCGCCTTTCCATTCAAGCCTTAGCAGCGAGAACAGCGCCGCACCTCAATGCGCTGGTTTTGACGAAGACGGCTTATCATGTAACAGATGACAAGACAACGGTTTTTCTGGCTGGAGATTCCACGGTCTCCGATTATGAACCAGGTTATGCGCCGATGGCAGGCTGGGGGCAATTTTTAGGCGGTTATTTCTCGGATGAAATCGTCATCGACAACCAGGCGAAACGCGCGAGAAGCGCGAAAAGTTTTGTGGATGAACGGTCGCTGGATACGATTTTGAACCGGATGAAACGGGGCGATTATTTGTTGATTCAGTTCGGCATCAATGACGCAGGGCAAGATCCGGCCCGTCATACAGATCCGTATACGAAATTTCAGGAATACTTGAGAACATACATTAACAAAGCCCGTGAAAAAGGAGGACGGCCTGTGCTCGTCACTTCTCAAAGTAAACGAACCTATGATGAAACGGGCGTTTTTTATAACAGCATCGGAGAATATCCGAACGCAATGAGACAGCTCGGACGGGAAATGAACGTTCCGGTGCTCGATTTAAATCAAAAAAGCATCGATTATTACAACGAGATCGGCGTTGAAGCGACTAAAAACGTATTTATGTTTTTAGAGCCGGGAGAAAGCCTGAATTATCCAGACGGAATCCAGGACAGGGTGCATTTTCACGAGTTCGGTGCAAACCAGTTGGCAAGGCTTGTGACAGAAGAAATCTCCGATTTGAACATATATCCGCTGAAACACTCGCTCAAGAAATAAGGTGTCGGGAGAGCCGGTCTCCGGTTCTCCCGTTCGCCATTCCAAACCGTAAAGGGGGAGAGAGGACGATGGGAGAAAAAGACGTACATGCAGCAGCTGAACGCGTTCGGCCGCTGAAAACGGCGGCAAAACCGAGGCAAATGGAACGCTTAAACCGCGGACTTGTGGCCGTGAAAACAAAAAAAGGGATTTTTCTCAGCTGGCGGCTCTTAGGAACCGATCCGGAAGAAACAGCTTTTAACCTATATCGCAACGGTCACAGAATCAACTCAACATCCATTTCATCATCGACCAACTTTCTTGATAAACACGGAAACGGAGAATCTGTCTATTATGTGACAAAGGTTCTCGGAGATAAGGAAGTCGAGACGTCGCACAAAACAGCTGTCTGGCAGAAGCCGTACTTGGATGTTCCGTTAAACAAGCCTGACGGCGGGACAACTCCTGACGGCGTACAGTATACGTACAGCGCCAATGACGCAAGCATCGGAGATCTTGACGGCGACGGAGAATACGAAATTGTGCTCAAATGGGACCCGTCCAATTCGAAAGATAACGCGCACAACGGCTATACCGGAGAAGTCATCATCGATGCCTATAAGCTTGACGGGACATTCATGTGGAGGATTCATCTCGGGAAAAACATCCGCGCGGGCGCCCATTATACCCAATTGATGGTCTATGATCTTGACGGCGACGGAAAAGCGGAAATCGCCATGAAGACGGCTGACGGAACGGTTGACGGAACCGGACGGGTGATCGGCGATCAGGCTGCCGATTACAGAAATAAAGATGGACGAATTTTGGATGGGCCTGAATATTTGTCGATTTTTCACGGGGAAACGGGAAGGGAATTGGCAACTGTGGATTACGATCCGCCGCGGGGCAGGCTTGAGGACTGGGGAGACGGATACGGCAACCGCATGGACCGGTTTTTGGCAGGCATCGCCTATTTGGACGGTGAAAGGCCGAGCCTTGTTATGGCGCGCGGCTATTACACAAGAACGGTGCTTGCCGCTTACAACTTCCGGGACGGCAAGCTCACTAAGCTATGGACATTTGACAGCGACAAGCCCGGTAACGAAGGCTATGCAGGGCAGGGAAACCATAGTCTGAGCGTCGCTGATGTCGACGATGACGGGAAAGATGAGATCGTCTACGGCGCGATGGTTGTGGATCATGACGGAACAGGGCTTTATACGACAGGGCTTGGACACGGTGACGCCATGCATGTGAGTGATCTTGACCCGGATCGGCCCGGGCTGGAAGTCTTTCAAGTGCATGAGGACCCGCGCCTTCCGTACGGCCTCTCATTTCGCGATGCGGGTACAGGGGAAATCCTCTGGGGAGTGCCGGCCGATACAGATGTTGGTCGGGGAATGGCCGCGCATATCGATCCCCGCTATAAAGGCGCGCTTGTCTGGGCGATCGATCCCCCGGGTAATGAAGGCAAATCATACGGCCTCTATACGAGTAAGGGAGAAAAGCTCAGCGACGCCGCTCCGGCTTCGGCCAATTTTGCGATTTGGTGGGACGGCGATCTTCTCCGCGAGCTGCTTGATCACGATTGGAAAGAACCAGCCGGCATCCCGAAAATTGATAAATGGGACTATCACAGCGGCAGGCTGGTCAATCTGCTCACTGCTGAGGGAACGCTGTCTAACAATTGGACGAAAGGGACGCCTGTGCTTCAGGCCAATCTGTTCGGCGATTGGCGCGAAGATGTCGTGTTCCGCACCGCGCGAAACGATGCTCTGCGAATATACACAACGACCGAGCTGACTGAACATCGTTTCTATACGTTCATGCACGATCCCGTTTACCGCTTGGGGGTAGCCTGGCAAAATGTCGCTTACAATCAGCCGCCTCACCCCGGATTTTATTTAGGAACCGGAATGGACAAGCCGCCCCGGCCGAATATTTATACCGTTCCTTGTAAGAGACATGAAGAATGACAGAGACCGACGGCACCGGCAGGATTATGAAATATACAAAAAAGTATGATTGTAATCTCACAGCCTGTTCCCATAAAATGATTAGTAAGCGATTTCATTACAAAATGAAAAGAGGGATTCGTATGGGGTATCAGGCGAGTGATTCACGCTATGAAAATATGAAATATAACCGCTGCGGACATTCAGGATTAAAACTGCCTGCTCTGTCTTTAGGGCTTTGGCACAATTTCGGAGAAGCAAATTCGTTTCAAAATGCCAAAGCGCTGTTAAGAAAAGCATTTGATCTGGGAATCACCCACTTTGACTTGGCGAATAATTACGGTCCGCCCCCCGGTTCTGCCGAAGAAACATTCGGAAAAGCGCTGAAAACCGATTTTGCCGGCTACCGCGATGAAATGGTCATCAGCACGAAAGCCGGCTATACGATGTGGCCCGGGCCATACGGCGATTGGGGGTCAAAAAAGTACCTCGTCGCAAGCCTTGATCAAAGTTTAAAACGAATAGGTATTGATTATGTCGATATATTTTATTCACACCGCCCTGACCCTCATACACCGCTGGAAGAGACGATGGGAGCGCTCGCCCACATCGTCAGGCAAGGAAAAGCTTTATATGTCGGTTTGTCGAACTACAGCGCTGAACAGACCGAAAAGGCGGCCGATATTTTGCAAGAATACGGGGTTCCGCTCCTCATCCATCAGCCCAAATATTCAATGTTCCACAGAGAACCGGAAAATGGCCTGCTGCAAGTGCTGCAGAAAAAAGGAGCCGGGGCGATCGCGTTTACACCACTTGCCCAAGGGCTTTTATCAACGAAATATTTAACTGGGATTCCCGCCGGGTCAAGAGCCGCTGATATGAACAGTCCGTTTTTGCAGGCCGAGGGCATCACAGAAGACGCGCTCGGCAAAGTCCGCAAGCTGAATCAAATGGCGGCCGAACGCGGACAATCCCTGCCGCAAATGGCAATCGCCTGGCTTTTAAAAGATCCGCGCGTCACTTCAGTGCTGATCGGAGCAAGCAAAACCGAACAGATCGAAGAAAATGCCGCTGCTTTTAAGTCCGCTCGATTCTCAGCTGAAGAGCTCGACACAATTGATAAAATTCTTTCATAAAAAGGAGTGGTCGTGATGACAATCAGCATCTATCTGGCCGGCGATTCGACCGTACAGCATTATAAGGCGGATTCGCCTCAGGGAGGCTGGGGCGAATTTCTCCAGTCTTATGTATCCGGAAATGTACAGGTGATCAACCGGGCCATCGGGGGCCGGAGTTCAAAAACGTTCGTTGAAGAAGGAAGACTTGCATCGATTTTGGATGTGATCAAACAGAATGATTGGCTGTTCGTTCAGATGGGACACAATGACGCGTCAAAAGACAAACCAGAACGCTATACAGAACCGTATACGACGTATAAACAATACTTGAAAATGTACGTCAACGGCGCGCGTCAAAAAGGAGCCACACCGCTTCTCATCACGCCTGTCGCAAGGCTCCATTACAAGGACGGCGTTTTTTTGAACGACTTCCCGGACTACTGCATCGCGATGAAGCAGGTGGCAAGTGAAGAAAATGTCCGCTTGATCGATTTAATGGACAAAAGTCTTCAGCATTTTGCGGAAAAAGGATACAGCGAGGTATTTAAATATTTTATGATCTCGGAAAATGTCAACGACTACACACATTTTACGAAAAAAGGGGCCCGGGAAATGGCGAAACTTGTCTCTATCGGCATTCGAGAGCACGGGCTGCCGTTTGTCAAAGAGACGGTATGAAGATGAACGGCAAACTGTACCACGGCGCTTGTTATTATCCCGAATTGTGGGACGAGGATGTGCTGGATAAAGATATCAGGATGATGAAGCGAGCCGGGATCAATGTCGTCAGAATCGGAGAGTTTGCCTGGTCAAGGATGGAGCCGGAAGAAGGAAGGATCGATATCGGATTTTTTGCCGGTGTCATCCAAAAGCTCCACGACAACAAAATTGAAACGGTCATGTGCACACCGACTGCGACGCCGCCGATTTGGCTAACCCACGGGCATCCGGAAAGAATGCATGTGAATGAAAAAGGGGAGACGATGGGACACGGTTCGAGGCAGCATGCCTGTACAAACCATCCGTATTTCAGAGAGCGGGCCCGCCTGATCATCAAACATATCGCCAAAGAGCTCGGACAACTGCCGGGATTGGTCGGATGGCAGCTTGACAATGAATTCAAATGCCATGTCGCAGAATGCATGTGTGAAACGTGCAACACATTATGGCACAAATGGCTGGAAGACCGCTATCAGACGATTGACCGTCTGAATGAGGCTTGGGGTACGGGCGTATGGAGCGAAACGTATCAGCGCTTCGAGCAAGTTCCGCAGCCCGGACCGACCCCGTTTTTGCACAATTCTTCTTTAAGGACGATGTATCAGCTGTTTTCGATGGACAAGATTTCTGAATTTGCGCGTGAGCAGGCTGAGGTGATCAGAGCATACTCCAACGCCCCGATCACCCATAACAGCAGCGTCATGTTCGGCGTTGATCATGAAGATCTTTTCAAAAGCCTTGATTTTGCCTCGTTTGATACGTACGCCAGTCAGGAAAACAGTGCCGCCTTTTTGTTTAATTGTGATTTATGGAGAAACATTAAAAAAGGACGGCCGTTTTGGATAATGGAGACGAGCCCTTCCTACAGCGCTTCGCTTGAAAGCTATGCGGTACCTCATCAAAACGGCTATTTGAAAGCTGAAGCGGTCTCTTCTTATGCTCTTGGCGGAGCCGCGTTCTGCTATTGGCTGTGGCGCCAGCAGAGAGCCGGGTCCGAACAGCCGCACGGATCGGTGCTCAGCGCATGGGGGGAGCCTGATGTGGGATATGATAATGTGCTCGAAGTCGAGCGGGCGAGACGGGAGATTGAGGACATCATGCTGGCTACGGCTCCTTTGCAGGCTGAAACAGCCGTCGTCTATTCGGACCGTGCAAAGGTGTTTTTGAAAACGGAGCCACATCGGGGTCTTCACTACAGAACACTGATCACCGAGTTTTATGACCGATTGTTAAAGATGGGCATTCACAGAGATGTCATTCTTGAAGGGAGCCCGCTTGACGGCTATAAACTGCTGTTTACGCCGTTTATTCACTATCTTCCGCCTGTGTTTATCAAAAAAGCCGAAACGTTTGCACAAAGCGGCGGTATTTGGATTGCGGGTCCGCTGACGGGCGGAAGAACAGAGCACCATACGATTCACACTGATTGCGGATTAGGTGAATTGGAAAAATGTTCCGGTGTCGAAACGCTTTATACATTTCCGATGGATGAGCGGAACTCGAGCGGAACGGCGTTTGGCGTAAAGGCGCCGCTGAGCTTGTGGAGCGCTGTTTTTGAAGCCGGCGGCACCGAGGCTGTCGGGATAATTGAAAAAGGCCCGGCGTCAGGCAAAGCGTTCATCACAGAACATAAATGCGGAAAAGGAAAAATCGTCATGCTCGGGTCGATGCCGGCAGGCGAAGCAGGGGACATCATGATGAAAAAGCTGATCAGCCATTATGCAAAAGAAGCGGGCGTTACACAGAAAACCGAGGCCACTCCCGGAACAGTCGTCGCGCCCCGGAAAGGAGCAGACGGTCTCGTTTGGGTCGCGATCAATATGGACGGCAAAGGAGGCGCAGTGACACTTGACGGAAACGGAACCGATTTATTGTCCGACAGGCCCGTATCCGGACGCGTGACACTCGGCCCGCACGAATACCGCGTGATTTTGTTTTCAGAGAATAAATGAATCGCCGCAGGCGCTTGCCCGCGGCTTTTTTGTTTCGTTTTACAAACCAAGAGCAGGCATCTTTCTATCATAAGCAAAAAAGGAATATTGACGGTCAAAAGGCTAAACAGGAAAATGTTCACTGACCAATCAGTTGAACTGAAAGGAAGGAGGAACGCTTGTGAAAGCACAGGCTGAACTAAAATGGCTGAATAGGGCGCCTGCCGCGTTCGGCGGGGTGACTTGGGGTGTGCCTTGGGCAAAAGGAGTGCTGCAAAAAGGAGAGACGGTCGCCATTGCTGCGAAAAACGCCCCGTGTTTGCAAACATGGCCGCTCGCATATTGGCCTGACGGCTCGCTTAAATGGACGGGTCATGCCGCAGTATTCCCTAAAGAAAGCGACAGCCAATTTACATTGAAAAAAGGAGAGCCCGGCGTCCCCAAAACCGTCATGAATGTCAGTGAGCAGAAAGATGAAATCACGGTGAATACGGGCGCGATCGTCTGCAGGCTTGGGAAATCGGGGCCGGCAATCATCCGTTCGATTTCCATTTCCGGGGAAATGATGGCGAAAGAAGGACGGCTCATCGCCTTAAAAGAAAAAAGAAGCGGCTCAGATTTACAATGCATGTATCATATTGAACGGTTTGAGAGCATGATCAAACGTACGGCAATCGAACAAAACGGTCCGGTTAAGACAGTCGTCAAGATTGAAGGCGTTCACCGCGGCGGAGGTATCGATGTTTGGCTCCCTTTTACCGTCAGGCTGTCTTTCTATGCCGGTGTTCCGTCCATCCGGATCGTGCACACGCTTTTCATCGACTGTGAAGCAGAAACGGAATGGATCAAAGGACTCGGTTTCGAAATGAGCTCGGTTTTGAGCGGAGCGCCAAGGAACAGGCATATTCGCTATGCGGCTGATGGAGGGATTTACGGAGAGGCTTCTCAGCTGCTTGTGACGAGAAGATTTAATGAAACAAACGGGCTCTATGAACAACAGATTGCAGGACAGCCTGTACCGGAAGAGTCGGAAGTTGTGCGCGATGCGGAGAGAAACGCCGTCTGGAACGATTTCAAGCTCATCCAGGATTCCCCGCATCACTGGCGCTTAAAAAAGCGAACCGGTAAAGGCTGCGCCTGGGTGGACGCGATTCATGGGGGAAGAGCGAAAGGGCTGATGTATGCAGGCGGGGAAAACGGCGGCATCGCGCTCGGACTCAGGAACTTCTTTGAAAAATATCCGTCATCGCTTGAAGCGAAAGGTCTTGCCGGCGGCGAAACGAAATTGGCGGTATGGTTCTGGCCTCCTGAAGCTGAAGCGATGGACTTCCGCCATTATTCAAAAGACACTCATGTTGAAAGCGCATATGAAGGGTTTGCCGAAATGAGATCAACGGCCGTCGGCATTGCCAATACGAGCGAAGTCAGCCTCGCCTGTTTTGCAAATCCGCCGAGCGATGAAGAGCTGAACAGAGCGGCGGACGAATGGCAAAATCCCCCGCTGCTTATTTGTGAGCCTGACTATTATTATTACACCCGCGCGCTGGGCGTTTGGAGCCTGAAAGATAAACGGCGCCCGCTCTCGGCTGCGCTTGAAGATCAGCTTGACGAGGCTCTCAAGTTTTACATGAATGAAGTCGATCAGCGGAGCTGGTACGGCTATTGGCATTACGGTGATGTGATGCATACGTACGATGCCGTCCGGCATGTATGGCGGTACGACCTTGGCGGCTATGCATGGCAAAATACGGAACTCGTACCGAACCTCTGGCTTTGGCAGTCTTTTTTCAGATCCGGGAGGGAAGACGTCTTCAGAATGGCGGAAGCGATGACCCGTCACACTAGCGAAGTCGACTGCTACCATTTCGGGGAGTATAAAGGCCTCGGTTCAAGGCACAATGTCCTCCATTGGGGCTGCGGGTGCAAGGAAGCGAGAATCAGCATGGCCGGCCTTCATAAGCCCTATTACTTTTTGACGGCGGACGAGAGAACGGGAGACGTGTTATCTGAAGTGAAAGATGCCGATCGAGCGCTTGAGACGCTTGATCCGATGAGAGCCTATTATCCGGAAAAAGAGTTCCCCGCCCACGCGAGAGTAGGACCCGACTGGGCGGCGTTCTGTTCCAACTGGCTGACGGAATGGGAGCGGACCGGCGATGAAGCGTATCTTGATAAAATCAAACGGGGGATCAGCCGGCTTAAAGCGCTGCCGCTTCGTCTGTTGTCCGGACCGACTTTCGGATATGATCCTGAAGCTTCAGATCTGCTTCATATGGGAGACGGGAATCATGGCGGCTATCATATGGTCATCGCCTTCGGCGCCCCGCAAACATGGATGGAGCTTGCAGAACTGCTTGAGGATGTCGAATGGAAAGAGATGCTGGGGGAATTCGGCGAATTTTATTTGCTGACTGATGAAGAAAAGCGCAAAAGGAGCGGCGGGAAGCTTCACGATGATTTATTTCACTGGCCGATGTTCTCCGCTGCCATGGCAGCTTATGCTGCCCGGCTCCGCCAAGACCGGAAGCTTGCCGAAAAAGCATGGCGCCTGTTGCTCGATGAAAAGCAAAGCCATACACCGCTGCCGATCACTCCAAAACAAATCCATGCCTGGAAAACGATCACTGAAATTCCCTGGGTCACCACAAACTGCGTCTCACAATGGTGCCTCAACACAATAGCCGTGCTGGAGCTGCTTAAAGATATGCCGCCTGATCAGGACATGCAAGAAAAGATCATTCAGGCAATGAAAGAACATCCTGCTCGCGTGTGAAGGCAAAAAATGAAGGTTGCCGGAAAAATGTAAGCGCTTTAAATTTGAGTGGAACAATTGAGACGATCAAAAGGGGGAATTGTACAATGGCAAGACTGAAGCTGAAGGGAAACAAATGGCTCGCTGCACCCGCTGTTTTTTTGCTCTTGATGGGGTGCAGCGCAAATGAGACGGCCAATCAAGACGGGAAAGGAAAAGAGAAAGATGCCATTCATATTATGGCTCCGCTCCTGTCGCCGGAAAGTCCGGGAGAAAACAGCCCGTCTTTAAAAGCGCTCGAAGCATACACGAAAAAACAAATCAAAGTGACATGGGTTCCGAACTCTTCCTATAATGATAAATTCAACATCGTCATGGCCTCGGGAGATTTGCCGCAAGCCATCGTCGTCACGGACAAGTCGCCGGGATTTATCAAGTCTGTCAAATCAGGTGCGTTTTGGGAGCTTTCACCTTATTTAAAAGACTACCCGAACCTCGGAAAAGCCGATAAAAAAGTGATGAAAAACAGTTCCATCAACGGCGAGATTTACGGCATTTACAGGGCGAGGGACCTGATTCGCGCTTCGATCATCATCAGAACGGACTGGCTCGAAAATGTCGGTCTGGAGATGCCGAAAACAATCGACGAATTTTACGATGTGCTGAAAGCGTTTAAAGAAAAAGACCCCGACGGAAACGGGAAAGATGATACGTACGGCATGGTGGTGCCGAAATGGATGGGGCTTGGCAACGGCAGCCCATGGGACATTATGCAGACATGGTTCGGCGCACCAAACCGCTACGGAATAGACGAAAAAGGGGAACTCATTCCGGACTTCACGACAGAAGAGTATATGGAAGCGTTGCGGTTTTTCAAAAAGCTGTATGATGAGGGGCTGATCAATAAAGACTTCGCCGTCATGGATTCAGCGAAGTGGAACGATCCAATCGTCAAAGGAAAAGCGGGTGTGATCGTCGATACCGGTTCGCGGGCCTCGCAAATTCAAAGCGCAATGGAAGAAGCAGATCCCGCTAACAAGGATGTGATCGACGTCACCGGAACGGTCAAAGGCCCGAAAGGAACGTATACATTCCCGACATCGGGATACGCCGGAATGATTGCCATTCCGAAAGCGAGCGTCAAAACGGAAAAAGAATTAAAAGAAGTGCTCGGCTTCCTGGACAAAATGAACGATGAAGAGGCACAAATTATTGCCAACAACGGTATAAAAGGGCGCAACTATAAGCTTGAAAACGGAACGTACACGTCCCTTGAAAAAAACAATAAAAAACTGCTTTATGAGCATGAAGGTCTTGCGCAGTTCAGCATGGGCATTCCCGAACAAAGATACCATGTGGAAAAACAAGAATCAAAGCTTTTCAAACACCGTGAACAGATTCTCAAAGAAGGGGAAAAAATCGCCGTATTCAATCCGGCTGAATCGCTCGTTTCAGATGTATACACCCAAAAAGGGGCACAGCTTGACAACATCATTCTCGATGCCAAAACGCAGTTTATCATCGGCGACATCGATGAAAAAGGCTTTCAAGATGCCGTTCAGCTTTGGTATAAAAGCGGCGGTGAAGATTTGATGAAAGAACTGAACAAGCGCTACAAGGAGACGAAATAGCTCAGGTCTTCAACTGGCATACGAAAGGGGGGATGCGGCACGTGGAAATCACCGCTAAAACAGGGAAAACCGCTGTTAAGACAGAAAAGAAACCGACTGGGCTGCAAGCCGTAAAACGGGATAAATGGCTTTATCTTCTGCTTGTTCCCGGTGTTTTATATTTTCTCATCTTTAAATATTGGCCGATGTGGGGCGTGTTAATTGCTTTCAAAGATTATTCGCCTTATCTCGGATTTTGGCAGAGCGAATGGGTCGGGTTCGAGTATTTTAAAGATTTCTTTATGAACCCTGACTTCTTCCGCCTGCTCCGCAACACGCTCATGCTGGCCGCTCTCGATTTGATTTTTGCATTTCCGGCTCCGCTGATTGTCGCACTCATGCTGAATGAACTGCGGCACGCCATCTATAAACGGTGCATTCAGACGTTTATATATGTTCCGCATTTCGTCTCATGGACGATCGTCGTCAGCATGACGTTTGTCTTTTTTACAGTTGATACGGGCGTGATGAATAAAATGCTGCAAAGCATAACGGGCCAAGAGGTTGCATTTCTCTCGGATCCCGAATGGTTCAGGCCGATGATTGTGCTGCAAAGCATATGGAAGGAGACGGGCTGGGGAACGATTCTGTTTCTGGCGGCGCTCGCTTCGGTTGACCAGGAGCAGTATGAAGCGGCAGTGATGGACGGGGCAGGCAGATTAAGGAGAATGTGGCACATTACCCTTCCGGCCATCAGAAGCACGATCGTCGTGCTTCTCATCTTAAGAATCGGCAGTTTTTTAAGCATCGGCTTTGAACAGATTTTTTTAATGACCAACTCCTTAAACCGGAGCGTGGCTGAAATTTTTGACACGTATGTCTATGTTGTGGGAATTACGCAAGGCGCATACAGCTACAGTACGGCAGTCGGGCTTTTCAAATCGGTTGTCGGAATCATTCTGATATTCGGCGCCAATTACATCGCGAAAAAGTTTGACCAGGACGGTCTGTTTTAATGAATGGAGGTGAAAGGGATGTCCGGTGCGGAAACGATCCATAACACAAAAGCGGGTCGGGTATTTGATTGGTTTAATATGATCTTTCTCGGCTGCTGCGGGCTGATAACCGTCTTGCCTTTTCTGTACATTATCGCGGGGTCTTTTGCCACGGAGGCCGAGCTGGCGGAAAAGAGCTTCTTTATCTTTCCTGAGACGTTCTCGCTTGACGCGTACCGCTATGTTTTTTCAACGCCGACATTTATCAGGAGCATGGGGGTGTCTGTGTTCATTACGGTTGTGGGAACGATCGTCCAGCTCTTTTTTACATTTACGATGGCCTATCCCCTTGCAAAACGGCACATTAAGGGAAGAAACCTGCTTTTAAATCTCGTTATTTTTGCAATGCTTTTCAGCGGAGGAATGATTCCGACGTATATTGTCGTCAAATCACTGGGACTGCTCGATTCGTACTGGGCGTTGATATTGCCGATGGCGATTAATCCGTTCAATCTGATTATTATTAAGAACTTTTTTCAGCAGCTTCCGAAAGAGCTTGAGGAGTCGGCAAAGATTGACGGCTGTTCAGAAATCGGCGTGTTCTTAAGGATCGCGCTGCCGCTGTCAAAGCCGATTATTGCAACTTTTGCGCTGTTTTATGCGGTCGGGATTTGGAACGACTTTTTCCATGCTTTGCTGTACATCAATGACAGCGCGAAATGGCCGCTGCAAATGGTGCTGCGCCAAGTGACGATTCTTTCGGATCTGACGGGGACGACGAATGATATGATGGAAACGGTGCCGCCTGAACAATCGATTAAACTGGCCGTCATCGTCATTGCGACACTTCCGATTTTAGCCGTGTACCCGTTTTTGCAGAAGCATTTTGCCAAAGGCATTCTGATCGGGTCTGTGAAGGGATAAAAAAACCGCCGGGCACTTGAGCCGGCGGCTTACGGCTCAGGCAGCTGAGCCGTTTTTATTTCTTTTTTTCATCCAAAAATAAACCGGGAGACCGACGAGGCCGATCAAAATCGACCACAGGCAGCTGTAAAAGTCAGTGATAAGCGTGCTGACGAGAACAAACAATGACCCGAGAATAGCCGCAACAGGCAGGTAAGGGTAGAGCGGCACGCTGTAAGATCTCCCTTGGCCACTCTCCCGTCTCCGCAAAATAAACACCGCGAAAAACGCCATGACATAGAAGATGTAAATCATAAAAATCGAAACCTCTGACAGCTTTTCCGGATTGCTGATGATCATTAAGATGACAGCGAACATCATCTGGACGATGACCGCAATCCAAGGCGTATGGAATGCCGGATGAACATGCGAGATCCAGCGGGAGAACGGAAGCTGTTTTTTCTCAGCCATCGCAAAGATCACGCGCGGAAAAGACAGAACTTTTCCGTTTAAGCAGCCGAAGATGCTGACGATAATTCCGATGGAGATCAGTTTGCCGCCGATCGGCCCGAACAGCATTGTCGCGGCTGTGCTTGTCGCATTTTCGCCGAGCTTGACAATCTGATCGGCAGGAAGAATGTGAAGCAGCGCCAAGTTAATGAACAGGTAGCAGGCTGTGACAATCAGGATCCCGCCTGTCATCGCTTTCGGGAGCACTTTTTCCGGATTCTTCATTTCTCCCCCGAGTGCCGCAAGAAGGATCCAGCCGTCATACGCGAAGAGTGTCGCCAATACCGCCGCTCCGAAGTTTTTGCTGGCGATGCTCTCCGTGACTGTACTGAAAATATATTCATCGCCCTGCCATAGACCGAACACAATGATACATACAATGGGAATCAGCTTTCCGATCGTTGTGACCGTCTGTACCGCTCCGCCGTATTTTGTTCCGACGATGTTGACGATGCATAAAAAGGCGACGGTGATAATGCCGATGAGTGCAGTCCATGATTTATCCCAGGAAAACAAGTTGGCCACTAGCGAGCCGAAATATAATCCGAGTGCACCGATGATGGCCGGTCCGTAGATGATAATCTGCACCCAGCCGCATAAGAACCCCCAGAACTCGCCGTAAATTTCTTCAAGATATGTGTAAAGCCCGCCTGTTTTCGGAATTTGAGCGCCCAGTTCGGCGATTGTCAGCCCGCCTGCTAGCGTCAAGATTCCGCCAAGGAGCCAGGCGAAAAGAGCAATTTGTGCGTTTCCGGAATAGGAAAGCACGCTGCCGGGCTTCATAAACACGCCGGAACCGATGATCGTTCCAATCACAAGAGATAGCGCAAATAACAAGCCTATCTCTTTTTTTAGTCCGTTTGCTTCTGCATTCATTGCGATGCCTCCCATTGATGTAATCTCTTTTATAGAAAACTATTTTTATATTGTAATACCTTTTTTAAAAAAGAAAAATTAAATAAATTTTCAGATTTTCGTATTTCTTGTTTATGTTAAACATTTTAAGGTCGTAAAACCCGAAGGGGGCGAAAATAACCGAACTTTAATAAGTGATTTTGGGTTTATTGTTAGTTTTTTGAGGGATCGGCAGGAAGGAAGGTCCTGTAAGGCGGTTTGGTTGACTTTTCAAATCAAATCGCCTATTTTTGAGAAAGAAGAAATCTCGAATTCGAGATATTTAATGAGGAGATGAAAGAATGAACGTAAATGGCATCCACCACGTATCCGCTTTAACGGCAAACGCCCAACATAATCTGGATTTCTATGTCAAAGGGCTTGGCATGAAACTGATAAAAAAATCGGTCAATCAGGATGAGCCGACGATGTACCATTTGTTTTACGGTGATGAAGTTGCGTCTCCGGGTTCAGATTTGACCTTTTTCGAAATTCCGATGCTTGCCAGGAGGCGGGAAGGGACGAACTGCATTTCGGCCGTATCACTTCGGGTTCCCGGCGAACAAGCACTCGAATTTTGGAAGAAGCGGCTTTATGAGCTCGGCGCAGAGACTTACGGCATCGAGACGCGTGCGGGGCGGAGAGTTCTCCGCTTTTTAGACCATGAAGGACAGAACATGATGCTTGTGGCTGATGAAAAAGGAAAAGATCATGGAGTGCCTGTGAAAAACGGCGTCATTCCTGAGGATGTCGCGATCAGGGGGCTCGGTCCGGTCGAACTGACTGTCAAGGACGCCGGTCCGACGGCTGCGGTGCTGACCGATATTCTCGGCTTTCATAAAATCGGTGAGGAACAGGCTGATGAAACCGGCTGTACGCTTCACATTTTTGAATCGGGTGAAGGAGGAGCAGGCGCGGAGGTGCATGTGAAAGAGTCAGATGACGGCAGGAGAGAGCGTCCCGGGAGAGGAAGCGTCCATCATGTCGCATTCCGCGTCAAAGATGAAGAAGAACTTAAACAGTGGCATGAGAAAATCAGCGAGAACGGCTTTACGAATTCGGGGATTGTGGAACGCTATTATTTTAAGGCGCTGTATTTCAGAGAACCGAACGGCATACTTTTTGAGCTGTCGACTGACGGGCCGGGCTTTGCCGTTGATGAATCGATCGATGAGCTCGGCCGGAGCCTTGCGCTTCCGCCGTATTTGGAACATCGGCGGAAAGAGATTGAAGCGCGGCTGAAACCGATTCAATAGAAAACGAGGTCCCGAAAAGGACCTCGTTTTTTTATATAAAAGGCATCCGGCGCAGCCGACAGCTTAAAAGGGGGGGCATGCTGTTAAGATGATGCGGATTCTTTTTGGTCAAGCGTGATTTGTTTTGTCATTGTTTTGCCGTTTCGAATGAGGGTAACCTTTACCGTATCCCCGATTTTTGCATCGTTGTAAAGAAGGTTGCGCAGCGCGCTTCCCGTATCGGTTTCTTTTCCGTTAAAGCTGACGATGACATCGTTCTCTTTAAGGCCCGCTTTATCAGCAGGGGAGCCTGAAGCGACCTGGCGGATGTAGACGCCTTTGTTTAACTGGCTGCCGCTTAATCCGAGGGTGCCTGTTTGATAGTTTTCCGGCACCTGCTCAAGATCCATCATGCCGATTCCGATGAACGGGCGCTCGATTTTTCCTTTAGACATCAGCTCTTCTGCAATCGGTTTGACATCATTGCTTGGAATCGCAAATCCGATGCCTTCCACTCCGCTTTCACTGATTTTCATACTGTTGATGCCGATCACTTCGCCCTTTGTATTCAAAAGGGCGCCTCCGCTGTTGCCGGGATTGATGGCCGCGTCTGTTTGAATGACGTTCATCTCGGTTTGGCCTGCGGACGTATCAACGGAAACGGTCCGGTCAACACCGCTGATGATGCCTTGCGTCACCGTGCGGGACAGATCTTTGCCGAGCGGATTTCCGATTGCAATGACCGATTCACCCGCTTTCAAGCTTGAAGAATCACCGAAAGATGCGACTCTTTCGACGTGATCAGCGGAAATTTCAACAACGGCAAGGTCTGTCAAGGAATCGCTGCCCAGCAATTTGCCTTCCACTTCTTTGCCGTTTGACAGGGAAACCGTCAGTTTAGACGCGCCTTCGACAACGTGGTTATTTGTAATAATGTATGCTTTGCCGTTTGCTTTTTTATAAATGACACCTGAGCCTGTGCCTGTTTCTTGTTCGCTTGAACTGCTGTTGTTGCTGTTGCTTTCAAAACCGAACATACCGCTCTCCGCTTGTTTTTGATAGTTTGAAATCCCGACGATGGCGGGAGACACATTTTCCACCATTGATGAAATGTCAGACGAATTGGTGCTGGACAATTTTTCGGTATTCGCTTTATTGGAAGAAGCCGATGAGTTCGACGTCTCGTTAGTTTGCGTCTGGACGGATGTATTGGCCGTTTCGTCTTTGCTGTGCTGGTATGTCGTGACGCCGAGAACGAGGCTTCCTCCGATGATGCCGCTGAGGATCGGCGTCATCCACGAGAGTCTCCGCTTTTGCTGTTCTGCTTTTTTTATCGCCTGGTCGGGCTTTTGATCGGAGACGATGAGTTCGTTTTTCGTTTCAAGCTGATCTTCTCTATTATATTCCATCATTTTCACGCTCCTATTGTTATCATATCCTTTGATGCCTTAATCATAATCAAAGACTGTGGGATAAACATGAAAACATTGTGGGAAATTGTCAAAGAAAAAGGATAGAATAAATAGGGTGCTATTTATAATATGACATGTCAGAGGTGTTCTAAACGTTGAAAAAGATTGGATTTATCGGATACGGAAGCATGGCACAGATGATTGCAGTGAAACTGCTTGATCAGGAGAAAATCAGCGATGACATGGTGGTCGTCAGCTCAAGGAATGACGGGAAAACAGAGGAGCTGAGAAAGCTTTACCCGAATGTCGCTTGTCTATCAGCCGAAGAGCTTGCCAAACAGTGCGGGCTGATCTTCATCTGTGTACCGCCGATGGCGGTAAAAGAAACGCTTGAAAAAATACAGCCGTTTCTTCAGGAGGATGTCCACATCGTTTCGATTGCCGCGGGGGTCGAGCTTGACCGGCTTCACGACTGGACAAGCGGAGATGTGACGAGATATATTCCGACACTTACATCTGAAGCAGGGATCGGCGTTTCGCTTGTTGTCCACGGGGAGCGGGTCGCTGAGGCGGACAAAAGCCGGCTGGAAGAATATCTTTCCGCTTTTAGCACAGTCAAACAAATACATGAGAGAGATATTGACGCTGCGAGCAATTTAACAAGCTCTTCACCGGGGTTCATCGCTTCGATCTTTGAAGAATTTGCTCAAGCTGCCGTCAGAAACAGCAGTCTTACGAAAGAAGAAGCGTTTCAATTTCTGATTCATTCATTGATGGGAACGGGCAAGCTGTTAATGGAAAAAGACATGACGTTTACTCAAACGCTTGATCGGGTGGCGACAAAAGGCGGTATCACCGGAGAAGGGGCGGAGGTCATTCAAAATGCCATGCCGGAAGTCTTTGACGAGCTGTTCGCCAGAACGATGAAGAAATATGAAGACATCAAAGACGCCGTCCGCCGGCAGTGAGCCGCGGCATTCATCGACATATCCGGACATCCCAAAGCTGCCTGCTCAGGCAGCTTTTTTATTTGAGTTCGACAACATTCATCAAAATTCCAATTTTATATTAAATTTCTAAAATTACCAATGGTTATTGCGTTTCTATTGAAATTCTAATATAATTTGTTAGAATATTCCCAAAATAATAAAAAAATTGAGACGTTTTTCATAAGGGGTGGTTTTTTGTGAAGCTGTATATGTCTGTTGATATGGAGGGAATTTCCGGACTTCCGGATGATACGTTCGTCGATTCAAGCAAGCTGAACTATGAGAGAGGCCGGAAGATCATGACGGACGAGGCCAATCATGTGATTGACGAAGCGTTCAAAAGCGGATGCAGAGAGGTGCTTGTCAATGACAGCCACTCTAAAATGAACAACCTGTTAATTGAGCGGCTCCATCCTGAAGCGCAGCTCATTTCCGGAGATGTCAAGCCGTTTTCGATGGTTCAGGGACTTGACGAAACATGCGGTGGAGCTGTGTTCGTCGGCTACCATGCGAGAGCATCGATGAGAGGCGTGATGTCGCACAGCATGATTTTCGGCGTCAGACATTTTTACATAAACGATCAGGCCGTGGGTGAGATGGGTTTCAACGCTTATGTTGCCGGTTATTACGGCGTCCCGGTTATTATGGTTGCCGGTGACAGCGAGGCGGCAGCTGAGGCGGAGGAACTGATTCCGAACGTAACGACAGCGGCCGTCAAGGAAACGGTATCCCGTTCGGCGGTCAAATGCATGACGCCGGAGAAAGCGGGGCAGCTATTAAGAGAGCGGACGGCATATGCGATTCAAAACCGCAGTCAAGTCAAGCCGCTCACGCCTCCGGACAGGCCGGTGCTGCGGATAGAGTTTGCCAATTACGGCCAAGCCGAGTGGGCGAGTCTGATGCCGGGTGCTGAAATCGAACCGCAAACGACGACTGTCCGCTATCAAGCGAAAGACATTCTTGAAGCCTATCAAGCGATGCTTGTCATGACCGAGCTTGCGATGAGAACGACATTCTCCTAGGAAGGTGGGATGAAAATGGCGGGTTACATCATGAAGCGGCTCCTGTCGATGCTGGCGACCATTTTGGTGATCACGACATTGACCTTTGTGATGATGAAAGTGATTCCTGGCTCTCCCTTCAATGAAGAAAGAAACACGAATGAAGCGGTTCAGCGCAACCTTGAGGCTTACTATCAGCTTGATGAGCCTCTCTTTGTTCAATATTTGTATTATGTCAAGTCGATCGTTACCTTTGATTTCGGGCCGTCGATCAAGCAGCCTTCACAAAGCGTGAACGATTTGCTGTCAAGAGGGTTCCCTGTTTCATTTGAGCTGGGGATGACGGCGCTGATTATGGCGGTCATTTCCGGGATTGCACTCGGAATCTTTGCCGCGCTGCGGCAAAACGGCATCATCGACTATATAGCGATGACCATTGCTGTTCTCGGCATTTCGGTTCCCAACTTTATTATGGCGACTTTGCTGATACAGCAATTCGCGGTTAATTGGAACATATTTCCCCCGTCGACATGGACGAGCCCGCTTCATATGGTGCTGCCGACAGCGGCTTTGGCGATGGGGCCGCTGGCGATTATCGCAAGGCTGACCCGCTCCAGCATGATCGAAGTGCTGACACAGGATTATATCCGAACAGCCCGGGCTAAAGGGCTTTCCCCTTTTAAAATTGTCATGAAGCACGCCTTGAAAAACGCCCTTATGCCTGTCGTAACGATTCTCGGGACGCTTACCGCTGCGATTTTAACGGGAAGCTTCGTCATCGAAAAAATCTTTGCGATTCCCGGCATGGGAAAATATTTTGTTGAAAGCATCAACTCCCGCGATTACCCCGTGATTATGGGCACCACCGTTTTTTACAGCATCATCCTCATCATCATGTTGTTTCTTGTCGACATGGCCTACGGAATCCTGGATCCGCGTATTAAACTGCATAAGAAAGGGTGAGCTTATGAGCCTTCCAGTCCGCACAGAAAACGAAGCGTCTTCAGGCAGTGATATCCCTGTTGAATGGTTTGCCCCGCTGAAACAAAAGCAGGATGAACGTGAATCCGTCGCAAGGCCGAGCCTGTCATACTGGCAGAACGCCTGGCGGATTTTAAGGAAAAACAAGCTGGCGATGGCGGGATTGAGCGTGTTAATCTTCCTGTTCATCATGGCTGTTCTCGGACCGGTTCTTTCTCCGCACAGCGTCACCCAGCAGACGCTTTCCGAGCAAAACCTTCCTCCGTCGACGGAGCATTGGTTCGGAACCGATGAGCTCGGACGCGATGTGTTTACAAGAACGTGGTACGGAGCGAGGATTTCACTGTTTGTCGGCGTGATGGCGGCTTTGATCGATTTTGCAATCGGCGTCATCTATGGCGGCATCTCCGGCTATAAAGGCGGCAAAACAGACCACATCATGATGCGGGTCATCGAAGTGCTGCACGGACTGCCTTATTTATTGGTCGTCATTCTTCTCATGGTCATGATGGGTCCTGGACTCGGGACAATCATCGTGGCGCTGACCGTCACCGGCTGGGTCGGCATGGCGCGGATCGTCAGGGGTCAGGTTTTGAAGGTGAAGCATGATGAGCATGTTCTCGCATCCAAAACCTTCGGAGCGAAAACGGTAAGGATCATCAGGCGGAATCTCCTTCCGAACATGATGGGAGCGATCATCGTCCAGATGACCTTGACGGTGCCGTCGGCCATTTTTGCCGAAGCGTTTCTCAGTTTCCTCGGCTTGGGCATTCAAGCCCCGTTTGCGAGCTGGGGTGTCATGGCGAACGACGGCCTTCCGGTGATCTTGTCGGGTCACTGGTGGCGGCTGTTTTTTCCTGCTTTCTTTATTTCATTAACAATGTTCGCATTTAATGTCGTTGGAGACGGACTGCAGGATGCGTTAGATCCGAAGCTGAGGAGGTAATGTATTTTGCGGAAAAAAGTATTGGAAGTCGAGAATCTGCATGTTTCATTTACGACATACGGCGGCACGGTTAAAGCCGTCCGCGGCGTGAGCTTTGAGTTATATGAGGGGGAGACGTTTGCGATTGTCGGCGAGTCGGGATGCGGAAAAAGCGTGACATCGCAAAGCATTATGCGGCTTTTGCCGAAGTTTTCGGCAACGATCACAGACGGTGCGGTCCGCTTTAAGGGAAAAGACTTGCGCCATCTGTCCGAAAAAGAGATGAGAAAGATCAGAGGGGTCGAAATCTCAATGATCTTCCAGGATCCGATGACGGCCCTGAATCCGACCTTGACCGTCGGAGACCAGCTCACAGAAGCGCTGTTGGAACATCGGCCCGTATCTAAAACAGACGCTCGAAAAGCGGTCATTTCGATGCTTGAGCTCGTCGGGATTCCGAATCCGCAAGAGCGTTTGAGGCAGTATCCGCATCAATTCAGCGGCGGGATGAGGCAGCGGATCGTGATCGCCATGGCGCTCATCTGCGAACCGGAGATTCTGATTGCGGATGAACCGACGACAGCGCTTGATGTTACCATTCAGGCGCAAATTCTTGAGCTGTTTAAAGACATTCAGCGGAAAACCGGTGTATCCATCATTTTAATCACCCATGATTTAGGCGTAGTCGCACAGACGGCGGACAGAATCGCCGTGATGTACGCCGGGAAAATAGCGGAAACGGGAGCGAGGAGGGATATTTTTTACCGTCCGCAGCACCCGTATACAAAAGGCTTGCTGCATTCTGTTCCGAGGCTTGACCTCGAAGGTGCGGATCTCGTTCCGATTGACGGGACGCCGCCGGACTTGTTTTCTCCGCCTGAAGGGTGTCCGTTTACGGCGCGCTGTTCCTATGCAATGGAAGTGTGCAGCAGGGTTTATCCTGCCGTTGCAGAAGTCTCGGCGGGGCATCGTGTGTGCTGCTGGCTTCAGGATGAAAGGGCGAAACGGGCTCTACTGACGACATAATCATGAAATCGATTTTTAATGGGGGGATTTGATGAAAAGGCTAGCGAGCGTATTGGCTGCCGCATTTGCGGTCATTCTGCTGTTCGGATGTACGGCAAATGAACAGGCTGGGCAAGAAACGAAGAAGAAAGCGAAAGAAACGGCTGGAGAACAGATCCTAAGGCTGAACAATGAAAATGAACCGACATCTTTCGATCCGCCGATCGGCTTTAATAATGTCTCATGGCAGGCGCTGAACAATCTGATGGAAGGTTTGACTAGGCTTGGCGCAGACCATGAACCGGAAGCGGCGTCCGCCGAAAAGTGGAACATTTCCGACGATGGGAAAACATATACTTTTACAATCCGTGATGATGCCAAATGGTCGAACGGAGACCCTTTAACCGCTGGAGACTTTGAATATGCGTGGAAGCGTCTGCTCGATCCGAAAACGGGCTCCTCAGCCGCGTTTTTAGGCTACTTTATCGAAGGCGGCGAGGCCTTTAACAGCGGAAAAGGTGCGAAAGATGATGTCAAAGTCAAAGCGGAGGATGAAAAAACGCTTAAGGTGACGCTCGAAAGTCCGCAGCAGTCGTTTTTAAGCATTGTAGCCAATCCGGCTTTTTTCCCAGTTCCTCAGAAAATCGCCGAAAAAAATCCGAAATGGCATGAAGAAGCTGCTACATTCGTCGGCAACGGTCCGTTTAAACTGACAGAATGGAAGCATGATGAAAGCTTTACGATGGTAAAGAGTGATACGTATTGGGACCGGGATACTGTGAAGCTTGATAAAGTGACATGGGCGATGGTCGATGACAGAAATACCGACTACCAAATGTTCGAGTCGAATGAGCTTGATACGGCTTATGTACCGGCTGAAATGAGCGAGAAGCTGATGGGTTCTGACGAGGTGAAGGTGTTCGATCAGGCAGGTCTTTACTATTACAGGTTCAATGTCAATAAAGAACCGTTCCAGAATGAAAAGATCAGAAAAGCGTTTGCGATGGCCGTCGATCAGCAGGAAATCGTCGATTATGTCACAAAAAACGGTGAAAAACCGGCCCGCGGGTTTGTGTCTCCGGGACTCAAAGGACCGAACGGCAAGGATTTTCGCGAGGAAGGCGGCGATTTGCTCAAATATGACGCCGATGAAGCGAAGCAGCTGCTCGAAAAAGGCATGAAGGAAGAAAACTACGAAAAGCTGCCCGCCGTTACGCTGACATACAGCACAAAACCGGAGCATAAAAAAATGGCGGAAGCGATTCAGCAGAAGCTGAAAAGTACGCTCGGCGTCGATGTGAAGCTCGCCAATATGGAATGGAACACATTCCTTGAAGAACAGAAGGCGCTCAAATTTCAATTTTCCCAAAGCTCTTTTCTGGCTGATTATGCGGACCCGATCAACTTCCTGGAAAGCTTTCAAACGGGCAACGCAATGAACAGAACCGGCTGGAGCAATTCAGAGTATGACGAGCTGATCAAGGCGGCGAAAAATGAAGCTGATGAAGAAAAGCGCACAGAGCTGCTGCATCAGGCTGAAGAACTGCTGTTTGAAGGGATGCCGATCATACCGATCCACTACTACAATCAAGTCCATTTGGAAAAGGAGAATGTGAAAGGCATCGTCCGTCATCCGGTCGGCTATATTGAACTGAAATGGGCCGAAAAAACGTCATGATCAAACTTGTCCGTCTGCCACTTTCTTTGTGCACGCTAGCGCACAGAGGCGGGCGGACTTTTCATAAAGGGGGATGTCTCAGTTGAATATTGCGCCTCAAAGATTAATGCAGGGAGATACGGTCGGTGTGATTGCGCCGGCCAGTCCGCCAGTCCCCGAAAAGCTTGACCGCGCCTTCCGGTTTTTAAAAGAGCTCGGGCTTGAAGTCAAAGTGGGACGCTCGGCCGCTGAAAGACACGGCTACTTGGCGGGGAGCGATGAAGAGCGCCTGGCGGATCTGCACGACATGTTTGAAGACCGTTCGGTCAAAGCTGTCATCTGTGCCTGCGGAGGTTATGGCACGGCGCGGATTGCCGAGAAAATTGACTACCGTCTTATCAAAAGCCGCCCGAAAATTTTTTGGGGCTATTCAGATATCACTTTTTTACATACAGCGATCAGGCAAAACACCGGACTTATTACATTTCACGGTCCGATGCTCAGTTCGGACATCGGCAAAGAAGACGTGCATCCGCTCACCCGGCGCTCCTTCCGGCAGCTGTTTCAAAAAATGACGCTCACCTATACAGAGGAGCTGTCGCCTTTGGAAACGCTCGGAAACGGTGCGGCGAAAGGGGAGCTCGTCGGCGGAAACCTTGCTCTTCTGGTGACGACGCTCGGTACGCCCTATGAAATTGATACGAAAGGAAAGCTTTTGTTTATCGAGGATGTCGATGAAGAGCCTTACCGAATCGACCGGATGCTGAATCAATTGAAAATGGCCGGAAAATTATCGGACGCCGCCGGCATCCTGCTGTGCGATTTTCATAACTGCACCCCGAAAAAACGCGGTGAGTCACTTACATTAAAAGAAGTTTTCCAAGATTATATCGCCGCTGCAGGAAAACCGGCGCTATCAGGCTTTAACATCGGCCATTGTTCACCGAATATCGCCGTTCCGGTGGGGGTGCAAGCCGTCCTTGACGCCGACAAAAAACAGCTTACTATCGATCCGGGAATTTCTTGATGGAAAAAGGAGGCTGCCATGAAGATTGCCGAAATGACGACAAACCGCATCGCCGTGCCGCTAAAAAAGCCGTTTAAAACGGCGCTTCGAACCGTCCGCACCGCGGAAGCCGTCATTGTCAAACTAACGGCTGAAAACGGGATGACAGGCTGGGGCGAAGCGCCTCCGACAGCCGTTATTACCGGTGAGACGCTTGACAGTATTGAGGGGGCAGTCAACACGATATTCGCACCGGCGCTCTCCGGGCGCAACTTGCGAATGGCGGAGGCGATATTTCATGATATCGACAAGCTGATTGTTGGAAATACAAGCGCAAAGGCCGCTGTAGAAACAGCCGTCTACGATTGCTTGGCTCAGCTTTGCGGTCTTCCCCTGTATCAATTGCTGGGTGGATACAGGCGGGAGATCGAGACGGATTTTACCGTCAGCGTCAATGACCCGGAAGAAATGGGGAAAGACGCGGCCCGTTATGTAAAAGAAGGGTTTCGTACGCTCAAAATTAAAGTGGGAAAAAACGACATGGCAACAGACCTCGAACGAATCAGGGAAATCCGCAAACAAGCGGGGTCCGCTGTCCGGATCCGCGTTGACGCCAATCAAGGCTGGACGGTGAAACAGGCTGTCAAAGCGATTCGGAAAATGGAGGATGAGGGGCTTTCGATCGAGCTTGTCGAACAGCCGGTCCACCGGTGCGATCTCGAAGGCTTGAAACAGGTGACAGATGCCGTCGATACGCCAATTATGGCGGACGAAAGCGTGTTTACCCCAAGGGATGCTTTTCACGTGCTGAAAACGAGAAGCGCCGATCTCATCAATATTAAACTGATGAAAGCGGGCGGCATCCGCCAGGCGCTGAAAATCAACGCCATGGCAGAAGCGTGCGGAGTGGAATGCATGGCCGGAAGCATGATCGAGACAAGGGTCGGCATCACAGCAGCCGTCCACTTCGCAGCAAGCCAGAAAAATGTGACAAAATTCGATTTTGATGCACCGCTCATGCTGAAGGAGGATATTGTTGAAGGCGGCATCCGCTATCATGCAGGAACGATCACGATACCGGATGCTCCAGGACTCGGTATCACGAAAGTCAACCATTGAGAGGGGGAAGACGAATGAGCCTTTATACGACAGCCGTCTCGGTCGCCAATGTCTGGACCAGTCCGGAAGCACCGCGCCGCATTGACTGGTTGATGCTGTCAAATCCCGTACATGTAAGAAGCTGGCTTGACACATTGTCCCTCGATGATCGTCTTGAGCTGTGTACGGCAAACCTTGTTCAAACACAGGTGCTTTTCGGAGAAGATGTGCAGCTTATAAAAGAGCGGGAAGACTGGGCGTTCGTCATCATTCCCGGGCAGCCGTCTGCAAAAGACGAACGCGGCTACCCGGGCTGGATACCAAAGGATTGCCTGGTCGAAAAAAACCCGGCGAAGTCTGAGACAAGCGCCGTCATTCAAAAACCGACGGCTTTTCTATATGATGACAAGAAAATGAAAGTTCTTGAGCTGAGCTTTCTCACTAAGCTGCCCGTTTTGTCTTCGGACGGTATCTGGTTTGAGGTTGATACACCGCTCGGCCGCAGATGGCTGAAAAAAGAAGATGCGGATATCGAAACACCTGTAAAAGGCAGTGGAGACGACATCGTTCAAACCGGTGAGGCGTTTTTGAACCTGCCCTATCTTTGGGGAGGAATGAGCGGTTTTGGCTACGACTGCTCAGGATTTGTCTTCAATATGCTGAAGGCGAACGGCCTCTCAGCGCCGCGCGATGCCGGCGATCAGGCGAACGGCGGAAAAGAGGTGTCCTTCAGCAGCCCGAAGCGGGGCGATCTACTGTTTTTCGCATATGAAGAAGGCAAAGGGCGGGTTCACCATGTCGGCATTTACTGCGGAAACGGAGAGATGCTTCACTCACCAAAAACGGGAAAATCGATTGAGGTCATACCTCTTAAAGGCACAATTTATGAAAAAGAGCTGTGTGCCATCAGGCGCTATTTTTAATTCAAACGGGGGGATTGGCATGCAAACCGGCGCTTTATTGAAAGTCAGCCGTCTGAAAATGCACTTTGACGCAGGAAGGGGCAAAACGGTCAAAGCGGTCGACGGCATTTCATTTGATATTAAAGAAGGAGAGACGTTCGGGCTCGTCGGAGAATCGGGCTGTGGCAAGTCGACTTCCGGAAGGGTGCTGATGCGCCTTTATCAGCCGACAGAAGGTGAGATTACATATCGGGGGAAAAACATCCACCATTTGAGCGATGATGAATCATTCCAGTACAACCGGAAAATTCAAATGATTTTTCAAGATCCGTATGCTTCACTAAATCCGCGGCTAACGGTCAGAGAGATTATGACAGAGCCCATGGAAATCCACGGCTTGTACGGAGGGAAAAAGGCGCGTCTTGAAAAAGCGGACGAGCTTCTGGAAGCAGTCGGCCTGCACAAAAGCTTTGCCAATCGCTATCCCCATGAGTTCAGCGGCGGACAGAGGCAAAGAATCGGCATCGCCAGGGCGCTTGCGCTTGAACCTGAATTTATCGTCGCTGATGAGCCGATATCGGCACTTGATGTCTCCGTCCAGGCGCAAGTCGTCAACCTTTTGAAAAAGCTGCAAAAGGAAAAAGGGCTCACGTTTTTATTTATCGCCCACGATCTTTCCATGGTGAAGCACATCAGCGACCGGATCGGCGTCATGTATCTCGGGCGCATGGTCGAGATCACCGACAGCGGCCGGCTTTATCAAGAACCGCTGCATCCTTACACCCAGGCGCTTTTATCGGCTATCCCGATTCCCGATCCGGATGTGGAAGATAAGCGGAAACGAATCATACTGAAAGGCGAGCTGCCAAGTCCGATCGATCCGCCGAGCGGCTGCGTGTTCAGAACGAGGTGTCCCGCCGCGACGGACATTTGCGCCGCCAAAAAACCGCTCTTAAAAGAAGCCGATGACGGTCATTTTGTCGCCTGCCATCTGTATGACGGAGACGTGAGAAAAGAGGACGACGGCCTGAAGGTGACACTGCAGGCGAGGTGAATATAAAAAAAGGAGCCCTTTTTACAGGGCTCCTCGGTTTGCCGGCAGCTTTTCAGGATTCGCTAAGCCGCTCATGCCAAATGAAACAAGGATCAGGCGCCGCCTTGGTGACATCCGGTAGAAGTACGCTCAATCGGCAATGTACAGCATCTGAAAGACCCGCCGGATTTTATGATTTCGGATAAGTCGATCTCGATGACCGTATAGCCCCTTTTTCTGAGCTCCTGATTTACCTGGCGGTTATCCGGGAGGCTGATGACGGTTTTATTGCCGATGGACAAGACGTTTGTGCCGAGTCTGAACTGTTCATCATCCGTAATTTCGATCATCTCATAGCGTTTTTTCAAGACATTGTATTCTCTTTCTCCCAGGGCTTTTGGATAGACAAGCGCTTCTGTCGGCGAAAGAATGTTGAAGACGCAGTCCAAATGAAGAAAAGTCTCTTCAAACGGAACCGGTACGACTTCATATGAGGGTAGCCTGCGCTTCAGCTCTTGGACGGCCGAAAATGTCGTCCTGTGGCTGATGCCGGCATATACGGTATTTTGGTCGACGAGGATGTCGCCGCCCTCGATTTGATATCCTTCATTAAATGTGGCCCAGGCGATCTGTTCTTTTGCCAGCCATTCCTGGAGGACGTTTTCTTCGCCTTGGCGGATGTCGGCTGAAAGCTGAGCGGAAAACACGGTGTCTCCGATCGTAAACCCGATATCGCGCGTGAAGACCTGTTCCGGGAATTGGCTTAAAGCGGGCAGAATTGCGACTTCAATCCCCCGGCTCTCCAATTCTTTTATCAATGTTTCATGCTGGCGGACGGCCAGCGTTTTATCGATATTATCCTTTTGGAAATACTTTTGTGTTTCGTTGATCACTTCGGCGATCTCCATATACTCCGGTCTGCAAAACACCACTTTTTTTAAGACATCGTATTCGCTTGTGCAGCCCGCGCCGCGGTTTTTTTTCGAGATTGCTGAGTCCATTTTCATTCCCCCGTCCTCTCTTTAGTCATTTCATTATTCCCTTCCCGCAGCGGGAAATAAACATTTTAGCCAGAAAATCTGACAAGTTACTCGGATAAAAAAGTTTAGACAAATGAATTCTAATAGTGTTTAATAAAGAAAAAATCCACTTTACAAACGCATCTTAGTAGACATCAAAGGAGTAATGGATGATGAATGGACCTGAGAAAAGATACTGCAAAGAATCAAAAGTTGTCAAAACTAGCAGGGTGTTTCCGCTTGACACGAACAATCACAACACCTTGTTCGGCGGCAAGCTGATGAGCTATATCGACGATATCGCCTCGATTTCGGCAGCGAGACACTCGAGGTGTGAAACCGTGACGGCTTCCATGGATTCCGTCGATTTTCTCGAACCGATTCGCCAGGAAGATTCCGTCTGTCTTGAATCTTATGTGACATGGGTTGGCAGAACATCGATGGAGGTATTCGTCAAAGTCATTAAAGAGCATTTGCTGACAGGCGAACGAAAGCTTGCGGCGACTTCTTTTTTAACCTTCGTGGCGCTTGATCAAGACGGCAACCCTCAAGCCGTTCCTCAAGTTGTACCGCAGTCTGAAGAAGAAATCATGCTGCACCAGACTGCCCGTCAGCGTGCTGAAGAACGGAAAAACCACCGCAAACACAGCAAAGCGCTGGCTCAGGCGCTGGCTGTAGACAAACCTTGGTAAACATACGATCAAAACCCCGGCTCAAGCATCAGTTGCCGGGGTTTTGCTGTGTCATGCATACACAAACCAATATCTGTTCAAAATAAATGACAAAAAACGGAAAGAAGTTTTGGGTGAAATGCTTGAATTTGTATGGACTTTTTTAGCCAAGCCAGCTTTAGTGTTCTCTATAGCCTATATTCTTTTTCGAATCGCAGGGAAGAAAGCCGTTTCGCAAATGACGAACTTCGATCTTTTGTTGACATTTGCGATCGGAACGATCATCAGCGAACCGATTCTTACTTCTAAAATTTCAATGTCGATTTATTATGCACTTACTTTTCTGATCTTCTATTTGTTGATTGAAAAGCTGTCATTACACAATAAATGGCGCTGGTTTCTTGTCGTCAGCCCGACTGTGCTGATTCGAAACGGCAATATTGATGAAGGGGGATTAAAAAGAGAGCGGCTGACCGTCAATGAACTGCTCGGCAAATTGCGCGAAAAAGGCTATGCCGACCCGAAAGATATCGACATCGCCCTGATTGAAGAATCGGGCCAGATCAGCGTGATTCCCCAATCGGAAGCGAGGCCTGTACAGCCGCGGGACCTCAGCTTGGAGACGAAGCGGAATTTCGTGCCGATTCCGCTCATTTTAGACGGTGAAATCATCGAACACAATTTAAAATACTTGAAAAAAACGAAAGAATGGCTGTTTCAAAAATTAGAGGATCAAGGGATTGAGCAAGCGATGCTGCCAACCATTACACTCGGCACCCTGAACGAAAAAAATGAACTTATGATTGATACGGAAGATCCCGGCAGCCCGTTAACCGATGATCCCTATCTTTATAAACCGGGGCAAGACCATTAATTTTCGCCGAATAGGCGATTTTTTTATTTTTTGTTATTTCGGAAAAATATTAAGAGTCTGTTCTTTTCTTCATCCGTAAAATGAAACGGGGCATATGTCATAAAAGTTGAAAATGGTGTCACAAAAAATAGGAGGAAAATATGTTGTTTTCTGTATTTTTGTAGCATATATTAGTTTTTGTGAAAAAATTTTGATGGTAGGTGCAATTGATGAAAAGATTTTTTAATGTAATGATTTTGGGGGCCCTGCTGCTGCTCGGCACTTCTGTGCCAATCGAAGCGGCAGACTACGGACGCGACGTTCTCGGCTCAAAAGACGGCTGGGGCGCTTATGGAAAAGGAACGACCGGAGGTGCTGACGCTTCTTCCGATCAGGTATATACGGTCGAAAACCGCAAGCAGCTTGTTGAGGCATTAGGGGGAGACAACAAAAAGAACGGCGAAAATGATACGCCGAAGATCATCTATGTGAAGGGAACAATCAATCTTAGTGTTGATGAAGACAACAATCCTTTAGGCTATGAAGATTTTAAAGACCCTGAATACTCGATCGAAGCGTATCTCAAAGCTTATGATCCGAAGAAATGGGGGGAAAAGGAGCCGTCAGGGAAGCTTGAAGAGGCAAGGCTCCGCTCGAAAGACAATCAGAAGGAACGGGTCTTGATCAGAGTCGGTTCGAACACGACGATTATCGGGCTCGGAGATGATGCGAAAATCACCGGCGGAGGCTTTTATGTCAAAAACGCGGAAAACGTGATTATCCGCAATATCGAATTCGAAAACGCGTACGATTTCTTTCCTGGCTGGGATCCGACTGACGGAAGCAGCGGAAACTGGAATTCAGAATATGACAACATTTTGATTGAAACGTCCAAATATATTTGGATCGACCACTGCTCATTCAATGACGGAGATCAGCCTGATGAACTGACCGAAACATATTTCGGCCGCGAATTCCAGCATCATGACGGACTGCTGGACATCAAAAGGCAGTCGGATTTTATTACGGTCTCCTACAGCATATTTTCAGGACATGCTAAAAACACGATTATCGGATCAAGCGACAGCTACAAAGCAGACAACGGGCATTTAAGGGTGACATTCCACCATAATCTCTACGAAAATATTAAAGAGCGGGCGCCGCGTGTCCGCTACGGAAAAGTGCACATCTACAACAACTATTTTAAAAGCACGAAAAACAGCTACAATTATTCATGGGGCGTAGGATATTCTTCAAAAATTTATGCTGAGGACAACTACTTCGACCTGCCGGAAGGAACGAAGCCTCAAAAATTGATGAAGGTCTTTAAAGGTGACGCTTTATATGAAAAAGATACGCTCGTAAACGACCAAAAAAGCGTCGCAAAAATTGACGTTGTCAGCACATACAACAAAGCCAACAATGCGTCTATCAAAAAATCGGCCGGCTGGAAGCCGACGCTGTTTGAAAAAATCGACGACGCAGAAAATGTGCCGGCAATCGTTGAAGCGCAGGCAGGCGCAGGAAAACTGAAGTAATACACGCAAAGCGGACATGAGGATGTCCGCTCAGCGTGTCGACAAACCCTCGCATTCGTTGTCAGGCCTGCTAAGTCGGTGCTCACGAATAGGAGAAGGATCGGCGGCTAACCGCTCAGGCGTCCTGCCTGAACGCCGCCGTCATCACATCCTGTGAAAGTCAGCTCCGATGCTCGGCCTTCCTAGACTGCAAGGGTTGCGGGTCCCACAGAAAGGATGACAAAAAAAGCGGATATGAGATCTCCGCTTTTTTTTTTGCTCGGGTATCTTGTAATGCAAAATAGTGTATGTTATGATTCTTGTATCTTGTATTGCAAGATACATAAAAGAGGTGGCTTATGAGTTCAACGCAAATGCTGAAAGGGATTTTAGAAGGTTGTCTGCTTGCCGTCATATCCGAAGGGGAGATATACGGCTATGAAATGACAAAGGTGCTTGCGGGATACGGTTTTTCGGATATCAGTGAAGGAAGCATCTATCCGATTCTCCTCCGCATGCAAAAGGAAAAATGGGTGGAGACCGAATTAAAACGGTCGGCGAGCGGCCCGAAGAGAAAATATTACAGGCTTACACCCCTTGGCGAAGCGGAGCTTCAATCGTTCATCGGACGTTGGAAAGCATTATCCGGGAACGTCAATGCGCTGCTCGAAAAAAAACTGAAGGAGAAGTGAAATCGTGCTATCAAAGGACATGCAAAACGTATTGGACGACATGAGATTGTATTTAATGTCTGTAGGAAAAAGCGACAAAGAAATTGAAGGGATCATGAATGAGCTGACTGTTCATGCCTTGGAAGGGGAAAAGGAAGGAAAAACCGTCCGGCAAATTTTTGGGGATTCTCCCAAGTCATATGTTCAAGCGCTGTCAAAAGAGCTTTCATCAAGGCCGGGGGAGATCGCCAAGTTGTTCTTTGCCATTTTGATCGGCGCGATATCCTATTTTATATTCAGTGACGCCGTGAACGACAGCCTCAATTATTCGGTCTATGTACTGGCAGGCTATCCGCTTTATATATTGCTGGCAGCGGCTATGTTACCGCTCTTGGGCCGCGTTTCAGCGTTTAAAGCGAAGAAAACGGCCTTCATGTATACGATGATGTACACCGCTTTGACGTTTTTTCCGATTTTGGCGATTATTTTTATTGACCGGCAATTCGGGACACCTGTTCTTTCGTTTGACGGGGGAAGCCGCTGGCTGATTATGGCTCTGTCGTTTCTCGTGATCGTACTTTTGTCTTTCAGGTTGAAAGCTGCAGCCTTGTCCATATTGCCGCTGCTTTTAGCCGGAACGCATTTTTTGTTTCAGTATATGAAGTGGGATTCAGCCGGAGCCATGATGGCAGAAACTTATATTCCCTTTATCGGGCTGTTGCTCGTCATGTTCATTGAGACAAAGCGTGCGAAAAATACGGCTCACTATGAATGAAATATTGAAGAGCATTATATTTTTTAAGGTAAAGACTCTTGCCTTTTGGCGATCACAACGTTTATGATCAGAGCATGAAAGGTGGCCGATATATGGATACGATGTGGGGCTATGTACTCGTCTTTATTTTGGCTGCGATTCCGTGGTTTGAAGTGATCGGTGTCGTGCCGCTAGCGATCATTGCCGGGCTTAAACCGGTTCCGTCAGCTATTATTGCACTATTCGGAAATCTGTTAACCGTACTGCTGCTTATTTTTTTAATTGACAAAGTGAAGGCGTGGCTTGAAAGAAGACGCGGGGAGCGGGGAACAGAGACCGATAAGCTCTCAAAAAGGAAAAGCAGGGCGAAAAAAATATGGCTGACCTACGGCATCCCGGGCCTTTCTTTCGTGGGACCTTTCTTTATCGGCTCCCACTTAACCGCGTTTATGTGCATGGGTTTTGGGGCCAAGCGCAGGCAAACGGCGCTGTGGATGACGGGGAGTCTCGCAGTATGGACAACGGCATCGGCTGTCGCTGCCTACTATGGTTTCAGTTTCCTCGCTCCTGAAAATGAAGGGCTGCTGAAAAATATCTTTAAACAAGAGGAGTGAAGTCATGCCGTTTTTGAAAGATTTATCTCCAGTTGAAGAGATGGCGCCGACAGTCGGGATGCTTTTTTCAGCGGTCAATGAAAACATCGAACGGCTGAAATCAATCGTCTCCGGCATCAGCCAGGAGGAGCTGGAATATAAGGGGGAGCATGGCGATAAAAACAGCATCGCCCAGCTGATCTATCATTTAATCAATGTCGATATTCGCTGGGTATACAGGCTGAAGGGAAGCGAATTTCCAAGAGAGCTGGAAGAGAAATACGGGCCGATGACAGATGAAAACGGACGATTGCCGGAGGTAAAAGGCTTACCCTTATCCGTGTTAATCGAGTGGTATGACGAGGTGCTGGAGATGTTGAAACGCACCGTTAAAGGCTTTTCGGAAACAGACTTGCTGAAGAAGGTTCCGTATGAGGGAGGATTTGCGACGATCCGCTGGGGAATCTGGCATATGTCTGATCATAACCGCTATCACCAGGCGCATATCCAAGCCTGCTTAGGGGAGTACCGCAGGCAAAACAGTTGATTTTTTCGAATGATTTGGTATGATGCTAATTAGCAAACTTCATAGCGTTAAAGTTTTCTAGGGTTCCGCACATTCGGATGTGGTCTGGTCCGAGAGAAAACACATATGATTTGTTCATATGCACACGGAGGGATAAAAGCCCGGGAGTATCGTTTTCATCGATAACCCGGGTTTTTTCTTTTGCTGAAAATGAATTGGAGGGATTGTGATGAGATGGGGCAGTGTCATACTTGCGGCCTTGTTTGAAATTGGCTGGGTCATGGGGCTGAAACACGCTGATTCGGCTCTTGAATGGATCGGCACGGCGGCGGCCGTCGTGATGAGCTTTTATATACTGGTGAAGGCGGGAGAGAAGCTGCCGGTCGGAACCGTGTATGCCGTATTTACCGGACTCGGCACGGCGGGAACGGTCGTCTGTGAAATCGTCTTGTTTCATGAGCCGGCAAATATCGCCAAGCTTGCTCTGATCGGTGTTTTGCTATGCGGCGTGATCGGCTTGAAGCTTGTAACAAATGAAGAGAAAGGGGAGGTGTCATAATGGAATGGATCTGCCTCATCGCCGCCGGCTTGCTGGAAATGCTCGGCGTGACGATGATGAACCAGTTTCATAAAGACAGGCGGATGAGATGGATCTTTTTGTTGATCATCGGTTTTGCCGCCTCGTTTTTCTTGCTTTCCCTTGCGATGGAGACGCTGCCGATGGGAACGGCGTATGCAGTTTGGACAGGGATCGGCACGGTTGGAGGAGCGCTTGTCGGCATTCTGTTTTACGGAGAGCCGAAAGACGGAAAGCGCATCTTTTTCATCGCGCTCATTTTGGGATCTGCCGTCGGTCTGAAACTGATAAGCTAGAGTCCGGCCCGGCACTTTAAGGCAAATGGGGTCCGTAAATTGATTTTTCAATAAACTCCAGTATAATGAAAAGATAGTTTACGAATTACAAGCAAAGAGGGTTTTACGAAAATGAATGCATATATGAAACAGCAGTTATCGCAATATCAGGAAATCAATAACGATAAGGCCCGCCTTCTGGTCAGCTGTCCGGATCAGCCTGGAATCGTTGCCGCCGTATCTTCATTTTTATTTGAAAACGGCGCGAATATTATTGAATCGAGCCAGTATACGACAGACCCCGAAGGAGGCCGGTTCTTTCTGCGAATTGAGTTTGAAGCCGAAGGCATCCGCGAAAAGATCGAACAGATGAAAGCGGCGTTTGCCGCTGTGGCGGAGTCCTTCCAAATGACGTGGAGCATGAATTTGGCGAGCGAGCTGAAACGCGTCGCGATCTTCGTATCAAAAGAGCTTCACTGCCTGCATGAACTGCTATGGGAATGGCAGAGCGGCAATTTGATGGCGGAAATTGCAGCGGTTATCAGCAATCATGAAGAGGCAAGAGAAACCGTTGAATCGCTGAATATCCCGTTCCTTTATATGAAAGCGAACAAAGACATCCGTGAGGAAGTGGAAAAACAGCAGCTGAAATGGCTTGAAGAGTACCGTGCGGATGTCATCGTTCTCGCCCGCTACATGCAGATTTTAACACCTGATTTTGTCTCGGCTCATCCGAACAAAATCATTAATATTCACCACTCCTTCCTGCCGGCTTTTATCGGAGCAAATCCGTATAAACGGGCATATGAAAGAGGCGTTAAACTGATCGGGGCAACATCGCATTATGTGACAAACGAATTGGATGAAGGACCGATCATCGAACAGGATATCGAACGGGTCGACCACAGAGACAATGTGGAAGCATTGAAAAACATCGGCCGTACGATTGAGAGAAGCGTTTTGGCACGAGCGGTCAAATGGCACTTGGAAGACCGGATTATCGTGCATGGAAACAAGACGATCGTCTTCAATTAAATTGTTTGATCTCCCTCTTGACAGAGGCGTTTTTCCTAGGCATAATAATAAAAAATCACGAGCGTTGAAGAGGGCCAGTAAGCAGTTCTTTCTGTGAAAGAGAGTGAAATGGCATGCTGAAACATTTCACCACATGAAACCTGCCGAACCTGCCTCAGAGTCTCAGGGGGAAAACCTGGGCGCATACCCTGGCGTTAAAGGGGAAAGAGGAGTGCGCTTTTTTCTCGCGCATTCAATGAAGGTGGTACCGCGGAAAGCTCTTTTCGTCCTTTTTATTTGGACGAAAAGGGCTTTTTTTGTTGGCTTCTGCCAGATCATCTCGGAGGGAAAAAACGTGAAAAAACAACGGATTGTCATTAAAATCGGAAGCAGTTCATTAACCAACTCGAAAGGCAGCATCGATGAGGAGAAGATCAATGACCATGTTCGGGCGATCGCTGCTCTGAAAAAAGAAGGCCACGAAGTCATCTTTATTTCGTCCGGCGCTGTCGCTGCGGGATTTTTACAGCTCGGCTATCCCGCGAGGCCTGTCACGCTAAAGGGAAAACAGGCTGCAGCGGCCGTCGGCCAGAGCTTGTTAATGCAAACATATATCGAGCATTTTGCAGACCGCGATATCAAGCCTGCGCAAATCTTATTGACGAGAAACGATTTTGCCAAACGGGAACGGTATCGAAATGCATATGCAACCATAATGGAACTGATTGAACGGGGGCTTGTCCCGATTATTAATGAAAATGATTCGGTATCTGTTGAAGAATTGACGTTTGGAGACAATGACATGCTTTCCGCCCTGGTGAGCGGACTGATTCATGCCGACAAACTCATCATTTTAACGGATATTAACGGCCTCTATGACTCGAATCCGAATGAACATCCTGATGCCCGCCGTTTTGATTACATTCCCGAAATTACGGACGAACTTTTGGGCTGCGCCGCTTCCGCCGGTTCAAAAGTCGGGACGGGCGGAATGAAGTCGAAACTTTTGGCGGCAAAAACCGCTCTTTCACTCGGCGTCAATGTTTTCATAGGCGCCGGAGAGGGAGATGATAAGCTGATTCAGATTTTAAAAGGAAACGGGGACGGCACCTATATCGGTCAATCCGACTTGTCTTCCGTCAACAATCATAGACAGTGGATCGCTTTTCATTCTCCTGTCTCAGGGAAGATTACCATTGATGAGGGGGCTGAGCTGGCGATTACCGAAAATGGCGGCAGCTTGCTGCCGGCCGGCGTAACAGCAATATCCGGGGATTTTCCGAAAGGGGCGGTTGTCGAAGTTTACGGACCGAGCGGCTTGGCCGGAAAAGGCCAAACGCTGTACTCCGCAGCAGAGCTTGAAGAGGTGAAAGGGAAACGAAGCGATGAGTTCCATCATGAAGAAGGGATAGAAGTCATCCATCGAAATGATTGGGTAAGTATTAAAGAATAAGGGGATGAAAGAATGAGCGAAGTGATTGAAAAAGCAAAAAAGGCTAAAGCCGCAAAAGAAGAACTGATTCATCAGCCGACTGAAAAGAAAAATGAGGCGCTTTCCTTCATCGCCGAGGCGCTCCGCTTTAAGCAAGATGAGATATTGGCAGCAAACGAGAAAGATATCGCTCGCGGAAAAGAAAAAGGCGTTTCACCTGCGCTGCTTGACCGCCTTGCCTTAACGCCGGAGAGGCTGAATGATATAGCAGACGCCGTCATGCTGCTCATCAAGCTTGAAGATCCTGTGGGGGAAACGCTTGAAACGATCCGCAAAGACAACGGGCTTTTCATTGAAAATGTCAGGGTGCCGCTCGGAGTCGTCGGCATGATCTACGAGGCCCGGCCGAATGTAACGGTCGACGCTGCGACCCTCTGTTTGAAAACGGGAAATGCCGTCATCCTGCGGGGCAGTTCATCAGCCATCAACAGCAATCAAGCGCTCGTCCGCGTGATCAGAGAAGCGCTCGAACAATCTGCGCTTCCGCAGGATGCCGTTCAGCTCATTGAAGATACAAGCAGGGAAGCGGCACAACAGCTGTTCACGTTAAACGACGGCTTGGATGTGCTGATTCCGCGAGGAGGGAAAAACCTCATCGATATGGTGGTGCGGGAATCCACAGTGCCTGTCCTTGAAACAGGCGCGGGGAACTGTCACATATTCATTGATGAATCGGCAAAGCCCGACATGGCCGAGCAGGTTGTAATCAATGCCAAAACGCAGCGTCCTTCTGTCTGCAATGCGATTGAAACGGTGCTTATCCATAAAGACTGGGCGGAAGAGCATACGACAGCGCTGCTTCAAAAGCTTGAAGAAGCAGGTGTTGAAATCAGGGGAGACGAAGCCGTATGCGCGATGCTGCCATCTGCGGTTCCTGCTCGCGAGACCGACTGGGAAACCGAGTTTCTTGCACCGGTTGTCAGCATCAAAACGGTCACCGGAATCGCTGAAGCCATCCGGCACATCAGGCAGTACGGCACACGTCATTCGGAAGCGATTCTGACTGAAAATCAGGAAAACGCCCGGTTTTTCTTAACGTCTGTTGACGCTGCAGCAGTTTACCACAATGCTTCCACGCGTTTTACGGACGGCTTTGAATTCGGCTACGGCGCCGAAATCGGCATCAGCACGCAAAAGCTTCATGCAAGGGGGCCGATGGGCCTTAAAGCGCTGACTTCTTCTAAATATATCATTAAAGGAAACGGACAAATTCGGATATGAAAGTGAAACATCCTGTTTTGACATGCAGACAGGATGTTTTTTTGTTGCGTTATCGTATTTAATTTTATAAAATTAAATTGTGCACAATTTAAATTAAGGAGATGATTAATCATGAAACCGCTATTTACCTCGCAAGCTACTGCCAAAGGCGGCAGAGACGGACAAGTCACCTCATCTGACCGCGTCCTTGAGCTGGAGCTGGCCATGCCGGGTACGCCAAAAGCCAAAAAGAACGAAAATGCCACCAATCCGGAGCAGCTGTTTGCCGCCGGATACGCGGCATGCTTTGACAGTGCATTGCAATTGACCGCCCAAAAAGCGCGTCTTCGAATGGAGACAGAGGTGACGGCGAACGTCAGCCTTCTGAAAGATGAAGCAGATGGAGGCTATAAGCTCAGTGTCACGCTGCAAGTAAAAGGAACCGGTATTGAACAGCCGGAACTCGAAAAACTTGTTCATCAAGCTCATACCGTTTGCCCATATTCAAAAGCGATTTCCGGAAATGTTGATGTCAGCCTTGAAGTGATTTCTTAAAAAGAGAGGCGCCTTCATATCGAAGGCGCCTTTTTGCTGTCTTTACAGCGCATCTGTTTTTTTCGTCAATGAAGCCAGAAGGGATTCAAGCGTTTGTTTCAAGTTCTTCAGTTCGCCAGCCGACAGATCGGTCCGGGCGATCATGTGTTGCGGAATGCTGCTCGCTTTTTCCTGAAGTGCCAGGCCGTCTGCTGTCAGCCTGACGACCACAGACCGTTCATCTTCAGGTGACCGCTCCCTTGTTAAAAGCCCGTGCTGCTCCATTCTCTTCAGCATCGGCGTCAGTGTGCCGGAATCGAGATAAAGGAGCTTGCCCATTGTTTTGACGTTTAATTCCCCGTGTTCCCATAATAAAAGGAGTGCGAGGTACTGCGGATACGTAATATTGAGTTCATCAAGCAGCGGCTTGTAAAGCTTCGTCATTTCACGCGAACTGGCATAAAGGAGAAAACAAAGCTGTCTGTCAAGCCTCATATGTTCAAATTCGTTTGTCATCGTTTCACCAACTCTTTTCTATGTTCCTTTTTATTGTATAAGATTTTTCGTTCTTTTCCCATTGCTCTGCAGAAAATCCGAAAAAACAAAAACGGATGTTTAAAAAACTCATTTTGTGAAATATAAAGAGTAGAGGAAAAAAACGTAAGGAGGAATCAGGATGACTGCAATATTTACAGCAAAAGTCACGGCCAAAGGCGGAAGATCAGGACATGTCAAATCAGATGACGGGGTTCTGGACCACAACATTGTCATGCCAAATGAAAAAAAAGATGGCGAATCAGGGACAAATCCTGAACAGCTCTTTGCGGCGGGATACGCGGCGTGCTTCGGCGGCGCATTAGAGCATGTCGCAAAACAAAAAGGCATTGACATCGATTCTGAGGTCGAGGGCCATGTGAGCTTGCTGAAGGATGAGAGTGACGGCGGTTTTAAAATCGGCGTCAAGCTGATCGTCACTTCAGGCGGGGTAGACAAAGAAAAAGCGAAAGAGCTGGTCGAAGCCGCGCATGACTTTTGCCCTTATTCAAAAGCGACGAGAGGAAATATCGACGTCAGTCTTGAAGTAAAATAAACAAACGGGAAAGATGAAAACGAGAAAGCAAACAAAGCTTGTTTGCTTTCTTTTTTAGAAAGGAGCAGCAAATGGCATATCTTAAAAAAGCGCTTGTATTCGCCGTGCTCTCTGCCGCCTTCGTCCTTGCAGGATGCGGAACCGGAGCGAAGGAGAACAACGGAAATCAACCCTCCGTTGATACGGCCAAACAGAAAGCGCCTGATTTGAAAACATATTCTCTTGACAAAAATATCCGGTCTGAAGAAGATTTTGATTTGATAGGCAAGTATGTTCATGCCGAAGACGACCAAATCACGCTCGAAATAAAGGATAAGGAACTGATTGTCCCGAAAAGCAGCCGTTTTCACAGCGAAGACGACCATGATGACTTAATCGGGAAGCTTGTGAAGGTAGAGGTGGACGGAAAAACGCAAGAAGCGGAAGAAGCCGAGCTCATGCCGCAGTCAAAAGCCGACCAAAACGGCGTATATGAACAGGAGAAAGACGGGAGCCAAAAAATCATTGCCGCGTTTGTCAGCGAATCGGAGCAAAACATTACAATCAAAACAAAAGCAGGGGAAAAAACTTATCAGAAAACAGCCGATTTTGAGAGGGATGTCGCCGAAGCACCTGAAAAACTGAAAGGGAAAATCGTCAGGCTTGAAATTGAAAAGGATGGAAAGGCGGAAAGTCTTGACTTGGAATCTGAAGATCAAAAGCTTGAATGGTATGAGCCGTCTGCTTCAAAATGAAAAAGCTTCCTGCACCAGGAAGCTTTCTTTATTTTAATATTCCACTTTTTGATCGGTCGTTTCCCATGTGAGAAAAGGCTCAAGCTTTGCTTGAAGGTCCATTTTATAAAAAGGAATTGTCCGTTCGCTTTGCGTTTTATTGATTTCTTCATAAATAAAAGAGTCGTCAAAACCGGCCGATGCGGCATCTGAATGCTGAGCGGCGAAGTAAACTTCCTTCGGTCTTGCCCAGTAGATGGCTCCCAGGCACATTGGGCACGGCTCACAGCTTGTATAAAGAATGCAGTCGTTCAGCTGATAATCGCCAAGTGCTTCACAGGCGAGCCGAATAGCCGTTACCTCAGCATGCGCGGTCGGATCATTGCTTGTTGTGACATTGTTTTTTCCCTCGGCGATAATTTGGCCGTCTTTGACAATCACAGCGCCAAAAGGTCCGCCCGTGCCGCTTTTCACGCTCTCCACCGCAAGGTCGATTGCGCGCTGCAAAAATGTTTCATGATTCATTTCTGTATCCTCCTTGGTTGTCCTGCCTTCTTATTATAGCTGATGAATCCTGCAAAATAAACGCGCATCAGAATATTCAGTATGTTTGATTTCGAACGGTCCATCGCATACAATGAATGCTAGAATGATGAACGGGGGATGATGTTTTGCTTACATTGTATATTGCAAGACACGGTCAGACGGAATGGAATATTGAAAAAAGAATGCAAGGGTGGGAAGACTCCAATTTAACGGCTTTGGGGCTGGCAAACGCAAATGCCCTCGGCGAACGGCTGAAAGATGTTCAATTCCAAGCGGCATATTCCAGTCCAAGCGGCCGGGCCGTTGATTCTGCGCGGGCTATGCTGCAGAACCGCAGTATTCCCTTTATAACAGACGACAGATTAAAAGAAATCTCGATCGGCCGCTGGGAAGGAAAAACGTATGATGAGATCAAACAAAGCGATCCTGACTTGCTGGAAGCGTATTTCAATGCACCTGAAACATACATGCCTGATGAAGGGGAGAGCTTTTACGATTTTGAAAGACGGGTCAGCCGGGCGTATGAATCCATTCTCCGCCGCCATCGGGAAGGCAATGTCCTCATTGTCAGCCATTCCGTGTTTATTTTGATGCTCTTGAATATGTTAAAAAAGAGGCCGGTCAGTGAACTGTGGAACTCAAGCTATGTTCATGACACAGCTCTTGCGGTTGTAACAGTTTCCGAGGATGGAAGCGTCACGATCGATAGAGAAGGAGACGGGGAACATAGAGTAGAAGCAAAGAATGCCACCTGGTGAGCACGCCAAAAAGCCTGATTTCAACAATCAGGCTTTCAGCGTGTCGCCAACCCTCGCATTCGTTGGCATGCCGCTCACGAATAGGAGAAGGATCGGCGGCAAACCATCCAGGCGTCTTGCCTGAACGCCGCCGTCATCACATCCTGTTGAAGTCCGCTCCGAGCCTCTTAGCCGGAATACATTTTGGCACTGAAGCTGTGGAGCGTGGCAGCGGAAATCGTTTTGTTTTTTGAAAGACAAACGGTTTTGACATCTGCCGCATCTGCTTCCGCTTTTTTTCCGAAAAGGAAGACCGTAAGAGAAAGCGGGCCTTTGGCGATTTGCTGATATGCCAGAAGGCAAAGGTTATCGGCGATTGTGCGGCTGATCATGCGGCGTGCTGACCACAGCTGCTGCTGTCCCTCTTCATCTAACTGAATATATGCTGCGGCTCGTTTTTGCGTAAAGAGTCCTGACAGGCCGTTTTGTTTGAGCTGCTTCATGAGAGCAAGCGGTTCAGACAGCGGCGGCGCGGTCAGTCTGTAGCTGTCGGGGGAACATTTGGCTGCAGCCAAAAAAGACATGATCGGCAGGTAGCCCGCCAGACGCCCGCCGCTGTGGAAGAGCTTCTCTGCAAGCATTTGATCGGTCTTTTTCATGCGGATTTCTGTAAAGTGCAGGAGATGCTGCAAATCATCGAGCGTGTGTAAAAATCCATTGAGTTCATGTTCCATTTCGGATTGCGCCTGATCGATGCCGTATGTCCTTGCTGTTTTTACGCTGGAGAAAAGAACATGAAAATGGCGGTTCAAAAGGCGTATTAAATCGCTGATTCGTTGGTGGGAATAGCGAAATTGGCGGGCGAGCGCTTGCAGATCATTGATGTTCAGCCGGATCGTCATGTCAGCTCCTCGGCTTTCAGCTGAAGCCGCTCAATTTCATCGGACGCCTGCTCCTTAATGGCCCTCAGCCTGTCATACACGCGCGATTCCGCCCGGTCAAGATCATCCAAAAGCGCGTCATACATTTCGCGCGCCTGTCCGCGCCATCCGTTGATATACATTTGGTGCGCTTTTAAAATAGAAGAACTTTCCTGCCTCAGCTCATCAATGGCGGCAGTCACTTCTTTTACGTATAACTGTAGAGAGTGAATGTCTTCCTGATATATTTTTCGTTTGATTTTTCGTTCTAACGCTATTCCATCGTCAATCACTACATATTTTCCTTCCCTTCCATCATCTACTACAAATATGTTAAAAGAAAAGGATACGGAAAGAAATCGTACGAATGAATCAAAAGTCTTAATGATTTTTGGGCGGACGCACCTTATATAACGGTTCTTTCGACCTAAAAAGGGCTGAGGACATGAAAAGAGCCGCCCGTGTGAACAGGCGGCGTTTGTGTTGGGTTTTTTGTGAAATTAAACAGTTTGAGCGAGTTTGCCTCTTGCTTGTTTGGCTGCTTTAACCATATGTTTAAGCGCTGCGATCGTTTCTTCAGGCTGCCTCGTTTTTAAACCGCAGTCAGGGTTGACCCAGAAGCGGTCAGCCGGGCAGACTTTCAGCGCGTCTTCTATGATCGTGAGCATTTCATCGCTGGAAGGGACGCGGGGGCTGTGAATATCATAGACGCCAAGCCCGAGCCCTTTCAGGTAAGGGTGCTGTTCCAGATAATCAAGGAATCCGCCGTGGCTTCTGCTGTGTTCGATCGTAATGACGTCTGCGTCAAGATCTTCGATCGTGTCTACGATATCTTCAAAGTTGCTGTAGCACATATGCGTATGAATTTGCGTCGTATCTTCCACTGATGAAGTGGACAGTCTAAACGCTTCGGCAGCCCATTTAAGGTACTCGTCCCAATCCCGTTCTTTAAGCGGCAGGCCTTCTCTCAAAGCAGGTTCATCGACCTGGATGATTTGAATGCCTGCTTTTTCGAGCGCTTCAACCTCTTTGCGGAGAGCTTGGGCGATTTGGAAGGCAATCTCTTTTCTCGGCAGATCATAACGGGCAAAGGACCAGTTTAAAATGGTAACAGGCCCTGTCAGCATGCCCTTGACTTTCTTCGAGGTCAAGGATTGGGCGTAAACTGTTTCTTTTACCGTCATCGGCTCTTTAAACTCGACATCTCCGTAGATGACCGGCGGACGGACGCAGCGGGAACCGTATGACTGAACCCAGGCGTATTTGGTAAAGGCGAATCCTCCGAGCTTTTCACCGAAATATTCAACCATGTCTGTCCGTTCGAATTCTCCGTGAACGAGAACGTCAAGTCCGAGCTCTTCCTGAATGTCAATCCATTTCTTTGTTTCTTCCTGAATAAATACTTCATACTGCTCGTCAGACCATTCTTTTTTCCGCCATTTTTGCCGTGCGCTCCGCACTTCCGCCGTCTGCGGGAAGCTGCCGATCGTTGTTGTCGGCAATAGAGGAAGTCCGAGAGATTCATTTTGGATCCGCAGTCTTTCTTCAAAAGCTGTCGGACGTTTAAAGTCTTCCTCGGTCAGCTTGTCTCTTTCTTCGGCAAAGGCCGAATTTGTCGCTGCACCGTATCGTTTGAGAGCTTGAAGGTGTCCGTGAGCTTCATCGATTTCCGCTTGGATGGCCGCTTTTCCGGAAACAAGTCCGTTCTTCAGCAGTGTAAGCTCCAGAAGCTTTTCTTTTGCAAAAGATAAACCGTTCAAGAGATCATTGGCAAGATGCTCGTCCGGGTGTTTTGCGACAGGGACGTGAAGCAGGCTGTTTGAAGGCTGAATCCAGACTTCGTCAACCCCCGCACTCCGGATCAGCTCAAGCGTCAGGTCCAGGCGTTCTTCGAGATTGGCTTTCCAAATGTTGCGCCCGTCTAAAATACCGGCGGCAAGGACTTTGTCTTTAGGAAAACCGTGCGCTTTTAAATGCTCGAAGTTTTTCCCTTTATCATGAACAAAATCAAGACCAATCCCGGCGACAGGAAACGATATCAACTCTTCATAAGCGTCAACCGAATCAAAATAGGTTTGCAGAAGGATATTCAGTCCAGGGACTTCCTCTGTCAACGTCTGATAGATTTCTTTGACTGCAGCCGCTTCTTCATGTGAAGCCGTCACTAGAGCAGGCTCGTCGATTTGCACCCATTTGCCGCCTTCCTGCTCAATCTCTTTCAGAACTTGGATGTAAAGAGGCGTCATTTGGTTATAAATATCTTTGATATCTTGTTGTTCATAGCCTTTTGCAAGGGCTACGAAAGTGTAAAGGCCGAGTATGACGGGCTTCGTTTCTGTTCCCAATGCTGCTTTTGCTCTTTTGTAATCTTCAAGCGGTTTGTTTCTCGTCACGCGGTATTGTGCGCCTTTTTCAAATTCAGGCACAATATAATGGTAGTTTGTGTTAAACCATTTTGTCATTTCACACGATACAGCATCTTTCGTGCCTCTCGCCATTGCGAAATAAGTATCTAACGGATCATGTACATCCTTGAATCTTTTTGGAATCCAGTTGAACATCACCGCCGTGTCAAGAACGTGGTCGTACAGGGTAAAGTCGGAAACCGGTATGATATCGATTTGCTGATCAAGTTGAGTCTGGAGGGCTGCTAAAAATTGTTCGTCCATTTCTTTTAAAAAGGTCTCACGGTCTGTGTTTCCTTTCCAATAAGCCTCAAGCGATTTTTTCCATTCTCTGTTCAAGCCGATTCTTGGAAATCCCAAGCTGCTCGTTTTTACATTTGTCATTCTGGTCTCCTCCTTTTAATGTTCAATAAAAAAGACACTCACACTTCGGACAATGAGAAGGTGAATGCCTGAAAACAGCATTTTTGCGAACGAGAAATAAACGTAGCGATTGTTACGTCAACTCGAACACCTCCTATCGACCGTAGGTTGATGGTGCGTCAGAACAGGCAGGTCTCCTGGCTCATGAATCGACGGTTATTTCCCCCTTCCCGTATAGAAACAGTGGGTTTTATGAAATAACCTCCTCATTCACAGTGGCGGGACCGCGTCGGATTTTCACCAAACTTCCCTTTTAAAATCTAACCTCGTTAGATTACCATGTTCCCGGCGATGAAATTGTTTAGTAGATTATATACCGTCACGATCTTTTAGTCAAAATAATTTTTGAATTCTTGCAATTAAAAAGATTCGGCCTTATCGACAGCCATGAAAAAGGCCGCCGACATTGTCGGCAGCCTCCTTAGGCTGTTAAAGGGAAAGAAGTTTTGCTTCGCCGGCTTTTTCCGCCAGTACCTCCGGCGCCGACAAATATAAAAATCCGTTGCCGATCAGCGCTTTTGAGTAATCAAGAGGAAGCGTGCGGCGGATTAACTGAGCATACAGTTCCGGTTCTGTCAGTTTCCGTTTAAACGCCTCTTCTTCAGCTGACTTAATGAGAGCGAGCGCGCCGCTGACGTGCGGTGTAGCCATTGATGTTCCCGTCAGCTTTCCGTATTGATGATCTGGCAATGTAGAGAGGATTTCTTCTCCAGGTGCAACGAGGTCAATTTCTTTGTTCGCATTTGAGAATTCGGAAGATTCCCGCGTCAATGACACGGACCCGACAGCGATGACTTCGTTGTATGCAGCAGGGTATGAGTACTCCTCTGTACGGTCATTGCCGTCGCCTTCGTTTCCGGCGGCGCAGACGACGAGCACTCCGCTTTTCACGGCGTTTGCCACCGCTTCTTTCAATTCCGGAACGTCGGCAGGTCCGCCGAGCGACATTGAAATGATATCGGCTTTTTGTTCGACGGCGTAGTTGATCCCGTTGATGATCCATTCATAATCGCCACTGCCGTCTTCACCGCCGAGCACCTTGACGATTAATAGGTTCGCTTCGGGTGCCACCCCGGAGATGCCGCCGTTTTGATCGTTTGCGGCAATCGTCCCCGCCACATGGGTGCCATGTCCATTATAATCATGAAATTGATCTTCTTTTCCGTTGTCATCATCAGTAAAGTTTCTGCCTCCGATGATTCGGTCTGCCAAATCGGGATGGGTTGCGTCACAGCCTGTGTCAAGCACTGCGACAGTAATATCTTTTCCTTTAAAACCTTGTGACCACAGCTCCGGTGCCTTAATCGCATCGATTCCTTCCGGCAATTCATTCACGTCCATCAGCTTTGTGTCAGTGACATAAGGAATTAATCGCATTTGCATTTCAAAGCCCTCCCTGTTATATGCTGCTTTAGATGGGTTACAAGGTGCGTGATTTTATTGTAAAACATTCACTTTGTTAAAAAAAGGTTCATTTGTATGAATTTTATGAAAAGTTAAAAAATATAGATAATAAAGGAGAAAAGTCGAATAAATGCGAACAATGCTGGAATTGTAAGCGAAAAGACCTGTGAAATCGGTGAAAGGACGAGAGAATCACTAGATATATGAGATTTCGCTTCATCATATTATCACGGCAAAAGGATATCCTATTAAAAAAAGGAGTTGATACAAGATGAAAGAACAAGAAAACGAAAAAAGAGACGAATTGTCAATCGAGCAGGCGGAGTTTGTGCCGCATCCAAAATATGAAGGAGAATACGCGCTTTTGCTCCACGAAAACTATCACCTGCTGTCAAAGGACGACCTTGAACAGAATAGCGAAAAATAAGAACGGAGCTCGGCATCTCGGCGAAAGAGCTGGTTTAATTTTGACGAAAAAGGGAATCAACCATAATAGAGAGCATTAAGTTTGCTTTTCTTATTGACAGTTATCCTTTTTTTCTGTAATCTCATTGTGTCCGGTAAATACAGCTCTTCGTTAGGTGAGGCTCCTGTATGGAGATACGCTGCTGCCCAAAAATGTCCAAAGACGCCAATGGGTCAACAGAAATCATCGATCTAAGGTGATTTTTAATGCAGCTGGCATGCTGCCTATGCCATACAGTGCTAAAGCTCTACGATGGAAGGCGTTAGGGTTTTATTTTGTATGGCTTTTAACACCTTCATTTCAATGAAATAGGTGTTTTTTTATTTTTTGAGGAAAGTGAACTTTCCGTATTAAACAAGGAGGTGGAAGTATGGATTCTCCCCATTCGAGGCGGTTTAAACATACGAGAAATATTTTACAGCATCACACATTGATTGATGAGGAGATCCTTATACTTCACCCCTTTTGCTATGGTGATATAAGGATCTCCTGAAAAGGGAGGTACAGATTGCCATGGTAAAAAACATGACATATGATGAACTGATTTTACGCATTATTATTTTGCTGAGAGACGGAAAGCGAAAAGAGTTTCAAAGCGTTTTAGAAGAACTGCAGCCTTATGATATGGCGATTCTGTTTAAGGAGATGCCCGAAAAGCACCGCGGCCGGTATCTGTCTTTTTTAACGGTTGAAGACATTACCGATCTCATGGGCGAACTGGACAGAGAAGAGCAGCTTGTCGTTTTGAACAAGGTCGGCAAAGAAAAAGCGATCCATGTGATGAATAAAATGGACAACGACGACCTTGCCGCGCTCTTCGAGGAAATGGACCCAGAGCTGAAAGACCAGCTTCTTTCCAGCATGGAAGCGGAAGAATCTGAAGCGGTCCGGGTCCTGATGAACTACCCGCCTGAAACAGCGGGAAGAATCATGACAAACCGCTATGTCTGGATTCCGCAGCATTACACGGTAAAAGAAGCGGTCGTCAAGCTGAAAAGCTTTGCGGAAATCGCAGAGTCGATCAACTATTTATATGTTATCAATGAGCAAAAGCAGCTTGTCGGGGTTATCTCATACCGGGATCTTATTTTGGCAGAACCTGATGAGAAGGTTCAGGATTTAATGTTTACAAGGGTGATATCGGCGGACGCTCTTCAAGATCAGGAAGAAGTCGCAAGGCTCATCGAGCGGTACGACTTTCTGGCGATTCCCGTTGTAGAAAAAGACCATGAACTGGTCGGGATCGTAACGGTTGACGACATTATCGACATCGTCATCCAGGAAGCGAATGAAGACTACGAAAAATTTGCTGCATCAGGTAAAGCGATCACGTTTGATACAAAATCGTATGTCGCTGCATACCGTCGTCTGCCGTGGCTGATCTTGCTTCTGTTCATCGGTTTGATCTCTGGCAGCATCATGAGCTATTTTGAAGACACGCTGCAGCAAGTTGTCGCATTGGCCTTTTTTATGCCGATGATCGCGGGAATGACGGGTAACACCGGAACACAGTCTCTCGCTGTCGTCATCAGAGGACTGTCAAAAGAAGAGCTCAACAAAAAAACGATTTTCCGTTTGATTTTCCGGGAGCTCAGAGCCGGGATTATTATCGGCGTCGTGTGTGCGGTCGTGATTACGGGAATCGCGATTGTATGGCAGGGGAATCTGCTGCTCGGTTTTGTGGTAGGGACTTCGCTTTTTGCCACACTGATCATCGGAACGATGGCGGGAACGATCGTCCCGATCATCCTTCACAAGTGCAACGTCGACCCTGCAATTGCATCGGGTCCGCTGATTACAACATTAAATGACATTTTGTCACTGCTGATCTACTTCGGTATTGCAACTGCATTCATTCATTCGCTGTAAGCAGCAGCCCTCCTTTTTTAGGGAGGGTTTTTTGCTTGCCAGAATCCGTAAAAGCCTATATATTTTAGGCAGAGATCAGGGGGGATTGGTATGAGAAGATTTGCAGCAGTGCTGATTTGTTTAGCCGTTGCAATGGTTGCTGCCGGCTGTCAGAATGAAGATGAAGGAAAAGACAGGCGGCTCGTCGCAGTCGAGGATATGCTTGAGGCGATATTGAACGATGATGTATCAAAGATGAAGCGGTTGTACGTGGAGGGCGCAACCCCCTCTCCGGAAACAATCCTGGAAAACAAACAGAAATGGGGAATTTCCGGGCTTCGTGCTGATGATTTTCAAATTTCTGAAGCGAGCATCCATGTGTTTCATGCCGCTTATAAGATGGAAAATACCGGTCAGCCCGGAACGATCGCGTTTCGGATACGCAATGATCCAGATAAAGGCGTTATGATCGATTTCATTGGATACATAAAGGAAACGAAACAGCAGGAAAACAGGTGACGAATCATCCAGAGGGAATGATTCGTTTTTTTAGCGGTTTTTGTATTTAAAATGAGCGTTAAGCTGTCCTTCGAGCATTTTCTTTCTGAGCTGCTGGTCGTTTTTCAGCCTCTGTTCTTTTTTGCGCATATCTTTGAGGATTTCTGCCGTCTGAACACCGTCTTCCCGCTTGTTTGCGATTTCCATCAGCCGTTCGACGTCAGCAAAGGAATATTTGCGCGTGCCTCTTGAAGAGCGCTGCGGATAGATCAGCTTGCGTTCTTCGTAATAGCGGATCTGCCTGACCGACAAACCCGTCAGCTCGCTGACAATGCCAATTGAAATCACTTTTTTATCTTTATAAGAAAGATCTTCGACTGTCATTTTCCCACCCCTAAGATGACTTTTTTTGTATTATATAAGAAAACGCGCGAAAAAACCTGACGTTTGTCAGAAAATCTAACATTGTTGAAAAACTTTTTAAAAAATCGCGGAAGAAAAGTTTACAGGAACAATGCAAGGGGTAAAAGTGTTTTGTATGCTGTAGGTACAGACTGATGAGGAGGAATCGTTGGATGAAGGAACACAAAGCAGTCACACTCGCCAAAGAAATCGTTGCTTTAGACATTAAGAGAGACGAATTGCTCGAGACATTAATGAAGCTTGCCGGAAAGGATGCGTTTTCGCTGCTGAGGGCGGTGCAGAACGGATTTTATCAAAAGTCCTCTTAAATCCGGAAGTGGGTGTGAAGGCAAACTTTACACGGCCTTAAAGCCTGGTTAATAAATAAGGTCTATTCTTATATTACAACACACGAAAATGAAAGGAGAAGTTCATGAGCAGATTGTTAAAAAACGCTTTGGAAAAGGAAAGAAACCACTATTTAAAAAAACTGAACTCACTCGGTGAGTATAATGAGGATGTTTTGCAGAGGATGACGATTACGGAGCTCAGAAATGAATATTTTTATTTTTTCCGGAAAAATAAAGCCCGTTTTCAAAATCGGCCATTTTGAAAAAAACGGGCTTCTTTTTAATATCTTAAAAAAAATAAGCAGGAGTTTTCTTTCGGATAACGAAAATATATACATATAGAATATGGGAAAAGCATGACCCTTTCTTTTTTTACATTTGTAAGGGTTTTCATTTCCCGGGTTCATTTTAAGAAAATAGTATAAGAGGTAGATGATATGAGACTTTCGTTTAATGAGGAAGAAGTTCACCGTGCTATGTCGCTGTACAAGGTTTTTGCCAGGGCTTTTAAAAGCGTTTCAGAACATAGTATTCGTGACAGCAAGGAACACGGCTTTAATCCTACAGAATTTGCTGTATTGGAGCTTTTGTATACGAGGGGAGCCCAAAAGCTGCAGCAAATCGGCTCGAGGCTGCTCCTTGTAAGCGGAAACGTAACCTATGTGATCGACAAACTGGAAAAAAACGGTTTCATCAAACGAGAGCAGGACCCGAAAGATAAACGGTCTGTCTATGCGAATTTGACAGAGAAGGGAAAGGCATATCTCGATGAGATTTATCCGATCCACTCCCTGAGAATTGCGCGGGCTTTTTCAGGCTTAACAAAAGAGGAACAGGAGCAGCTGATGGCCCTTCTGAAAAAAGCCGGAATCCACAGCCAGCACCTATTGTTTCGCTGAAAAAGTCAGTTTTCCGTACGGTCATTTTCTTTTAAGTGATCGAGAATAGCTTTGATCTGTTTGTCTTGGGGCTGTCTGAAGAAGCTTTCGAAAGGGCATCCGAGTTCCTTTGTGCGTTTGATGACAGCCTCCATCGTAAAATTTGAGGGTGCCAAGTCTGAATGGACTTCATCCCAAAACAGCGGTGCGGCCACTGTGCCAAGCTCATTGCCTCTTGTGGAATACGGGCAGATGATCGTTTTTCCCGGAGCGTGCTGCACATAGTCAATATAGAGTTTTCCGCCCCTGTTTTTAATCAGGCGTTCGGTTGTGAACAGATCGGGAAAAAGCGAGACACAATAAGAAGCCGCAAAGCTTGTGAAAAGGCGGGTTTCTTCATAAGTAAAGGCGTTTTTTGAAATCGGAATATAGATTTGTATCCCTTTATTCCCCGACAGCTTTGGAAAAGATAAGAGGCCGAGCTGATCAAATAAACGGTGAAGCTCTTTCGCGGCTCTGACGGCCAGCGGAAACTCCGACCTTGAAGGCGGATCGAGATCGAAAACGATTTCGGTCGGACGGGTCGTATCCGCTGTTTGAAAAGGGATATGGAACTCCAGCGCAAGCTGATTGGCAAGCCACAGCAGAACCGAATAATCGCTGCAGATGATATGCTCGTGCTCGTCATCCCGAATCGACGTGATAAATTCGGGTGCGTAGTCGGGCTTGTTTTTTTGAAAAAAAGATTCTCCGCCGGAACCGTGCGGATAACGGATAACGGTAAGCGCCCGATTGTCGAGAAATGGAAGCAGAAAATCGCCGATTTCATTCAGGTATCCGATGTAATCCGCTTTTGTTTTATTGCTTTTAGGAAAGATGACTTTATCAAGGCTTGTCAGCTGCAAATCGGGGTGGACGTTTCTTGAATGAAGCAGCAGGCGCTTGTAAGTACAATCTTTCCAAGCCATGTCAAATTCAAAAGAAACAAACGACACCTCGCGCAATGTCCCGTAATGAATCGTTAAATAATGGACCGTCATGCAAATCGACGGATCTATGGTATATTCGCCGGGCTTTGTTTCGGTTCCGTATTGCTTGACGATTGAAAGAATGGCGTTTCTTTCCTGTTCTCCAAGTCCGTGGGAAACCGAACCGACTTCTTTGATTTGACCGCGGTCATAGACGGCGATGGTCAAATAACGGTTTGCCATGTTGTAGCCTGTCATAAATACAGCTGCTTTTTTGTAGTTTTTGAGCTTGAGCCATTCGGCTGTTTTTTTACTTTCAGCCCAGCGGCTTTCTTTTTTCTTCGCGACAATTCCCTCGCCGTCAAACCTTTTAACAGCATGCCAAAGAGCATGGAAATCTGAAGTGTCAGGGATGTATTGAATTCGTGCGTGAGCCATCGGATCGGGAGCCATCGGCAAGCCGAGTTCTTTCATCAGGTCGGAAAGCATGCGTTTTCGTTCGGTATAGGGGAGCGGGGTTACACTTTCTCCTTTAAAGACCAGTAAATCAAAAGCGAGGTACTGACACGGTTTCTTCGCGGCTGCTTGTTCAATCAACTCGGCCTTTTTGCTTAACCCTCTTTTTTGGACGTATTCAAACCGGGAACGAAAACGGTTTGTCAACGACACAATTTCCCCGTCAATCGTGATCGGCAAGTGTTCTTTGAGATTTTCGATCATGCTTTTTGCAAATTCCGTAATTTCCGGAAATGTGTTTTCGAGCGGTTGCGAGTTTCTGCTGATGAGCGAAACGTCGCCGGCCGCGGAAATTTTTAAAAGCCCCCGATACCCGTCATACTTGGCTTCATACCGCCAATTGCCGCCTGAAGGAGCGGATGTGGTCAAAACGGGCTGCATCGTGATTCCCATTTTTTATTTTGCCTCTGAAGCTTTTTTGCGCGACGTTTTTTTCTTTTTTTCCCCGGTTCCTTTTGCAACAGGCGCTTTTTCCGCTTCCCGGTCGGGCGCTTTTGTCCGTTCGATGCTGGCTTGGAGAGCGCTCACGAGATCGATGACATCTTCGCGCGGAGCGGCGGCCCCGGTATTTGGCGTGACACCCTCATGATGATCGATTTTCTCTTTGATTTTATCCATCAGCGCAAGTCTGTACGTATCTTCATATTGTTCAGGCGCAAATGTCGTCGTTAGCTCGTCTATTAGTGAAATCGCGGTTTGCAGCTCTTTTTCGTTAACCGCGGTTTCTTCCGGAACACCGGGTACGTGGGCTGCGTTTCGGACTTCATCAGGGTAGTGGATAGACTCCATTAAAATGCAGTTTTCGTAGACGCGAAGAATAGCGAGCTGTTTTTTTGAGCGGATGGTCATATGGGCGATCCCGATCTTTTCTGTTTTTCTGAGCGCTTCGCGCAAAAGGGAGTACGCTTTTACACCGTTATCTCCCGGTCCGACGAAATATGAACGGTTGAAATAGATGGGGTCGATTTCCTTTAGCTGCACAAAATCAACAATTTCGACAGCCTTGTCTTCCTGCTCTTCTTTGAGCTGTTTCAGCTCATCGTCCGATAAAACGACGTATTTGCCTTTAACATATTCGTAGCCTTTGACGATGTCGTCGGGCGCGATTTCCTGATGGCAGTTTGTGCACTTTTTTTCATATTGAATCGGGGCGTGGCATTCTTTATGAAGCGACCTTAATTTAATATCCTTATCCTCTGTCGCTGCGAACAGTTTAATGGGGATATTGACAAGGCCGAAGCTGATTGAGCCTTTCCACATCGTATGCATCGGTTCGGTTCAACTCCTTTTCTTTTATTGATGCCTCTCTGCAGATTGTTTCATGAATAGCAACTTATGGATGACGCAGAGCGAAAAAAAGCATCCGGGCTTCGGCCCGGATGCTTGCGCCATACAGTGATTTGCTTGGAGAAAGCGCTTAGTTCGGCTCGGTTTCCTCCTGCAAAGACGGCCTGTTCTTTCTGGTGAGAGAAGATGAGAAATATTGGTATCTGCTTTTGTTTTTGTGCTTCGCGGCGTACATGGCCATGTCGGCTTTTCTCATCAGCTCATCACCGTCTGTTCCATCGGCCGGAGAAACGGCGATTCCGATGCTTACCGATGTTTTGAGGCGGTGCTCTTTAATGTGAAAAGGCGTTTCAAACTGACTGATCAATTGCCTGGTCAGCTGATCTGTCCCTTGTAAAGGGGCGACAATGATAAATTCGTCACCGCCTAACCGGGCGATGAAGCCTTCATCAGGCACACAATGCGCCAAACGCTGTGCTGCCGCCACCAGCAGCAGATCACCGATGTCGTGGCCAAGGGCGTCATTAAACACTTTGAAACGGTTTAAATCCAAAAACAACACAGCCGTCCCCGACTTCTGCCGCTCCAGAACATTTGCGAGATGGTCGACTGCATACCGTCTGTTTGGCAAATCTGTCAACGCGTCATAGTGAGCCATCCTGTGGATTTTGCGTTCTGCTTCACGCTGGTTTGTCATATCTTTGCAAATGACATAAATGCTGTCGAGCTGCTTTCTGACGTACACCGGTATCAGCGTCACATTTACATCAAAACGTTTTTCAGCTATTTCGATTTCCGTATCGCGGTTAAGGGCCTGTTTTTCATTTTGGACTTGAAGAAACCAGCTGAGCAGTCTGTCATGATCCTCCCCTCGAAAAAACGAAGACAGACGCTCAGGCTCAACTCCCATTTTTTCAAGAAGGCTGTATCCCGATGAATTGGCGGAAAGCATCTTACCTTTAAGCGAAAACACGTAGATCGGATCAATGTTGTGGTTGATTAAGGACTGGAACCGTTCCTCATTATCTTTTATTTTCTCGATATGAAACAGCAAACGCTTGTCAGTGAAAGCGCCGAAAATCAAGAAGCATTGAAGCATCAGGCTGACAAGCACGATCATAATGCCCAGTTCAATTGTATCGATTCCTTCGCGGCCTGTATAACGGCCGTCAGTCATGAAAAGCGTAGCTGCTGCCATTCCTGTATAGTGCATGCCGGAAATGGCGCCGCCCATTAAAAGCGCGCTTCCGATTTTAATGAACAAGATCCGAAAGGAGCCGGTTTTTTTGGCGAATACAACTGACAGTTTTAAGGCAGCGAAGGAGGCGAAAATGGCGATTGCAAAAGAGGCGGCATAAAGAACGGGATGATAGACGATTGTCATATTCTCCATCGCCTCCATCCCGATAAAATGCATGGAGGCGATCGCGCTTCCCATTGCAAGGGAGCCCGCCGCCAGTCTCGCATTCGTCGGTTTTTTTCCATTCACAACATAAAATGAAATGAGCGAGCCTGCGAAAGCGGCAACAATCGAAAGCAAGACGAATCTCAAATCGTATTTCATTTCTTCGGCTGTCTGAAATGACACCATCCCGATAAAGTGCATAGACCAGATACCAAGCCCCATCGTGAGGGATCCGGCCAAAAGCCATCCTATATTTTTCCTGCCCTTTGTATGGACGACCCGTTCCGATAAATCAAGGGCTGTGTATGCTGCCAAAACCGCAGTGATATAGGATAAAAGAACGAACCATCCATTATATTCACCAAAAACTTCTGTCACTTTCTTCTCCGCCTTTTTGTACTATGATGAAAAATCTGAATTTCTATACTGTATTGTGAAAGGCCAGACTGCCGTACTCTTAACCGTTGACATAAAAAAGCGGCAATAGCGCTACTTCCGGTATAATTCGTGAATTATACTATATATAATGAAATTCGCCAATAAAAAATGATATCCTTCTGCTCTTTCTAATGAGGACTTCCCATTTTGCTCTTCAATTTTCCTGAATTGTGTTAAAATCGTTTTTGTACGTTCTTTGGAACTTGAAATTATCAATCGTCAAAGGTTGTGATCGATATCGAAGAGTTTATTTTATCATTGGCAGAGGCGTTTAAAAGCCTCTCGTATTTAGGGGTTTTTCTGGCGCTGTGCATCGAATTCGTGCCGGCTGAAATCGTTCTGCCGCTTGCCGGCTACTGGGTGTATCAAGGCGATATGTTGCTGATCGGGGTCGTTGCGGCAGGTTCACTGGGCGGTGTCGCAGGTCCGCTGACGCTTTACTGGCTCGGGAGGTACGGGGGGCGGCCGTTTTTGGAGCGCTACGGCAAATACTTCTTCATTAAGCCTGAAGCGCTCGAAAAATCGGACAGGTTTTTTGAAAAGCACGGGGGGTTTGTCGCGTTTAGCGGCCGGTTTATACCAGGCATCAGAACGCTGATTTCCATTCCGTGCGGACTCGCTAAAATGAATGTGTGGGTGTTTTGTATGTATACATTCCTTGCGATCACACCGATTACGTTCGTCTATGTCTATTTAGGCTTTTACCTCGGCGAAAACTGGAGTAAGGTCGGCAGCCTATTGGACGGATACCTTCTTCCGGTCGGCATCGGATTCATCGTGTTGTTCGTTCTTTACCTTTGGGTGAAAGGCCGGCGGAACAAAGTCAAATCACAAAGCGTTTCAACTTTTTTAAATAAAAATAAGGATTGACAGCCGGGCGCATATGAGGTTAATATTATCTTATAATTCAATATTTTCTTTTATCCCAAAGGGGAGTAGCGTCCGGATGTTAAACCGGAAACAAAGTCGTCAGTTCATGGATGTTCATCCATCGGCTTTGTTGGCATGATTTAATCAATGATAACCATGTCTAGCAAGACCTTTGCCTAATGTTGGCAGAGGTCTTTTTTGTTTTCTGAAAATACCCTGCTGCATTAGCGGGAATAAGAGAAAGAGACAATCACTTAGGAGGAATTATAAAATGGACGCAGCATTATTACTTGAATATGGTTGGGTTCTTCTCATCCTAGTCGGGCTGGAAGGTATTTTGGCCGCGGACAATGCCCTTGTCATGGCGGTCATGGTTAAACACTTGCCTGAAAAAGACAGAAAAAAAGCGCTCTTCTACGGGTTGGCCGGCGCGTTTGTGATGAGGTTCGGCGCTTTGTTTGCGATCTCTTTCCTTGTCAACGTCTGGCAGGTGCAGGCGATCGGCGCCGTCTATCTGCTTTACATCTCCATTCACCATATTTTGAAAACCCATGTTTTCAAAAAGGACGAAAAGGTGAAAGAGTCGAAGCAAAGCGGTTTTTGGCCGACGGTTATCAAAGTTGAACTGGCGGACATCGCGTTTGCCGTCGACTCGATTTTGGCGGCGGTTGCCCTGGCTGTCACACTTCCGGCAACGAACCTGCCGCAAATCGGCGGACTTGACGGCGGACAGTTCATGGTGATTTTAGCCGGCGGGATCATCGGACTGATTATTATGCGTTTTGCTGCAAGTCAATTTGTGAACTTGTTAAAGAAACGTCCGAGCCTGGAAACAGCTGCTTTTCTGATTGTCGGCTGGGTTGGTGTGAAACTGACGCTCTATACGCTCGCACACCCGCAAATCAACATCGTCTCTGAACATTTTATTCATTCAGGTACTTGGAAGTTCATCTTCTGGGCGGTGCTGATCGCCATTGCGCTCGGGGGATGGTTTATGACAAATCCGAACAAACACGAGAATAAAGCTGCAGAGGAATAAACAGCTTTCGCCAGACTGCCGGTCTTTCACCGGCGGTCTTTTTTGTTTGCCCGCACTAGGAAGCGCGGGGATGATTGCTCTAGTCCAACCGAAATAAGATTTCATTTTATTAACAGGCGTGTTACAAAAACGGCGGGAAAACCCCCTTAATCGTCAAACAGATCACGAATTGTTCTAGGAGATCAAACAAATCATTGTCACAATTGAAAAATTAGAAATGAATACCGTGTTTTCTCCTTTGCGAATCCCTATCAAATTAGCTATCATTAATGAGTAGTATAGGGAGGAACTGAGGTGAAACCAGTGCTTAGCCTTTTGTTTAAGACAGGAAAAAAGAAACAATCATTAGAAGAGTCTGTAATAAGCATACAAAAAGGAAATCAGCAGTTGCAAAACGAGCTTATCCATCAGTATAAGCCTTTTGTGGCTAAAACGGTTTCATCCGTGTGCAAACGATATATAGATGAAAAAGATGATGAATTCAGCATCGGCTTGATTGCATTCAATGAAGCCATTGAAAAATATTCTTCAGATAAAGGAAATTCTCTGCTTGCATTTGCAGAGCTGATCATTAAGCGCAAAGTCATTGATTATATCAGAAAAGAAGCGAGAAATGCCCAGAATATCAATATGGACATGCAAGAAGGAGAAGAGCAGGAATCCTCTCAAAGCATGATTGAAGCGGAGCTTTCCATTCATGAATTCAACCGCATGCTCGAACAGGAGCAAAGGCGGGAGGAGATTTTCCATTTTAAAGAAAGGCTTAAAAGTTTTGGCCTGTCTTTTTCCGATTTGCTGGAGCATTCCCCGAAACATACGGATGCAAGGCAAAACGCCATCAAAGTGGCATATACGCTAGTCGAACATGAAGAATTAAAAAAGATCTTGTTTGAAAAAAAGCAGCTTCCCGTCAAACAGCTTGAAAAGCTGGTGGCTGTCAGCAGAAAAACTGTAGAGAGAAACCGCAAATATATCATTGCTATGGCGATCATTATAACGGGCGATTATGTTTACCTTAAAGATTATCTAAAAGGGGTGCTCAATTCATGAGAAGAGGAATTATTGTAGAAAAAAATAAAAAATTCGTCACATTGCTAACCCCTGACGGACAATTTTTAAAAGCAAAGAGCACAGAGGAAGATTATGAAATCGGTCAGGAAATTGCTTTTCCCGCGGAGACGAGAATGTCGAGGAAGCGTGCGGGCTTTTTTGATCTGCTTTCGCTCCGTCCGCTGAAAGCAGGCGTTTTTTCAATCGCGGCGATCATGCTGCTCGCTTTCATGATCATCCCTGGTGTGTTAAACAACAATAAAGCATACGCCTATATGACGATCGATATCAACCCAAGCTTTGAATTGACACTCAACAAAAACTGTGAAGTTATCGATTTGGTGCCGCTGAACGAGGATGGCAAGGACTTAATGAGCAGTATAGAAAATTGGGAAAAGTCTGACTTTAAAGAGGTGATCAGTGAAATTGTCGATGACAGCGATAAGAGCGGTTATGTCACCGAATCAAAAGAAGTGCTTATCGCCACCGTATATGAAAACAATGAAGATGACACATATAAGGCGACGGTAAAAAGCGAAATTGATCATGTCGCGAAAAAATACGAGCAGCAGAACTATAAGATGGAAGCGGTGGAATCAGACCTTGATACGCGTGCAAAAGCACAAAAAGAAGGCATCTCAACAGGCCGTTATATCCGTTCCCATAAAGATGAATTAGAAGACAAAAACAAAGATGATGACAATGAAGATCACAAAGATGATCAAAATCAGGAAGAAGATACAGGAGAAAAAGAGAAAGCTGTGAAAGAAGAAGATCAGCCGGAACAACATACGGATGATGAAGAAGCAGATACGGAAGATCATCCTGACGGCGAAAAACCTTCAGATCAAGATCAGTCTCAATCTGATCAAGAAATGGAAAAAGAAAAGGAGTCAAAATCCCCTAATACCGAAAACCCTCAAGAACATATCCATAATGACAAAGACGGTCAGCAGTCGGAGGAAGGAACGCAGAAAAGCGGTTCCGGCACAAATCAAGAGAGCCCTAAAACTCCTTACCAAAAGGAGAAAAAACCTTCTGACCAAACAAATCAACAAGAATATCCGCCGAGCGGGCCCGGCGAATAAACCATAGGGTATTTATTTGTCAGTATGCCCATTCATTTGAGCTTGTGCCTGCTGTACAAGTCGTTTTGTCATTTCCCCGCCTACAGACCCGTTTGAGCGAGCGACCGAGTCCGAGCCGAGCTGGACGCCGAACTCCTGGGCGATTTCATATTTGAACTGGTCTAAAACCTGCTCCGCCCCGGGAACGACGAGTTTATTCGTTCTTGCCATGATTCTCAACTCCTTTTTCAATTGGTACTGCTTGTTTAGTTTGAAATAGACTGAGGCTTTTTATGCTGGCAATTGTTGAAGGTGCAAAAAAACGCCTGGCGATTGGCAGCCAGGCGCGCCGGTCAGCGGCGATTACTTCATATCATATTTTAAGAAGACGCTGTCAATCATGGAATGGGCGGTCGCCTGTATGTGCGAAGCGATGACGGATAGCACCGTGACAGCGGTGATATCTCTCGCTTTGTTCCATTCGGGATCGGCCAGATCTTGATAAAAACCGCGGAGCTGTCCAGTCTGCTCGATGACGATTTTTTCAAGCGCCGATTCATTCAGCGTATAGTCTTTGATCCGGTACACATAATCGAGAACCCGCGCATACCCTTCATAAAAGCGCAGCGGACTCACCACATCATCTGAGCGGTCTGTAATCGTATTAAAAACCGTTGTTAAGATCGGCCGGATCGTTTCGAAGTCATAAACCGATTTTAAGTCTCGTACAATGAGAAGGATGACGGCTTGGTCGATGGAATATTTTTTGCCGAGTTCCGGATGTCCCATCAAATCTTTTATATCGCGTTTGATCCAGTTTTGGATGGCTGTCGATTTTAAGGATGTCAGTTCGCACAAATTTCCAAGTTCAACAATTTCATTTGTGGAAAGCCCGTGTTCCGTTTTTGGTTTTTTTCGTTCGTACCGGACAATGAATTCGGGGATGTCCAAATTGTCTTCCGGCTCATCGGGCGCCAAATCGGCCGATCTCAAAAGAATCGCAAGCGGACTGACATCCAGTTGCCCTTTTAAAGCGTACATCAGTTTGGCCATTTCCAGGCGAGTCAGTTTAAAAGGTTTCATCATTCCACCTCATTATGTATTAAAATGAAATAGCAAACAATATAAACATTATCTTACGGCTTATCACTTGCATTTTCAATTCTATGCCGTATAATTTTATTATACAAGTTCATTTGATCTTATTATAACATGGAGGTAATCATGGGAAAAAGAATCTTTCTCTTTCTTTTATCGAACATTTTAGTCATCACGACGATCGGTATCGTGCTGTCCATTATCGGTTCGCTGACAGGCGTAGGCACATATTTCACGGCTGACGGCGGCATCCATATCGGAGCGCTTCTCGTATTCAGTGCTGTTGTCGGCTTTGTCGGCTCCTTTATGTCGCTTTTGATGTCAAGATGGATGGCGAAAATGGCGATGGGCGTTCAGGTGCTGAATCCTGATAAGCAAACGCTCAGCTACGAAGAGCAGCAGCTCGTTGACCGGGTATATAAGCTGTCCCGCGCTGCCGGACTGACAAAGATGCCTGAAGTCGGGATCTACAATTCACGCGAAGTGAATGCCTTTGCGACCGGGCCGTCCAAAAATCGCTCGCTTGTCGCTGTATCGACGGGGCTTCTTCAGGAAATGGATGACGACGCAGTGGAAGGCGTGCTTGCTCACGAAGTGGCGCATATCGCAAACGGCGATATGGTGACGATGACGCTCCTTCAGGGAATCGTCAACACGTTTGTTGTTTTCTTCGCCCGGATTGCGGCATGGGCTGTTTCACGCGTTGTCCGTGAAGAGCTGGCGCCGATCGTTCACTTTATCGCGGTCATCGTCTTCCAAATTGTGTTTTCCATTCTCGGAAGCCTTGTCGTGTTTGCGTACTCCCGCCACCGCGAATATCATGCGGATAGAGGAGGAGCAGACCTTGCAGGCAAGGATAAGATGATTCACGCGCTCCGCTCCCTTGAGCAGTACACTTCAAGAGTCAAAGAAGAGCAGGCATCTGTTGCAACTTTGAAAATCAACGGGAAAAAGCACACATCGCTTTTCTCAACACACCCTGATTTAAGCGACAGAATCCGTCGTCTGGAAGCAAAATAATCAATATGCAAACCCCCTTTTTCAAGGGGGTTTGCTTTTTAAATTTAAAAATCGAAAATCGGCTGTACATAAGAGCATGTTTCCTTTAAAATGGAACACGTTATACACAAGAAGCGCAACTTTTGAATATTGAAAAGAAGGAACGATTATGAAGGTTTTATTGAGAAAACTACTGCGCGTGCTGTCTCCTGTACAGCTGATCGCGCTCTATTATTTTTTGGCGGTGACGGTTTCCGTTATATTATTGAGTCTGCCCGTTGCGCACAAGAATGATGTGGAATGGTCATTTATCGATGCCCTTTTTACTGCGGTGAGCGCAGTGAGCGTAACCGGTTTAACGGTTGTTGATACAGCTGATACATTCAGCACGGCCGGAATTTGGATTTTGGCGTTTGTTCTGCAGTTTGGCGGGATCGGTGTGATGGCGCTCGGAACATTCGTCTGGCTGATTTTCGGCAAGCGGATCGGCTTGAAAGAGCGCCGGCTGATTATGACCGATCAAAATCAATCCAACTTATCGGGCCTCGTCAAGCTGATGAAGCACGTGCTCGGCTTAATCCTGCTGATCGAGCTGTTTGGCGGGCTGATTCTCGGCACATACTTTTTAAAGTATTTTGACACACCGGGGGAAGCCTTTATACACGGATTTTTTACGAGTATCAGCGCAACGACCAATGCCGGTTTTGATATTACCGGCAACTCGCTGATTCCGTTTCAGCACGATTATTTTGTCCAGTTTATCGTCATCATGCTGTTGATTTTGGGAGCGATCGGCTTCCCGGTGCTGATTGAGGTAAAGGATTTTCTGCTCAGCAAAGAGCGCAAATTCACTTTCAGCCTGTTTACCAAATTGACATCAGTCACTTTTTTCCTTTTAGTGATAGGAGGCGCGATCGGCATATTCGCTACGGAAGCACGCTTTGCCTTTTCAGGAAAATCGTGGCACGAAGTCATATTCTATTCGCTGTTCCAGTCGACGACAACCAGGAGCGGCGGACTCGCGACGATCGATATCAGCCAATTCACGCATACGACCATCTTGTTTATGTGCATGCTCATGTTCATCGGCGCTTCGCCAAGCTCTGTCGGAGGGGGCATCCGGACAACGACCTTTGCCTTAAACTTGTTGGCGCTCTATCACTTCGCGCGGGGAAATAAATCGGTGAAGATTTTCAAACGTGAACTGCACCAGGCGGATTTAATGAAGTCATTGATTGTGACGCTGATGGCGGTCATTCTCGTTTTCGGCTCGACACTCATTTTGACAATGACGGAAAAACATTCTTTGCTTGAACTGCTGTTTGAAGTGTGTTCCGCTTTCGGTACGACCGGCTTGTCGATGGGCATCACTTCAGATCTGAGCACGATTGGCAAAAGTGTCATCATCCTTCTGATGTTCATCGGCCGAATCGGTATTGTCACCCTGCTCTATTTGTTCGGCAGAAAAGAAATCGAAGCGAATTACCATTATCCAAAGGAAAGAATTATCATCGGATAAGAAAGACAGTTTAGTTAAACTGTCTTTTTTTATGATCATAAAGTCGGTCGCTGTATTTATTTGTATGATATAATGCTTAAATGGCGGACTTGAAAAAAAGGGGGAAGCAACGATGAAAAAGAGAGTCATCCATTTGTTTATAGCCGCCGGATTTCTATTGCTCGCCGGAGCCTGTTCTAACGAGCCGACAGCAAAAGAAAGCATGGATCAATATGTAGACAAATGGAACGAGCAAAAATTTGAAGAAATGTATGAACAGCTGTCGGCTGAAGCGCAAAAATCGATTTCAAAAGACGATTTCATCAAGCGCAATCAATCCATTTATGAACAGATCGGAGTTTCCGATTTGAAGGTTTCAGCCGTCGATAACGATGAAGATGATAAAAATAAAGAGAAAAAAGATGCAGTGACAATACCGTATAAAGTCAGCATGAATACATTGGCCGGCCCCGTTTCCTTTGAAGGGAAGGCAAAGCTTGTCAAAGAAAAAAACGACGGTGACACATCATGGAAAGTCAACTGGAACCCATCCTTTATTTTTTCACAGTTGAAGGAAGGGGAGACCATCCGGATTACCGCCAAAGAACCAGCGAGAGGCATCATTTATGACAGAAACGGAAAGAAACTCGCTACGAATGCGACAGTGCCTGAAATCGGCGTCGTTCCGGGGCAGCTCGGAGATGATAAAGACGGTGTCATCAAAAAGCTAGCGAACATGCTTGACATGGAAAAAGAAGACATCGAAAAACAGCTGTCCGCAAGCTGGGTGACGGACGAATCATTCGTTCCCCTGAAAAAAGTGAAGCCTGGCAGCACAGAGCTTCTCAAAAAAGCGACCTCTCTTCCCGGGGTTTTGAAACAAGATACGCAATCAAGATACTATCCTTACGGTGAAAAAGCCGCACATCTTACCGGTTACATACGGCCGATTACCGAAGAGGAATTAAAGCAGAATAAAGAAGGCTACAGCGAGCATTCGCTGCTCGGAATCGTCGGTCTCGAACATATTTATGAAAAAGAGCTCAGAGGAGAAATCGGCTGGACGATTTCGATTCCTGAATCAGGCGCGACGGTTGCCTCAAAGGATGCAAAAGACGGAAAAGACATCCACACCACGATCGACATGAACAAACAGGAAGAACTGTACAACCAGTTAAAAGATGACTCCGGCGCTGCCGTTGCGTTAGAGCCGCAGACTGGAGAAACGTTGGCGCTTGTCAGCGCGCCTTCATACGATCCGAACGGGTTTTTGTTCGGCTGGAAAAAAGGAGAATGGGAAAAACTCAACAAAGATGCGTCTGCGCCATTCACCTCTAAATTTAATAAAACCTATGCTCCGGGTTCAACGATCAAACCGATCACGGCTTCAATCGGTCTGAAAAATGACGCGATCAAAGCGGATGAACCGAAGAAGATCGAAGGGAAGGAATGGCAGAAAGATTCGTCATGGGGCGGATATAAAGTCACACGGGTTTCCGAGCGATTAAGCGATGTCAACCTGGAAAACGCGCTGATCACCTCCGACAACATTTATTTCGCACAGACCGCCCTTGACACAGGTAAGGATCAATTTGTCGAAGGCCTGAAATCATTCGGCTTTGAGGAAAAGCTTGATTATGAATTCCCGACGAAGTCTTCCTCCATATCAAACGAAGGAATCGACTCGGATATTCTCCTTGCCGATTCAGGATACGGACAGGGGCAAATGCTGATGTCGCCGATACACCTTGCGGCAAGCTATACGCCTTTCTTGAACGACGGTAATCTGATCAAGCCGCACCTGATCAAAAAGGACGGCGAAGAGAAAGAAATATGGCATAAAAACGTACTGCCCACAGGCGGAGCAGAAGCGATTACAAAAGGGTTGAAAGGCGTTGTAGAAGACCCGCGCGGCTCGGCTTACAAGCCGGTTGTCAAAGGGCTCACGATCGCAGGGAAAACGGGAACAGCCGAGCTGAAAACGAAAAAAGACGAAAAAGGTAAAGAAAACGGCTGGTTCACCGCCTATGATTACAAGAACAAAAACCTTTTAATCACGATGATGATCGAGGATGTGTCAGACCGCGGCGGCAGCTCATATGTCGTCAATAAAGTGAAAAAAGTGTTTAAATAAGCGCCCTTCAGGGTGCTTATTTTTTTGCCGAAAACTGGATGTGTGGAATGTACGGAAACGGAAAGGATATGGATGAAACGACAAAAGAAAGGAATGTCATCATGAAAAGAAAAGTTGCCAGAAATGAAGCGGCTCTTAACAATAAAACGCCTGCTGAAAGCATGCATGACCATCAATACATGACCCAATATGATGCCGAAAACGGAGACAGGGGCGCCAACCGCAACTCGAAACACGGGAAGCAGGGAGAGTCGAACCAATGAAAAAACATCAAAAAAGCAAGGATATGCAAAACCATAAAAAACCGATGAATCCGGATGTGCTTCAAGAGGAATTTTCAAACGAACTGGGCGATGTCAACGCCTTTAAATTTATTGATGTGATCGAGAACAATAAAAAGAAGAACAAAAAGGCGGACGGACAGAAGCGGGATAAAGATTGAAACTGCGGATCAAACGAGAAAGGTGCAAATCGGAAACGATTTGCACCTTTAATTATTTTAAATAAGGGTTATATCCGTTGTCTTTTTTCAACATCCTCATTAAATTCGTCATTTTCAATTCGATGAATGGCTGGGCGACCGTTTTGACAAATCCGCTTGATAAGCAGAAGGTTAAAATCGCCGTGGCGATGATTAATAGCGTCAGACTTTGATAATCGGCAAGCCATTCTTCCGCACCCGTTTTTCTGAACGACTTGATGATAAAGCCGTGCAGCAGATAGACATAAAATGTGCGCGTTCCCCACAGGGTAAAGAAATACCGCCTTTCAGGCACAAGCGCCATGAACGCGAAGGTTGAGGCGAACGTGATGACGAGGAGCGCCACTCGGTTTAACCCGCTTTTTATCCCGACATCGCCGAATTCCGAATAGGGTTTGGATCCGAACAGCCAGGAGTAATCGAAGTCTACAAAAAAGTAAAAAACGAACGTTGCTGCTAAAACAGCTAGAGCGGCCTGCTTGCCTTTCCAGCCTCTCAGCATTTTAAAATGGTCTTTTTGCAAATAATAGCCCGCCAAAAAGACCGGGAAGAAAACAAACGTGCGGGACAGGCTGAGCGTGTTGCTGATCAGGTCGATATATCCGACAAGAACGGCGATCGCAAAGCTTGCGGCAAACGCCCATTTCGGCGGCAGTTTTGTGAATGGAAACAACAGGAGATTCCAAAAGAACAAGCTCAGCAAAAACCAAAGCGACCATTGCGGTTCAATCGGATTTGCGGCAGTTAAGCTTTGATCATCGATAAAGGAATAAAACAGCGTATAGATTCCCTGGAAAATCAAATAAGGAACAATCAGCTTCCAGGCGATTTTTTTGACATATCCGGGGCGGTTGAATCCTTTTGCAAAATAGCCTGATATGAGAATAAAAGCAGGCATGTGAAACGTGTAAATAAATTTATAAATATGAAGCAGTGCATCATTATCATGAATATAGGACCTGATTATATGTCCGAATACGACGAGAAAAATTAATAGGAATTTTGCATTGTCGAAATAGCTGTCGCGCGAAGTCGCCATAACATCACCCTTTCACAAACATGTTCAGGAGGCGCCGGTGCGGGAAGCGTTCGAATCCCGGAATATTCTTTCCGGAATACGTCTTCCACCAGTCTTGCCTCATTTTAAAATTTTAAAATAGAAAGCATGTGTTTTCCTATGCATTAAGTCTTATTGTTAGGCCGCTGTAATTGAACAGTAAGGAACTTTTATATCGTCATCTTCCTGTAAAATAGGCGGAAAGGTTGTAAAAGTTCGAAACAAATGAAGGAAGATTTTCCGGTTTGTAGAATAATTGGAGGACAGGTTTTCAAGAAGGAGTGTAATAAATGGAGGAAACTCTTGATTTGAATGAATCCTTAAATCTGCAAAACCAGCTGAACAGACTGAAGAAAGAAAACGCCAAGCTGAAAGCGGATTTGTATCAGTATGAACTGCTGTTTAACGGGACGCTGGACGCTATTTTTATATTGGATAAACAGATGAACATCATCCAGGCGAATGATGCTGCCTGCAAGATTCTCCAAAGCCAAAAAAAGAATTTGCTGAACCGGTCGGCGCTCGATTTTCTGCACGCCGTTCCGCCGGATGAACTAAATCAGAACATCCACCGCTTTTTGGAGCGGGGATATGCGAAAAAGGAAGTGGCCATCAGGCTTGACAACGGATCTGTCAAATATATCGAGTTTACTGCAAGCAAAGGAATCGGTGAGGACTGCTTTTTTGTCGTCATGAGAGACATTTCGTCGAAAAAAATATTGGAGCGGGAGCGCACCATTAATGAAAAGCTGTTTAAAGATTTGTTTCACCGCGCGGTTGAAGGAATCGTCATCTTTGATAAACAAGGCTGTTTCATCGATGCGAACCATTCGTTTTGCCAGAGTTTCGAAATTGAAAAAACAGAGCTTTCAAAACTGAAGCTGTCTCAATTCGTATCCCCTGAAAACAAGGGGCGGCTCGATAAAATCTGGAACGCTCTTTTCAGAAGAGGGAAAGCAAAAGGGGAACTTCCTGTCCGGCTCAGATCAGGAGAAGACCGGCTGTTTGAGCTGACGATAACCTCGAATATTTTAAACGGCTTTTATATGTCGATTATGAGGGATATTACCGAGAAGCGCTCAATGGAAAAACAGCTGTTTAAAAGCGAAGAACGCTTTAGGGAAGTCTTTGAAAATGCGATGGATGCCATCATCCTGATGAATAACGAAGGCCGCATCGTCAAAGCGAACCAGTCGGCCTGCAAAATCTTCGAACTGCCGATGGGTCAGCTTCTCAACAAGAAGATGACCGATTTTATTGACCAAACCAATCAGCGGTATCATGCTATCCAAAAGCAGTACGATCAAAAAGGGGAAATCCGGGCGGAACTGCTGTTTCGTATGGCAAACGGACAATATAAAGAGCTTGAGTTCACATCAAAACGGATCATGTTCGACAGCCAGGACTTAACCATTTTGAGGAATGTCAGCGACAGAAAACGAATGGAAAAAGAATTGCGGGAAAGCGAATTGAAGTTCAGAAAAGTATTCAACGGATCAATGGACGGAATCGTTCTTTTCAACAACCAGTACGACATTATCGATGCGAACCCCCTTGCCGGAAAAATTCTCAGCACCCCTCTTGAACAGCTGAAAACGTCCAATCTTCTTGATGTCATCTCCGGCTATCATATAGAAAACGCTGCTTCTCCCGCTAAAACGATTTCCTTTGAAGAAATGGATAATGATATTCCATTCCTGCTGAGCGACCAAAAACGGATTCTTGAATTTTCATTTAAGCGAAACATCATTCAAAACATGAACTTGGCGATGCTCAGAGACGTGACGGAACGAAAAGAGCTTGAAGAACGGCTCCGCAAGTCTGATACCCTTCATGTCGTCGGAGAACTCGCAGCCGGAATTGCCCACGAAATCCGCAACCCGATGACGGCGTTAAAAGGATTTATCCAGCTGCTGAAAGGCAGCATCCAAAATGAGGATCACGCGCTTTACTTTAATGTCATCACATCAGAGCTCAAAAGGATTGAATCGATTATTACGGAATTTCTCATCCTTGCAAAACCGCAGGCGATTATGTATGAAGAAAAAAACATCGTCAAAATCATGCAGGACACAATGGATTTGCTGCACGCACAGGCAAACCTTGACAACGTTCAGATGCATCTGAAGTGCGAAGGCGGCATTCCGCTGATTTATTGCGAGCCGAATCAGCTGAAACAGGTATTTATCAACATTTTGAAAAATGCAATCGAAGTGATGCCTGACGGCGGCAATGTATATGTGTCGATCAAACCGAAAGGAGACGACCATATCATTATCTCGCTTGCTGACGAAGGAATCGGTATGACAGAAGACAAATTGAAGAGGCTCGGCGAACCTTTTTACACGACAAAAGAACGGGGCACTGGACTCGGGCTCATGGTCAGTTATAAAATTATTGAAGAGCATAATGGAAAAATTGAAGTTGAAAGTGAAGAAGGGAGAGGCACGACATTCCACCTGACTCTTCCGATCAGACAGCATCATGAGGAGGAGGCTTAATCGCATCGTGGGCTTTTATATTGAAATGACCTCGCCTTTTGGACAAGCTTACATTGTCGAGGAAAATAACCACATTACACATTTGCTATTTGAAAAAGATGAACTAAAACAGCTTCAACAAGACGGCCTGGAGCTTCGCCGGACCGAAACGGAATTGTTGAAGGATGCAAAGCTCCAGCTCGAAGAATATTTCAGGGGGGAACGGAAGACGTTCACCCTTCCTCTCCGCCAGGATGGAACCCCGTTTCAGAAAAAAGTGTGGGAGGCGCTGCAGTCGATCCCGTACGGTGAATCACGGAGCTATTTAGATATCGCGTGCGCCGTCGGGAATCCGAAAGCGGTTCGCGCAATCGGCCAGGCCAATAAAAGAAATGCGCTGCCGATTTTGGTCCCGTGCCACCGTGTCATCGGCAAAAATCGTTCTTTGACGGGGTACTCCGGAAATGAAACGGATAAAAAAGCGGCGCTGCTCGACATCGAAAATATTGCGTATAAGGGAAAATAATATACGAGCACGCCGTTTCTTTTTTTCGTCAGCGACATATAATTTTATTAAGTTAAAAATGTTGGTCTTGGTAAAAAAGGAGGACGAATAAGTGAAAACGAACCGCCCGAAAAAAATAGCAGGATACGCGGAATTGTTCGTCAAGCTGCACGTGTTGACCGAAGAGCAGAAGAAAGACATCATCAAATCGATTAAAATCCGCTAAAGCGGCCTCAAGTAAGGGCTTCAGCGGAAAACAGCGCTTCAATTTCTTCTTCAAACCTGTCTGTGATAATCCCTTTTTCCGTAATGATTCCAGAGATTAAATCGTGCGGCGTGATATCAAAAGCAGGGTTGAACACTGGCACCTCTTGCGGCGCTATTAGCGTTCCGTTTATCTGTCTGACTTCATCCGGATCGCGTTCTTCAATCGGAATGTCGCCGCCGCATGAAATCGAGACGTCAAAAGTTGACAGGGGAGCAGCGATGAAAAACGGGATTTGAAAGGCTTTGGCGAGGATTGCCAAGCCGTATGTTCCGATTTTATTGGCTGTATCTCCGTTTTTTGCGATCCTGTCCGCTCCGACAATGACGGCTGAAATGTTTTTTTCTTTCATCGTATGGGCGGCCATGCTGTCTGTAATCAGCGTCACGTCAATTCCCCCCTGCATAAGCTCCCACGCCGTCAGGCGCGCACCCTGCAGAACAGGTCTTGTTTCACAGGCATAAATATGAAGGTCGAGATCCTTTGTTTTGGCAAGATAAAACGGGGAAAGGGCTGTACCGTACCTGCTAGTCGCGATCGAGCCGGCGTTGCAGATGGTCATGATGCTGTCACCCGATTTGAACAAATGCAGTGCATTCTGTCCGATTTGCCGGCACGTTTCTTCGTCTTCAACCTGGATCTGAATGGCTTCATGGATCAGATTTGTTTTTGCTTCATTGACCGATTTTGCGTCCTCCGCACTTTTTACGAGCCGATTGAGAGCCCAGGATAAATTGACGGCTGTCGGCCTTGCCTGACTGAGTTCATCTTTGATTTTGCCGAGTTCCAGCAGAAACGCGGAAACGTCAGATGTATCGATGCTTTGGGCGCTAAGGGCGAGTCCAAATGCGGCTGTAATGCCGATGGCAGGCGCACCCCTCACTTTCAGCGTTTGGATCGCATCATAGACGTCTTCTTTTGTTGTGAGGTGCAGGTATTCCGTCTTTTCGGGAAGCTTTTGCTGGTTCAGGATTTTTACCGATGTTTCTTCCCATTCGACAGAGCGGGGCACCGCAAATTGTTCAGGCATGTCATTCACTCCTTAAGCGCGTTCCGAAACGCTTCAATCAAGTCTTTTGGCGTCCGGAAACCGCTGCGTTTTTCTATGAATGCTGCGCCTATTTTAAGGGCGAGCTTTTTTTGGCTGATTCTCCGGGAAAACGGAACGATTGTATCAAGGTCCGCCACATGGGCAAGGCCGATCGTCCTGCGGATCATTTCGCAGCCGGCAAAGCCTGCTGCGTCTTCAAACGCCTGTTTCAGGACTGATTCAAGGCGTCCTTTCTCATTTTTGCAAGCGTCAAGAGCATCGTTTTCCCATGCTTCGCTGAATGTCCGGCTGAACGTATGCCAGACGGTCTCGACATGGCGGTATAAAGGAGCCCGCCTGTTTTCTTCGCGGGAAAGCGCGTGTAGCAGCAGGTTGGCGATAAACTGTCCAATGTCAAACCCGATCGGGCCGAAAAACGCAAATTCAGGGTCGATGATTTTCGTTTCCGCTTCTTCACTGGCGAAAATGCTGCCTGTATGCAGGTCGCCGTGGATCAGCGTTTCCTCCGCAGACAAAAAGCGCTGTTTCAGTTTTGCCGCTTCAATTTTTAATGCTTCATTGCGCCAAAGATCTTCCGCTTCATCGCGAAGCTCTTCTTCGAAATCGTTCGTCTCATGGTCAAAGAAAGGGTCTGTGAACACAAGGCTTTCTGTAATATCGCACAGATCCGGATTCGTAAACTGCTTCACAAGCCGCCCTTTAACCGTTGGGTCAAGCGCATATTCAGACGAGTAAAAATGCGTTTTTCCTAGGAATTCTCCGATGTCTTCCGACAGGTGCGGATAATCCTTCCCGTCAATCAGTCCTTTTCTGGCGATTTCCAAGTGAGAAAGGTCTTCCAATACGGTGACGGCAAGCTCGGTGTCAGAATAGTACACGTTCGGGACAAGGTGCGGGACATGCTCTGCTTGGCGGATCAGCGCACTGCTTTCGATTCTCGCCCTGTCAAGCGACAGCGGCCAGCTTTCGCCGACGACTTTTGCATAAGGCACCGCCTGCTTGATGATCAGCCCTTTTTGCTGCTCTTTGTCATACACGCGGAAGACGAGATTCAAGTTTCCGTCCCCGATTTCCCGGCATGTCAAGGTGCTTTTGCTTGGAAAAAGCCCAAGGCGGACGGCCAGCGCGGCCGCTGAGCTTTCGGTCAAAGTTTCGTATGCTGCGGTTTTCGTTACGGTCATGTGTGATTCCCCCTAAATGTCGATAACAATAAAAAAGCCTCTTTCTCATCGAGAGAAAGAGGCTGATTTGTCGCGTTCGCCTCTCTTATCTCTCAGAATTCAAAGTCTGATGGAATTAGCACCGTGCCCTAGCGGCGCAAAATTTCGCGCCCCATTTCACAATGGTATTACGGTCGGTTGCTGTTGGGGTCATAAGGCCAGTCCTTCACCCAACTCTCGATAAGAGAAATCAATATAAAATTTTGAAATTTCAGTTCGGTCAGTTGCTGAAAATGTTACCAGCATCTCAGTTTTCTTGTCAACACTTTTTTAATATAAATCTTTGCGAATGTCCTCAAAAACCGGAATTTCCCCCCGCGTTTTTTCAATGTCTCCAAGGTCGATTTCGGCGCTGATGACCGCTTCATCGCTCCCGGCTTCAGCGAGGGTGCGGCCGAGCGGATCAATGATGATGCTGTGGCCGGCAAATTCGTTTGCCGGGTCTTTTCCCGCTCGGTTGCAGGCTGCGACAAAGCACTGATTTTCAATCGCTCTGGCTTTTAAAAGGCTTTGCCAGTGATCGAGGCGGGCAAGCGGCCATTCCGCCGTTACAAAGATGATACCCGCACCTTCCTTCGTATGTTTTCTAATCCATTCCGGAAAACGGATGTCATAGCAGATAAACCCCGCAGCCGGGATCCCTTCAAGCTCGAAGCTCCCGTCGCCTGAGCCCGCTGACAAATAGAGGTGTTCGTCCATCAGCTGAAAAAGGTGAACTTTGCTGTATTCTTTGATCAAATGTCCGTTTTTGTCTGCGATGTACATGATATTGTACACACCGCTTTTTCTCTTAACGGCGACTGAGCCGCATACGATATGGACCCGGTTTGCTTTTGCCGTTTCCTGCAGCCATTTCTTCGTTTGCCTGCCTTCTTCATCAGCGATGGAGCCGAGATTATTTAAATCATAACCCGTCGTCCACAGCTCGGGAAGGAGAAGGACATCCGCCTTACGGCTTTCCTGTTCGATCAGCTGCTCCGCTTTTTTAAAATTTTCAGAAGGATTGCCGTATGCGATATCGAATTGCAGGCATGAAATTGTCAGCTTCAATCTGGATCACCTCATTTTTTTCTTTACATTTTACATTTAACAATATATGATGATGGACTATCATTTCAAGAATTTTTCAAAAGCGGGTGAATCATATGAAATTTGAGCTTTCAGATGTGCTGAAACAGCTCCCTGAGCAGTTTTTCGCTTCCTTGGTGAAAAAGGTGAATGAAAAAATCGCCGCCGGCCATGATGTGATCAATCTCGGCCAGGGGAATCCCGATCAGCCGACACCGGATCACATCGTTGATACAATGGTGCAAGCCGTCCGCAACCCTGAAAACCATCAGTATTCTTCGTTTCGCGGCAGCCGTTCACTCAAGGAGGCGGCAGCCGCGTTCTATCAAAGGGAATACGGCGTAGAGCTCGATCCCGAACGCGAAGTCGCTGTATTGTTCGGCGGAAAAGCCGGTCTTGTCGAGCTTCCGCAATGTTTGTTAAATCCGGGGGATGCCGTGCTCGTTCCCGATCCCGGCTATCCCGACTACTGGTCGGGCGTTGAGCTGGCAAGAGCGAACATGGAAACGATGCCGCTTACAGCGGACAATCAGTTTCTGCCTGACTACAGCCGGATTCCGAAGGAAGTGAAAGAAAATGCGAAGCTCATGTATTTAAATTATCCGAACAATCCGACCGGCGCCCAAGCCACACCTGTTTTTTTCGAAGAGACCGTCCGGTTTGCCAAGTCGAACGGGATTTGCGTCGTCCACGATTTTGCCTACGGTGCGATCGGCTACGACGGCAAGAGACCTGTCAGCTTTCTCGAAACGGCGGGGGCAAAAGACACAGGAATCGAAATTTATACGCTTTCCAAAACGTATAATATGGCTGGATGGCGGGTCGGGTTTGCAGTTGGCAACGCCTCTGTGATCGAAGCGCTGAACCTTTATCAGGACCATATGTATGTCAGCCTTTTTAAAGCGGTCCAAGACGCCGCGGCAGCCGCGCTTCTATCAGACCAAGCGTGTGTCAAGGAGCAAAATGAGCGCTACGAAAAGAGGCGGGATGTATGGATTCGTGCGGTCCGCGAAATCGGCTGGCACGCGGATGCTCCGCAAGGTTCTTTTTTCGCCTGGATGCCTGTCCCTGAAGGGTATACATCCGAGGCTTTTTCCGATCTGCTTCTCGAAAAAGCGAATGTCGTCACAGCGCCCGGCATCGGCTTCGGCAAACACGGAGAAGGGTATGTGAGAGTCGGCCTCTTGACAAGCGAAGAGCGGCTCCGGGAAGCGGCTTCGCGTATTGCCAAGCTGAATATATTCAAAAAGACCGCCCACAGTCATTGACAACCGGGAGAAACGATGGGATAATTCAAAATAATTTATAAAATCAATATTCTTATCAAGAGCAGGCAGAGGGACAAGCCCGATGAAGCCCGGCAACCGACTTTTTAAGCACGGTGCTAATTCTTGCAGCTGACGCTGAGAGATAAGGATTCGAACCTGAAAAGCGAAACCTCTTTTAGCTAAAGCAGCAAAAGAGGTTTTTTTATATGCATGAAGCAGGAAGGAGCTACAGAATGAGTGAACTTTTGGCAACATATGTCTTGACAGATCAAGGATGTGACGCAGAAAAGCGGGCCGAACAAATCGCGATCGGACTGACGGTCGGGTCGTGGACAGATCTGCCGCTCTTAAAGCAGGAACAGCTGAAAAAGCATAAAGGACGCGTCGTCAAGGTCGAAGAAACAGAAAGCGCGCTTGGGGAAAAACAGGCAACGGTCACCATCGCTTATCCGGAAGCCAATTTTACAAGCGACATTCCCGCTGTGCTGACGACTGTTTTTGGAAAGCTGTCTCTCGACGGAAAAATCAAATTGGCGGATTTGGAGTTTTCGCAGTCTTTTAAACAATCATTGCCGGGTCCGAAATTCGGCGTATACGGAATCCGGAAAAAAATCGGCGAATTTGAAAGGCCGCTGCTGATGAGCATTTTTAAAGGTGTCATCGGCCGCGATATGGAAGACTTGAAGGGACAGCTGAGGCAGCAGGCGCTCGGCGGAGTGGATTTGATCAAGGACGATGAAATCTTATTCGAAACAGGCAGTGCACCCTTTGAAAAACGAATCACGGAAGGAAAGAAAGTGCTTCAGGCAGCTTTTGAAGAAACAGGGCGCAAAACGCTGTATGCCGTCAACCTGACGGGCAGGACAATGGAGCTGAAATCGAAGGCGAGAAAAGCAGCCGAGCTCGGAGCCGATGTTTTGCTGCTGAATGTGTTCGCCTACGGGCTCGATGTTTTGCAAAGTCTTGCGGAAGACGACGACATCCCGCTGCCGATCATGGCGCACCCGGCAGTAAGCGGCGCATTCACTTCGTCGCCGCATTACGGTTTTTCCCATTCGCTCTTGCTCGGCAAGCTGAACCGGTATGCGGGTGCTGATTTCAGCCTGTTCCCTTCTCCGTACGGAAGCGTTGCTCTGCCGAAGCGGGATGCGCTTGCCGTCTATGATGAATGCACGAAGGAAGACGTTTTTAAACCGACATTCGCCGTCCCGTCGGCCGGTATTCACCCTGGCATGGTGCCGCTCTTGATGAAAGATTTCGGCATTGACCATATCATCAACGCAGGCGGGGGGATTCACGGTCATCCAAACGGAGCGGCAGGCGGAGGAAGAGCGTTTCGGGCGATCATTGATGCTGTCCTGGAAGCGGAGCCTGTCGAAGAAAAAGCAAAGCGTTCTCCCGATTTGAAGCTTGCCCTTGAAAAATGGGGAAGGGTTGAGGTTTCCGTATGAGGCAGCCGCTTATCATTTGCGATTTTGACGGAACCATCACAACAAACGACAACATCATCAGCATTATGAAACAATTCGCACCAGAAGAGTGGCTCGCTTTAATAGACGGGGTTCTGTCCAAGGACATATCGATTAAGGACGGAGTCGGCAGAATGTTTCAATTGCTGCCGACAAGCCTGAAAGAAGACATTACGGCATATGTACTAAAACAAGCCGAGATCCGCCCCGGGTTTAAGGAATTGGTCTCTTTTCTTGATGAGAAAAGTCTTCAGTTTTACGTTGTGAGCGGAGGGATGGATTTTTTCGTCTATCCTCTGCTTGAAGGAATTGTCGAAAAGGAACGCATTTACTGCAATGAGGCCGGCTTCTCAGGACGCAATATCGAGATCCGCTGGCCGTATCCGTGTGACGGCGGCTGCGGAAATGAATGCGGCTGCTGCAAACCTTCCATCATCCGCCGGCTGAAAGGCCGGGACGATTTTGTTGTCATGATCGGGGACTCTGTTACAGATGTTGAAGCTGCCAAATGTTCCGACTTGTGCATCGCGCGCGATTATTTGCTGCGGGAATGTGAGGGGCTCGGCCTGAAGCATGCGGAATTCGGCGATTTCCACGATGTAAAGCGAATACTTGAAGAGACCGCGGAGGTGAAAGAATGGATCCTGAGCAAAAATGGCACGAACTTGCCGAGGTAAAAAAAGAGCTTGCGGAAAGGGATTGGTTCCCGGCGACAAGCGGCAATCTGTCAATCAAAGTATCAGAAGACCCGCTGCGATTTCTCATCACAGCAAGCGGAAAAGATAAGCGAAAAGCGTCCGCGGAGGATTTTCTGCTGGCGGACGAAGAGGGGAGGCTGGCGGAGACCGGACATGCGCTGAAACCGTCGGCGGAGACGCTGCTGCACACCCGTGTCTATCAAAATACAAACGCAGGCTGCTGTCTTCACGTCCATACGATTGACAACAATGTCATCTCAGAGCTTTACGCAAAAGAAAAGCAAGTGACATTCAGAGGCCAGGAAATCATAAAGGCGCTCGGTCTTTGGGAGGAAAATGCGGAGGTTACGATCCCGATTATCGAAAACAGCGCTCATATTCCGGATTTGGCGACGGATTTTGCCGGACACCTTTCAGGCGATTCAGGCGCAGTGCTGATTCGCAGCCACGGTATTACCGTCTGGGGAAAAACGGCATTTGAGACAAAGCGGATGCTAGAAGCGTATGAATTTCTGTTCAGCTGGCATTTAAAGCTGAAAGCTTTGCAGGCTTACCACGTTTAATTAAAAAGGGGGAGAAAGCATGGCGACAATTCGGATCCATGATGAACAAAACACGACCATTGAAAAGCAGGAAGAAGTGGAACAATTTCTAAAAGGGCAGGAGGTCATTTATGAAAAGTGGGATATCACAAAGCTGCCGGCCGGCTTAAAAGAAAAATACGATTTGACAGATGAAGAGAAACAGGAGATTTTAGACGTCTTTGCCGCTGAAATCAAAGACATTTCAAAACGCCGCGGCTATAAAGCGAGCGATGTCATCTCGCTTTCCGACCAAAACCCGAAACTCGATGAGCTCTTGAAAAATTTCAAACAGGAGCATCATCATACAGACGATGAAGTCAGATTTATCGTCAGCGGCCACGGCATCTTTGCGATCGAAGGAAAAGACGGCACATTTTTTGATGTCCTCTTAAATCCGGGAGATTTGATCTCCGTTCCTGAAAACACCCGCCATTATTTCACGCTTCAGGAAGACCGAAAAGTCGTGGCTGTCAGAATCTTTGTGACGACAGAGGGCTGGGTGCCGATTTATGAGAAAGAGAGTGTAAGCCGATAAAGAAAAAGCGTCCGCGTGGACGCTTTTTTATTTGTTTCTGTCATAAAGGGCCTTGATGTGGCCTTCATGAAAGGAGAGATGCTGTTTTTCATTTTGATAGTATTGAAGACGGTCAAACACAGAGCCGGTGTGAAGCTCGAACTTATGGCCGTCCGGATCTGAGAAATAAATTGAATCTTTGTCGCCTTCATGCCGTTTTCTGCCCTTTAGCACGTTTACACCTAAATCGCGTAATTTCTTTTCCCAGAACGGCAAATCTTCCTGTTGAATCGAAAAGGCGATATGGGTGTAAGAGTCGTGGATTTCCTGTCTCTTAATGTCTTTCTCTTCGTTTAATGCGAGCCAGATGCCGTTCAGGTCAAAATAAGCGGTTTTCTCGGCCTTTACGAGCCACTTGGCATCAAACACCTTTTCATAGAATGAAATAGAGGCGGACAGGTCAGAGACCGAAAACAAGAGATGATTGATACCGAGAATATTATTGTTTGCCATTGCCGTTTATTCCTTCCGTTAGATGGATTTCAACCCCGTCCAGCTCTTTAGTAATTTGCCTGAATAGAAAAGCGAGCACAGCCGCGTCATCAAGCCAGCCGACACCTGCGAGAACATCGGGAATCAAATCGACCGGAGACAGCACATAAATCAATGCCAGCGCGGCCAGTAAAATCGTTTTTTTCGGGAATAAGGGGAAGTCTCCCTTTCTCCAGGCTCTAAATGCCTTGAAAAACAATAAGAAGCCTGAATACGCTTCTTTCACGGCAAAGATGATTCGGAGCCTTGACACTGGTTTTTTCATCATTTAGACCTCCTTTTATCCGCATGAACTCTTTTAAAGGTGTTTGCCGTATTTCATCGATGGGTATTACACCTTTAATTCCACAAATCTATTATACTCGATTTCAAAATAATTTTTTGAAAAATAGGTTTACAAAATAAGTATAATCTGTAATAATGCTCAAGTACGCAAAATCTGGATGGTTCTAAGAAACGATATGTCGGTAAGGGGTGAAGCGTATGCAAAGTTATGTTGAAAAAGAAGCATTGCTCGTTTCCATCAGCAAGAAGCGGCAAATGATGGTTGAAGCCGCTGAAATCTATGGGTTTACAGGGGATGAAACGATCAGGCGGAGCCAGGAGCTGGATCAATTAATCTATGAATATCAAAAACTGTCTATGAATGAAAACGCGTCGGACAATCTGCTGCAAGATTTTTTAGGTTGCATCGACTGTCTGACCGTTGAAAAATATACGGCATAGTGGATGAACGAAAAAGAGCTGCCGCAGAAGGCAGGCTCTTTGCAGGAACGGGGAAGCTTCAGTCAACCTGTTCCTTAGAAATCGGCAGCGTAATCGTTACAGTCGTTCCTTTATGCTGTTCGCTTTCGATCTGAATGGTTCCCCCGTACATGGAAATGATGCGCTTGCACACGACAAGGCCGAGTCCGGTTCCTTTTTCCTTTGACGTGACGAAAGGCTGGAAAATACTCTCCATCAGTTCTTTTGGAATGCCTTCTCCGATATCCTTCACAATAATTTGCGCCTTCTCTTGATGATGTTCGATTTGAATGAGCAGCTTTCCGCCGTTTTTCATCGATTCAAGAGCATTTTTGGCGACGTTCAAGACAACCTGCTTAATATGATCTTTTTTACAATACACATAAGCCGGGTCTTCTCCGCAGTCTTGAACTTCCACTTCCACATTATATAAATTTGCCTCAGAATGAATAATCGGCATGATTTCGTCAATCATTTCATTCATGGCGTTAAGCTGCCACTGCTCTGCCGTCGGCTTTCCGAGCACGAGAAACTCGCTGACAATCTGGTTGATCCTCCGGATTTCCTGGTCGATGATTGAGAAATACATTTGATCTTCTTTTGATTGATATTTTTTTTGCAGGAGCTGGATAAAGCCGCTGATACCTGTCAGCGGGTTTCTGATTTCATGAGCGGTGCTCGCTGCAAGGGTGCCGATTAATTCGAGCTTCTGCGCTTCATTTTGAGCGCGCTCCTGCTTGGTCCGCCGCTTCAGCAGCACATACTGGAGCATGAGGAACATAATATTCAGCAGAATGAAAATACTTAAAAATGACAGCAGAAGACTGTGAACGATTTCATCAAGCTGGACCGGTTCAGGATAAACTTCAAGCTTCCAGTCGATCTGGTCCAAAAAAGCATCGACGGTGCCGCCGTCCGGCTTCTCAGGAGGAGAATGGCCTGCCGTAAAGACAATCTGATTCTTCTGATTGAGAATTTTGATATAAAGCTCAGGGCTCAGGACGTTCATGATATTTTTCAGATAATCGACGCGGATCGAAGCCAGCAGAAAATTTGTCGTTCTTCCTTCGCTGTCATAGACAGGAGTAAAAATATTCAGCTCCAGCCTGTCCGACACTGTATGTATATCGTCTGTGATCACGGATTTCTTTGATTTTTCCGCTTTTTGCAGAATGCTCTTGTACGAAACCTTCTTTTTTTCTTTGACGGGAGACGTGCTCACCATGACATCGCCGTCTTTATTTAAAAGGTATAAAGCCGAAAAACGCGGTTCTTTTTTATACGTTTCCGTCAGGATTCGTTTGATATGCTGCTCATTAACAGGGTGGTTGAGGGCCGTGGCAAGGGAGCTGAGCCTTGCTTCTGTTTCGCCGATCAGGTAGTTGATTTGGTTGCGGTGAATATTGAGCATGAGAGTCGCAGTCTGACGATGCTTTTCAGTGATATTTTCTCGTTCTTGTTCGTATACAAAAAAGCTTATAATGAAGGCGGGGATCATCACCAAGATCAAATAAAGCCTGACTTTCTTCCATAGATTTTTCAAATTGCGCATATTTTTACTCTCTCCCAATCGATACAGGAATAGAGGTATTATATCACTAGTGAGAGCCGATTTATAGAAAAGATAACCAATACCGTGAAAATAGGACACAATACCGGGGAATTTCCGGATATATCTATTTGATGTTCGATTCCTACTCATCATAACATGGTTTGAATGTTAACAGTTGACATTTTCCTCATAGTTTATTAATGTTTTCCTGTAGTTGTTTCTTTGGAGATGAGAGATATGAGTAATAGAGAACAGGAACAGTCCTTGAAATTATTTATTGTATTATCTCGAGCGTACAGATCCATTAATGATCATATGAATAAACATATTCATCATCATGGTCTGAATCCAACCGAGTTTGCTGTTTTAGAACTCCTTTATCATAAAGGGGATCAGCCCCTTCAGCAAATAGGGGATAAGATTCTTCTGGCGAGCGGGAGTATTACATATGTGGTTGACAAGCTTGAGCAAAAGGAGCTGATCGCGAGAAGAGCCTGTGCGACCGATCGCAGGGTGACCTATGCGCAAATTACAGATAAAGGCACCAAGCTCCTGGAGAAGATTTTTCCGGGTCATGCAGAAGAGCTTCACCACATGATCAGCGTGTTAAGCGATGAGGAGAAAGAAGCCTGCATCGAAATGCTGAAGAAAGTCGGACTGAACGCAAGAAATATTTATAAGGGCAAAGAATAAGGAAGCTGCCAAAAGGCAGCTTCCTACAGCGTGTCGACAAACCCTCGCATTCGTTGTCAGGCCTGCGCGTCGGTGCTCACGAATAGGTGAAGGATCGGCGGCTAACCGCCCAGGCGTCCTGCCTGAACGCCGCCGTCATCACCTCCTGTGAAAGTCAGCTTCCGATGCTCGGCCTTCCTAGACTGCAAGGGTTGCGGGTCACGCTGAAAGGATGAAAAAATCCCAAAACTAAGAGCCGTTTTGGGATTTTATTAACAATCTGAAGGAAGCTGCCAAAAGGCAGCTTCCTATTCTTTTTTATTCAGGTTTTCCTGGCCGATCGGCAGGATGAGGATTTCAACACGTCTGTTTTTCCTTCTTCCTTCTTCGGTGTCATTTGAAGCGATCGGTTTAAATTCCCCGTAGCCTTTCGCGCTGAATATCTTGGCGTCAAGCTTGGGATTTTCGATTAAAAGCCCCATGAAGTTGACAGCCCGCATCACGCTTAAATGCCAATTTGATTTAAATTGAGAATTTCGAATCGGCACATTGTCCGTATGTCCGCTGATTACGATATTGCGGGGCGGATTCAAGACGAGAAGGTCGGATACTTCCTTGGCCAGCGGAATGTCCTGCTGGCGGATCTCCGCTTTTCCGGAATCAAAAAAGATATTATCCTCGATGGATAGGAGGAGGCCTTCGTCTGTCAGCTTCGTATTGACCTGTTTTTCAAGATTTTTCTCTTTAATAAACCGGTTGACCTGCTCCTGAATTTTTTTCAGCGACTGCTTGTCTTTTTCTTTTTGATCTTGAGTGAGATCTTTTGCCTGGTCAGGGCTTTTTCCATCTTCGGTTGTGCTCGTTTTCGGCTCAGTGAAGCTGGAATAATCCATCATTCCTGTTCCGCCGGTAAATACGGCATTGAATGATTTAGACAGCATATCGAACTTCTTGGCGTCGATCGAGCTCATGGCAAACAGTACGATGAACAAGGCCAAAAGCAGTGTCAGCAGGTCGGCATATGGGATGAGCCAAGACTCATCCACGTGTTCTTCATGGTCTTTTTTGTGCTTCTTTTTTCTAGCCATTGCTGCTGTCTCCTTTGTCTCCTTCTGGGATGACGATGCTGGAGCGTTCGCTTGGAGAGACGTACATCAAAAGCTTTTGTTCAATGACTTTTGGCGCCTGGCCTTCCAAGATCGAAAGGATGCCTTCAATCATGACTTCGCGGACTTTGACTTCCTGTTTGGATTTCCGCTTTAATTTATTGGCAAAAGGATGCCATAGTACATATCCGGTGAAGATCCCGAGAAGAGTAGCGACAAAAGCGGCGCTGATCGCATGTCCAAGCGCTTCAGTGTCGCTCATATCCGCAAGCGCGGCGATCAGTCCGACAACAGCGCCCAAAACGCCGAGTGTCGGCGCGTATGTGCCCGCCTGGGTAAAAATGCCCGCTCCGACTTGATGTCTTTCTTCCATTGCTTCAACTTCTTCAGTTAAAACGTCCCTGATAAATTCGGCACTTTGGCCGTCTACTGCCATGCTCATGCCGTTTTTCAAAAATTCATCATCGATCTCATTCAAATTTGCTTCCAAAGCGAGAAGTCCTTCGCGTCTTGCGATTTGCGCCCACTCGGAAAACATCGGGATCAATTCGTTGATTTCGATCATCTTCTTCTCTTTAAACAAGATGCCGAAGAGCTTGGGAACCTTTTTGATCTCGCGGATTGGAAAAGCGATCACAACTGCTGCGATTGTCCCGACAAGGATGATCAGCCATGCCGCGGGATTGACGAGAACGGAAGGGCTGACACCTTTCATGACCATGCCGACACCTACTCCGATGATAGCTAAGATGATTCCAATTAACGATGTTTTGTCCATTTTTTCACCAATTCCTTTAACTAACTTTTCTATCGTTAATATCGGTGTTGCGCGATAGGAACTTTAGGGTGTTTCTTAAATTGTTTCAAAATCATGGTGAAAAGGGACTTTAGGGTTATTTAATGTTAAAAAATAGAATTTTTGTGATTCTTACGTTGTATGTAAAGCGGCCTCCGCAATTGGAGGCCGTTGTGTGTGTTATGCGGTTGGTTTCACCAAGATTTCATCGTTTTCAACGATAACCGCAAAACCTTTGATGTGTTCTTCTTCAAGCAGCAGATCGGTCATTTGATCTTCGACCGCTGTTTGAATGGTTCGTCTTAATGGGCGGGCGCCGAAGGCCGGATGGTATCCGATTTCAGCAATTTTTTCTTTTGCTTCATCTGAAACTTCAAGCGTCATGTTTTGCTCTTTTAACGCTTCTTCAAGCTCTTCCAGCAAGAGGTCGACGATCTTGATCAGATCTTCTTTTTCGAGCGGCTGGAACTCGATGATGCTGTCAAATCTGTTCAGGAATTCCGGCTTAAAGTAGCCGCTTAAGGAATCAATCATTGATTGTTCGCCCATTACTTGTTCTTCCCGGTTAAAACCGACGGTTGTCCGCTTTTCAGATACTCCGGCATTACTTGTCATAATGATGACAGTATCTTTAAAGCTGACCGTCCGTCCCTGGCTGTCTGTCAGACGTCCGTCTTCCATGATTTGCAGGAACATGTGCTGGACATCGGGATGGGCTTTTTCGATTTCATCAAGCAAAACGATGCTGTACGGGTTCCTCCGGACTTTTTCGGTGAGTTGTCCGGCTTCTTCGTGGCCGACATATCCAGGAGGCGAACCGATCAGCTTCGATACGGCGTGTTTTTCCATGTATTCACTCATATCGAGGCGGATGACGGCATCCTTCGTGCCGAACAGTTCTTCCGCAAGCCTTTTAGAAAGTTCTGTTTTACCGACACCTGTCGGGCCGACGAACAGGAATGAACCGACAGGCCTGTTTTTTGATTTCAGGCCGGCGCGGCTTCTTTTGACGGCTTTTGCCACTTTTTTTACCGCTTCTTTTTGACCGATCACGCGGCTTGAAAGGTTCGCTTCAAGCTCTTTCATTTTCTTCTGATCGTCGTGCTGAAGCTTGCCGACCGGAATGCCTGTTTTTTGTTCGATGATCGCTTGAATGTCTTCAGCTTTAACGGTTGCCCGTTTTTCTTCCGCATGGTTTTCCATTTTTTTGTGCAGCGCTTCTTCTTCATCGCGGAGCTTTGCTGCAAGCTCATAGTTTTCTTCCTGCAGCGCTTTGGCTTTTTCCGCTTCGATTTCTTTCAGGCGTTGGGAAGCTTGTTCACCGCTGACCGTGTCGATTTTCAAGTTCGCTTTTGAACCGGCTTCATCCAAAAGGTCGATCGCCTTGTCGGGAAGATGACGGTCCTGAATATAGCGGCTGGACAGAACGACGCAGGCTTTGATCGCTTCATCCGTGTAAGTCACATCGTGATACGCTTCGTATTTTTCTTTCAGCCCGTTTAAAATCGCCGCGGTCTGCTCAATTGTCGGTTCATGCACCATGATCGGCTGGAAGCGCCGCTCTAACGCTGCTTCTTTTTCGATTTGGCGATATTCTTTCAATGTCGTAGCGCCGATGACTTGCAGTTCGCCTCTGGCAAGCGCAGGTTTTAAAATGTTGCCGGCGTCCATCGAGCCTTCGGCAGAGCCGGCTCCGACAAGAAGGTGAATTTCGTCAATAAACAAAACCGCGTTTTTGCGTTCTTTCAGCTCTTTCATCAGCTGTTTCATTCTTTCTTCAAATTGTCCTCTGATGCCGGTGTTGGCTACGAGGGAAGCGACATCAAGCAAGTAAAGTTCTTTGTTTTTCAATTTATTTGGCACATCGCCTTCGGCTATTTTGAGAGCAAGTCCTTCAGCGACGGCTGTTTTACCGACGCCCGGTTCACCGATTAAGACAGGGTTGTTTTTATTTCTGCGGTTTAAAATTTCGATCACACGGGCCACTTCATCATCGCGGCCGATCACCGGATCGACTAAACCGGTCTTTGCGGCATTCGTTAAATTGACGGCAAGCTCATCAAGCAAGCCTTTTTTGGCAGCGGTTTGCGTCTGCGCTTGTGATGGCTGGCTGAAGAAAGAACCTCCGCCGCCAAAAAATTGATTTCCTGAAAACATAGAAGGCTGAGTCAGCTCTTTATAGCAGTCTTCACATAAATCCATTTGTTTTTTTGTAAAGTTGATTTGCATGTTCAGGCGAATCGTCGCCTCATTTTTTTGACAATGTTGACAACGCATTTGCCAAAACCCCCTTTATTGAATTTGACCTTTTTTGACCAATTGACTTTGAAAAAAATGGTCTGCAGTTTGACCATTTCTGACTATTAGTATACATTGACCTTCTTTGACTTTCAAGTTCTATGCTTTTTCCTTTTTGTTCCTGAATGAGAAGTTGTCCTTCTTTTTAAAGGACATGGCTCATATGGTGTAGAAAGGGAATTCGTTTACGGAGGAGTCGTATGAGTCAATCACAAGGATCAGCCTTTCAGCTGGCATTTGTTTATGTAGGAACCGTCGTGGGAGCCGGATTTGCAACCGGAAGAGAAATCGTTGAGTTTTTTTTAAGATTCGGCTGGCCGGGATTGGCCGGAATTTTGATCAGCGGACTGATGTTTACATTTCTCGGCACAAAAATGATGCTGATTGCGGTCAGAATCAATGCCAAATCTTATCAGGAGCTGAATCAATATTTATTCGGCCATACGCTCGGGAAATTTGTCAATGTCTTCATGCTCGTGATTTTGCTCGGGGTGACGTCTGTCATGCTGTCCGGAGCGGGGGCGATATTTGAGGAGCAGCTCGGCTTTTCAAACCAAGCGGGGATGATTGCGACGATTGCCTTGAGTCTGTTTGTCATGATGAAGGGCGTCAAAGGGATATTCGGCGTTAATGTCATTGTCGTTCCGCTGCTGCTCCTGTTCACAGTCATCGTCCTGTTTGATTCGTTTATTTTCAGAGGGCCGGAGATCCACAATTTGGCGGCATTCTCGGCGGCCAAACCCGATTGGATTTTATCCGCTGTTTCGTACGGCGCTTTTAATTTGTCGCTCGCACAGGCGGTTCTCGTGCCGATCGCTTCTGAACTGAAATCTGAGCGGCTCATTATAAAAGGAGCATTAATCGGAGGGTGTCTGCTTACCCTTGTATTGATCGCGAGCTTTCTGTCTCTTTCAACATTGCCTGATGTCCTTTTATACGAAGTTCCGATGGCGCAGGTCGTATTCATTGTCCAGCATTCTGTCCATATCATCTATCTGTTTATCATTTTCGGGGAAGTCTTCACATCGGTCATCGGCAATTTATATGGTCTTGAAAAGCAGATTAATGAATATCTTCATATGAAAAGCCTGTATGTATTTATGTTCATCCTGCTGACAATCTACTTGACGGGACAAATCGGCTACGGAAAGCTGATATCGACCATCTATCCCTTGTTCGGCCAGCTGAGCCTCGTCTTTATTTTCTTTTTGATCGTCAAAAGGGTGCCTGAGCGTTGAATGGCAGGCATTGCACTTGGCGAAACGTGCGATTTGTGATAAGATGGCGAAGGAAAATTGAAACAAAATCCGCTTGAAACTGCGGGAGAGGTTCTAGCAAAACCCTCTATAAAAAACTAAGGAAAGCTGTATCCTTGGGGTATGGCCTTTTTTATTGTTTTTTTGCTAGAACGCCTTTCTCACAGAGAAAGGTGTTTTTTCGTTTAAATATTAGTGAATCTCTTCTTTTATGAAATGCTGACGAAAAGCGGAGAAGGAGGAATTATGAAACAGGAAAAAGCGATCGTTGTATTCAGCGGCGGTCAGGACAGTACGACTTGCCTTTTGTGGGCGCTTCGGCAATTTCAGGAGGTGGAAGCGGTCACCTTCCAATATAATCAGCGGCACCGGGAGGAAATCGAAGTCGCGAAAAAGATCGCTGAAAAGCTTGGCGTCAAGCATCATCTGCTTGATATGGAACTGTTAAATCAGCTCGCGCCGAATGCTTTGACAAGGGATGATATCGAGATTGAGGCGAAAGAAGGCGAACTTCCGTCCACTTTTGTTCCGGGACGCAACCTCGTGTTTTTATCGTTCGCTTCGATCCTCGCCTACCAGGTCGGCGCGCGGCACATCATAACAGGCGTATGCGAGACGGATTTTAGCGGCTATCCGGATTGCCGGGATGAGTTCGTCAAATCCTGCAATGTCACTGTCAACTTGGCGATGGAACGCCCGTTTGTCATCCACACGCCGCTGATGTGGCTGAACAAGGCGGAAACGTGGGAGCTCGCCGATGAGCTTGATGCGCTTGATTTCGTGAAAAACGAGACGCTGACGTGCTACAACGGAATCATTGCCGACGGCTGCGGCGAATGCCCGGCCTGCAAGCTTCGAGCGAATGGCTACAATGAATATATGAAAATGAAAAAGGAGCGAGCTTAACAGTGCTTACACAAATTTACCCGCAACCAAGCCATCCTTACTCTTTTGAACTAAATAAAGATATGCAGATGTCAGCCGCGCATTTTATTCCGAGAGAGGATGCGGGCGCATGCAGCAGAGTCCACGGCCATACGTATACAATCAATATCACGATTGCCGGGGATGAATTGAATGAATCAGGATTCCTTGTCAACTTCAGTACCATTAAAAAATTGATCCACGGGGAATACGATCATACGCTTTTAAATGACCATCAGGAATTTTCGGGTGAAAGCGCGGATCAGATCCCTTCGACAGAAGTGGTGGCGAAAACGATTTACGATAAAACAGAGGCTTATTTGAAAGATCTCAAAAACCGTCCGCATTGCGTTCAGGTGTTTGTCAGGGAAACGCCGACAAGCTATGTCGTCTACCGTCCGAAACCGGGTGTTCAGCATGGCTAAGCCGATTCCCGTACTTGAAATTTTCGGTCCGACGGTTCAGGGAGAGGGGATGGTCATCGGGCAAAAGACGATGTTTGTCAGAACGGCCGGCTGCGACTATTCGTGCAGCTGGTGCGATTCAGCTTTTACCTGGGACGGTTCGGCGAAAAAAGACATCAAATGGATGACAGCGGAAGAAGTATACGAATCTCTTAAAGACATCGGCGGAAACGCCTTCTCCCACGTTACGATTTCAGGAGGCAACCCGGCGCTTTTAAAACAGCTGGACGGACTGATTTCCCTTTTAAAAGAAAACGGTATACAGACAGCGCTTGAGACGCAAGGGACGTTTTATCAAGACTGGTTTGCCGGAATCGATGATTTAACAATTTCGCCAAAGCCGCCGAGCTCCAATATGAAAACCGATTTTAACAAACTTGATCATATTGTTGAAAAACTGAAAGAGCACGGCCGGGCGGCAGCGGCAAGTTTGAAGGTCGTCATATTCACGGCGGAAGACCTTCAATTTGCAAAGCAAGTTCACCAGCGTTATCCCGATGTCCCGTTCTTTCTCCAAGTCGGAAATGACGACGTTCATACAGAAGACCAAGAGCGGCTCGTCGAACGGCTGCTTCAAAAGTATGAACAGCTGGTAGAAGCGGTCACGCGAGACCCTGAATTGAACCGCGTCCGCGTTCTCCCGCAGCTCCACACCCTGATCTGGGGTAACAAACGAGGCGTTTGATTGAAGAAAGGAAGATGAATGATGACCACAAGAAAAGATTCAGAACTCGAAGGCGTAACCCTTCTTGGAAATCAAGGCACCAATTATTTGTTTGACTATTCTCCGGAAGTGCTTGAGTCTTTCCCGAATAAACACGAAAACAGAGATTACTTCGTGAAATTCAACTGCCCTGAATTCACATCCCTGTGCCCGAAAACCGGCCAGCCCGATTTTGCCACGATCTATATCAGCTACATCCCTGATAAAAAAATGGTAGAAAGCAAGTCTTTGAAACTGTATCTCTTCAGTTTCCGAAATCACGGCGATTTTCATGAAGACTGCATGAACATCATCATGAACGATTTAATTGAGCTGATGGACCCGCGCTACATCGAAGTCTGGGGCAAATTCACACCGAGGGGCGGAATCTCAATCGACCCGTACACCAACTACGGCAAGCCCGGCACAAAGTATGAAAAAATGGCCGAGTATCGGATGATGAACCATGATCTGTATCCGGAGACGATTGATAATCGGTAAGTGGTGCATCGATGTGTGACCGAGACGCGTACTGTTACGCGTCTTTTTTGTTCGAAATTTCCACGAACAATTACAGCGTATTGGTCGAATACTAGTCCGGGTATATGAAATACGATTCGAATTGTTAATTGAAAGGTAAAGAGGAGGAAACTTCGTCGTCACTCGCCTCGTTAACGTCTCCGCTTGTCAGTTCGTCGTTAACTGCGAATGCTCTAGCGTTCGGTATTTATCTGTTTTTAGTCTTGTTTGTTCATTTATTCGTGAAAAAATATAGCTTTGTCCTCCTGTTAAAAAGGATGTTTTCTGTTTTTTTCTTTAAACAAAAAATTTAGTTATTCTGACTTTGAGGAGGGGATGGGAGGTATATACAGGAGAGACGAAGAGCGGCGATTAAAACATAGTGTCAAGGGCATGTCTCATTCTGACGTTTACACACAAATATGTAACGTGAAGATGTTGGAGGGCTTACGAAAGAAAAAATCGATCGTTATAGACGGGAGGAGCGTTGAAGAATTTGTGGAGGTTTTTAAAGGAAGGTTGGCACTGAGCCGGAATGGTATACGTTAATCTTACCGTATTTTATCGACAACTGATAAGAAGTTTATTACGATGTTTAACGTTAAGAAACTGTAGACATGAAAAAGCGCCCCAATGCGGGGCGTTTCTTACGTTTGCTTACGGGTAGCGATTTGATATACGCCGTCAGACTGGTCGGTTGCTGAAACAGCGCTAATACCCATCGTTAATACCGCGGCGGCTAAAATGGGAATAACGAGCTTTTTAATACTCATAGAGACACTCCCCTTTTTTAATTTGTGTTTGCGCATACATCATTTTTTGAAGGAACTCGATTGAGTTTCTGTGGTCTTTTCTTTCAAGGTATTGGTTGGAGACTTCAAGCGAAAGCTCTTCTATGTATGCAAATATTTTATTCTCTTCCAAGTATTTAAATACCTCTAAAATCTCTTCTTTATTCACAGAATAGATATATAACGCCTCGAGATATTCAAATAGTGAAGTGAATAGGGTATCATTGAATTTTCGAGCTGTTTGTCTACCAATACGAAATATCTCGATTGCGCGCCCGTAGTTTTTCTGTTTAAAAAGAAGTTGAGTAAAGTAATATAATGATTGTGGTAGGTTATTATATTCTTCTTTTAGGTTAATCTCTACGGCTTTTTCAGCATATTCAACTGCTGCATCAATGTCCCCCATACATTCATGACAGTCGGCTATATTAAAATAGGCAGAACTAATGAGCCTTTTATTGTCGATCTCTATCGCTAATTGAAGTGCGTTTTCCAAGTGAGGCAAGGCTTTGTTGTGGCACATTAAATCGTCATAGTTACCCGCGATAACAAATAAACATTGGATTTTACGGACTGTGTAGAGTTCATGATTATTGTATATTTTAAAGGCCCTCAATATATGATACATGGATACATGAGTCTGTTTCATGATGTAGTATACTTCAGCCATTTTAAAGTGAAACTCGGCTTGTTCTATAACATCCGTAATGAGAGACAACTGTTTTTCTGCGTTTCGATAAAACTCTATCGCTTTGATGTACTGTTTTTTCTCAAATTCATACATGCCCCTAAAGAAAAATGAGTAGTAACTAAGGAGGTCATTTAAATCTCCTCGAGGCTCCTCGATTTGGGTCAACAATTCATGGATTGATCGTCCCTGTTTTCTTTTGTTAGTAGATTCTAAATATTCTAACATTAATTGATGTCTAAAACACATCAACTGATAGTAAAGGAGTAAGTCCTGATCCTCTTCCATTTGATTAATTTCCTTCTCTATTTCTTCTTTTAAAGCCTCTGCATCCGGTACACTAAACTCTCTTATCATTTTATACCATTCGTGGATTTTCACTCCGACTTTTGACGAGGGTATTAACTGTTTCACTTCCACCTCTCCCTTTTTATTTCCCTTTTGTAAATATATTACTATACTTAGGGAGATAATAGGTTGAAAAATGAAAAAATTTTCGGCATACCGCAATTAAAGCAATACAAAAAGACGCCTGTTATGGCGCCTGATATTCTATATGCTCTTATTCATGCCACATCTGCAGCATTCTCGAAGGTAAATTTCGTCCTTTACCGAGCTCTTGAATAGCGGATAATCGCAGTTGTCTCACCGGCCATAAAGACCGTCCGGTTATTCGTTATAATCGTATACCAACGTAATATCATATCCTTTTATTTCGTAATCCATTCGCCAACGATCTCCAACTAATAGGATACGTAAGAGGACGGAGGATTCAACGTTTTCTCCAGGAAAATGAATCTTGGTGATCAAGTCTTATGACCTACTAAAGGAGTAATTCGATATGTGAATGATCAGCTTAAAGAAAATTTTTTATTGATGTCTGCAACAGGTCCCATAGCTCTTTGATACCCTTTAAAATAAGTTATAAAAATTGACCGGCATCCACTCTAGTGGAATCTTTCCCTTTAACCTGTTTTAACGTGGCTACGATTAGAAAGCTGACAATCACCAATAAGAGCCATGAACTCACTTTCCCTACATGAACGAGACTCCACGCGCTAGTTTGGTTTGGATATGTCCAAGCTCCAAAAAACGTTGCGATATTTTCGGCTATCCATATAAAAAATCCAATGAGCACAAAAGAAAGTGCGAGCGGCATACGGTAACGAATTCCATTAACCTCGTATATGACCCATGATTTCCAAAAGACAATTATCACAAGTCCAGATAACCAAAAGCGGACGTCAATCCAATAATGATGGAGGAAAAAATTCAAATAAATCGCAGCGGCAAGAGGTACAACGACGAAAAACGGCGGCCACTTAACCAGTTCAACCTTGAGCCTCCTCCACGCCTGACAAAGATAACTGGCGACACTTGCGTACATAAAGCCGCTATACAAAGGCACTCCAAAGATTTTGGAATAACCTTCTTCCGGATAAGACCAGGAGCCCATTTGCACCTTGAAAAGTTCAAGAGCTAGTCCAATAATATGAAACAATGTGATTACTTTTAATTCATCCCGTGTTTCAAGCCCGGAACGCACCATCCACCATTGCATAAGAACACAGATGATGAGCAGCCAGTCATACCGCGGCAAGAAGGGAAGTGGGATGGTTTGTGTAATTGCCAAAGAGGCAAAAATAACGACAGGAAATAAACATGACAAGGACTGCTCCCAACCAAAACGAACGAGTTGTTTTAGTGCTTTCATGATATATGCCTCCGAAGTTTTTTTCTGAATATATGGGAGGCCGGCTTTGTATTGCAGCTAAACAGACTTACGGGTATGCGCATAAGATCACCGCCGAATAGGTTAAATTTTTAATCATGGGTGTCTTCATCACTTCGGTATTCCAAAATATCTCCGGGCTGACATTCTAAAGCCTTGCAAATCGCTTCTAAAGTTGATAATCGAATGGCTTTTGCCTTACCGTTTTTTAATATGGAAAGATTCGCCATTGTGATTCCAACCCTCTCAGAAAGTTCCGTTACGCTCATTTTCCTTTTAGCCAGCATCACGTCAATATTAATGATAATTGCCATTGTTTTCACCTCAGACTGTTAAATCATTTTCTGATTTTATATCGATCGCTTCTTGCAATAGCCTTTGGAGAACAGCAGCAAAGACCGCGATAACCATTGAAGCAAAAATAAGTACCAGTCCGATGAGTATGATACCAGGAGCGTCGTCCATCTCCGCGGTGAGATAGAAGAGAGGCATGCCTGCCGCTAATAAAATACTGATGGTGATTGCACAGTATTTTATATTCTTTAAAGCCCGTACCGATAATTTCGAGAAAGCTTTATTGTGGTCAATACAGCTTAAAAGTTTAAAGGCTTGATACAGAGCAAAGTAAAAAGGTATCGCCGCTGCATACAAATCGATGTAAACGAGATATTTCAGATAAGAAATATCCGGGTACAATTCAGCTGCAAAATTCGCTATTTTTGGCACGAAAAATATGCACAAAGCAAGAACTGGGATTCCAATAAGAATAACAGCTATCTTTAAAAAGAGTGTTGATCCACGTTTCATAAAGAGCACCTCACTTATTTGTCGATTTGAATTTAACATATTATTTATCGTTTTACAATAAAAAAATATTGAAAAAAGTTATTTTGTTATTGATTTAGACAAGGTGAAAAAGCACTCCTCATTAAGGGGGGGATGCATTTGAATTTCTTTAACACTTATCAGTCTCAAAAAGGACTCTCTCTTAATCCTTCAGCGATTTAAGCTTTTCTTTCGGCTTACCAATTTTTGATTGTGAAATCGAAACGACAGGAATCAAAAACTTAATTTCCTTTTTATTGAATTAGGATTATAATATGGTAAAAAGGAGGAGGGATGCTGATGAAAAAGTTTTTGGCTTGTAATGTGCTAACACTTTTATTAATGCTAAATTTGAACGTACAACAGACACTGGCAAAGATCACAAAAGACGAGAAAAAAGAGAGCTTTATAATGGCAGAAGAAAACAAAGGCTTTTTCATGGCTGATGATACGAATCCAAATTATTATCCAACTTGGCTTTATTACAAATTTACGATATTCAATGCGGAAGGATGCACGCTCAACATCAAGTTACAGAGGATTTCATTGGGCGGGAATCATTATACGTTAAGCGAGAAAGAATTCACTGGAAATCATCTCAACTTAAGTGCTGCGGACAAAGTAGCGGGAACACCGTTTCGAAATCATTATTTAGAGATCACTAAAGTGTCCGGGTGCGGGGACGTGATCCTCAAAGGATTTTATGGCTTTGAACATGAGGAGCCGGACTGGTAATTTAAAAAAGGGAAACATCGCCCGCTCAGACTGATCGGGTCTATGGTCTTACTGCAAGGCACCTCCTGAGATACCGACCTGATAAAGGTTATCGCCTGAACAACCATAGAAAGTTTGACAAGGCGGAAAAACATAAGAACATCCCAATTATTCGAATCGGGATGTTCTTATTCTTTAATTCCTCATCTTTATCCATGTCATTTAAACTTCTTTAAAGAAAATCCTAACCACATTCAATGATCTAAATGTACGGGTGCTTAATAAAAAATGAATACATATACCTAATTCTGAAGTCTTCGATTATTTCGATCAAGAGGTGTTCTGTTAGTTCTAATGTCTCATTTGCTTTATCCCTACCTTAAAATACGCATCAAATGATTCAAATGGGATGTTTCTTGATTTATAATAAAGCGATTCCTGATCAATGGGAAAATTTTCTTCGGTCCGGATGGAGAAGCGTCCGGCCCTCGGTATTGAGGTTTCTAAGGACGTATAAGGTCATTTTGAGAAAAACAAACCTCATCAGAGGAGGATGAATAATGAAATACAAAAAAATTATAACGCTCAGTATTGGTATCCCAATACTTCTGGGAGGATGCATGAACTTGGATCTAGGAAATCATGACAAAAACAGTGAAAAAACAGAAACTAATAGCCAAGCAGAGCATGATCAAAATTTAATCAGTGTACAAGATTATACAGGGCAAGGCTATGCACTTGATGGCGGACAAGCGACAACTAAAATCGCTGAAGCCCACCATGAAGAGATCGAAAAAGCCGTCAAAGCATTTTTTCTGGATAAATATAAGACGAAAGTGAAAGTGCATAATATTGTTGGAGCGCTTAATGCTGCTTCTGTTTTTGTAGAATCTGAAGGCGAGCCGCATTTTTATACATATGCGGTTGTTCCGATTGATGTGAAGAACAAACAAGTAATGGCTGATAAAGTATGGTCTGAAGAAGGTCAAGTGGAAGATGCCATTAGAACAGGAATTTATGCGATGGTATATAGCGAGGAGTTCAAGAATCTAGATCAGTATTTGAAAGAGTTTACTACAAAACATAACCTGATTGGATTAACTAAAGAAGCTGTGGAAAATGTAGGTGGAAACGGATATAGTACACCATACTACTATATATCGATATCCCCGGATGCTTTTGGTATCAATCTTAGCAAAATGTATTTAGAAAATCCTGATCGAAGTAAAATAGAATGGGAAAAAGTTTTAATGAATCAAAAAATGAATGAAAAGAGTATAGATATTACAATTCAATTATTCATGAAAAACAAAAATGTAAAACCAGATCCGTCAATTATTGAACAAATATCAAAAGATATTAAAAAAATGAACGGTTTGCCGCTAGGAATTTATAGTGTGCTTTTACATGACAATATGATTGGTAAACGGACTGCGACGGGATCAAAAGATAATAGTCTTGATTCTGAAGAGATTATCAAAGAAAAATAAGGAGATTCAAGATGGCTTCATCGTCGGATAGAAAAAGCAATAATATAAATGATAAAGATTTAGTTGAATTAGCAGGATACCATGCTTATAAACACCAAGATATTGGAAGGAAAATTTACATAAATAAAGTAGTTTATAAGGTTAAGGATGTCAAATACAACGACCCAACCGGACTAGATGTCATTACATTGAAAAACCTGGAAACAGGAAAATACACAATCGTCTACCAAGGAACAGACGCAGGTAAAAAAAACGGCATGCAAGACATTCTCACCGACGCACAGATGGCCGGCAGTATAACGCCGAAACAAGTAGAAGCTGCCCGCGACTACTACGACCAGATGAAAGCCAAATACGGCGATAAACTAAACGCAGTCTGCGGTAACTCGCTTGGCGGGGGATTGGCAAATGCAGTGGCCGTGGAGCATCCCGATGTGAAGGCCGTGACGATTAATCCTTCGATTCTTCCGGAAGGCGAAGTGGACCGGGATCAAGACTATCCCAATATCACAAACTATTTCAGTAAGTATGATCCGCTGACATTGGCGGAGGAAGGCGTGCTGCTCGGGGACAGGATTCCGGGAAAAGTGATTGAAATTGATAATGGTGTTCCGCTTGTTTCCGCCTTTATGTCCAACCACATGGGCTATAGAATGGGGGAAAATACAGAGGAAGGCCAATCGGTCGAAATCGGCGAAAAAGGAAAACCGGGCCACGGCCGAATTTATGTTTCTGCCAGCGATCATATCGTGACGAGCATTTGGACGGGGGAGCCGTTATACGGAAATATCGGTTCCAACAAGATTGAGATTAATAAAGAAAACCTTGACCTGCTTGCAGCTGCGTTGGAAAGCGATGTGCTGAGACGGTTGGGATATGTTTCAGAGTATCTTCATCATTCCAATGATATCGTTGAACATGAAAAAGATCTGAAACCAAAACGTCTAGCGGATCTTCGTGAGACATTTACCGACATGTTCGAAAGAGCATTCGGCGATCCATTGTTCATCGGAATATCACAAGCAGGCAATCTTTTAAAATACTTGATCGACAGCTTAATTGCATTGCTGGATACGGCTGAAGAAAAGTGTCGCTCTTTAAATGTGGTATTGAATTCGCCTCCTTCTGAACTGATTGAATATGTTTTTCAAACGGATATTAGTGTGGAAAGCATTACAGGTGAGATAAGGGGTTATTTGAACGGACTGAAACATGATATTGACAGTCTGACTCATGCGCTGACAAACATGGTTCGACAGGAGATATCTGAGGTATTCGTCAATCCTGCCATGGGATTCGCTGACGCTGTTGCCGATGAAATCTACAGCCATTTTGTCATCGTCGGAAAGAATGAAAACAGTTTGAAAAAAAAGGTTAAGACATTTATCCGTCAAGTTCAGGCGGCGGGAGAAGGCTTTCAAACGAGCGACCGCAGCGCTGCCCAAGACATCAAAAGCCGCAAAGCACCTGCACAGCAAAAGACAACGGTTCCGGTATCTGTTCAATCTCAATTTGAGGAATCTGACTATTTAAAAGATCGTTTGAAATTAAAAGACCGTCATGTAAATAGTTCAGTGGCGACGATGGCGGGTTCTCTGAACGCAAGCCTCGTTCCTGTCGCGAACATCCTATTTGATACATTGCTGGCGTTAGAATTGAGCTTGGAAGCTGCGTCTGCTTCCATAAAAGGGTCGGCGAATCTCTTGCTGTGTTTAGCCCTCCCCGGGAAACTATTCGGGATGTTCTCTGATTGGGATGAGAGAATAAAAAGTGCGATAGACCATGCGGTGAAGCCGCTGGATGAAATCGCGGCAACGGTGGAAGGCGTACGTAAAGCGGTAGGTAATTTAATGGCATTTCTTCCTATTTTTATTCATAAATTCAAACCGTATATCGACAATGCTATTTTTGAACAGGTTCATTTCAACTACATTAACATTTACAATACGGCTGCTGACTCTATCCTTGAAGAAACGGAATTGCTTTTTCAGGACATTGTTTTCCAGCTGTCCAATCAAAAAGCGAAATCGATTACCGCACTGTGCGATGCTTCAAAAGACATCTTAAACAATATTAAACTTCTTCGTGCTGATGTAAAACGCGGGACGATGTAGGGCAGAGAAAAGAACGCGGCGCCCTGGTGTCAGGCGGTTTTTCCTTTTGTAGAAAAATGTGTGGAAATCGTGAATTTTTCTGTGAACGGCAGCTGAAGCCTTAAGAATTAGCAAACATGGAACGGATTCAATAAAAACGTATTAGGTCATTGCAGTATGAACTGGAGGATACAGTTTTGAAATATAAAAAAGCAGCAGCATTTGGAATGGTTTTACTTTTATTTATAGGCGGATGTCAAAACAGAGAGGATTCTGAAATTAGCGTCCAAGATTACACAGGACAAGACTTTCATATTCAGAGCAGGGGTTATCAGAAAGAAACCGCTGAGATCGCGGAAGCGCATCGAGATGAGGTTGAAAAAACTGTAAAAGACTATTTCTTGGATCAATATAGGACGAAGGTAAAAGTCCATAACATTGTCGGAGGGCATGGATTTGTTACGGTGTATGCTGAATCGGTCGGAGAATTGCATTTCTACACAAGCGCAAAAATTAAAATTGATTTGGACAAGAAAGAGGTGCAGACTGACGCGATCAGCTCATCGGAGTTCGATGTGAAAGACTCGATTACGAGCGCAATATACGCATTGGCTTTTGAAGACGAATTTGCCGCGCTAGATTACTATTTAGAGAAGCTGACAGAAGAAGAGCCGATTGTTGGCAAAACGCAGGCAGCCGTTGATAACACAAGCGGTAAGGGATATCAGACGCCTTATTATGCTGTTTCTTTAACTGCTGATTGGAAGGATGACCTTTATTCAGCATATTTAGAAAACCCGAAAAGAAGCAAACAAGACTGGCAGGAAAAATTAGAAGATGAAGAAATCACCCCAAAATCATGTGATGTCAATATACAGTTATATATGAAAAAAGCACATACAAGGCCAAGCGAACGTATTTATAATCAAGTGGTGCAGGATATCGAAGACATGGAAGATCTGGCTCCAGGGACATACAGCATTTACTTGAATGACAATAGAATCGATAAAAACTTCGGATATAATCGAAGAAAAAGCACGCTTGGACGATAATGTCTTCCTAAGCTGATTACGTATTGATATGAGCCGGAAAGCGGTCAGCATTTCATTCCGCGCGGTCGCCGGGTTTTTCAGCTGTCTAGTTAAAAGTAAAGTCGATTACGGCGATTTGCGCAAATTTTTTCGGGACGTGTAGGGAAAAGTGGAAAAAAACCGCCGAAGCCGGGTGGCAGGCGGTTTTTCCTTTTGTAGAAAAACTTGTGGAAATAAAGCTGCGTGGAAATCGTGAATATTTGCTGTAAAGGGCGGCTGATTAATGCAGGGAATCTTTAATAATTTTATAGTTTTTATGGTTGACGACGGTTAAGGAGTCCAATTCCAAGTCTCTGTAGTTTTCCATAATCGTGACATCGACGATCACAGAGTTTTCGTTTACTTTCTCTACGATTCCGGTGAGTCCGTTTTTAAATTCGATGACGTTCCCGACTTTTGCAATTTTCAAGTGACTTCCTCTCCTTTAAAGTAAATTAACCTATTGAAAGTATTTTGCAATATTTTCTTGGAGAAGTAAAGCGATTTGGGAAGCGGCATCACTATTGTTGTACCTGGTGTGACTTAATGTTATAGTTAATTAGTTAAAGATGATGAGAGAAAAGGGGAGAGAACAGGTGACAGAGCAAAATGCCATCGATCAGATCGAGCAATTAAGGTCAGGGAGCATTCATGAACTCCATGTGAAAAAAGAAGATTTTCTTTCTTTCAGAGCCATCTTAACAAAACAGGAAGATTTTAAGCGTTTTCGCGGCATTGCCCAGCATGGCGGAAATATTATATTTCAATATATGAAAGAGGCAAGAAGCTGAAAAAAGCTTTCTCAGACCGGCTGAGAAAGCTTTTTTTATTTGCGTGAAGCCATATGTTTCTGGAGATTTTGGTGTATTCTGCATGAAATCGTCCGGCTGTCTGCAATAATGTGACAACCGGGCGGTTTGATGGAAGACATGCCAACATTTTGGCAATGAAATCAGCGATTCGTCTTGTTAGTGTAAAACATATGTTTTTTTCGATGAAGATTTGACAAGGAGGAAGGAAATGAAATCGAAATTTGCTGCGCTAGCTGCGTTTTTAATCTGCATGCTGCCGGCAGCAAGAATCGAGCATGCTCAAGCTGTCATGTTGTTCTCGAAAAAAGATAAACAGGAAATGGAACGGCTGATGGAAAGCCTTAAACAAGATGAAAATCCTGCTTTTCAATTGACAGATGAAAAAAGCTTCGTTGAAGCCGCGCATCTGCCAGTTGAAGAGGAGCAGGAAAAAGAAGAGCTTGAAGAAGAGACGACTGATCTTACACATAAAGAAAAAGATCTTTTATCAAGGCTTGTACATGCCGAAGCGAAAGGCGAGTCATTTGAAGGAAAAGTGGCTGTCGCCAATGTCGTCCTGAATCGGGTGGAAGACGGCCGATTTCCTGACAGCGTAAAAAGCGTGATCTATCAAAGAAACGCTTTTGAGCCCGTTCTAAACGGCAGCATCGAGAAAAAAGCAGACCGCGAATCAGTTGAAGCTGTGGAAGAAGCGGTAGATCAAAATAAAAAAGAAACAGACGCTTTATTTTTCTATAATCCCGACATCGCTTCTGATGACTGGATTAAAACGAGAAAAGTCGTGAAACGCATCGGCAATCATGTCTTCGCGATCTAAAAAAGCAGTCAGGGCCATCCGCCTTGACTGCTTTTTATATGCGATTCTTTCTCACTTTTCACAGCCTAAGAAAAAATTGTTTTTGATCCTTTATGAAAATCAATTTTCAATGAAAAAGAAAATAATTTTTAGACTTGTCTCATATGATGGGATAAACCCGTGAGACAAGGAGAGACCTCATGAACCGTTTTGTAAAAGGAATCGTTCTTCTTTCGCTAGCTGCTTTTTTTGCAGAATGTCTTGAATTCGTCATCAACATGATTCTTGCACGGGAGCTTGGCGAGCATGGCATGGGGCTCTACATGAGTGTTTTGCCTTCCATTTTTTTAGTTGTGGTGATTGCGAGCCTTGAGCTGCCTGTATCGATATCGAAGTTTATCGCCGAGTCCAGCCCGAAGCTGCACGAAAGCATGCTGAAACATGCTTTGCGGATGACTGCGGTCTGCACGGTTTTCTCCACGGCAGCTGCAGTGATCATTCTTCCATTTATTCCGGTTTTTGATTCTTACCACCCTCTGATCAGAGGACTTGTGATCGGGATGATCCCTACGGTTGCATTTACGTCGATCGCGAGAGGCTACTTCATGGGCGTTCAGCAAATGGGTAAAATCGCAACGGCGAATGCCCTGAAAAAAATCTTTCAGCTCATCGGCTTGTTTTTATTTTTTCAATGGTATTCCTTTGAATTGGATACTTCTCTTCTGATCTCGTTGTTTGTCCTCGTTGCAAGTGAAGTGGTCGTGTTTGTTTATTTGTTTTCGCAGTTTGTTTTGGTCAGGCGCGCCGCTCAAAAAGGGCAGCAGATCCACTTGCGGAGAAACGATGTTTTAAAACGCCTGCTCACTGTTTCGATCCCGACGACGGGGCTGCGCGTTTTTCACGCTGTGACAAACGCCGTTGAACCTTTTTTGGTGAAGGGGACGCTGCTTGCCGCTGGCGTATCAAGAACATCGGCCATCGACCAGTTCGGCATGCTTTCGGGGGTGGCGATGACAATCGGCTTTTTTCCGGCTTTTATCGCCCATTCACTGATGGTCGTCATGATCCCGAGCATTTCCGAAAGCTACGCTTACGGACAATACGAAAGAGTGATCAAACGGATTAAACAGGCGATCTTCATCACGCTGTTTTACGGAATACCGTCCGTTATGGTGATGTATCACTTTGCAGAGCCGCTGACCCACTTATTTTTCGATTCGGTCAAGGCGTCGTTTTACCTAAAAATGCTGTGGCCGTACTTTTTATTTCACTTTTTCGCCATGCCGTTTCAGGCCTGTTTAATCGGAATGGGGTTGGCCAAAGATGCCTTTTATCATAACGTATGGGCCAGTGTCTTGTCGTTTTTGATGATGTATGTTCTCGGATCTATGCAGACATTGCAGATGACGGGGATCATCCTTGCGATGAATACCGGGATGATTTTGCTGACGGCGCTGCATTATGTGACGATTTGCAAAGAGCTGGGCGTCACGCTTTTGTTGACAAACAAATCCCGATCTCCGAGAATCGAAAGCCGCTGATTGACCCTCTTCATAGTTTTGGTTTTTGCGGGGAAGCTAATACTAAAAAGAAGGGGAGTTCATATGCGAAGAATCAGTCTTATTTACCCGCTCATCCTGGTGCTTTTTTTCGGAGCCTTCTTATTTCAGCCGCAGGCCTCTGCAAAACATGCTTCTCCGGCAGTCATGCAGATGAACACGGTGGAGGGGCAGCGCGTCGTCATTCCCGCCGAAGGCCAAAAGACGATCGTTCATTTTTGGACGACCTGGTGTCCGCCGTGCCGTGAAGAGCTTCCGCGATTCCAATCCTACTATGAAAGCAAGCAATCCGGCGTAAAGCTCGTGACCGTGAATTTGCTGAATGCCGAAAAAAACGAACAGAAGGTGAAACAGTTTATTAAAGCAAACAAGCTGACATTTCCGATCGTTTTTGACAAAAAGGGTGAAATGATGGAAGCCTACAATGTCATGACGATTCCAACGACATTTTTCTTTAACGAAAAAGGAGAGCTGGAGAAATCGGTTGTCGGACCCATTACTGTGGAACAAATGAAAGAATGGGCAGGGAAAAGCTGAGCCGGGAGTTCAGCTTTTTTTTTTGGAATGTAAATGATAATTAATATCATGAAGAAATTATAATAATTATTATTTGAAAACGTAGAAAGCCGTGCTATAATGAGAAATAGAAAAGGGTGTGTTCAATGGACAAGAAGCAGTCATACCCTTTATATAAATAAAATACTTCATGTTTATGCTGCCGATGAGGCGGCAATTTGTTTTTTAATAAGGAAATTGACGATGAATTACATTCTCAATTAGGGAGGATATTGGAGATGCAATTAGAGATCGGGAAACAATCGCAGCAGAACCGTCACACGTTTCACTTTGAAAATTGGAGGCAGCACGGGGAATTGATTGCTGCGCTTTTGTCGGGTTTGTTGATTCTTTTAGGCTGGCTGTTGTCCGACAATGACACATTGTCCGTTGTTCTGTTTATTTTAGCTTTTTGTATCGGCGGCTTTGCCAAAGCGAAAGAAGGTATACAAGAAACGCTGGCGGAAAAAACGCTGAATGTTGAACTCCTGATGATTTTTGCGGCGGTCGGGTCTGCGCTGATCGGCTACTGGGCTGAAGGGGCCGTGTTGATTTTTATCTTTTCTCTCAGCGGAGCGCTTGAGACGTATACATTAAATAAAAGCAAACGCGATTTGACATCGCTGATGAAATTGGAGCCGGAGGAAGCCGTTTTACTTGAAGAAGAAGGAACAAGAACCGTGGCGGCAGCCGATCTTCAAGCGGGCGACCTCATTCTTGTTAAACCCGGGGAACGCATTGCGGCAGACGGGGAGATCGAATCGGGAAAAACGAGTATCGACGAATCGGCACTAACGGGCGAATCAATCCCCGCGGAAAAAAACCTCGGAGACGCGGTTTTTGCGGGGACAGTCAATTTGAGCGGATCGCTCACGGTCCGTGTCACAAAGACAAATGAAGATTCGTTGTTCAAAAAGATCATTCGGCTCGTTGAGTCTGCGCAAAACAGCGTTTCGCCGTCACAGGCGTTCATTGAGCGATTTGAAAATATTTACGTTAAAGGGGTTTTGCTTGCTGTCGGACTGCTGCTCTTTCTGCCGCATTTTCTGCTTGGCTGGAGCTGGAGCGAGACATTTTACAGAGCGATGGTGTTCATGGTCGTCGCTTCGCCGTGTGCCCTTGTCGCTTCGATCATGCCTGCCGCGCTGTCCTTGATCTCTAATGGCGCAAGAAACGGCCTGCTTGTCAAAGGCAGCGTCTTCCTTGAAAAGCTCGGAAACAGCAAAATTGTTGCATTGGATAAAACGGGAACGATTACGAACGGAAAGCCCGGCGTGGAGGATATGCTTTTAGCTGCTGATATCGAGGAGCGCGAATGCTTGGAGGCTGCAGCTGCGATTGAGAAGCAGTCAGGCCATCCGCTTGCCAAAGCGATTGTCCAGTATGCAGAAGCAAAAGGCATCAAACCTGCCGCGAATGTGTCGATCGAGGAGACGTCAGGGTTTGGCGTTCAGGCTCAATACAATGGAGAGACATGGCTGATCGGTAAAGCCGGATTTGTCGGGGAAGAGGCAGCCGGGCAATTTCTCACGGCAGCTGTTCAGGAGCTTGCCAAGCAGGGGAAAACAATTGTGTTTGTGAAAAAAGGCGAAAAAATCGCGGGGTGTTTTGCATTAAAAGACCAAATCAGACCGGAAGCTAAAGCGGTGATCGAAGAGCTGAATGCGCTTGGTGTTCAGACGGCGATGCTGACCGGGGACCAGCCTGAAACCGCAGCGGCCATCGCACGAGAAGCGGGCTTGAAAACCGTCGTTTCAGAATGCCTTCCTGACAGAAAAGTAGAGGAAGCGCAAAAGCTGAAAAAAACATACGGAACAATCGTGATGGTGGGAGACGGAATCAATGATGCACCGGCCCTTGCCGCAGCTGATGTGGGGATCGCAATGGGGGGAGGCACAGATGTCGCATTGGAAACAGCTGATGTCGTTTTAATGAAAAACGAATTGACAGGACTGACCAAAATGATCCGGCTCTCCCGGAAAATGAATACGATCATTAAACAAAACGTGATGTTCTCTCTTGGTGTGATCTGTCTTTTAATCTGCAGCAACTTTCTTCAAATTCTTGATCTGCCGCTCGGTGTCATCGGGCATGAAGGCAGCACGCTGCTTGTTATTTTAAACGGCCTCAGGCTGCTGAAATCCTAAACAAACAACGGCTGCACATTAACGGCAGCCGTTGTTCACATCAGAACGCTTTTTGAGAAAGAGGCAACGCATACATAAGCGGTGAGCAAGAGACGGGAAAAACTGATACAATGGATGTGATGCTTTTACATGTTAAATGTATGGTACGGAAACTGTCTCAAGGAGTGAAAAGAGCATGGAAAGAATTGAACAAATCTCTTCCTGGCTGAAAGAAAAAAACATATCTTCGGCTTTTATTCATTCAAAAGAAAACGTGTTTTATCTTACAGGCTTTTATACAGAACCGCACGAACGGCTGATGGGCGTTTTTATTTTTCAAGATGAAGAGCCGTTTTTTGTTTGTCCGCAAATGGAGGCCGGTCAGGCGAGAGCAGCCGGCTGGGCGTATGAGATCATCGGATACGGGGATCATCAAAACCCTTGGGAACTCATATCCTCAGCGCTTCAAAAGCGAAACGGCCAATGTTCAAAAGTGGCGGTTGAAAAAGAAACGCTTGCTCTGTCGCGCGCCGAAATGCTGCAGGCGGTTACAAACGGTGCAGAGCTTGTCTCTGCAGAAGAAAGGCTGAACCAAATCCGCGTCATCAAAGACGAAAAAGAAATCAGCATCCTCCGTGAAGCGGCCAAGCTTGCCGATTACGGGGTCGAAGCAGGAGCCGCCGCATTAAAAGAAGGGATAGCGGAAATCGATGTCGTCGCTAAAATCGAGTATGAGCTGAAGAAAAAAGGAGTCCAGGGGATGTCATTTTCCACAATGGTCCTTTTCGGAGAAAAGTCAGGACAGCCGCACGGAAACCCGGGCAGCCGCACGCTTAAGCCGGGCGATTTCGTCCTCTTTGATTTAGGCGTAATCATTGACGGATACTGCTCTGATATTACAAGAACGCTCGTGTATCAAAATGTGAGTGAAAAACAAAAAGAAATATATGATACGGTGCTTCAGGCCGAAACGGAGGCGCTTAAGATGAGCAAACCCGGTGTCAGAATCGGCGACCTTGATTTAAAAGCGCGCGGTATCATCGAAAAAGCGGGCTATGGCGATTACTTTCCTCACCGTCTCGGGCACGGGCTCGGGATTTCGCCTCATGAATACCCGTCGATGAGCCATAACAATGACGAGCTTTTAAAACAAGGTATGGTATACACGATTGAACCCGGCATCTATGTGCCGGAAATCGGAGGGGTGCGCATCGAGGATGATGTACTTGTCACTGCCGATGGAGCAGAAGCGCTGACAAAGTATCCAAAAGAGCTGACTGTCATTTCATAAAAAACGGAACCCGCGCCCGCGCGCGGGTTCTTTTTTATGCTGACGTGAATCGTTTGTCTTATTACCCGTGTCAATCCTTTGAAATGAAAAAATCGTCAAAGGAACGGAATGGTTTGATCTCGTGTTTTTCTTTAAGCGGTTTCATCGCTGCTTTTGAAGACAGTACGATAACGATACATAATAGAATCAGAATGAAGATACCCATTTTTCTTCCCCTTTCTGGAATGAAAACGTGTTCAGCACCGGTGCTGCCTTCATTCTAAATTATGAAACGCTTTCCATAGCAAGCCCTAAATCAATAAAGAAAACCCTGATGACAGGAATTTCGGGAATTTTGCCGGGCCGCTTCATATGATTGACGCTGAAAAAGTCCTGTGATGATCTTTGATGAATGAATCTACTGCGTCTTTTTGTTTTTATTATGGTGATTTAGATTGATCAAAAGATAATCGGATTGCATCATTATTCTCATGTGAAAAATTTGTATACTAAGCTCAGAAGAAGGGGGGGATTCAATGGGAAAAACGCTGATGAATTAAATCTGCCGCAGACAATATCTTTTCATCTCTCATCGAGATATTTCAGTCCCCGCAACGATTGCGGATTCACCCCCCACACAAATAAGCATGAAGCACTTTTCTAATGATTTGACGTCCATTACTTATGAAAGGAAGCTAGCAAAGAGTGAAAACATTAGGATATGTACTGTTTTTGTCGATATTTGCTTTTGTCAGTATCGTACCGGCAGCTGACGCGAAAGTGATTGATCATGACAAAGTGCAAGGCTTCAGTGAAGTAACCCCTGTGACGATTTCTCAAAAAGCGGCCAAACGTTTTCAGCCTTATTTAAAGGTCGCAAGCGGCTGCGTCCCTTTTCCCGCAGTTGACGCACAAGGCAATACAAGCGGAGGCCTGGAGCCTACCGGAGCGCCCGAAGGCCACTGTAGCAAAAGCGTGGGGCAAGTGTACTCCCGCTCTGCATGGTACAATGGAGTATGGGCGATTATGTACGCATGGTATTTTCCTAAAGATTCACCTCTGCCTTTTAAAGCATTCGGCCATCGACATGATTGGGAAGGAATCGTCGTATGGATCGATAACCCGGCAAATCAAAATCCAAAAGTGTTTTCCATCGCTTATTCTCAGCACGGTAAATTTCAAAAAACAGCTCCAAACAACAAGATTATGGAAGGTGATCATCCGAAAATCCGCTATGATGCTCCGCAACCACCGATTAACCACAGCTTATATGTGGACAGCGCAAAGGGCGGAACCCAGCCTCTCATCGGATGGGAAGATTTGACGCCTGCCGCAAGAAACGCATTGAACACTACGGATTTCGGAAGCGCAAACGTTCCTTTCAATGATCACAATTTCACGAATAACCTTGGAAAAGCATGGTTTAGATAAAAATATTTCGTGTATCGGCTGATTGTGAAATATTTTCATATCAGCCGATTTTTCTCCGTACATCTTCTTTGCTGTTTTCTTCATATTTATAGAACCTCGAAAAAATTCCCGAAAAGGATCAAAATCCACGCTCCAAGCGATATAATTTCTTTATGACGCGAAATGATCCGGCATGTATGAAAAGATTTGAAAGAAAGAAGGGAAACGAATGGCGAATATCAGGGAAATAGCTGAAGCCGCAGGGGTTTCCATCACGACTGTTTCAAGGGTTCTCAACGGCCACCCGTATGTCAAAGAAGAAAAACGCCAAAAAGTTCTTGAGACGATTGAACGGCTCGAATACGCAAGGAATATGCATGCCGTTCATTTATCCAAAGGCTTTTCCAATATGATAGGTGTTGTGCTGCCGACCATTGGCCTCCCTTATTTCGGCGAGCTGCTGGAAGGAATCGCTGAAGAAGCCGCGAAGGAAGGCGTTCACTTTTCGCTTTATCAAACAAATTATCAATTGGAAAAAGAAGTTTTTGCATTGGAGCAGCTGAAACAAAGACAGGTGGACGGCCTGATTTTCTGTTCAAAAGCGATGTCTGATGAAGCGCTGTTGGACTGGCATGAGACCGGTCCGTTCATCCTGTGCCAGGGCTCAAGCGAACAGCATTTTTCAACGGTCAGCATTCCGCATAAAGATGCTTTCCGATTAGGACTGGATTTTTTGATTGAAAAGGGGCACACAAAAATCGCCATTGGTTTGGCAAGGAAAAATGGCATGAACAGCCACTTTCGCCTCGAGGCATACAAGGAAGCTTTGGCCGCGATCGGGGAGCCTTACCGGGAAGAATGGGTATTCGAGCGGTCGCTGACGATTACCGACGGGCAAAAGCTGTTCTCTGAATGGCGAGAGATGAAGGAGAAGCCGACAGCTGTATTTATCGCCAACGACCAAGTTTCAGCCGGTATGTTTCTTGAAGCGCGGCGTCATCAGGTGGATATTCCCGGAAGCCTCGCCATTTTAAGCTGTGACAACCAGCCAATCAGTGAAGTGCTGGGCATTTCAACGATCAAAATGAATATAAAGGAAATGGGGAAGCATGCGTTTCGCCTTTTGCGAAAAAGAATCGGCGGTGCCGGACCGGAAAAACAGACCGTTCCTTACAAGCTGATCAAAAGGGCGACTGTGTAATCAAAACATCAATCATTTTCCAGACAGTGATCAAAATTCGACATTTTTCATCAAAAAGGTCAAAATAAATTGACGCGCTTTCATGAGTTTTGTACGATATGAGAGATTGATGACAAAAAGGAGCTGAGGATCGTGAACAGATCCTTTACCGTTGAAAAGGTACTCAACAACAACGTTTTAATCGCTCTCCATGATGATTACAGAGAAGTTGTCTTGATTGGCAAAGGAATCGGTTTTGGCAAAAAGCGCGGAGATCTTATCGAACATGAGAACTATGAAAAAATGTTTATCCTGGAAAATGATAAGGAACAATCGCAGTATAAGAAGCTCCTCACTTATGTCGATGAAAAAATGGTTGATATCGCCAATGATGTTATCTACCATATCGCGCAAAAAATCGGCCAGCCGCTGAACGAACACATTCATGTCGCGTTGACGGACCATATCGCATTTGCGGTTAAGCGCTTAGAAAAGGGATTTGATATGAAGAATCCGTTTTTGCTTGAGACGGAATCGCTTTATCCGAAGGAATACGAAGTCGCCAAAGAAGCCGTCGATATGATAAATGAAAAATCAGACATTCAGCTGCCTGAAGGCGAAATCGGGTTTATCGCACTTCATATCCACAGCGCGATGACGAACCGCCCGCTTTCTGAAGTCAATCAGCATTCACAACTGATCTCCAGGCTTGTCCAGGTCATCGAGGATTCATTCCAGATGCAGGTCAACAGGGAAAGCGTGAACTATTTGCGGCTGATCAGGCACTTGCGCTTTACGATTGACAGGATTAAACGGGACGAGCCGATTCAGGAACCGGAAAAATTAATGTTGTTGTTGAAAACAGAATATCCGCTGTGTTACAATACTGCTTGGAAGATGATCAAGATCTTGCAGCAAGCGCTCAAGAAACCTGTTCATGAGGCAGAAGCCGTTTATTTGACATTGCATTTGTACCGTTTAACTAATAAAATTTCATAACGCCTTTATAACGTGTTACTGATTCGATCAGGCATGAGTGAAAAAAGGGAAGAAATGAAGACGCTGTCTTTTGTTTCTTAGTGTACCCGCTTTCACCATGCCTTTTTTGTCGTTCTAAACGCGAAATGTAAACGGTTTATTTGGATGAAAAAGCAGTCTTTTGAACGAAGTTGTCATGAATTTTTGCTGTAAGGTCAAACTATCCTTAGAGGGGGTTAAAACATGTTTAAATCGCTATTTGGCGTTCTGCAAAAAATTGGACGGGCGCTGATGCTTCCTGTTGCCATCCTGCCGGCTGCAGGGATACTGCTCGCGCTTGGTAATGCCATGCAAAATCCGCAGATGACAAAAGTCGCACCATTCTTAACGAACAGCACCGTTCAGCTTGTTGCGAAAGTGATGGAAAGTTCAGGTGACGTCGTGTTCACCAACTTGGCGCTCCTTTTTGCAGTCGGAGTTGCCATCGGTTTGGCTAACGGCGACGGTGTTGCCGGAATCGCCGCTATTATCGGATATCTTGTTATGAATGTCACGATGAGTGCAGTGCTTCTTCAAAACGGTTCGATTCCAAGCGACGCAGTTGAAAGAGCACAGTTCTTTACTCAAAACCATCCGGAATACACGACAATGCTCGGCATACCGACATTGGCAACGGGGGTATTCGGGGGTATTATTGTCGGTGTCCTGGCCGCTGCCATGTACAACCGATTCTACACAATCGAGCTTCCGCAGTATTTAGGATTCTTTGCCGGAAAGCGCTTTGTTCCGATCATTACATCGATTTGTGCATTGCTGCTGGGACTTGTCATGCTGTTTATCTGGCCGCCGATCCAAGGCGCGCTGAACAGCTTTTCGACAAACTTGCTTGCAGCCAATGAAGCGGTCGCAGCTCTCATCTTCGGAATGATTGAGCGGGCTCTGATTCCGTTCGGTCTGCACCATATTTTCTACTCGCCGTTCTGGTATGAGTTCTTCAGCTATACAAACCAGGCGGGAGAAATTGTCCGCGGTGACCAAAGAATTTTCATGGCGCAAATCAAAGACGGCGTCGAATTGACAGCGGGTACATTTATGACCGGTAAGTATCCGTTCATGATGTTCGGTCTTCCTGCGGCAGCGCTTGCTATTTATCATGAAGCAAAACCGCAGAACAAAAAGCTTGTTGCCGGTATTATGGGTTCAGCAGCATTGACAGCATTCTTAACAGGGATCACTGAGCCGATCGAATTCTCATTCTTGTTCGTCGCTCCGATTCTGTTTGCGATTCACTGCGTGTTTGCCGGCCTGTCATTCATGATGATGGACATTTTAAATGTTAAGATCGGGATGACATTCTCCGGCGGTTTGATCGACTACTTCCTGTTCGGAATTCTGCCGAACCGTACAGCTTGGTGGCTTGTCATTCCTGTCGGTTTAGTCCTGGCTGTCATCTACTACTTCGGATTCAGGTTTGCCATCCGCAAGTTCAACTTGAAAACGCCTGGACGCGAAGATGCAGCCGCAGAATCCGCTGATGAAGGCAAAGAAGCAGCAGGAGATCTTCCTTATCAAATTCTTGAGGCGATGGGTGACCAAGAAAACATCAAGCACCTTGACGCTTGTATCACAAGACTTCGCGTCACAGTCAACGATCAGAAGAAAGTTGACAAAGAGCGCTTGAAAAAACTCGGCGCATCCGGCGTGCTGGAAGTCGGCAATAACATCCAAGCAATTTTCGGACCAAGATCCGACAATTTAAAATCGCAAATGCAAGACATTATGTCAGGCCGCACGCCACGTCCTGAAAAAGCTCCAAACGCTGCCGAGGAAGTAGAGCAGCAAATCGAAGAAGCTATGGTCGAGCCTCTTCAAAACGAATCAGGTGAAGAAGTATTCGTTTCACCGCTTGCTGGTGAGCTTCATCCGATTACAGATGTTCCGGATCAAGTATTTTCCGGAAAAATGATGGGCGACGGATTCGCGATTCTTCCTGCAGAAGGCACAGTTGTATCACCTGTGAGAGGGAAAGTGCTGAACGTGTTCCCGACAAAGCATGCGATCGGTCTGCAGTCTGACGGCGGCAGAGAAATTCTGATCCACTTTGGAATCGATACGGTCAGCCTGAAAGGCGAAGGCTTCACTGCATTTGTTTCTGAAGGTGACAGGGTTGAGCCCGGCCAGAAACTGCTTGAAGTCGACATTGAAAAAGTGAAGGACAGCGTACCTTCCCTGATGACGCCGATCGTGTTCACGAACCTTCAAGAAGGAGAAAGCGTGAGCCTACAGGCAGAAGGCAATGTCAGCCTGACACAGGACGACATCGTCCGCGTTGAAAAATAAATTCACAAAATGGCCGTACTTGTCAGATGACATGTACGGCTGTATGATATAATATTGTGAATGTACTAAAAGCTTTAAATTAAAAGGAGATTGATAAAAAATGGCACAAAAAACGTTTAAAGTAACTGCAGATTCTGGAATCCACGCTCGTCCAGCGACTGTTCTTGTACAAACAGCAAGCAAATATGATGCAGATATCAATTTGGAATATAACGGAAAAACCGTAAATCTTAAATCAATTATGGGTGTTATGTCACTAGGTATTGCCAAAGGTGCTGAAATTACGATTTCTGCTTCCGGCGCTGATGAAAATGATGCTCTTTCCGCACTTGAAGAAACAATGAAAAGCGAAGGTTTAGGCGAATAATGCTTGAACTAAAAGGAATAGGCGCTTCCGCCGGTATAGCGATCGCAAAAGCATATCGGCTTGAGGAGCCTGATCTAACGGTTGAAAAGAAAAACATCTCTGATTCTGATGCGGAAGTAAATCGTTTTGAAGACGCCATCGAGCGTTCTAAAAAAGAGCTTGAAATCATTAAAAACCATGCATTGAAAGAGCTTGGAGAAGATAAAGCGGAAATCTTTTCTGCACATTTGTTAGTATTAAGCGATCCGGAACTGTTAAACCCGATTAAAGACAAAATCAAATCGGACTCCGTCAATGCGGAATTCGCTTTAAAAGAAACGGCCGACATGTTCGTCACAATGTTCGAGTCGATGGATAACGAATATATGAAAGAACGCGCCGCTGACATCCGCGATGTCACCAAGCGTGTCACAGGGCATCTTCTCGGCGTTGAAATTCCGAACCCGAGCCTGATTTCCGAAGAGGTCATCATCGTGGCCGAAGACTTGACACCGTCTGATACAGCGCAATTAAACCGCAACTTTGTTAAAGGGTTTACAACAGATATCGGCGGACGGACGTCCCACTCAGCCATCATGGCGCGCTCGCTTGAAATTCCGGCCGTTGTCGGCACAAAAACGGCAACGAAAGGCATTCAAAACGGCGTAACAGTGATCGTTGACGGCATCAATGGCGATGTCATCGTTGATCCTTCCCAGGAAACAATCAGCGAATACGAAGAAAAGCATCAAGCCTTCCTGGCACAAAAAGCCGAATGGGCGAAGCTCGTCAATGAACCGACTGTCACGAATGACGGCCATCATGTGGAACTTGCCGCTAATATCGGTACACCTGATGATGTAAAAGGCGTTCTGGAAAATGGAGGAGAAGCAGTCGGCCTTTACCGGACTGAATTCCTTTACATGGGCAGAGACCAGCTTCCGACTGAAGAGGAGCAATTTGATGCCTATAAAACCGTTCTTGAGCGTATGGAAGGCAAATCTGTTGTCGTTCGTACTCTTGATATCGGCGGAGACAAAGAGCTTCCATATTTAGAACTGCCAAAAGAAATGAATCCTTTCTTGGGATACAGAGCGATCCGTCTTTGCCTTGATGAGCAAGAGATTTTCAGAACGCAGCTTCGTGCGCTGCTTCGGGCAAGTACATATGGAAACTTAAAAATTATGTTCCCTATGATCGCGACTGTAAACGAATTTAAAGAAGCGAAAGCGATTCTTTTAGAAGAAAAAGAAAAGCTGAAAGCTGAAGGTCAACAAGTTTCCGACGACATTGAAGTCGGTATGATGGTTGAAATCCCTTCAACAGCGGTGATCGCTGATCAATTCGCTAAAGAAGTCGATTTCTTCAGCATTGGAACGAATGACCTGATTCAATATACGATGGCTGCTGACCGGATGAATGAGCGGGTATCTTACCTTTACCAGCCGTACAATCCTGCGATTCTCCGCCTGATCACGCTTGTCATTGAAGCGGCTCATAAAGAAGGAAAATGGGTCGGCATGTGCGGCGAAATGGCGGGAGATGAAATCGCGATCCCGATCCTGCTCGGTCTTGGACTGGACGAGTTCTCAATGAGCGCGACGTCAATCCTGCCGGCAAGAACGCAAATCAGCAAGCTTTCTAAAAAAGAGGCGGAATCGTTCAAAGAGCAAATTCTGTCCATGAGCACAACAGAAGAGGTTGTACAATTCGTAAAAGAAACCTTCAATATGGCATAAGCGATTGAAAATCCGGACCGGCATAACCAATGCCCGTCCGGGTTTTTTTGTTGATCTGAATGATCTCGGCTGCGGCGGAAATAATACATGTGACCAATTGTTAGAAAGGGGGATTTTGATATGCCCAGGCAGCCATTCAAGTCGGGTGATGAGGTCTATGTCATTTACCGGAACCCGCATGCCGCCAATGTCGCGCATATAAAGGAAGCTGAAGTCGTTGATCACCCGCTTCACGAAGGTGAACTGGCATTGTTTATGTATGATACATATCACGCCTTTGCCGAAGATGATGCCGTTTTTTCTTCATATGAAGAGGCGGAACGGCTTTACCGTGAATTATTTGACGGGATATGAAGATATTACCGGTATATCGCATCCTCTAAATGCAAAAAGTAACGTAAATAAGCAAAGGATGTGTCTGTTTCCAATGGTAAAACCGTTTGTTCCCCAGCTCGTCTATATTGAACCGAAAGCGCTGGAATATCCGCTGGGGAAAGAGCTGAGAGATAAATTTTCAAACATGGGGCTTGAGATCAGGGAAACGACTTCACACAACCAGGTAAGGAATATCCCGGGGGAAGGCCACCTGCAAAAATACAGAAATGCGAAATCCACTTTGGTTATCGGCGTCAGAAAAACATTGAAATTCGATTCGTCAAAACCGTCCGCAGAATATGCGATTCCGTTTGCAACAGGGTGTATGGGTCACTGCCATTACTGCTACCTGCAGACGACAATGGGCAGCAAGCCGTATATCAGAACGTACGTCAATGTGGAGGAAATACTTGATCAGGCGGATCAATATATGAAAGAACGCGCGCCCGAGGATACGCGGTTTGAAGCTTCTTGCACATCTGATATTGTCGGGATTGACCATTTGACACACACATTAAAACGTGCAATTGAGCATTTCGGTCAATCCGACCACGGTAAACTGCGTTTCGTGACAAAATTCCATCATGTCGATCATTTGCTTGATGCCAAGCACAATGGAAAAACGCGTTTTCGCTTCAGCGTGAATGCCGATTATGTTATCAAAAGTTTTGAACCCGGCACATCCCCGTTGGATAAACGGATCGAAGCCGCCGTGAAAGTAGCGGAGGCGGGCTATCCGCTCGGTTTTATCATCGCTCCGATTTATATTCATGACGGCTGGCAGGAAGGCTACAGAGTGCTCCTCGAAAAGCTCGATCGTGCGCTGCCGCAGCATGCGAGGCGCGACATTACCTTTGAAATGATCCAGCATAGATTCACGAAGCCGGCAAAAAGAGTCATTGAAAAAAACTATCCAAAGACAAAGCTCGAACTGGATGAAGAAAAACGGCGCTACAAATGGGGCAGATACGGGATTGGCAAATATATATACCAGAAAGATGAAGAAGCAGAGCTTCGCAGCGCCCTTGAAACGTATATTGATAACTATTTTCCCGAAGCAAAAATCGAATATTTCACATAACAGAGCTTTAATTGGAAAAGCTCTGTTTTTTGTTTTGAGATGTTAGAAAAGGGTTTTTCCACTCCATTAAGACCGCATAATCAAGCGATTCCTCATCTTCAATGTAGCCGGGAATCACGCAAACCGGTGATCGTCCGCACTGGAGCAGGAATGAGAGCACGGGATCGCGCTTTTCCCCGTCCAAGACAGCTTGAACATACTGTTCGGGCGTCATTTCTTCAGCTGACTTGTGATAATGGGGAATCCGCCCGCCGCCAATGAGCCGATTGAGCCCTTTAAAGACCGTCAGTTCATACATGGATTGCATCAGCAGCTTTCCGATGCCGAGTTTTCGATAGTGTGGGGATACGGAAATATCGACGACATAAAGGGAGTTTCCATCGTTTTGATGTGTGCCGATATACCCGTTGTCCGTCACTTCGTCCCACCTGTGGTGCGGATGATGCGGATCAAAATCAGTCATAAGCGTCGTCATCGAACCGATGATTCGGCCTTCGGAAACCGCGCAAAGCGCACCATCGGGAAATCGTTCAATATGGGAATAGAGCTGCTTTTCATTCCACAAAAGGTCTTCCGGAAACGGAGGCGGAAAGCATTCTCTTTGAAGTGCAATCAAATCGGGAATATCTTTTTTGCTGTAGTTGCGGATGTCCACCTGCTGATAAGAAGTGCCGTTATCGACGTAAAACTGTTTATAGATCGCCCATCACTCCTTTTGATATTTCCTTCATTATATCGTTATTTTAGCAGGCTATCTTAATTTTGCGAAATTTTGGCCGATAAAAAGAATATGAAGGTGCATGTAAAGGAGGGTTTCATTTGTTTAAAAAACTGCATGTCAAAATTGCTGGATTTGTTGCCATCCTGCTGATTTTGACGGTTATCGTCCTACAGTTTTCCACAACATATTTGTTGAAATCAATGCTTGAAGATGAAGCAAAAGAATCGACGTCCAGCCTCCTCGGTTCAATTAAAAGAAATATTGAGCTTCAATTAGAAAACTACGAGATTTCTTTGAATCGTATAAGTGATGGAGAATTGGCTCACTCATTCTTAAAAGACGGTGATAATAAAATTATAAAAATCGTCAATGATGAATTAAAACAATTAAAAGAAAAAAATGAGTATGTCAATTTAGCTTATATCGGCACAAAGAAGAAGGAAATGTTTACATTTCCGAAAAAGACCTTTGATGATGATTATAATCCGGCTGAAAGGCCATGGTATACGTCAGCTGCAAAAACACCCGACAAAGTCGTTTGGACGGAACCTTACAAAGATGCGGTTTCCGGAGATATGACAGTTACTGCGGCAAAAGCCATCGTCGTCCATAATCAAGTTGAAGGCGTTGTCAGTATAGACTTGTCATTGAATTCATTAAACAAAATCATCGAAAATCAAAAGATGCCATATGACGGCTACGCATTTATTATGGACCAAAACGGGACAATGCTCGCCCACCCGTCAAAACAAGGTGACGATATATCGAAAGACAAAACATATCGGGATATCCCGTCATCCAAAGACGGAATCAAAGTAGGCAAAGATACGGTGATCGCTTATCAGACCGTCGGCGGTACGGGCTGGAAAGTCGGTACGCAATTCGACACAGCGAAGCTGATGTGGGTCGCACAGGAAATGAACAAAATGGTCATGATTGTTTCAATCATTGCTTTGGCAGCGGCGATCATTTTAAGCTATTTCCTTGCCAAAACGATCACAGGCCCGATTAAGCAGCTAATTGCCAAAACAAAAGCAGTTGCGGGCGGTGATTTGACGGTCCAGACAGCTGCTGCCTCAAAAGACGAAATCGGCATATTGACAAAAGACTTCAATAAGATGGTCGAACACATGAAAGAAATGATTGTGCAAGTCAGATCATCGTCTGGAAAAGTATCGGATACAACCGATCAATTAAGCGCTGTTTCAGAAGAAACAGTTTCTGCGAGCGATGAGATCGCCAAAGCAATCGAAGAGGTGGCGACAGGCGCGACAGAACAAGCGGCAGAAGTCGAAAATGTAAATGAACAATCCGAACGGCTGTCTGTCAAAATTAAAGAAATTGAACATCATGCCGACAGCATCAAGAAGCTTTCGAGAACATCAGAAGATGCAAGCTATACAGGAATCGATGCTCTCGGGCAGCTGCTTGCAAAATCAAATGAAGCCAACTCGGAGACGAAGAAAGTGGAACATATGCTTTTGCAGCTTGAAGAAAAAACGAAAAACATCGAAGACGTCGTTACAGCCATCTCGGCGATCTCTGATCAAACAAACCTGCTTGCTCTGAACGCCAGCATTGAAGCAGCCCGTGCCGGCGAAAGCGGACGCGGTTTTGCGGTAGTTGCAGAAGAGGTGAGAAAGCTTGCCGAACAATCGGCGGTCTCTTCACAGCATATTAGCGAAACGGTTAAGCAGATTCAGCTGGAAACGAAAGAAGCCGTTTCAGCGATGACGGAAGCAAGCAAGATGAATGAAGAGCAAAATGGAATGATTCATGAGACAGGAGAAGCGCTCAGCAAAATTACTGCAGAAATGCAGGCGCTCGTCAACTCAATTGACCACATTTACTCTGAAATCTCGGATATGAGCGGAGAGCAGCAAAAAATGACCGATTCGATCCAGAGCATTTCAGCCATTTCTCAGCAGTCAGCAGCGGCTGCGGAAGAGGTCAGCGCTTCGACGAACGAGCAGCTGACAGCGCTGGAAAGCATCGCAAAATCCGCTGAAGCGCTGAGCGAAGCCAACCAAGAATTATTAAATGCAATCAATAAGTTTAACGTGTAATAAAGAAGTCCCTCTTGTTGAAAGAGGGACTTTTTCAACGCTCGCAATCCCAATTTTCAGAATATACGTGTTACACTATAAGTATGAAGGGAGTGATGATTGTGGACTTAAAGATGAATGGCAAAACGGTGCTTGTGGCAGCAAGCAGCAAAGGACTCGGCAATGCAATCGCAAAAGCCCTTGCGACAGAAGGGGCAAATGTCATGCTGTCCGGGAGACACGAAGCAGGCTTGAAAAAAGCAGCGGAAGAGCTGAGCGGACTCGGCGGCGGATCCATCTCTTATCAAGTATGCGATCTTGCAGACGCCGACGGGATCAAAGCGCTCGTTCAAAAGACCGCTGACACATTTGGAATGATCGATATGCTTGTCAACAATGTCGGAGGACCAAAGGGCGGCAGCCTGCTGGATCTGACAGATGATGACTGGATCTCATCATTTGAATTGCATCTGCTCAGCTATGTCCGTTTGATCCGCGAAGCTTTTCCATATCTAAAAAAGGATGGAGGACGCATCGTTAATATCGCTTCATCATCAGTCAAGCAACCGATTCCGGGGCTGCTGCTTTCCAATACGTTTCGAATGGGAATCGTCGGTCTGACAAAATCCATTGCTGAAGAGTTGGCCGAACATCGCATTTTGATCAACACGCTCGCCCCGGGAAGAATCGCGACAGACCGCGTGGCAGAGCTTGACCGGCTGAAAGCCGAGAAAACGGGCCTTTCCGAGCAGCAGGTGAAGGAAAGCTATGAGAAAGAGATTCCGCTCGGCTCCTACGGAAAACCTGACGACTTTGCACAGTATGCAAGCTTTCTTTTATCAGAATGCAATACATATATGACTGGACAGACACTGCTGATAGACGGCGGAATGGTAAAAGCAATTTAAGGGGGATGACATCATGAAAAAAACAATCGGATTTATCGGACTCGGTGTAATGGGAAACAGCATGGCCTCGCATATTTTAGCTGCAGGCTATCCCGTCAGCGCCTATACGAGAACAAAACAGAAAGCGGACAGCCTCGTGGAAAAAGGGGCGGAATGGAAATCATCCGTCAAAGCACTGGCGCAGTCGTCTGATGTGATCATCACAATGGTCGGCTACCCAAAAGACGTTGAAGAAGTTTACTTTGGAAGCGAAGGCATTATCGAAAATGCCAAAACAGGTTCTTACCTTATCGATATGACGACTTCCAAGCCTTCTCTCGCCAAACAAATCGAGGCTGCTGCAAAAGAGAGAGGACTTTACGCTTTGGATGCTCCGGTTTCAGGCGGGGACGTCGGCGCGAAAAACGGCACGCTCGCCATCATGGTCGGAGGAGAACGGAAAGCCTATGATGAATGTTACCCGATCTTTTCGATCATGGGTGAAAACATCCAATATCAGGGACCGGCCGGAAGCGGCCAGCATACGAAAATGTGCAACCAGATTGCGATTGCTGCAGGTATGATCGGCGTCGCAGAAGCGATGGCCTACGCCAAAAAATCCGGACTCGATCCCGACAATGTGTTAAAAAGCATTACGACCGGCGCTGCGGGAAGCTGGTCCCTCTCAAATCTCGCGCCTAGAATGCTGAAAGGCGACTTTGAACCGGGCTTTTACGTCAAACACTTTGTTAAAGACATGGGCATTGCGCTTGAAGAAGCGGAGTTGATGGACGAGAAAATGCCGGGGCTCGAGCTTGCGAAAAGCCTTTACGACACCCTTGTGGAAAAAGGCGAAGAAAACAGCGGCACCCAAAGTCTGTACAAGCTTTGGACAGAATACAAATAACGAAAAAACCACTTGCTGTATGCAAGTGGTTTTTTGCTGGTTCTTATTTTCCGATGAACTGCTGAGTCCAGTAGTTGCCGTCTTTCACATATCCAACACCGATATGTGTGAAGTTAGGGTTCATAATGTTTTTTCTGTGGCCTTCACTGTTCATCCAAGCTTTGACAACTTCCTGAGGCGTTTTTTGGCCTTTCGCGATGTTTTCTCCGGCAGTGCGGTATGTGATGCCGAATTTCTTCATCATGTCAAATGGAGAACCGTAAGTCGGGCTGTTGTGATCAAAATAATTGTTATCTTTCATATCTTGAGATTTCGTGCGGGCAACCTTGCTCAGTTTTTCATCCAAAGTAAGAGGTTTTAGCCCTTGTTTCTTTCTTTCCACATTCGTCAGCTCAACAACTTCTTTTTCATACGCGCTTACAGAAGAAGATGAAGGCGCTGTATTTTGCTTTTGCTGTGAAGTCTGCTCTTTTGAAGCCGCAGGCTTTGAAGCTTCCTGTTTTTGAGTCTGCTTGCTTTCAGGCTTCGAAGCTTTAGGTGCAGAAGACTTCGGTGCAGAAGCTTTAGGCTGTTGAGTGGCTTGTTTCATATAAGAATGAAGCAGAGACTGAATTTTTTCCTGGTCAGCTTTAGAAAGCTGGTTCATGTTTTGGATATTCAGTTTGCCTGCGAGATCAGTTACATTTATGGAATGAACGGTTTTGACTTGTACTTGCTGCTGCTCTTTAGCGTCAGCGTGTTGAACGCCGCTGAATGTGAAGAGCGTTGCTGCAGCTGCTGCTGATAAAAGAAAAGCTTTTTTCATAAACAGTAATCCTCCTAAATGTTGTAGTTGTTGTTTCGTACACTAGAATCATAACACGGCTTTTTTGAAATAATAGATCCATATATTGACTTTGACAAGGTATTATTGTTAATTTTGACATAAAAAAAGAAAAACCCTTTGCTGCCAATATGCAACCAGATCGTTCTTTTACGCGTCTTGTCATAAACGTGGTAAAATTTAAATATGTTAGTTAAATTTTAATATAAAAAGAGATTGACAGCTTTTTTAAAAACTTTAGATTGTAACAACCATTACAAAAGTGTTACAATATATCTCAGTTAATTAATGTAAAAATTGAATATTGTGAGAGGAGAGAGAGTTTCAGTGACAGAATCTCAACATGATCCGGCTGAAATCAAAAAGAGCAGGCGTTCGCGTTTATGGCGGATCAACCTGTACTTCTTTGCGGTGTTCACTTTGTTCGCTGCGCTGATTGTCAAGCTGGGCCTCGTGCAAATCGTCAATGGAGAGGCTTATGAGCAGGAAGCTTCGAAAACCGAGGCGAAAATTGCGTCATACCCGGCACCGCGGGGTAAAATGTATGACAGATACGGGCGGGTGGTTGTCGACAACCAAAGCGTTCCCGCGATCACATATACGATGATGACAAGCACAAAAACGGAAGAAAAAATCAGCACAGCCAAAAAACTCGCAGAATTGATCGATATCGATACATCATTTCTGAAAGAGAGAGATTTGCAAGATTATTGGCTTGCCAGACACCCGAAAAAAGCTGCTGCACTTCTGAAAGACAGCGAGAAAACCCTCAAGTCTGATCAAACATACAAGCTGCAGGTGGACCGCGTTCCGGCGGAAGAGATCAAAGCGCTGGAAAAGGACAAAGACGAGCTTAAAGTCGCCGCGATTTTCAGAAGGTTTTCAGGCGGCTATGCATATGAGCCGCAAATCGTCAAAGCGATGAGCCCGAAAACCGCGGGGAAAAACGATGCGCAGCTCCTTGATGAGAAGGCTTCAAAACAGATGCCGGCCAACGACTTGACGTATGAGGAAGTCTCCCGCGTTTCCGAGCATCTCGAGGAACTGCCCGGCGTTGACGTCATCATGGACTGGACCAGGAAATACCCTTATGAAAAAACGCTCTACTCCATTTTCGGAGGCGTCACAACGCCTGAGCAAGGGCTTATCAAGGACCGGGAAGACTTTTACCTGACAAGGGGATATGCCCGGAATGACAGAGTGGGAAAAAGCTATCTCGAGTATCAATATGAAGAATATTTAAATCCGAAAAAAGCGAAAGTGCAATATACAGAAAACCGCTCAGGCAAGGTCATCAGCCAGGAAACGGTTGATGAAGGAAGACGCGGCTACGATCTGCAGCTGACGTTCGACATGGAGCTCCAAAAGAAAGTCGAAGAAGCGATCGAAGAGGAGCTTAATAAATTCCGCGGCTCAAACTACATGCTGGACAGAGCGTTCGTCGTCATGATGGATCCGAATAACGGAGACATTCTGTCCATGGCCGGAAAACGAATCATCGACGGCAAAATCACCGACTATTCAATCGGCGCGTTTACGACCCAGTACGAAATGGGATCGGCAGTCAAAGGCGCGACCGTGCTGGCCGGCTATCAGGACGGCATGCCGCACGGGCAGAGTTATTATGATAATGGAAAGCTGACCTTCATAGGGGGGCTAAAAAAAGGATCTTACACAAATTCTATCGGATGGGCAAATGAAGTTAAAGCGCTGGAAAAAAGTTCAAACGTTTATATGTTTCATGTGGCTATGAGGATGGCGGGAATCACGTATAAACCGGGCGGCCCACTTCCGGCTGGTCTTGAGGACTTAAAGAAAATGAGGTATTACTACAATCAGTTTGGGCTTGGGGTAAAAACGGGGATTGACCTGCCCCAGGAGTCTGCCGGAATGCAGACAAATCCTAAGGTTGTCGGGGGACTCCTGCTCGATGAAGCGATCGGTCAGTTTGACACGTATACGCCTTTGCAGCTCGCCCAATATGTTTCAACGATTGCCAACGGCGGATACAGGGTGCAGCCGAGAGTAATGAAAAGCATTCACCAGCCTGAAAGCGAAAAGCTCGGCCCTGTCATCGAAGAGCGCCCTGCAAATGTGCTGAATCGTATCAACAATTCCCAAAGCGACATCGCCATCGTCAAGCAAGGATTTAAAAGGGTAACCCAGACGGGAACAGCCGCGGGAACATTCGGCTCGCTTGACGTATCAGGCAAAACTGGAACGGCACAGACGCACTACTACGGCACAAACCGAAACTGGTGGGGGAAAGAGACTTATAATATCACTTTTGCCGGCTATTACCCGTCGGAAAATCCGCAGGTCGCCTTCAGCGTTGTCGTCCCGTCTGTTGACGACAAAACGAAGATGAACAAAAACATCGCCGCCAAAATCGTCAAAGCCTATGCCGATCTGCAAAAAAAATACAGCAAGGATTAGACAAAAAAGAACACGGATTTTTTCCGGGTTCTTTTTTTGTTATCAAAATTTGACGAATGCTAGAAGTTTTGAAGGAGATTTCCCGTATTTTAGCGAATCCTTTTAAGCAAAATAGTTTTAATGAATGCTGGTCATGAATAGGGTATAAAGGAGGGATATGATGGAACAAAAAACAAAACGTTTTGAGCAATATAAGCCTCATATGAATTTACAGGCAGTCCTGTCAGCTAACGGCCGTTTTATATACATATCTGCAAATTGCAAAGAGCTCTTAAGCTACGAGCAGAATGAACTGATCGGTACGTATTTGAAGGACTATTTACACGAAGACGATCTTTTTCTGGTAGAAAGCTATTTTTACAATGAGCATCATTTGCTGCCTTGCACCTTCAGATTTGTGAAAAAAGACTACACGATGATCTGGATCGAAGCGTCGATCGATTTCGTGACGACTCATGTTGGAGAAAAAGAACGCGAGATTGTACTCAAAATGAAAGTGTTTGAAGACCGTCCCTCTAAGAAAAGCAGCTCCATAAAAGAGGAAGACGCACCGGAAGAAGCTTCCAGGCTGCCGGCAAAAGAGGAATTCGAAGCCATGGTGGAAGGCTTGCCAAACCCTCTGTGCATCAGCGTTCAAGGGGAAATCGTCTACGTCAATGACGCTATGGTCAACCTGCTCGGAGCCGAGCACAAACGGCAAATTATCGGAAAGTATTCCTACGATTTTATCGAGAAAGAGTACCATGACATCGTCAAAAACCGCATCAAGCGGATGCAGCAGGGGCTTGATGTCGGAATGATCGAGCAAACGTGGCATAAGCTCGACGGCACGCAGATTCACCTCGAAGTCAAGGCGGCGCCGACCATTTATCAAAACCAGAAAGCGGAGCTGCTCCTGCTCATTGACATTTCATCGAGGAAGAAATTTCAGACCATTTTGCAAAAAAGCAGGGAGCGCTATCAGCTCTTGATTCAAAACTCAATCGATACGATAGCCGTTATTCATAAAGGTAGATGGGTCTTTATGAATGAATCAGGCATTCGTCTGTTTGAAGCAAAAACGTATGAGGATTTAATCGGCAAAGATATTTATGAACATCTGCACCCATGCGATCATGAGGGTGTCAAAGCGAGGCTGAAACGGATTACAGACCGAAAATCCGAATCTGAAATCATAAAGCAGACGTGGTATACATTTGAAAAAAGGCTTATCTATACAGAAATGGTTTGCATCCCTACGACATTTTTCGGAGAAACGGCCGTTCAGGTGATTTTAAGGGATATTTCTGAACGCAAGCAGACCGAAGAGCTGATGGTCCGTTCGGAAAAACTGTCGATCGCCGGACAGCTTGCAGCCGGGATCGCCCACGAAATCCGCAATCCGCTCACCGCGATCAAAGGGTTTTTACAGCTGATGAAGCCCACGATGGAAGAAAATGAACATTATTTTAATATTATCTTTTCCGAATTAAGCAGAATCGAACTGATCTTGAGCGAGCTTCTCATGCTGGCAAAGCCGCAGCAAAACGCATTGAAGGTAAAGCTTGATCTGATCAGGCTGATCCGCGAAGTAACGGCTCTTTTAGAAACGCAGGCCAACTTAAACGGCATTTTGATCAATACGATCCTCCCGAACAATATCTATATTAAAGGGGATCAAAATCAATTAAAGCAAGTGTTTATCAACCTGATCAAAAACGCCGTCGAATCCATGCCGAACGGCGGTACGGTCCATTTGACCGTCAGAGAAACTGATGATTCGGTCATCGTCGAGGTGGAGGACGAAGGAGAAGGGATACCTGAACATGTCATGAAGCGGATCGGCGAGCCGTTTTTGACGACGAAGGAAAAAGGAACAGGCCTCGGTTTGATGGTCACCTTCAATATCATCGAAAATCACAACGGAACAATCGAAGTCGACAGCAAAGCAGAAAAAGGCACGACATTTAAGATTTCATTTCCAAAATAAAATAAAAAACAACGGCGTAAAAGCCGTTGTTTACGTAGTCTGTATCGACTGCCTCTTATTGAAAACAAAGGACTCCAGCCGGTCAAGACCTTCCCTTAGCGTATCAGGAGAATATGCGTAAGAGATCCTCACATAGCCTTCCCCGTACTCAGAAAACGAGCTGCCCGGCACGATCGCAAGCCCCTCTTCCTCAAGAAGCGACATGCAGAAATCAAAGGAAGACATTCCAAACGATTTGATGGACGGGAAAATGTAGAATGCTCCCGACGGTTTAATCACGTCGAGGCCCATTGTCACAAGTCTGTCGTACACGTAGTCAAGCCGTTTTTTATATTGCTCGCGCATGATCAGCGCGTCATCAAACCCGTTGGTGACGGCTTCCAGAGCGGCTTTTTGAGAGATCGATGAAGCGCATGATACGTTGTATTGATGGACTTTTAAAATATGTTTGGCGATTTCCTTCGGCGCGAACAAAAATCCGATTCTCCAGCCTGTCATGCTGTGGGATTTGGAAAGTCCGCCGATAACGATCGTCTGGTCCCTTAACACAGACGCGATGGAGTGGTGCGGTCTGTCAAAAGTGAGTTCGCTGTATATTTCATCCGAGAGCACAAAGACGTTCCGGCCTTTTAAAAGGGAGGCGATGTCCTTCAGCTCTTCTTCGGACAGCGTCATTCCCGTCGGATTTGATGGATAAGGAAGAACAACACATTTTGTCTTCGGCGTCAGCGCTTCCTCGATCAATTTTGCTGTCAGCTTAAAGCCGTGAGACGTGGTGTCAATGATCAATGGAGACGCTCCGCACATTTTGATGATCGGCTCATATCCGGGGTATACCGGCCCGGGAAGAATGACTTCATCGCCGGGTGATAAAATCGTGCGGAATGCCGAATCGATGGCCTGGCTGGCTCCCGTCGTCACAATGATCTCGCTTTCCGCTTCATAATTTAAATCAGCTTTTTTCTTCATATAAAGCTGTACAGCCTGCCTCAGTTCGGGATACCCGGCGTTGTGAGTGTAAGATGTTTGATTCTCATCTATCGCTTTTTTGGCGGCCTGTTTGACATGGTGGGGGGTGAAGAAATCAGGCTGGCCGATTGTTAAAGAGATTACGTTTTCGTACTGGGATACAAGGTTTGAGAACTTGCGGATCCCTGAGATTTCGATTTCTTTTACATTTGGATTAAGCAAATGTTCCATTTAGCATCACCTTAAAAATGTTATGGTTTATCTTATTTTACCATCATCAGACCAATTGTCATCTTTTAATCAATCAATTTTATAAAAACTCGTAACAAGTATATGCAAAACAATCCAAGGTATGCGGACATGCGGACATGCGGATGGCTGCAGATAGAAAAATAAGACAATCAAACGATTGCCTTACATTATGTTCCGTTAGTAGCCGTAATCGAAGTCAACATCTTCTTTCCACGAAATATATATTTGTTCTTCACTGTCTGAAGCATCCTTGAGCATTTCTGTGTAAACGGCCCGGCTGACCCCTTCTAAAATGGTCATTTCATGATTTTTAATCGTTACAATTGTTCCCATCATAAACACCTTTCCTGAAAAATCCTTGACCATTGTAACACGATAAATGTCAAAGTCAATGAAAAACTTGTGAGCCGTACATTAATTTAACTTTAAAAAAACGTAATACGTATTGATAATATTCAGCGAGTCTTAGTAGTATATAGAAGTTAAGATGTTAGGAGGAAAAGCACATTGGAATTGGAATTAGACAAACACGAAACTGCTCCTGAAAGGAGCGAGTATGCCGGAATCGGCGCGCGTTTTGTAGCTTCCCTGCTCGACGGATTGATTCTCGGGATTCCCGCATATATTTTCACGTACGTTTTAACAGCGGCGTTGATGTTGGGAAATTCGGATATCATGATCATGATGGAGACTGATCCCGAGTATTTGAGCGATCAGGAAATCTTTACGTTTATCATCAGCATGTTCAAAACCATAGCAATCGTTGGAAGTATTACTTTTATTGTTTATTTTCTTTATTACACGCTGATGGAATCATCCAAATGGCAAGGGACGCTCGGCAAGAAAATCATGAACATTCAGGTGGCGAAAGCAGAAGGCGGAAGAATCTCTTTTGGCTGTGCGGCAGGAAGGTTTCTGGCGAGAAGCTTTCTCTCTCCGATTTTGTTGATCGGCTACATTATGGCCTTTTTCACAGAAAGGCGCCAGGCGCTTCATGATATGTTGGCAGGAACCATTGTCGTAAAAAAATAACGGACAAAAGACAGCACGCTTTCAGCATGAATGCGTGCTGTCTTGTTCAGAAAAATGTTTCACGGCAGGAATAAAAATAAGGAGGCATCAATCCAGATGGATACTCAGCCGGAACGTGAACAAGCTGTAAAGCAGGCGCAAAGAACGGGAATCAAGCTCTTTTTGACGCTGCCGATTCTATCTTGGGCGTTATACGATTTTGCAAACACGATTTTTTCATCAAACATTGTGACAATCTTTTTTCCTTTTTATTTGCAGGAGGCAGTCGGCGAAAACGCCAGCATGAATCAGGTGGCAAGCACTTTCATCTCCTATTCGAACGCAGCCGCAAGCTTTCTGCTCGTCATTTTCACGCCTTTATTCGGGGTGCTGATCGACCGGACGGGCAGAAAGAAAAAATACATCGGTCTGTTTACGATGATTTGTGTTTTGTGCACCATCTTAATGGGGGTTTTTGCGGGCGCCTCGTTTCAGAAGGACATATACGGGCTTCCGTTATCTTTGATCCTTGTCGTCATCATGTTTGTGACCGCAAAGTTTTTCTATCATTCAAGCCTGGTGTTCTATGATACGATTTTGGCTGATTTGGGTACAAAAGAAGAAATTCCTCTCTTATCAGGATTCGGGATTGCGATCGGATATATCGGCACTTTAGCCGGCTTAACGGTTTACCTTCTGGTCGGCAACCAGGATTTTCACCGCGCTTTCATCCCGTCGGCTCTCTTGTTTTTGCTTTTTTCACTTCCGTATTTGCTTTTCACGAAAGAGAAAAGAAAACCGGAACCGAAAGAAAAGAAATCGTTTTTCAGCGGATACAGGGAAATCGTGCAGACGTTCAAGGACATTCGCCTGTACAAACCGGTCTTCTTGTTCATGATCGCCTACTTTTTCCTGAATGACGCGCTTGCTACAGCAGTGGCCATGATGGCTGTTTATTCAAAAACGGTCATCGGTTTTACGACCGGACAATTTGTATTGCTTTACCTTGTTTCAACGGTCTCAAGCATCATCGGTTCATTTCTGCTCGGCTTTGTGACAAAAAAGATCGGCGCCAAACACGCGGTCAGCCTTGTCGCCGCCATTATGATCACCGCTTTGACGATCGGAGCCTGCACAACGTCAACGGTCTTGTTTTGGATTGCGGGAAGCTTGTTCGGCATCTCGCTTGGAGGCACATGGGTCGCATCAAGGACACTGATTATCGAACTGACGCCCGAACATAAAAGAGGCGAATTTTTCGGATTGTTTGCTTTGTCGGGGAAAATCTCTTCCATTTTCGGTCCGGTCCTGTACGGATCGATTACTTTGCTGTTCAGGGATCTGGGGAACATGGCCAGCAGAATGGCTTTCGGATCTTTAGTGTTATTGGCAGCGATCGGCCTGATCATTCATCAAAATGTTAAGGCAAAAGCTTAACCCAGAGCATCAACTTTTAACAAAAGACGCCGATATAAAAAGTAAACACAAAGTAGGATAGAGAGGGATATCAGTGTCTTCAAACCAACAGGAAATTTTATTAAGTTCGGGAACCAATGAATTAGAAATCGTGAAGTTCGAAGTTGGTCTCAACATTTTCGGCATAAATGTCATGAAAGTCAGAGAAATCATTCAGCCGGTTGACATCACGAAAGTGCCTCATTCGCACAAGCATATGGAGGGCATGATCACATTGCGCGGGGAAATTCTTCCCGTCATTGATTTATTCTCTTTCTTCGGCGTCGAGCACGGTGAGGACGAGCATCAGGAAAAATACATTGTGACGGAATTCAACAAGCGGAAAATCGTCTTTCACACAGGATCGGTTTCGCAGATTCACCGGGTGTCGTGGGAAGAAATCGAGAAGCCGACCGCTTTAAACCAAGGAATGGACCGTCACCTTACCGGCATCATTAAGCTTGACGGCACAATGATTTTCCTGCCTGATTACGAAAAAATCATTTTTGATCTTGAGTCTGAGTCAGGTACGGATCCTTACCAAATGAAAGATGAAAAATTTGATCAGAGACGGACTGACAAAAAGCTGATGATTGTCGAAGACTCTCCGCTCCTCTTGCGGCTTTTGGTGGAAAAGCTGAATGAAGCGGGGTATAACAACATCGTATCTTTTGAAAACGGAAAAGAGGCTTACGAGCATGCGCTTCAATTGATGGAAGACGGCACAGCTCTTCACGAAAAAGTCGATCTCATGATCACGGATATTGAAATGCCGCAGATGGATGGACACCGGCTCACAAAGCTGTTAAAAGATAACCCGCTGAGTTCGGAGCTGCCGATCTTGATTTTCTCTTCTTTGATTACAGACGATCTTCGCCATAAAGGGGAACAAGTCGGAGCTGACGAACAAATCAGCAAGCCAGAGCTCAACGAACTGATCGAAAAGCTTGATAAATATATTTTCAAGGAATAAAAAAAGCCTCTTTTCGAGGCTTTTTTTTATTAAAAATAGCTTTCGCCAAGCTTCTTGAAGACGGGCTTTGAGGCAGGGCGCTTCCGGTTTGTGACGAGCGGTTTTTCCTTAATTCCCGTGTAGTTTTGAAGAAGCTGTTTCGCTATATTCAAAGACATATGAGCTTTAGGGTTCCGATACGAATGATTTAATGTACCTAAGTGTGGAAGGTTTGCGAAGTCTTCTTTTGTTGGAGGCATGTGAAAAAAGTAGTCTCCGAGAGAAATCAGCACATCTGACTGCTGCTGGCTGAATCTTGGATTTTTCGAAAAGTGAAGGCCTACCTTTTTACCCTTTCCTTCATTAAGCAGCTTTTGCAAAGCTTTCTTTTTCAGAAGATACAGGTATTTGGGATTAGTCGCGGTTTTCGCATGGCGATTAACTGTATAAATCGCTTTTGAAAGGTTTTCAACTGTCGGTTTTAATTCTTTCGTATGATTATGGTCGTCCATCTTTTCTCTCCTATCCATTCGTTTCTAGATCACCTCCTAAAGATGCAAGGCTTATGTCTAAATTATACGAAATAGAACAGAAAATGCAAATATCTCATAGAAAAAACGCACGATTTTTTAAGGAATCGCGCGTTTTCATCTTTATAAAACAGAGTTCATTTTCGCTTTTGTATTTTTTTGTCTCTTCAGCGCCGCTTGAACGTCGATTTCCGCGCTCTCGGCGCTTAATTTAGGCAGGACGATAAAATAGTACATCGCCGCCAGCAGAATAATTCCCGCCAAACCGTAATATATATAATCGACATCGGCGATGATTCCCGGGAATAGAACAGCGATCACGCCAAGCGCTGAGGATTGCGCCAGCATTGTCAGCGGATCGGTCCACCCGCTGACTCTTCCCATCAGCCTCGGGTGGACGATTTTGGGAATCCAGCCGCCAAGCGCTGTGTTGATCGGCCCGATGCATATCCCGGCAAGAAACGCAGCCGAGTAATATACGGGCAATTGATCTGTAAACCCAAGCAGAATGATAAAGGCACCCGCTATAAAAATCGGGACTGACATCATGTATGCCGGCTTCACTTTTTTTTCAAGCAAAGCGGCAACGGCAATCCCTGTCAAAAGTCCGATACCCAGTACGATTGTAAAGAGGGATGTATGCCACTCATAACTGTCAGGGGACAGCTCATACTTCATTTTAAACATCGGCAGAACCGAAAGTCCGCCGCTGACAAGCCCGAAGATAAAATATCCGAATACGAGAGAGGCAAGCAATTTATTTTTTAATATATAAACGATGCCTTCCTTAAAATCGCGCATCGAATCTTTGACGGTCATGTTTTTCCAGCCTTTTTGCCCGTTCGGCTGCCGCGCTTCAAGCGGAATATCGCAGGAACGGATTAAAATGCCGGATACGATAAAGCTCACAAAATCAAGAGCGATAGCTCCATGCAGGCCGATCGTCTTGTACATAAAAGCTCCAATTCCTACGCCGAACAATAGAAACAGGCTGAAAAGCATCTGGTTCAGTCCGGCTGCCTTTGCATACTGATCCTTTCTTAAAATGGCCTGGACCAAACTTGCTTCGGCCGGGTAGAAAAATTTTGTAACCGCGCTTCTGATAAATAGAACTAAAAACACAAGCGGTATGATCTGAAGATACAGTACAAAGAAAAGAACGACAGTCAGTCCCGCTCTGATCCAATCACAGTTTTCCGCGACTTTCTTGCGGTCAAAACGGTCAGCGACCACCCCGACGATAAAGAATACAAAAACCGTCGGCAAGGAATACATCAGCTCGGCGATTGTCGTGTAGGCCGGCTGGCTGCTGAACCGGTCGAGCAAGAAAAAAGCGAAAGCCATATTTCCGACTGTCGTTCCCATTTGAGAAGCGAAAGCTGCGAAAAAAAGTCGGACGAAATTACGATTTTTAAAAAGATCCATATATACGCTCCTTACCCTAAAGGTCCCATTATATCTTAATACAAGATGTTGGATTGTTCAAATTGCATTTGTCTGGAAATGTACTGGCCTAAGGTGTAATGGACACTCGGGTTCCGTTGGGTACGATAGAAGCAAGTTCCAGAACATCCTGATTGTGCATGCGGATACATCCCCTTGAAACAGCTTTGCCAATTGACGCCGGGTTATTCGTTCCATGGATGCCGTAGTGCTGTTTTGAGAGGCTCAGCCAGTAGGCGCCGAACGGGCCGCCCGGATTTGGCTGCCGGTTGACAATGACAAATTCGCCTCTCGGCGTCTGTGTGAGGATTTTTCCGACGGCAATCGGATATGTTTTTACAAGTCTGTCTTGCTCATATAATCTGAGCGTTCTGCCGCTTAGAGACACGACAATCCGATAAGGGATTGTGTCCGGGTTTCTAATGCCGGGAATGATAATCGATTGGCCTGCGGACACTTGGCTGCCGTTTAAGCCCGGATTCGCCTGCAGCAAAGCCTGCCGGGTCGTTCTGAAATCGGCGGCGATGCTTTCCAGAGTTTCTCCAGGTTTTACTTGGTACATCAGCAATAATCAGCACATCTCCTTTTCAAAACGAAAAGAGAGCCTTTTCCGCTGCTAATATATAGACGGAAAGAGGCTGGGGAAGTTTCGTTTTTTTAATGAGGATTGGATGAAAGGAGCGGGAATGTTTTTACATAATGTATGCAGATGTCTTGCGTTTTGAGCCAAAAGGCCGGTCAAAATTTAAATGGATTCAAGCTGGAACACGGTGATTTCGGGCTTTGACAGAAAGCGGAGCGGCAGCCTGGTCGTGCCGATTCCTCGATTGACATAGATTTTCAATCCGGCTGTTTCATACATCCCTTCCGTATAAATTTCTCCGTACGGAGGCGTGATTAAAGGACCGAATACGGGAATCTGAATTTGTCCGCCATGGGTGTGTCCGGATATTTGCAAATTGACGGGGTATTGTTTTGCCGTTAAAGCAGCGTCCGGCTCATGGACGAGCAAAATCGAGAAGGCTTTTTCGCTCAGCTTTGACAGGATGCCTTCATAGTCCGGCCTGCCGAGCATCAAATCATCGAGTGAAGCGATCTCAATGACGCTTCCGTCTATCAATTCAAGCTTCATGAAGTCGTTTCGCAGCACCCGAAAACCGGCCGATGCCATGAGCGTCTGATAGACTTTTGTTCCATAACCGCCGTGATCATGGTTTCCGAATATGGCCAGCTTTCCATAGGGGGCCGCAAGCTTTTTTAAGGCGTTGACAGCACGCTCGTGTTCCCGGTAGCGATGCGGTTTATCTATTAAATCCCCGCTGAATACGATAAGATCCGGGGAGAGGGCGTTTACTTGGCTGACAACATTTGAAAGCTCGTCTGCTGTAAAGTATTCGCTTAAGTGGGTGTCGCTGAACTGAACGATCCGAAACTTGTCAAACCCTTTAGGAATGAGCCGATGCCGAATGGGGATCAAGTTCGTTTCAAGCATATGCGGTTCGAGATAGCGCGCATAGCCCAAGCCGCCGGCAGCGGTAAAGAGCCCTGCTGCAGCAAGGCCTAAGAAGCCTTTTAAAAATTGTCTTCTGGACGGATTTTTCATAAGCAACCAACCTTTAATAGAATCTCTACATTATATCATCCAGAAAAGCCGTTTTAGGACAGTCCGCGTGTTTTGTTAATTTTTTTTAACTAATATGATAAACTATGAATTGAATGAATACTCATTCATGACAAGGGGGATGGATATGGACAGAAAAGTTGTAATCGTGACCGGCGGATCAAGCGGAATGGGAAAAGCGATCGCCAAAAAGCAGGCTGAAGAAGGCTGGAATGTGATGATTACAGGCAGAACACAAGAAACGCTTGAAGCGGCAAAAGAAGAAATTGAAACATTTGCGGGGCAGGTGGCTGTATGCCGGATGGATGTCAGGTCTGTTGAAGATGTGGAACAGATGATCACAGAGACGGCAGAACGCTTTGGCACGATCGACGCTTTGGTTAACAATGCCGCAGGGAACTTTATCTGCCCTGCTGAAAAACTGTCGGTCAACGGCTGGAAGGCGGTCATCGATATCGTGCTGAACGGGACATTTTATTGCAGTCAGGCAGCCGGCCGCTACTGGATCAAGGAAAAGAAACGCGGCCAGATTTTAAATATGGTCGCGACATATGCATGGGGCGCCGGTGCCGGTGTCGTTCATTCCGCGGCGGCTAAAGCAGGTGTGCTGTCGCTGACGAGGACGCTTGCCGTCGAGTGGGGAAGTGCATACGGGATCAGGTGCAATGCCATCGCGCCCGGTCCGATCGAGCGGACGGGCGGTGCCGAAAAATTGTTCGAATCGGAAGAAGCCGCGCGCGCGACAATCAAAAGCGTTCCGCTCAACAGGCTGGGAACCCCTGAAGAAATCGCGGGGCTCGCTGCATTTTTGCTTTCTGAACAGGCGGGATATGTCAACGGGGAGTGTGTGACGATGGACGGCGGTCAATGGCTGAATCCCCGTCCGTTTTAAGATTTCAAATTCAAAGGTGCGGGCCGGTATGGTATAATCAGACAAAGATTAGAAGCAGGTGATATGCCATGTTGGATCCACTCGATATTTTAACGAACATTGAAGATGTCATTCCATACTATCAGCCGATCTTCAGTGCTGAAGAACAAAAGGTGATCGGCTATGAAGTGCTGGGGCGTATCAAGGTAGAATCTGAAGTGAAGAGCCTCGGGCCGTTTTTTTCTGATCCGACAATTCCGGAAGAATACAAGAAAGAGGTTGATCTCAAGGTGATCCGCCAGGCGCTTGATCATTTTTTGGAGAGCGGTCGCGACCTGCTCATCTTCGTCAATCAAGATGCAAATGTGCTGATGATGGATCACGGTGAATCGTTCCTCGACCTGTTGATGGAATATCAGGATAAAGGGCTCGAGCTTAGCCGTTTCGTTATCGAAATCACGGAGCAAAAGTTTGAAGGGGATATTGAACAGCTGCATCATTTGCTGACCTATTACCGTACATACGGAATTAAAGTCGCTGTTGATAATATCGGAAAAGAAAGCAGCAATCTCGACAGAATCGCTCTTCTTTCCCCGGATCTGTTAAAGATCGACCTTCAGCCGCTCAAGCTGTCTTCTCCTTCACCATCCTATGAATATGTGCTTTACAGCATATCGCTCCTTGCCAGAAAAATCGGTGCCGCATTGCTTTACGAGGATATTGAGGCGAGCTTTCAGCTGCAATACGCATGGAGAAACGGTGGCCGGTATTTTCAGGGGCAGTATCTTGAACTGCCGAGGGATGAATTTATCGAACGGGATGTATTAAAGGACCGGCTGCAGGCCGAGTTTCACCAATTTATCACGCGTGAGAAGAAGAAGCTAACCATTCTGTACGACCACTCTGAGCAGTTTTACAAACGGATTCATCAGCTTGTCACATCGCTAAAGAAAACGGCTCAGTCTGACGATGAGTTTCTCTTCAATCTCGGAAAAGAACTGACCGATTGCAGCTTTAGAATTTACATGTGCGATGAAGACGGGATTCAGCTGACGAAAAACGTGTTTAAACATGACGGAGCATGGATATTTCAGCCTGAGTACATCGGCAAAAACTGGAGCTGGCGCCCTTATTTTCTCGAGAATATCATGAGGATGAGAACGATGAGAAAAGGGTTTTTCAGCGATTTGTACAGCGATATCGAAACGGGGGAAATGATCAGAACGTTTTCCTATCCGATGGATGAAGAAGTTTATCTGTTCATTGACCTGTCCTACTCATATTTATACGAACAAGACGGATTAATTTAAGCGGCGGCCTTTCGCCGCTTTTTCTTTTCAAAAAAATGAATCCCGAGAGGTTTGCTTTGCGTATATAAAGGAAAATGTGAATATATATATGCTAAAAAAGGGGCGGATCATATGAAGAACGTTTGGTCATCCTTACTGTGTGGACTATTGACTGCGGCTTTTGTATTCCTCTGTGCGGATTTTGCCGAAGCCGGAGAAAAACCGACAAGAGCGTCGTTATTTGAGACCCTTCAATCCGTATCTGACGTCCATTTTCAGCTGACCGAAAAGGAAAGATCGAAAACAGACATGATATACCTCTTGGAACCTTATATGGAACACGCCATGGCAGCGAAGTACGTAGAGGCGAACGCCTTTCCCGAACAAGCGGGGTGGATTTTTTACGGGACAGACGCGCGGGAAGTTGCAATCCCTTTCTTCAGCTATGATGAACACACAAAAGTGGCGGTGAAAGACGGAAGCTATACCGTATATGAATGTGTTGGAGATCAAGACGGCGGTCCTGTTTCATATCAAAAAAATTATCAGACGGTGACGCTGGAGAATATCGGCGGCAGCTTCAAAGTAACGGCTATCGGCCAATCTGATACAAAACCGGCTGGAGAAGACATGATGTCCGAACAACCGGATGAGAAAGAAACAAACTCGAATTTTGCGGATAACAAGGAAGCGGACCACGCTGTATTCCCGCTGTTTGCCATCGATATTAACTGGACATTGTCCGAACTTTTCAGCTAGAAAAAGAATTTTTAAAAAATTCATTGACAATGATACTGATAATCATTATCATTTAATTATAGAGAGATGAACCTCTCTGTTCCCCAACCCCTCTATCAGATCAAGATTTAAAAAACTTGGCGCTGCCCCCGCCAAGTTTTTTATTTGCATGGAATCCCGCACTGCAAATGGCTGCGGGATTTTTGGGCTTTAGGTGTGGGACAGGAATAAGACAATCCTGTTCCTCCATAAATCTAAATTGGTGGTTAAAATAGGCTCCTTTGCAGTCAAAAAAATATTTTTCATGTATGACATGAAAAAAGAAAACTCAAACTATGAAAAGCGGTTTTTCTTTTTCATGATCAGAAAGGAAAAATGTCATCGGCTGATACTTTGTGGTATGATGCTTTGTAGAACTTGTATTATAATTAATACTTGTTGATCCTGAAGTTGTTTTTTTGAAAGGAGTCTTTTTTAGAATGTCACAATTAATGGGTATCATCACGAGACTGCAGAGCCTGCAGGAGACTGCGGAGGCTGCCGGAGAACCGACGCAGCGCAATTTTGAAGTAAACGGAGAAAAAATTTGCAGCGTAAAATATTTTGAAAAAAACCAAACATTTGAGCTGACAGTTTATCAAAAAGGCGATAAGCCTACCACATTTCCGTTTGACAACATCGATATGATTTCAATCGAAATCTTTGAACTGCTTCAGCAATAGGAGGATATGGCATGAAAGCTTTTCCAAGCGTTATTTGTCCGCATTGCAAAACAACCGAGCATATGGATCAAGTTCTGACAGCCCAGTCCAATCAGAATGTGATTTACAGATGTGACAGCTGCGGGTTCAGCTTGAAAAATATACCGACCAAAAAAGGATAGCAGACAGACGAATCGTTCCATCTTCGGTGCAGATCAAAAATGAAAAGGGGCATTCCAATGGCTGATTCTTTTCTTTTTTATAATCTTTCTGAAGATCAAATGACATTTCCTGAAGTGATCGGGAGACTGAAGGCGTTCATACGCCAAGATCCGCGGGCAAGCTATCTGCTGTCCGTCGGAACAGACTCGCAAATCCATCAGAACTGCACAAAGTTTATCACGGCTATCCATTTGCACCGCAAGGGCAAAGGAGCGTGGGGCTGTCTGAAAAACACGGTTGTCAACAGACCGATACATAGCCTCAGGGAGAAAATATCGCTTGAAACAGCTTACAGCCAAGAGATTGCCGCATATCTTTTAAATGATTACTTTAATGAAATTATGGATCTGCTTCTTCCGTTTACAGACGAGGGAGCAGATTTAACCCTTGAAGTTCATTTGGATATCGGAAAAAAAGGAATGACAAAGGATTTAATCCAGGAAATGACAGGTCGGATCACCTCGATGGGGATCTGCGCCAAAATTAAACCTGACTCCTACACAGCTTCAAGCTATGCAAACCGGTACACAAAATAATTGTTTGAAAGATAATCGAACAGATGTCGAAATGTGCGGTTGACGTTTGAATTGCAATTTCATATTCTAGCCCTATAGAAACTAGAGAGAACATATCGTTTCTGACTCTAGCTAAATCAATTAGGGGGCTGGTTAAGAATGGAACGCTTTTCAGAAGAAGAGAGAAAACTGTTGCTGAACGTACTTTTGGACCATGAGTATGCCGTAGAGCTACTAAGCAGTGAGATCAATGATATAGAAACGGGTACAAAAAATGTGGATAGCCTGACATATAAAAAACTGGTTACCTTATACGACCGTGTCCGGTCTGAAAATTAGGTCAGATTATATCAATTGATACTCATTAGAGTATCTTTTTTGTTTCCTAAAAGGATATGTAATGATAAACTGACCTTGGAAGAAAGGAAAGTTTTCGACAAATATTGATATCGTTTATATTATTGTAGTATAGGGAAAATATGCGTTGATGGATTAAAGCTGAAAAGGAGTCGAAAAATCATGATTAGTTTGCAATCAGATGAACTTCTTGAAACGACAGTAGGTCAGTTTATGATCGATGCTGATAAAGTAGCCCATGTTCAAGTCGGAAATAATCTGGAACATGCCCTTCTCGTATTGACGAAAACCGGATATACCGCGATCCCTGTACTTGATGCTTCTTTCCGTTTGCACGGATTAATCGGAACGAATATGATCATGGATAAAATCTTCGGCTTGGAACGAATCGAATTTGAGAAGCTTGACAAGATTCATGTTGAAGAAGTCATGCTGACAGACATCCCGCGCTTGAAAATTGACGACCCGATCTTAAAAGGATTCGGACTGGTCATCAACAACGCGTTTGTATGTGTCGAAAATGAAGAGCAGGTTTTCGAAGGCATATTTACAAGGCGTGTCGTGTTAAAACAGCTGAATAAGCATTTGAGAACGTTGAATAAATAGGCGCGGCAGCGGCCTATTTTTTATTTGCAGCGCTCCACCAAACCCTCCGCACATTCTCCGAAGCCAGACTTCCCGCTTGATTAAAAAACAGCCGTTTGATTAAATGTATGATAAGAAAAACTTATTGGAATGAGGAATGTCCATGCAGCTTCAAGAGCTCCACATGCTTGTCGTTCTTGCGGAAGAATTAAATATGCGGAAAGCGGCTGAACGCCTGTTTGTTTCCCAGCCGGCTTTGTCCCAGCGCCTGCAGACCATTGAGAAATCATGGGGAACGAAAATTTTTTTAAGATCGCAAAAAGGGCTGACCGTTACGTCTGCCGGAGAAAAAATCATCCAGTTTGCAAAAGATGTGACATTGGAACAGGAAAAAGTGAGAGAGAATATCGATGAGCTGGAGGGCGAGATTCACGGTACGCTCAAATTGGCAGCAGCTTCGATCATCGGGCAGCATTGGCTTCCCAACGTTCTGAAAACCTATGTCAAACAATATCCAAACGTGAAAATTTCACTCGTCACCGGCTGGAGCAGCGAAATGCTGAAAAGCCTCTACGAAGACCATGTTCATGTCGGCATTATCAGAGGAAACCCGGAATGGAAAGGGCCGAAGCACTACTTGATGCGGGACGAATTGTACCTTGTCGATGCAGAGATCCGAAACATTGAGGACATTGCCAAAACGGAACGGCCGTTCATCCAGTTCAAAAGCGACAGCACATACTATCAGGAAATTCAGCACTGGTGGCACCAAAAGTTCAAAACGTCGCCAAAGCAGACCATTATTGTCGACCAAATTGAAACATGCAAACAGATGGCTTTCCACGGAATCGGTTATGCGATCCTTCCATCTGTGACGCTTCACGGAAGCGGGAACCATGTTCATCAAATCCCTCTGCTTGATGCTAAAGGAAAAGCAATCGGCAGAGATACGTGGCTGCTCGGTTATGAGCCGGCTTTTCAGCTGAAGCAAGTACAGGCGTTTGTAGAGGTTGTGAAAGCATGTACGGCAATTGAATAAACATCAGAAAGGCAGGACTCCAAGAAGAGGGCTGCTTTTTTTGTGTGAGTTATTGACATTGATAATCATTATCATTTAAAGTGTATCTATATAATAATGAAAATCATTATCAATAATAGAGGTGATTCTGTTGTCTAAAGCATTAATTGCATATGCCAGCATGTCCGGCAACACGGAGGATATCGCGATGATCATCAAAGATATATTGAGGGAGAACGGTTTTGATGTCGCAATTCAGGAAATGGATGATGTCGATACCGACTCTTTGGCTGAATACGATCTTCTTTTAATCGGCACCTACACATGGGGAGACGGGGATCTTCCTTATGAAGCGGAATCGTTTTACGACGAGGTCTCTACGCTTGACCTTAAAGGAAAGAAAGCGGCATGCTTCGGGTCCGGCGATTATGCATACCCCCGGTTTTGTGAAGCGGTCAACACGTTTTACAGCATGCTCGAACGAACCGGCGCCGATCTTTATCGAGAGACCTTGAAAATAGAACTTGCCCCCGAAACGGATGAAGATGCCGAGTGCTGCAAGGAATTTGCCGAAGGTTTTATAAGATGGGCAGAACAGGAAAAGCGGCAGGCTGAGTCCCATGTTTCATAAAGGTGCGACGGCCGTCGCTTCGGCAAAGCATTCCGGTTACTTTGTCGCCATCAAGCGGGAAGGGATTTTTCACTATTCACTTGAACAAGGCTGGACAAAGCTTTTTCAATTAAAAAGCAAGATTTGTTCCATCACCTATATCGGCGATTATTTATTCGGCGCAGGGGAGAGGGGAACGATTATCAGATCGTCTGACCAAGGAACAACCTGGTCAATCTCAAGCTTTCCGACAAACGCCACGATTTGGTCGATTACAGGGAGAACGGACGGCTTTGTTTGTGCCCATGGGAAGCATTGCATTTACATATCAGAGGATTTCGGCGTCTCATGGAAAATCGTCAAGCCGTTTTCCGGTTTGAGTCATCCGCCCGTGATCCGCTCTCTGTGCCTCCATGAGGAGCGCCTTTACATCGGAACGCAGATTCATGAAGTGCATGGCGGTGTTTGGGCATACGATTTGGCAGCAGAATCGGCTTTTTTGATCAAAAAAGAAACCGGCCGCATGACCGCTTCGATGATCGCATTTGAAGGCGAATGGCTGGTTTGTGCGATGGGATCCAAAAAAGGAAATCACGGTGCGGTCAATTTGGTTAACATCCACACGAATGATGAAATCCAAATCAGGCAGGGCCTTGTTGAGCATGAAGAATCATTCCTGGATGTGTCCGAAGACAACGGAATCATCTATGTCACATCGGCTCAAGACCGAGACGGATTTTCAAGAATCTACCGGCTTGATTTCTTTGAAAGAGAGCTGAAATGGTTTGACACGATTAAAGGGCATGGATTCAGAGTGGCCAATCAAAAGGAGAACTTCTTTTGCGCAGGTCTTTATGAATGCAAATTTGTCAGGCCTTATGAACAGCCTGCTGCAGCCCACTGATTTTATAGGAGGAATAACGATGGGGAAAGTTTTGCTGGTTTATGCAAGCATGTCTGGAAATACAGAAGCGATGGCCGATTTAATCGAAAAAGGCCTTGTTGAGGGCGGGGCTGAAGTGGACCGCCATGAAGCGATGGATGTAGATGCGGCGCTCTTTAACGATTATCAGCACATGATATTTGGCGCCTATACATGGGGCGACGGGGATCTCCCTGATGAGTTTTTGGATATTTACGATGATATGGAAGGGATGGATTTCACAGGCAAGACGTTTGCTGTTTTCGGGTCCGGAGATACTTCTTACGAGCATTTTTGCGGTGCCGTCGATATTCTTGAGGACAAAATCAAAGAGCTTGGCGGAGACACGGTGCTTCCGTCCGTCAAAATCGAAATGAATCCGGAGGATGAAGAAGAAGATATGCTGCTTCAATTCGGTAAGGATTTTGCAAAGAAATGTGAAGTGCCGGCATGACATTTGATAAAAAAGGAAACGGGACGCCCCTTTCCTTTTTTTCTTGTTTTTAAATCTTTCCTTTGATACAGTAATGAGGAGAAAAAGAGAAGGAGGACTTACATAATGAAAATGATGGATGCAAATGAGATTATCTCATTTATTCAAAATAGTAAGAAATCAACACCTGTTAAAGTGTATGTGAAAGGCGATCTTGAAGGAATTGACTTCGGCGCTTCAGCCAAGCCTTTTATTACAGGGCATACTGGGGTTGTATTCGGAGAGTGGGCGGAGATTCAAGCTGCGCTCGAAGCAAACAAAGGCAAAATTGAAGACTATGTTGTCGAAAACGACCGCCGCAATTCGGCGATCCCAACGCTCGATTTGAAAAATATTAAAGCGCGCATCGAGCCGGGTGCGATCATCCGCGATCAAGTGGAAATCGGCGACAACGCCGTCATCATGATGGGAGCTTCCATCAACATCGGCTCTGTGATCGGCGAAGGAACGATGATCGATATGAATGTCGTGCTGGGCGGACGAGCTACCGTTGGCAAAAACTGCCACATCGGAGCCGGCTCCGTGCTTGCCGGTGTCATTGAGCCTCCTTCAGCAAAACCTGTCGTTATTGAAGACGATGTCGTCATCGGTGCAAACGCCGTCGTACTTGAAGGCGTGACTGTCGGAAAAGGAGCCGTCGTTGCTGCCGGCGCGATCGTTGTGGAAGATGTTGAGCCTTACACGGTAGTCGCGGGAACTCCTGCGAAAAAAATCAAAGACATCGATGAGAAAACAAAAGGCAAAACAGAAATCAAACAGGAATTGCGCCAGCTTTAAGAAGCGGCAGCGAAAAGTGCGTGGATGTGACAATCCACGCATTTTCATATCGCCGGGGAGGTTAGAAAGATGAAATTGGACGAATTAGCAGCGATTCGCAGAGAGCTGCACCAAATTCCTGAACTCGGTTTTCAGGAATATAAGACACAGGCTTATCTTTTGAACCACTTAGCAAAGCATCCGGAAGACCGGATTGAAATTGAAAAGTGGAGAACCGGACTGTTTGTAAAGGTTAAAGGGAAAGCCCCTGAAAAGATTTTGGCGTACAGGGCGGATATGGACGGGCTCTCGATTCGGGAAGATACCGGATACCCTTTTTCTTCCGTTCATCAGGACAGGATGCATGCGTGCGGGCATGATTTCCACATGACGATTGCCCTCGGCATCATCGATCATTTCGTCAGCCACCCGGTTAAACAAGATCTGCTGTTTTTGTTTCAGCCGGCTGAAGAAGGACCGGGCGGCGCTGAGCCGATGCTTGAAAGCGACTTGTTTAAAAAGTGGGAGCCGAGCATGATCACAGCGCTGCACATCGCGCCTGAGCTCCCGGTCGGAACGATCGGAACGAAAAGCGGGCTGCTCTTTGCCAATACGTCAGAGCTTGTAATCGAACTTGAAGGAAAGGGCGGGCATGCCGCATATCCCCACCTTGCAGAAGATATGGTGGTCGCCGCCAGTTCGCTCGTTACGCAAATGCAGTCGATCGTAGCCAGGAATGTCGATCCGCTGGACAGTGCTGTCATCACCATCGGGACGATTACAGGCGGATCGGCACAAAACATCATCGCTCAGCAAGCAAGGCTTGAAGGGACGATCAGGACGCTGTCCCCAGCGTCAATGGAACAGGTGAAAAAAAGGATCGAGGCCATGGTAAGAGGGCTGGAAACAGCTTATCAATGCAGCGGTAAAGTCAGCTATCCTGCCGCATATTATCAAGTCTATAATTCAAGCGGTTTAGTTGAAGACTTTATGCAGTTCGTTTCTGAAAACGGCCTTGCAGAGGTCGTCCGTTCAAAAGAAGCGATGACAGGGGAGGACTTCGGCTATATGTTGAAAAAGTACCCGGGCTTCATGTTTTGGCTCGGCGTCGATTCACCTTACGGGCTTCACCATGCCAAACTTGAGCCGAAAGAGGAAGCGCTTGAGACGGCAGTCCGCGTCATGACGGCTTATTTCTCTTCCAAAGCCAATTAGACCAAGCGGCTGGTATAAAAAATCGGCAAACGTGGCATCTTAATTGGTGGAGGTGTTTCTTCATGTCGAAAAAAATCGGAATCGAACAATCTCTTTCTGATGTCGAGGCTGCTTTGAAGGAAAAAGGGTATGAGGTTGTAACGATGAAAACCGAAGACGATGCAAAAGGCTGCGACTGCTGTGTTGTCACTGGTCTGGACACTGACATGCTCGGGATTTCAGATACGATGACCGGAGCATCTGTCATCCAGGCGACAGGTTTAACTGCCGATGAAATCTGTCAGCAGGTTGAGCAAAAACTTCAGTAATTAGACATAAAACCGAAGTTCCAGCTTCGGTTTTAACTTGTTTTTCCAAAAAAACGGCTGCCGGGTGTTAAAGAGTTGTTTCCTCATCTGGAGGCATGTTACACTTTTTTTAGAGGCTTAGAAAAGAACAACCGCTAATTTAAATTTATTATCAATTAATATTGACTAAAAATATGGTAAGTATTATAATGAGTGATGTATGTGATGTTATTAACTAAATGAGAATTTAATATTTAAATTCTCATTTTGATATGGGTAGCAGAACCCAAAAATCACAATTGGAGGGATACATAAAATGGCAGAACGCATGGTAGGTAAACAAGCGCCGCGCTTTGAAATGGAAGCGGTTCTTGCAAACAAAGAATTCGGAAAAGTAAGCCTTGAAGAAAACATGAAAAATGATAAGTGGACGGTTCTATTCTTCTATCCTATGGACTTCACTTTCGTGTGCCCGACAGAAATTACAGCAATGTCTGACCGCTATGACGAGTTTGAAGACCTTGATGCAGAAGTGATTGGCGTCTCAACTGACACCATCCACACTCACTTGGCATGGATTAACACAGACCGCAAAGAGAACGGTCTCGGCCAGCTGAAATACCCGCTTGCTGCCGACACAAACCATGAAGTATCCCGTGAATACGGCGTACTGATTGAAGAAGAAGGTGTGGCGCTTCGCGGATTGTTCATCATTAATCCGGAAGGCGAACTTCAATATCAAACAGTGTTCCATAACAATATCGGCCGTGATGTAGACGAAACATTGCGCGTGCTCCAAGCGCTGCAAACAGGCGGTCTTTGCCCTGCAAACTGGAAACCGGGTCAAGCAACTCTTTAATTTTTATTCTCAAATTAGAAATCAGATTGGAAAGGTCTAACATTTGTTAGACCTTTTTAATCGACAAAAATGACAATGGAGGAAAAATCATGAAATTACGTCAGCCGATGCCGGAACTGACCGGTGCAAAAGAGTGGTTAAACGGAGAAGTGACAAAAGAGCAGCTTATCGGAGAAAAGCCAACATTAATTCATTTTTGGTCGATCAGTTGCCACTTGTGCAAAGAGGCGATGCCGCAAGTCAATGAATTCCGCGACCGCTACAGCGATAAACTAAACGTGGTGGCCGTGCATATGCCGCGTTCAGAAGACGATTTAGACCTGAATAAAATCAAAGAGGTTGCCGCAGAACATGATATTACTCAGCCTGTTTTTGTTGACAGCGACCATAAGCTGACTGACGCTTTCGAAAATGAATATGTCCCGGCTTATTACGTTTTTGATAAAACAGGCCAGCTTCGCCATTTTCAAGCTGGAGGAAGCGGGATGAAAATGCTCGAAAAACGTGTAAACCGTGTTCTTGCCGAAACAGAACAGTCTGCTGAATAAAATTGAAAAGCCCCGTTTTCATGGGGTTTTTTATTTATTCGGCTCCTCATCGCAAAAAAAAAATAAAAAAATTTCCTCTATCCGCCCCTTTCGACAAATAATTCATTAGACACTGTTTATTTCATTTGATGAGTCTTATGTCCTGTTTTTGTTTCAGGAGTTTTTCTGACTTTCCCCGTGCACAACAGACTGTGAATTCGACAAGTGAAATCTGTCAATTTTGAATATTCTGGATTTATAAGCCGGAATAATCATTGATATTTCACACTTTCCATCATGATTAAACAGTAGAGTCTAATCGTAAATTATGTTTCATTGAAAAGTAATTTTCTAGGTTCCTTCATTATTTACCATTTTTCGACAACGGGTTTAGAGTAGGCCGAAATGCTTCAAAAACTCCTCAGGCTTCAAGTTTTCCGGAAATTTAGTTCTATTTTCTTAACGGAAAGCAACAGTAGAAAAACGAAAAAATAGTTGATAAAATTAGTTTGGTAATCTAATATTTTTATTGGAAGGTTTATTTATTCTGATAGGAGGGTATAAACGGTATGTTTAACGAGAGGGAAGCATTGCGTTTAAGATTGGAGCAGCTGAATGAGGCTGAGGTTAAGGTGATTAGGGAGTATCAAATTGAGCGGGATAATATATATGCAAAGCTGCGTGAATTGGATCGTCCATCCAGCTTTAATGATACAAAAAAAGATTTTCGCCCGGAGCGTAAAACGGAATCTCTCCCTGTTTTAGCTGAATTAGCTGCGCAGGAGATGAAGAGCTATCAGCAACAACAGCAGCAGCCGCAAGCATCTCAAAAGAACCAGCAGCAGACTTCTCCGCAAACCTCCTCACTGCCTGCCGGAATTCCAGATGGAACGACAAGGCGCAGAAGGGGTACAGCACGTCCAGGCTCAAAAGCTGCAAAACTGCGTGAAGCGGCGATTAAAACATTAAAACGCCATAATGCGGCCATCAAAAGCTCCGAACTTCAAAAAGAAATCGAAAAAGAGAGCGGACTTGAGATCCCTAATATGACAACCTTTATGCAAAGCCTGATTAAAATGTACCCGGAAGTCAAAAAACCATACCGCGGTCAATATATATTAGAGGGTGAGATTTCTACCGAGACAGAGCAGCAATAGTCAAACCCTTGCTTTTCCAGATAGCGTTTCTATTTTGAGGGGCACTAAGGCGGCCGCTATATACGCCGCCGCCGTAATCAACTGCTTGAGACAATCGACTCAAGCGGTTTTTTATAAAATCCAAATTATCCCTTAAAGTGGTATTCAATTTAAAGGTTTTGTTTCTTTGTCTTTGCGTTTCATTTGATAGACCCATTTTTGCGGGGTGGTTTCTTCTTTCGTCTGTTTTTTCCACTCGGTTATTTTCTGATCCATTTTCGTGTCATTTTGTTTGATGACGCTCAATTGCTGTTGGAGCTGATCGACTTGCTCCGTAACTGTTTGAAGCACCGCCTCGATCTGTTCAGACCGTTCAAAAAGCTCTTCGTTTTGTTCAAGCGCCTTCTCCGTCTGCTGAGACGTATCAATATCGGCAAAATGAGAAGCGATCCACTTATCACTTTCATCGAGCTGCCTTTTATAGGATAGAATCGTTTCGTAAAACAGCGCTTCTTTTGTTTTTTCAGCCTCCAAAAGGCGGTTTTTCGTTTCTGTCACCCGCTCTTTTAATACCGCAACATCTGTTTCGATTTGTTTGAGCTGAAGACCTTTAGCGTGAAGTTCGTCTTTCAGGCGGGCATTTTCGTGGGCAGCGTTTTTGAGCTCCTGCTCCTTTTTTTCCCTCAGCGTTTTTTCTTTTTCCGCATGAAGCTTTTCATATTCTATTTGGCTATGTAAGCTTTTTTTCTCCTCTTCGACTTTTACATTTGTTAAATGAAGGCGGTGCTTTTTTTCTATCTCTTGTTTTCTTGCATAGGTTTCTTTTTGAAGGAGTTCCTGAAGAACAACGATTTTACCCAGCAGTTCGCTTTTTATCCGGTTGAGCGTTTCGGCCGACTCGTCTTCCTTGTTTGCCGAGACCCGCTCCAGTTCGATTGACAGCTGCTGAAGCTGCTGTTTCATCTCGGCGTTTTCCTGGTTAAGCTTATGATTTTTTTGATGAAAATAGCTTGCTTCAAGCTCGTGTATCAATTGATGTGATCTTGCCAGCTCCGCCTTTAAAAAAAGGTTTTCCTGTGATAAATCATGAAAATAAGGCAGCGAACCCGATGTTTTTTTCATGGTGACCAGCCCCCTATTGATGTTACAACTACAATATGCATAAATGAAACCCGCCATGCCTTTTGAAAAAGAGATTTTACAGACTTGTTCGGATTTCTAAAATTTTGCTATGATGTTCGCAGGCAGGAACACGTGAAGGAAGGTTGAGCTGCATGAAAGAAATACATGTCATATTATCAGGGGGATTTTCGCGCCGTTTTGGGGAACCGAAGGCGTTTGCCCGCTGGAAAGGCAAGCCGCTTTATCAATGGTGCAAACAGGCGCTGGGAGGCGACGTCTTGATATTGAGCCGTCCGGGGCTGACGGAGCGGTTTATAGAGCTCGGAGAAAAAGCGGTGCTGGAAGATATCGAACCTTTCAGTGGGAAAGGGCCGCTTGCAGGTATGTACACAGCCATGGAGCGAGCGGAAGGGGAATGCTATATTTTTTCGGCCTGTGATACCCCGCTTGTCCGGCAGGAGACCATATCGGCTTTAAAACGGCAGATGACCCCGGCAGATGACGCCGTCGTGCCGGTCGCAGACGGTAGGGCGCAGCCGCTTGTTGCCGTTTACAATAGAAGGGTGAAATCCGTCCTCTTCGAACAGCTTCAGCAGAACGAGCTGAAGATCAGCAGTTTTCTCGACCGCATTCACGTCAAGTATATTGAAGCTGATACGGTCGGGGCAGAGCCGCGGGAATTTATAAATGTCAATAAAAAGTCGGATTTAGATAAAATAGAACCGTTCTTTCCGGGATGAAATATTTTATTATAGATTGCAAGGGTTTTTCGAAAAGGGTTTTTCAAAAAACAGCAGACGGAAAAATGATATGATAGAGAAAAGGAAGTAAAGGGGATCATCCTGATGCATGAACGGTATTCAAGACAAATCAGATATCAAAACATCGGACAGGCGGGTCAGGACAGAATCAGGCAGAGCCATGTTTTGATCGTCGGAGCCGGGGCGCTCGGCACGTCGGCTGCCGAGGGGCTTGTTCGCGCAGGCATCGGTACACTGTCTATTATAGACCGCGATTATGTGGAATGGAGCAACCTGCAAAGGCAGCAGCTCTACACAGAGAAAGACGCGGAGGAAAGGCTTCCGAAAGCGGCAGCCGCCAAAGAACGCCTTTCCCAGATCAATCGCGATGTTGAGCTTCGTACATATGTTGCCGACGGCACCGTGGGAACACTCAGACCGCTGATCAAAGAAGCGGATGCTGTCATCGATGCAACGGATAACTTTGAGACCCGCATGATCATCAATGACCTTGCCCAAGAGACGGGCACTCCGTGGGTTTACGGCGCTTGTGTCAGCAGTCAGGGCATGTATATGACGATTATTCCTAAAAAAACGCCATGCCTTACCTGCCTGTTTGAAGATGTTCCGATTGGCGGGGCTACATGCGACACGTCGGGGATTATTTCGCCGGCCGTTCAAATGGTGTCGGCTTATCAGCAAGCTGAAATTTTAAAAATCTTAACGGACAACCAAGATGCGCTTCAAACCGCTTTTGTCACATTTGATTTATGGGCGAACACCCACTTCCGAATGGAGATCGGCCGCAATGAGACATGTCCTTCGTGCGGAGAAACGCCGGTTTATCCTTTTCTCAGCAACATGAGCCAAAAAAAAGCCGACGTGCTGTGCGGAAGAGAGACCGTCCAAATTCGCAGCGATATGTTAAAACGGCTGCCTAAAGAGGAGCTCAGGAAAAAACTTTCGGGCATCGGAAAAGTGGAAGCGAATGATTATTTGCTGCATGTACAATACGAGACATTCAGAATCGTCATATTTAACGATGGAAGAGCCCTTGTTCACGGCACAAATGATATAAAAGAAGCCAACTCCATATTGGCGAGAGTCATCGGAATGTAACAACAGGAGGTTTTTTTAATGATTGAAAAAAGAACGCCCATTCCAGTTTTTGAAGCCGCTGCGCGTGTCTCTCGGCACCGGAAGCAGGGAGATACAGAGTGGATCCACCTTGAGGAGAGTCTCCATAGATTTTTAGCCGAAGATGTCAAGGCTGATCACGACGTACCCGCTTTTGACCGTTCGCCGTACGACGGCTTTGCTGTCCGAGCTTGCGATACCGCCGGTGCTTCGCGGGAAAATCCGCTGCAATTCGAGGTGGTTGATCACATTGGAGCCGGAGCCGTGTCAGGTAAAACGCTGGGGCCTTTTCAAGCTGTCAGAATTATGACCGGAGCGCAGATTCCGGAGGGCGCTGATGCGGTAGTCATGCTTGAGCTGACAAAAACCTTCTCAGAAGACGGTAAAAACTATATGGTGTTAAAGCGCTCATTGGAGCCGGGAGAAAATATTTCAAAAACCGGAGAAGATGCGAGAAAAGGATCAGTTCTTGTGAAGAAAGGAACCCGGATCACGCCGGGTGTCGTCGCTTTGCTTGCAACATTCGGATATGCAGCGGTACCTGCAGTCAAAAAGCCTGTGGTAGGCATCATTGCCACCGGAACGGAGCTTCTGAATGTCAGCGATCCCCTCGTTCCCGGAAAAATCCGCAACAGCAATGCAGGCATGGCGGCCGCCCAGGTTGAAGAGGCAGGCGGAAAACCCCTTTATTTAGGAAAGATTTCTGATCGATTTGATGAAAGCTTTGCAGCGGTGGAAAAAGCTTTGGACAAGGTGGATTTTCTGATTACGACCGGAGGGGTGTCCGTAGGGGACTTTGATTTTCTGCCGGCAATTTACGAAAAGCTCGGTGCCGAGGTCCTGTTTAATAAAGTGGCGATGCGTCCGGGAAGTGTAACGACTGTTGCTCAATTAAACGGCAAATTACTGTTTGGGCTGTCAGGGAACCCGTCAGCCTGCTTCGTTGGATTTGAGCTGTTTGTCAAACCGTCCCTGCGCACCTGGCTGCATCATCAGAAGCCGTATTCTTTATGTGCAGAAGCGGTTTTAAGGAAGGGTTTTCCAAAACCTAATCCGTTTACAAGGTTTGTCCGCTCGTTTGTATCCATTAAAGACGGCGCGCTTCATGCGGAGCCTGTCGGTCTGGATAAATCGAGCGCCGTCACGTCTCTGGCAGATGCCAATGCGCTGATGGTTTTGCCGGGCGGAACGAGAGGCTATGAGGCCGGGGCAAGAGTGCATGTTCTTTTATACCGGGATGAGAACGGAAGTGAAGAGCTGTGGCCGCACATTTTCCAATCCTCCAGATCGTAGGGTACCAAAACAGCGGCAAAACGACGTTCGTTGAAAAACTGGCGGAAAAGCTCGATCAACTCGGAGTCAAGATCGGCTGCCTGAAACACCACGGACATGGAGGAGAACCGGATGTTTTCGCCGAGGGAAAGGATTCTGACCGCTTTTTTCGGGCTGGAGCGGCTGCGTCCGGCGTCGAAGGAGCAGGCGTTTTTCAGCTGACGGCGCGCGGCGAGTGGACGCTTGATCAACTGATTGCCGCTTATGGCGTTTTAGCGGTTGAGTGTCTGCTCATTGAAGGATTTAAACATGCGCCATATCAAAAAGTTGTCATGGTCAGAAACGAAGCGGACTGTCAGCTCTTGGAGGAATTGGACGGCATCATCGCCGTCATTTATCAAAAGAGCGAGCCGAAAACGGATGTTCCAGCCTTTCATATTGAAGACCCGAGCGCCGTGGCTTTTATTCTGAATCATCTAAAGGAGGAAGGCGTTTGTCTGAACGATTTGTTATAACAAAAGAGCCGATTGTCATCGAAGATATCGTCAAAAAAGTTGAAAGAAGGGAAGCCGGTGCCATCACGACGTTTATTGGAACAGTGAGAGAATGGACAAATGGAAAAAAGACCCTCTATCTCGAATATGAAGCTTATGTTCCAATGGCGGTCAGCATGCTTGCTCAGATCGGGAAAGAGATCAATGAAAAATGGCCCGGTACAGCTGCAGCGATTACCCATCGCACCGGTAGGCTGGACATCTCTGACGCGGCTGTTGTGATCGCGGTGTCGTCACCTCACCGGAAAGCGGCGTATGAAGCGAACGAATATGCGATCGAAAGGATAAAGCAAATTGTCCCGATTTGGAAAAAAGAACATTGGGAGGATGGCGAGACTTGGATCGGCGACCAGCTTGAGACAACTGAATACCCGGAAGGGAAACCAGATATGGAAGTAGCGGCTTCCGGCAGAAAAAGAGGTGCTGACCATTGATTAAAGTTTTACTGTTTGCCCAGCTTGCCGAACAAGCGGGTGCGCAGAGCATTGATATAGATGAAGAAAAAACGACAACAGACGACATCAGACAGTTTTTAAAAGAAACTTACAATCTTCAGGGAACGGACAGGGCGATGATCGCTGTCAACGAAGTGTACAGAAGAGGAAACAGTGAGGTTAAGTCTGGAGATACGGTTGCTCTTATTCCCCCGGTCAGCGGAGGTTGAGAACGTCGGTCGGTTCAGGCGTAGAGCCTGTTACCGACCGACGTTTTTTTTCGAAGCGTTTTCCAGATAAATAAAACAGCCGCGCCGTTCTTTCGAAATGTTTGGTTCTAATTTTTGAATCAAGTCATAAAGCTCACTAATACGGTGAACATTAAAATTGGTTCTTTCTTTCAGTTTCATTTTCAATTCTTTTGTCGTTACAATTTTTCCTTTTTGCTGTTTAATAATGTCTACGCAATGTGCTGCATAATACTCTTTAGTGGAACGTCTATGTCGCTGGATTTGTCTGTCAAGTTCTCCTAACCTTGCGTAAATCCCTTCGCGTTCTTTCCGGAAGTCCTTCCAGATTCTTTGTTCCAATTCACCTAAGAGGAGAAGCTGTTTTTTTAAAGCCTCTCTTTTCGCCATTGCAATCAACTCCGTCATTCATAATTTGATAACATTTTCTATTATTTTACATCATCTTCCTTCATTCATCAAAAAATTTCCTTTGACAACAAGAAACTATTTTTTATTGACTGTCACATTTTAAAAATGCTTTATTTCAAGCGAAAGAAGGAGGAAAACTCCATAATAAGTCTGAATTTTGTAAAATCGGTGGAATTTTATTTCGCAAACCGATATATTAGATGATGTGTCCTTGTTTTACATGAATTGGAAAGGTGCTGGTGCAAATGGAGTCCCTTAAAAAACTAAAAGATTTTTATTGGCCTTATAAAAAAATGTTCTTGTGGTCGCTTGTGTCGATGCTTTTGATGACGGCGATCACTGTTGTTTACCCGATTATTCTGCAAATGACAATTGATGAAGTGATTCTCGGCGGAAGGTACGGTTTGGTCATATGGATCAGCCTCGGGTTCATCGCTGTCATGGCGGCGAAGGGCGCAGCCACTTTTTTTCATCAGTATCTTGGAGATATGTTCGGAATCCGCTCTGTCTACCGGTTAAGAAAAGAGCTGTATGCGAAATTGCAGCGTCTGCCGTTCAAGTATTATGACAGCGCTAAAACGGGAGATTTAATGTCGAGGCTTACGGCTGACGTCGAAGGTATCAGATTCTTTTTATCTTTCGGCTTTGCTGAGGCGATTCGCTTTATCCTGCTTGTCACTTTCAGTCTGTCTGTCATGTTTTCTTATTCTGTGCCGCTGACTCTGGTAACGATTGCTTCTCTGCCGTTTTTGGGAGCGGTTGTCTACAGGTTTGATAAAAAAGTGCATCCGGCTTTTCGGAACATAAGAAAATCTTTCGCTCGTTTAAATACGAAAGTTCAGGAAAATATCAGCGGCATGAATACCGTTAAATCTTTATCAAAAGAAGATTTTGAGATTCAAAACTTTACTCATTCAAATGACCATTTTCGAAATAAAAGCTTAAACGTTTCGTTTATCATGTCGAAATTCTTTCCGCTGATGGAGTTTATCGGCAATATTTGCCTCGTTGCCCTGCTGTCGTTCGGCGGCTGGCTCGTGATGCAAAACAGCTTAAAACCGGGGGAGCTTGTCGCTTTTTTCAGTCTTGTCAATTACTTGATGTGGCCGATCATGAACCTCGGTTATGTCATCAACCTGTTTTCACAAGCGAAAGCATCAGGAGAGCGGCTGCTGGAAATTCTTGATGCCCAAGAGGAAATCACCGACAGCGGACATGCGGTGAAAAACGGCAGACTGAACGGTGATGTCGTATTCAGCGATGTTTCCCTTCAATATACAAAAGAAAACGCTGAAGCACTGCATGGGGTGTCTTTTCAAGCCGAGCGCGGCAAAACGATCGGGTTAATCGGTGCGACGGGGTCAGGAAAGAGCAGTATCATTCAACTGCTGAGCCGCTTTTATGAGCCGACATCCGGCCGGATCACGATCGACGGCAAGCCGCTTGAACACTACTCATTAAAGATGCTGCGCTCCAATATCGGCGTCGTCCCGCAGGAATCGTTTTTATTTTCCTCAACGATCAGGTCAAATATATCTTATGGAAAGCCTGATGCATCAATGGAAGAGATCATCGAAAGCGCGAAAAGAGCCCAGGCGCACGATTTTATCATGGAGCTTCCGAACCAATACGATACGATGCTCGGCGAGAGGGGGCTCGGACTGTCCGGAGGCCAAAAACAGCGAATCGCGATTGCGAGAGCGATTTGTCTGAACCCGGGCATTCTCATCCTCGATGATTCGACGAGTGCCGTTGACATGGAAACGGAGCACCGTATTCAGCTTGCATTGCGGGAAGTGATGCGGGATCGGACGACGTTCATCATCGCTCACAGAATCTCATCCTTAAAGCATGCCGACGAAATCCTTGTGCTTGATAAAGGTGTTGTCAAGGAAAGGGGAACACACGAACAATTAATGGAAGAAAACGGTTTATACAAACGGATTTTTGATTTGCAGTATAAAGATCAAAATGTATTGAATGAGCCGCATTTTGCAGGATAGGAGGCTCTTGCTATGGAAAATCAGGCGAAAAAACAAACGTTGATGAACCGGTTTTTTTATACTTCAGACCAAATCATTGAAAAGCCTTTTAACTGGGCACAGATGTGGAGGCTGCTCAAATATTTAAAGCCTTACCGAAAAAATTTGCTGCCGCTCTCCTTTTTAACGGTCATGATCTCGGCGGCGATCCGGCTGACGGTGCCGATTTTGATCGGCGTCTATGCGCTCGACAAAGCAATCGCAGGCCGGGATATGAATCTTCTTGTGATTCTGATCTCCGTCATCAGCGGATTATATCTTGTCAATTATGTTAGCAATGTGTTGAGAATCCGCTGGATGAACAAGCTTGGTCAGCATGTCATTTATGATCTCAGACAGCATTTATTTACGCATGTTCAGCGGCTGTCACACCGCTTTTTCGACGAGCGTTCGGCAGGTTCCATCCTTGTCCGGATCATGAATGACATCAATTCTCTTCAGGAATTATTTACAAGCGGAGTCATCAATCTATTGATGGATGTCTTGCTTCTCTTTGGCATTATCGTCATTCTGTTTTCGCTCAGTCCTGAGCTGACCATCGCCATCATGGTGACGCTGCCTGTTATGTTCTTTATTTCTACCAATCTCAGAAGGAAAATCCGGCGATCCTGGCAAAAGGTGCGCTTAAAGCAGTCCAAGCTGAATTCACATTTGAATGAAAGCATTCAAGGCATCCGCGTCACTCAGGCATTTACGCAGGAAAAAGAGAATATGATGTATTTTGAAGGCGTCAACAGCGAGAACTTTGAAGCCTGGCGGGAAGCGACGAAAAAAAATGCGACATTCCGCCCGCTTGTAGAAATGACAAACGCCGTCGGGACGGCCATTTTAATCTGGTACGGCACAAGCTTAATCATCAATGATACGATTACGATCGGTGTATTTGTCTCGTTCGCCTTCTATCTCGGAATGTTCTGGGAGCCGATTTCAAGGCTCGGCCAAGTCTACAACCAGCTGTTGATGGGGATGGCTTCGTCGGAGAGGATATTTGAATTTCTGGATGAAAAACCGAGTGTCGCAGACAAGGAAGATGCGGTCAAAATTAAAGAATTAAAAGGCCGGATCGAATTTGAACAGGTGGAATTTTCTTATGACGGCAATCGCAAGGCGCTGCACAGCATTTCATTTGAGGTGCCGGCGGGAACATCGCTCGCGCTTGTCGGACATACAGGATCAGGGAAGACGACGATCGCGAATCTGATCAGCAGGTTTTACGATGCAACAGGCGGGACTGTCAAAGTGGACGGAATACCGATTACCGATATCTCGCTTTCCGATCTTCGTTCGCAAATCAGCATCGTGCTGCAGGATACGTTTATTTTTTCCGGAACGATTATGGAAAATATTCGTTTTGGCCGTCCGAACGCCGCCGATGAAGAAGTGATCGAAGCAGCAAAAGCTGTCGGGGCCGATTCGTTTATTTCAGCGCTTCCGAATGGATACGCCACAGAAGTGGAGGAACGCGGCAATGTATTATCGGCAGGTGAGCGGCAGCTCATTTCATTTGCGAGGGCACTCCTGGCAGACCCCCGCATTCTGATCCTTGATGAAGCAACCGCAAGTATTGACACAGAAACGGAAGTCAAGATTCAGGCTGCATTGAAAACCCTGCTCCATGGCAGAACGGCTATTATGATCGCTCACAGGCTTTCAACGATAAGGGATGCGGATAAAATCCTGGTTCTTGACCACGGCCGGAAAATAGAGGAAGGAAATCACCAGGAATTAATCGAAAAACGTGGAATGTATTATGAGCTGGTGAAAGCGCAGTATCAAATGTTTCAGCGAAACTAAACTGAAACCGTCCACGGCCGCATATTCTGAAATGCGGCCGGGGCGTTTTTTTGAGAAAACAGATGTGAAACATTTTAGACCATTCTGCGTATAAACTGGTAATTCATTTTTAAGGGGGATACACATGGAAACGCATTTAGAAACTGAAAAAGTAAAAAATCCGTCATTGTTCGGATTGATTACCCATCCCGGAGAACAGTTTGAGAGAATGAGAGAAAAGCCTGCTTTCTGGTTTCCGCTTGTCATTGTTTTAATCTTGTCGGTTACCGCAGGGTATATGCTCAGTCAAAAAATACCGCTATCTGCCGATTTAGCAGAAATGCCGGATGCTGAAGCATTTCAAGCCGCTATGAAGGGATTCAGCATCATCGGCGGGATTTTCGGTTCTGTGATCGCCATGCTGATCAGCGCTTTAATCTATTGGCTGATTGTCAAAATCGGAAGAGGAACAACCGATTTTGTTCATATGTTTTCGCTGTCTGTTTTTACGCATTTTATTGTGGCTATCGGGCAATTCATAGGCGGACTTGTGATCTATTATTCAAATATTGATCCCACGATCGCCGTCACATCTTTAAGCAGCATCATCCCGGCAGACGAGCCGCTTAAATCGGTATTGGGTGTATTTGATATTTTCACCATCTGGTCGCTCGCATTGGTTGCACTAGGTCTCCAAAAGGTTGGGGGGATCTCCAAAAAAGCGGCTTGGACCGGTGTGATTATTTTATTTGCGATCTCCATTCTGCTCGCATTAACAGCCGGAATCGCGATGAATTTCTTCGATACATTTGAAGGAGCAATGTAAATGAAAAAAATATGGATCGGCATCATCATTGTTGGGGCTGCTGCGCTTTTTATCGGACTCAACCTCTACCGCTCGGTGCAAACGGGCGGAGGGGCTGAAACAGCGGTCCAAACCGTGAAATTGGAAGAGAAAGAGATTTCTTCTGAAGTCATGGTTCCGGGCACCCTAAAGTTTGCCAATGAACAATACGAATATTTTGAACCTGAAAAAGGAAAAATTGCCGACATCAAAGTAAAAGAAGGCGACAAGGTGAAAAAAGGAGATGTGCTTTTCACCTATACGAACGAAGAAATGCGCCTGGAAAAAGAACAGAATGCTTTATCCATTCAATCGAAGGAGCTCCAGCTTGAACAGGTTAAGCGAAAAATCAGCAGCCTAAAAAGCAAGGAAGACGAGCTGAAGGCTGAGCTCGGAGCGGAAAAAGCCAAGAGGCAGATTGATGACGAACGGTCACAGCTTGAAATGGAAGAAAAATCGCTTCAACTTGAACTGAAACAAGCCGACTTGCAAAAGGAAACGCTCGAGAAAAAATCGGCAGCGCTGCAAGTGAAAAGCGGCATTGACGGGACAGTGATCACCGTTGATAAACAAGCCGCCTTAAAGCAATCGGATATTCAAAAGCCGGTTATACATATAGGTAACGAGGACAAGCTTGTTGTTAAAGGCGTGCTGTCAGAGTATGACACATTGAAAGTGAAAAAGGGACAGAACGTGACCATTACTTCTGATGTCATCCAAAATAAAGAGTGGCGGGGCAGAATCTCACAAGTCGGATTAGTTCCCGAAGAAGAGGCGACTGCAGGTGCTGCGGGAGGAAAGGAACAAGCTGTTCAATATCCGTTTGAAGTCAAAATAAAAGGGGAGCGTCCTAAAGCAAAGCCCGGCTTCAATATGATTCTCAAAATCCAGACGGATAAAAGAACGATTCAGGCTCTTCCTGAAGGTGCCGTCAAGCAGGATGATGATCAATCATACGTGTATGCAGTCAGAGACGGAAAGGCGAAACGGATCAATGTCAAAACCGGCGAGAAAGCAGATGGCCTCGTTGAAATTACCGGCGGTCTGACGAACAAGGACCCGGTTATCGAAAACCCGGCTGAGGACATGAAAAGCGGAACGGAAGTGAAGCTTCAATGATTGAGCTTTCCCACGTGAAAAAAAGCTACCAAATCGGAGGGGAAACCATTGATGTTCTCAGGGAGATCAATATGAAAATTGAGTCTGGTGAATATCTGTCTATCATGGGGCCTTCCGGTTCTGGAAAATCAACGATCATGAACATTATCGGCTGTCTTGACCGCCCGACATCGGGTATTTACAGGCTGGACGGCGAGGATATTTCAGCATATGGCGAAAGGGAGCTTGCCGGCGTCAGAAACCGTTTAATCGGTTTTGTTTTTCAGCAGTTTCAGCTTCTGCCGAGACTGAATGCCATAAAGAATGTGGAGCTTCCGATGATCTACTCCGGCATTCCAAGAAAAGAGCGGCGGGAGCGGGCCGAACGGGCGCTTGAAAAAGTCGGGCTTAAGGACAGGATGCGCCATTTGCCGAACGAGCTTTCCGGCGGCCAAAAACAGCGTGTAGCCATCGCAAGAGCGATCGTCAATGAACCGAAGCTGATATTGGCTGATGAACCGACCGGAGCGCTCGATACGAAAACAAGCCGGGACATCATGGAGCAATTCACCGAATTGAATGAGGAAGGAACGACGGTGGTGCTCGTCACCCACGAACCGGAGATTGCAGATTATACAAGCCGGATCATCATGGTGAGGGACGGTGTGATCGTCTCGCCGGAAACAGAGCGGAGGGGGACGGTGCAATGAATCTCATCGAAAACTTGAGAATGGCGTTAAGTTCCATCCTTTCCCATAAACTGCGATCGATTTTAACAATGCTCGGAATCATTATCGGTGTAGGCTCTGTTATTGTCGTTGTTGCAGCGGGGCAAGGAGGAGAGCAGATGCTCAAGCAGACGATCAGCGGGCCCGGCAACACGGTCGAAATCTATTATCAGCCCAGCAATGAAGAATTAACGGCCAATCCCAACGCCTATTTAGACGCCGGCTTCACCGAAGAAGATATCAGAAGTTTAAAGTCACTCGAAGGCGTGAAGCATGTCGTTGCGAAAACTACCGAGTCTATGAATGTCCGCTTCCGGGATGAAAAAACCGATGCCACTGTAAACGGCATTAATGACGGATATATCAGCATCAATTCGATGGAAGTCGAAAAGGGAAGAGAGTTTTCAGAAGAGGATTACAATGCTGGAAGCAGGGTCGCCGTCGTCTCGCCGAAACTTGCGGAGGAACTTTTTTCTCAGCAGTCGCCTCTCGGCCGCGCCGTATGGATAAATGGCCAGCCCGTTGAAATCATCGGCGTATTAAAAGAAGAAACCGGGCTGCTTGCGTTGGGGATGAATGAGATGTATGTTCCGTTTTCAATGTTAAAATCGTCCTTCGGCATCAGCGACTATGACTCTGTCTCCGTTCAAGCTGAATCTGCCGACCATCTGCAAGCCGTCGGAAAGCAGGCTGCCGCGGCCGTCAATAACAATCACGGCACTACGGACTCGTACGAAGTGATGAACATGGAGGCCATAGCGGCCGGCATCAGCCAGATTACAACAATAATGACGATGTTCATCGGCTCAATTGCAGGCATTTCTTTACTCGTTGGCGGGATCGGCGTCATGAATATTATGCTGGTGTCGGTCACGGAACGGACGAGGGAAATCGGGATTCGAAAATCGCTTGGTGCAACAAGAGGCCAGATTCTGATGCAATTTTTAATAGAATCGTCTTTGATCACGCTGATCGGCGGGGTGTTTGGCATCGGCTTCGGATACGGCGGAGCAGCTCTCGTATCGTTTTTTGCCGGTTGGCCGCCGCTCGTTTCCTGGCAGGTGGTCCTCGGAGGCGTTCTGTTCAGCATGGCGATCGGAGTTATCTTTGGCCTCATCCCGGCCAATAAAGCGGCCCGCCTTCATCCGATTGATGCATTGAGGTATGAGTAAAGCGGCAAATTGCTGTCAGCCGATAAGCGTACGGGCGGCGTGGATCGGCGTTTCCCCTCATATTTATTATGATGCTGATGTTGTCTTATTTATTAGGCTTATGGCAAGTATTTTTAGAACGTTCAATAGGCTGATGTATGATTGTAAAACCTCATGCGGCGAGCATGAGGTTTTTATCGTTGTGATCTGAATGATGTTTGAAGGAATAGATAATAATAATGTCACATATTTTTGCGGATTTTTATAGTTTATACAGTTTACAAACGGTACATATCACGATAGTATGTTAAAATGTGAAAGATTTTGATGGTTATTGAATGAATTTGAAAGATTTTTGTTGAGTTATGTCGAAAAAGCGTTTACAATGTAATTGTAAGCTAAATGAAGGCGTTTCCAAAAGGGGTGATAATGTGTTGACTCCCGAACGGCATCAGCTGATTATTGACGAGATTGAAAAGCATGATGTCGTGAAAATCCAGTACTTAATGAATTTAACGAACGCATCTGAGTCAACGATCAGAAGAGATTTGTCGACGCTGGAAGCCCGCGGATATTTAAAGCGTGTTCATGGAGGGGCATCGAGGCTTTCCGATATTCGTACGGAGCCTGACATGCTAGAGAAATCATCCAAAAACCTTCATGAAAAGAGAAAAATCGCTCAAGAAGCGGCCTCACTTCTTGAAGAAGGTGATTGTATCTATCTTGATGCCGGAACGACCACATTGCAAATGATCGATTTTATCGATCCGGAGATGGATATTATCGTGGTCACAAATGGAGTTATGCACATTGAGGCATTAGGTAAAAAAGGCATTCCTTTTTATTTATTAGGCGGGTATGTGAAGTATAAAACCGGAGCAATCGTGGGCGGTTCGGCTTTATCAGCCATCAGCCAATACCGGTTTGATAAAAGCTTCATCGGCGTCAACGGCATTCATAAAGAAGCGGGGTATACGACTCCGGATCCTGAAGAAGCGCTTTTGAAAACAAAAGCTGTCAACCAGGCGAAAAAAGCATTTATTTTAGCTGACGTTTCCAAGTTTGGGGAAATTTCATTTTCTGCCTTTGCCGGTTTAGACGAAGCAACTATCATTACAACAGGATCTGCAAAACATTCATTTGATAACTATCAAGAAAAAACTGTCGTAAAGGTAGTGAAAAAATGATATACACTGTAACTCTCAACCCATCGGTCGACTATATTGTTCACGTTGAAGAATTTTCCGTAGGCGGGCTGAATCGTTCAGTCTATGACACGAAATATCCCGGAGGCAAAGGTATCAATGTCTCACGCGTGCTGAACAGACACCATGTACCTTCTAAAGTTCTCGGTTTTATCGGCGGTTTTACCGGGGGGTATATCAAATCATTTCTCGAAGAAGAGAAGCTTGAAACGGCTTTTCATGAAGTGAATGGAGACACGCGCATCAATGTCAAATTGAAGACCGGGGATGAGACGGAAATCAACGGGCAGGGGCCTGTCATCAGCGAAGAAGATTTCGCCGCCTTTTTAGACCAATTTTCAGCGATGAAAGAAGGGGACATTGTCGTATTGGCTGGCAGCATTCCTTCTTCATTGCCGCAGGACACCTATGAAAAGATTGCAGAAAAATGCGAAGAGCAAAATGTCCGGGTTGTCGTTGATATTTCGGGTGAGGCGCTCTTAAAAGCAGCAGAAATGAAGCCGCTTTTAATGAAACCGAACCATCACGAGCTCGGTGAAATGTTTGGGACAACCATCACTTCAGCGGAAGAAGCGGTGCCTTACGGTAAGAAACTCGTTGAACGCGGGGCCGAAAACGCGATCGTTTCCATGGCTGGCGAAGGCGCACTTTTATTTACAAAAGACGGCGTCTACCATGCCAATGTACCTAAAGGAAAGCTCGTGAACTCAGTCGGCGCAGGAGATTCAGTGGTTGCAGGCTTTCTCGCAGGCATTGAAAAACAGCTCGACATCAAAGAAGCTTTTCGCTTAGGTGTTGCGTCAGGAAGCGCAACCGCCTTTTCAGAGGAGCTGGGAACGGAAGAGCTCGTTCACAAGCTGCTTCCGGAAGTTCAAGTCAAAGCGATATAAAGGAGGAAAGGTTATGAAAATAACTGAGCTACTAACAAAGCATACGATCAAGTTAAACCTTGAGAGCAGCCAGAAAGAAAACGTTATCGAAGAACTCGTCAGCGTTTTGGATCAGGCAGGCAAGTTGAATGATAAAGAAGGCTACAAAGAAGCCGTGATCAACCGTGAGAAACAAAGTTCCACCGGTATCGGCGAAGGCATCGCCATCCCTCATGCGAAAACGGCAAGCGTTAAAGAGCCTGCGATCGCGTTCGGCCGTTCAAAAGGCGGTGTCGATTATGAATCGCTTGACGGCCAGCCAAGCCATCTTGTTTTCATGATCGCCGCTACAGACGGCGCGAATAACACTCACTTGGAAGCATTGTCAAGACTGTCGACTTTGCTAATGAGGGAAGAGATTCGCAAACAGCTGCTTGAAGCTTCATCCGAAGACGAAATCATCGACATCATCAACCAGCATGATAAAGATGATGAAGAAGAAGAACAGGCAGAAGAAGCGCCTGCACCATCAGCAAAAGGAAAAATCCTTGCGGTTACAGCATGTCCGACAGGGATCGCCCACACGTTCATGGCTGCCGATGCTTTGAAGGAAAAAGCGAAAGAGCTCGGCGTTGATATCAAAGTTGAAACGAACGGTTCAAGCGGTATTAAAAATGGTCTGACAGCGCAGGAAATCGAAGATGCGGTTGCGATCATCGTCGCCGCCGACAAGCAGGTTGAAATGGATCGCTTTCAAGGCAAGCATGTCATTGAAGTACCAGTTACAGCAGGAATCAGACGTCCGAAAGAGCTGATTGAGCAGGCGCTGAAACAAGACGCGCCTATCTATCAGGGTAAAGGCGGCGGTGCATCCGATTCTGATGACGGAGCTGCCAAAGGAAAAGGCGGCGGTTTCTACAAACACTTGATGAGCGGTGTCAGCAACATGCTGCCATTCGTCGTCGGGGGCGGGATCTTAGTTGCGGTTTCGTTCTTCTGGGGAATCAACGCGACCAAGCCGGGTGATCCGACTTATAATGAGTTCGCTGCTGTATTAAATAATATTGGCGGAACGAATGCACTTGGATTAATTGTCGCTGTATTGGCCGGATTTATCGCGATGAGCATTGCAGATCGTCCGGGATTTGCGCCTGGTATGGTCGGCGGTTTCATGGCGACACAAGCTGGCGCCGGGTTCTTAGGCGGCCTGATTGCCGGTTTCTTAGCTGGTTATATTGTTGTCCTCTTGAAAAAAGTGTTCGCTGGTCTGCCGCAAGTGCTTGACGGTTTAAAACCTGTGCTGCTTTACCCGCTGTTTGGAATATTCTTGACCGGAATCATCATGCATTATGTTGTCAATACGCCTGTCAAGTACATTATGGATGGTATGACACATTGGCTTGAGGGTCTTGGAACAGGGAACCTTGTTGTAATGGGTATTGTTTTAGGCGGTATGATGGCGATTGATATGGGCGGTCCGATCAACAAAGCGGCCTTTACATTCGGTATCGCGATGATTGAAGCTGGGAACTTTGGACCTCACGCAGCGATCATGGCAGGCGGTATGGTGCCTCCGCTTGGAATTGCTCTTGCAACGACTTTCTTTAAAAATAAATTCTCAAAACGGGATCGCGAAGCCGGAATTACCAACTACGTGATGGGCTTGTCATTTATTACTGAAGGTGCGATTCCTTTTGCGGCAGCAGATCCGGCGCGCGTCATTCCTGCTTGTATGATCGGATCAGCAGTTGCCGGAGGTTTGTCTCAATTTTTCCATGTCACACTGCAAGCGCCGCATGGCGGAATATTCGTTCTCTTCTTTACGACGAACCATGCGCTGCTGTATCTCCTCAGTATCTTGGTCGGTGCGGTTGTGACGGCTCTCATTCTCGGCTTCTTGAAAAAGCCGGTTCCAACTGAAAAATAAGTGCTGAAAGTGCCACAGTAATCCTAACGTGGCACTTTCTTTTTTACCGTTTTTGCCGGAAGTGAGCGCGGGGATTATGTATTCGGCAGGAACTTGTGATAAAGTATAGGAAAGCTTTATTTTGCATGTATGCTGTGACAGACTGTTTTTAGGAGGAAGCGTTTTGACTGAAGAAAAATCCACCAAAAATAAAAACTCTCTCTTTGAATGGGTAAAAGCCATTATTATCGCAGTCGTTCTGGCGTTATTGATCAGGGCATTTTTATTCGAACCGTATTTAGTCGAAGGTACATCAATGGACCCGACGCTGCACGACGGAGAGCGGCTGTTCGTCTATAAAACGGTTAAATACGTAGGCGAATTTAAGCGGGGAGATATCGTCATTATCGACGGCGATGAAAAAAATGTCCATTATGTAAAGCGCTTGATCGGCCTGCCGGGAGATACCGTGCAAATGAAAGATGACACGCTGTACATAAACGGGAAAAAGGTGTCTGAGCCGTATCTTTCGGAAAACAGAAAAGAGGCGGAAGCAGTCGGCGTCAAGCTGACGGGCGACTTTGGCCCTGTGAAGGTTCCGGAAGGCAAGTATTTCGTGATGGGAGACAATCGCCAGAGGTCGATGGACAGCCGGAACGGACTCGGACTGATCGATAAAAAACGAGTCGCCGGGACTTCACAATTTGTGTTTTTCCCGTTCAACGAAATCCGAAAAACAGACTGAAAAATGCCTGATGTCCATTTGGACAATCAGGCATTTTTGCTTGATTTATGCGGCTATTGATGCCAGCACTGCGATAAACAGTACGGTAACGAACACAGAGGCCATAATCAGAAGAACGCTGTACAAGACTCTGATTTCCGCGGCTTCTTTTCCCCGTTTTGACAGCATTCGTTTCGCCGCGATATGAACGAACACATAAATCATGGCAATCCCGATGTAAAGGCCGACATCCCGTGCTGTAAAGCCGGTTACGGCAAGATAAACCCCTGCGAAAAAAATAAACATGCAGTATTCCGTCAAAGTGATAAGCTTCATGTCTTCCTCCGTCTAACGATCCGAGTTTTCTTCAAATATCACCTTTTTATAATATATCTTTTGCAGCCATCCCACAAGAAGGCCGAAGCCGATCAGCAGACAGGAAAATATAAAAAAGTCAGAGGTCCACATATCAAACCCTTTGAAAAGCCCGATAGACATCGTAGAAATCACCATGGCCACTGACACGAAAAGCGCTTGGCGCGGCCTCGAATTAATCCACCTGATGATATCAGGGTCATCTTTCAATCTCATTATTCCTTCCCCCATTCTTCAATAATTGTAACATATTGTCACCGAGAAAGTGTGAATAAGAGTTTTTTTGATATATTTTTCTTTAAAACTTTATCGTAAAAAAGCAAAGCATTTCTCTTGCGGAATTTTCGTGTTATACTCTTTTTAATGAAGTATAGATGGAGGATTTTAAATGATAGCTGTTCAAAATGTCAGCTTGCGGTTTGCGGACCGGAAGCTGTTTGAAGATGTAAATATTAAGTTTACGCCGGGAAACTGCTACGGATTGATCGGAGCAAACGGCGCCGGAAAGTCCACTTTTTTGAAAATATTATCAGGTGAAATCGAGCCTCAGACGGGCGAGGTTCATATGAGCCCGGGCGAACGCCTTGCCGTCCTGAAGCAGAACCACTTTGAGTATGAAGAACATGAAGTGCTGAAAGTCGTGATCATGGGGCATAAACGCCTTTATGAAGTCATGCAGGAAAAAGACGCGATTTACATGAAACCCGATTTTTCAGATGAAGACGGAATCCGCGCCGCAGAACTTGAGGGCGAATTCGCCGAGCTGAACGGCTGGGAAGCCGAAGGGGAAGCGGCGATTTTGTTAAAAGGCCTCGGCATTCCTGAAGAGCTCCATACGAAGAAAATGGCGGATCTGGGCGGTTCCGAAAAGGTGAAAGTTCTCCTTGCGCAGGCCCTGTTCGGAAAACCTGACGTCCTTCTTCTCGATGAGCCGACCAACCACTTGGATATTCAGGCAATCCAGTGGCTTGAAGAGTTTTTAATCAATTTTGAGAATACGGTTATCGTCGTATCGCATGACCGCCACTTTTTGAATAAAGTATGTACGCATATTGCCGACCTGGATTTTAACAAAATTCAAATTTATGTCGGAAACTATGATTTCTGGTATGAATCAAGCCAGCTTGCGCTAAAAATGAATCAGGAAGCCAATAAGAAAAAAGAAGAGCAGATCAAACAGCTCCAGGAGTTCGTCGCCAGATTCAGCGCCAACGCCTCCAAATCGAAGCAGGCGACATCAAGAAAAAAACTGCTTGAAAAGATTACGCTTGACGATATTAAACCGTCATCGCGCAAGTATCCGTACGTGCATTTCACACCTGAACGCGAAATTGGAAACGATGTGCTTGTCGTCAAAGACCTGTCGAAAACGATTGACGGTGTCAAGGTGCTTGACTCGGTCAGCTTTATGATGAATAAAGAGGATAAAATCGCTTTTACAGGCCGGAATGAGCTTGCCGCTACTACGCTCTTTAAAATCCTTGCCGGGGAAATGGAGCCTGACAGCGGATCGTTTAAATGGGGCGTCACAACATCACAGGCGTTTTTCCCGAAAGACAACAGCGAGTATTTTGAAAACAGCGATTTAAACCTTGTCGATTGGCTTCGCCAATTTTCGCCGCATGACCAAAGCGAAAGCTTCCTGCGCGGATTTTTGGGCCGGATGCTGTTCTCCGGTGAAGAAGTGCTGAAAAAAGCAAGCGTTTTGTCAGGGGGAGAAAAAGTCCGCTGCATGCTGTCCAAAATGATGCTGTCCGGCGCCAATGTGCTGATGCTTGATGAGCCGACAAACCATTTGGACCTCGAATCCATTACAGCGCTGAATAACGGTTTAATCAGCTTTAAAGGCGCTATGCTGTTTACATCTCATGACCATCAGTTTGTCCAAACAATCGCCAACCGCATCATCGAAATCACGCCAAACGGAATCGTCGATAAACAGATGAGCTATGACGAGTTTTTGGAAGACAAAGCGGTTCAGGACAAGCTTGCTGAACTTTACGCGTAATGCTAGAAAACCCGCCTTAAAAAGCGGGTTTTTTTATAAAAAAGGGAGATGGTTGCCGTGTCATGCCGCAAGGCTCTTGAGCAATATATTCAAGCTACAAACACACATGAGTTTGAGAATGTCAAAAAGCTCCTTCATCCCGACGCTGTGTACTGGTTTTCGGATCAAACGTGCTCGGGCGCTGAGGAAATTCAGCGTTATTTTGAAAACGCCTGGAAGCAAATCGAAAACGAAGTATACAGTGCCAGTCATATCAGTTGGATCACGGAAACGGACGAACAGGCCGTCTGTCTTTATACATACGAATGGACAGGATTTTATAGGGGCGAACCGGTTCAAGGGGCAGGCCGTGCGACAAACGTATTTGTAAAGGGCGAGTCAGGAAGCTGGAAGCTGAAGCATGAACATTTAAGCAGTTTGCCTAAATCATGAGGAGGCGGGGCATTGGACCGGCTTTATATGTACGGAAGTTAGGAAGACCGGCCGCATGCGGACACGATATAAAAGGACCTCAGAAGTTTTCTGAGGTCCTTTTGGGCGGAATGCTTTAGATCGCCCAGTTGCCGTTTCTGAAAATCGGCTCTCTTTTTCCGTCTGCTGTGATTCCGTCTATATTCATTTCTCCTGAACCGATCATGAAGTCAACATGTGTGATGCTTTCGTTTAATCCTTCTTTCGCCAGCTCCTCGCGCGACATCTGCTTTCCGCCTTCGATGTTGAATGCGTACGCACTGCCGATCGCGAGGTGGTTTGACGCGTTTTCGTCAAACAGCGTGTTGTAAAACAGAATATTGGACTTGGAAATCGGCGAATCGTGGGCAACGAGCGCAATTTCGCCTAAGTAGTGTGAACCCTCATCTGTTTCGATCAGTTCTTTTAAAATCTCTTCACCTTGTTCAGCTTTGACATCGGTGATCCGTCCGTTTTCAAATGTCAGCTGAAAGCCGTCGATCAGATTGCCGCCGTAGCTTAACGGCTTCGTGCTTGAAACAGTGCCGTTCACTCCGTCTTTTTTCGGAGCGGTGAATACTTCTTCTGTCGGCATATTGGCCATGAACTCGATGCCGTTTTCGTTTGTGCTTCCTGCGCCGACCCACAGGTGCTTCTCAGGAAGCTCGATCGTCAAATCTGTTCCTTTTGCTTGGTAATGAAGGGCTTGGTAATGCTTGTCGTTTAAGACGCTTACTTTATCGCGCAAAGTTTGATCGTGGTCTTTCCACGCCTGAACAGGATCTTCACGGTCGACGCGGGTCGTTTTGAAGATCTCATTCCACAGCTTTTGCACCGCTGTCTCTTCATCTGCGTCAGGGAATACTTTTTTTGCCCAGGCCGGTGAAGGTGCTGCGACGACAGTCCAGCTGACTTTATCCGATTGAATCATTTGCCTGTATGTATGCATCGCCTTTCCGGCGGCTTTTTGCTGGGCTGCGATTTTTTTGGAATCGATGCCTTTTAAAAGATCAGGGCTTGAAGAGACAATGGAAATAAAAGCGGCGCCTTCTTTAGCGAGCGTCTCCAGACCTTTCGCTTCCCACTCAGGGAATTCTTCAAAGGCTTCCGCTGGGGCCAGCTCATATTTCAGCCTTGTCACCTCATCATCCTGCCAGCGGACCGTCACGTTTTTTGCCCCTCTTTGATAGGCGCTTTTGACGAGGAGCCGTGCAAAATCGCGTACTTCTGTTGACGCGTTGATGACGACTTTCTGTCCTTTTTGAACGTTTACACCGACTTCGGCTACAAGCTTCGCATACTTGCTCAATTTATCAGTAAACGAATTCATTGGCAAAACCTCCTTTATTGTCCATAACATCATATCAAATATTTGATTGAAAAGAAAAAAAGACGCAGCCCGGTAAGGCTGCATCTTTTTTTAACGGTTGATTTTGGCCGTTTGGCCGGGGGGCGAGCTTGGCATGTTTGCAAGGGAGATGCTCATCCCCCCGAGAATAATACCGCTTAAAATAACGGTGATGGCCAGGCGTCTTCCCATATCTCTAAGCATGTTCTTCCTCCTTATCGTTTCTCCATTCCTCACGATATGAAAGAAGCAGGGAAAAAAGACGCGAAAACAAAAATTATTTAGCCGCTTTTTGCAATTTATCGATTACTTCAAGAGAGCGGCCCGTTCCGATGGCGACAGACTCGAGCGGATTTGCAGCAACATGCACGGGCACAACGATTTCCTGTGAAAGCCATTCTTTGATGCCGTTCAAAAGCGCGCCTCCTCCGGTTAAAATCACGCCCCGGTCGACAATGTCTCCGCTCAGCTCGGGAGGACAGTCTTCAAGCGTCGCTCTGATGGCTTCGATAATATGAAGGAGCGATTCGCGCATCGCTTTCTGAATCTCTTTTGATTCCAGGGTAATCGTTTTCGGAAGGCCTGTGACAAGGTCGCGCCCTCTGACTTCCATCGTTTTCGTCTCATGGTCAATCAATGCGTAGCCGATCTCGATCTTGACTTCTTCGGCCGTCCGTTCACCGATCAGCAGGTTGTATTTTTTTCTGACGAATGACACGATGTCTTCATCAAGCTGATCGCCGCCGATCCGGATCGAGTGGCACGAGACTACGCCTCCGAATGAAATGATCGCCACTTCTGTCGTGCCGCCGCCGATATCGACGACAACGTTTGCGACAGGTTCATCGACAGGCAGGTCTGCACCGATGGCGGCAGCGACAGGCTCTTCAATCAAATGGACTTGCTTGGCTCCGCAGTTTTTGACAGCATCGCTGATCGCGCGCCTTTCAACCGCGGTTGAACCGGACGGCGTGCAGACGACGACGCTCGGCTTTCTGAACGTAAAGCCGATGTTCTTTCCGGCTTTTTTCATAATCTGCTTCAAGAGGTCTGTCGTCATGTCATAATCGGCGATGACTCCGTCTTTCATCGGCCTGACCGCGACGATTTTTCCCGGTGTCTTCCCGATCATGTTTTTGGCTTCTGTGCCGACCGCCAATACGCTCTTTGTTTCCGTATCCACGGCGACAACGGAAGGCTCATTTAAAATAATTCCTTTGTTTTTGCTGTAAACCAATATGTTAGCTGTGCCTAGATCAATTCCGATCTCGGTTGTTTGAAACATGTTTTCACCCAATCTCTATTTAAAATTTTTCCGAAAAACGAAATTTTCTTCGTGCTGAAAAAATGAATTTCATTTAAATTTTCTCAAATGATCGGCGGTTTTTGGGGGTTTGTGACGAGTTTGAAACCAATCTGTAAAATGCTGTCCTCATATTGACATGATGAGAAATTATTTCATTTTTATGACCGAATTTTTGTCAAAGAAACGTTCAATAAGGGAAACCTTTTTCAGTCTTCGTTCGTCTATCGTTATGCTAAGACAATATCTTAGAAAAATAGAAACAAAAGAGGAAGTAGGCGAAAGTTTTGAAAGCAATTGGAGTTGTGAGAAAAGTAGACGAACTCGGCCGAATCGTGATGCCGATTGAATTGAGAAGAGCTTTGGATATTTCGATCAAGGACAGCATCGAATTCTTTGTCGACCAAGATAAAATTGTCCTGAAAAAATATAAACCGCACGGTGTGTGCCTGATGACCGGTGAAATCACTTCTGAAAACCGCGAGTATGGAAACGGGAAAATTACGCTGAGTCCTGAGGGGGCTGAATTGCTTTTGGAAGAAATTAAAGCCGCCTTAAACGAAGTGAAAGCATAAGATTTGAAGCCCTTTATCAGAAGGGCTTTTTCTTGCACCGACAGAAGATAAAACCGCCGTCACTGAAAAATTCAGCCATAGAGACGATAAATACTTCGAACAATCCTCTCAAATGTGGTGTAAAGAATGTTACAATTGACTGAGAAATACAAGTGGCAGGTGGGGGTATGAGAAGATATCAAGGACGAATCATTGCAACCGTGCTGGCAATGACTTTTATCATGTTTTGGAATTTTTTATTCTATGGGGTGTTGGGAAATAAAATCAATTGGACGGTTGATCTGCTGTTTACGCTGGTGACATTAATCAGCGTTTGGTGGCTCACGCTTTATATCGATGAGTCAAATCAGCTTGTCTATAAACTGAAGGAAAGCGAAAAGAAATATAAAGAGCTTTCCTCAGAAACCAACCGCATCATGGATAACCTTCAGGAAATCGTCTTTCAGACGGACCGGATAGGATACATTACATTTTTGAATCAGGCGTGGACAACCTTGACCGGATACAGTGTCGAAGAGAGTCTTGGAACGATGTACAACGATTATTTTGACCATGAAGAACGGATCTCGAATCACCTGATCGCCCAGCTGAAGAACAAGGAGCCTGAAGGCAGGATCGAAGTGCTCTACCATCGCAAAGACGGGAGCAAGTTCTGGGGCGAAGTTCACTATAAACTTTATTATAAAAACGGTCAATTTACGAGCAGCTTGGGGACGCTGACTGATGTGACAGAACGGAAAAAAGCGGAGATGGAACTGTTCAAGTCGAATCAGCGGCTGGCTATGCAGTCTCAGAAGCTGGCGATGGCCGGGCAGCTCGCCGCAGGGATCGCTCACGAAGTCAGGAACCCGCTGACATCGGTAAACGGATTTTTGCAGCTGATGAAAGCGGAATATCCCGACCGGAAAGATTACTTTGACATTATTTTCTCAGAGATTAAACGAATCGATTCTGTGCTCGGCGAACTGCTTGTGCTGGCCAAACCGCACCAGGTTCAATTTAAAAAGGTCAACATCAATTCGGTTCTTCAGCAGGTGGCAACGCTTCTTGAGACCAACGCCGTGCTTTCCCACATTAAGATCGAAAAAGCGTTTCAGAACGGAGAGGAGTGGGAAATAAACGGTGATGAAAATCAAATCAAACAGGTATTCATTAATTTAATAAAAAACGGGATAGAAGCGATGCCTGACGGCGGAAAAATCACGATCTCCTCGGAGGTTGAAGGTGACTATGTGAAAATCAGCATCAAAGACGAAGGCGGCGGCATTTCCCAAGCCGATTTGGCAAAGCTCGGGGAGCCTTTCTTTTCAACGAAAGAAGAAGGGACGGGTCTTGGGCTGACGATTTGCCTGAATATTATCGGCGCCCACAACGGAGAAATGAAAATCGACAGCGAATTGGGCGAAGGGAGCACATTCCACATCCTGCTTCCGATCGACAAAGGAGCGGCATCCGAAGAGAACGATCTTCAGCAAGGATGCTGCAGCCGCGCAACGATAAAATAAAAGAGGAAAAATTCCACTTCATATGATAGAATTTGTTCAGATTGACCCATGGAGGAATTACCGATGAAAAAAGAATTTGCAGTAATTGGACTCGGCCGGTTCGGCGGCAGCATTTGTAAAGCATTGAGTGAAGAAGGGCTTGAGGTAATGGCGATCGACAGAGATGAAGATCGCGTAAACGAATACGCCAAAATTGCCTCACATGCTGTGATAGGAGACACTACAGATGAATCAGTGCTGAAAAACCTTGGACTGCGCAATTTTGACCACGTCATTGTAGCGATCGGGGAGAACATTCAAGCGAGCATTTTGACAACGCTGATTTTGAAAGAGCTTGGTGTGAAAATGATCACTGTCAAAGCTCAAAACGATTATCACGAAAAAGTATTATCCAAAATCGGAGCGGACCGGATCGTTCATCCGGAGCGTGAAATGGGAAAAAGAATCGCCCACAATATCGTCTCCAACAATGTGCTTGATTATCTTGAACTTTCTGATGAACACAGCCTTGTCGAAATCGCAGCGAACGGCAAACTGGCCGGAAATACGCTGCTTGACCTTGATATCAGGGCCAGATACGGAATTAATATTGTCGCGATCAAGCGGGGGAAAGAAGTCATCGTATCTCCGCTTGCCACCGAAGAGATTCAAAAAGACGATATTTTAATCGTCATCGGCTCAAATCCTGACATCGAGAGATTTGAAAAAAAAGTCTTTCAACATTAAAATGCCATCGATCAGCCGCGGGAACCCCACAGCCCGCGGTTTTTTTGATCTTTTCATTGACTGTTTCAAACGATTCAGCTACGATATTGAACCATATCCATATAAAAAAGAGAGGGGACATATATCTTTGGACAAAGAGATGTTCATTCGCCGGCTTGGCGCCGCCAGTCATCGTAAAAAAGCGGATACTGTAATTAAAAACGGAAAGATCATGGATGTTTTTAATCAGGAATGGTTGAAGACAGACATCGCTATCACAGACGGGGCCATCGTCGGTTTGGGCGATTATGAGGGGGAGAATACCATTGACGCAGAAGGACAAATGATCGTTCCCGGCTTTATCGACGGTCATGTCCACATTGAGTCTTCAATGGTGACGCCGCCCGAATTTGCCAAAGCGGTGATTCCCCACGGTGTGACAACCGTTGTCACCGATCCCCATGAAATCGCGAATGTCTCAGGAGTGAGGGGTCTTGAGTTCATGTTGGAGCAGGCTAAGATGACCAGGCTGAACATTCGTTTTATGCTCCCTTCTTGTGTGCCTGCGGCACCATTTGAAAAATCGGGTGCGGTTTTGAACGCCGCAGATTTACATCCTTTTTACAGCCGCGAAGAGGTGCTCGGGCTTGCGGAAGTGATGGACTATGTGGCTGTTGAAGCGGGAGAGCCGGATATGGTGCAAAAGCTCATGGATGCCCATACAGCAGGCAAGCGTATTGACGGACATCTGGCCGGCTTGTCAGCCGGGTTCGTCAATGTCTACAGAGCGGCGGGCGTGCTGACAGACCATGAGGTCACAACACCTGAAGAGGCGCTTGAACGGGTCAGAAGAGGTATGTACGTCATGCTGAGAGAAGGCTCTGCGGCAAAGAATACACGTCATGTTTTGCCTGCGGTCAATGAGAAAAATGCGAGACGCTTCTTTTTCTGTACGGATGATAAGCATTTGGATGAACTGATCGATGAAGGAAGCATTAACCACCAGGTCAAGCTTGCCATTCAAGAGGGACTTGACCCGTTTCTCGCATATCAAATGGGCAGCCTCAATGCAGCGGAATGCTTCGGGTTAAAGGCGAAGGGAGCGGTCGCACCGGGTTATGACGCAGACCTCCTTTTCATCAGCGATTTTGAGAACGTCAGCATTTCAAAGACGATGATTAACGGCGTGATCTGGAGCGGGGCAGAACAAAGCGAATCTATGGGCGGCAATGCGGCAGCCGCTCTGCTCCAATCTGTCCATCTCCCTGATTTGCATGCGAATGATCTGGAAATTCCGATCGTTCAAGGGAGTGAAATCAGGGTTATTGACATTATCCCCAATCAGCTTGAAACAAAGCTGTCCTTGGCCAAGCCGAAAAGCGGCGCTTTTTTTCAGCCGGATCTGGAAAGCGATCTGATGAAAATTGCAGTGATTGAGCGCCATCGCGGCGTTAAAGGAATCGGACTCGGCGTTGTCAGGGGCTTCGGTTTAAAAGAAGGCGCCATCGCGACAACGATTTCTCATGATTCCCACAATTTAATCGCTGTCGGTACAAATGATCAAGACATCTTAAAAGCGGTTGAACGTCTCGGAGAAATCGGGGGAGGCCTCACCATTGCAAAAGGAGGAAAGGAGCTTCAATCCGTCGCTCTGCCGATTGCCGGCCTCTTGTCGGACAAACCGCTTGAGACGGTAAACGAAAGCTTAAAATCTCTTCATGCAGCATTAACGGAGACAGGATTTTCAGGAGCGTTCAATCCTTTTCTGACGCTTTCTTTTTTAGCGCTTCCTGTTATTCCCGACATTAAAATGACGACGGAAGGCTTGTTTGATGTTAAAGCGTTCAGGCATATCCCGATTCAACCATAAAAAAACGGATGCACACCGGTGCATCCGTTTTTTGCTAAAGCCGCGATTAGACTTCCATAATAATCGGAAGGATCATCGGCCGGCGTTTTGTTTTTTCATAGAGGAACGGAGCAAGCGTGTCTGTGATCTCGTTCTTAATTTCAGACCACTGCGTTGTTTTGCGCTCCATCACTTTTTTAAGGTGTCCTGCAATCAGGTCCTGAGCATCATTGATTAAATCACCGGACTCTCTCATGTAAACAAACCCTCTGGAAATTAAGTCAGGTCCTGCGGACACTTTGAATTCTTTCATGTTGATGCTGACAACGACAATGACAAGCCCTTCTTCAGAAAGAATCCGGCGGTCGCGAAGCACGATGTTCCCGATGTCGCCGATGCCGCTTCCGTCAATATAGACATTGCCTGACGGGATTTTACCTGCGACTGAGGCTTCTTCGCTTGTCAAAGCAAGCACTTCGCCGTTGTCCATAATAAAGCAGTTTTCCTCAGGAATTCCGCAGTCTGTCGCCAGTTTGACGTGCATTTTCTGCATTCTGTATTCACCGTGAATCGGCATGAAAAACTTTGGCTTGATGAGGCGGAGCATCAGCTTCTGCTCTTCCTGGCCGCCATGTCCTGATGTATGAATGTTAGTCACAGCACCGTGGATGACATCGGCACCCGCCCGGTAAAGCTGGTTAATTGTGCGACTGACGCTGATTGTATTGCCCGGGATCGGAGATGATGAAAATACGACCGTATCCCCGGGATTGATGGAGATCTGCCGGTGTGTGCCGTTAGCAATTCGAGATAGCGCAGCCATCGGTTCACCTTGGCTTCCGGTACAGAGAATCGTCACTTTGCCGGCAGGAAGCCTGTTGATTTCATTCGCTTCAACAAACGTATTTTTCGGAGCCTTAATATACCCGAGCGTTTGGCCGATTTCAATCGCCGACTCCATGCTTCTCCCAAATACGGCAACCTTCCGTCCGTTTGCAACAGCTGCTTCGATCACCTGCTGCAGGCGGTGGATGTTTGACGCGAAGGTTGCGAAGATGATCCGCCCTTCGACTTTTCGGAAAATGTCATCAATGCTTTCTCCGACTTTGCGCTCTGACATCGTGAAATCAGGGATTTCACTGTTGGTGCTGTCAGAAAGCAGGCAAAGCACGCCTTCTTTTCCGATTTCGGCCATCTTGGTCAAGTTGGCGGGTTCGCCTACCGGTGTAAAATCGAATTTAAAGTCACCGGTATGTACGATGTTTCCTTGCGGTGTTTTTACGACAATCCCGTATGAGTCCGGAATGCTGTGGGTCGTCCTGAAAAAAGAAACCGACGTTTTTCTGAATTTGACGATATCGTCTTCTTCAATGATATGAAGCTTTGTTTGGCGCAGCAGACCGTGCTCTTCAAGCTTCTTTCTGAGAAGGCCGATGGCGAGCTGCCCGCCGTAAACGGGAATGTTCACCTGTTTGAGCAGGTACGGTATTCCGCCGATATGGTCTTCGTGGCCGTGCGTAATAAAAAGACCTTTGATTTTTTCTTCGTTTTTGACTAAATAAGTGTAGTCGGGGATGACATAGTCGATTCCGAGGAGCTCGTCTTCCGGAAACTTAATCCCCGCATCGATGAGCACGATCTCGTCCTGGAACTGGACCCCGTACGTGTTTTTGCCGATTTCCCCAAGTCCTCCAAGGGCAAATACAGCCGTTTGATCATTTTTAACAAATTTCATGCATTCATAACTCCAATACTTTAAAATTTTCGCTTTGCTTTTCATATTCTAAAAAAGCGTCTTCAACTTGCTGTATAAACTCAATATTGTAGTTGTATTGTTTTAATTTAGATCTGACTTCACGTTCAGATTGAGCTTCCACAAAAATTGAATCTGTTTTTTCACGAACAGGTACTTCGTCATTGCTTGCTTGATAAAATACCTTATAGATCATCCAAATCTCTCCTTAACTGCCGATTGTTAGACTCATCTTTCTATTATATTCGAAATTGCCTCATAAGAAAAGCGCTTGAGAAAAAAAGGACCCTTCCACACGAGTGAAGGTCCTTTTAGGCAATCGACTTTCTGCGCATCATGCCATTCAGCTGTTTTTTTAATTTTTTCCGCAGTCGGCGTAGCATACGGATTCCTCCTTTCTCTGATTTGTCCGGTCACTACCGTATCTCTTTAGTTCTATTATATGATGAATCCGTCTATTGTTACATGGATATTATTGGCATGTTGATTTTGTTTTGATTTTGAAGTGAAAAGGTTTTCTCGCGTACGCAGTTTTTGTATGATGGTACAGGAGAACCATCAATCATACTAGCTAAGGGAGAAGGATTCACTGCCATGGATAAAAAGCTGATTTTCTTTGATATCGACGGAACGATTTATGATCATGATAAACGTATTCCCGACACCGCGAAACAGGCTGTCTCCGATTTGAAAGCGCACGGCCATCATGTTTTCATCGCATCAGGCCGGGCGCCGTTTATGGTCAGGCCTGTGCTTGAAGAACTGGGCATCGATTCTTTTGTCTCTTATAACGGACAATATGTCGTTTTTGAAGGAGAGGTCATTTATAAAAACCCCATTGCCGAACAGTCACTGGAAGCGCTGCTTGCGCATTCGGACAGCTGCGGCCATCCCCTCGTCTTCATGGGAGAAGAGGGGATGCGCTCTACAACTGCCGGCCATCCGTTCGTCCATGAAGGGATCGGCAGCTTAAAAGTCAATCCGCCGGAAGAGGATCGCGCCTATTTTAAAGGCAGGGATATTTTTCAGGTCCTCTTGTTCTGTACGCAAGACGAGGAAGAGCGGTACAGCCGGTTTCAGGAGTTTGATCTCGTCCGCTGGCACGAGCGCTCCACAGATGTGCTGCCTTCTGGCGGTTCGAAAGCGGAAGGAATCAAAAAAGTCATTGAAAAGCTTCCGTTCGACAGAGAGGATACTTACGCGTTCGGAGACGGTCTGAACGACCTCGAGATGATCAAGTTCGCGGGAACAGGAGTGGCGATGGGCAACGCTGTGCCCGAGCTGAAAAAAATAGCCGACTTTGTCACAAAGCCCGTCGATGAAGACGGCATTCAATACGCGGTAGAAGCCCTCGGGCTTTTGAAACCATAAAAAAACGGATCATGTCTGATCCGTTTTTTTTTGCGGCATTATCTGCCGACAGGCGTTGCGTTTTCGGGTTGTTTCAGCGGGTTTTCTTTGTCGATATGATCGTAAAACATAACGCCGTTTAAATGATCGATTTCATGCTGGAATACGATTGCCGGAAATCCTTTTAAGCGGATGTCGACGTTTTCGCCATCAAGTGTCGTTCCTTTGACACGGATCCGTTCATAGCGCGGAACATATCCGGGAATCGGTTCGTCGACGGACAGGCAGCCCTCGCCGCTTGTCAAATAGCATTTTTGAACAGAGTGGCTGACGATCTTCGGATTGAAAAGCGCATAGCTGTAAAGTGTCCCGTCTTCATTTTCGGCATGAACAGCGATCATTCGTTTATTGATATTAATTTGCGGAGCGGCTAGGCCGACACCAGGACGAAGGTTGTACTTTTGAGCGATTTCAGGGTCCTGGCTGTTTTTGACAAACTCGATCATGTCGCTCAGCTGTTTGATTTCTTCTTCGCTAGCTGGCAATTGAACTTCTTCGGCGACGGTTCTTAAAGCGGGGTGCCCGTCGCGGACAATGTTTTCCATTGTGATCAACATCTTCACTCCCAACGATTCATTATGTAAAGTATAGCGGATCTTGCTCTTTTCGCGCAATCTCTGTGCATGATAAAATGACCAGCCAAAGGAGGCTGGTCATGACGGATTCATCAGGGGCTAGCAGCCTAAATAAGCGGCCCCTACAATAATCAGCAATATAAAGAGAACGACGATCAAAGCGAATGTGCGGCCGTAGCCGTATCCATAACCGCCGCCGTACCCGTATCCAGGGCAGCAATAACCGTACATATGAAGACCTCCTCCGTTATTTTACGCCAGCCTTTTCTTTTTGGTAGGCATGGCGTCTAATATAAATTATGTAAAAGTCCAAAGGTTGTATAGTCGAATGCCCAACTTCAAGGAATTTTCCCTAAATGTTTTGGTCTAAAAGCGAAGGCGGGGGCATACCGATCTGATATCGGCTTGTCCATGCGCTTTAGACTTCTGTTGTCAAACAAACGAATTCATTTTATAGTGGAATTTGTCGAGATTGGGGGAAGTTCAGAGTGAAATTTTCAAACATGCGGGTGCCAGCAGGCATCGTTGTTCTTTTCACGGCAGCATTTGTATTATCGGGCTGTCTCTGGAAAGATCCTGTCGAGTCTTTTCACGGCTCGCTGGAGAAGATCGTGAAATTGGAAGAGCCTTTTAAACAAGAGCAGGGTTCCCTTAAAAGTCTGGAAAAAGCCGAATCAAAGCTTTACGAGGAGATGATCAGGCTCAATATGGATGATTTTGACCGGATCGCTGCGCTCTCCGACAAAGCGCTCAAGACAGCCGGAAACCGCGAGAAGCACTTGAATTCTGAGAAAAAAAGCATAGACGAAGCAAAGCAGGAGTTTGAAGCGAACAAAGCGTCTGCGGAAAAAATCGATGATCAGAAGGTCAGGAAAAAAGCTGAGAACGCTGCTTCTTTTATGGAAAAGCGCTACAAAGCCTACGATTCGCTTTATGACGCCTATCAGAACGCAATCGGCCTTGACAAAGAGCTGTACAAGCTGCTCAAAAACAAAGGTCTTGAACTGGATGACCTCGAGGCGCAGCTGAAAAAAATCAATCAATCGTATGACAAAGTGCTGAAAGAAAGCAAACATTTCAATGAGTATACAAAGGATTACAACAAAGCCAGAAAAGATTTTTACAAGGCTGCGGGGTTCGAGATGAAAGAGGGCTGAATATTCAGCCCTCTTTTTTCGACAAAATCTGTATTGCTATTGTAATACAGAATTCCATCTATACTAGAACAGTTTGAAACAGTCTGAACAACGCTGAAACAGAAATTTAGTAAAGCGAATACATTTATTGAATTTCAGGAATGAAATCGATTGACGAGCATGATCGACTGGTGTAAACTTAGCCTTGGTGGAACTTGTTGTATTAGTTTGTCATAAACTATAAATGATACAGTTTTAGAACGCGTTGTGCTGTCCTTACATAAAAGTTTCGACAACCATCAAAGCGGCTAATAAGAAATAAATATGAGTTGCGCCCGTCAATTTAGGACACCCTAATTCTGTATGTATAAGGGATACACGTCTATGACTGTCAAAAGAAAGGAAGAGGTGACTTTATATGGCTGCAAAAACGAAAAAAGCAATCGTTGATAGCAAAAAGCAATTCGATGCCATTAAAAAGCAGTTCGAAACGTTTCAAATTTTGAATGAAGAAGGCGAAGTCGTTAATGAAGCGGCAATGCCCGATCTATCTGATGATCAATTAAAAGAATTAATGCGCCGCATGGTGTATACACGCATTTTGGATCAGCGTTCTATTTCTTTGAACAGACAAGGCCGCCTTGGCTTCTACGCGCCGACTGCCGGTCAGGAAGCGTCTCAAATTGCCACGCATTTCGCGCTTGAAAAAGAAGACTTCGTTCTTCCGGGCTACCGTGATGTTCCGCAGCTGATCTGGCACGGACTTCCACTTTATCAAGCATTCTTGTTCTCTCGCGGACATTTCCGCGGCAATCAAATGCCGGATGATGTCAATGCGCTGTCACCGCAAATTATTATCGGTGCGCAATACATCCAGACGGCCGGCGTTGCACTCGGCTTGAAAAAACGCGGCAAACAGGCTGTGGCGATCACTTATACTGGAGACGGCGGTGCTTCCCAAGGTGACTTCTACGAAGGAATCAACTTTGCCGGTGCGTATAAAGCTCCAGCTATTTTCGTTGTTCAAAACAACCGCTATGCGATTTCTACACCTGTTGAGAAGCAATCAGCAGCTCAAACAATCGCACAAAAAGCTGCGGCTGCAGGTATCGTCGGCGTTCAAGTAGACGGCATGGATGCCCTTGCTGTATACGCTGCGACACGCGAAGCACGCGAGCGCGCTGTAAACGGCGAAGGCCCTACCCTGATCGAAACGCTTTGCTTCCGTTACGGTCCTCATACTATGGCCGGTGACGACCCGACGAAATACCGTACGAAAGAAATCGAGAATGAGTGGGAGCAGAAAGATCCGCTTGTCCGTTTCCGCAAATTCTTGGAAAACAAAGGCCTTTGGTCTGAAGAAGAAGAAAACAAGGTAATTGAAGAAGCGAAAGAAGAAATCAAGCAGGCGATCAAAAAAGCTGACGAAGAGCCGAAGCAAAAAGTGACCGACCTGATCGACATCATGTATGAAGAGCTTCCTTACAACCTTGCAGAACAAAAGGAAATTTATAAAGAGAAGGAGTCGAAGTAAGCCATGGCGCAAATGACAATGATTCAAGCAATCACTGATGCGTTACGCACAGAACTGAAAAATGACGAAAATGTCTTAGTTTTCGGAGAAGACGTCGGTGTTAACGGCGGCGTGTTCCGTGCGACTGAAGGATTGCAAAAAGAGTTTGGTGAGGATCGCGTATTTGACACTCCTCTTGCTGAATCTGGTATCGGCGGCCTTGCACTCGGCTTAGGCTTACAAGGCTTCCGTCCTGTAATGGAAATTCAATTTTTCGGCTTTGTGTACGAAGTGATGGACTCAGTTTCCGGACAAATGGCACGGATGCGCTACCGTTCCGGCGGCCGCTGGACTTCACCAGTGACAATCCGCTCTCCATTCGGCGGCGGTGTTCATACGCCTGAACTTCACGCGGACAGCTTGGAAGGACTCGTTGCACAGCAGCCTGGACTTAAAGTCGTCATTCCTTCAACTCCGTACGATGCTAAAGGACTTTTAATCTCCGCGATCCGCGATAACGATCCGGTTGTCTTCCTTGAGCACATGAAACTTTACCGTTCATTCCGTCAGGAAGTTCCTGAAGAGGAATACACAATTGAAATCGGCAAAGCCGATGTGAAACGCGAAGGAAAAGACCTTTCCATCATCACATACGGAGCGATGGTTCACGAGTCATTAAAAGCTGCAGAAGAGCTTGAAAAAGAAGGCGTATCTGCTGAGGTTGTCGACCTTCGCACAGTCAGCCCGCTTGACATCGACACGATCATCGCATCTGTGGAAAAAACAGGCCGCGCGATCGTCGTTCAAGAGGCGCAAAAACAGGCTGGAGTGGCTGCAAACGTTGTTGCCGAAATCAACGACCGCGCGATTTTGAGCCTTGAAGCTCCGGTGCTTCGCGTCACTGCTCCTGATACTGTATTCGCATTCTCTCAAGCTGAAAGCGTATGGCTTCCGAACCATAAAGACGTGCTTGAAACTGCGAAAAAAGTATTGGAATTTTAATTAGATCTGAACAATTCAAAGGGAAAAGCTGATATCAGTCTTTTTCCCTTCATGCATTTCCACAGTCAGTCGGAGAAACTGTAGCCGTCTGCTGACAGTCAGCCTCAACAAGCAGGCTGACCACTATATCAACTACGTAATAATCTTAGGAGGTCGAAAACTGTGGCATTTGAATTTAAACTTCCGGATATCGGGGAAGGAATCCACGAAGGCGAAATCGTGAAATGGTTCGTCAAGCCAAACGACGAGGTAAACGAAGACGACGTTTTGGCAGAGGTGCAAAACGATAAAGCAGTTGTAGAAATTCCTTCACCTGTTAAAGGAAAAGTATTAGAATTAAAAGTTGAAGAGGGAACAGTCGCAACCGTTGGGCAGACAATCATCACATTTGATGCACCAGGTTACGAAGATCTTCAATTCAAAGGCGACGAATCAGGCGAAGCGAAAGCGGAAGAAGCTGAAAAACAAGAAACTGATGCACCTGCAGAAGCAGCGGAAGCAAACGAGCAAGCGGATACAGATCCGAATAAGCGCGTCATTGCAATGCCATCTGTCCGCAAGTATGCCCGCGAAAAAGGCGTTGATATCGTGAATGTTTCAGGTTCCGGCAAAAACGGCCGCGTTCTGAAAGAAGATATCGACAGCTTCTTAAACGGAGGAACTGCCGGAAACGCTCAGGCTGCTCAAGCTGAAGAAAAAGCAGAGCCTGCTGCACAAAAACCTACAGCGGCGGTTCAAGTGCCTGAAGGCGAACTCCCTGAAACGCGCGAGAAAATGAGCGGAATCCGCAAAGCCATCGCGAAAGCTATGGTCAACTCAAAACATACCGCTCCACACGTTACACTAATGGACGAAGTCGATGTGACAAACCTTGTCGCTCACCGCAAGCAGTTTAAACAAGTTGCGGCTGATCAAGGAATTAAGCTGACTTACCTGCCTTACGTGGTAAAAGCTTTAACATCAGCTCTGAAAAAATATCCAGTCTTGAATACATCAATTGACGACAATACAGATGAAGTGATTCAGAAGCATTACTACAACATCGGTATTGCGGCAGACACTGACAAAGGCCTGCTTGTGCCGGTCGTTAAAAATGCGGACCGCAAAGCTGTTTTTGAAATTTCAAACGAAATCAACGAACTTGCGACAAAAGCACGCGAAGGCAAACTTGCTCCTGCTGAAATGAAAGGCGCTTCTTGCACAATTACGAATATCGGCTCTGCCGGCGGTCAATGGTTCACACCGGTTATCAACCATCCGGAAGTTGCGATCCTTGGAATCGGCCGCATCGCTGAGAAAGCTGTCGTTCGTGACGGCGAAATCGTCGCTGCACCTGTTCTGGCTCTTTCTCTAAGCTTCGACCACCGTATGATCGACGGCGCAACTGCACAAAACGCATTAAATCACATCAAGCGTTTGCTGAACGATCCACAATTAATTTTAATGGAGGCGTAATGTAATGGTAGTAGGAGATTTCCCTATTGAAACAGATACTCTTGTCATTGGTGCGGGACCTGGCGGCTATGTAGCTGCCATCCGCGCTGCTCAGCTTGGACAAAAAGTAACAATCGTTGAAAAAGGCAATCTTGGAGGCGTATGTCTGAATGTCGGATGTATCCCTTCAAAAGCGCTGATCAATGCAGGCCACCGTTATGAGAATGCAAAGCATTCTGAAGAGATGGGGATCACTGCTGAAAACGTAAAAGTTGACTTTACAAAAGTTCAAGAATGGAAAGCCTCTGTCGTCAATAAGCTGACCGGCGGTGTTGAAGGCCTTCTGAAAGGCAACAAAGTCGACATCGTAAAAGGCGAAGCGTACTTTGTAGACAGCAATTCTGTACGCGTGATGGATGAGAATTCAGCTCAGACTTACACGTTCAAAAATGCGATCATTGCAACAGGTTCTCGCCCTATCGAATTGCCAAACTTCAAATATAGCGACCGCGTACTGAATTCAACCGGCGCGCTTGCACTGAAAGAAATTCCTAAGAAGCTCGTTGTCATCGGCGGCGGCTACATCGGAACAGAGCTCGGTACTGCATATGCAAACTTCGGCACTGAAGTTGTCATTCTTGAAGGCGGAGAAGAAATCCTTCCAGGCTTTGAGAAGCAAATGAGCTCTCTTGTCAAACGCAACCTGAAGAAAAAAGGCAACGTTGAAATCCATACAAAAGCTATGGCTAAAGGCGTAGAAGAAAAAGCTGACGGCGTAACCGTTACGTTCGAAGTGAAAGGCGAAGAGCAAACGATCGATGCGGACTACGTACTTGTTACTGTCGGCCGCGTTGCAAACACGGACGAGCTCGGACTTGAACAAGTGGGCGTTGAAATGACGGACCGCGGCATCATCAAAACGGACAAACAATGCCGTACAAACATTCCGAACATCTATGCGATCGGTGACATCATCGAAGGTCCTCCGCTTGCACATAAAGCTTCTTATGAAGGTAAAATCGCTGCTGAAGCGATTGCCGGAGAAGCAGCGGAAATCGATTATCTCGGAATTCCTGCGGTCGTCTTTTCTGAACCTGAACTTGCATCTGTGGGATACACTGAAGCACAGGCTAAAGAAGAAGGTCTTGCAGTGACTGCAGCCAAATTCCCGTTTGCTGCAAACGGACGTGCGCTGTCATTAAACGAAACTGACGGTTTCCTTAAACTTGTAACACGCAAAGAAGACGGCTTAGTTATCGGTGCACAAATCGCCGGAGCAAGCGCTTCTGACATGATTTCTGAGCTGAGCTTGGCGATCGAAGCAGGCATGACTGCTGAAGATATCGCCATGACAATCCATGCTCACCCTACATTGGGAGAAATCACAATGGAAGCTGCAGAAGTTGCCATTGGCATGCCGATTCACGTTGTAAAATAATTAACAGAAAAACCCCCAGCAGGGGGTTTTTTATGTATTTTAGCAATAGCTCAAGATAAAAAATCCCCTTGCACATACACAGGGGATTTTTAATGCTTCAATTCTTTTTGAAGAAGCTCTACAATTTTATCTTTATCTTTTATTTTTCCTTCAATTTTAACCAGTACTTTTTTATCATGAACAAGCAGCAAGCTGGGAAAGATTTTAACCTCTTTTTTCCACTGGCCTTTCTCATGTGAAATTTCCATATTTGAAACCTGTTCGGGAAATTCTTTTTTTAAATCCAAAAGCGCATCATAATAAGCCACTTCCTGCCCCATATGCTCGTCATCGGAAAAAAAGATGAGCTTGAGGTGGCGTTGGTTGGCGCTTTGCTGCTGCTGATGGTCAGGCATGATGTGAGATAAAGAACATCCACTCGTCAAAAAAAGGAAACAAATTGCGGCGGTGAATATCGCTCGAAACCACATGACGTCTCCTCACCTCTCTATATAATGCAAGCCGATTTTCCTGTTCGATTAGTAAACAATTCCTATTTTATCATGATAATTGAAATATTCTTTCGTTGTTACCCATTTGTTACACAATTGATAACTGCCGTTTTATTTATGAGACGTTGTAGATTGAACGGATTTGATGGGTACATAGTCGGGATCAGCAGAGAAGCGTTCTGCCTACGCTTTAAGCAGGAATACATATATAACATGAATGGCCCTTTTTTGAAAAAAGAGCAAAAATGATTTAAATGTGTTATACAATTAACCATTGACAATATTAATGTGACATAATATTATAAGGGTAACAAATTTAAACGCTTCCATTTTGAAAAGAAAAGGGGAATGAAAGATGGGCACGATCGTTTGTCAAGACTGCAATGAAACCATTCAGCATTTTGAAGATGAGAAAGTGACGATTCTTTACGGAACGTGCGGACAGTGCAACTGCCATCTTAGAGAGGAAGAATAGAAAAAAGCATGCGGCCATTTACAGTGCCGCATGCTTTTATGTTTTTTTAAAGGATTGCTTGCTGTTCTTTAATGACGCGGATCATATGGAGGGTGTCATCTTCCGGTCCCTGAACAGGCAGCCCTGCTTCGAGGTTCTTTTCGATGTAGTTGATATTATCCTCGGTAATGATCTCGCCTGGAATGAAGATCGGTATCCCTGGCGGATAAACCATCACAAATTCGGCAATGATTCTGCCAGCCGCTTTTTTAAACGGAATGATTTCCGTATTTGCATAAAAAGCGTCACGCGGTGTCATTGCAAGCGCCGGAATGTTTGGCAGAAGCACTTCAGGCTTGCGTCTGTTTTCCGCAGCAGAGGCGGCCTGTTGAGCGATGTCGGTTAAGCCTTTGATCAGCGCATCCGCATCCTCTTTCCGGTCTCCCGGTGTAAAAATGCACAGGATGTTGTATAAGTCAGAAAGCTCCACTTCGATTTGATATGACTCGCGCAGCCATTTTTCCACATCATGCCCGGTCATGCCGAGATCTTTCACAGATATGATCAATTTGGTCGGATCATAGTTAAAAGCCGCTTTGGAGCCGAGAATTTCCCTCCCGACGCATGAAATACCGTTGATATCATTGATGCGGATCCTTGTTTCGTCAGCGAGCTTAATCGTTTGTTCGATCAGTTCGTGTCCCTCTGTGGCTAGGCGTTTTCTTGCGACATCAAGTGAAGCGAGCAATAAATAGGAGGTCGATGTCGTCGTCAGCATGCTTAAAATCGATTGAACCCTTTCTTTTGAAACGAGACCTTCTTTCATATTGAGAATCGAGCTCTGTGTAAGGGATCCTCCGAGCTTATGAACGCTCGTTGCCGCCATATCCGCTCCGGCCTGCATGGCCGAAAGAGGCAGATCTTCGTGGAAATGGATGTGAACGCCGTGTGCTTCGTCGACAAGCACAGGAACATGAAATGAATGAGCCAGCTCCACGATGCTTCTTAAGTCTGCAGCTATGCCGAAATAAGTCGGGTTGATAACGAGAAGCCCCTTTGCGTCAGGATGCTCAAGCAGCGCTTTTTTCGCTGATTCAGGGGTGATTCCGTGTGAAATTCCCAGCTCATCGTCAATTTCCGGATGGATGAAGATCGGTACTGCGCCTGAAAAGACGATCGCTGACATGACCGATTTATGAACATTTCTCGGCACGATGATTTTGTCTCCGGGGCCGCATACGGCCATGACCATCGTCATGATGGCGCCGCTCGTTCCCTGAACGGAAAAAAACGTGTAGTCGGCTCCGAATGCTTCAGCCGCCAGATCCTGCGCCTGTTTGATGATTCCTTTCGGTGCATGCAGATCATCGAGAGGCTCGATATTGATTAAATCTATGCTTAATGCGTTTTCTCCGATAAACGCCCTGAATTCAGGGTCCATCCCGGAGCCTTTTTTGTGCCCGGGTATATGGAACTGGATCGGGTTTTTGCCGGCGTGTTTTTTTAATCCGGTATATAGGGGTGTTTCGTGCTGCAACAATTGTTTTCCCACCTTCATGATAAACCTGCTATTTCTTTAAAGACTATTCTTTATCAAAAATCGTTGAGTTATTTTGCGTTTTTGCTTGATGGCATAAAACAAATGAATTATATTATGTTCTTGAAAGAATGTAAAGAACATTTTATCATCTTTAGGGCTGCTCTGTCCCTTTGGATAGTCGCAAAAAAGAAAACCAATACTAAAGCCAAACAAGCCGTCAGGGCGAACTGCACAAGGAGATGAACCAAATGGAAGAAGGATACCAATATCCGATGAATGAAGACTGGAGCACAGAGGAAGCGATAGACGTCATATCGTTTTTTCAGACGGTTGAGCTCGCTTATGAAAAAGGCGTAGAGCGCGACGTACTGATGAGTGCTTACCGCCGCTTTAAAGAAATCGTTCCGGGAAAAGCGGAGGAAAAAAAGCTCTGCAGCCAGTTTGAAGAAGCGAGCGATTACTCTCCGTATCAGGCAGTCAAAAAAGCAAAGGAACAAACGGAAAATACGAAAATTAAAATGTAATGAGAAAATCCAAAACAAAAAGGGATGGGCACAACAGGCCATCCCTTTTTGTTTAAACCGATACTTTCTGCGTCAGGCGGTAAAGGAAGGCGAGCTTTTCAAAAGCCGCTTCGATTTCGGATAGAAATGTCTCTTCGCTCATTTGCAGCACTTCGTCCTTTGCAAGCTGAATACCGCAAAGCGCTTCTGCTTTCTTCACGTTGACGAGCCGTTCAAACAGGTTCTCCAGCTCTTTATCGTCCATCTCAGACTGTCTTATGACGCCCGGTTTCGTATGATCGGCCGACCAGACAAAACGGCTTGGAATGTTGCTTTCAATGTCCGGCAGATGCTTTTTAAACAGCTGGCCGTATTCCTGCTTGAGAGGAGACTCATAGATCAATGCAAACCATACGAACACGTGGGTTTCCCATAAACCAATTTGGAAATGAGGCAGCTTTTTGTAGCCGCGCTTATTGTTTGCGAAAGCAACCCAGCTGTCGTCCGGCGGATTGACAGAGCGGCGCGCGTGCTTTGCGACGTGGACAAACATTTCGTCTCCTGTCAATGCGGACAGAACAGGCGCAAAATGATCGCCGAGCCCTTCAAGTTTCGGGCGCACTGTTTCTTTCAGAACGTTCATCCGCGCATCTAAACCTTCTATTGTAAATGTACGAAAATCCTCTTCAGTAAAACGCAGACTGCTCATTGTGTTCCTCCTTGTCCAATCAGTAAAGATATTGTATCACAGTCGGCTTTTCAAACAAAAAATTACGTTTCGCTTCGCGGATTTTGGGGAATCGTTAGGTAAACACACAATTTTTAGAATAACGTTGCGAATGTTTGAGCACTTCATACGATATGAATAAGAAATTAATATAAATCACGCTTAGGACTAAAACCAGAAGGATTCTCTTTGAAATCAATTTTCTCTGGAGGGGGCGTAGGGCACATGAAACCAATTGTGAAACAAGGATTGAAAGAGGAAAAAGACAATCGGGCCGCTGTTTGGAGGCTTGAGGTCGATTATGAACTTGCAACGCTTTTTGAAGCCATGGAAAAAAAGGATGAAACCCAAATCGAGTTGAGCAAGCGCAAACTGGAACGACTCAGAAAAGAATGGATTAGATTATATGGTTGAAACCATAATAAAAACGAACCGGTTGAGAGGTTCGTTTTTATCTGGGCCGCCTGATCATTTGTCATTTTTCTTGATTTTTCCCGGCTAATATCAGTATGCTATGAATAAATCAACAGGTATACATAGAAAAGAGGTTGTGTGATGACAAACTGGAAGGAAATCGACCGCCTGGCGAAAAGCTGGGTGAAAGAAGCTGGTCAGAGAATTCAGCAGTCAATGAAAGAAAAGATGACAATTGAAACGAAATCGAATCCAAATGATCTTGTCACAAACATTGACAAGGAAACAGAGCGTTTTTTCATTGAAAAAATCCAATCGGTTTTTCCGGATCATCATATTCTTGGCGAAGAAGGCCAGGGGGACAAGCTTACGTCTTTGGACGGTATCGTTTGGATCATCGATCCGATCGATGGTACGATGAATTTTATTCATCAAAAACGCAATTTTGCGATTTCAATCGGCATTTTTGAAAACGGAAAAGGCAAAATCGGTTTGATTTATGATGTGACTCACGATGAGCTTTATCATGCTTTTCAAGGCGAAGGTGCATACATGAATGATACAAAGCTCGGCAAGATGAAAGAAGTGCCGCTTGAAGAATCGATTCTGGCCATCAATGCGACATGGATCACCGAGAACAGACGGATCGATCCAAGCGTATTATCCCCGCTTGTCAAGCGCGTCAGAGGGACCCGTTCATACGGTTCAGCGGCTTTGGAACTCGCTTATGTAGCGGCCGGCAGAATGGATGTGTATGTGACGATGAGACTTGCTCCTTGGGATTACGCTGCCGGCTGCATCCTGCTTGATGAAGTCGGCGGAACATATACGACCATTGACGGGAAACCGCTCAATTTTCTTGAAAACCACAGCATCGTAGCCGGCAATCCGGCAGCTCACCGGGCGATTTTCGACGAATATTTGCCGCATGAATAGCAGGTCTTTCTCTTCTTCTGATTTCGCCTTTTTTGAGGAGCTGGCCGAAGCGAGCCCCGGGTGGGCGAAGGAAGAGCTTGACGGAAACAGCCTGGAACGCTATATGAGCACTTATGCGATGTATAACGGCGAATGGCTCGTCTGGGAAGACAGGGGCCTGCCGGCGGCTCTCAGCTTTCATCTCGAATGGGCGCCTTCCAATGGCAAGCCTTGGCTCGGAACACTTCTTGTCCATCCCGATTTCCGCCAAAAAGGCCGGGCAAAAGAAGTGATTGAAACGATCGGAAAACGCTTGAGAGAAAAGGGGCATAAAGCGTTGTTTGCGGCGGTGCCTTATGAAAAGGACGCGTGGCTGAACATGCTTGCCCGTTCGGGATTTGAACAGCTGAAAACGGAAAAAGACGAGCGGGGAAAACGATATTTGATTATGGTGTTGCCCCTTGCTTGAGGCTCAATGAGACTTGTTTGACAACAGGTCTCATTTTTTATGATTTTTTGAAACAATCTGCAGCCTCGTTTGTCTATGATGATGAGGCCTTAATTTGATGTAAAGGAATTGTGGAAATTGATTGAACGATTTAGTGATTATGTACTCCATTTTGAACGTTATTTTATTTTAAGCAGGCAGAGCATGCTTGTCATTCAATGGTGTTTGACAGGGCTTGCCCTTCTGTATGCCGTGTCATTTCATCCGAAAGTGAGCAGACGGAGTCTCTTTTTTTATGCAGGCATCGCGCTCAGGCTGATTTTGGTGGGCGCCCTTTCGTTTGAATTGGCTCACCAAATGAAAGCGGCTGAGTTTTCAAACCTGTACATAGAGGGACAAGATGCGCTCCTGCCTTTTATGCAGTTTTTGCTGTTCGGCTATATTTTGCTTGTCTCTTTTCATTATATGATGACACTCGCGGAAAAAGGGGGCAAGGGGCTGTTTTTTGCATTTGACATTGCGGTGATGACGATGCCGTTTTTTCAATCGCTGTTCGGCTCTGCTGTCTATTTAAAGGAAAACGGGGCTGATCTCGAGCAATTGCCGCTCGTTCTGTTGTTCATTGTCGGTATACCAGGACTGATGATCTGCTTGTTTTTTCAACTTTATTGGAAAAGAAACCGTTATGTTCTCCTTCTGATTTTTTATATTGTGACAATCGGCGGTTTCTTCATCAAAAAGCTCGGCTACGAATTTTTTCCGCTGAACGTATTTCTGACAATGCTCGGTTTTCTTATGACATATCACTTGCTGAATGGCTCGAGAAAGCCTTTTTTGAGGGTGAAGCGTGTTTTAACAGCGGGCACCGCCGTATTTTTCACACTACTTCTTAACCCTTTTTACAATTTTGCAGATGCCGCTTTTACAATCTCACACCCGGAGGTTTCAGATGTGGTTGATGCCAATTTTCAACCTGTTTCGGTTAAAGAAGCGAAGCAGACTGTCAGCTCGTTTTTTCCGACGGACAGCTTGATCTATTTGTCAGCCACCAACCAGGATTTTCATAACGTTTATCATTTCAAAACGAAAGATTACGAGGCGTACGTTGACGGCTGGACAGGAATGGTTACTAATTATTACAACCAAAAGGAGCCTAAAGGGAACACACTGTCCGATCAGGCATATATCAAGCGGTCAAAGCAATTTCTGCGGGAACACGGCCGGGAACTTGACAAACAAATCAAGGCAAAGGTAAGCCGTGATGACGGAGAAGCTATTGTTGAATTTTACCCTGAGGGACAGGACCCTGAGTTAAGCACAATGAGGTTTACATGGCGGACAGAGACTCTGATGGAATTCCATGAGGACGCGTCTGTTTACAGCTTAGAAAGCGTCAAACAAGCCCGTGTTTCTGATCAGGATATCGAGCGGGGTGTTGAAGCGGTTTATCGGAAACTGGATATGCCTGTTCAACATTATAAGCTGACAGACTTCAATTTATCATTATTATTCAACCTCAACTCGGCAGCCATCAACGTGAAGACAAACGACGGAACGGAGATGGTGTTCCATCCTGTAACAGGTGCATTAACGGCTATTACGTTCAAATCTGAAAGCGCCTTGCCCTATCGCGGACAAGAGCTCGAAAAACGCTTGCTTTCATTATTTGATCAAGATCTTTCTCAGCTGAAAAGGGTGGAGTTAGAAAAGGGTCTGATAGAATTTCAGAAAAAAGAAAGCGATGCTGTATTAAATACGGGCTGGACCATGACGAAACATGAAGAGGGTGCTTATCTGACAGTGAGAAAGGAATTTCGCGAAGCGGATGAAAAGCCCCCCTACACGTATCAAGACGGGGAAAAAGCTTTTCGGAAAGTGTCTGAACGCTATCAAAAAGGGCTGGTCTATTATAAACGGACGAAGCTTGTGATTGTTTCAGACTGGGATCAAAAGAGCCGGTATGCGTGGCTTGTCATCATCCAGCCGTTCGGCTCAAACGAACATGATGCATACTTGGTTGATGCCGTGACAAATGAGGTGAAACAATTTGATGACAAGTGAAGAAAAAAAAGCGGTGTTTCTTGATTTGTATGAGCTCTATCAAGAAGGTGAACTGGAAGAGGAAACCGTGAACTGGATGAAAGAGCATGAGCCGCTTTTTCAAGGCCAGGCTGAAGCGGCAGCAGTCGAGAATAGAAAGCTCCCCGGCATACAAAAGGCGGATGATCGTCAACAGCTCCGTCATATCAAGGTTTTTGTTTACTCGTTGTATGGTTCTTTCCTGCTCCTTTCGATTTGGATGACGGTGTGGTTTTTTTTCTAAATGGCTTCCAATAAAAAACAGACGATTGAAGAACTGTACAGGGAATATTATCATGACATTATGTACTATTTGTACAGGCGAACCCATCAGCTTGAGACGGCGAAAGACCTGGCACAGGATACGTTTCTGAAAGCTTTTGCGGGCCTGGAGTCTTTCAGGGGCCATTCCTCGATCAAAACATGGCTGTATACGATCGCGCATCATACGTTTATCAACTGGTACAGAAAAGATAAAAAAATCCAGTTTTCCGATGTGACGGCTTGCGGCGACATGGAACAGCACACGTTTGAAATGCCTGAGCGCCATTTGGCAAACGCCATAAGGCAGGAGGAGTTAAGACATCACATTAACCGACTGAAAGAACATTACCAGACCGTACTTATTTTAAGAGAGTTTCAGGAGCTTTCCTATGAGGAAATAGCGGAAGTGCTGAATTGGAAACTGTCAAAGGTAAAAACCAATCTTCACCGGGCCCGCCTTGAGCTGAGAAAAAGCTTGGAAGGCAGGGAGGTTTAACAATATGAAATGTCATCTTGTGAGAGATTTACTGCCTCTATACATAGAAGGCGATTGCAGCCGCAAAACGGAACGTTTGGTTACAGCGCACATCAAAACGTGCGTAGATTGCCGGGAAATGTACGACATGATGAGGGAACCTGTCAATTTTCATGATGACGGCAGATTGCCAAAGGAAGCAGGAGAAGCGGAAGAACAAAAATTCAGGAAAGCGTACTATCAAAGGCTGATTCTCAAAGGGGCAGCGCTGTTTGGCGGGGGCTACTTGCTGATGCTTTTGATTTATTTATTCTTTTTATAAGAACTGGCGGCTTGTTGCCGCCGGTTTTTTTCGGGTTTTTTCAGACTGCAGAGGGATGAACATGGTGCAAGGCTATGATTTACGCGGGGTTACGTGTTTGACAATCAAAAGCCCCTTCAGCCGGAAGGGGCTCCTTTCTTATTCAAGCAGTCCTTTTTCGCGCATTCTTTTTTTGAGTGTAAAACCGCTCCCCATAATGACGATCAGAATCGCGACGGCGATTGCGACGCCGGCTCCGCTTTTTTCGGCGACTGCAACGCCGATCATCATGATGCTGATCACTGCAGCAAGTGCGAATAATAAGAATATCCATTTGATTTGTTTCACTGTTTTCCCATCCCCTTAGTATGAAGTCTACTGTTAGTTTACAGAAAATCGCGCTGAATAGAAAGGGTCAACCGAAGCTGGAAATTCGAAACAAATTGAAATAACTTCGTTCGTCAGTTATAATATGAAAGATTATCTAAATTTTTTAGGAGATGAAAATGTGAAACTTCGAGAAGATCTTCGCAATATCGCTATTATCGCCCACGTTGACCATGGGAAAACGACGCTTGTGGATCAGCTCCTCCATCAGGCTGGCACATTCCGTGCAAATGAAAACGTGGCTGAGCGCGCAATGGATTCCAATGATTTGGAAAGAGAGCGCGGTATTACGATTTTAGCGAAAAATACAGCGATTAATTATAAAGATACACGCATTAATATTTTGGATACTCCAGGACACGCGGACTTCGGCGGAGAAGTTGAGCGGATCATGAAAATGGTCGACGGCGTTCTGCTTGTTGTTGACGCTTATGAAGGCTGCATGCCGCAAACCCGCTTCGTGCTGAAAAAAGCACTTGAGCAAAACTTGACGCCGATCGTTGTTGTCAATAAGATCGACCGCGATTTTGCCCGTCCTGAAGAGGTCGTTGACGAAGTGCTGGATTTGTTTATCGAGCTTGATGCCAATGAAGAACAGCTTGAGTTCCCGGTTGTTTACGCTTCTGCGATCAACGGCACCGCTTCAGCTGATCCGAAGCAGCAGGATGAAAATATGGAAGCTTTATTCGAAGCGATTGTCAACCATATTCCTTGTCCTGTCGATAACCATGAGGAGCCTTTACAGTTCCAGGTGGCTCTGCTTGACTACAATGATTATGTCGGCCGTATCGGAATCGGACGCGTGTTCAGAGGAACGATGAAGGTCGGACAACAAGTTGCTTTAATGAAGCTTGACGGTTCTGCCAAACCGTTCCGTGTCACGAAAATCTTCGGTTTCCAGGGATTGAAGAGAGTCGAGATTGAAGAAGCGAAAGCCGGCGATCTTGTCGCGGTATCAGGAATGGAAGACATCAATGTCGGAGAAACCGTCTGCCCGATTGAGCAGCAGGAGGCGCTTCCAGTTCTGCGCATTGACGAGCCGACGCTTCAAATGACGTTTGCGGTTAACAATAGTCCTTTTGCCGGTCGCGAAGGAAAATATGTCACGGCCAGGAAGATTGAAGAGCGCCTTGAACAGCAGCTTCAGACAGATGTCAGCCTTCGAGTCGATCCGACACCATCACCTGATGCCTGGATCGTATCCGGACGCGGTGAGCTGCATTTGTCGATTTTAATCGAAAACATGCGCCGTGAAGGCTTTGAACTGCAAGTATCGAAGCCGGAAGTCATCATTAAAGAAATCGACGGCGTTCGCTGTGAGCCTGTTGAACGCGTGCAAATCGATGTGCCTGAAGAGCATACCGGATCTGTAATGGAATCAATGGGCGCGCGCAAAGGTGAAATGATCGACATGATCAATAACGGAAACGGGCAAGTCCGCCTGATTTTCAACGTCCCTTCACGCGGATTAATCGGCTACTCAACCGAATTCCTTTCCCTTACACGCGGTTTCGGAATTTTAAATCATACGTTTGACAGCTATCAGCCTGTTGAGCCCGGGCAAGTCGGCGGGCGCCGTCAAGGTGTGCTTGTCTCAATGGATACCGGGAAAGCTTCAGCCTACGGCATTCAAGGCGTTGAAGAACGCGGCGTGATTTTTGTCGAGCCGGGCACAGAAGTATATGAAGGCATGATCGTCGGCGAGCACAACCGTGAAAACGACCTTGTCGTCAACATCAACAAAATGAAGCAGCAGACAAACGTGCGCTCAGCGACGAAAGATCAGACGGTCAGCATGAAAAAACCGCGTATCATGTCGCTTGAAGAATCGCTTGAATACTTGAACGAGGATGAGTACTGCGAAGTCACGCCTGAATCCATCAGATTGAGAAAGAAAATTCTCGACAAAAACGAACGCGAAAAAGCAGCGAAAAAGAAAAAGCTGGCAGGATTGTCGTAACATTTGCAGAACCTAAAAAAAGAGCAACCCAACTAAGCAAAGGGGAGGGGAATCTTTTTGACTGATGTAAGTGAACGGCTGTCGTTTTTTGCCGCTCTTTATAAAGTGGACCAGAATCCTGAGGCGGGAATGTGGTGGCTTTATGCCACCATCTTCGTTCTGTCTGCGGTCGTCTTTAAACTCGGGTTTGCCAAACGGCTGCCGCTGTTGAAAACGGCGATCATTTACTTTTTTCTGGCGCTAGGCTGTACGTTTTTAACTTTTTTCGGCGTTTTTCTGCCGGTTGGAGAAGGGCTGATCGTAGCCGTTTTAATCCTTTCGATTTACAAAATCCGTCTGCACCGTTCGAAAAAAGAGCAGACAGGGGCGAATACGTAGAAAAGACATAGCCAAAGAAGGCTATGTCTTTTCTGTGTCCGCCAGAAAATCCGCCGTTAATAAGTCCCGAAACAAAGCCCTGGCAAAAAGAATCTCATCTGCTGAATACCTGCTTAAAAATCGTTTAAAGCTTTGTTCGATTTTTTCGTGCTCCCGCTGGTGAAGGTGATGAATGTTTCTTCCTTTATGGCTTAAGCGAAAGTAGATTTCTTTTTTATTATCGCTGAGCTGTGTTTTGCTGACGAGGCCTTTTTCGGTGAGCTTTGCGGTGATCCTTGAGACCGTCGCTTTTGAAAATGCCATCTTCTCGGAAATCGAGGTGACGTTGATCGGTTCGTGGTCGCCAATGCAGCTGATCGTATGGATGTCAGACATGTTGAGTTTCAGTTCAGCTCCGAATTCGCGCTCCATCTTTTTCATTTCTGCGGAGATGCGCTCTTTCATGACGGTTTCTTGCTGTTCCTGCTGATGAATGATCCTGATGTACAGGTCAAATATTTCTTGCTTGGCGTGTGTTAAATGCTCCATGCAGAAAACCGGCTCCTTTAATCGATTTTTCTGCTTTGATTATACCATTTTGTTGCGCGTGAAACAAAATGGTTAAACAGACTGAAGATGAGAGTTCCCGCACCAGCGGCGGATACCATCGGCAATCAATTGCTCCGCATTTTCCAGGGATTCGTCGACAGCCCAGGCTACGTGGCCGTCGGGACGGATCAGCGCTGCTTTTACCCCATACCATTCAGGCCTGCCGTCAATTGCTTTCACTTGTATGCGCCGGACGTGAGGAAAGCCGGAAAATTCCTTTGCTTCGAACCCGAACGCCGCCAAAAAAAAGCGTCCATCGCGGAGAAAAGTGTAGAGCCGTTTGACAGTACCATCTGAAAGGGTCAGGTCGATATCTGGCAGACGTTTTCCGTTCAGCTCATGTTCAGGCATCTTTTCATCTGCTTCGTATTGCACGCTGAGCGCCGCAATTTGTTCGGCCAGATAGCGATTGACGTCTGCAAATTCGAGAATGCCGGATAATAATTCGCGGAGGTACAGGCCTTCACGTGTAAAATCAAACAGCTTTGTTTGGATTTGTGTATTGACGAGCAGCGCTTCCCCGACAGGGTGTCTTTCATTATGGTAACTGTCAAGCAACCAGTCGGGGCACCGTCCGTTGATCTTTGCTGCCAGCTTCCAGCCGAGGTTCATCGCGTCCTGAAGCCCGACATTTAAACCTTGCCCTCCTGCGGGAAAATGAATATGCGCGGCATCTCCAGCCAAGAAAATTCTGCCGGAACGGTAATGCTCCGCCAACTTGCTGGCATTTCCAAAGCGGGACATCCAAACCGGGCCGTCCATTCCAAAGTCCGTGCCGCAGATGCGGTTGAGTTCTTTTTTTAATTCTTCCAGTGTGACGGGCTCGTGAAGCAAAGCTTGAGGCATGTGCGGCGACGTTATGATGACGCGGAAAATGCCGCCGTCTAAAGGCACGATCACAACGCCGCCTTCACGGTTCTCGCAAGTATAAAAATGAGATTCCGGCGGATTTTCAAGCGACACATCAGCAAGCATTGCAGTGATATTTGCATCAGTTCCGGAAAAAGCGATGCGCGCCTGCTTGCGAATGATACTTCCTGCTCCGTCAGCACCGACGATATAGGAAGCCGTTAGTAAGGACAGGCCATCCGGACCCTGGACAACAAGCTCGGCTGATTCCTCATGCTCGCGGACAGCGAGAACTTCATGACCGCGAAGGATGCAGACACCGAGATTTCGTGCATGTTCCTCAAGCACCTTCTCAGTTTCGGACTGGGGGATGAACAATGTAAAATTGGCTTGCGTGTCAAGCGCAGAAAAGTCCAATCCCGTCTTCAGACTGGCAAAATGCCCCGAAGGGACCGGCTTGCCAATTTCCTTAAACCGTTCTCCAAGCCCCCTCATTTCAAGTATTTCGATTGAGCGCGGATGCAGCGTAAGCGCTTTTGAGAATGGAGAAGGCTCTTTCAGCCGTTCGACAATGCAGGTCCGGACACCGGCCAAAGCCAGCTCGGAAGCCGTCAGCAGACCGACGGGGCCGCCGCCTGCAATCAATACATCAAAATCCATGATGAATCACTCCTTTTTTGTTACGTATGAAACAATTTTAAGATACTATAAATGAAAATGTTTATCAACTATAATCTTTAATTTTGTTACTTATGTAACAAAAAGGTGATGAAAAAGCATGGAGCTTGTCCATGCTTTTATGACTTGATCTGCTCTTTATCTTTTCTGTGCGGATATAGCTTAAAACGGCCGGTTTTCATCCGGTTTTCTGTTTTGATTTTAATTCGTTCGCTGCATTCATGGCACATATAAGTATGTATCGGCCGGTTTCGGAGACGTTTGGCAATGAGTGTGTCATCTTCGATTTTCTCGATTTTGTCACACAATGAACACTTTACCCTCACTTGATTCACCTCGCTTACGATTCATTATACCTTAATCAATCGGACAAATAAATTTTCTCCTTTAGAAAAAAGGAAAAAGCCTGTGCCGTCAAGAAAACAGTGGCACAGGCTTTTAAAAGTTATGGCTGCCGATTTTTCATATGCTTGTTTGATTGCTTATTCTGCTCCTTTTCAAGCTGTTTCTGGTTTCTGTCATTCAGCTGGTCGTTATTGGATTTTGTAGGATTTGTTTGCTGGTTGTCTGTTGCGTCGTTCGGCACTTCAGGAAGGACGCGCCCGACGATGGCTGCCAGCTCGTCGAGAATCCCTTTGACAGGACGTCCCGCTTGAATTTCTCTGCCCATTGCCCGCAGGCGGTTGACTGCGTCGGGGTCCGCGACAACGGCGGCGTTTGCTCCGTAAGGGTCATTTTGCAGCGCTTCAGCCACGGAATACTTAATGGATTCGACTTTGCTGCGTTCCAAATTGTCTTTCACATCAATTCCGACGACGGCTAGCCTGCCGAGCACGACGGCGGTCGCATCATTGACACCCGGAACGCTTTCGGTGATCTTCACAAGGCGCCGCGAGATGGCTTGCCCGTCTTTCCGGTTCACCGGCTCTTGGGAGCTGTTTTTTACTTGAATCGGTTTGTTGCCGGGAAGCTCGTTGGCTTCATTTCGGGCATTATTTTGAATGCCGCAGGCTGAAAGCAGCATAACGGTTTGGATTAGGATCAAAAAAAAGATTCGCACTTGAGGTTGCCTCCTTAAAAATGCTTTCATTAATTTTTATTGTTGAATTAACCTTCTATCTTTATTCACAAAAACATATATTTTAGCGGGCGCTCCATCAGCTTTTAACCCAAATGAAAAGAAAAGGCTAAAAATCCTGATCAGGAGGCGGAAGATTGAGTAAAATTTATGTGCTAGATACGAATGTGTTATTGCAGGATCCGAATTCAATCTTTTCTTTTGAAGATAACGAGGTTGTCATCCCGGCTGTCGTATTGGAGGAAGTCGACTCAAAGAAACGCTATATGGATGAAATTGGGAGGAATGCAAGGCGCGTATCTAAATTGATAGATGATTTGCGTTTAAAAGGAAGGTTGTATGAAAATGTTCCCCTACCAAACGGAGGAAGCTTGAGAATCGAGCTGAACCACCGCTCTTTTCAGCAGCTTCAAGAAATTTTTATCGAAAAAACAGGCGACAACCGCATTTTAGCCGTAGCGAAAAACCTCAGCCTGGAAGAGGAAACGAAAGAAGGCGGCAGGCCGGTTATCCTTGTCAGCAAAGATATGCTGATCCGCGTCAAAGCCGATGCCATCGGCTTGATGTCAGAGGATTTTTTGCACGACAGGGTTGTCGACAATGATGATATATACAGTGGTTATACGGACGTGTACATTCGCCCGGATCAGATGGATTCCTTTTTTGAACATCACGATTTGCCGCTTCACGAAATCAGCAGTGAGATGCTGCGTCCAAACCAGTTTGTCGTCATGAAGGACGCGCTCGGCGGATCATCTTCTGCCGTAGGGATCGTAGATCAAAGCGGAAAAGCCGTGAAAAAGCTTGTTTTCGATCAGGAACAGGTTTGGGGCATACGTTCGCGAAATGTACAGCAGACGATGGCGTTGGAACTTCTTTTAAGACAAGATATTCCGCTTGTCACCCTGATCGGAAAAGCCGGCACAGGTAAAACTCTGCTTGCGCTGGCAGCGGGGCTGCTGCAGACAGAGGATCTGGGGAATTTTAAAAAACTTGTTGTCACAAGGCCGATCGTTCCTGTCGGAAAAGATCTCGGCTATCTTCCGGGTGAAAAAGAAGAAAAACTTCGTCCGTGGGTCCAGCCTATTTTTGATAATCTGGAATACTTGTTCAATGCAAAAAAGCCGGGGGAGCTTGATGATATTTTAGCGGGGATGGGCTCCATTCAAGTCGAAGCCCTCACATATATAAGGGGCAGAAGCATTCCCGACCAATTCATCATCATTGATGAGGCTCAAAATCTGACCAAGCATGAAGTCAAAACGCTTCTGACGCGCGTCGGGGAAGGCAGCAAAATCGTATTGATGGGAGACACCGAACAGATCGACCATCCTTATTTAGATGCGATGAACAACGGCCTGGCCTATGTTGTAGAACGCTTTAAGGATCAAAAAATTTCCGGAAACGTGAAGCTTTTAAAAGGAGAGCGCTCCCGGCTCGCCAGGCTTGCTGCTGATCTGCTGTAATTAAAAAACCCGGGCTTTTAGCCCAGGCTTCAATTTGCATGGCACACGGGCCGGGTCGCCGGCAAGAGCCGAAACCCGGCCGGGAAAAGGGGAGGCGGAGTGTTTCATCGCCTCCGGTGCACCAGTTGCTGCATTAAACAATGTGAATTTCTTTTACTCGTTTCACAGGAGTCATCCTGTTTGATCCGTCGGGAAAATAAACGTGTACAGGCCCGTCTTCGCCAAGCGGCTTGCCTTTGTTGCTGAAGCAGAGAATCATGCCGCCCGCTTCTTCGATCGGAACGGAAACGTCTTCACCTTCCGTTTTGAAGAGGCATTTGACGGCGGAGCCTGACACCTCCGCATTTTTCAAAAAAGGTTCAAGCTTGATCCCGAAAGTGCCGTCAAGCAGCTTTTCCTTCTCATACTTTTTCTCTGATTTCAGAGTCGGCGGTGATACAGCACCTTCCCTGATTTGCCGTTCCCGGTCAATCACAAGGTCGTCATCTTCATCTTTTACCTCTCCGAAATGTGAAAAGAACTGATCGAGATCAAATTTTCGGTCATCAAAAATCCAAACGCTCGGATCGAGCGTAATCGGATACTTTACATTTCCTGTGATCGTTACAATGCTCATGTTTCTACCACTCCCTCACAAAAATTATAAGCGCTTTCTTTCAAAATGTCACTTCTCATAACAAAAGCCCTCTTCGGGAAAGATAACAGCAATGACGCTCGGATGGAGGGAAAAAACTTGAATTGCCGGGATAATGAGGAGCTCGAATATTTTGTCACAGAAGCGAAAAAAGTGACGGACAAAGGAAAGGTTGCATCTTACATACCGGCTTTGGCTGAATTATCGGAGGACGATTTATCGGCGGCAGTCTACTTTACGGACGGGACGTGTATATCAGCAGGAGACGTGGAAAAAGCCTTCACTTTGCAAAGCATCTCAAAAGTATTGTCGCTTGCTCTTGTTCTGATCGATCACGGCCCGGAAACAGTGTTTCATTATGTAGGGCAAGAGCCGACTGGTGATCCGTTTAACTCCATCATCAAACTTGAAACCGTCAACCCGGGGAAGCCGCTGAATCCGATGATAAATGCCGGAGCATTGGTGGTGACAAGCATGATTAAAGGAGAGACAAACGCCGATAAGATCGGCAGGCTGCTTGATTTTATTAAAAAACTGGCAAATAACCGGAACATTGCCGTTTGTGAGAAGGTCGCCGAATCTGAATTTGAAACCTCGATGGTCAACAGGGCGATGTGCTATTACATGAAAGAGTACGGCATTTTTCAGGCTGAGGTTGAGGATGTCATGGATGTGTATACAAAACAGTGCGCCATTGAAATGAACAGCTTAGACCTGGCGAAGATCGGCTCTGTTTTTGCTTTGAACGGCAAGCATCCCGAAACGGGAGAGCAAATCATACCGAAGGATATCGCGAGAATTTGCAAGACATATATGGTGACATGCGGGATGTATAATGCCAGCGGCGAGTTCGCAATCAAAATCGGCATACCTGCCAAAAGCGGGGTTTCTGGGGGAATCATGGGGTTATCCCCATACCGTTTCGGCATCGGCATCTTCGGGCCCTCGCTCGATGAAAAGGGAAACAGCATCGCCGGAATCCGACTTTTAGAGCTGTTATCGGCGAACTACAGTTTAAGCATTTTTTAAAACGTTAGCGGAAGCTTAAAATGCGAGTCTTTGAAATACGGCGAAAGGACAGAAATAGCTTGCTTTTTTTCGGCTGAGGCTTTATCATAAATAGAAGAATTAGGTACTCGCCTGGGGAACGGAGGGATACTTTTGGCGTCTGAGATTGTAGTCGACCATCGTGAAAAAGCACTTGCCTTGTTAAAACGTGATGCTGATAAAATCTTAAAGCTGATTCAAGTGCAAATGGACAACTTAACGATGCCTCAATGTCCTCTTTATGAAGAGGTTTTAGATACACAAATGTTCGGACTCTCTAGGGAAATTGATTTTGCTGTCCGCCTTGGATTAGTGGATGAAGAAGAGGGTAAAGAACTGCTTTACAGGCTGGAACGTGAATTGTCTGCATTACATGATGCATTTACAAAAAAATAAATGAACACCTCAGAAGAATCTTTCTGTCTGAGTCAGCTTGTCGACGACGTTTCGATAGAAACAAACTGCCGGCAGGCTTTTTTTGTTCGGAATGAGAAAGAAAACGTCCGCTGATGAAGGAATGGACGCTGTTCGTGCCGAATAAACGAAGACGCATGGTATGCCGATAAAAAAATAGAACGGCAGTCTTGTCACAGACGGACTTTTCTTTCTGAGGGGATTCGAAGTCTTATGATAAGGGTATCTTTCGTGCTTTTTAAGAAAGTGTAGTAAAATAACGAAGGAGCTACCACAAACACATTTTGAAGGCAAGTAAGGAAGAGGATAATAATATGATAAAAAGAATGCTCAAATCCTATGATTATTCATTAATCTTCGCTGTATTCCTGCTGTGCGGGTTCGGGCTCGTAATGGTGTACAGCTCAAGTATGATCACAGCCGTGACAAGGTACGGATATGACAGCAGCTACTTTTTTGACAGGCAGCTGATGTTTTTGGCGCTCGGAACCGTCATATTTTTAGGCGCGGCGCTTTTTCCGTATAAGGCTTTTGCCAATCAAAAGTTCCAAAAGTTTTTGCTGCTCATTTCCGTCGTCGCTTTGTTCGCACTGTTCGTTGTCGGACACGTGGCCGGGAATGCCCAAAGCTGGTTCAGGGTTTCGAATTACGGCATCCAGCCGGGGGAGTTTGTCAAGCTGACCGTCATCTTGTATCTTTCTTCCGTCTATGCCAAAAAGCAAAGCTATATTGACAACTTGGGAGCCGGAATCGCCCCTCCTGCGATCATCACGCTTTTCATTTGCGCCCTGGTCGCTGCTCAGCCGGATGTAGGAACGGCCTTTATCATCGCTTTAATCGCTTTGTGCATTATTTTGTGCTCGGGATTCAGCGGCAAAACGCTGTTAAAGCTCGTGCTTTTGGCCGGGGCTGTCCTTGTGCTCGTCAGCCCGCTCATTTATTTCAACTGGGACAGCATTTTAACAGAAGGACGGATGAAGCGGTTTGAAAGCTACCAAAACCCGTTTAAAGATGCGGGAGATTCGGGCTTTCAAGTCGTCAACTCCTACTTGGCGATCGGTTCGGGAGGGCTGTTCGGCCTGGGTCTCGGCGAGAGCGTGCAGAAGTATGGATATCTGCCTGAAACGCACACCGATTTCATTATGGCGGTCATCGCCGAGGAGCTCGGCATTTTCGGTGTCCTTTTTGTCGTGCTGCTGCTCGCTTTCATCGTTTTAAAAGGGTTTTATATTGCGAGAAAATGCGACGACCCGTTTGGAAGCCTGCTTGCGATCGGCATATCAAGCATGATCGCCATCCAGTCCTTCGTGAACCTGGGCGGCATATCCGGTTTGATTCCTTTGACAGGGGTGACGCTTCCGTTTATCAGCTATGGAGGGTCATCGCTCATTCTGCTGATGGCAAGTGCGGGGATATTGGTGAACATCAGCATGTTTAATGAATACTTTGACCGGTTCAAACGAAAACAGCCTGTCGATACTACAAAAACCAAAGAAAATCAATATAAAAAAAGTATAAATTTTTAAAAAACTAAGCGTGTACAATGTCCATCCGATTCATTTAGAATAGATACATACTTAAAACAGCGGATGAGGGGGAACGACATGTCACAACAGTCTATTCAAAAAGTTCTTGTTGCAAACAGAGGGGAAATCGCTATCCGCGTATTTCGCGCCTGCACAGAACTGAATATCCGTACGGTAGCGATCTATTCTAAAGAAGACAGCGGATCATACCACAGATACAAAGCCGATGAAGCATACCTGGTCGGCGAAGGGAAAAAGCCGATTGATGCTTATCTTGATATTGAAGGGATCATCGAGATTGCGAAACGCAACCATGTGGATGCCATCCATCCGGGCTACGGCTTCCTGTCGGAAAACATTCAGTTTGCCAAACGGTGTGAAGAGGAAGGCATCATCTTTATCGGGCCGACCTCCAAGCACCTCGATATGTTTGGAGACAAAGTAAAAGCCCGTGAACAAGCTGAAAAAGCAGGAATTCCCGTCATACCGGGGAGCGATGGCCCAGTGGCTGATATCGCAGAGGTCAAACAATTTGCGGAGGAGTTCGGATATCCGTTTATCATCAAAGCGTCGCTTGGCGGCGGCGGCCGCGGCATGCGGATCGTCAGAGACGAATCGGAGCTGGAGGAATCCTATAACAGGGCGAAATCAGAGGCGAAAGCTGCTTTTGGCAATGATGAAGTGTATGTCGAAAAGCTGATTGAAAAGCCGAAGCACATTGAAGTTCAAGTCATCGGAGACAAAGAAGGTAACGTGGTTCACCTTTACGACCGCGACTGCTCTGTGCAAAGGCGTCATCAAAAGGTTATCGAAGTGGCGCCGAGCGTTTCGCTTTCTGAGTCCCTCCGGGAAAACATTTGCGATGCTGCCGTTAAGCTTGCGAAGAATGTTGATTATGTCAATGCCGGTACAGTCGAATTTTTAGTTGCGAACGATGAGTTTTTCTTTATTGAAGTCAACCCGCGTGTTCAGGTGGAGCACACCATTACGGAAATGGTGACGGGTGTCGATATCGTTCAGACGCAAATCCTGATTGCTGCCGGACTCAGTCTGGGCAGCAGCGAAATCAGCATTCCGAACCAGGATGCCATCACGCTGCACGGATATGCGATCCAGTCAAGGGTTACGACTGAAGACCCGTCAAACAATTTCATGCCTGACACAGGCAAAATCATGGCATATCGCTCAGGCGGCGGTTTCGGGGTGAGGCTTGATACCGGAAACAGTTTTCAGGGCGCTGTCATTACGCCTTATTACGACTCGCTGCTTGTTAAGCTTTCAACCTGGGCGCTGACGTTTGAACAGGCGGCGGCCAAAATGGTCCGCAACCTTCAGGAATTCAGGATCAGGGGAATCAAAACGAATATTCCTTTCCTTGAAAACGTGGCGAAACACGAAAAGTTTCTCACAGGGCAGTACGATACGTCTTTTATCGATACAACGCCGGAACTCTTTGTCTTTCCGAAGCAGAAAGACCGCGGAACAAAAATGCTGACGTATATCGGGAACGTAACGGTCAACGGCTTCCCGGGCATCGATAAAAAGAAGAAGCCTGAGTTTGATAAGCCGCAAATCGTCAAAACCGATGTCGATCAGCCGATCGCGAGCGGAACAAAACAGATTCTTGATGAACGCGGAGCTGAAGGGCTCGTCAAATGGGTGAAAGATCAAGAGGAAGTGCTCCTCACTGATACGACGTTCCGCGATGCCCATCAGTCACTGCTTGCGACAAGATTCAGAACGCATGACATGGAAAAAATCGCCAACCCGACAGCTGCACTCTGGCCTGAGCTTTTCAGCCTTGAAATGTGGGGCGGCGCCACTTTTGATGTCGCTTACCGTTTCTTGAAAGAAGACCCTTGGAAAAGGCTTGAGAAGCTGCGGAAGGAAATTCCGAATACGATGTTTCAAATGCTGTTGAGATCTTCGAATGCCGTCGGGTATACAAACTACCCTGACAACCTGATTAAAAAGTTTGTCAGCGAATCGGCTGCGGCCGGAATCGATGTATTCCGCATTTTTGACAGCTTGAACTGGGTTAAAGGGATGACGCTCGCCATTGATGCAGTGCGCGAGTCAGGCAAGCTTGCCGAAGCGGCGATCTGCTATACAGGGGACATTCTCGATCCGAACAGAAGCAAGTATAACCTTGAATATTATACGTCAATGGCAAAAGAGCTTGAATCAGCGGGGGCGCATATTCTCGGCATTAAAGATATGGCCGGCCTGCTGAGACCTCAAGCAGCATACGAACTGGTGTCAGCTTTGAAAGAGACGATCGGCATTCCGATCCACTTGCATACACACGACACGAGCGGCAACGGTATTTTTATGTACGCGAAGGCGATAGAAGCAGGCGTCGACATCGTCGACGTAGCGGTCAGCTCTATGGCGGGTCTGACATCACAGCCAAGCGCAAGCTCGCTTTATCATGCGCTTGAAGGCGATAAACGCCGTCCGCAGTTTAATGTCGATGCGGTAGAGTCGCTGTCTCAATATTGGGAGTCTGTCAGAAAATACTACAGCGAGTTTGAGAGCGGCATGAACGCGCCTCATACCGAAATTTACAAGCATGAAATGCCTGGCGGCCAATACAGCAACCTTCAGCAGCAGGCTAAGGGAGTCGGCCTCAGTGACCGCTGGAATGAAGTGAAAGAAATGTACAGCCGGGTCAACCACCTGTTCGGGGACATCGTAAAGGTTACGCCGTCATCTAAAGTTGTCGGGGATATGGCGCTTTACATGGTGCAAAATAACCTGACGGAAGATGATATTTACGAAAGAGGGGAATCACTCGATTTTCCTGACTCAGTAGTCGAGCTTTTTAAAGGGTATATCGGCCAGCCTCACGGCGGATTCCCTGAGAAATTGCAAAAGCTGATTTTGAAAGGGCAGGAGCCGATTACAGTGCGCCCTGGAGAACTGCTCGAACCTGTTTCGTTTGACGATATAAAAGCGGAGTTTAAGGAAACGCATGATCTGGAGCTTTCCGACCAGGATGCTGTCGCATATGCGCTTTATCCGAAAGTGTTTACCGAGTATGTGAAGACGGCGGAACTGTACGGGGACATCTCAGTGCTTGATACACCGACCTTCTTCTACGGCATGACGCTCGGCGAAGAAATCGAGGTCGAGATCGAAAGAGGGAAAACGCTGATCGTCAAACTTGTCTCTATCGGCGAACCGCGTCCTGATGCGACAAGAGTCGTCTACTTTGAACTGAACGGCCAGCCTCGCGAAGTGGTCATTAAAGACGAAAGCATTAAATCGTCCGTTCATCAAAAGGTGAAAGCCGACCGTTCAAACCCGAATCACATCGCGGCGTCCATGCCGGGAACGGTGATTAAGCTTCTTGTAAGCAAAGGGGACCAAGTGAAGAAGGGCGATCATTTAATGATCAATGAAGCGATGAAAATGGAAACGACCGTCCAGGCTCCGTTTTCAGGAACTGTTGAAAACATTCACGTGACAAACGGAGAAGCCATTCAAACCGGCGACCTCCTCATTGAGCTGAAAAAATAAAAACGCGGCCGCTGACTTTTGTCGGCGGCCTTTTTTTATGAAAAAAATCCCCCGCCTGTTGCGGGGGATCAACCGTTTATTGTTATTTTTGCACCTGTCTGCGATAGCGCACAACAAGCAGCAGGAAGTAGCAAAGGATTCCGAACACGCAGGAAATAAAGAAAGCGTGGGCGAGTGCAAATCCCAAATCCAGCCTGCTGTAGACAACCGCAATTCCTGAGGCAGCCTGAAGGATGATCAGGATCAGGGATATCATCCAGCCCCAATAAATGCGTTTTTGACTTTTATACTGTCTGGCCGCATGTACAGCTGCCGCGATGATCCAGGCGAACAGAAGAAGCGCCGCAGCCCTGTGTCCCATCTGCACCCATTCGTGAAACTTCCCTGGGAACCAGCCGTTTTGCGTGCTGCACATCGGAAAGTCAAGGCACGCAAGGCTTGACTTCGTATGCCGGACATATGCGCCTGTATAAACGACGATATATGTGTATATAATGATTCCTATCATATGAAACTGCATGGTTTTTCCTATATAAAACGATTCGGCTTTCTGCTTGCTGTCAGCTTCAAACACGAGGAGCGTCAACAGCAGAACAGATGCAAAGGAAATAAGCGAGATTCCGAAGTGCAAAGCCATGATCAGGGCCGACGACCCGAAGACGACCGCCGCAGCGCCCAGGAGCGCCTGAAGAATGAGAAAGACGACCGACATTACCGCGAGAAATTTCGTTTCTCTGATATGGCCGATTTTTTTCCATGTCCAAATGGCGAGAGCCAGCACAAGGATGCCGGATGTGCCGCTGACAAACCTGTGGCTCCATTCGATAATCGATTCAAGGGTCAGAGCCGGGAATATGCTTCCGTTGCAAAGCGGCCAAGATCTGCCGCAGCCCATTCCTGAACCCGTCTTTGTGACGAGGGCGCCGCCGATCAGCACGAAAAGCATGGCGATAGTTGTGATAATTCCCAAGCCTTTTAATGCTTTATTCATAAATTCAATTCTCCTTTTTAATGCAAACTGACTAATAAAAAGATATTTACCACCTTCAAGTGTAAGCGAATTGATGTTCTGCTGCAATTCATAATGATTATTGTTCACAAAAATGCAATAGAAGGCGTTCACATTTTTATTGGTTTTGAAGACTTGATAATTCTGGCTTCGTTTGATAGAACTATATTAGAATGACAGTGGTTTTCCGCTCTTGTTCACAACTTTTCCTTCATCTGTAAAGAAAGTCATAAAAAGTTCACAAATATAAACCGGTTTGTCGATTAATATTTAATAGGCTGTTTTTTTCCAACCGGTAATCTTGTATGATAGAGTTGTAGGTTTTTTATGAATATACCGCTTCTCTTGACGTGATGAAGGTTTGAGTAAGGGGGGTTAGTATTATGGCTGAAACAAGAATTACAGCTGATACAGCAATGAATGGACAAATAGAAGAGACGACAGCATGGAAAGATTTCCTCGCCCTTATCAAAGTCGGGATTGTTTACTCGAACCTGATAACAACTTTTACGGGCATGTGGCTCGCTTTTTACTTTTCAAATCTGAGCTTTCTAGGAAACCTTGATATCGTGCTGTTCACTTTAGCGGGGTCCTCGCTTATTATTGCAGGATCATGCGTCATCAACAACTATTATGACCGTGATATTGACCAGCTCATGCAGCGGACGAGAACAAGGCCGACGGTGACTGGAAAAATCCAGCCTTCACAGGCATTGTGGTTCGGCATTCTGCTGACTGCGCTCGGTTTTATCATGCTGCTGATGACCAATCTGACAACTGCCGCAGTAGGGTTTGTCGGCGTCTTTACGTACGTGTTTCTATACACGATGTGGTCAAAGCGCCGCTATACCGTTAATACAATCATCGGAAGTGTGTCAGGGGCTGTTCCTCCTTTGATCGGATGGACCGCTGTCCAAGGCTCCATCGGAGTTGAGGCGTGGGTGCTATTTTTAATTATGTTTATTTGGCAGATTCCCCACTTTCTGGCGCTTGCGATTAAGAAAACGGAGGAATACAGAGCCGCAAATATACCGATGCTGCCTGTTGTACACGGTTTTGAAGTGACGAAAAGGCAAATCATCATTTGGATTGCCTGCTTAATGCCGCTACCGTTTTTCCTGGGCGGACTCGGACTGCCGATCGTCATTTTGGGGACGGTGCTCAATATCGGCTGGCTCGTTTGCGGTCTGGTCGGTTACAGAAGCAAAAATATCATGAAGTGGGCAACGCTCATGTTTGTATATTCATTAAATTACTTGACCATTTTCTTTGTTGCCATGGTCGTATTTACACTTTTTAAAATTGGATAGAACTCTATAATTCATCACATTGAAGGCTGTCACTTAACACTTCAAACAGACAACAATCATGTAAAAGCCGCCTTATCGATTTTTTCGATTATGTTTAACAAGGCGGCTTTACGTTCATACATAGATGGTATTTTGAGTAAAAAACCTCATTATTTAAGAAAAGAGGAAATGTAAGTGCTTTAATTGAAGTGGGGAGTCAGATGAATGAATAGGTGTCCTATAAACGTTTGAACAGTGAAAGTTTCAAAAGGATTGATTGAAAAGGGGTTGGGAAGAAATGTTAAAGAAATGGCGTCTGATGTCGCTGTTCACTATTTTGGCGCTCGTTTTAGCAGGGTGCGGAGAACCGTTCATATCAACGCTGCAGCCGGCGGGCGAGGTGGCTGATCAGCAGTATTTCCTAATGATTCTCAGCACGCTGATCATGGTTGTTGTTGTAGTGGTGGTAAGTTTCATTTTCGTATTTGTCATCGTCAAGTACAGAAGATCTAAGCTCGGTGATGACCACATCCCGAAACAGGTTGAAGGAAACCGCAATTTAGAAATTTTATGGACTGTTATTCCAATTCTTCTCCTTCTTATCCTGGTTGTTCCTGTTGTCGCACAGACCTTTGATCTTGCTGATACAAAACCGATGGATAAGAAAAACAGGGATCCGGAGAAGGCGCTGGTCGTCAATGTCCGGGCGAACCTTTACTGGTGGGAATTCGAATATCCTGACTACGGCGTGGTGACGAGCCAGGAGCTGGTCGTGCCGACCGATGAACGCGTTTACTTTAAGCTGAAAGCTTCCGATGTCAAACATTCATTCTGGGTTCCTTCAGTCGGGGGTAAGATTGATACGAACACAGACAATGAAAACAAATTCTTCTTAACGTTCGATTCAAAACGCGCTGAAAAAGCCGGAGACTATTTCTACGGGAAATGCGCCGAGCTCTGCGGACCTTCCCATGCTTTAATGGACTTTAAAGTTAAAGCGGTTTCGAAGGATGAGTTCAAGGAATGGATGAGCGATATGGAAAACTATAAAGCTGGGGCGAAAACCGATCTCGCTGTTGAAGGAGAAAAAGTGTTCAAAGAGAAAAACTGCCTGAGCTGTCATGCGACCGATTCAAAAGACCAAAGGGCGGAAGCGGCCAGAACGGCTCCGAACCTCGCGACTTTTGGAGACCGGTCGACGATCGCCGGCGTGAAGGAATTCAGCGATGAAAACTTGAGAGCGTGGCTCAAGGATCCTGAAAGCATAAAACCGGGCAACAAAATGACCGGCACATACCCTGATTTGAGCGACAAGGAACTTGATGCACTGACTGAATATTTAAAGGGGTTAAAAACGGAAGACTAACGCTTCAAAGGGAGAATGAGGGAGGTTACATTGTGAGTACGCTTAAGAAAAAGCAAGGTTTTGGGGCTGTATTATGGGACTATTTAACGACTGTCGATCATAAAAAGATTGCCATCCTTTATTTGCTGGGCGGCGGGTTCTTCTTTGTGCTCGGCGGAATCGAAGCGATGCTGATCAGGGTTCAGCTGATGATACCGAACAATGACATCATGAGCGGCGGAGTCTACAATGAGATCATGACGATGCACGGTACAACGATGATTTTCCTGGCAGCGATGCCGCTTTTGTTCGCACTGATGAACGCCGTCGTTCCGCTGCAGATAGGCGCGCGGGATGTTGCGTTTCCATTTTTGAACTCGCTCGGCTTCTGGCTGTTCCTTTTCGGCGGCATCTTTCTGAATTTAAGCTGGTTTTTGGGAGGGGCACCCGATGCCGGCTGGACGTCTTACGCGTCGCTTTCCCTTCATTCTGAAGGGCACGGGATCGATTTCTATGTTCTCGGTCTGCAAATTGCCGGGATCGGTACGCTGATTGCCGGGATTAACTTTCTCGCGACGATTATCAATATGAGGGCGCCGGGCATGACATACATGAGGCTTCCGCTATTCACATGGACGACATTCGTCGCTTCGGCTTTGATTTTGTTCGCGTTCCCGCCGCTGACCGTAGGCATCGCGCTCTTGATGCTGGACCGGTTGTTCGGAACGAGCTTTTTCAATCCGGAACTAGGCGGTAATACGATCATTTGGGAGCATCTGTTCTGGATCTTCGGGCACCCTGAAGTTTATATTCTCGTACTCCCGGCGTTCGGAATTTTTTCGGAAATCATTCCGGTTTTTGCGAGGAAAAGGCTGTTCGGCTATTCTTCAATGGTATTTGCGACCGTATTGATCGGCTTTTTAGGCTTCATGGTTTGGGCCCACCATATGTTTACAACGGGACTCGGGCCTGTGGCGAACGCCATTTTTGCGGTGGCGACGATGGCCATTGCCGTCCCGACCGGAATTAAAATCTTCAACTGGCTGCTCACGGCTTGGGGCGGGAGCATTAAGTTTACAACGCCGATGCTTTATGCGATATCTTTTATCCCGTCGTTTGTCATGGGCGGGGTGACAGGTGTCATGCTTGCTGCTGCACCGGCTGACTATCAGTTCCACGACACGTACTTTGTCGTGGCCCACTTCCATTACGTCATCATCGGCGGAGTGGTGTTTGCCATCCTCGCCGGCGCTCATTACTGGTGGCCGAAAATGTTCGGGAAAATGCTGAGCGAAGCGTTGGGAAAAATAACATTTGTGCTCTTTTTCATCGGGTTCCATCTGACTTTCTTCATCCAGCATTGGCTCGGGTTGTGGGGAATGCCGAGACGCGTGTTCACATACTTGCCGAATCAGGGATTTGACATGGCGAACTTAATCAGTTCAATCGGAGCTGTGTTTATGGCGGCTGCGGTCATCATCCTCGTGATCAATATTATCGTGACGACTGCCAAAGGGGAAAAAGTCGGCAGCGATCCTTGGCATGACGGAAGAACGCTTGAGTGGGCCGTGTCTTCACCGCCTCCTGAATACAACTTTAAACAGCTGCCTCTGGTCAGAGGCCTTGATGCTTTATGGATCGAAAAAAGAGCCGGCAAGCAGTCAATGACCGCCGCGGAGCCGCTTCAGGACGTCCATATGCCAAACGGATCGATTCTCCCGTTCATCATGTCACTCGGGCTGTTTATATCCGCTTTCGGCTTCATGTACCGGACGGAATTTGCCTGGGGGCTGCCTGTCATTCTGATCGGATTAGGAATCACATTATTTATGATGCTTCTCCGGTCTGTAATTGATGACCACGGGTATCATATTCATAAAGAAGATCTGATGGATGATGACGACAAAGGGGTGAAGGCATAATGCATACAGAAGAGAAATTAACGGCTGAAACCTTCCCGGCTTCTCCTGAAAAAGCTACATTAGAAGGAAAAAATAAGTTTATCGGCTTTTGGCTATTTCTCGGAGGAGAGACGGTTCTTTTCGCGTCTCTCTTCGCAACATACCTTGCGCTGAAGAATTCGAATGCAGGAGGGCCGAAAACGACCGAGATGTTTGACATGGGGCTGGTCTTTCTGGCGACAATGCTCCTTTTAACGAGCAGTTTAACGAGCGTATATGCCATGTATCATATGAAGAACTTTGCTTTTAAAAAGATGCAGGTTTGGCTCGGAATCACCGTTCTGCTCGGTGCAGGCTTCCTGGCGCTTGAAATATATGAATTCACCCATTATATTCACGAATATGGGTTCACCATTCAAAGCTCGGCTCTCGGCTCCGCTTTTTATACGCTAGTCGGCACGCACGGGGCGCACGTTACGTTCGGGCTGCTCTGGATTCTTTCTTTGATGATCAGAAATGCGCGCCGCGGATTAAGCCTTTACAACGCGCCGAAATTTTTTGTCGCAAGCCTCTATTGGCATTTTATCGACGTTGTCTGGGTGTTTATCTTTACCGTTGTATACTTGATGGGGATGGTGGGATAAAAATGGTGAATAACGAAAACAGAGGGAATCCCAAAACAGATCTTGCCTACCGCAAAAAGAAAAATGCGGAGGACATGAGATATCAGGTTATTTCATTCGGTTTGATGATCGGCCTGACCATTGTCGCTTTTTTAACGGTCGCCTCAGATGCCGGCGTATGGTTTACGGTGCCGTTTATTCTGCTGCTGGCCGTCATTCAGGTTGCATTTCAGCTGTACTACTTCATGCATATGAGTCAGAGGGGGCATGAAGCGCCGACGTTGTTCCTTTATTCGGGCGTTTTGGTCGCTTTTGTTACCGTTTTGGCTTTTGTGACGCTTATCTGGTGGTAATCGAACCGGCATACGGAAAGGAGGATGCCTCATGTTGGGCAGCCTTGAAATATTCGGTTTTCGCGCCCTGTGGAGCCCCTATTTCCTAGGGGCTGTCGTTTTCATAACCGTCCTTTACTTTTTTCTGATGAAACGATTTGGATCAGAAGAAGAGCGGGCATCCAGGAAAGAAATCGGTTTATTCCTGACGGCGATGCTTCTTTTATACGTTTCTAAAGGCAGTCCGATTGATTTGTTGGGACATATTATGTTCAGCGCACATATGGCGCAAATGGCGGTTTTGTATTTGATCGTGCCGCCTTTGATCATCCTTGGCATACCGCCTTGGTTTTGGAAAAAGGTCATTTTTCTACCGGTCGTCAAGCCGCTGTTCCGGTTTTTTTCAAAACCATTGATCGCGATAATCGTGTTTAACGGTTTATTTTCGATGTATCACATTCCTTTAGTGTTTGATTTTATTAAGACGGATGCCGTTTATCATGCCGTCATTACGGTGCTGATCTTTATTGCGGCGTTTTTCATGTGGTGGCCGCTCGTTCATAAGGTCGAGGAGCTTCCGCAAATGAACGGACTTTTGAAGCTCGGCTACATTATGGCTGACGGCATTTTGCTGACACCGGCGTGCGCGCTGATCATGTTCAGCGATACGACTCTGTATTCGACATATTCAGATCCGGCCGCATGGGCGGAGGCAATGAAACTGTGCGTTCCTCTCGATACGCTGAGCGGAATGACGCTTACAGGTCCGGAAATGTTCAGCAGCATGCCTGTTCTGGAAGATCAGCAGCTTGGCGCGATCGTCATGAAAATCATACAGGAAATCGTGTACGGGACATTTTTGGCGATTATCTTTTTCGGATGGGCGAGGAAGGAAAGAGCCAAAGACGAAAAGGAACTGGAAGAAGAACGATATTCACCGTCTACGGTGCATTAAGATGAAAAAAGGGTACAGCCTCACCAGAGGGGCTGTACCCTTTTTATGTACGTCTGCTACACTTCAAGCGCTGAAACTTTTTCTTTGATCGAATTCAGCACCGTTTTGCTTGTTTTGAGGAGCTGCGGCGGGAAATGTTCGTTTTCACCGTATTCCACTCCATGCGGATAATAATATTTGCCCAAAAGCGGTGTCATCAGTTTGATGACCGCGCGCCGGGCCCCCACATCGCCTTCGACGGCATAACCGAACACGCGGAGGTAGTACCTGCCTTCCACCATATCGAATTTGCGGTCATATGTGACGCGTTCATAATCCCATTGACCAGCTCTTACAAACCCTTCGTTTTCCATGATGTCGTCTAACCGGTTAAGGTCAGCAGTCAAGCCTTCAATACCGGATTCTTCAAATTTCATCCCGTAAAACCCCCTTTAAAAAATTACCTTTACTGACAATCATAGTATGAAAGCGTTAAACTTTCAATCCTGGCTTTAGCCGATATATAAATATTTTTGTGAACAGTATGAATCGCGGGCGGCTTGACGACAATATGAACAAACGAAAGACAAGAGGAGGTCTTCTGATTGACACGTGTGAAAGATATCATGACAAAGGAAATATTATATTGTACAGTTCTTGATAATGTGTACGAGGCTGCCGTGAAAATGAAAGACGGAAATGTCGGAGCGATTCCGGTTGTGCTTGATGACGGCTTGGAACTGGTTGGGATCGTCACTGACCGGGATTTGGTGTTGCGGGGGATCGCCGTTAAAAAACCGAATTCGCAAAAAATTACAAATGTCATGACGACGGATCTCATTACGGTAAGTGAAGACGATTCAATTGAAAAAGCGGTTGATCTCATGGGAGATTATCAGATCAGAAGGGTCCCGGTTACACGGGGAAAAACGCTTGCGGGTATCATTACACTCGGCGATGTTTCAACCCACAAAAAATCAAACCGGCAGGCTGGCGATGCGCTGACATTTATATCGGAAAACGAAGAGAGGCCTGGAGATTTTCTTCATTAAAACATATTTTGTCGCACATCTTAATAGGCTGTATTATCATTGAAAATTCATGTCAGTTCTGTTTAAATGACACTAAAGGCAAATTGATGCGGTGCGCCGTTTTATGGATAGATTGATCCGTCAGTCGGAGGTGAAAGTTTGAAAAATATATTAAGAGCGGTTGTCATCCTTCTCATTGTTGCGGCTTCATACACGCTGTTTATTCAATACGGTTCAACACCTGAGAAAATTGTGAAGGAAGACAAGCCGCAAGTCTCAAACGAGGATGCGAAAAAAGAGAAATCCTTGAACATTCCCGATTCCGGCTTGCTTTCTTTTATCGGAGAGTCGGCTGATACCATCAAAAAGAAACTGGGGAAACCGGACAGGATCGATCCTTCAGCATATGATTATGAATGGTGGGTCTATAGCCAAGGGGCAAAACAGTACGTTCAAGTCGGCTTGCTTGGCGGCAAGGCCGTGACATTGTTTGCGACAGGCGACGGGCTGAACACCGCTCCGTTTAAAATTGGACGGCCGTCAAGGGAAGTTTTCAAAACCGCCCAGATCGCCCCGTATGTCAATGTTCAATATAAAGGCAGTTCATACCGTTTTGAGTTTTCCGAGGAAGACATGAATACAAGGCCGACGGTGAAAGTAGGAGACATTTATGTTCAGCTGTATATGGATAAATTCGAGGGGACGCTGTCAAGCATCAGGGCATTTGATGCGCCGACTTTCATCAAGCAAAGGCCGTACGAAGTTGTCTACAGAGGCACCCTGATCGAACCTCATGCATTGACAGAATCGGATTGGAAAAAAATCGAGAAATCAAATGAGAAGCAGATCTTTGATTTGACGAATGTCATCCGCGCAAGACACGGCCTTTCCCAGCTCTCTTGGGATGAAGGCGTATCAAAAGTGGCATACGGCCACAGCAGCGACATGAAAGAGCATCATTATTTCTCCCATGTGTCAGAAACGGAAGGCACGCTCAAAGACAGGCTGGAAAAAGGGAAAGTCAACTTTGAGCAGGCGGGGGAAAATATCGCGCTCAACTATGTCGACGGGCCTGCGGCGGTTGAAGGCTGGTTAAACAGCGAAGGACACAGAAAAGCGCTGTTACATGCCGACTATACTCATCTCGGAGTCGGGGTGGACGAGAAATATTATACGCAGAACTTTATTAAAGAATGGCACTAGAGCCCGGGATCATACCCGGGTTTTTAGTTTTTAGAGAAAACCATGAAACTTTTAATGTTTGGTCGGCTGCTCACTCTTCCGCACTGACTCCTATAAAAAGAAGAATTTTAGGCGAACACATTTTGCCGGGACGGATTACACTATAGCAGGCATATGTTTTCGGAGGGGGTGTAGACGTTGGCAAATCAAAACGCGCAATCATCCATTGATGAATTTAAGCAATTTATTAAACGGCATCCTAAGTTGATTTCCGAAGTCCGGAAACAAGAAAAAAGCTGGCAGGAAGTATATGAAAACTGGGTTTTGCTCGGGGAAGACGATTCGATTTGGGATCCATACAGGGAACAAGAAGCTTCGGCAGAGAAGGAGCCTTCTGCTGGCGGCAAAAACGATTTCATTTCAAAAATGGTGACGGCCGTCCGAAAGATGGATGCCAATCAAATGAATGAGCAGATCAATAAAATGAGCCAGTCTATTTCTTCGCTGCAAAGCTTGCTCAGCCAGTTTTCGGGCGGAAGCCAAAAACAGCAGAATCAAAGCGGCGGCGAGCATCCGTTTTCTTTCCGAAAAGATTAGGGAAGGAGTCAGACATGCGTAAAGAAGTGCAGGAGTATGTGTTCGCTGATGAAGAGCGCCGCCGGTTCATCCGTGAGCAGCCGGTCTGGTACCGCAAGCTTTCGCGGAATCCGAATGACCTGTCAGCCTTTCATCTCGATATGATGAACTTTTATGAAAAAACGATTCCTCACAGGGTCAACCAGCTATCGGGCGGCATTCAGATGGCCCAGATGATGCTTCAAATGTTTCATGCGATGCGCACTCAGGATTAATTTAAAGCCTGAGTCTTTTTTATGATGATAAATCGCGTCATTCTGGCAAAGCTAGGTGTAAAGGAGTTGATCTGTGATGAAAAAGTGCTGGCTTGTGATCACGCTGTGCCTCTTGCTGGCCGGCTGCGCCACCCATAAACCGAAGCCCAAGGGCGTTTCGGATTGGCGCGATGCAGCTTGTGCAAGCGAAGTTTTTGGAAAATAATAGTTCGGAGGCGGCACAGACATTTTTGAAAACGGCTGTTTTGTGATACACTATAGCTGGAGGTGCATGTCTATGTTTGCCACAATGGAATCGTTGCGGCTTCAAAATGAAGCATATGATTTGGCCAACATGATTCTTCAATCAGAGGCGGCTGAACATTACAGAAAATGCTACGAGCGTCTCCGCGAAGATGAAGAGGCCGGACGTATTATCGCTTCGTTTACGAAAATAAAAGAACAGTACGAGGATGTGCAGCGCTTTGGCAAGTATCATCCTGATTATAAAGAGATATCCAAGAAAATGAGGGAAATCAAACGGGAGCTTGACCTTCACGATGCAGTAGCCGAATTTAAAAAGGCGGAAACCGAGCTGCAATCCATCCTTGATGAAGTCAGCGTGGAAATCGGTCAGGCTGTATCAAAACATATCAAAGTACCGACTGGAAACCCTTATTTTGATAATCTTTCATCTTGCGGCGGCGGCTGCGGGTCAGGCGGAAGCTGCGGCTGTAAAGTTTCCTGATGAGGCTCGGTCGCCCCGAGTCTCGTTTTTTTTTAGAACTTCATGCACAGAGCGACAGGCAGGTGAACAATTTGGAAATCAGGCGTCAAGGCTTAATCGTTTGGCTGCACTCCTTGAAGCAGGCGAAAATGCTCAGGAAATTCGGAAATGTTCATTACGTTTCAAAGCGGCTGAAATATGTAGTGGTTTATTGCAATATGGAAGATGCCGAAAGAATCATCGCTAAAATACGTTCGTACTCTTTTGTCAAACAGGTGGATCTTTCATACAAACCGTTCTTGAAAATGGAGTTTGAATCCAAGCAGGATAAAGCGAAAGAATACGACTATAAAGCCGGGCTCTAACTTGGTTTATTTTAAAAAAATCCCCGCAGAAATACCTCTGCGGGGTCCTTCTATTCCTTAAAAATTAAGGAGAAGGCAAAGGGAGAGGAGAAACCGGAGGAAGAACTTATGGGGAAACGTAAGTCTTCTCCGCGGTTGGCAACAACATCAATCGATGCTGTTGCTATTATTATCACCACTGTGCCTTTTTGCTATACATATGAATTTGTACTTTGGGTGTTTGTGCCAGAAAACACTTTATGATAAGATAGGAATGATTTTTTTCGAGTTTTAAGAAAAAGTGGTGGAAGTATGAGAGTGATTTCTGGGACGTATAAGGGACGTGCCATAAAAGCGGTTCCCGGCACGTCGACAAGGCCGACGACTGATAAAGTAAAGGAATCCATCTTTAATATGGTCGGCCCGTATTTTGAAGGCGGCACGGGTCTTGATCTGTACGCGGGAAGCGGCGGATTGGGCATTGAAGCGCTGTCGCGGGGGTTTGACCGCTTCATTTTTGTCGACCGTGATTTTAAAGCGATTCAAACCGTAAAAGGGAATTTGAAAACCCTGGGCTTGGAAAAACGCGCCGAGGTGTACAGGAATGACGCTGAACGGGCTCTCCATGCGCTGGTGAAAAGGGGCGCAAGCTTTGACGCCGTCTTTTTGGACCCGCCATATCGAGAACAAAAGCTGGAAGCGCTTTTATCGAAGATTGATGAATCGGATATGCTGACTGACAGAGGGTTTATTTTAGCTGAGCATGGGAAGGAAGTTATGCTTCCGGCCGAGGCGGGCGGACTTCAGCTTGCCCGTCAGGAAATATACGGCTTAACAGGCGTGACCATATACAGAAAGAGAGGGAATGGGGATGGCTAGCATTGCCGTTTGTCCCGGAAGTTTTGATCCGGTGACTTTTGGACATTTGGATATCATCAGGCGCGGGGCGAAAGTGTTTGACAAAGTGTATGTATGCGTCTTGAACAATTCTTCGAAAAAGCCGCTGTTTACGGTGGAAGAACGCTGCGGGCTGCTTCGAGAAGTGACGAAGGATATCCCGAATGTGCAAGTGGAATCTTTCCGGGGGCTATTGATTGATTATGCAAAGAGCAAGCAGGCGAACGTCATCCTGCGGGGGCTTAGAGCGGTATCTGACTTTGAATACGAGATGCAGGGAACCTCGATGAACAAAGTGCTCGATGAAAATATTGAAACGTTTTTTATGATGACGAATAACCAATACTCATTCCTCAGTTCAAGCATTGTCAAAGAAGTGGCAAAATATAAAGGTTCAGTCGCAGAACTCGTGCCGGAAGCGGTCGAGGCTGCACTTGAAAAAAAGTTTGCAAAAAATGAGCGGCCGTAACCGGCTGCTCATTTTTTAGCAGGGGCGTAAGATTTGGCATAAAGAATGCTGTAGATGAGAAGGGTGCCGATCGTAAGGAGCGGACCGATCTCTGCCAACGCGTTCCACATCTGCAGAAAGAAAGATTCCGTTTTCCCGGCCGTCAGAAAGGAGAAGGCCGGCTCCGTCGGGGAATAAAACGATGTATAAAGAGGCTTCCAAAGAATAAGAACAAAGATCGCTGCATAAATTCCCTGGAGGATGCGGGCGATAAAAAACGGCTTAAAGCGAATATCGGTTTCAGCAAGAATGCCTGCAACCTGCGCCTGAACGCAGAAGCCGCTGAAACCCAAAATAAAGCTGACGATCACCGCTTGCTGGAGAAGCGCCGCATCCGTGGCGCTGACCAGTTTGCTGCCGAGCGTAATCTCAAACAATCCCGATAATAACGGTTTATCAAAATCACCGGGCAATTGAAGAGCAGTCAAAACCATTCGTGTGGCGTGCGAAAGAATGTCGGTGATGTGCATCACAGAAAGAATGTTATTAAAAACCGAAAAAAGAATGATGAAGCCGCCCACCATTAACAGCGTTTGGACGGAAGAGATGACAGCATCGCTCAAAAGTTTGCCGAGCGGCCGCTTTTCTTCAAGTCTTGCCTGATGGAGCGCTTTTAAGGCATCTTTAATGGAAGGCAAAGGAAGCTTCTTTCGCACAGCGGTGCGTTTTTCTTCTTTTCGTCCGTAAGTACGCATCGTCAATCCGACTGCGAAATTGCCCAAATAATGGGCTGCTGCAAGTACGACGCCGAGAGAAGGATTATGGAAAAAGCCGACCGCAACGGCTCCGAAAATAAACAGCGGGTTAGATGAGTTGGTGAACGAAGCGAGCCGCTCTGCTTCGACCCGGGAAATCTGCCGCTCCTGTCTCAGCCTTGAAGTCAGTTTTGCCCCGGCCGGGTTTCCTGACGCCATTCCCATCGCGAGCACGAACCCTCCGACGCCGGGGACGCGGAACACCGGTCTCATAAAAGGTTCGAGCAGCAGCCCGACAAACTTGACGACACCAAACCCGATCAAGAGCTCTGATAAAATAAAAAAAGGCAAAAGGGAAGGGAAAACGACCTCCCACCACATGGCAAGTCCACTTTTAGATGCGTTAAATGATTCTTGCGGATGGGTGATGACAGCGGCTGTAAACGAAAGCAGCAAAACGGCAATCATGAGTGTCTTTACCTTTGACATGTCCATTTCTAACCCCCTTTGCGGCTGTGAATACACATTGGAAACAGGATCATGATAAAATAAACGAAAAGCTTGCCCGATTTGTGCGGAAGCCTTCTCCGTGAAACTTCTTTATCATTATACGAAGGCTGGTCCTCATTTTAGACCACCAGATTGCAGATCGGTGATACAAATGAACCGGAAGCTGCTTTAAACTCGCAGAAGCCCTTCTCCTTGATAAGCATCAATAGAAGGTATTTCATACATCTGTGAATTCATGCAGGCTGAAAATTTGGAACCGGACCGAAGATGTGAGCCGGTGAAAATAAAGATGGAGGGTTACATATTCATGCTGAAAAAAAGAATTATACGCATCGCATTACTGATCGTTATCATCACGGCCGCGCTGTCATTTGTGAAGCTGCCTTATTACATCACAGAACCCGGCGAAGCGACTGAGCTGAAACCTTTAATTAAAGTCGATAACGGCTATCCTGAAAAAGGGAGCTTTTCTTTAATGACAGTTAAAGTCGGCCCTGCAAATCCGCTTACATACATGTGGGCAAAAATGCGCCCTTACCACGAAATTCTTCCGGAAGAAAATTTCAAACAAGAAGGCGAATCTGATCAGGAATATATGAAGCGCCAGCTGCAAATGATGAGAGATTCCCAGGAAAATGCGATGATCGCCGCTTATAAGCGGGCCGGAAAAGAAGTCAGCTACACGTTTAACGGCGTATATGCCATGACGGTCGTCAGCGGCATGCCTGCAGAAGGAAAAATACAAGTCGGAGACAAAATTAAAAAAGCGGACGGAAAAACGTTCCGCTCAGCGGAGAGCTTCGTCCGCTACATCGAATCAAAAAAAGCCGGAGACCGCGTGAAAATTGTAGTTGAACGGGATAAAGAAGAAAAAACATATGAGATGAAGCTGAAAACATTTAAAGAAGATCCGAAGAGAGCCGGGCTTGGCGTATCCCTCATCACAGACCGCAATGTCAAGGTGAAGCCGGAGGTCGATATGGACATTGAAAACATCGGCGGTCCTTCGGCAGGGCTGATGATGTCAATGGAGATCTATAACCAGCTGACAAAAGAAGACGAGACGAAAGGACACCATATTGCTGGAACCGGAACGATTGATGACGAAGGCAAAGTCGGTCCGATCGGCGGCATCAGCCAGAAAGTCGTTGCCGCAGACAAGGCGGGAGCCGACATCTTTTTTGCTCCGAACGAAGGCGGAAAAAAAGGATCAAACTACGAAGAAGCGGTCAAAACGGCAAAAGATATTAAAACCGATATGAAAATCGTCCCTGTCGACACGATGGATGATGCGATTCATTATTTAGAAGATAAAGTAAAAACCGCCTGATGGACAACATCAGGCGGTTTTATTTGCGCAAAAATATCCGGCTGTCTTCGTCATACCTGATCGGCGAAAGGGAATATTCCTGCTCCGTCAGCATCGTCCGCTCCGGCTCTTTGAGCGGGGCGCTGTATACTTGGCCCGCTTTTATGTCGAGCTGAAGGGAAGGGTGGGAAAAAGATCCCGTCTTTGTAATAAGGGGTACGCTCAAGCTTTTTTTCTTTTCGGCTAAATAGGCCTGCCCTTTTTTTGTCATGCCGAGAAGTCTGATGTATGCCGGATGCGGTTCGTTTAACATGCGCTTGACGTCGGCTTTCTTCGTTTTTGTGAGGATGTGGGTGTTCATGCGCTGCAGCCTTGTCCACGTATAGCGCTTCGTTTTCAAAAGCTCCATGTATTCCTTAAATGAGCCTGCTTTTCGGATCGCTTTTTTGGCGCGGTGCTCAAGTCCTTCTTCCACTTCATAAATCCCTTTCAGCTCTTCTGTATCCATTGTATGGAGGCTGTATTTCAAAAAGGGGAAATAATCTTCCGGCGAGTGCCACATGCCGAAAATCCGGGCGTATTCATTAAGCTCGTCGATCGATGGCTTCGGAAGGTAGAAGCGGCTGTTCGCGAGGCTTCCCGTTTCAAAGATCGATTTGCGTATGCTTGTGGCGCTTGCGATTCGGTCCGCTTCCGGGAAGGCCGAATCGTGATAGCCCGAGGATCGGCGCTTGACGGTTTCAGGCTTCATGCTCAATTGCTTTTGCACGATGGCTTTCACATAATGGAATCCGAGTATGTTGTTCGGCTTTGAAAGGTCAACAATGTTTCTGCCGTCTCCGGTTACAGCCCGGAACGCATTTGCCATCGCTTGCGGGTAGCTCAGCCCAAAAGCTATTTGTTTTTTTGCTTCTTCGTTGAGCTCGTCTTCATGCTCTATCGTATGTGCGGCTGTATTGAGAAACGCCTCAATATCGCCGTGCTCGCTTCCGAAAAACAAAGAAGCACACCCTAATTCATTTAAAATCGAGACGGCGCCTTCAGCAAACGTTTCCGCTTTTTGGACAGCGAATATGTAAGGAAGTTCAACGACGACATCGGCAAATGATGCGAGCGCCATCTTCGTTCGCGCCCACTTTGAGACGATGGCCGGTTCGCCGCGCTGCAAAAAGGAGCCGCTCATAACGGCAACCGCCACCTCGCTCCGGGTTTCCGATTTTGCTTCCTTTATATGATATAAATGTCCGTTATGAAAAGGGTTGTATTCCACAACAAGGCCGACCGCTTTCATTTTTTCACCTCTCTTGCATCTCTTGAAATAGTTATGATACATTTACACATGGAATGTCCAGACGCCTAGCGAAAACAGCATTTTTTCTAAGTGTATGAATTGTTGTTCACAATGTCAACGAATGAAAAGCGCAGGCGCATATCTGTAAAGAAAAAATATTGACAAAAAACATGATGAAAGCTATAATCATGTTTGTTGCTCACTTAGAGGTGATACAATGAAATGGACGATACATCAGTTGAATCAAATGCCGAAGAAAGACTTTGAATTTGATGAAACCGTTGATTTAAGCGAACTCTCTCAAAGCTCGGAAATACGCAGCATTTCACCGGTGCGGGTGAAAGGGCGCGCGGAAATCCGCTCAAAGCAGGCTGCATTTGATTTTACCATTTCAGGCGAGATGATCTTGCCTTGCTCAAGAACGCTTGTTGATGTTCGTTATCCATTCAGTATTTCTACAAAAGAACTGTTTATATTTCATAAGACCGAGGAATTGGAAGATGAAGACGTCCATGTTGTTGAGGATGACCTTATCGACTTGACTCCGGTCGTGAAAGAAGAAATCCTTCTTGAGATCCCTATGCAAATCTTTTGTGAGTCTGTTCAAAAAGAAGAAGGTGCTCCGCAGGAGGGCAAGGATTGGCAGGTCATTACAGAAGATGACCGGAAAGACCGGATCGATCCGAGACTTGCCGGACTCGAGAAGCTCTTAAAACAAGATGATGAATCTTAACGCTCTTTAAGGAGGTGGGAATAATGGCTGTACCTTTTAGAAGAACTTCTAAAACGAAAAAAAGACTTCGTCGTACACACTTTAAATTGCAAGTGCCTGGTATGGTAGAATGCCCAAACTGCGGTGAGATGAAACTTTCACACCGCGTCTGCAAAGCATGTGGATCATACAAAGGAAAAGACGTAAAAAGCAACTAATCGTCAACAATGAAAACACAAGACTTCAGGTCTTGTGTTTTTTTATTCCCTTCATCCTTTTATTTCCTGTAAAGAAAATAGTCTATCTACTCTATCAGCCGCATATGTATGAGGTAAATTCATAAAGTCATGGAGGGGGATAACATTTGACGATTACAAGACAGGATGCATGGACACAGGATGAAGATATATTGCTGGCTGAGGTTGTTTTAAGGCACATTCGGGAAGGCGGCACACAGCTTTCGGCCTTTGAAGAAGTGGGCAAGGCTTTAAGCAGAACGGCCGCTGCCTGCGGATTCCGCTGGAATTCCTTTGTCAGAAAGCAATACCAATCAGGCATTGAACTGGCAAAAAAGCAGCGCAAAGAGCTGCGCAAAAAAATCGGCATCCATTCCGCAAACCTTCCTGGATCTGTCAAAACGGTTTCCGGGAGCAATACGGAAAATCTGACGCTCGATGATGTCATTCAATACCTTGAAAAGCTGAAAGAAGCCCCGGTTCAAAAAGACTTTATAGATGAGCAGAAAAAGCTCGCTGAAGAAATCAATGAGCTGAAACAAGAAGTTGAAAAGCTGCGAAGCGAAAATCAATCGCTGAAAAAACGGCTTGAATTGACGGAAGAGGACTATAAAGCCTTGATTGAAATCATGGAGAGAGCCCGGAAAATGGTCGTGCTTCAGGAAGGCGAACGAAACAAAAAGGTGAAGCGCCAGCCGGAGTCGAATGAAAATCTCGAGACGCTTGAAAAATGAAAACCGGCCATTTGCTTTCGGCCGGCTTTTTTCATTTATGCTGATTCAGAACTTTGATTTGGTTCGCTCGCAGGATGCCAAACGAGCGGATTTTCCCCTTTATCCCGGGCCATATCGTATTTAACCGGTGTAAAGCCCATCTTGCTCCAAAAATCGGATGATTTGACGCGCGGGCTTGTGCGAATCGGGAGTCCGAATGATTTGGCGAACTCCACCAGCATCGTACCGTAGCCGTTGCGCTGATACCCCGGCAAAACTTCAAGCTTCCAGAGCTCGAGGTAATCTTGGCCTTCTTCAAAGTATTGGTTGGTTTTTCCATCCGCTTTATACAGGCTCATTCTTGCGACGAGCCGATCCCCGTAATAGATGCCGTAAAAAGGTGAATTGCTGTCGTTTTCAATCATGTTGCTCTCAAGGTCCTCCAGCATGGAAAGCTCTTGAATGCCGTACTCCCTGAACTTTTTAAATTCTTCAAGCGTTTTGTAGTTGATCAGCAAACGTTCGACTTTGACCATTATGTTACCCCCTTGTTTGTGGTCTACTTCTATTGTAAACGCTTTTTTCAAAAAATCCAAATGATAAAAATTTTCTAATATAATGAAGCGAAATGGTTCTGAATATTTGAAACAACTTACAAGTCAACGGCGAAAATTTCTGCTATGATATACAGTATATGAAAAAAATCAGGGTGTGAGAATGTGAGAATCGGAGTCATTGGAGGAGGCTCGGTCGGCCTCCTTTTTGCATACTATTTTTCATTCGGCCATGAAGTGACGGTGATCGCGCGGAGAAAAGAACAGGCTGAAGCGATTGAAGAAAAGGGAATCCGCCTTCTTGAAGACGAACAAGAGATGATCGCGAACGTCAGAGGCAGGACTGAACTTGATCCGGACTGCGACCTTCTTTTTGTTGCCGTAAAGGAGCACCAGCTCGGAGGTGTTCTGCCGGAACTGGAACAGGCAGCTCCTCTTGATATCATGTTCCTGCAAAATGGAATGGCCCATATTCCCGTGCTTGAAAAATGGCAGACAGGCCACCGCATTTATACGGGATCTGTGGAGCACGGAGCAGTCAGGGTGGATGACCGCACATTCCGGCACACGGGAAAAGGGGCCGTAAAATGGAGCGCATTCCGAAGCCCCTCCGCCGCCCGTCTGAAAAAAGAGCTCGCTTCGGTTCATGAAGCGTTCCCTTTTATTTGGTGCGAAGACTGGTATAAGACCCTCGCCGGAAAATTGATTGTCAATGCGTGCATCAATCCGCTGACGGCTCTTTTGCGGGTGGAAAACGGCGCACTGCTTGAAGAGCCGATGTATGCGGACTATATGAAGCTCGTCTTTGAAGAAGCGAGCCGGATTTTGGAACTTGAAGACCGCCAAGCAGCGTGGGACCATGTTCTTTCCGTCTGCCGCCGGACAAAAAGCAACACGTCTTCGATGCTTGCCGATGTGCTGGCCGGAAGAAAAACGGAAGCCGATGCGATCATGGGCTATCTGCTGAAGCGGGCAAAAGAGTCAGGGGAGTCTGCTCCTCACCTTACCTTTTTATATCGCAGCATCAAGGCGCTTGAAAACGAATGGAGCTAAATCTTTTGACCGAATCACGGAACGTGCTATACTCGTTTCGGAAAGCTAACTATTTACTGGAGAAAGGAAGTTCTAAAGATGCAGCTTACTGAACTTTCCATACAAAGTCAAAACCCTTTTGTTCGAGACTATATAAATGGAAAAAAGGAGATAGAGCCGTTTTTTGATTACGGCCTGAGCAATGAAAGTTGGAGTGTCCGTTTGGATGACCTTTCCTCCCGGACGTATGACCGCGATGCTTTAGCAGACTATTTGCTCGACTATCACAGCAAATTTCAATCGGCAAGCATGAATGAAACAATCGAACGGCTTCGCGATCCGAAAAGCGTCGTCGTTGTCGGAGGGCAGCAGGCCGGCCTTTTAACGGGGCCTCTTTACACTATACATAAAATCGTATCGATCCTTGTATTTGCAAAGCAAAAAGAACAAGAGCTGAACGTTCCGGTCATTCCGGTATTCTGGGTTGCGGGGGAAGACCACGATCTGGAAGAAATCAATCACGTCCACATTTCTGACGGCGGCAAGGTGAAAAAGCACAAGCTCCCGCAGTCCCACTGGAAAAAAAGCCAGGCGTCAAAAACGGCGCTCGATGCCGAAAAAGCTGAAAAGTGGCTGGACGGGATTTTTGCCTCATTTGAAGAAACGGAGTATACGAATGATCTTCTCGGCCATTTGCGCCGATGTTTAAGGCAGTCTCTTTCCTTCACCGATTTTTTCGAATACCTTGTTGCCGGCATGTTTGCACAAGACGGCCTGATCCTTCTGAATTCCGGCGACCCGGGCATCAGAGCCCTTGAAGCGCGTTTTTTCCGGCAGCTGCTGAACAGAAACGACGAGCTGACCGATTCTGTCAAACGGCAGCAGGAATTCATGCAACAACTGGGCTACACACCGATTATCGAAGGAGCCGCACAGCATGCGAACCTTTTTTATGAGCATGACGGCGAGCGCTTTTTAATCGAAAAAGAAAACGGCGCGTTTTTTATAAAAGAGCTTCATCTTCAGTGGTCTGAAGCAGAGCTTTGCGATTTGATCTGCCAAAAGCCGGAGGCGTTCAGTAATAATGTCGTAACAAGGCCGCTCATGCAGGAATACCTTCTTCCGACATTGGCGTTCATCGCCGGTCCCGGAGAGATCAATTATTGGGGCGAGCTGAAAGGCGCTTTTCAGGTTATGGGCTATAAAATGCCGCCTGTCGTACCGAGGCTTCAGGTTACATTCCTTGAACGGCACATCGAAAAAAAGCTGGGCGAACGGGGGATCGAACTCCGCGAATCGATTGAAAAGGGAGCGCGCGCCAAAAAAGAACAGTATTTTGAAGATAAGGTTCCGAGCGGTTTTACCGATTCGGTCAAACAGGCGAAAGAAAAAATCGAAAACATCCATTCCGCGGTGCGCGCGGAAGCCCTCGAAATCGACGGGAGCCTCGGCCCCCTTTTAGAAAAGAACGCGGGCTTCATTCAAGATCAGCTCGAGTTTCTGGAGAAAACGGTCATCAAAAGGATTGGAGAAAGAGAAAACTACATTCTGCGTGATTTTGACAAAATTCAAACGAGCATCAAGCCATTAGACGCTCCGCAGGAGAGAATTTGGAACATCATGTATTATTTGAACAAATACGGTCCGAATTTCTTGGAAAAATACAAGGATTTGCCATATTCATTTCAAAACATGCATCAAGTTGTCAAACTTTGAAATAATTTTTTAAAAAACCCTGAGTAGTTCAGGGTTTTTTTTTGTTCTAAAACAGTGTAAAATAAATTTGTGGAGAGAAGTGGTGGATAGTGGTGAGTTGAGGAACGAAAGTGGGGGCCGAGATCATGTTTATGGGTGAATACCAGCATACGATTGATTCAAAAGGCCGCATGATCGTTCCGGCGAAATTCAGAGAAGGCCTCGGCGAGCAGTTTGTTTTGACGCGCGGGCTTGATCAGTGCCTGTTTGGCTACCCGATGTCCGAATGGAAACTCATCGAAGAAAAACTGAAGGCTCTTCCTCTTACGAAGAAAGATGCACGCGCTTTTACCCGCTTTTTTTTCTCCGGAGCCACCGAATGCGAATTGGACAAGCAGGGCCGGATCAACATTGCATCGCCGCTTTTAAATTATGCAAAGCTTGAGAAGGAATGCGTGGTCATCGGAGTTTCAAATCGAATTGAATTGTGGAGCAAAGAGATTTGGGAACAATACGTAGAAGAGCAGGAAGATTCATTTGCCGAAATAGCTGAAAACATGATCGGATTTGATATATAATGAATCTTTGCGCATGCGGCGCTTCTGCAATCAGTTCATTTGAATAAAGGTGGGACTAGTAAAGAAATGTTTGAGCATACAACAGTATTATTAAAAGAAACAGTTGACGGTTTAAATGTAAAAGAAGACGGTACATATGTAGACTGTACATTAGGCGGTGCCGGTCACAGCGAATATTTGCTTTCGCAGCTGTCTGAAAAAGGAAAGCTGGTCGCTTTTGACCAGGATGAAACCGCACTCCGCCATGCGAAGGAAAAACTGGCGGATTATGAAGGACAAGTCGTTTTCATAAAAAGCAATTTTCGGTATTTAAAAGACCGTCTAAACGAAATCGGCATCACGAAAGTGGACGGTGTTTTATTTGATTTAGGCGTCTCATCTCCTCAGCTGGATACACCTGAAAGGGGCTTCAGCTATCATCATGATGCACCTCTTGATATGCGAATGGACCAGTCGGCGGGCCTTTCGGCAAAGGAAGTCGTCAATGAATGGCCTTATGAGGATCTCGTGAAAATCTTCTTTAAATACGGAGAAGAGAAGTTCAGCAAGCAAATCGCCAGGAAAATCGAAAAAGCAAGAGAACAATCGTCTATTGAAACAACAGGCCAGCTTGTCGATATCATCAAAGAGGCGATTCCCGCACCGGCAAGAAGAAGCGGCGGGCATCCGGCCAAACGGATCTTCCAGGCGATTCGAATTGCGGTAAACGATGAATTGAGAGTGTTTGAAGAAGCGCTTTTGCAGGCGATTGAGGTGCTGAAGCCGGGCGGAAGGGTATCGGTCATCACATTCCACTCGCTGGAAGACCGGATCTGCAAATCGACATTTAAAGAGATGTCATCGCCTCCTGAACTGCCTCACGGACTGCCCGTGATCCCCAAGGAGTTTGAACCGAAATTAAAATTAGTCAACAGAAAGCCGATCACAGCTTCCGAAGAGGAGCTTGAACACAATAACCGTGCGCGCTCAGCGAAGCTGCGCATCGCGGAAAAAGCACGAGAGTGAGCTGTACGAATTAAAAGGAGGTCATCAGTCTATGAGCAATTTGGCTTATAAAGTAGAAAAACAGCAACGACAGACAAACAGTGCAGAACAATCCGTTATCATCCGGAGAAGAGCATCGATCACGCTTGGGGAAAAGGTACTGATTGTGCTTTTTGCCCTGGCTGTACTCAGCGCTTCACTATTTATGATTTCAAAGGCTTTCGCCGCGTATCAGACCAATATTGAAATTCAAAAGCTCGAAAAGAAGGTTGAAACGGAAAGCAGCAGAGTTGATGACCTCGAAAAAGAAGCCGATATGCTGAAAGAGCCGGACCGTATCATGGACATCGCCCGGAAAAAAGGCCTTAAATTAGGTGATAAAAAAGTGAAAGACATACAGGAATGATGCACAATGCCGAAAAAAAATAAATTCATGAACAGAGGAGCGGCAATACTCAGTATTTGTTTTGCCCTCTTTTTCTTTGTTATCGTAGGACGATTTGCGTTTATTCAAGCGACGGGGAAAGTGAACGGCGAAGTGCTTGCACAGAAGGCGAACGAACAGTATGAGAAAAAGCGGACGATCGAAGCCCACCGGGGATCGATCCTTGACCGGAACGGAAAAGTGCTTGCCGAAGACACTTCAACATATAAGCTCGTCGCGATTATGAGCGAAAAGATGGAACCTCAATACGTGAAAGATAAGCAGCTGACGGCTGAGAAGCTTGCGCCGATTCTCGGCATGGATGAGGGGAAAGTGCTCGATATTCTCAATAAAAAAGGAGCGTTTCAGGTTGAATTCGGATCGGCAGGGCGGGATTTGACATACGCCCAAAAAGAAAAAATCGAAAAGTTGAAGCTTCCTGGCATCGTGTTCACCCGCGATACGAAGCGCTACTATCCAAACGGAATCTTCGCTTCCAACCTCATCGGCTATTCGCAGATCAATGCAAAAACAGGTGAAATGCAAGGCATGATGGGCCTTGAAAAAACGCTGAACGATTATTTGAAAGAAACGGACGGATACATGACGTACGATACCGACAGAACGGGCTGGCGCCTGCCGAACAGCAATGAAAGTATTAAAGCGCCAAACAACGGAGACAACGTGTATTTGACGATCGATCAAAAAATCCAGGCGTTTTTGGAAGACAGCATGACGACCGTCCAAAAAGAATACAAGCCGAAGAAGATTATGGCAGCGGTTGTTGATCCGAAAACGGGCAAAGTGCTCGCGATGGGGCAAAGGCCGAGCTTCAACCCGAACGTGCGCGATGTCACGAACTATTACAACGACCTAGTCTCCTACAGCTTTGAGCCGGGCTCGACGATGAAGATCTTCACATTGGCGGCGGCCATCCAAGAAGGCGTATATAATGGAGGAGAGAAATACAAGTCTGGATCTTATTCGGTTTCTAAAAAAGATAAGCCGATTAAAGATCATAATGGCGGCAACGGCTGGGGCCCGATCACATTTAATGAAGGTGTTGAACGCTCCTCAAACGTCGCGTTTGCGATCCTTGCCAACGATAAACTCGGCACAGACCGCTTCAATCAATATTTGCGGAAGTTCCATTTTTACGAAAAAACGGGCATTGACCTGCCCGGGGAAGCGAACAGCAAAATCAATTTTGAATATTTGCGTGATAAAGTAACAACTGCCTTTGGTCAAAGCTCAGCGGTCACACCGATCCAGCAGCTTCAGGCCGCGACGGCGATCGCGAATAACGGAAAAATGATGAAGCCTTATGTCATCGATCATGTCGTTGATTCTGACAAAAACAAAACGATTTATCAAAATAAACCGGAAAAAGTCGGCCAGCCGATCTCTGCCAAAACGGCAAAAGAAGTGCGCGACCTGTTAGGAAAAGTCGTCACATCTGATAAAGGGACGGGGAAGCCGTACAAGATCGAAGGATTTGATGTCGCCGGAAAAACCGGTACGGCGCAAATTTCCGGAGAAGACGGCAGATATTTGACCGGCCGCGAAAACTACGTGTTCTCCTTCATGGGCATGGCGCCGAAGGACGATCCGCAGCTTCTCGTTTATGTAGCCGTACAGCAGCCGCAATTAAAGGCTACGGAAACAGGCTCTGCTCCGGTATCAAAAATTTTCAATCCGGTGATGAAAAACAGTCTTCACTATTTAAATATCACACCGAAAGAGACCAAAAAAGAAGAAAAGCAGGAAGAAAAACAGCTGGAAATGCCTGATTTCACCGGCAAACGAGCTGAATCCGCCGAAAAAGAGGCGCAAAACAGCAGCCTTGTTCCGGTTACGATCGGCGATGGCTTGGCTGTGAAAGAACAGTACCCGAAAGCAGGAGAAGCCGTCCTGCCGAATCAGCGGGTCTTCCTGAAGGCCGACGGGAAAATCACACTGCCTGATATGACGGGCTGGTCAAAGCGTGACGCCCTCCGCTTCGGCGCCATGGCCGGCATTCATATCGAAACGAGCGGCCAGGGTTATGTGAAAAGCCAAAATGTAAAAGCAGGCAAAGAATTAAAAGCCAACTCGGTCGTGAAAGTCAGATTGAAAAACGAATAGATCCCGTCTAAAAGGCTATCGACTCAGAGTCGATAGCCTTCCGTTTGGGCGCGGCCGCCTCCTGAACATATAAAAATAAGGGCCGTTCTATCAAAACGCTCCTAGGCATAAAATGAAACAAGCCTAAATAAGGAGTGAACGGTCTCTTGCGCGTTTCCAATGTAACGGTTAGAAAACGTTTAATATTCGTTCTGCTTTTTGGTGTGATCATCTTTTTGATTATTGATACAAGGCTCGGATACGTTCAGTTCGTTCTGGGGGATAAACTGACGACATTAGCAAAAGATTCGTGGAGCCGGAACCTTCCTTTTGAGCCGGAAAGGGGCGAAATATTGGACAGGAACGGCGTCAAGTTGGCGACAAACCAAAGCGCGCCATCGGTTTTGGTTGTTCCGAAGCAGGTTGAAAATCCGATCAAAACGAGCAAACTGCTGGCCAGCGTGTTGAATATGTCGGAAGAAAAAGCGTACAAACATGTCACGAAAAAAACGTCGATTGAAAGGATCAATCCCGAGGGACGGAAAATTTCCCACGAGAAAGCAAAAGAAGTCAGAGATCTCAACTTGAAAGGCGTATACATTGCAGAAGATTCGATCCGCCATTATCCGTTCGGCAGCTATCTGTCCCATGTGCTCGGATTCGCGGGCATTGACAACCAGGGTCTGCTTGGCCTCGAAGCTTTTTATGACAAAGAGTTGAAAGGTGAAAAGGGCTATGTGAAATTTTATTCTGATGCGAAAGGCAAGAGGATGCCGGGTGAGGCGGATGACTATACACCGCCCAAAGACGGGCTCGATATGAAGCTGACGATCGATTCAAAGGTGCAGACGATCATGGAGCGGGAGTTTGATATCGCAGAAGCGAAGTATAATCCAGACGGAATGGTCGGTGTTGCGATGAACCCGAAAAACGGGGAGATACTGGCGATGGTCAGCCGGCCGGACTTTGATCCCGCAAACTACCAATCAATCGATCCTAAAGTCTATAATCGGAACTTGCCTGTATGGAGCACATATGAGCCCGGTTCGACTTTTAAAATCATCACGCTTGCCGCAGCTTTGGAAGAGAACAAAGTCAACCTCCAAAAAGATCACTTCTATGATAAGGGTTCCGTTGAAGTGGACGGCGCGAGGCTGAAATGCTGGAAGCGCGGCGGACACGGCGCGCAATCGTTTCTTGAAGTCGTCCAAAATTCGTGCAACCCGGGATTTGTGGAGCTTGGTCAGCGGCTTGGCAAAGAAAAACTGTTCAGCTACATTAAAAATTTCGGTTTCGGACAAAAAACCGGAATTGATCTGCAAGGCGAAGGAACGGGCATCTTATTCCCGCTTGACCGCGTCGGTCCTGTAGAGCAGGCGACAACCGCTTTCGGCCAGGGGGTATCGGTGACACCGATCCAGCAGGTCGCAGCTGTTTCTGCAGCTGTCAACGGTGGAACGCTGTATACGCCGTATATTGCTAAAGAATGGATTGATCCCGTAACAAAACAAACAGTGAAAAAACAGACGCCGATCGCCAAAAGAAAAGTGATTTCTGAAGAAGCATCCAAACAGATCCGTTACGCGCTGGAGAGCGTTGTCGCCCAGGGGACGGGGCGGAACGCTTTTGTCGACGGCTACCGGGTGGGCGGCAAAACCGGTACGGCTCAAAAAGTAAAGGATGGGAAATATTTAAAAAACAACCACATCGTCTCGTTTATCGGAACGGCTCCTTCAGATGATCCGAGCATCGTCGTCTACGTCGCCGTCGACAACCCGAAAGGCACGATTCAATTCGGGGGTACGGTTGCAGCGCCGATCGTCGGAAACATCATGAGAGACAGCCTTCCGCAGCTTGGCGTTAAGAAGCGGAAAGATCAGATTGAACGTGAATATCAATGGCTGGACAAAAAGCTGATCGAGGTCCCGAACCTTATAGGGCTTTCCGTGACAGAGCTTGAACCATTGCTGCTCAACCTCAGGCTGAAAGCTTCCGGAGAAGGCGATGTCGTCGTTCAGCAGTCCCCTAAACCGGGCGAAAAAGTAAAAGAAGGATCGACCATTCGCATTTACCTTGACAGTGAAGGCGGAGCCTCTGATTAATTCGGATCATGATAAGGAGCGGCAGCCGGTTGATGACCGGGGGCCGTTCCTCCTAAAAAATATATCGATTTTAAAGGATTAGCTGGATGTATCCTCTTTTTTACGCTAAAATATGAACTGTATGCCTGCACGAAGCCTGTGCAGCGAATCAATGCAGAAACATATGACAACGAATGAAGAATGACTAGACTTGAGAGGTTTGATACGATGAAATTAACAAAGCTTCTTACATATTTAAAAAATGCACCTTCCTATGCCGGCCAAGAAGACCCTGATATAACTTCAATTGAGATGGACTCCAGGGAAGTCAAGACAGGGAGTCTTTTTGTTTGTATAAAAGGCTATACAGTCGACGGGCATGACTACGCCCGGCAAGCCGCTGAAAAAGGGGCTGCCGCCATCGTGGCGGAAAGGGAAGTGGACGCCGATGTGCCGGTGATCATCGTCCGTCATACGAAGAGGGCGCTTGCCGTGCTGTCGGACGCCTTTTACGGCCAGCCGACGAAGCAGCTGAAGCTGATCGGCATTACAGGCACAAACGGCAAGACATCGACTTCTCACATGGTGGAGGAGATCTTTAGAAAAGCCGGGAGCCGCACAGGACTGATCGGCACGATGTACACGAAAATCCATGACGAAACGTTCGATGCGAAAAATACGACGCCGGAAAGCGTCACACTTCAAAAAACGTTTAGGAAAATGGTTGATCAGGATGTGGATACAGCCGTCATGGAAGTGTCTTCACACGCTCTCCACATGGGCCGGGTCCACGGGTGTGATTACGATATCGCCGCATTTACGAACCTGACTCAGGACCACCTTGACTACCACCGGACAATGGAAGAATATAAACATGCGAAAAGTCTGCTTTTCTCTCAGCTCGGCGGTTCTTTTAACCACGAAAAACCGAAGTGGGCCGTGCTGAATGCGGATGACCCTGCTTCAGCCTATTTCGCCCAAGTGACATCAGCACACCTTTTGACATACGGAATTCAAAACGATGCCGATGTCAAGGCTGAAAATATCAAAATGGCTCCGAAAGGGACAACCTTTGACCTGGTGACACCCAAAGGTTCTGCCCAAGTGACGATTCCGCTTGTCGGCCTCTTTAACGTCTACAATGTTTTAACGGCCGCCGCGATCGCAATCGCAGCGGATATCCCGTTTGCTACGATCACAGAAGGAATTGAAGGGCTGAAAGGCGTCAGAGGAAGATTTGAACTTGTGGACGCCGGCCAGGACTTTCCGGTGATCGTCGACTATGCCCATACCCCTGACAGCCTCGAAAATGTCCTGAACACGTGCAGAGGCTTAACGGAAGGAAAGCTGTTTGTCGTCGTCGGCTGCGGAGGAGACCGCGATAAGACGAAGCGTCCGAAAATGGCGAAGATCGCCGTTGACCTTGCCGATGAACCGGTCTTTACAGCCGATAACCCGAGAAGCGAAAACCCGCTCGCCATTTTAAACGATATGGAGGAAGGCGTAAAAGGGGCATACTATCACAGCATCGTCAACCGCGAGCAGGCGATCTTTTTTGCCATTGCAAACGCCAAAAAAGGCGATGTCGTCCTGATCGCAGGCAAAGGCCATGAAACCTACCAGCAGATCGGCGGTCAAACCTTTGATTTTGATGACGCTGAGGTTGCCAAAAGAGCCATTCTTGAGCTGAAATAATCGAAAAAGAACTACAGGAAAGAGTTGTTGAAATGATGGATGAAATAAATCAACATATGAAAAAAAACAGTGAATATGATAAATGCGTATGCTGCTACTTATACCACGCGGAAAGGAGAGAAGAACGATGCTCGAACAAGTAATTTTATTTACCATTATCATGGGCTTTTTAATCAGCGTTCTTTTATCTCCGATTTTCATTCCGTTTTTAAGAAGGCTGAAATTCGGGCAGAGCATCCGTGAGGAAGGTCCGAAATCCCATCAAAAAAAATCGGGAACGCCGACGATGGGCGGCGTCATGATCATATTGTCGATTATCGCGACGACGATAGCCATGACGATGAAATTTTCCGAAGTCAGCATGAACATGATCCTTCTCTTGTTTGTTACGGTTGGATACGGTCTGCTCGGCTTTCTGGATGATTATATTAAAGTTGTGATGAAGCGTAACCTTGGACTCACATCCAAACAAAAACTGATCGGCCAAATCGTGATTGCTCTGGTATTCTATGCCGTCTACCACTTCCAAGGGCTGCCGACTGACATCCGCATTCCGGGAACAGAGCTGTCTTTTGATTTCGGCTGGATTTATCCGGTGCTCGTCATCTTTATGCTTGTCGGCGGTTCAAATGCCGTCAACCTGACTGACGGGCTTGACGGTCTGTTGTCGGGTACCGCTGCCATCGCGTTCGGTGCGTTTGCGATTTTGGCGTGGAACCAGTCGCAATACGATGTCGCCATTTTCGCGGTTGCCGTTGTTGGAGCAGTGTTAGGATTTCTCGTGTTTAACGCGCACCCCGCGAAAGTCTTTATGGGAGATACAGGATCGCTTGCCCTCGGCGGCGCGATTGTAACGATTGCGATTTTAACGAAATTGGAAATCCTGCTTGTCATCATCGGCGGCGTATTCGTCATTGAAACACTGTCCGTCATTTTGCAGGTCATTTCATTTAAAACGACCGGCAAACGAATTTTCAAAATGAGCCCTCTTCACCATCATTACGAACTTGTCGGATGGTCTGAGTGGAGAGTTGTCGTCACTTTTTGGACAGCGGGGCTTCTGCTAGCCGTCTTAGGAATTTACATCGAGGTGTGGTTATAAGTGGATACTCAAGATTTATTGCAAAATCAAAATGTGCTCGTACTGGGGCTGGCGAAAAGCGGATATGCTGCCGCTTCGATCCTTCATGAGAAAGGCGTAAAGGTTGTCGTGAATGACCAGCTGCCTTTTGAGGAAAATGAACCTGCGCGGATTCTCGCGGAAAAAGGGGTGAAAGTCGTCTGCGGCTCTCACCCGACGGAACTGTTTGATCTTCATTCGATCGACATTCTGATTAAAAATCCTGGCATCCGCTATGAAAACGTGATGGTCGAAGAAGCGCTGAAGCGGGGCATCCCGGTCTGGACGGAGGTTGAACTTGCCTATCATCTGACAGATGCTCCGTTCATCGGCATTACCGGTTCAAACGGAAAGACGACAACGACAACGCTTGTTTATGAAATGCTGAAAGCCGATTCGAAAAAAGCGCTCGTTGCTGGTAATATCGGCACGGCGGCAAGCGAAATGGCCAATCAGGCCAGGGAAGACGAATGGATCGTGACAGAGCTGTCGAGTTTTCAGCTCATGGGGACTTATCAATTCAGACCGAAAATCGGATTGTTATTAAACGTATTTGATGCCCATCTCGATTATCACCATTCGCGCCAAAATTATGAGCTTGCCAAACAGCAGGTCTATCGAAATCAATCGGAAACAGACGTTGCCGTTGTTAATTTGGACGATGAGACAGTCGTCCGGCTCGCCGAGTGTTCAAAAGCGGAGAAGGTGTATTTTTCGGTCCGCAGGACTCTTGAGCGCGGAGCGTGCGCGAAAGACGGCGTGATCATGTTTAATGGCGAACCGGTCATGCCGCTTGAAGACGTCGTTTTGCCGGGAGAGCACAATTTGGAGAACATTTTGGCCGCCCTTTGCATCGTTAAAACCGCAGGCGTTTCCGATGAGGCCGTCCGTAATGTGCTGACGAGCTTTACCGGTGTAAAGCACAGGATGCAATACGTCGCGACGATCAAAAACAGACTGTTTTACAATGACAGCAAAGCGACAAACATTCTTGCGACGAAAAAAGCGCTGTCCGCCTTTCAAAAGCCGGTCATTTTGCTGGCAGGGGGGCTTGACCGCGGAAATGAATTCGATGAACTAAAGCCGCATATGTCTTTTGTCAAAGCGGTGATCACATTCGGCGAGACCGCGCCGAAGTTTGAGAAGCTGGCCGAAGAAATGGGAATACAACAGGTTAAACGTGTCGATAATGTTGAACAAGCGGCAACTGCGGCGTTCAGCCTGTCAGACGAAGGAGATGTCATTCTTCTGTCCCCGGCCTGCGCAAGCTGGGATCAGTATAAAACATTTGAAGAACGTGGTGACATGTTTGTAAACGCCGTGCATATGCTTAAATAAGGGCTTGTCTCGTAAAGATAGCCCTAAGAATTAGAGCTTGGGGTGTTCGGCTTTGCAAACAAAAAAAACGTCACCGGATTTTTTGCTGGTTATCATTACGCTATTGCTTTTAACAATTGGACTGATTATGGTATACAGCGCCAGTGCAGTATGGGCGACTTACAAATACGACGACTCCTTTTTCTTTGCGAAACGGCAGCTTTTGTTTGCCGGCATCGGGGTCATCGCCATGTTTTTCATCATGAACGTCGACTACTGGACGTGGAGGACTTATGCGAAAATACTGATCATAGTATGTTTCTTTCTGCTCATCATCGTCCTTGTTCCCGGGATCGGCATGGAACGGAACGGGTCGAGGAGCTGGATCGGAGTCGGCGCTTTCAGCATTCAGCCGTCCGAGTTTATGAAGCTCGCGATGATCGCATTTTTGGCCAAGTTTTTATCTGAAAAGCAAAAGAATATTACATCGTTTAGAAAAGGCTTTGTGCCGGCGCTGGGCATTGTCTTTTCAGCTTTTCTGATCATCATGCTGCAGCCTGACCTTGGAACAGGAACCGTAATGGTCGGCACATGCATCATTATGATCTTCGTCGCGGGGGCGAGAATTTCGCACTTCGTCTTTCTCGGTCTTCTTGGTCTGAGCGGCTTTGTCGGCCTTGTGCTGTCGGCGCCGTACCGGATCAAAAGGATCACCTCATACTTGAACCCTTGGGAGGACCCTTTGGGGAGCGGCTTTCAAATCATTCAGTCGCTTTATGCGGTGGGGCCCGGCGGGCTGTTCGGCCTCGGCCTCGGCCAGAGCAGGCAAAAGTTTTTTTATCTGCCTGAGCCGCAGACAGATTTTATTTTCGCGATTTTATCAGAGGAGCTCGGCTTTATCGGCGGATCGCTGATTCTTTTGCTCTTCAGCGTTCTATTATGGAGAGGCATCAGGATCGCGCTCGGTGCGCCCGATTTATACGGCAGCTTTGTCGCTGTCGGCGTCATTTCGATGATAGCGATTCAGGTTATGATCAATATTGGCGTCGTGACCGGCCTGATTCCTGTTACAGGCATTACGCTTCCGTTTTTAAGCTATGGCGGTTCATCACTGACCTTGATGCTTATGGCGGTCGGCGTGCTGCTGAATGTCAGCAGGTATTCTAGATACTAGATTTTGGCGATAACCCTGTTGCGAGATAGCAGGGTTATCGGCGTGTACATAAGGAATAAGGGGGAGAACAGATGCGGATTGTTGTTAGCGGAGGCGGAACGGGCGGCCATATTTACCCCGCCCTTGCGTTTATTAAAGAAGTGAAACGGCATCATGAAGATGTTGAGTTTTTATATATCGGAACCGAAAAGGGCCTGGAGAAAAATATCGTCGAGCGGGAAGGGATCCCTTTCAAGGCGATTGAAATTACAGGTTTTAAAAGAAAGCTGTCATTTGAAAACGTCAAAACTGTCATGCGCTTTTTAAAGGGTGTAAAGGAATGCAAAAAAGAATTAAAACGGTTTAAGCCCGACGCGGTGATCGGCACGGGCGGCTACGTGTGCGGACCCGTGGTATACGCCGCTTCAAAACTGGGGATTCCGACGATTATCCACGAACAAAACAGCCTTCCCGGACTCACCAATAAGTTTTTATCCAAATATGTTGATAAGGTAGCCATTTGTTTTGATGAAGCGAAACCGCATTTTCCTGCAGAAAAAGTTGTTTTTACAGGAAACCCGAGGGCGTCTGAAGTCGTCTCTATAAAAGGGGGCCGTTCCCTGACCGCTTTGGACCTTTCAGAAGGCAAAAAAACGGTCCTTATTTTCGGAGGCAGCCGCGGTGCCGCTCCGATCAATGAAGCGGTTATCGAGATGCAAAACGAATTAAAAAAGCGGGATTACCAGGTTCTTTATGTCACAGGGGAAGTTCACTATGATAAAGTAACAGCTGCGCTTGAAAAAGAAGGTGCCGCTCCGAATATGGTCGTTCAGCCGTTTCTCCATCAAATGCCCGAGTACTTAAAAGCGTTCGAGGTCGTCGTGGCGCGCGCGGGAGCAACGACAATAGCGGAAATCACCGCGCTCGGCATTCCAAGCGTTTTGATTCCGAGTCCGTACGTTACGGCCAACCACCAGGAAGTGAACGCACGCTCACTAGGAGAGCAGAACGCCGCTGTCGTTTTAAAAGAATCAGAGCTTAATGGAGACCGCTTAATTCAGGCGATCGATCATATTTTACAAGACGAAAAGACGTTGCAAGAGATGAAGAGCCGCGCGAAGTCGCTTGGCGTGCCGGACGCGGCCGAACGCTTGTACAATGTGCTGAAAGAACTGAAACATCATGCAAAATGATAAGACAGAAGGATTTTGGAGGTTTTCGATGGATAAGGTGATACAAGAATTAAAAGAACTTGAAGTCGGCAAAGTTCTGGAAAACGAGCCGCTCAGCAACCATACTACGATTAAAATCGGAGGACCGGCTGATGTGCTGGTGGTTCCGAAAAACATTCAAGCTGTCAAAGATACGATGAAGGTGATCAAGAAGCACGGCGTCAAGTGGACGGCCATCGGCAGAGGCTCGAATCTTCTCGTTCTCGATGAAGGAATAAGAGGCGTTGTCATCAAGCTCGGCCAAGGACTTGACCATATGGAAATCGACGGCGAGCAAGTAACGGTCGGCGGCGGCTACTCTGTCGTAAGGCTTGCGACAGGCATCAGCAAAAAAGGGCTTTCCGGCCTCGAATTTGCCGCGGGCATTCCGGGTTCGGTCGGCGGAGCGGTTTACATGAATGCCGGCGCCCACGGTTCAGATATCAGCAAGGTATTGGTGAAAGCATTGATCCTGTTTGAAGACGGAACGATCGATTGGCTGACGAATGAAGAGATGACGTTCAGCTACCGCACGTCCATCCTGCAAAACGAGCGGCCGGGCATATGTCTTGAAGCCGTTCTCCAGCTGGAGCAAAAAGAACGCGATGAGATCGTCGCACAGATGCAGAAAAACAAAGACTACCGAAAAGAAACGCAGCCTGTGTCCAACCCTTGCGCAGGCAGCATCTTCAGAAACCCGCTGCCTGAACATGCGGGCCGGCTAGTTGAAGAGGCTGGTTTGAAAGGCTATCAGATCGGCGGGGCAAAGGTTTCAGAGATGCACGGCAATTTCATTGTCAATGCAGGCGGCGCAACAGCGAAAGACGTCCTGGATTTGATTGCATTCATTCAAAAAACGATTAAAGAAAAATACGATATCGACATGCACACTGAGGTCGAAATTATCGGAGAAAAACGGTAAACGGCCTCTCTACTTCAGATCGCCTTATGATATAATGTATGAAACAAACAAGCAAACGGCATCCTAGTATGTCGTTTGTTTCGCTAAACGGAAGCTTTTTAGCTTGCCCCGTGCTTTCATATGTCGGGAAGCGCGTCTTTTTTCGAACAAAAATAAGCAAATAAAAGTCTTTTTGTCTGCTTTATTAACCTGAGGTGAGCCTACGTGAAACCCGGTATTGATAAAGAAAAAGTAGTGAATATAGAAGAACGGATTCCCAAAATCAAAGAACAGCGAAAGCAAAAGGCAAACCGCCGGCTGATTACGTTTATTCTGCTCTTTTTCACGATGATGCTGATCATCATTTACCTGCAGACGCCGATCAGCAAAGTCTCGACGGTAGAGATCAAAGGAAACAAAAACGTTTCAAAAGACCAGATCATTTCCCTGTCTTCGATCCATAAAGGACAGACGGAATTCTGGAGTCTGAGCAAGCAAAAAGCCGCAGAAAAGATCGAGCAGAATAAATTGATCAAAAAAGCCGAAATCTCAAAACAGCTGCCCAACAAAATCGCCATCTCCATCGAAGAGTATAAAAGCATTGCGTTTTTGCAAAAACATAATGTGTACTACTCTGTGCTTGAAAACGGCACAGTGCTTCCTGAAGAGGTGACGCCGACTGACATCGGACCGACCCTTAATAACTGGGAGGAAGACGAAAAGCTCGTTCAAATGGCAAAACAGCTGAACAAGCTTTCCGATTCCGTGAAAAAGTCGATTTCCGAGATTAACTATACGCCTCAAAAATCAAATCCTTGGCTGATCAGACTGTATATGAACGACGGCTACATCGTGACAGCTTCGCTGAAAACGTTCGGACAGAAAATGAACAGCTATCCGGCGATCGTAAAAGAGCTGCCGAAAGGGGAAAAAGGCATTATCCATATGGAAGTCGCGACTTATTTTGAACCTCTGAAAAAAACGGATGAAAGCAAAAAGGGAGACGGAAATTGAAGAGGCACACAGTCAATCTTTCACTCGCCATGCTTGTCCTGGGATTCCTGCTGTCTTTCTCCTATCAATTCGCCAGGGAAAACAAAGACCATGAAGAAACCGCCGAAAATTGGAAAGAGGAGTATTCCTTGCGCGACCGGCTGATTTCCCAGGAAAAGCAAAATAAAAAGCTGGAACAGGAGCTTTACAAAAAACAGCAGGAAGTACAGAAAACAGAAACGGCTTTGAAAAAGGAAAAAAAAGAGTATTACAATATTGTGGAAGATGTTGAAAGGTACAGAATGTTCGTTGGGGAAATCGGCGTTCAGGGCGAAGGAATCAAGGTGACGCTGAAAGACGCTTCTTACATACCGGAAGGTGAGAATGTCAACAACTATATCGTCCATGAAAGCCACATATTCCGCCTGCTCAATGAGCTGTGGATTTCCGGGGCGGCCGCGGTGTCGATCAACGGACAGCGCGTGACGCATCATTCTTACATATCGTGCAACGGTCCTGTCATCACGGTTGACGGCAACCAATATCCCGCGCCGTTTGTCATTTCGGCCATCGGGGATGCGGATGTGCTGATGCCGGCGCTGAACATTGCAGGAGGACTTGTGGACCAGCTGAGCCGCGATCATATTTCAGTCAGCATCGAAAAACAAGACCAAATCAAGATGGAGCCCCTTTTAAAGCAAGGGGAATGAACGTTGAAAAGTTGGTGGGCGGACGTTGAAGAAAAATAATCGTTTCATCAGTTTGAGCATCCTGATGCTCATTTTCGGAATTATGCTGTCCGTGCAGTTCAATTCGCTGAAAGCGCCGAAGGTCCGCGATACGCGGGACATTTGGGACCTCAGGGAGGACCTGAAGAAAGAACAGAAAAAACAGCTTGAGCTGATCAGCGAAATTGACAAGTATGAAAAAATGCTGAACACATACAGTCATCAAGAAGAAACCTCGCGGACAAAAGCGTTGAATGAAACGCTTCAAAACTTAAAAAAACAGGCCGGCTTTACAGATGTTACAGGGAACGGAATCATCATCACCATTTCTCAGCTCTTCTCGGAAGAACTCACGGGAGAATCCATTCAAAATCCCCCTCCAGACCTTCTGAAAAAGCTGATTAATGAACTGAATATGTATGAAGCGGAAGAAATATCGATCAATGACAGAAGGGTTGTCAACACGACGGTGATCAGGGATATCAACGGAACAACCAAAATCGACGGATATCCTTTGGACAACTATCCGATAACGGTAAAAGTCATCGGCAAAAACGCCGATAAACTATATAGCCGAATGAATGCTTCATCCCTGCAGGATCTGTTCGCGGGAGAAAATCTGGATTTACAAATCAAAAGGCCTGAAAAACAAATCAAAATCAAAGCTTACGAAGGTTCAATGCAAGTTGCGCCTTTGAAACCGCTCGAGAAATCAAAAGGAGAGAATTCCTAATGTGGCTTCCGGTTTTAGGGCTTTTGCTCGGAATTACAATCGGGTTCAGCACGAACTTCACCATTCCGGATGAATACTCAAATTATTTGTCCCTGGCGATTCTTGCATCCCTTGATACTTTGATCGGGGGAATAAGGGCCCATTTGGAAAGTGTATACGATGAACTAGTTTTTGTGACAGGCTTTTTCTTCAATATTATTCTCGCCATAAGTTTGGCTTTTCTGGGCGTTCATCTTGGTGTAGACTTGTATTTAGTCGGTATGTTTGCATTTGGTGTGAGGCTTTTCCAAAACATCGCGGTCATCAGAAGAATACTGCTCGCCAAATGGACGGCCTCGAGGAGAAAAAATTAAAAAAAATCGGATTTAAAAGAGGATATACATAGGATATCACGAATATTCACAGTAATCCTAAAACTAAAAACGAAGCGTATTGGTTTGTATTGATTGTTACACACTTGTAAAACCAGATTCATTGTATTGTTGTTCGGCAAATAATAGAATAGAATTGACTGAAATGTGAGGAGGTGCCATAGAATGAACAACAATGAACTTTACGTCAGTCTAGACATCGGTACGTCCAATATTAAAGTGATCGTCGGTGAAATGTCAGACGATTCTCTTAACATTATCGGAGTCGGAAATGTTCCCTCAGAGGGGCTGAAAAAAGGATCAATCGTTGATATAGATGAAACGGTTCATTCTATAAAAAAAGCGTTTGAACAAGCAGAAAGAATGATAGGTTTTCCGCTGACCCACGCGATCGTCGGGGTTAACGGGAACTACATCCATATTCAAGATACGAACGGTGTTGTGGCTGTCTCAAGCGAGAATAAAGAGATCCACGTTGAAGACGTGCGCCGGGTGATGGAGGCCGCTCAAGTCGTTTCCATCCCGCCTGAACAGCTGATCGTCGATGTGATTCCGAGACAGTTTATCGTTGACGGCAGAGGCGATATCACAGATCCGAAAAAGATGCTCGGCGTCCGCCTTGAAGTGGAAGGGTCGCTGATCACGGGTTCTAAAACGATTTTACATAACCTGCTGCGCTGTGTGGAAAGAGCGGGAATTGAAATAACGGATATTTGCCTTCAGCCGTTGGCTGCCGGATCTGTCGCTTTATCAAAGGACGAAAAAAACCTCGGAGTGGCTTTAATCGACATCGGGGGAGGATCGACAACGGTTGCCGTATTTGAGGACGGCCATCTTCTTGCGACCCGCGTCATACCCCTGGGAGGAGAAAACATCACCAAGGATATTTCAATCGGATTGCGCACTTCCACAGACGAAGCTGAGCGGGTGAAGAAGCAGTTTGGACATGCTTTCTATGAAGAAGCGTCGGAAGAGGAAACATTTGAAGTCGCCGTGATCGGGACAGACCAAAAGCAAACCTTTTCTCAGCGGGAAGTGGCAGACATTATCGAAGCCAGGCTCGAAGAAATCTTTTTATTCGTGGCAGAGGAACTGCGGAACATGGGAATAAAAGAATTGCCGGGAGGGTTTGTGCTTACAGGGGGACAGGCTGGAATGCCGGGGGTCCTCAGCCTCGCACAGGATGTTCTTCAAAATAACGTCAGAGTGGCTAGCCCGAATTATATCGGTGTAAGAGAACCTCAATACATGACAGGAGTCGGCCTCATCCAATTCGCTTACCGCAACGCAAAAATCCAAGGCAGAAAAGTAGGTTTTAAGATGCCGGAACAAGCGGTTCAGGAAGTCGCGGCAACACATCAAAAAGAAGTGCAGCAGCGACCGAAGCCAAAATCCAAGCAGCAGGCTCAAGCTGAGAAAAAGCCAAGCAAAATGAAGAAAATATTTAACTTCTTTTGGGAATAGAGATTAGTCATTCGACGGATTAGGAGGATTTAGCATGTTAGAGTTTGAAACAAATATAGACGGCTTAGCATCGATTAAAGTAATAGGAGTAGGTGGCGGCGGTAACAATGCCGTCAATCGGATGATCGAAAATGACGTTCAGGGAGTCGAGTTTATCGCAGTCAACACGGATGCCCAGGCTCTCAACCTGTCAAAAGCGGAAACGAAAATGCAGATTGGTGCGAAGCTGACACGCGGTCTCGGCGCCGGAGCCAATCCGGAAGTCGGCAAAAAAGCCGCAGAGGAAAGCAAAGAACAAATTGAAGAAGCGCTGAAAGGTGCAGACATGGTGTTCGTCACAGCCGGAATGGGCGGCGGAACAGGAACGGGCGCGGCACCTGTCATCGCACAAATCGCAAAAGATCTGGGCGCATTGACTGTCGGCGTTGTCACAAGGCCGTTTACCTTTGAAGGAAGAAAAAGACAGCTTCAGGCGGCAGGCGGTATTTCAGCAATGAAGGAAGCCGTCGACACCCTGATCGTCATTCCGAATGACCGTCTTCTTGAAATCGTCGATAAAAACACACCGATGCTTGAAGCGTTCCGCGAAGCGGACAACGTTCTCCGTCAAGGTGTTCAGGGCATTTCAGACCTGATCGCAACACCTGGACTGATCAACCTTGACTTTGCCGACGTCAAAACGATCATGTCCAACAAAGGTTCTGCACTGATGGGTATCGGTGTAGCGACAGGTGAGAACCGCGCTGCAGAAGCCGCTAAAAAAGCTGTTTCCAGCCCGCTGCTTGAAACGGCGATTGACGGCGCCCAAGGCGTGCTGATGAACATTACAGGCGGAACCAACTTAAGCCTTTATGAAGTTCAGGAAGCAGCGGACATTGTGGCAGCTGCATCTGACCAGGACGTCAACATGATCTTCGGATCTGTCATCAACGAAAACTTGAAAGACGAAATCGTCGTTACAGTCATCGCGACCGGCTTTATCGAACAGGATCAAGATGCATCTAAGCCGCAGAGACCTTTAAACCAAGGCTTAAAACAGCATCATCAGCCTGCTCCGAAACGGGAGCCGAAGCGCGAGGAGCCAAGCATGCCGCACCGCAGCCAATCACAGCCTGCCGAGGATACGCTTGACATCCCGACTTTCTTAAGAAACCGCAATAAACGCTAAAACGTCTACAATACATTGGAAAGCTGCCGACAAGAAGTCGGCGGCTTTTTTTATGCGCTGGAAACGGATTCTCCCCTCCCAAAGCATCAATTGTCATTCTGATCGAAGCGCCTCCCTCAAAAGCCTTGCATCTAACCTCTCTCTTTTCTCCCAGATGCACGGATTTTCCTTTCGTCTTGTCATCTGGCCGAACTATGACGGTGAACAAGTCATATGTAAAAAGAACGAATTTACAAACTGGCAAAGGAAAAATGACAAAATACGACAATATCTATAAGTCTTTTCTTTTACCATTATTAATAGTTTCTGTTTCTAGACAAAGAAACGCAAGAAACGACTATATTTGCTATTGCTTAAGGAGGATGTCATGTGAAGAAAAAGCCATTATTCCGCACATTCATGTGCGCTGCACTCATCGGTTCACTTCTCGCTCCGGCTGCTGTGCAGGCTGAAACAGGTACGGCAGCGAAGGCCAAGGAACAAAGCAAAATATCAAGCGCTCTTTACAAACGTTTTGAGAAAGAAGATAAAGTGACTTTTTTAATCAAAATGAAAAACCAGGCGAATCTTCAGCAAGCGGCAACAGCGGCTGAAAACCGGGCGAAAGCAAGCGTGATGACAGTGAAAAAAGTGAAAGAAATCAAACGTTCGGCCGTGCTGACATCCCTGCGTACAAAAGCTGAGAGAACGCAAAAAGACTTGAAATCGTTTTTGGAAAAAGAAGAGAAAAAAGGAACAGCAAAGCAAGTGGAGTCTTTCTATATTGTAAACGGCATTGCCGTGACAGCGACAAAGGATGTTATGGAAAAAGCGGCTTCATTTCCGGAGGTTGAAAAAGTGCTGCCAAATCAAAAAATTAAGCTTGGCAACACTGAAAAACCTACGGTAGAATCGAAAACGTCCGCGGATCGTTCCCCCGCTTCCAACATTCAGCAGGTTCATGCGCCTGATGTCTGGAAAAAGCGCTATAAAGGCAAAGGAGCCGTCGTCGCTTCGATTGACACCGGCGTTGAGTGGGATCATCCGGCGTTGAAGACAAAGTACAGAGGATACAATCCTTCTAAACCGAATAGTCCAGACAATGAGTTCAACTGGTTTGATGCGGTAAGCAATAAGAAAACGCCATATGACGACTTGGGCCACGGCACACATGTGACAGGCACGATGGTCGGCTCAGAAGCCGGCGGCAAAAACCAGATCGGTGTCGCGCCGACAGCGAAATGGATCGCTGTCAAGGCTTTTTCAGAGGACGGCGGAGATGAAAAATCCCTTTTGGCTGCAGGAGAATGGATTTTGGCCCCGAAAGATGCAAAAGGAAAAGCGCACCCTGAAAAGGCTCCTGATGTCGTCAACAATTCTTGGGCGGGGGAACGCGGACTCAATGAATGGTATTTGGATATTGTCAAAGCTTGGCGGGCAGCTGATATCTTCCCTGCATTTGCAGCAGGCAATGTCAGCGAATTCGAACCGGGCGGACCGGGTTCAGTTGAAAACCCGGCCAACTATCCGCAATCTTTCGCGATTGGCGCAGTTGACAGCACAAACGCGTTAGCCGATTTTTCATTGCAAGGGCCTTCGCCATATGACGAAATCAAGCCCGATATTTCTGCACCTGGTGTCAGCATCCGCTCTGCTTATCCGGGACACAAATATGCTGCAATGAACGGAACATCGATGGCAACCCCGCATGTATCCGGCATCGTCGCCTTAATGAGGGAAGCCAATCCGGATCTCACAGTCGATGAAATCGAGCGCATCCTGCTGAATACGGCGACGCCTCTGACTGACAAAACCTTTAAAAAATCGCCGAGCAACGGCTACGGATACGGCTTAGTCAACGCTTTAAAAGCTTTTGACGCAGCTAAAAAAACAAAATGATAAAAAAGGACAAAACCGCTTAAAGGTTTTGTCCTTTTTTTATCTGATTTTAAACATGGTCTTGACAAATACCGACAAAAAAATCAACCAGTTTTTACTATATTTAAGTTACATCAAAGTCAGACAAGGCATCCATAAGGAGGGGAGGACGGACAAATCCAGCCAATTTCATAAAAAGGGGGATGTTCATTTGAAAAGAAAGCTGAGAAAAAAGGCGTTTTCCATCATTTTAAGCAGTTTGTTAATCGGCTCGCTGTTCATGCCCGCCGTTTCAGATGCCGCGGCAAAGCCTGCGCTTACTTCTATGAAAGAACAAGCAGCTGCAGGGAAGGAAAAAATTTCGAAATCTCTCGTCAAACAGTTTAAAAAAGAAGATCAAGTCACATTTTTGATCAAACTGAAAGATCAAGTCGATACACCAAAAGTGGCCAAGCAGGCGGAAAAGAATGCGAAGAAAAAGTCGCTGAGCGCGGCTAAAACAGAATATCAAAAGCGCTCGGCTGTTGTCTCCGCTTTAAGAGTCAAAGCGGATGAGACGCAAAGCGATTTGAAACGCTATTTGAAAAAGCAGGAAAAACAAGGAAAAGTAAAAAAAATCCGATCCTATTATATTGTCAACGGCATGGCCGTCCATGCGACGAAAGAGGTCATGGAACAAGTAGCGGCTTTTCCGGAAGTAGAGAAAGTGCTCCCGAACGAAAAAAGGCAGCTGATCAAACCGGCTAAACAGTCTGTGAAAAAATCGGCCGCTAAGGATGAAAAAGAAATCGAATGGAATATCAATCGAGTCGACGCGCCAAAAGCATGGAAATTGGGATATGACGGAACGGGCACGGTTGTCGCGTCAATTGATACGGGCGCGCAGTGGGATCATCCGGCCTTAAAAGAAAAATACCGCGGATATGACCCGCAGCATCCCGATCAGCCTGATCACGAATTCAGCTGGTATGATGCGGTTTCTGGCGCTTCTGAACCTTTTGACGACCTAGAGCACGGCACGCATGTAACCGGGACGATGGTCGGCTCAGAGCCTGACGGCCAAAACCAAATCGGTGTGGCGCCGGGTGCAAAGTGGATTGCCGTGAAAGCTTTTTCAGATGAAGGCGGAACGGACGAAGACCTGATTGCGGCGGGTGAATGGATTTTGGCGCCGAAAGATAAAGATGGCAACCCGCACCCTGAAATGGCTCCGGATGTTGTCAATAACTCGTGGTCTGGGGGAGCCGGGATTGATGAGTTTTACAGGGATATCGTAAAAGCGTGGCGTGCTGCCGGCATCTTCCCTGAGTTCTCTGCGGGGAACGCTGATTTCTCCAATCCGGGAGGACCTGCTTCGATTGCCAATCCGGCAAACTACCCCGAAGCGTTCGCGACCGGAGCGACAGACATCGATAATCGCTTAGCCGATTTTTCACTTCAAGGTCCTTCCCCGTATGATGAGACCAAGCCTGAAATAACGGCACCTGGTGTCAACATTCGCTCTTCTGTGCCTGGAAGCGGCTATCAAGACGGCTGGGACGGCACTTCAATGGCAGGACCGCATGTCGCAGCCGCGGCCGCTCTTATCAAGCAGGCCGATTCGTCGATCACCGTTGATGAAATCGAAAAGATTTTGATGGAAACCGCAACACCGCTCACAGACAGCAAATTTACCGAATCGCCGAACAACGGATACGGCCACGGGCTCGTGAACGTGTTTGACGCGGTGTCCGCTGTCACAGACGGGTTGGGCAAAGCGGAAGGACAAGTCGGAAAAGAAGGCGAAGACAAAAATCCGCCAGTCTTAAACCATCAAGAGATCAACGGCATTTACGCAGGATCGGAAACACCTCTTACAGTTGATGTGGAAGACGATGTCAGCATCATATCGGTCAAATTGAGCTATAAAACCGATGATTCCGATTGGGTAACGATCGCTGCCAAACAAACTTCCGGCGACCATAAAAAAGGAACGTACGAGGCGGCTATATCCGTTTCTGAAGGGAAAGTCCTTTCCTACAAATGGATTGTCACCGATTTCGGAGGAAACAAAACGGAATCCAAAGTATACGAAATCCCGATTTCTCCGGCTGTGACAACAGGGTATAAACAAGATTTCGAGAATGGCGCCAACGGCTGGATCACATCAGGCGTGAAGAATTCATGGGAGCGCGGTATTCCTCAGTCAGGCCCGAATGCCGCAGCATCGGGAAAAAACGTATTCGCAACAAATCTGACAGGGCCGTATGAAAGTTCGGCCAATATGAATCTTCTCATGCCTCCTGTCAGCGTTCCAAAAAATCAAAAACTTTATCTCACATACAAATATTGGCATGATGTTGAAGAGGACTTTGATTACGGCTTCGTTTACGTACAGCCTGAAGGGAAAGATGAATGGATCCCGGCTGCTGAGTACAGCGGCAGGACGTCAGAATGGAAAGACGGACAGATCGATTTGTCGGAATACGGGGGACAGACGATTAAGATTATGTTCAACCTTCAATCTGACGACAGCATTGAAGGTGACGGGCTCTATATCGATGATGTAGCGCTTGTGAAGGAAGTGAAGAGCTCTGGCACGAAAAAACGACTGGGCGTTGAAAAACAGCCGGCCAAAATAAAGGATAAGAAAACGAAGAAACAAACGATTGATCCGAAAAAAGCAAAACCGGCAGAAGCCGTTCAAAAATATTCTGAGACGAAAAAAGCAGCTCCTGCAGTTCTTCCGGTACGGGCTCAGGTCAGCGTGCTGGAGACGGGCAAATCGACATATTCCAACCAGGCAACAGGCGCATACAGCTTGGCTCATGCACCTGGAACGTATACGCTGAAAGCAGAAGCGTACGGATATGAATCAAATGCGCAAACCGTAAAAATCGAGGCCGACAAGACGACGACGGCAGACTTTGTCTTAAAAGAACTGAAGAAAGGGACGCTCACCGGAACGATAAAAAACAAAAAAACGGGCGAACCCGTCCGACATGCAAAGCTGTATATCGTTGAAGATGCATCCGTAAAACCGGTTCAGACGGACGGCGACGGAAGCTATTCATTAACGGCGTATGAAGGCTCTTATACGGTAAAGGTCTCTGCAAACGGATATTACAGCAGCGAGTTTTCCGTTGATTTAAAAGGAAATGTCTCAAAAGATATCGAGCTCGATCCTTTCATCGGCTATCCGGGGGAAATAGGCTATGATGACGGAACCGGGGAAAACGCCTGGGCTTTCTATGAATCCGGCAACGGGCTGGCTGTTAAAATGACGCTCGAAAACGGGCAGGAAAAAGCCATGCTGAAAGGCGGCTTGTTCAAATTCTGGGATACAGAATTCCCTGATCCGGGCGGCACTGATTTTGCAGTCGAGGTCTACGATGCTTCGGGTGAAAAAGGCTCTCCGGGCAAAAGAATCGCCGGCCCGTTCAAGGCTGAAGCGCTCCGCACAGGCGAATGGACGACCGTCGATTTAGGAGATGAAGCCATTCTCGTCGGAAAAGACTTTTACCTCGTGTACGTCCAGACAGAGGAGCTGGCCAACTCACCTGGACTTGCTACAGACGAAGACGGGGAATATTCAGGCCGCAACTGGCAGTATACGGACGGCTCATGGTCGAAAGCGCCATCAGACCAAGGCAACTTCATGATCCGCGCTTTGGTCGACTATGAATTGACGGTGCCTGTGATCACGTCTCCTAAAGACGGATTCATCACCAACAAAAAGAACGCTGTCATCGAAGGGACATCGTCTCCGAACACGACCGTTCATCTCTTTAACGGAGATGAAGAAGCCGGAACGGCGAAAACGGCGGGAGACGGTACTTTCTCAAAAGAGATTCCGCTGAAAAAAGGTGAAAATGTGATCACCGCCAAATCGTCATCGGCTTCCGGAACGACGGATGCTTCAGAACCGGTCCGGATCGTTCTTGACCAGAAAAAGCCGAAGCTTACGATCGACACGCCGAAAAGCGGTTCAAAACTCAATAAAGAGACTGTCACTGTGAAAGGAACAGTATCAGACGACCACTTAAAATCTGTTCATGTAAACGGCAAAAAAGCGGCTGTTGACAATGGCCAATATTCTGCGAGGATTATGCTTGACAACGGCCAAAATGAAATCAAAGTAACGGCAGCGGATGCGGCAGGCAACAAAACGACCAAAAAAGTGAAGGTCGATGTCAACTTTGAAGCGCCGCAAATCACCGGCTTGAAACCGGCTGAAGACCTCGAGCTCAAAACGGGAGAAACCGTGAAAATCGAGTTTGAAAGCGCCGCTGATTTGGATGCTGTCTTTGTGATCAGAATGCCGCTTACCAATTTCAAAACAGCAGCCCAAAACGTAACGGAGCTGCCGATCAGAGAAGTCTCAAAAGGCAAGTATGAAGGATATTGGACCGCGACTTCAACCGCAAAAGCAAAAGGAGCGGAAATCGAGGTCATCGTCCGGGATGATTACGGCAATGAAACGAGACAAACGGCAAAAGGCAAACTGTACATCAATGAAAAGCTGAAATAAAGGTGAAAAGGCGCTGTCTTCAATGGCAGCGTTTTTTTTGTTTTATGATCGACAAATTCAGTACGAAAACTTCAAAAAATGTACGATGTGCGCAACATTAATTGACAGACTTTACCTTTGGGCTTGATTTATACTTAGGAAAACAAACAATAAGGTCATCGAGCCCAAAGAAAGGGGAAGGATGTGGAAATCTATTTAGATGCGATATGGCTGTTAAACTTTTGTTTTGACTTGCTGCTTTTAATGATGACCGCATTTATTTTAAAGCGAAGGGTTAAAAAGCGGAGACTGATCTTAGGGGCGCTTGTCGCGTCAAGCATCGTTCTGTTTATGTTTACACCTTTTTCGCCGTACGTCCTTCATCCTGCAGGCAAACTGTCGTTTTCGGTTGTGATCGTTTTTGTGACATTTGGTTTTAAGCGGTTCCGGTTTTTTTTGCAAAATTTGTTTTCTTTTTATTTTGCCACTTTCTTAATGGGAGGAGGGATTATTGGAGCGCATTCTTTGCTTGAAACGGATTCGATCATGGAAAACCGCGTCTTTATGACGAATTGGTCCGGTTTTGGAGACCCGGTCAGCTGGCTGTTTGTCGGTGCGGGTTTTCCGGCTGTATGGCTGTTTTCAAAAAAGCGTTTTGAAGATGCTGAAGCGAAGAAAATTCAATATGAAGAACGCGTCCGCCTAGAGACCGGCATTGATGAACATACACTTCATTTCACCGGATTGATTGACTCCGGAAACCAGCTTTACGACCCGATCACAAAAACGCCCGTCATGATCGTCAACATTGAAAAATTGAAAGGTGTATTGGGAGAAGAAGCGAGTGTGATCATCAAGGAAATGAGCCCGCTTGATGCCGTCGGCAAACTTGATGAAACACTCCCGTATATCGGGCGGATCCGCCTGATTCCGTACCGCGGGGTCGGCCATCAGCATCAGTTTCTGCTCTGCCTAAAGCCGGATCATGTGCTCATTTTTTCGGAAAAGGAGGTGATTGAAGCGCCGAAATGCCTGATTGGCATCAGCACCTCACCGCTTTCCGCGGACGGCGAATTTGACGCCATCGTCCATCCGAAAATGCTGGCCGGAAACCCGGTCAAACACGTTTCTTAAACTCGCAGTCTGTTACATTATCATACTCCTGAAGACGTTTATTTAGAAGGGGGAGGAAGATGAAAAAACTAAAATTAAGGTTAACCTATCTGTGGTACAAACTTTTAATAAAACTGGGGCTGAAAAGCGACGAAATTTATTATATCGGTGGAAGCGAAGCGCTGCCCCCGCCATTGTCAAAAGATGAAGAGCAGGTGCTTCTCCATAAGCTGCCTGATGGTGATCAGGCGGCACGAGCGATTTTGATTGAACGAAATCTCAGGCTGGTCGTCTACATCGCGAGAAAATTTGAAAATACCGGCATCAATATCGAGGATTTAATCTCCATCGGCACGATCGGCCTTATCAAAGCGGTGAATACCTTTAATCCCGAGAAAAAAATCAAACTGGCTACATATGCTTCCAGATGCATTGAAAATGAAATTTTGATGTATTTAAGAAGAAACAATAAAATTCGCTCAGAGGTATCATTCGATGAACCGCTGAACATCGATTGGGACGGAAATGAACTGCTTCTCTCAGATGTGCTCGGAACAGAAAACGACATTATTACAAAAGATATCGAAGCAAACGTTGATAAGAAGCTGTTGAAAAAAGCGCTTGAACAGCTCAATGACAGAGAAAAACAGATCATGGAGCTTCGCTTCGGGCTTGTCGGAGGAGAAGAAAAAACGCAAAAAGACGTTGCCGATATGCTCGGCATCTCTCAGTCCTATATTTCCCGGCTTGAAAAAAGAATTATTAAAAGGCTGCGAAAAGAATTCAATAAAATGGTTTAATTTTTTTATGAAATTTGAAGTGTTGACAGTCAAGGGTTTTCGACTCGATCTTCTTATTTTTGGAAATTAACGATGCATATTTTTCCCACCCGAGGAGATACTGAACTTTGTACAGCAGCTCCTGTAGGGAGGGAAAAAAGTGTCGAGAAATAAAGTTGAAATCTGCGGGGTTGATACATCAAAACTGCCCGTACTGAAGAACGAAGAGATGAGAAAGTTGTTCAAGCAAATGCAGGATGAAGGAGACACGACAGCAAGAGAAAAGCTTGTTAACGGTAATTTGCGCCTTGTCTTAAGCGTCATTCAAAGGTTTAACAACAGAGGAGAGTATGTTGATGACTTATTCCAAGTCGGCTGCATCGGACTAATGAAATCAATTGATAATTTTGATCTGAGCCACAATGTTAAGTTTTCAACATATGCTGTACCAATGATCATCGGAGAAATCCGCAGATATTTGCGCGATAACAACCCGATCCGCGTCTCACGGTCACTCAGGGATATCGCGTACAAGGCGCTGCAAGTGAGAGAACGGCTGATCAGTGAGACAAGCAGGGAGCCGACGGCTCAGGAGATCGCTAAAGAGCTTGAAGTGTCCCATGAAGAAATCGTTTTTGCGCTTGACGCCATTCAAGATCCTGTATCTTTGTTTGAGCCGATTTACAATGACGGAGGAGATCCGATTTATGTCATGGATCAAATCAGCGATGAGCGCAACAAGGATTCGCAATGGATCGAAGAGCTCGCCTTAAAAGAAGGCATGAGACGGCTGAACGAACGGGAAAAAATGATCCTCAGAAAACGCTTCTTCCAAGGCAAGACGCAAATGGAAGTCGCTGATGAGATCGGAATCTCCCAAGCCCAAGTCTCAAGGCTGGAAAAAGCCGCCATTAAACAAATGAATAAGAACATTCACTAAGCCGCAGTCAATCTGCGGCTTTTCACATGCTAAAAATGGAAAATCTCTCATTCACTTTGTTAAATAAATAAGCTATAATAAAAGAATTATATTTTAATTTATCAGAATATTTACATAAAAAAGGGGGATTTCGTATGGTTCTGCAGCTTGAGCGTGCTTCACTAAAACGAAACGGAGAGTGGATATTAAAGGATATTGATTGGACGGTGGAGAAGGGGGAGCACTGGGCGTTATACGGATTGAACGGGGCCGGTAAAACCGCTCTGTTGAACATGCTGTGCGCTTATTATTTTCCGACAACAGGAAAAGTTACCGTGTTAGGGCGCGAATTTGGAAAAACGGAGCTGAACGAAAAGCTTCGCCAAAAAATCGGCCTTGTGTCGGCGGCCCTGCAGCAGAAGCTGTATCCTGAAGACAGTGCATTTGAAATTGTTTTAAGCGGCGCTTTCGCTTCGATCGGCCTTTATGAATCGCCTTCACAGTCTGTCAGGGAGAAAGCGATCGCCCTCATGGAGGAATTCGGCTCCATCCGTTATGCGGACAGGAGATATGAAACGCTCTCTCAGGGAGAAAAGCAAAAAGTGCTGATCGCAAGGGCCTTGATGGCCGATCCAGAGCTGCTGATTCTCGACGAGCCTGTAACCGGTCTTGATTTCATCGCGAGGGAGCAGGTGCTGGAGACAGTTGAACAAATTGCCAAAAAAGACAGTGCGCCGTCCATGCTTTATGTTACTCACCATGCAGAAGAAATTCTCCCCGCTTTCAGCCAAACGCTGCTGTTGAAAAAAGGTGAAGTGTTTGCCTTGGGGAAGACAAGAGAGATGATGTCCGGCGGGGTTTTGTCCGAATTTTTCGATATGCCCGTCCAGGCGGTATGGACGGATGGCAGACCGTATTTGTCCAAGAAAAAGCTTGCAAACCTCAACATTTAAAACAAATGATGTCTTTGGCAGCCTCCTTGTTTGGAGGCTTTTTTCAGCTTTCCTCATCTTAAAGAAGCTGGTAAGATAATAGAGAACGTCATGTTAATGAGGGGTTCATCATAATGATCATTCAATTCATTCGCTACAGATAATGAAAGGTATAGACAAACGCTTAAACCATCCACACCTTCGTCTTGAAAAAATGCCGAAGGAGCGGGTTTATTTGTCTATGCCTTTTTCATTGTTTAAATGTGAATGAATGAGGTGTAACAATGATGAATAAAAAATTAAAAAGAGCATCGCTCATGAAGAGGCATGAAACGTTGTTTCAGTGCCCGATATGCGCAGCGAACATGGCGGTCACCGATTTAAAAAGCCTGATCTGTGCAAACGGACATACGTTTGATATCGCAAGAGGAGGATATGTCAATGTCACGACGCATGCTCCTTCTGTTAAATATGATAAAGAATTATTTGAAGCGAGAAGAATGTTAGCAGCCGCCGGCTTTTTTGAACCGCTTAGCGGCGCGTTGACAGACCGTCTCGAACAAGCAGGCCTCCCGTTTTGCAACTTTGTCAGCATCCTTGATGCCGGCTGCGGGGAAGGTTCGCATTTGGCGCGAATCGCTGAAATGCTTCATGCGCGTTCCGGAACGCCTGTCCTTAGTGTCGGGCTGGATTTGGCGAAAGCCGGGATTGTGTCGGCGGCTAAGCAAGAAAGAGAGGCGATCTGGTGTGTCGCCGATCTGGCTGCCGCGCCGTTTCGGAATCGTTCATTCGACGCGATCCTCAATATATTGTCGCCTTCTAATTACGCGGAATTCGAGCGGCTGTTATCGGATGACGGCATCGTTTTGAAAGTGATTCCGAAAAGCGGCTATCTGAAAGAACTGCGGGGATTTTTGTACAACGGCTCGGACAAACAAGCCTATACGAGCGAGGATTCGGCTGAGCGGTTCTCGTCCTATTTCGATCTGATCGACAGAACGGAGATCGCCTACAGCAAACGTTTAGACCAAAGTCTCCTCGCGCCGCTCATCAAGATGACGCCATTATCATGGCGCGCGGAAAAGGAGCGGATCAATGCCTTTTTAAAGAAAGAATCCGCTGTGACGACCGTCCATCTCGACATTTTAACCGGCAGGAAAAAAACGAAATAAACCACCGAAAAGGCAGTCTAAATAAAGGACTGCCTTTCATATAATCTTAAAAGGAGATTTGATCAGAGGAGGCGTGCGCTGGATATGATGAACATTTCTGATTTCCAGATAAAAGATGTCGTTAACGTATCAAACGGGAAAAGGCTCGGCAGCATCGGCGATATTGATATTAATGTAACGACAGGCAAAATCCAGGCGATTGTCATCGGTGGAACGGGGAAAGTTTTCGGATTTTTCGGAAAAGAAGAGGAAATCGTCATCCCGTGGCGAAATATTGTTAAAATTGGAGAAGATGTGATTCTTGTGCGTTTAAGCTGATCAAGCATATGAGATGATGCCTGATCAACCGGCGGGCCCTTATCCGCCTGCTTTTTTCAACATTATTGCGTACCGGTTAGACCGTCTGCAAAAACGGCGGTAAATGTTGCAAACAATACATTTCGTTTAGTTTTTTGAAACGAAACTAAACGAATGCATCAAGATGTGTTAAAATAGGAGCGATATGATGAAAGACTACGATGTTTGTCGAAAGGCTGATCACCATGAATACATATAACCCCTTTCGTCTTGATGCTCCGTCAATGCTTTTGATTGAGGAATGGAATCAGACGGCGGAAACCGGCGGAGCCGTCACAGCCGGATTTACGACAAAAAACGGCGGAGAAAGCGAACCGCCTTTTCACTCACTGAATACAGGGCTGCACGTTCAGGATCATGAACAGCATGTCATCAATAACAGAAAACAGATTGCCGACATCTTAAAAACCGATCTGCACGACTGGGTATTTGCCGATCAGACGCATGAAGACCGGATTCAAAAAGTGACGGATGGCGATCGCGCCAGCGGCGCTTTCCGATACGATACGGCGCTGAAGGCTACGGACGGACTTTATACAGACAGGCCAAACCTGTTTTTGGCGCTTTGCTTTGCCGACTGCGTTCCCGTTTATTTTTACGATCCTGTCCGCTCGCTGGCCGGAATCGCTCACGCGGGCTGGAAAGGCACCGCGCTCGGGATTGCAGCCAGCATGGTTGACACGTGGGTCAGCCGGGAAGGATCAAATCCCGCAGACATCCACGCCGTGATCGGGCCTGCGATCGGCGCGTGCTGCTACACTGTCGACGATCATGTAATAGACAAAATCAGAAATCTTCCTCTTCAGCAAGAAGAAAAAGCCTTTTTGACGATAAAAGAAGGGGAGTACCGTCTCGAATTAAAAGAAGTGAACAGGCAGCTGCTTGTACACGCCGGAATTCCAAACGGCCAGATTAAGGTGAGTTCCCTTTGTACAAGCTGCGAGCATTCACTGTTTTTCTCCCATCGGAGAGACCGGGGAAAAACCGGACGGATGATGTCCTTCATCGGATTAAAGGAGGTATAGCTTCAGGTGGATGTAAAAAGCAATTTACGACATATAAATGACAGGATCAACGAAGCGTGTATCAAAGCGGGAAGAACGCCCGACGAAATATCCGTCATCGCTGTCACGAAATATGTTTCCCCGGAACGGGCGCAGGCAGCGCTTGATGCAGGAATCAGACATTTGGGAGAAAACCGCGATACCGGGCTGCTTCATAAGCTCGACGCTTTGAAAGACAGCGAACCGGTATGGCATTTTATCGGAACCCTGCAGACGAGAAAGGTAAAAGCAATCATCGATCATGTCTCATATATCCATTCTTTAGACAGGCTTTCTTTGGCCGATGAGATTCAGAAGAGGGCAAAAAAACCGATTGACTGTTTTGTTCAGGTCAACACATCCCTTGAATCTTCAAAACACGGCATGGCAAAAGAAGAGGTTCTTCCTTTTGTGAAAAAATTGTCTGCATATGAAAACATCCGGATTGCGGGATTAATGACGATGGCTCCTTTTACGGATGACGAGACGGCAATCAGAAGCTGTTTTCGCTTGCTGAGAGAGCTGCGCGACGAGGTTCGCGGGCTCGGTCAATGGAACGCCCCGTGCAGCGAGCTTTCGATGGGGATGTCTAACGACTATACGATCGCAGTCGAGGAAGGCGCGACATTCGTCAGAATCGGATCTTCCTTAGTCGGAAATGAAACTGGAGGTGGACAATCATGAGTTTGAAAAACAAATTTAAAAACTTTTTTTCCTTGGATGATGAGGAATACGAGTACGAGTACATTGAAACAGACAGGGAGGAAATCCCTGAAGAGCATGAATCGAAAGACAGAACCGCCTACCAGTCTAAAGCGGCTGGGAAGCAGAATGTCGTAAGTTTGCAAAGCGTTCAGAAATCTTCTAAAGTAGTGTTAAGTGAGCCTCGGGTGTACGCGGAAGCCCAGGAAATCGCAGACCATATCAAAAACCGCCGCGCCGTCGTCGTGAACCTGCAGCGCATTCAGCACGATCAGGCGAAAAGAATCGTTGATTTCTTGAGCGGAACTGTATATGCTCTCGGCGGCGATATTCAGCGGATCGGAGCGGACATCTTTTTATGCACGCCTGAAAACGTTGATGTCTCCGGTACGATTTCCGAGCTCATAGAAGAAGAACATCAGAGGTGGTAAATCACAGATGATCCTATTTTATATTTATAGAGTTTTAAGTATTCTTCTAACCGTTTATTCGTTTGCGCTCATTATTTACATTTTTATGTCTTGGGTGCCTAATGCTAGGGAGTCTTCATTCGGACGGGTGCTTGCTTCACTTTGCGAGCCTTATCTCGAACCGTTCAGAAGGATCATTCCTCCGCTCGGGATGATTGATATTTCTCCGATTGTGGCAATTTTCATCCTGCGGTTCGCAGATGCAGGGCTTCTTGCGGTTTTCAGAATGCTCGGCGCTTTTTAAAGACATTATGCCGATCTCCCGTAACACTTACCGGCGGCAGCGGCGCCGTGGTTCAGGAGCGTGCCTTCAATCTTTGCGGGCCGAGTATCGGGCTTGGCTGTAGGCCAGGCCTCTTTACATAGAAAGGAAAGACAATGAGCGATATTTACCAGCACTTCAGAAAAGACGAAGAGCCGTTTATCGACCAGGCTCTTGAGTGGAAAAGAATTGTGGCGGAACAGTACCGGATGAAGCTGACCGATTTTTTGGACCCGCGGGAACAGGTGATCCTGCAATCTGTCATCGGTCAGTCGGACGACGTGAGACTTGAATTTTTCGGGGGCTTTCCTAAAGCAGAACGAAAGAGGGCTGTGCTGTTCCCTGAATATGCCGAGCCGTCTGCCGAAGATTTTCAGCTTCAGGGCTGGGAAGTCATCTATCCGCAAAAATTCGCCTCCATCGAGCATCGCGAGCTTCTCGGCTCATTGATGGGCATCGGATTGAGGCGCCAAAAGTTCGGCGACCTGATCTTTTCGGACGGGACATGGCAGTTTATCTGTTCGGAAGAAGTCGCTGATTTTGTTTTCACCCAGCTGACACAAATCGGCAAGGTGAAAGTTTCCCTTGAAAAAATTCCGCTTTCAAAGCTTAAAGTACCGGAGCAGGATGTCGAAATAAGGGATGATACGGTTTCATCTTTGAGGCTTGATGCGATTTGCTCGGCAATGAGCAGACAATCCCGGCAAAAAGCACAGGTTATCGTGAAAAACGGCCTCGTGAAAGTGAACTGGAAAGTCATCGAAGACCCTTCATATGCACTGGCGGAAGGGGATATGGTTTCGATCCGGGGATTTGGCCGATTCAGGATGAAAAACATTGACGGCAAAACGAAGAAGGGCAAATGGAGATTGACGTTTGAAAAACAAAAATGACGCGTTTTAACAGTTTTTTCTCCGCCCGGTCGAATTTTGCTTTATAATGTTGACTAGGACAAGTGTACATAAAGAAAAATAATGGAGGTGGGCAGCATGCCTTTGACGCCAAATGACATTCATAATAAAACATTTACAAAAGCGTTCCGCGGCTATGACGAAGATGAAGTGAACGAGTTCCTGGCCCAGGTGAGAAAGGATTATGAGATCATTCTGCGCAAAAAAAATGAGCTTGAATCAAAGGTGAACGAGCTTGACGAGCGTCTCGGCCATTTTTCGACGATCGAAGAGACGTTGAATAAATCGATCCTTGTCGCACAGGAAGCAGCAGAAGACGTAAAGCGCAATTCCGAGAAAGAAGCGAAGCTCATCATCCGTGAAGCTGAGAAAAACGCTGACCGGATCATTAATGAGTCTCTTTCAAAATCGAGAAAGATCGCGATGGAAATCGAAGAGCTGAAAAAGCAGTCAAAAGTGTTCAGAACCCGTTTCCAAATGCTGATCGAAGCGCAGCTTGACCTGTTGAAAAACGACGACTGGGATCATTTGCTTGAATACGAAGTAGACGCCGTTATGGATGAAAAAGAATAGAATTTCATTTGCGTTCTTGACATATCGTCATCCGTTCGCATATAATACGTTCATAAATTGAGTGAAAAACGTTTGAGAGGGACAGACATTGATTTCTGAGAACAATAAAAGCGACCCGGGGGCGGTGTAAGCCCGGGATTGTTGGAATCGTTGTGAATCAGCCCTCAAGTTTCCTTTCTGAACCGTCCAGTAGGAAAGGACGTCCCATCACGTTACGATGTTTGAGCGGATAGGCCGAATCGGCTTGTCTAAAAGGGTGGTACCGCGAGATCAAAGCCTTCTCGTCCCTTATGGGATGAAAAGGCTTTTTTTGTTTTAGAAAAGATGTTTTGGAGGAATGGTAATGGATTATAAAGACACGCTCTTAATGCCGAAAACAGATTTTCCGATGAGAGGAAACCTGCCGAACCGTGAACCTGAAATTCAGGGGGAATGGGAAGATATGGACATTTACAGCCTCGTTCAGAAACGAACCGAAGGCCGGCCGATGTTCGTGCTTCATGACGGACCTCCATATGCGAACGGCGATATTCATATGGGCCATGCGCTCAACAAAGTACTGAAGGACTTCATCGTCCGTTCGAGATCGATGAGCGGATATCATGCACCGTACGTTCCGGGCTGGGATACACACGGCCTGCCGATTGAAACAGCGCTCACGAAAAACAAAAAAGTGAAGCGCAAAGAAATGACGGTAGCCGAATTCCGCAAGCTTTGCGAAGAATACGCATGGCAGCAAATCGAAGGCCAAAAAACGCAATTTAAGCGGCTCGGTGTCAGAGGAGATTGGGAAAACCCATACGTGACGCTTAAGCCGGAGTTTGAAGCACAGCAAATTAAAGTATTCGGCGAAATGGCGAAAAAAGGCTATATTTACAAAGGGAAGAAGCCGGTTTACTGGTCCCCTTCAAGCGAATCCGCTCTGGCTGAAGCTGAAATCGAATACCATGATAAACGCTCACCGTCTATCTATGTTGCATTTGATGTAAAAGATGGAAAAGGTGTATTAACAAACGGCGAAAAAATCATCATCTGGACGACAACGCCGTGGACGATCCCGGCCAACCTCGGCATCGCCGTACACCCTGAATTGGAGTACAGCGTCGTTGCTGCCGGAGGCGCGCGCTATGTGATGGCAAGCGCATTGATTGAAAGCGTGGCAAAAGCGATCGGCTTTGAAGATCATGAAGTCGTTCAAACCGTTCAAGGAAAAGACCTGGAACATATCGTCGCGGTTCATCCTTTATACGGCAGAGATTCGCTTGTCATGCTCGGTGAACACGTAACAACAGATGCCGGTACAGGCTGCGTCCATACCGCTCCGGGACACGGGGAAGACGACTTTATCATCGGTCAGAAATACGGACTTGACGTGCTTTGTCCGGTTGATGAAAAAGGACATATGACGAGCGAAGCCCCTGGTTTTGAAGGACTGTTTTACGATCAGGCCAACAAGCCGATTACAGAACAGCTCGAAGAAAAAGGCGCTTTGCTGAAGCTCGATTTCATCACCCACTCCTATCCGCATGACTGGAGAACGAAAAAACCGACCATTTTCCGCGCGACCTCCCAATGGTTCGCTTCTATCAAAGACTTTAGAGACGAGCTTCTTGACGCGGTGAAAGAAACAAAATGGGTGCCTGAATGGGGCGAAACGCGCCTCTACAATATGATCCGCGACCGCGGTGACTGGTGTATCTCAAGACAGCGCGCATGGGGCGTGCCGATTCCGGTATTTTATGCCGAAAACGGGGAGCCGATCATCACGGATGAAACGATCGACCACGTTTCTGAACTATTCAGGGAGCACGGTTCGAACATTTGGTTTGAAAAAGATGCGAATGAACTGCTTCCGGAAGGCTTTACTCACCCAGGAAGTCCGAACGGCAAGTTCACAAAAGAACAGGATATCATGGATGTCTGGTTTGATTCAGGTTCGTCACATCAGGCCGTATTGGAAGAGCGCGAGGATCTTGTAAGACCTGCGGACTTGTATCTGGAAGGTTCTGACCAATACCGCGGCTGGTTTAACTCATCGATTTCGACAGCCGTTGCCGTAACGGGTAAAGCACCTTATAAAGGTGTGCTGTCACACGGTTTTGCCCTTGACGGAGAAGGCCGCAAAATGAGCAAATCGCTCGGCAATGTCGTTGTTCCGGCAAAAATCATGAATCAGTTCGGGGCCGATATTTTAAGGCTGTGGGTCGCGTCTGTCGACTATCAAGCAGATGTCCGCGTATCTGACGCGATCTTAAAGCAAGTCGCAGAAGTGTACCGGAAGATCCGCAACACGTTCCGTTTCCTTCACGGAAACATTGCCGATTTTGATCCGGCGAAAGATGCAATCGCTGTGGAAGATCTTCGCGAAGTCGATCAGTACATTTTGATCAAGCTGAACAGCCTTATTGAAAAAGTTAAAAAAGCGTATGAAGAATACGATTTTGCGGTCATTTACCATGCTGTTCACAACTTCTGTGCGATCGAGCTCAGCTCATTCTATATGGATTTTGCCAAAGACGTCGTTTATATTGAACACGCCGATCATAAAGACCGCCGCAGCATGCAGACCGTTTTTTACGAAACGCTGCTCGGGCTTGTCAAGCTGATTGCGCCGATCCTGCCGCATACTGCGGACGAAATGTGGAGCCACTTCACATTCGTATCGGAAAAAAGCGTGCAGCTTACCGATATGCCGGAAACAAGAGACATTCCGAATGCAAAAGAGACGGAAGCGAAGTTCGACAGCTTCATGAAGCTTCGCGACGATGTTCTTAAAGCGCTTGAAACAGCGCGTAATGAAAAGATCATCGGAAAATCTTCGGTTGCGAGCTTGACGCTGTATCCGAATGAAGAAGCAAAAGCGCTGCTTTCTTCGATCAAGGAAGACGTCAAACAGCTGTTCATCGTGTCAGAGCTTGCAATCGGCGGAACGGAAGCCGAAGCGCCTGAAGATGCGCAGACGTTTGAAACAGGAAAAATCGTCGTTGCTCAGGCAGAAGGCGAGACTTGTGAGCGATGCCGCATGGTTTCCAAAGAAATCGGCCAGGATGCCGATCATCCGGAACTTTGCCCTCGCTGTGCCGGAATTGTGAAGACGTATTATCAAAATTAACCACGAAGCGGTTCGGAGTTTTTCCGAACCGCTTTTAGTATGCCGCCAAACCCTATCAGGCCTGCTAAGTAAGTGTTCGCGGATATCAAAAGGATCGGCAGCTAACCGCCAGGCGTCCTGGCTGAACGCTGCCGCCATCATATCCTGCAGAAAGGATGCCATTGCTGACATCGTTTTGTACGTCAGGAAAAATCTTTTGGGCTTGGATACCGGCTTTGTCGGTAACACTAAGGTCACAAACGATAAGAGCAGGAGTTGATGTAGGCGTGAACGATCAGCTGGCGGCAATTCATACCGAACTTCTTCAAATGAAGGAAGAACTGGAAGCAAGGCTTTTTGAATACTCCTTTTTTCAGCAGGATTCTCAAGGCATCAATTCGTATCAGCAGGCAACACTTATGTATCATGTCAAAGAAGAGCTTCAGGACGTGCTTTTGGCCCTTTCGAAAATCGAAAACGGAACATACGGTATTTGCGAAGAAACGAATCAGGCAATTCCGCTGGAAAAAATGGCTATTCTGCCGACCGCGCGCACTGCGAACGATTTTTTATATCATGCCCAGTTTGAAAAAAAGACGCTTCCTATTTGGGCTGAGACGGATGAGACGTTCAACCGGGCGCTCTATTCATAACATTCTGTAAGAGGGGAGGGCTTTTGCCCTCTTTCAGGATGTCAATGAATATTCCTTTACTCCTTTTCTTTTTCTTGTTAAAATGCTTAAATGAAGAGAAACAGAAACTGGAGGAACGGTTTGTGCCTTATTACATAATTGCACTGCTTATTATCGGTATCGATCAATTTACAAAATGGCTGGTCGTCGGCAAAATGGAGTACGGTGAAAGCATTCCCGTCATCGACGGTTTCTTTCAAATTACGTCGCACAGGAATACAGGCGCGGCATGGGGCATTTTGGCCGGACAGATGTGGTTTTTTTACATCATTACCACGGCGGTTATCATTGGCATTGTTTACTACATTCAAAAACATGCCAAAGGACAAATCCTGCTCGGAACCGCTCTCGGATTGATGCTTGGCGGTGCTGTCGGCAATTTTATCGACCGCGTGTTCAGGCAAGAAGTTGTCGATTTTATACACGTGACGATCGTCAATTATCATTATCCGATTTTCAACATTGCCGATTCATCTTTATGCGTCGGTGTCCTGCTCTTATTTATACAAATGCTGTTAGACGGAAAGAAGAAGAAGGAGCTGTAACATGGAGCATTATGATATGACCGTTCATGAAGAACATAAAGGTGAACGGATTGACAAGTACTTGACCGCAGTTGAAGCGGATTGGTCGCGGACTCAGGTGCAGCAGTGGATTAAAGAAGACCGCGTGCTGGTGAACGGAAATGCGGTCAAAGCCAATTATAAAGTTCAGGAAGGGGATGCGGTGTCAGTCCGTGTTCCCGAACCGGAACCGCTGGATGTCACGGCTGAACCGATGGATCTTGATATTTATTACGAGGATCAGGACGTCCTGGTCGTCAACAAGCCGCGCGGAATGGTCGTTCATCCGGCACCCGGCCATCTGACGGGGACGCTTGTTAACGGTTTGATGGCGCATTGTGACGATCTGTCAGGCATCAACGGCGTGATGAGGCCGGGCATCGTCCACCGGATTGACAAGGACACTTCAGGCCTGTTGATGGTTGCCAAAAACGATATGGCGCATGAATCGCTCGTGAATCAGCTTGTCAACAAAACGGTGACGAGAAAATACACCGCGCTTGTCCACGGCGTCATCTCACATGACCACGGGACGATCGACGCGCCGATCGGCAGGGATAAAAAAGACAGGCAGAGTATGACGGTCACAAGGGAAAATGGAAAGCATGCCGTCACTCATTTTGAAGTGATCGAACGGTTCGACGATTTCACTGTTGTGGAATGTCAGCTTGAAACGGGGCGAACCCATCAAATTCGCGTGCATATGAAATATATCGGTTTTCCTCTGGCTGGAGATCCGAAATACGGCCCGAAAAAGACGGTCGATTTCAACGGCCAGGTGCTGCATGCGGGCGTATTGGGATTTGACCATCCGCGTACGGGAGAATATGTTGAATTTGAGGCGCCTCTGCCTGACGACATGAAAAATCTCCTCGACAAAATTCGAAATAAACGTTGACAGACGTTTTCTTTTTTGAAATAATAAATGCAGTTAAATCAGATTCTTTAACACAGTCCAGAGAGGCTGAGAAGGATACCGGACAAGCGAATCAATGAATTCGTTTAAAGACCCCTCTCTGCCTTTATGCAGAAGGGGTTTTTGTTTTATCCTTTAAAAGATGCGGGGTGCTGGCCATGCAAGAACAAGAAAAGGCTGTTGTGCTTGACGAACAGGCGATCAGAAGGGCGCTGACAAGAATCGCCCACGAAATGATTGAACGAAACAAAGGAATGAACAACTGTATCCTAGTCGGAATCAAAACGAGAGGCATTTATCTGGCCAAACGGCTTGCCGAACGGATTGAGCAAATCGAAGGAAACAAAGTCACCGTAGGAGAGCTTGACATCACCCTTTACAGGGATGATCTCTCCAAAAAAACGTCCAATGAAGAGCCTCTTGTCAAAGGAGCGGACATTCCGGCGAACATCACCGATCAAAAGGTGATCGTCGTCGATGACGTGCTTTACACGGGACGGACGGTCAGAGCGGCCATGGATGCGCTCGTCGATGTCGGGCGGCCTTCATCCATCCAGCTCGCGGTGCTTGTCGACCGCGGCCACAGAGAGCTGCCGATCAGAGCAGATTATATCGGGAAAAACATTCCGACATCGAAAACCGAAAAGGTCATGGTTCAATTGGAAGAAGTTGACGGACGCGACCTTGCGGCGATTTATAAAAAGTGAATGACAATCCTTTTTTAAATGCATTCCAGTGAGTTTGCAAAGAGGGATAGAACGAAAGATAGCCGCCTCATCATGCGGCGGATCTTTGTCTGCCTCTTTGCGCAATTTAAGCAAAGAGGCTTTTTTAATGGGCGCAATCTTTTCAGGATATGAAGACATCATAGACAGTGAGTCAACCATCAGGAGGAAAAAATATGAGTCAGAAAAAAGTGAACCTCGGTGTCAGAGAAGTACCAAAACCTTTGAATTGGATAACTTTCAGCCTGCAGCATCTGTTTGCCATGTTCGGGGCGACGATCCTCGTGCCAAAGCTTGTAGGCTTAAGCCCGGGCGTAGCCCTTATTACGAGCGGGCTAGGGACGCTTGCGTATCTCTTGATTACAAAAGGACAGATCCCGGCATACTTAGGTTCATCCTTTGCATTTATTGCACCGATTATCGCGGCAAAAGCCGCCGGAGGCCCTGGTGCGGCCATGATCGGCGCATTTATGGCAGGCATCGCCTACGGGCTGATCGCCCTGCTCATCCAGCAGCTTGGAACGGACTGGCTGATGAGGCTCCTGCCGCCTGTTGTCGTCGGTCCGGTCATTATCGTCATCGGACTCGGACTGGCAAGCACGGCTGTCAATATGGCCATGTATGAAGATTCTGGAGCAAAAGAGCTCGTCTACAGCGCCAAACATTTTGGCGTCGCAGGATTCACACTCGCGCTCACCATAATCTGCGCGATTTTCTTAAGAGGGTTTTTCAGCCTGATTCCGGTCTTGATCGGTATTATCGGCGGGTACTTGTTCGCCCTGACCCAAGGCATCGTCGACTTCCAGATGGTACTTGACGCAAAATGGTTTGCTGTTCCTGATTTCGTCATTCCGTTTGTCGACTATACGCCGAGCGCGGCGGCTGTCGGAATCGGAATCGCCATGGTGCCCGTTGCTTTCGTGACCATGTCAGAACATATCGGCCACCAAATGGTATTAAGCAAAGTCGTCGGTCAGGATTTCATTAAGAAGCCCGGGCTTCACCGCTCGATTTTCGGCGACAGCGTCGCAACGATGCTGGCATCATGCATCGGCGGACCGCCGACAACGACTTACGGAGAAAACATCGGCGTACTCGCCATCACAAGAGTATTCAGCGTATTTGTCATCGGCGGAGCGGCTGTCATTGCACTGTGCTTCGGGTTTATCGGCAAAATTTCGGCCCTGATCAGTTCTGTCCCTTCTGCAGTCATGGGAGGCGTTTCCTTCCTCCTGTTCGGTATCATCGCATCAAGCGGACTGCGCATGCTGATCGATAACAAAATTGACTTAGAAAACAAGCGAAACCTGATCATCTCATCCGTCATTCTCGTCATCGGAGTGGGCGGCGCATTTATCAAAATCTCAGGGTTCGAGCTGTCAAGCATGGCGCTTGCAGCGATCGTCGGAGTGATTTTAAACCTTGTCCTGCCTGAATCAAAGGGAGATCAGGACGGGATTGAAATAGAAGAGCATATTTAAAAACCTTTTAAATGAAGTCCAGAGAGGCTTGAAAGGGTTGCGGAGAGAGAAGTGCTAAAAAGCGCATTCTCTGATTCACTGTACCCCAAGCCGTTATAGCTTGGGGTTTTTTTACGGGAAATTAAAGCCTGAGGGGGAGAAAAAATGAAACACTTGACCGCAATGAATGAGCTTAGTCTTGAGGATATTCACGAGCTGATTGAAGAGGCGAGAGAGCTGAAAAAAGGCAAGTCCGATTCCGTCCTCTCCGGAAAGTTTGCTGCCAATCTGTTTTTTGAACCGAGCACAAGAACGCGCTTCAGCTTCGAAGTGGCTGAGAAGAAACTCGGCATGAATGTGTTGAACCTGGACGGTGTTTCAACAAGCGTACAAAAAGGAGAATCGTTGTACGATACCGTCAAGACACTCGAATCCATCGGCGCTGATGTATGTGTGATCAGACACTCTCAAGATCATTATTATGATGAACTCATCGGACACGTCGGCATTCCGGTGATCAATGCCGGAGACGGCTGCGGTCAGCATCCCACTCAATCTTTGCTCGACTTGATGACGATTCACGAGGAATGGGGCAGTTTTGCAGGACTGACGGTATCTATACACGGAGATATCAAACACAGCAGAGTGGCAAGGTCGAATGCCGAAGTGCTGACAAGACTCGGAGCAAAGGTTCTTTTCTCAGGTCCAGCCGAATGGCGGGATGAAGACAATCCCTATGGGACATATGTGTCGCCTGACGAAGCGGTCGCAAATTCGGATGTCGTGATGCTTCTCCGGATTCAGCACGAACGTCATGAGAAAAAGGCGGCAGAACGCGATTATCTTGAAACTTTCGGACTGTCGCTGAAGCGGGCGGAGCTCCTGAAAAAAGACGCGGTCATCATGCACCCTGCGCCTGTCAACAGAGGTGTCGAGATTGACAGTGCGCTTGTCGAATCCGCTCAGTCGAGGATTTTCAAACAAATGGAAAACGGTGTATATATCAGAATGGCGGTTTTAAAAAGAGCGCTTCTAAACGGCAAAAACAAAAAAAGGGGAGATCAGGCTTATGTCTTATTTAATTAAAAACGGCTTCATACTCGACGAAAAAGGCGAAAAAGTACAACTCGATATCAGGGTTGAAGGCGATTCAATCAGCGAAATCGGAAACCTTGAGGCCGCTTTGGGAGAAACGGTTATCGATGCCGATGGACTTTTCGTCTCGCCAGGGCTTGTTGACCTTCACGTTCACTTCAGAGAGCCGGGCGGCGAGAAGAAAGAGACGATCGAAACAGGTGCAAAAGCTGCAGCGAGAGGCGGGTTTACAACTGTCGCCGCAATGCCGAATACGCGGCCTGTCCCCGATACGAAAGAGCAGATGGAGTGGCTCGTCAACCGCATTGACGAAACGGCATCTGTCAGAGTGCTGCCGTATGCTTCCATCACCATCAGACAAACAGGTCAGGAAATGACCGACTTCGAAGGGCTGACAGACGCAGGTGCGTTCGCGTTTACCGATGACGGCGTCGGCGTTCAAACGGCGGGGATGATGTATGAAGCGATGAAAAAAGCGGCTTCGATCGATAAAGCGATTGTCGCCCACTGTGAAGACAATTCATTGATTTACGGCGGCAGTGTACACGATGGGGAATTTGCCAAAGCCAACGGTTTAAACGGGATTCCTTCAGTGTGCGAAGCGGTTCACATCGCAAGGGACGTGCTTCTTGCCGAAGCGGCAGGCTGCCATTACCATGTCTGTCATATCAGCACGAAGGAATCGGTCAGGGTCGTCCGCGATGCCAAAAAAGCGGGAATCCGCGTGACAGCGGAAGTGACGCCGCACCATCTGCTCCTTTCAGACAGTGACATTCCCGGTCTTGATACAAATTATAAAATGAATCCGCCGCTCAGAAGTCCGGAAGACAGAGAAGCGCTCCTTGAGGGGCTTAGAGACGGAACAATCGATTTTATCGCAACGGATCATGCCCCTCATACAGAAGAAGAAAAACAACAGACGATGAGCCTGGCGCCATTTGGGATTGTCGGCTTGGAGACGGCTTTTCCGCTCCTTTACACGCACTTTGTCAAAACAGGCAAATGGACGCTGAAACAGCTGCACGATTATATGACGGTCAAACCTTGCGAGGCGTTCGGACTTCCTTACGGGAAGCTTGAAGCCGGAAGGTCCGCGGATATTACGCTCATAGATCTTGAACGCGAAGAAAAAATTGACAAAAGCACCTTTCTTTCTAAAGGGAAAAACACGCCGTTTGACGGCATCAGCTGCTTCGGCTGGCCGGTTATGACAATGGCAAATGGAAAACTCGTTTACCAAGAGGGGAGACTTGTAAAATGAAAAGACGTCTTGTACTAGAAAACGGAACGATTTTTGAAGGGGAAGCTTTCGGCAGCCTGGAAAATACGATGGGAGAAGTCGTATTCAACACGGGGATGACAGGCTATCAAGAAATCCTCTCAGACCCGTCATACTGCGGACAAATTGTCACCCTGACCTACCCGCTGATCGGGAACTACGGGATCAACAGAGACGACTTTGAATCCATCACCCCTTATGTAAAAGGGTTTATCGTAAAGGAATTATGTCAACTTCCGTCAAACTGGCGCTCTGCTTATACCCTTGATGAATATTTAAAAATGAAGAACATCCCGGGACTCTCAGGGATTGACACGAGAAAGCTGACAAGAATGATCAGAACGGCAGGTACGCTGAAAGGGGTTTTCGCCGGCCCGGAAGAAGATGCTGAGGCTTTGGTTCAAAAGCTGAAAGAATCGAACCTTCCGACCGATCAGGTCAGCCAAGTTTCAACAAAAACGGCATATCCGAGCCCTGGGAGAGGGAAGCGAATCGTGCTTGTCGATTTCGGAATGAAGCACGGCATCTTAAGGGAGCTGAACAAGCGCAAATGCGATGTGATCGTTGTTCCTCACAATGTAACGGCAGAAGAAGTGATGCAGCTGAAGCCTGACGGCGTGATGCTGTCAAACGGACCCGGAGATCCAACGGACGTACCTGAAGCGATTGCGATGATCCAAAACATTCTCGGCAAGGTTCCATTGTTCGGCATCTGTCTCGGCCATCAGCTGTTTGCCCTCGCCTGCGGAGCAAAGACGGCGAAAATGAAATTCGGACACCGCGGTTCCAACCATCCGGTTAAAGAGCTTGCAACCGGGAGAGTATCAATTACGGCTCAAAACCACGGCTATACCGTATCTTCTGTTGAAAACACGCCGCTTGAAGTGACACATGTGGCGATTAATGACGACACAATCGAAGGGCTTAAACATAAACACGAACCGGCTTTCACAGTTCAATACCATCCGGAAGCTTCACCGGGACCGGAAGACGCCAACCATTTATTTGATCAATTTTTACACATGATTGAAACCACAGAGAAAGAAGGGGAAGCGGTATGCCTAAACGCGTAGATATCAAAAAGATTTTGGTGATCGGATCAGGGCCGATTATTATCGGGCAGGCGGCGGAATTTGATTATGCGGGCACACAGGCCTGCCTCGCTTTAAAAGAAGAAGGCTATGAAGTCATTCTCGTCAACTCGAATCCGGCGACGATCATGACGGATACGGAAATGGCCGACCGTGTATATATCGAACCGCTGACGCTTGAATTTTTAACACGGATCATCCGCAAAGAGCGGCCGGACGCCATTTTGCCGACATTGGGCGGGCAGACGGGCCTCAACTTGGCGGTCGAACTGTCCGAGCACGGCATCCTGGCTGAGTGCGGCGTTGAAGTGCTCGGCACGAAATTGGCAGCGATCCAACAAGCGGAGGACCGCGACTTGTTCAGAAGCCTGATGAATGAGTTGAATGAACCGGTTCCGGAAAGCGAGATCATCCACTCGCTCGAGGAAGCGCACGAATTCGTCGAGCGCATCGGCTTCCCCGTCATCGTCCGGCCGGCATACACGCTTGGCGGAACAGGCGGAGGCATCTGCTCAAACGAAGACGAGCTGAAGGAAATTGTTGAAAACGGCTTAAAAATGAGCCCGGTTCATCAATGTCTGCTTGAAAAGAGCATCGCCGGCTACAAAGAAATTGAGTATGAAGTCATGAGAGACTCGAGCGATCACGCGATCGTCGTCTGCAATATGGAAAACATCGATCCGGTCGGGATTCATACCGGGGACAGTATCGTTGTCGCGCCGAGCCAGACGCTGAGCGACCGCGAATACCAAATGCTTCGCAATGTATCGCTGAAAATCATCCGCGCGCTAGAAATCGAAGGCGGCTGTAACGTTCAGCTGGCGCTTGATCCGGACAGCTTTCAGTACTACATCATCGAGGTAAACCCACGGGTCAGCCGTTCATCAGCGCTTGCCTCAAAAGCGACGGGCTATCCGATCGCAAAGCTGGCCGCTAAAATCGCCGTCGGTTTGTCTCTTGACGAAATGATGAATCCTGTTACAGGAAAAACGTACGCGTCTTTCGAACCTGCGCTCGACTATGTCGTTTCAAAAATACCGCGCTGGCCGTTTGATAAATTCGAATCGGCAAACCGCAGGCTCGGCACGCAGATGAAAGCGACGGGCGAAGTGATGGCGATCGGAAGAACGTGGGAGGAATCACTCCTGAAAGCGGTCCGTTCTCTTGAAGCGGATGTCTATCACCTGGAGCTGAAAGATGCCGGTGAGATCTCAAATGAAGTGCTTGAAAAACGGATTAAAAAAGCGGGAGACGAACGGCTCTTTTACTTGGCCGAAGCGTTTAGAAGAGGATACACAGTCAGCGATCTCCACGAATTTTCGGAAATTGACCTGTTCTTCCTGCACAAGCTTGAGGGAATCATTCGCTTTGAAGAGAGGCTGAAAGCCGGGCGCGGCGACCTCGGTCTTTTAAAAGAAGCAAAAGAGCTCGGTTTTTCAGACCGCTTCATCAGCCTTCTCTGGGAGATGCCTGAACGAAAGCTTTATGATCTTAGAAAAGAAGCAAGCATCACGCCTGTATATAAAATGGTTGATACATGCGCGGCCGAATTTGAATCGGAAACACCTTATTTCTACAGCACATATGAAGAGGAAAATGAATCGGTCAGAACAGACAAAAACAGCGTCATCGTTCTTGGCTCGGGTCCGATCCGAATCGGCCAGGGGGTCGAATTCGATTATGCGACCGTGCATTCGGTCTGGGCGATAAAAGAAGCCGGCTATGAAGCAATCATTATCAACAACAATCCTGAGACGGTTTCAACGGACTTCAGCATTTCCGACAAGCTCTACTTTGAGCCGCTTACTGTTGAAGATGTCATGCATATCATCGATTTGGAGCAGCCGAAAGGCGTCGTCGTTCAGTTTGGCGGACAGACTGCGATCAACCTTGCCGACGAGCTCGCGGAGCGGGGCGTCGCCATTCTCGGAACATCTCTTGAAGATTTGGACCGCGCCGAGGATCGCGACAAGTTCGAACAGACGCTTGAAACGCTGCATGTGCCTCAGCCGCTCGGAAAAACGGCGACATCTGTGGAAGGCGCCGTTGAAATCGCAGCCAACATCGGCTATCCGGTGCTTGTCCGCCCATCGTATGTACTTGGGGGACGTGCGATGGAGATCGTCTACCAGGAAGCAGAGCTTCTCCATTATATGGAGAATGCAGTGAAAATCAATCCGCAGCACCCTGTCCTGATCGATAAATATTTGACCGGAAAGGAAATTGAAGTGGATGCGATTTCTGACGGTGAAACGGTCGTCATTCCGGGGATTATGGAGCACATCGAACGGGCCGGCGTCCACTCGGGGGATTCGATTGCCGTTTACCCGCCGCAATCCCTTTCAGAGGACATCAAGAAAAAGATTGAAGCATACACGATTAAGCTTGCAAAAGGCTTAAACATCGTCGGCCTGCTCAACATTCAGTTTGTCCTTTCAAAAGAGGAGGTTTACGTGCTTGAAGTTAACCCGAGATCGAGCCGCACGGTGCCGTTTCTCAGCAAAATCACTGGCATTCCGATGGCCAATCTTGCAACAAAAGTGATTCTCGGCGGGAAGCTTGCCGATATGGGCTATACAGAAGGCCTCCAAAAAGAGCAGGAAGGCGTATATGTGAAAGTGCCGGTCTTCTCGTTTGCAAAGCTGAGGAGAGTGGATATCACGCTCGGACCGGAAATGAAGTCGACCGGGGAAGTCATGGGCAAAGACAGCACTTTGGAAAAAGCGCTATACAAAGGACTGATCGCTTCAGGCATCCAAATTCCGAACTACGGCTCTGTTCTCCTGACAGTTGCTGATAAAGATAAAGAGGAAGGACTATTGATCGCCAAGCGGTTCCATGCGATCGGCTATAAAATATTGGCTACGGAAGGAACGGCCGGCTATTTAAGAGACGCATCCGTACCTGTTAAAACCGTCGGGAAAATCGGCGAAGAAGGCACAAATCTCCTTGATGTCATTCGAAACGGGGAAGCGCAGTTCGTCGTCAATACGCTGACAAAAGGGAAGCAGCCGGCAAGAGACGGCTTCAGAATCAGACGCGAATCCGTTGAAAACGGAGTCGCCTGCCTGACATCCCTTGATACGGCGGAAGCGATTTTGCGGGTGCTAGAAAGCATGAGCTTCCGCGCCGATCATATGCCGGCGATTAAAATCGAGCAAAAGGCGGCCGTCAGATGAGAAAAGGGTATATGACAGTCCGTTCAAACAAGTGTATCGCGGATCATATTTATCAAATGGTGCTGGAAGGGGAGATTGCCGAAGTTTGCGGCGCTCCCGGCCAGTTCCTTCACATCAAGGTCTCAGACTCCCTCACGCCGCTTTTGAGGCGGCCGATCAGCATCGCCGCTATCAACAGAGCCGCCCGGCAGGTGACCATCATCTTTCGCAAGGATGGGGAAGGCACGAGCCTCCTGTCTTTAAAACAGGAAGGAGATCAGATCGATGTCCTCGGTCCGCTCGGCAACGGTTTTCCGGCTGAATCGCTTGAACCGGGGAAAACGGCTCTTCTCGTCGGAGGGGGGATCGGTGTTCCGCCGCTTTACGAGCTGAGCAAACAGCTGACAAATAGAGGGGTGCACACGATCCATGTGTTAGGATTTGCTTCTGCAAAAGATGTCTTTTACGAACAGGAATTCAGCCGTTTCGGCCGGGTGTATGTGGCAACCGCAGACGGCACCCGCGGTTCAAAGGGGTTTGTTACAGATGTCATTGAAAACGAGGGGCTTCAGTTTGACTGCATAATGGCTTGCGGACCGACACCGATGCTGAAAGCTTTAAAACAGCGCTATCCGGATAAAGAGGTTTATCTGTCGATGGAAGAGCGCATGGGATGCGGGATCGGCGCTTGCTTTGCCTGTGTTTGCCATACGGAAGAAAGCGAAACTTCTTATGTGAAGGTATGCCTTGACGGCCCTGTTTTCAAAGCTCAGGAGGTGCTGTTATGATGCTTGAAGTCAATTTGCCGGGCCTTCAATTAAAAAATCCGATCATGCCGGCTTCAGGCTGCTTCGGATTCGGGAGAGAATTTGCGAACTTTTACGATCTTTCACGTCTCGGTGCGATCATGATTAAAGCGACGACGAGCGAACCGCGCTTCGGGAATCCGACGCCGCGCGTCGCCGAGACACAAGCCGGCATGCTTAATGCCATCGGCCTGCAAAATCCGGGATTAAAGGCTGTCATGGAACGCGAATTGCCATGGCTTGAACAGTTCGACACACCGATTATCGCCAATGTCGCCGGCTCGCAGATCGACGATTATGTTGAAGTGGCTGAAGAAATCAGCAAAGCGCCGAACGTTCATGCGCTCGAGCTGAATATTTCCTGCCCTAACGTGAAAACGGGAGGCATCGCCTTTGGCACACAGCCGGAAATGGCCGGCGAGCTGACGAAAGCGGTGAAAGAGGTTGCGAGCGTCCCCGTCTATGTGAAGCTGTCGCCGAATGTCGCGAACATTACCGACATCGCGCTTGCCATAGAAGAAGCGGGAGCGGACGGTTTGACGATGATCAACACGCTGATCGGGATGCGGATCGACTTAAAAACGGGAAAGCCGATCTTGGCGAACAAAACCGGCGGGTTATCGGGCCCTGCCGTTAAACCGGTGGCCATCAGAATGGTGCATGAAGTCAGCCAGAAAGTCAGCATTCCGATCATCGGCATGGGCGGTGTCCAGTCAGCCGAAGATGTGCTTGAGTTTTTGCTGGCGGGTGCGAGCGCAGTCGCCGTCGGCACGGCAAACTTCGTTAATCCGTTTGCTTGTCCCGACATCATCGCCGATTTGCCGCGCGTTTTAGAAAAATACGGATACCATTCGTTAAACGAGTGTGTCGGAAGGAGCTGGAAGGATGAAACATACGCCGCCCATCATCGCGCTTGATTTTGCATCAGCACAGGAAACATATGCGTTTTTGGACCGGTTTCATGGAGAAGAGCTTTTCGTGAAGGTGGGCATGGAGCTTTTTTATCAGGAAGGACCGGCCATCCTTGAAAAGTTGCAGGAGCGCGGCTGCCGCATTTTCCTTGATCTAAAATGCCACGACATTCCAACGACCGTATACAAGGCGATGAAAAGGCTGGCGGGGTTTGGCGTCAGCCTTGTCAATGTGCACGCAGCAGGCGGAAAGCAAATGATGGAGTCGGCGCTTGAAGGCCTTGAAGCGGGGACTCCGGCAGGCCGGAAACGCCCTTCATTAATTGCTGTGACCCAGCTGACAAGCACGTCTTCAGAAATGCTTCAGCATGAGCTGCTGATTGAAACGCCGCTTCTCGATACAGTTGTTCACTACAGCAAGCTGGCTGAAAAAAGCGGACTTGACGGCGTCGTCTGCTCCGTCCATGAAGCCGAACACATTTACCGGGCCGCGTCATTAGATTTTCTGACCGTGACACCCGGAATTCGCATGGCGGATGACAAAAACAACGACCAGGTCCGGGTGGCGACACCTGGCTACGCAAGGGAAAAAGGCGTGTCGGCGATCGTTGTCGGCCGTTCGATTACACAGGCGGAAGATCCTGTGTCAGCCTACAGAAGAATAGGACATGAGTGGGAGGGAACCAAGGCATGAAAACAGACATTGCAAACCATTTATTAAGAATCAAAGCGGTTTTCCTGCGCCCGAACGAGCCGTTTACATGGGCGAGCGGCATCCTGTCGCCCATCTACTGCGACAATCGTTTGACGCTTTCATATCCGGAAGTAAGGAATGATATAGCTTCAGGGCTTGCCGGACTGATTCAAGACAAGTTTCCCGGAGCCGAAATGATCGCCGGTACGGCAACCGCGGGAATCCCCCATGCCGCGCTTGCCGCCGACAGGCTGAGCCTGCCGATGTGCTACGTCAGAAGCAAACCGAAAGCCCACGGCAAAGGAAACCAAATTGAAGGCGCTGTTGTAAAAGGACAGAAAGTCGTTTTGATCGAAGATTTAATTTCAACGGGAGGGAGCGTCCTTGAAGCGGCAGCCGCTCTCACAGAGGCGGGATGTGAAGTGCTCGGTGTCGCCGCGATTTTCACTTACGGGCTTCCTAAAGCCGCCGCCGCCTTCAGCGAAGCGGGCGTTGAATACCGCACGCTGACTGATTACGATACATTGACAGAAGCTGCGCTTGCCGGCGGATATATCAGCGAACAGGATGCCGCCAAACTGAAAGAATGGAAAGCGGACCCTGAAAGCAAGTCTTGGATGGACTAATGAAAAAAGCCGTATTCTCCTAATGAGAGAACGGCTTTTTTTGCGTCTTTTTACAGATTTAAAAATAGTAAAATCGGATTATTTTTATTTTTTATTAATCCTATAAAAAAAGTCGGGTTGACTTTTATTCGAATTGTGCTAAAATTTTAAAATAACAAAAGCAAACTTATCAAGAGCGGTGGAGGGACTGGTCCGATGAAACCCGGCAACCTGCGTGTGAAGCGTAAGGTGCTACTTCCAGCAAAATGCCCTCATTTTGAGAGATAAGGAATAGCGGAGTTCCTCGTCTTTCTTTCAAAATTGGAAGAAAGATTTTAATTTTTTAGGGGCAGAGGAGGAGCTAGAAGTGAAGACAGATGAACAGCTTGAAAAGGTGATCATCAAAATGAAAGACATGCTGAAAGACATGAATTACGGATCGATCACATTCGTTGTTCAGGACGGCAAAGTCATTCAAATCGAAAAAAATGAAAAAATAAGATTGAAATAGCTGACTAGACAAACTAGAGGCGGTTTTCACAGTTTTTTTCTGCTGGAAGCCGTTTTTTTGTTGGCGAAAAAAAGGGGGAACCGAAAATTTTTACTTACAGCACATGGGAGGAACCGAATATCTCTTTTCAGGAAGATGACTCTTATAAAGGAGCGCTGTCCGTCTTGAAATGGGCGTACGGGCATTACGGGGATCAGCTTGTATATGCGTGCAGCTTCGGAATTGAGGGGATCGTCCTGATCGATTTGATTTATAAGGTGAAAAAAGATGCGGTCATCGTTTTCCTTGATACGGGACTTCATTTTAAAGAAACGTATGAAACGATCGACGCTGTCAAAGAACGATATCCAGGCCTTCAGATTATCATGAAAACACCGGAGCTTACCGTCGAAGAGCAGGCGAAAGAATATGGGGACGAACTGTGGAAGACCGCTCCGAATTCCTGCTGTGAAATGAGGAAAGTCATTCCTCTCCGCGAGACGCTTTCAGGCTACCCGGCGTGGCTGTCGGGCCTGCGCCGCGAGCAATCGCCCGGGCGGAGCAAAACGAACTTTTTGAACAAAGATGAAAAATTCAAGTCCATCAAAGTTTGTCCGCTCATTCATTGGACGTGGAAGGATATTTGGAGATATGTGACAAAGCACGATCTCCCGTACAATCCGCTTCATGATCAAGGCTACCCGAGCATCGGCTGCGCTCCGTGCACATCTCCGGCCTTTACAATGGATGATCTTCGATCTGGCCGCTGGAACGGATCGGCTAAAACAGAATGCGGATTACACGAGTAAGGAGATGAGTCATGGAACTTGCCGCCATTTTATTTAGCATGTTTTTTGCGATGAATATCGGAGCGAGCGGTGCAGCTGCTTCAATGGGAATCGCCTATGGATCTGAAGCAGTCAAAAAGAAGTTTCACGCACTTATAATCTGTGCAGCAGGCGTTCTCTCGGGCGCCGTCATCGGCGGAGGAAACGTCGTGAAAACGATCAGCTCAGGCATTATTCCCGAACGGGTGATTTCGCTTGAAATCGTCTGCATTATTATCGGATCGGCGGCACTGTCGCTCTTTATCGCAAATGTACTCGGCATCCCGCTTTCGACAAGTGAAGTGACGGTCGGATCTGTTGTCGGAGTAGGTGTCGCTTACCAGGTTTTGTATGTGAAATCTTTGCTTGTCATCGTCTCATTTTGGGTCGTTGTACCAATCGTCGCTTTTACATTTACATTTGCGATGGCAAACATCATGAAAAAAACGATCAAACGTCCAGCCGCGGGAAAGAAAGCAAAGGTTTTGGCGGTGATTCTGTTGATCACCGGGTTTTTTGAAGCCTTCTCAGCAGGCATGAACAATGTCGCAAATGCTGTCGGACCTCTGGTGGCGGCGCATGTTTTGACAGTCGGGGAAGGAACGCTCTATGGCGGACTGTTTGTCGCGCTGGGCGCCCTTTTACTGGGCAGGCGCGTTCTTGAAACAAACGGCAAAAAAATTACGAGATTTTCAAAAGGAGAGGGGATCATCCTTTCCGGAACGGGAGCCGGGCTTGTCATCATCAGTTCGATTTTCGGTTTGCCGGTTCCGCTTGCGCAAGTCACATCATCTTCTATTATAGGGATGGGAATGGCAAAAAACGGCGGCAATGTCTTTCATAAACAAGTGGTCAAAACGATGCTGAAAGTATGGGTCGTCTCGCCGTTCCTTTCATTAAGCCTGTCTTATATGCTGGTCAGCCTTTTATTAAAAGGAGACTATTATGCTCTCATCGTCGTCACAAGCGTCCTTCTGGCATCTGTCGGAACGATCAGCCTGATGAGAGCGGTCAAAAAAGAGCACAGCTCCGTCCATGAACAAGGCGGAGGAATTTAAACACAAAGTAGGGGGAAACAAGTTTATGAGTTTAGCACCACACGGCGGTGTATTGGTAAACCGCGTCAATGAAGCATACGATTTTCAACATATCGCACAGGAAATTGAGCTTGATTTAATGGCTTTTTCAGATTTGGAGCTGATCGGAATCGGCGCATACAGCCCGATCCAAGGCTTTATGACAGAGAAAGACTATCTGTCTGTTGTCGAAAATATGAGACTGTCAAGCGGCGAAGTATGGACGCTTCCGATCGCTCTGCCCGTTGACGAGCAAAAAGCTTCAAGCTTAAAAGCGGGGGACACCGTCCGCCTCACCTATAATGGGGAAACATACGGCGTCATTGAGATCGAAGACATCTATGCGCCGGACAAGAAAACGGAAGCCGTCAATATCTATAAAACCGACGAACTGGAACATCCGGGCGTCAAAAAATTGTTTGACCGCGGCAGCGTTTATGTGGGCGGGCCGATCACGCTCATTAAACGGAGCGTCAAGCAATTCCCGGCGCACACATTTGATCCTCTGGAAACACGAAAAAAATTCGCAGAACTCGGCTGGAAAACAATCGTCGGATTCCAGACGAGAAATCCGGTTCACAGAGCGCACGAATACATTCAAAAAACGGCGCTCGAGACGGTAGACGGCCTTTTCCTCAATCCGCTCGTCGGGGAAACAAAATCAGACGATATTCCGGCTGATGTCCGCATGGAAAGCTATCAGGTGCTGCTTGACGGCTACTATCCGAAAGACCGCGTCTTCCTCGGCGTTTTTCCGGCGGCGATGCGCTATGCGGGGCCGAAGGAAGCGATCTTCCATGCGCTTGTCAGAAAGAACTACGGATGCACGCACTTTATCGTCGGAAGAGACCATGCCGGAGTCGGCGATTACTACGGCACATATGAAGCGCAGGAGCTGTTCGATCAGTTCGCACCGGAAGAGATCGGCATTACGCCGCTGAAATTCGAACACAGCTTCTACTGCAATGTCTGCGGTTCAATGGCGACGGCGAAAACGTGCCCTCACGGCAAAGAACATCATGTCATTTTGTCCGGCACAAAAGTGAGGGGCATGCTGAGAAACGGCGAGTTCCCGCCGAGCACATTCAGCCGTCCAGAAGTTATTCAAACATTAATCAAAGGCTTAACGGCCGGGGTTTCTTAAGGGGGAGCATCTCTTGGTAAATAAAGATATTGTCTGGCATGAAGCGTCCATTACAAAACGGGAATATCATGAGAAAAATAAACATAAAAGCTCGATCGTTTGGCTGACGGGCTTGAGCGGTTCAGGAAAATCAACGATTGCCAACGCCGCAGCGCGTGAGTTGTTTGAACAAGGCTACCAGGTCACGGTGCTCGACGGCGACAACGTCAGGCACGGGCTGAACAAGGACCTCGGGTTTTCCGATGAAGACCGGAAGGAAAACATCCGCCGGATCGGCGAGGTCGCGAAGCTCTTTGTCGAACAGGGGACGATCGTCATTACGGCGTTCATTTCCCCTTTTAAAGAAGACCGCGGGCTTGTCAGACAGCTTGTCGAGGAAGATGAGTTTCACGAAGTCTATGTGAAATGCGATTTGGCGACGTGCGAGGAGCGCGACCCGAAAGGCTTGTACAAAAAAGCGAGAAACGGAGAAATTCCATTTTTCACGGGGATCGATTCGCCTTATGAAGAACCTGAAACGCCTGAGCTTGTCCTTGATACAGGCGCACATAACCGGGAAGAGTGCAAAAATCAGCTCGTCCAATACGTGAAAGATCAAACGAAATAAAATGCGGATGAATAGGAAAGTGCTGCACATGCACTTTCTTATTTCATAAAGAAAACGTTTGGTTTTTGTGATATTTTCAGGCACCAAACGCTTTCTTTATGATTTATAATGAATTGAAGAAGACGTTGAGCAGATCGGGGGGAGATCTAAGATGGGGAAAGTATATATCGTTGGGGCAGGTCCTGGAGACCCCGATTTACTGACGATCAAAGCTTTAAAAGCCATCCAGACAGCCGATGTCATTTTGTATGACAGGCTTGTGAATAAACAGATTTTACAGCACGCCAAGGAGGAAGCGGATCTCATCTACTGCGGAAAGCTTCCGGACTACCACATGATGAAGCAGGAAACAATCAATCATTTTCTCGTCAAGTATGCGAAAAAAGGGAAAACCGTTGTCAGGCTGAAAGGCGGTGATCCTTTCGTATTCGGCAGAGGCGGGGAGGAAGCGCAAACCCTCGCTGAACACGGAGTTGCTTATGAAATCGTGCCGGGAATCACCTCGGGGATTGCCGCTGCTGCTTATGCGGGCATTCCGGTGACACACCGGGAAGCGAGTTCAAACGTCGCTTTCGTGACAGGCCATTATCAAAAAGAAGAAAACTTTGAAGAGAAGTGGAAAGCGTTAGCCACAGGGATCGATACGCTTGTCATTTATATGGGGATTAAAAACGTGAAGCAAATCGAAAGGCTTCTGATCGAAAACGGCAGAGATCCGTCTACACCTGCCGCTTTCATTCATTGGGGAACGACGGACAAACAAAAAACGGTGCTTTGCACGGTTGAAACGCTTGCCGGTACCGTCGAAAGCGAAAAGATTGAAAACCCGAGCCTGATTGTCATCGGGGATGTCGTTCAATTCAGCTCACAGTTAAGCTGGTTTGAACCAGAGCTGAAAGATCCGGCATTAAGCGAGGCGCTTTAATATGAAACAAGCGATTTTATATATCGGCCACGGTAGCCGTCTGAAAAGAGCCCAAACAGAGGCAGCCGCTTTTTTGGAGAGCTGCAAAGAAAACATGTCCGCCCCCATTCAGGAAATTTCTTTTTTGGAACTGGCGGCACCGGATATCGAAACCGGCTTTAAAGCCTGTGTGGAAAAGGGAGCGACCCATATCGCGGCTGTGCCGCTTCTCCTCTTGACAGCCGCGCATGCCAAAAGGGACATCCCTGAGGAACTTGCCCGTGCTTCTTCTCAGTACCCTGCCGTCAGCGTCACTTACGGAAAGCCGATCGGCGTCAATCAGGAAGTCGTCAAAGCGGTTTTTACAAGGATCGAAGAAACGGGGACGCCATATGAACATGCAAGAGTCGTGGTGATCGGAAGGGGGAGCTCAGATCCGGATGTCAAACGGGATGTCTATGACATTTGCGAGCGGCTGAGAGGCCTCACGCCCGTTGACGAAGTCATTCCCTGCTTTATGACAGCCTGTGAACCGCACTACCTGGATGTGTTTAAACAGCTGAAAGAACGGGACGGAAAAACGACATTCATCGTGCCGTATCTGCTGTTTACCGGTATGCTGATGAACGAGATTGAAAGGGAAACCGCCAAGCTGAAAGAAACCAATCCGGATGTCGTGCTGACGGATTACCTCGGCTTTCACCCCCATGTTAAAAATGCCTTTTTGCACCGCGTGGAGGAAGCGGTTATCAACAAAGCCGGGCGCTTTGGATTTACAGGAGCATCAGATGCTGCCGCTTCACATTAACATCAAAGGCAAAGCCGCAGTCATTGCGGGCGGGGGAAAGATCGCGGCGCGGCGGCTGAAAACGGTGCTGGCAGAAGGTGCAGCCGCAACCGTCATCAGCCCTGAAGCATCAGAAGAGATGCTCGGATTGATCGAAGAGAACGGCATCGAATGGAAGAAGAAAAAAGCGGAGCCCGGCGATTTCAAGGATGCATTTCTGATCATTCTCGCGACCGATGATCACGAGGCGAACAAGCGGATCGCCGCATCAGCTGCTCCTGATCAGCTTGTCAATGTTGCGAGTGAAGCGGAGCTTGGAAATGTGTATGTTCCGAAAATCATCAACAGAGGAAACATAACCATATCCGTCTCGACAAACGGAGCCAGTCCGCGTCACACGATCAAGCTGGCCGGACAGATTGATGATTTGATCGATGATGAGCTCGTCCAAGAGATCGACGAGCTTCTCCGTAAAAGAAGAGGCCTGAACTCTTGAGGTTCAGGCCTTTTGGCAATTATTTTTTCAGCTTGATGATCAAGTCTTCGTCAGGTGTTACAAAAACGGTTTGCTGACTGTCGTAGGTGACAAAACCAGGCTTTGCGCCATTCGGCTTTTTAACATGGCGTATTTTTGTATAATCGACAGGAACCGAAGCCGAGTTTTTCGCTTTGCTGTAATAGGCAGCGATCTGCGCCGCTTCAAGGATGGTTTGCTCGTCCGGATCGCTCGATTGGATGACGACGTGCGACCCCGGAATATCTTTCGTGTGAAGCCAGATGTGGTCGCGGGCGGCAAGTTTCATCGTCAAATATTCGTTCTGCTTGTTGTTTTTGCCGACGAGAATCGTTTCTCCTGCGCTGGATTTGTATGTTTCGAGCGTTGGCGCCTGTTTCTTCTGTTTTTTCTGGCCCCCTTGCTGTTTGGCCCGTAAATACTTTCCTTCGGCGAGCTCTTCGCGGATTTCAGTTATATCTTTCGGAGAGGCAGACGAAAGCTGCTGAATCAGCTGGTCGAAATAAGCGATTTCCTCTTCTGCCAATCTGATCTGCTCCTTCACGACGTCCACCGAATTTTTCGCTTTTTGATATTTTGTAAAATAGCTTTGCGCGTTTTCGGAAGGCGTCTTATTCGGATTGAGCGGAATCGTGATTTCTCCGCCGTTTTCATCATAGTAGTTGATGACTCTCGCCGCTTTGTCTCCTTTTTTCAGCTGGTACAGGTTCGCTGTCAACAGCTCTCCGTACAGCTGATAATCCTTCGCGTGTTCGGACTGCTCAAGCGTTTTTTTCAGCTTTTTGATTTTGTTTTCGTTCTTTTTCTTTTCGTTTGCCGCGAAACGCTCTAAATCATGAGCCTGCTGTTTAACGCGGTCCCGCTCCGCTTTTCCGAAATAGTAGCGGTCAAGAAGTTCGCTTAGCGTATGAAAGGGTCTGTTATCGCCTTTTATATGGGTCAGCTCAAGAAGGTAAAAATATTCTTTTCCATCTTCTGTCGTGATCAGCTGGGGCTGAAAACGCCGGTTTTTAATTTCGCTGAACATCTCCGTCAAGACGCTTGGCAGTGTCGCCCTGTTGGCAAGGCCCGCGCGAAAGACGGCTTCTTTCGCAAACAGAGGCGAGACGCCGGAAAAGCTATCGACGATCTGTCTGTCCAGTTTGCCTTCCTGGAAATTCAAATGGCGGAGAATATCTTCAGTCTCCGCTTCCAGCGGTGACAATTTGTTCTGGGCGGGCGGGAGAATGTAATCGTATCCCGGAAGCACGGTGCGGTAGCTGTTCACCGAAGGTGACAGATGCTTCAAACTGTCGATGATGACGTCTTTTTCTCCGTCGGTTAACACGATGTTGCTGTGCCTTCCCATGATTTCAACCATCAGCTTTCTTGTCAGCGTGTCGCCGATTTCGTTCCGGCTCCTGATATGAAAGACCATCATTCTGTCCATGCCGATTTGCTCGACTCTGTCGATAAAGCCGCCTTCCAGATGCTTCCGGAGGAGCATGCAGAACATCGGAGGGGTGCTCGGGTTGTCATAGGTTTCGTTTGTCAGGTGAACCCGTGCATAACTCGGGTGGGCGGAGAGCAGCAATTTGCGGTTCTGCCCGTTCGCCCTGATATGAAACACCAGCTCATGCTTAAACGGCTGGTGGATTTTTGCGATCCGTCCGCCTCGAATCGTTTCGTTTAATTCTTCGATCATTCCGTATGTAAAAATGCCGTCAAAAGACATATGAAAAACTCCCTTTTCTCGTTAATCCTCTTCGTAAAGCGTCCATTCAATAATTATAGCATGATTTGGGACGAGTCTGAATAAATTGACTTATAGAGATGGATAAACCAAGAGCAACCTTTAGGGCAGGAGGAGTGGACGATTCAATGAAATGGCACGAGATGGGACAAACCGAATTGTTAGACATAACAAAAACGTCCATCGACAAAGGTTTAACAGAAAAAGAGGCCGGAAAGCGGCTGGAAAGACACGGAACAAACGAACTTCAGGAAGGGGAAAAAACATCGGCGGTCGCATTGTTTTTTTCTCAATTCAAGGACTTCATGGTTCTTGTTTTGCTTGCTGCCACATTGATTTCGGGTTTCCTCGGGGAGTATATTGACGCCATCGCGATCATCGCGATCATCTTTGTTAACGGCATTCTCGGCTTCTTTCAGGAGAGGCGGGCGGAAAGATCGCTCGAGGCTTTGAAAGAACTGTCAGCTCCTCAAGTGGCTGTGCTCCGGGAGGGGGACTGGGTGAAGATCCTTTCCAAAGAGCTCGTTCCGGGAGATGTTGTCCGTTTTGCAAGCGGAGACAGAATCGGCGCCGATCTCAGGCTTGTCGAGACAAAGAGCCTTGAAATAGAAGAATCGGCTCTTACGGGTGAATCGCTCCCCGTGTCTAAACAAGCTGAAGCTTTTCAGGCGTCAGACGTATCGCTGGGCGATCTGAAGAATATGGCTTTCATGGGAACGCTGGTCACAAGGGGGAGCGGCACCGGCGTCGTTATCGGCACTGGGATGAACTCCGCAATGGGGAAAATCGCCGATATGCTCGAATCTGCCGGGAATACGGCGACCCCGCTGCAAAGAAGGCTTGAAGAGCTCGGCAAAATTTTGATTGTCGCCGCTTTGTTCCTGACGCTGCTTGTCGTTGCTGCCGGGGTCATCCAGGGGCATGACCTGTACAGCATGTTTTTAGCGGGCGTTTCCCTTGCCGTCGCTGCCATACCTGAAGGGCTGCCGGCCATTGTCACGGTCGCTCTGTCTCTCGGCGTACAGCGGATGATCAGGCAAAAGTCGATCGTCAGAAAGCTGCCCGCGGTTGAGACGCTCGGCTGCGCATCCATTATTTGCTCCGATAAAACCGGAACGATGACGCAGAACAAAATGACGGTCACCCATGTCTGGTCAGGCGGGAAAACGTGGAACGTGTCAGGGATTGGCTACGAACCTGAAGGCTCCTTCACCATGAACGGGCGCGACGTGCAAGCCAGGCATCATAAACCGCTCCAACAGGTCCTTCTGTTCGGTGCATTATGCAATTCATCTTCGATTATCGAAAAAAACGGGGAGTTTCGCCTTGACGGCGATCCCACCGAAGGCGCTTTGCTGACGGCAGCTCGAAAAGCGGGTTTTACGGACAAATATGTTGACGAACATTTTAACATCATCGAGGAGTTTCCGTTTGATTCGACGCGGAAAATGATGTCTGTCATTGCGGAAGATAAGAGCGGCAAGCGCTTTGTTATCACAAAGGGCGCGCCTGATGTATTGATGAAGCGTTCGACGCATACGCTGACAGACGAAAAGCGCGAAATCTTCACAAAGGCAAGGCTCGCCGAAACAAGCGCGGCGCTGGAAACGCTTGCGTCCCAAGCGCTGAGGACGATTGCTGTCGCGTATAAACCGATCAAAGATACAGGAAATCTCTCGCTCGAAAAAGCGGAGTCAGGCTTAACTTTCATCGGGCTGTTAGGGATGATCGATCCGCCGCGGCCCGAAGTGAAAACAGCGATTAAAGAGTGCCGGGAAGCGGGGATCAAAACAGTGATGATCACCGGCGACCATGTGATAACGGCAACAGCCATCGCAAAAGATCTCGGGTTATTGCCGCCGCGCGGGAAGGTCATTGACGGCCAGATGCTGAACGAGCTCTCACAGGAAGAATTGGCGGAAATTGTTGACGATGTTTACGTGTTTGCAAGGGTGTCCCCCGAACATAAACTGAAGATCGTGACCGCCTACCAGGAAAACGGTCACATCGTCGCGATGACCGGAGACGGAGTCAATGATGCCCCTGCGATTAAACAGGCGGATATCGGCATTTCGATGGGGATTACGGGAACGGATGTCGCCAAGGAGGCATCATCGCTCATTCTTGTCGATGATAATTTTGCGACGATTAAATCGGCCATTAAGGAAGGGCGCAATATCTATGAAAATATTAGAAAGTTCATCAGATATTTGCTCGCATCCAATGTCGGCGAAATATTGGTCATGCTGTTTGCGATGCTGCTCGCGCTGCCGCTGCCGCTTGTTCCGATACAGATTCTATGGGTCAACCTTGTGACGGATGGCCTGCCTGCCATGGCGCTCGGCATGGATCAGCCTGAAGACGATGTGATGCAGAGGAAGCCGCGGAGTCCGAAAGAAGGCGTGTTTGCAAGGGGGCTCGGCTGGAAGGTCGTATCGCGCGGCTTTTTAATCGGAATTGCCACACTCGGGGCGTTTATGTTCATTTACAACCGCAACCCGGAAGCGCTTGAGTATGCTCAGACGGTCGCTTTTGCAACGCTCGTCCTTGCGCAGCTGATTCATGTGTTCGACTGCCGGAGCGAGCGGTCCATCTTTGACCGCAATCCGTTTGAAAACATTTATTTGCTCGGCGCAGTATTGTCTTCGATTCTTTTAATGCTTGTCGTTATTTATTATCCGCCGCTGCAGCCGATTTTCCATACGGTTCCGATTTTAATGGCAGACTGGCTCCTGATTGTCGGAATGTCGGCGATTCCAACTTTTTTATTGGCCGGGTCACTTTTGACAAGAAAAAAATAGGCTTGTATGATATAATCTTAAAGGTAATAGAGGTTTCTATTGCCTTTTCATCTTGCGTAAATTTAAATCAAAGAAGTCTTTTTCACTTATACGGAATTGGGTGTGTTTTATGATACGGAGTATGACCGGTTTCGGCAGCGCGAGCAAAACGAAGGATGGGCTGACAGCAGCTGTTGAGCTGAAATCTGTCAACTATCGGTTTAAAGAAGTAAACGCACGCATGCCAAGACCTTTGCTCTATTTAGAAGACAAAATAAAGCAAACGATTTTTAAACATATACAAAGGGGGCGGCTGGAGCTGTTCGTTTCCGTTGACGACGAGGCTCTGGTCACCCGGAAAATCCAGGTTGACTGGCCGCTGCTTGAAGAGTACCAGAAAGCCGCGCGCGAAATGAGAGAGCGCTGCCGGCTTTCAGGAGAGATCACGCTTCAAGACGCCTTTCAGTTTGACCATGTCATCCAAGTTGAAGAAGAGCCGATCCAAAATGACAAGCTTGAAGAAGTCCTTCTTGAAGCGGTCGAGGCTGCCGTTCTTGAATTGTGCAGCATGCGCGAAGCAGAAGGGCTGAGGCTGAAGGATGACTGCCTTCAGCATATTGAAAGGCTTGAAAAGCTGACAGACGACATCGCAGAGCTTGCTCCCAAGGTCGTCGGCCACTATCGGGAACGCCTTGAGGCGCGCCTTGAAGAATGGTCAACAGACGGTCTCGATGAAAGCCGTCTGCTGACAGAAGTCGCGCTGTTTGCAGACCGTTCGGATATCACGGAAGAAGTGACGAGGCTGAAAAGCCATTTCCGCCAGTTCCGCGATATTTGCGAAGCGGGCGGGGCCGCGGGGAGAAAGCTCGACTTCCTCGTCCAGGAGCTGAACCGTGAAGCGAACACGATCGGTTCAAAAGCGAATGATCACCAGATCACAAAACATGTGGTCGAAATGAAAAGCTCTATTGAAAAAATAAAAGAACAAGTGCAAAATATAGAATAGCGATTGTGCGTATTGTTTACGGATGTTCTCTGCAGGTTAAACTAGAGACGTCCAAGTACAGGGGGAACGTATAGGATGACGATTAAACTGATCAATATCGGCTTTGGTAATATCATATCCGCGAATCGGCTGATCTCGATTGTGAGTCCGGAGTCCGCGCCTATTAAGCGGATGATCCAGGATGCCAGAGACCGCGGCATGCTTATAGATGCTACATATGGAAGAAGAACCCGTGCGGTTGTCATTATGGACAGTGACCATATCATCTTATCTGCCGTCCAGCCTGAGACAGTAGCACAAAGGCTTTCCGTTAAAGAAGAAATTATGGATGAAGGGCAGGGATAAGAGCTTTATGAAAGAAAGAGGTTTATTAATCGTTCTCTCCGGCCCTTCCGGCGTCGGAAAAGGAACAGTCAGGCAGGCGCTGTTTGCTCAGGAGGACACAAAATTTGAATATTCGATTTCGGTGACGACAAGAAAACCGCGGCAGGGCGAAAGAGACGGCGTCGACTACTTTTTTAAGACGCGCGAAGAGTTCGAAGAGATGATCGAGAACAACAAGCTGCTCGAATGGGCCGAATATGTTGGCAACTATTACGGAACACCCGTTGACTACGTCGAACAGACGCTTGAAAGCGGAAGGGACGTTTTTCTCGAAATCGAAGTCCAAGGTGCGCTGCAAGTCAGAAAGGCATTTCCTGAAGGCTTGTTTATCTTTTTGGCGCCTCCGAGTCTCGCCGAATTGAAAAACCGGATTGTCACAAGAGGGACAGAAACAGAAGCCTTGATCGAAAACCGGATGAAAGCGGCGAAGGAGGAAATCGAACTGATGGACGCCTACGATTATGTTGTCGAAAATGACAGCATTGAGCTTGCGTGCGAAAGAATCAAAGCAATCGTTCTCGCCGAACATTTACGGCGCGACCGCGTTGCTCCAAGATATAAGAAAATGCTGGAGGTTGAATAATTATGCTAGATCCGTCAATTGACTCTTTAATGAATAAACTGGATTCAAAATACACGCTCGTTACCGTATCGGCACGACGCGCCCGCGAAATGCAGATCCACAAAGACGCGCAGATCGAAAATCCGAAGTCGCATAAATTTGTAGGCAAAGCGCTGGAAGAAATTGATGCCGGACTGCTTACATTCGAAAAGGAAAATCGCTAATAGCCTTAAAAATAGCAACCTATACACTAGGTTGTTATTTTTTTCAGGGCCGGCGAACAGAACATAAGGGGGAGAAAAAACGATGCTGAAAAATCGCAACATCCTGCTGGGAGTAAGCGGAGGAATCGCAGTATACAAAGCGGCCGCCTTGACGAGCAAGCTCGTACAGGCAGGAGCCAATGTGAAAGTCATCATGACAAAATCCGCCTGTGAATTTGTGTCTCCGCTCACCTTTCAAGCGCTTTCGCGCAATGAAGTATATACCAACACGTTCGAAGAACCGAATCCCCGTGTCATCGCCCATATCGATGCCGCGGATTGGGCGGATCTTGTGATCGTTGCTCCGGCAACGGCTAATGTGATCGGAAAACTCGCTTCAGGCATTGCCGATGACATGCTGACGACGACGCTTTTGGCGACGACTGCGCCGGTGTGGATCGCTCCGGCCATGAACGTCCATATGTACGACCACCCGGCCGTTCAGCGGAACATCAGCGTTCTTTACAAAGACGGCTGCCGGTTTATCGAGCCGAGTGAAGGCTACCTTGCGTGCGGCTATATCGGCAAAGGCAGACTTGAAGAGCCCGAACGGATCGTCCAGTTGGCCGAGTCGTATTTTTCAAACGAAAACAGCGGTTTGCTTGAAGGAAAGCGTGTCTTAATTACAGCGGGCCCGACAAGAGAACAAATCGATCCCGTCCGCTTTTTCTCCAACCGTTCGACAGGGAAAATGGGCTTTGCTTTCGCTGAGGAAGCGGCAAAAATGGGAGCGCGCGTGACGCTGATTGCCGGCCCGACAGCGCTTGATGATCCCGCAGGGGTTGACGTTATTCATGTTCAGTCTGCAGAAGATATGTATCAAAGTGCACTATCCGTTTTCGATGAGAGCGACATCGTCATCAAAACGGCTGCTGTCGCTGATTACAGGCCAAAGCATATTCACGATCAAAAAATGAAGAAAAAGGACGGCGGTCTCGTCATTGAGCTTGAGCGGACGAAGGATATTTTAAAAGCGCTGGGAGAGCGGAAAACAAAGCAAATCTTGGTCGGCTTTGCAGCCGAAACGCAGCACGTCGAAGACTATGCCAAACAAAAGCTGGAGACAAAAAATCTCGATCTGATTGTCGCCAACAATATAACAGCTGAAGGCGCCGGTTTTGGAACGGAAACCAACATCGTGACGGTGTTTCACCGAGACGGCAAAAAGACGGCGCACCCTCTGATGTCAAAACGGGAGGTTGCCGCCGAAGTCTTGAAGGAAGCCGCTGAGCTTGCCGGCCGGAGCGGAACGTCCTCATGAATTTCGCTGAAGTAATCGTCGATGTTACAACCAAAAATATCGACAGACCGTTTGACTACCGCATTCCCGACAAATTCAAAGGGATGATTAAAAAAGGGATGCGCGTGATTGTTCCGTTCGGCGCCCGCAAAATCCAGGGATTTGTCACCGGCGTGAAAGAATCGTCTGAGCTCGCCGGCCGTTCGGTTAAGGATATCGAGGATATCCTTGATCTGACGCCCGTTTTGACGGAGGAGCTGCTCGAGCTGTCAGATTGGCTGACAGAAAAAACACTTTCTTTTAAAATTACAGCTTTGCAGGCGATGCTCCCCGCGGCTATGAAAGCAAAATACGGCAAAGAAATCAAGGTGATCGGCGATAAGCCGCTTCCCGAACCGCTTAAAACCCTGTTCTCGCAAAAAGAAACACTTTCTTATTCCGATATAGATGACCATGGGACATTAAAGCTGATTCAGCGCCAGGTTCAAGAGGGCAACCTTGAAGTGGCGTATAAAGTAAAGCAGAAAACAAATAAAAAAACGCGGAGAATGATCGCCCCCCTTTGCGCGAAAGAACATTTAAAAGAAACGCTTGACGGCCTCTCCCCGCAAGCCGTCAAACAAAAAGCGGTCCTTCAGTTTTTCATCGACCGCAAAGAAGCCGGTGCTGTTCCGGCAAAAGATCTGATCGGCAAAACGGGAGGCTCTTCCGCATCCGTAAAAGCGCTGATCGACAAGGGGCTGTTAAAGGAAAGCGAAGAGGAGGTTTACAGGGATCCTTATCAGGACAGAATGTTCAAAAAAACCGAACCGCTTCCGCTCACTGAAGAGCAGGCGCAGGCCTACGAGGCGATAGCAGAGGCGATCGAAGACAAGCGGCACGATGTGTTTCTTCTTCACGGAGTGACCGGAAGCGGAAAAACGGAAGTCTATCTGCAATCGATCGAAAAGGTGCTGGAAGCCGGCAAAGAAGCGATCGTTCTCGTTCCGGAAATTTCGCTGACGCCGCAGATGGTCAACCGCTTTAAAGGCCGCTTTGGCTCACAGGTAGCCGTCTTGCACAGCGGGCTTTCAACAGGAGAAAAATATGATGAATGGCGGAAAATCCACCGCAAAGAAGTCCGGCTTGTCGTCGGGGCGCGCTCGGCGATTTTCGCGCCGTTTGAAAATCTCGGCATGATTATTATCGATGAAGAGCACGAAACATCGTACAAGCAGGAAGAGATGCCGAGATACCATGCGAAAGAAGCGGCGATTCAAAGGGCCGAATACCACCGTTGTCCGGTCGTCCTCGGCAGTGCGACGCCGACGCTCGAATCGTTCGCAAGGGCGAAAAAAGGCGTGTACAAGCTTCTTTCTCTCAAGCACCGCGTCAATCACCAAGTCATGCCTGACGTGTCTCTCGTTGATATGAGAGAGGAACTGCGCAGCGGAAACCGCTCGATGTTTTCCAAAGACTTAATGGCCGGACTTGAGGAAACCCTTGAAAAAGGAGAGCAGGCCGTTCTGTTTTTAAACAAAAGGGGATATTCCTCATTTGTCATGTGCAGGGACTGCGGATACGTCATCCAGTGTCCTCATTGCGAAATCTCGTTGACGTACCACAGGTATGGACAGCGTCTGAAGTGCCATTACTGCGGCTATGAAACCGGCATGCCGTCAAGCTGCCCCGAATGCGGAAGCGAGCATATCCGCTACTTTGGTACAGGTACACAGCGGGTCGAAGAAGAATTGACGAAGGTTCTGCCGGCTGCAAGGGTGATCCGCATGGACGTCGATACAACCTCGAGAAAAGGAGCGCATGAAAAGCTGCTCACATCCTTTGGCAAAGGCGAAGCCGATATTCTGCTGGGAACACAAATGATCGCCAAAGGGCTCGATTTTGAAAACGTCACGCTCGTCGGTGTTTTGAGCGCGGATACGATGCTTCACATCCCCGATTTCAGAGCCGCTGAAAAAACGTTCCAGCTGATGACGCAGGTGAGCGGAAGAGCGGGCCGCCACGAAAAGCCGGGCAAGGTGATCATTCAGACGTATACACCGTCCCATTACAGCATTCAGCTCACGAAAACGCACGATTATGAAACATTCTTCCGGCAGGAGATGCTGCACAGAAGGGAACAGGCCTATCCTCCCTATTATTATTTGGCGCTCGTCAGCGTATCGCACGAGGAAGTGACGAAGGCGGCGCTCGTGACTGAAAAAATCGCCAACTATTTAAAACAGAACATTTCAAGCGAGGCGAAGATTCTCGGCCCAGTCGCATCGCCGATCGCCAGGATCAAAGATAGATATCGCTATCAATGCGTGATAAAATACAAACAGGAAAACCAGCTTACATCGTTGCTTAAAAACATTATGGATCATTACAAACGAGATATTGAACAAAAGCAATTGATGATTTCGATCGACATGAATCCATATATGATGATGTAAAAATAACAGTGTGATGGAGGGCTTCTAGATTGGCAGTAAAACCGATCGTAACGTATCCGGCGGAGGTTCTTGAAACCCCTGCCGAACCCGTTGCGTCTTTTGATAAATCATTAAAGAAACTGCTCGACAATATGTACGATACGATGCTTGAGCTGGACGGAGTCGGACTTGCCGCCCCGCAAATCGGCGTTTCAAAAAGAGCGGCAGTCGTCGATATCGGCGATGACACGGGCAGAATTGAACTGGTCAACCCGGAGGTCGTCGAAGAGAGCGGTGAACAAACGGGTCCTGAAGGCTGTTTGAGCTTTCCCGATCTATACGGTGAAGTGAAGCGTTCGGATTATGTAAAGGTCAAGGCGTTCGACCGCCGCGGAAAACCGTTCATGATTGAAGCTGAAGGCTTTTTGGCGCGGGCGCTGCTGCATGAAATCGACCATTTGGACGGTATTTTATTCACATCAAAAGTAACGCGCTATTATGATGCGGAAGAACTTGAGGAAATGGAAGGATGATTGGATGACAAGGATCGTTTTTATGGGAACGCCGGATTTTTCCGTCCCGGTGCTCAGCACATTGATTGATGACGGCTATGAGGTGGTGGGTGTCGTCACACAGCCTGACCGCCCGAAAGGCAGAAAAAAAGTGATGACCCCTCCGCCTGTCAAGGAGGAAGCGCTGCGCCGCGGCATTCCCGTGCTCCAGCCTGAAAAAGTGAGGGAAGAAGCGGAGACGGACAAGATTTTGGCGCTTGAACCCGATCTAATTGTAACGGCGGCATTCGGACAGATCCTGCCGAAAAAGCTCCTCGATTATCCGAAATACGGCTGTATCAATGTCCATGCCTCTCTTCTGCCCGAGCTGCGCGGAGGAGCCCCGATCCATTACGCCATTCTGGAAGGCAAAGAGAAAACAGGCGTGACGATCATGTACATGGTCGAAAAATTGGATGCAGGCGATATGCTTGCAAAAGTTGAAGTTGACATCGAAGAAACCGATAATGTCGGCACGCTCCACGACAAGCTGAGCAAAGCCGGGGCTGAGCTTCTTTCCGAAACGGTTCCGAAGGTCATTGACGGTTCGATAACCCCGGAAAAACAGGATGAACGGGAAGCGACATACGCGCCGAACATTAAACGCGAACAGGAACTGATCGACTGGTCAAAGCCCGGCGAAGTCCTGTACAACCAAGTCAGGGGCTTGAATCCTTGGCCTGTCGCATACACGGTTTTAAGCGGCCAGACGCTGAAAGTATGGGCTGCGAAAAAATGCGAAACCTTAAAACAGGCAGAGCCTGGAGAGATCGTCTCCGTTGATAAAGACGGCATTGTCGTCGCTGCCGGAAATGACACCGCGTTAAAATTAACGGAAGTGCAGCCTGCCGGCAAAAAAAGAATGAAGGCCGAAGATTTTGTCAGGGGCGCGGGTCTTCAAGCCGGAATGAAATTGGGGCATAACGATGAAAAATAATGTGAGAGAAGTCGCGCTTGATGCACTGATTAAGCTTGACCAGAATCAGGCATACAGCAATCTGTTGCTTCAGTCTGTCATGAAAGCGAACGATTTAAGCGACAAAGACAGAGGCCTTTTGACAGAGCTCGTTTACGGCACCCTTCAAAACAAGCTGGCGCTCGATTATATGCTGAAGCCGTTTATTAAAAAGCCGGAAAAGGTGAAAGACTGGGTCATCCATCTGTTGAGAATGTCGCTGTACCAGATGGAATACCTGGAGAAAATCCCTGACCGGGCCGCCCTTTTTGAAGCTGTTGAAATCGCTAAAAAACGCGGGCATAAAGGAATTTCTTCATTTGTTAACGGCGTTCTGCGCTCCGTGCAGAGGGAAGGCGTGCCTTCTTTTGCCGATATTGCCGACCCGATTGAACGCCTTGCGGTTGAGACAAGCCATCCGGAATGGCTTGTCAGAGAATGGACGGATGCCTACGGGTTCGAAGCGGCAGAACAAATCTGCCGGATTCACATGATCCCGCCGAAGCAGACGATCCGCGTCAACAGGCTGAAACACGACCGGGATACGCTTCTTTCCCGCCTGAATGGAGCGGGGATTGAGGCGGAAGAAGGCGACTTGTCCGAAGACGCTGTCAAACTGCAAAAAGGAACGATTGCGTCCACTCCTTTTTTCAAAGAAGGCGAAGTCACCATACAAGATGAAAGCTCAATGCTGGTAGCGAGAGCCCTCGGTCCTGAACGGGGAGAAACGGTGTTGGACGCCTGCGCAGCGCCGGGAGGAAAATCCACTCATATCGGCGAACTGCTCGAAGATACGGGAAAGGTCGTTTCCCTTGACCTTCATCAGCATAAAGTAAAGCTGATCAAAGAAGCGGCAGGCCGGATCGGGCTTTCCAACATTGAAGCAAGGGCGCTGGATGCCAGAAAAGCCGGCGAAGCCTTCGAACCGGAGCAGTTTGACCGGATTCTCGTCGACGCTCCGTGTTCGGGCTTCGGTGTCATCCGCAGAAAACCGGATCTCAAATACAGCAAAACGCCCGAAGACAGCGCGCGTCTCGCCGGGATTCAGCTGGCGATTTTAAACGAAATCGCACCTTTATTGAAAACAGGCGGGACATTGGTCTACAGCACATGCACAATGGACCCGACCGAAAATGAACAAGTCATGCATGCTTTTTTGAAAGAACACGACGAATTTGAAGCAGACCCCACCCTCGCCGAGCGGCTGCCCGAAAAAGCGGCGCCATATGTCAAGGATGGAAGCATTCAAATCCTTCCCCACTACTTTGGAACGGACGGCTTCTTTATTTGCAGCATGAGAAAGAAGGGATCACAATAATGGAATCGAAACAAAAAGTGAGAAAAGAATTGCGGACAGAAAGACCGTCCATCTATTCTTTTGAAATAGAAGAACTGAAAAACTGGCTTTCGGAAAACGGCGAAAAGCCTTTCCGCGCCGCGCAAATATTCGAATGGCTTTACGAAAAGAGAGTCACGTCATTTGAAAAGATGACAAACCTTTCAAAAGAGCTGCGGACAAAGCTGAACGAGCATTTCGTATTAACGACGCTGAAAACGGCCGTCAAGCAGACTTCACAAGATGGAACGATGAAGTTTTTATTCGAGCTTCATGACGGCTACACGATCGAAACCGTATTAATGCGGCACGAATATGGCAATTCTGTTTGTGTAACGACACAGGTGGGCTGCCGAATCGGCTGTACGTTTTGCGCGTCGACCCTCGGCGGCTTAAAGCGGAACCTGGAAGCCGGAGAGATCGTCGCTCAGGTTGTCAAAGTGCAGCAGGCGCTTGATGAAACAGATGAACGCGTCAGTTCAATCGTCATTATGGGAATCGGCGAGCCGTTCGATAATTTTCAGGAAATGCTTGCATTCCTGAAAATCGTCAACCATGATAAAGGGCTGAATATCGGGGCACGCCATATCACCGTATCAACGAGCGGGATCATTCCGAAAATCTATGAGTTTGCAGACGAGAAGCTGCAGATCAACTTTGCGATTTCCCTGCACGCGCCGAACACCGAGATCAGAAGCCGGCTGATGCCGATCAACAGAGCCTACAAGCTTCCGGAGCTGATGAAAGCGGTCGATTACTACATTAAGAAAACCGGCAGAAGGGTTACGTTTGAATACGGGCTTTTCGGCGGTGTCAACGATCAGGTTGAACACGCGGAAGAGCTGGCAGAATTGCTAAAAGGAATCAAATGCCACGTCAACTTGATTCCGGTCAACTATGTACCTGAACGAGACTATGTCAGAACACCGAAAGAACAGATTTTCGCCTTTGAAAAAACATTAAAGTCTCATGGAGTAAATGTCACGATCAGAAGAGAGCAAGGCCATGATATTGACGCTGCCTGCGGACAGCTTCGTGCAAAGGAGCGCCAAGAAGAGACGAGGTGAATCAAGGTTGAAAACAGCCTTAAAAACGGACAGGGGAAAAATACGCCAGCACAATGAAGACGATGCCGGCATTTTCACAGAAAAAAACGGACTGGTTTTAGCTGTTGTCTGCGATGGAATGGGAGGTCATCTGGCCGGCGATGTCGCCAGCAGGATGGCCGTCTCAGCCCTTCGGGATATCTGGGAGGAAACCGAAGAAGTCCCGGCTTCGCCGGCTGAATGCGAAGCGTGGCTGAAAGAGCAGATTTCAGCCGTCAACCAAAAACTTTTCGACCATTCGAGGGCGCATGAAGAGTGTCAGGGAATGGGAACAACAGTCGTCTGCGCTTTATACACGGGAAAAACGCTGACAGTCGCCCATATCGGAGACAGCCGCTGCTATCTCCTGCAAGACGGCCATTTCATACAGCTGACGGAAGATCACTCGCTTGTCAATGAACTCGTGCGGACAGGGGGGATTTCGAAGGAGGATGCCGAACACCATCCGCGGAAGAACGTGCTGACAAAAGCGCTCGGCACAGATCCGGAAGTGAAGGTTGAAGCCCATACTTTTGAAATCGAACCAGGCGATCAAGTTCTATTATGCTCTGACGGGCTGACGAATAAAGTAGATGATGAGACACTGAAGGATATGCTCACAGCTCTTTCTTCTGCGGAGGAAAAAGCGGAACAGCTCGTTCAGCTGGCCAATGACAACGGCGGCGAAGACAATATCACCGTCGCGCTATTGGAACTTCCTTCTCAAATAGAAGAAGGTGAAGACAAGTGTTAATCGGCAGACGGATCAGCGGACGTTATGAAATCCTGCGCGCCATCGGCGGCGGGGGGATGGCGAACGTTTATTTAGCGCTGGACATCATCCTCGACCGTGAAGTCGCGATAAAAGTGCTGCGGTTTGACTTCGTTCACGATGCCGATTTTATCAGGCGGTTCAGAAGGGAAGCGCAGTCCGCTGCAAGCCTCGACCACCCGAATATCGTCAGCATTTACGATGTCGGAGAAGAAGATGACATCTATTATATCGTGATGGAGTACGTCGAGGGGATGACCCTGAAAGAATACATAAACCGAACAGGCCCGCTTCATCCGAAAGAAGCGGTCCAAATCATGGAGCAGATCGTATCCGCCATCGCACACGCCCATGATAACCAGATTGTTCACCGGGATATTAAGCCCCATAACATTTTGATCGACCATATGGGCCACATTAAAGTGACCGATTTCGGCATCGCCATGGCGCTCAGCTCGACGACCATCACGCACACCAACTCGGTTTTGGGCTCTGTCCATTATTTGTCGCCCGAACAGGCGAGAGGCGGATTGTCTACGAAAAAATCCGATATCTACTCGCTCGGCATCGTGCTTTTCGAGCTGCTGACGGCGCGTATGCCGTTTGAAGGAGAATCGGCGGTCAGCATCGCGCTGAAGCATCTGCAATCAGAAACGCCGTCGGTGAAAAGGTGGAACCCGGCCGTGCCGCAAAGCATAGAAAACATCGTCCTGAAAGCGATGGCAAAAGATCCATTCCACCGCTATGAAGCGGCCGAAGAGATGGAATCCGATTTAAAAACGGCTTTCGACCCGGACAGGCTCAACGAAAAGCGATTCACGATTCCATCTGATGATGAGATGACGAAAGCTGTTCCGATCATCAAAAACCTGCCGGAAGACGAGAGCAGCCACAAGTCCGGCGACGGAGAAGCGGAAGCGGCTCCGTTATCAAAAAAAGAAAAGAAGAAGCAGGCAAAAGCAAACAAGAAGAAAAAAAGAAAGAAATGGCCGCTTATATTGCTGACGGTGTTTTTCGTTCTCGCTGTGTCAGCCGTCTTGGCTTTAACGGTGTTTCCGTCGCTCTTTATTCCAAAAGACGTAGCAGTTCCCGACGTAGCCGGCCTCGAGTATGAAGAAGCCGTCGTCAAGCTTGAAGACGAAGGGTTTGAAGTGGATCCTAATGCTGAAGACATTGCCGACGATAAAATTGAAGAAGGGATGATCGTGAAAACGGACCCTGCAGCCGGCGATATTGTAAAGGAAGGCTCAACTGTCAAGCTTTATAAAAGCTCAGGCAAAGAGAAAACAGAAGTGGAAGATGTGGTCGGCCAGAAAGTCGACGCCGCTAAAAAGCTTCTCGAACAAAAAGGCTTTAAAAACATCAAGACAGAAGAAGTGCACCATGAAGAAGAAGCGGGCACCATCATCGAACAGGACCCTGCAGCCGGCACCGAAATCGTTGCCGCCGACGACGAGATCAAATTAACGGTCAGCCTCGGTCCGGAAGCCATTACTTTAAGGGATTTAAAAACATACAGCAAACAGGCGGCTTCGGGCTATTTGGACGACCATCAGCTTGTCCTTGTCGAAAAGGAGGCGCATTCTGAAGATGTGCCGGAAGGTCAGGTCATCAAACAAAAGCCGGGGGCGGGGGCATCCGTCAAGCCGGGAGACAAAGTCGAGGTTACGTTTTCGCTCGGACCTGAGAAAAAACCCGTCAAAACGGTGACCGAGAAAATTGATATCCCTTATGAACCGGGAGCGGAGGGCGAAGAACAAAACGTCCAAATTTCGATCGATGATGAAGAACACAGCATTTCCGACGTCTACGAAAATTTCAAAATCACGGCGCCGGCAGAGCGGACGATCAAATTCAGGATTGCGCCCGGCCAAAAAGGGTATTATCAAGTAACGATCAACGATAAAGTAGTCAGGTCAAAAACGATTGAATATCCTGAGGATGAATAAGGGAGGTGCAATATGCCTGAGGGCAAAATCATTAAAGCATTAAGCGGATTTTACTATGTTTTGGATGGCGACCAGATCATTCAGTGCAGGGGAAGAGGGGTTTTCAGAAAAAATAAAGTCACCCCTCTCGTCGGCGACGATGTCGTCTACCAGGCCGAAAACGATAAAGAAGGCTACATTCTCGAAATTAAAGACAGATTCAATGAATTGGTCAGACCCCCGATCAGCAACGTGGATCAGGCGGTTCTCGTGTTTTCGGCAAAGAAGCCGACATTCAGCACGTCGCTATTGGATCGTTTTCTAGTGCTGGTTGAGGCGGGTGACATCAGGCCGATCATCTGCATTACGAAAATGGACCTCGTGGATGATGACGCGCTCAAAGAGCGGATTCAGCAATATGCCGAAGACTACCGGAACATCGGGTACAGCGTCTATCTGACATCGATGAAAAACGGAAGCGGCATCGATGACATCGTCTCCCATTTTCAAGATAAAATCACCGTATTCGCCGGCCAGTCCGGCGTGGGCAAGTCTTCGCTTTTAAATGCGATCAGCCCCGACCTTGAACTGAAAACCGCCGGGATTTCCGCTCACTTGGGAAGGGGAAAGCATACGACCCGCCATGTCGAGCTGATCGATATAAACGGCGGGCTCGTCGCGGACACCCCGGGCTTCAGCTCGCTTGAGTTTGCCGGTATTGAAGCTGAAGATTTAGGGTCTGCGTTTTTGGAAATCGGCGAAAAAAGCGCCGAATGCAAGTTCCGCGGGTGCCTGCATATGAAAGAGCCGAACTGCGCCGTCAAACGCGCCGTGGAAAACGGTGAAATCACACAGTATCGCTACGACCATTATGTTGAATTTTTAACAGAGATCAAAGATAGAAAGCCGAGGTATTAAGATATGGTATATGTTGCTCCTTCGATTCTTTCCGCCGATTTTGCCCGTCTAGGGGAAGAGATTCGGGATGTTGAACAAGGCGGCGCCGATTTCATCCACATCGATGTAATGGACGGCCATTTCGTTCCCAATCTGACCATCGGGCCGCTTGTAGTGGAAGCCGTCCGCCCGATCACTGAACTTCCGCTCGACGTTCATTTAATGATCGAAGCGCCTGACCGCTATATACCTGCTTTTGCAAAAGCGGGCGCCGATATTTTGTCCGTCCATGTTGAAGCGTGCCCGCACCTTCACAGGACGATCCAGCTCATCAAAGAGCAAGGAGTCAAAGCAGGTGTCGTCTTGAATCCGCATACCCCTGTGCAGCAGATCGAGCATGTGCTTGAAGACCTTGATCTCGTACTATTGATGACAGTGAACCCGGGCTTCGGCGGACAGTCGTTTATTTCCTCAGTCCTGCCGAAAATCAGGCAGGTCAAGGAGATGGCCGAACAAAAAGGGCTCGCCGACCTGCTGATTGAAGTGGACGGCGGCGTTAACAAAATGACGGCAAGACAGTGTATCGAAGCGGGAGCGAACCTGCTTGTTGCGGGCTCTGCCGTTTATAACGAAAAAGACCGGAAAAAAGCCATTTCCGATATAAAAGGTGCGCTTGGGTAAGGTTTCACGATGAAGAAGAGCCGGCTTTCTCAAGCTGCGCTCTTTTTTTAGGGCGTTCACAGAAAGGACAATGCGATGAAAACGATCAATATTGTAGCGGGAGGCCCTGATCATCTCATTCCCGACTTGCTGCAGTATCAGGACGGGGAGGCGCTTTGGGTCGGGGTTGACAGAGGCGCTGTCACCCTTTTGGAAGCGGGGATCGTGCCTGATGAAGCGTTCGGGGATTTTGACAGCATCACAGACGAGCAAAAAAAAGCGATTGAAAAGGCCGCTCCCCGCCTCCATATTTATCAGGCGGAAAAAGATCAGACGGATTTGGATCTTGCGTTGAGCTGGGCCGTCGAACAGCGGCCTTCATTCATCAGAATGTTCGGCATTTCGGGAGGCAGAGCAGACCATTTTCTCGGGAATCTGCATCTCCTTTACACCGCGATCAAGCAAAACGTCAAGACCATCATGATCGACCGCCAAAATACGATCAGCATGCATCCCCCAGGTTCCTACACCGTCATGCATGATCTAACAAAACCGTACATTTCATTCCTGCCGTTTACGGAGACGGTAAAAAACCTTTCCCTCGAAGGATTTAAGTATTCTTTAAATAAGTGTCATATTGCTCTCGGTTCGACACTATGTATTAGTAACGAACTCATCCATTCACAAGGTGCTTTTTCGTTTTCTGAAGGCATATTAATAATGATAAGAAGCACTGATTAAATATCCTGGCGCTTCCGCTCGCTTTGTGTATGGGATCCGATGTTGAAGGTGGATGCGGTTGCGGACTCTTTGAGGAGGGAAGGGAATGAAATTTTACACCATTAAATTACCGAAGTTTTTAGGGGGAATCGTCCGGGCGATGCTTGGCTCGTTTCGCAAAGACTAAGAAGCGCCGGGTGCGCTTTTTTTGCGGAGCGGGTCATAGGGCTCTCCCCGGATGGCAAAAGAACGAAAAAACGCCTGCCTAAAGCGTACAGTCGCTCTTGGCAGGCGTTTATTTTTTCTTATACACGCTCAACTTTTCCAGATTTCAAAGCTCGAGCAGATACATATACTTTTTTAGGCTTGCCGTTCACAAGGATGCGCACTTTTTGAACGTTAGCGCCCCATGTGCGTTTAGAAGCGTTCATCGCGTGAGAACGAGAGTTGCCAGAACGTGATTTTCTGCCTGTAATAACGCATTTACGTGCCATTTGTTTCCCTCCTAACTATCAAAAAAAACATCATCATTCATTATCAGTTGATCACCTGTGATGCTTCAGATACTTTAATAATTTACCACAGCTAAAAACCGTTTGCAACTATTGATTACTCTGCTTTCAAGAAAAATTCCTTGACATCTTGAAAAAATGAACGCGCTGTAGTATAAGTAGGGTTAGGTTTGGAGAGAAGCCTGCCTGTTCTTTTAAAAAGAAGGTCCTTATAGTAGAATGATGTTAACCAGAGGTCAGAAGCGAGACTCGAAAAGGAGGAACCAACGTGTCCATTGAATTCCGAACAAAATACGGACAGATTGATATATCAAACGAAGTGGTCGCCATGGTTGCGGGAGGCGCAGCGATCGACTGCTACGGGATCGTAGGTATGGCATCCAAGAACCAAATTAAAGACGGACTGACTGAAATCCTCAGAAAAGAAAACTTTGCAAGAGGCATCATCGTCCGCCAAGAAGAAGATCGTATTCATATTGACATGTACATCATTGTCAGCTACGGAACAAAAATTTCAGAAGTGGCACATAATGTTCAAACAAAAGTCAAATATACGCTCGACCATACAGTGGGTCTTGCAGTGGATTCCGTAAATATTTACGTTCAAGGAGTACGAGTGACGAACCCGTAGTTAGGAGGAAAACAAGAGTGTCTATACGAAATCTGGATGGAAAAGCTTTTGCAGAAATGGTTCTGTACGGCGCACGCCATCTGTCTCAAAACGCAAATGTAGTTGATGCGTTAAACGTATTTCCGGTTCCGGACGGAGATACAGGAACGAACATGAATCTGTCGATGACATCCGGTGCAAAAGAAGTGGAGCAGATCGATGCCGCCAATATCGGCAAAGTGGCACAAAGCCTGTCAAGAGGGCTTCTGATGGGAGCGCGGGGAAACTCGGGCGTCATTTTATCCCAGCTGTTCAGAGGCTTTGGCAAATCGATTGAACAAAAATCGGAAATTAACGCGAAAGAATTTGCCGCCGCGTTTCAGGCCGGAGTGGACACCGCCTACAAGGCCGTCATGAAGCCTGTCGAAGGCACGATCTTGACGGTTGCCAAAGATGCGGCAAAAAAAGCAGTGCTCACCGCTCAAACTGAAACCGATATCATCAAGGTGATGGAAGCCGTCGTGAATGAAGCGGAGGCTTCATTGGAGCGGACGCCTGAGCTGCTTCCGGTTTTAAAGGAAGTCGGTGTCGTCGACAGCGGCGGAAAAGGGCTTCTTTACGTGTATGAAGGGTTTCTCGCTTCTTTAAAGGGAGAAAAGCTTTCTGAAAAAGCGGCCGCACTTCCGTCATTGAATGATCTTGTCAGCGCGGAGCACCATAAAAACGCTCAAAGCCACATGAACACAGAAGACATCGAATTCGGCTATTGCACGGAGTTTATGGTGAAGCTTGACAGCGGCAAAAGAAACTTTAATGAAGATGCGTTCCGCCAGGATTTAAGCGGCTTCGGTGATTCGCTGCTCGTCGTCTCAGACGAAAATATCGCCAAGGTGCACATCCATGCCGAATATCCAGGGGAAGTCATGACTTATGCGCAAAAATACGGCAGCCTCATCAACATGAAAATCGAAAATATGAGAGAACAGCATACCGCGATTCTCAGTCAGAACAAACAGGAGACAGCTGCACCGGCTGAAAAAGCGCCGGCAGAAAAACAGCTGTACGGTATCGTCACAGTTGCTATGGGAGAAGGGATCGCCGAGCTTTTCGAAAGCATCGGCGCCACAAAGGTCATAGAAGGCGGTCAGACGATGAATCCGAGCACGGAAGACATCGTTCAGGCGATCAAAGACGCCAATGCAGACACGGTCGTGATTCTGCCGAATAATTCAAACATTGTCATGGCGGCGAACCAGGCCGCGGATGTTGCCGGACAGCATGTGATTGTCATCCCGACGAAGACCGTTCCTCAAGGGATGGCCGCACTGCTCGCATTCAACCCGGCCCTTGGAGCGGACGAGAACGAAGCCGCGATGCTCGGTTCGATCGGCGAGGTGAAAAGCGGACAAATCACCTATGCGGTCAGAGACACAAACATTGACGGCATCGATATAAAAAAAGGCGATTTTATGGGCATCTTAAACGGGAAAATCGTTGAGACGGCATCTGACCAGTTAACAGCAGCGAAAAAGCTGCTCGCAGGCATGATCGATGAAGACAGTGAAATCGTCACTGTGATCAAAGGGGAAGACGCGCCGGAAGAAGAGGCCGAAGAACTCGCAGCCTTTATCAGCGAGACGTACGAAGACGTTGAAGTGGAAGTGCACGACGGTAAACAGCCGCTGTATTCCTACATTCTGGCTGTTGAATAATCGATCAAAGGCAGAAGGGCATGATGATAAAAGCCCTTCTCTTCTTTTGGCTTTTTTTAAAGCAGCCGCCGTTCGGGCGTTGTCTGCTTGCCAATTAGGGAATGATCGATTAGTCTAAAAAAAACGGCTTTTTTTCCTCCGTACAGCGGGGGAATCTGTGTGTAAAAGGGGGATAAGGATGAAGTACAGAAGTGTGTTTGATATTATCGGGCCCGTCATGATCGGTCCGTCAAGTTCTCATACGGCCGGCGCGGCCAGAATTGGCAGAGTCGCCAGAAGCGTGTTTGGAAGGGAGCCGAAACAAATCGTTGTGTCATTGTACGGTTCTTTTGCCGAGACGTATAAAGGACATGGAACAGATGTTGCGATCATCGGCGGCCTTTTGGATTTTGATACATTTGATGAAAGAATCAAAGATTCGATCCGCCTAGCCGAAGAAAAGGGAATCGCCATCGAGTTTCGGGAAGAAGAAGCGGTTCCGAAGCATCCCAATACAGCCCGCATCCTCATCTCTGATGATGAAGGCTCCCTTGAACTCGCAGGCATCTCAATCGGCGGAGGGAAAATCGAAATCATTGAGCTGAACGGCTTTGAACTCAGATTGTCGGGTAATCACCCCGCTATTTTAGTCGTCCATAACGACCGCTACGGAACGATTGCAGGCGTAGCCAATGTGCTTGCGAAGTTCGCAATCAACATCGGCCATATGGAAGTGGCCCGCAAAGACGTCGGCCAGGAAGCGCTCATGACGATTGAGGTCGATCAAACGATCGATCCGGCTGTTTTTGAAGAATTGAGAGCGCTGCCGAACATCATTGAGGTGACCCAGATCGCTGACTAAAAGGAGGGTGAGACGATATGTTTCGAAATGTGAAAGAATTAATTCATTTGACAAAAGAGAAGAACGTGTCCATCTCTGAAATCATGATCACGCAGGAGATCGAGGTGTCAGGCCGGACGCGGGAAGAAATATTCGAGCAGATGGAGGCCAACTTGGCCGTGATGGAAGATGCCGTTCAAAAAGGTGTTGAAGGCGTCGTGTCGCACTCCGGATTGACGGGCGGAGACGCCGTTAAGCTTCAAGCCTACCTCAAATCGGGCAAAGGGCTGTCAGGGGATGTCATCCTTGACGCTGTCAGCAAAGCGGTTGCGACAAATGAAGTCAACGCTGCGATGGGAACGATTTGCGCAACGCCGACAGCCGGATCGGCCGGCGTTGTCCCGGGGACGCTTTTTGCGGTAAAAGAGAAACTTCAGCCGACGAAAGAGCAGATGGTCCGCTTTTTATTTACATCGGGAGCGTTCGGATTCGTCGTTGCCAACAATGCGAGCATTTCGGGAGCCGCAGGAGGCTGTCAGGCTGAAGTCGGCTCGGCCTCGGGCATGGCGGCTGCCGCCATCGTCGAAATGGCGGGCGGAACCCCTCAACAGTGCGCCGAAGCGATGGCGATCGCTTTAAAAAACGTACTCGGTCTAGTCTGCGATCCTGTCGCAGGGCTCGTCGAGGTGCCGTGTGTGAAGCGGAACGCGATGGGCGCAGCAAACGCGATGGTCGCGGCTGATATGGCGCTTGCCGGCATTACAAGCCGCATTCCATGCGATGAAGTGATCGATGCGATGTACAAAATCGGGCAGACGATGCCGACGGCGCTGAGGGAAACAGGCCGGGGCGGTCTTGCCGCAACACCGACGGGCAAAGAATTGGAGAAAAAAATATTCGGAGGAGCGTCAGCGGCACGTGGAACACAATCTGCAACTTAATATATCTGTTATAAAAGGCGTCGGGACGGAAACGGAAAAAACGTTAAATGAGCTCGGAATCTATACGGTTCTCGATCTTTTAAACTACTTCCCGTACCGATATGACGATTATGAATTGCGCGATTTGGAAGAAGTGGCACACGACGAACGAGTGACGGTGGAAGGGAAGGTTCACAGCGAGCCTTCTCTTGCCTATTACGGGAAAAAGCGGAGCCGCCTCACGTTCCGGCTATTGGTCGGAAACTATTTGATTACAGCGGTTTGTTTTAACAGGCCTTATTTGAAAAAAAAGCTTGCAATCGGTTCGATCGTTACCGTAACCGGAAAATGGGACAAGCACAGACAATCCGTGATGGTGCAGGAGTTGAAAAACGGGCCGCACCAAGGTGACCAGTCGATTGAACCCGTTTACTCCGTCAAAGAAAACATCACCGTAAAGACGATGAGAAAATTGATTCAGGAAGCCGTCCGCAGCCATTTGCCGTCTGCCGAAGACCCCCTTCCGGAAAAGCTTCGGACCGCCTATAAACTTCTGTCTTATCAGGAGGCGGTAAAGGCGATGCACAAGCCCGAGTCGAGGGAAGCTTTAAAACATGCGCGGCGCCGCTTTGTATATGAAGAATTTTTACTGTTTCAGCTGAAAATGCAGGCTTTGCGGAAGTTCGAGCGGGAAGCGTCCGACGGAATCAGCCACACCTTTCAGCCGGAAGACGTCAATTCGTTTGTCAAAAGCCTCCCGTTTCCTTTGACAAACGCGCAGGCGAAAGCGCTCGACGACATATTAAAGGACATGGTTTCAGGGTATAAAATGAATCGGCTTTTGCAAGGAGACGTCGGATCAGGCAAAACGGCCGTCGCCGCGATTGCTTTATACGCCTCGCTGCTTTCAGGATTCCAGGGAGCGATGATGGTGCCGACCGAAATACTGGCGGAACAGCACGCCGATTCATTGGTATCCCTCTTTGAGCAGCACGATGTCAATGTTGCGCTTTTAACAAGCTCTGTGAAAGGGAAAAGGAGAAGAGAGCTTTTAGAAAGATTAAAAGAAGGAGAAATTGATATTTTGGTGGGGACGCACGCCCTTATTCAGGACGATGTCCATTTTAAACAGCTCGGACTCGTGATCACCGATGAACAGCACCGCTTCGGCGTCGAGCAAAGAAAAAAACTGAGAAGCAAAGGGAAAGATCCCGATGTCTTGTTTATGACGGCGACGCCGATTCCGAGAACACTGGCGATCACGGTTTTCGGGGAAATGGATGTGTCCGTCATCGATGAAATGCCGGCTGGGCGAAAGCGGATCGAGACTTATTGGGTGAAGCATGACATGCTCGAACGAATTCTCGCGTTTATCGAAAAAGAACTGAAAAAAGGCAGACAGGCATATGTGATTTGTCCCTTGATTGAAGAATCGGACAAGCTTGACGTTCAAAACGCGATCGATGTGCACAGCATGCTGACCCATGCTTTCAGAGGAAGGTGGCAGATCGGCCTTATGCACGGAAAGCTGTCAAATGACGAGAAAGAACAGGTGATGAGGCAGTTCAGCAAAAACGAATGCCAGATTCTCGTTTCCACAACCGTCGTTGAAGTCGGGGTAAACGTTCCGAATGCAACGGTCATGCTGATCTATGATGCCGACCGGTTCGGCCTTTCCCAGCTCCACCAGCTTCGAGGCCGGGTCGGGCGGGGCGACCACCAGTCGTATTGCATCTTGATGGCAGACCCGAAATCAGAAACAGGCAAAGAGCGCATGAGCATCATGTCTGAGACGACCGACGGCTTTGAGCTTTCTGAAAAGGACCTTGAACTGAGAGGACCCGGGGACTTCTTCGGCAAAAAACAGAGCGGGATGCCGGAGTTTAAAGTCGCTGACATGGTTCACGACTACCGCGCGCTGGAAACGGCAAGAAGAGACGCTGCAGAACTTGTCTCTTCAAAGGCGTTCTGGACGGATGCCGAATATGAAAGCCTGCGGGAACACTTGCACAACAGCGGGGTGATGGACGGAGAAAAGCTGAGCTGACCTGGAATCCTGTGAAATTTTATCGTCGGCGGGTAAAGAAAGATTGCATTCCAATCTATGAAATTATATACTACTATTAGTACCTAGTCATAATTGCGCGGATGGTGTTTAAAAACATGAGAAAAAGTAAGAGAGAACGCCAAGAATTGCTGCAGCAGACGATTCGTACGACCCCGTTTATTACGGACGAGGAGTTAGCGGAGAAATTTAACGTCAGCATTCAGACGATTCGCTTGGACCGTTTGGAACTTTCCATACCTGAACTGAGAGAAAGAATCAAAAGTGTTGCCGAGAAATCTCTTGAAGATGAAGTCAAGTCTCTCCCGCTCGACGAGGTCATTGGCGAGATCATTGATTTGGAGCTGGATGAGCACGCGATTTCCATTCTGGAGATCAGAACGGAGCATGTGTTCAGCCGAAATCAAATCGCCAGGGGGCACCATTTGTTTGCCCAGGCCAACTCGCTCGCAGTCGCCCTTATCGACGATGAGCTCGCATTGACGGCCAAAGCGGACATCCGCTTTACCAGGCAGGTCAAGCAAGGCGAACGGGTCGTTGCAAAAGCGAAAGTCGTAAAGCTTGATAAAGATAAAGGCAGAACGGTTGTTGAAGTGAACAGCTATGTTGCCGAAGAGCCTGTGTTTTCAGGCGAATTTGTCATGTATCGTTCAAAACAATCATAGAAGGTGGCGCGTAAGTCATGAAAATTGCTGTAGATGCCATGGGAGGGGACAATGCTCCCAAAGCGGTTATTGAAGGCGTGATGAAAGCGGTCGAAGATTTCGAAGACCTCGAGATCACGCTGATCGGCGACCGGGAAAAAATAGCCGCCCATTTAACGGAACACGGGCGGATCACTGTTAAACATGCGGAAGAAGTCATCGAGGCGACAGACGAACCAGTCAGAGCCGTCAGAAGAAAGAAGAATTCATCGATGGTTCTGATGGCCGGGGAAGTCGCCGAAGGCAGGGCGGATGCCTGCATTTCCGCCGGAAACACCGGAGCGCTTATGACGGCCGGGCTCTTTATCGTCGGCCGGATTGAAGGGATTGAAAGGCCTGCGTTGGCGCCGACATTGCCGACTGTCTCCGGAGACGGCTTTCTCCTTCTTGATGTCGGAGCGAATGTGGACGCCAAGCCCGAACATCTCGTTCAATACGCCATTATGGGATCTGTTTACGGAGAACAGGTGCTGGGCGTCAAAAATCCGCGCATCGGACTTTTAAACGTCGGAACCGAAGACAAAAAAGGAAATGAGCTTGCCAAGCAGACCTTTCAAAAATTAAAGGAAACCGATTTGAACTTCATCGGCAACGTGGAAGCGCGCGACATGCTGGAGGGAGTCGCTGATGTCATCGTGACAGACGGCTTTACCGGTAACATTGCCTTGAAAACGGTCGAGGGTGCGGCGCTGTCCATTTTTAAAATGCTGAGAACGACGCTGACTTCGAGCTTCACGGCGAAGCTCGCCGCCTCTGCGCTGAAGCCGAAGCTGAAAGAAATGAAAACGAAAATGGATTACTCTGAATACGGCGGAGCCGGATTGTTCGGCTTAAAGGCGCCCGTCATCAAAGCGCACGGATCATCTGACGGACGCGCCGTTTATCACGCGATCCGCCAGGCCAGAGAGATGGTCAGCCAAAATGTCGCGGCATTTATCGAAGAAAAAATTCAACAAAAAGCAGATGAATAGTCTGGAGGTTTTAACATATGGGCAAGATTGCTTTTCTATTCCCAGGCCAAGGTTCGCAGCATATCGGCATGGGACACGAATTGTATAAAAAAGAACCGAATGCAAAGAAGATATTTGAAGAAGCGGATCAAACGCTTGAAACAAAACTGAGCACCCTCATGTTTGAAGGGGATGCAAAGGAACTGACGCTTACATACAACGCGCAGCCAAGCCTTTTAACGGCGAGCACAGCAGCGCTTCAAAAACTGAAGGAATGCGGCATTAAAGCCGACTATGCGGCAGGGCACAGCCTCGGCGAGTACAGTGCATTGGTAGCTGCCGGCGCCTTGTCGTTTAAAGACGCGGTTTATGCCGTCAGAAAGCGCGGCGAATTTATGAATGAAGCTGTGCCGGCAGGTGAAGGCGCGATGGCCGCCATTCTCGGGATGGACAGCCAGGCGCTGAAAGAAGTGACGGACAAAGTTTCTGAAGAAGGAAATCTTGTTCAGCTCGCTAATTTGAACTGCCCCGGGCAGATCGTCATCTCGGGAACAGCTAAAGGCGTTGAGCTTGCTTCAGAGCTTGCCAAAGAAAAGGGCGCAAAACGCGCGATCCCTCTCGAAGTCAGCGGGCCGTTCCATTCCGACCTGATGAAGCCTGCAGCTGATAAGCTTCGTGAAGTTCTTGATGCGTGCAAGATCAAAGATGCAGCCATTCCGGTCGTCTCCAACGTAACAGCCGACTTTGTAACGGATAAAGACGACATTAAGAATAAACTGATTGAACAGCTGTATTCCCCTGTGCGATTTGAAGAAACAATCAGCCGCCTGATTGACGAAGGCGTGACGACGTTCATCGAAATCGGTCCCGGAAAGGTTTTGTCAGGGCTTGTAAAGAAAGTGAACCGCAGAGTCAAAACGATTGCCGTGTCAGACCCGAACACAATTGAACTTGCCGTTCAAACGTTGAAGGAGGAAAACGAAAATGCTGGAAAATAAAACAGCCGTTGTGACAGGAGCCTCAAGAGGGATCGGCCGCGCGATCGCCCTGGACCTGGCGAAAAACGGAGCGAATGTCGTCGTCAACTACGCGGGAAATGAAGCGAAAGCGAACGAAGTTGTAGACGAAATCAAAGCGCTCGGCCGTGATGCGTTTGCCTTTAAAGCGGACGTTTCAAATGCGGATGAGGTTCAGGCCATGATAAAGGAAGCGGTCGGACGCTTCGGCTCGCTTGACATCCTTGTCAACAATGCGGGCATTACAAAAGACAATCTGTTCATGAGAATGAAAGAAGATGAATGGGACGACGTCATTAACATAAACTTAAAAGGTGTGTTCAATTGTTCAAAAGCCGTGACAAGACAGATGATGAAACAAAGAAGCGGCCGGATCATCAACATCACCTCGGTTGTAGGCGTCGTCGGTAACGCCGGGCAGGCCAACTATGTCGCGGCTAAATCAGGCGTGATCGGCTTGACGAAAACGCTGGCGAAAGAGCTTGCGTCTAGAAACATCACCGTTAATGCAATCGCACCGGGGTTTATTTCGACGGAAATGACGGACAAGCTGACAACAGACATTCAAGACGAAATGCTGAAGCAGATTCCGCTTGCACGGTTCGGCGATCCGTCTGACATCAGCAGCGCCGTTGTTTTCCTCGCATCTGACCATGCGAGCTACATGACCGGCCAGACGCTCAACATCAACGGCGGAATGGCTATGGTTTAAACGAAATCAAAAATTGAATTATCTCTGGTTTTTTAAAAACGAATCAACTATAATACTTGAGGGGAGGTGAATAGCTATGGCAGACGCATTAGAGCGTGTAACAAAAATCATCGTAGACCGCCTTGGCGTGGATGAAGCCGACGTCACTCTTGAAGCTTCTTTTAAAGAGGATTTAGGCGCTGATTCCCTTGATGTAGTTGAGCTTGTCATGGAACTTGAAGACGAGTTTGATATGGAGATTTCTGACGAAGATGCTGAAAAGATTGCAACAGTCGGTGACGCTGTGAACTACATAAATAGTAAGCAGTAAGCTCATTTAAAGTCCCGTTTAAAGACGGGGCTTTATCCCTTTATAAATGCGGCTTTAATTTTAATGTTTTGCCGATGATACACGACCCTGCCTTTTCATAGGAGGTGAGGTGAACTTGATGTGCCCATATGGAGGTTGCTATGTCAAAACATTCACATTTCAGAGACAAAAAAATGTTTCAAAAGAAAGCGGAGCAGTTTAAAAAGTTTCAGGAACGGATTTCGGTTCAATTTCAAAACGAGAAGCTTTTATATCAAGCATTTACACATTCATCTTATGTGAATGAGCATCGAAAGAAGCCATATGAAGATAATGAGAGGCTTGAATTTTTAGGAGACGCCGTTTTGGAACTGACGATTTCTCAATTTTTATACGCCAAATACCCGGCGATGAGCGAGGGTGATTTGACGAAATTGAGAGCGGCGATCGTATGTGAGCCTTCTTTGGTTTCCCTGGCCCACGAGCTTTCTTTCGGAGAGCTTGTTCTATTGGGAAAAGGAGAGGAAATGACTGGAGGAAGAAAGCGTCCGGCGCTTTTAGCCGATGTGTTTGAAGCTTTTATCGGTGCGCTCTATCTGGATCAGGGGCTCGAAGCTGTCGTGGCCTTTCTGAAAGCGTACGTTTTCCCTAAAATCGACGATGGTGCTTTTTCTCATGTGATGGATTTTAAAAGCCAGCTGCAGGAATTTGTACAGCGCGACGGACGAGGTATTCTGGAGTATAAAATCCTTCAGGAAAAAGGACCGGCGCACAACCGCGAATTTGAAGCAAACGTATCGCTAAAAGGAGAAGTACTTGGGGTGGGAAGCGGCCGTTCCAAAAAAGAAGCAGAACAGCATGCCGCTCAAGAAGCGCTTGCGAAGCTGCAAAAACACCATATGAAACAATAAATCCCCCTTGCAAAACTCAGGGGGATTTCAATGTATTTTAAGCCTTTTCGATGGGGTTATGATAGAATTGTAATACTTTAATACATAAGGAGGATCACCATGTTCCTCAAACGTTTAGACGTGATAGGATTTAAATCGTTTGCAGAACGAATTTCTGTAGATTTTGTAAAAGGCGTGACAGCTGTCGTCGGCCCGAACGGCAGCGGAAAAAGCAACATTACCGACGCGATCCGCTGGGTGCTCGGTGAACAGTCCGCCAAATCGCTCAGAGGCGGCAAAATGGAAGACATCATTTTTGCCGGCAGCGATTCGCGGAAAAAGCTGAATCTTGCCGAAGTGACGCTGACGCTTGACAATGACGACCGCTTTTTGCCGATCGATTTTCACGAAGTCAGTGTGACGAGAAGAGTCTACAGATCGGGGGAAAGCGAATTTCTCATCAACAACCAGCCGTGCCGCCTGAAAGATATCATCGATCTTTTTATGGATTCGGGGCTTGGAAAAGAAGCGTTTTCCATCATCAGCCAAGGCAAAGTCGAAGAGATTTTAAGCAGCAAGGCTGAAGAGCGGAGAAGCATCTTCGAAGAAGCGGCCGGCGTATTAAAATACAAAACGAGAAAGAAAAAAGCCGAAAACAAGCTGTTTGAGACACAGGACAACTTGAACCGGGTCGAAGACATCCTCCATGAGCTCGAGGGGCAGGTGGAGCCGCTGAAAGTGCAGGCTTCGATCGCCAAAGACTACCTTGAAAAAAAGGATGAGCTTGAAAAAATCGAAATCGCGTTAACGGCGTATGATATCGAAGAGCTTCACGGAAAATGGGAAGCCCTTCAGCAAAAAGTCGAAAAGGCGAAAGACGAAGAAATGTCCTCGTCTGCGGCCATCCAGGCAAAGGAAGCCAAAATCGAAGAGGCAAGAGACAAAATTCAAGCGCTCGACGAATCTGTCGATGAACTTCAGCAAGTGCTGCTTTTGACTAGCGAGGAACTGGAGAAGCTTGAAGGCCGGAAAGAAGTGCTGAAGGAACGCAAAAAAAACGCGACGCAAAACAGAGCTCAGCTTGAAGAAGCGCTCGTCCAGCGCAGTGAAAAAGAGCGCAGCCTGAAAGAGAAAATCGCCGCGCAGAAGCTTGTGTTTGAAAAGCTCGAGGCCGAAGCAAAAGAGCTTGCCCGAAAGGTGAAAGAAAAGAATCAGGCTCTCTCCGGATACAGCGAAAATGTAGAAGAAGAAATCGAACAGCTGAAAAGCGATTATTTCGAGCTCTTGAACGAACAGGCATCCGTCCGGAACGAGCTTCAATTTCTTGAAGACCAAATGTCCCAATCCGCGGCGCAGCAAAAACGGCTCGCGCAAAACAATGAAAAATATTTAAGCGAGCGGAAGGAAATCGCCGACCGAAAGATGAAAACCGAACACGAATTCAGCCTCGTCGACGAGCGCCTTCACAGCCAGATTCAAGCATTCAGGGACGCGCAAAAAAGCTATGAACAGAAAAAAAGCCAGTACGAGAAAAAGGAATCCGCCCTTTACCAGGCTTATCAATACGTTCAGCAGGCGCGCTCCAAAAAGGAAATGCTTGAAGCGATGCAGGAGGACTTCTCAGGGTTTTATCAAGGCGTCAAAGAAGTATTAAAGGCCAAGGGCGAGCTTCCGGGAATTCGCGGCGCGATTGCAGAGCTGTTAAAGACGGACGAGCGGTATGAAACAGCGATCGAAATCGCGCTCGGCGCAACGGCCCAACATGTTGTCACAGACGATGAAGACGCCGCCAGACGGGCGATTCAATATTTGAAAAAGCATTCGTTCGGAAGGGCGACCTTTCTCCCGCTGTCCGTCATCAAAGAGCGCCGCATCCAGTCGCGAGACATCGAAGCGGCGAAAGAAAATCCGTCGTTCATCGGCATCGCCAGCGAGCTTGTTTCGTTTGATCCGGCCTACCGGACCGTCGTGCAAAATCTGCTTGGCACCGTGCTGATCACCGAGCATTTAAAAGGCGCCAACGATCTTGCCAAACGGCTCGGCCACAGATACCGGATCGTCACCCTTGAAGGGGATGTCGTCAATCCGGGCGGTTCAATGACGGGAGGAGCCGTTAAGAAAAAAAGCAGCTCGCTTCTGGGACGTAACAGGGAGCTGGAAGCCCAGACAAAACGTCTCGCCGAGATGGAAGAGAAAACCGAATTGCTCGAAAAAGAAGTGAAAGCCCTGAAGCAGACGATGCAAGAGCTTGATGCCAAACTTCAGTCACTCCGCGAGGACGGGGAAGGCTTAAGAACCGAGCAGCAGGAAATCAAAGGGCGTCTGTACGAACTCGAAATCGCCGAGAAAAACGTCAACAGCCATTTGGAGCTCTACGACCAGGAAAAATCGGCTCTGTTCGAAGGGGACGAAGACAAGAAACGGCGTAAAAAAGAGCTTGAAGAAAAGCTCACATCGATCGCCGGCGAGCTGAAGCGCCTCGATTCCGAAATTGAAGCCATGACGGAGCGGAAACAGACGCAGACCTCGACGAAAGAAGCGCTGCAAAGCGAGCTGACCGATTTGAAAGTGGTGTTGGCGAAAACCGAACAGTCGTGTGCGAATGAACGGGAAAAGCTTGCAAGGCTTGAAGAAGAGTATGCCGAGAATGCAGAAGCGCTCAAGATTGCCGAAGAGGATCTCTCTTTCTTGACGACAGAAATGTCCTCCAATACTTCCGGCGAGGAAAAACTTGAAGAAGCTGCGAAAAAGAAGCTGAACGACAAAAATAAAACCGCAGAGCTGATCGCATCAAGAAGAGAGCAGCGGATGAAACTGCAAAAAGGCCTTGAAACCGAAGAGCTGGAACTGAAAGAAATGAAGCGCCAGTATAAGCAGATGGCAGGCCTCTTAAAAGACGAAGAAGTCAAGCTCGGCCGTATGGAAGTCGAACTCGACAACCTGCTCTCTTTCCTGCGGGAAGAGTATGGACTTTCATTTGAAGGGGCGAAGGAAAAATATCCTTTGGAGCTTTCCCCTGAAGAAGCGAGGAAGCGCGTCAAGCTGATCAAGCTTGCAATCGAAGAGCTGGGAACGGTGAACCTCGGCAGCATTGAGGAATTCGAAAGGGTCAATGAACGCTACCTCTTCCTCTCGGAGCAGAAAGACGATCTGCTCGAAGCGAAAAATACGCTCTTTAAGGTTATCGAGGAAATGGATGAGGAAATGACGAAGCGTTTTGCGGAAACATTTGCGCAGATCAGTTCTCATTTCGAAGACGTCTTCCGGGCGCTGTTCGGCGGCGGAAGAGCCGAACTCAAACTGACAGATCCGAATGACCTGCTCCAATCGGGCGTCGATATTATCGCTCAGCCTCCGGGCAAAAAGCTGCAGAACCTGAGCCTGCTTTCCGGCGGGGAACGGGCCTTGACGGCGATCGCGCTCCTGTTTTCGATCCTCAAAGTCAGACCGGTTCCGTTCTGTATGCTGGATGAAGTCGAGGCGGCGCTTGACGAAGCGAACGTGTTCCGCTTTGCCCAATACTTGAAAAAATACAGCCATGAAACCCAGTTTATCGTCATCACCCACCGGAAAGGAACGATGGAAGAAGCCGATGTTCTTTACGGCGTGACGATGCAGGAATCAGGCGTTTCCAAGCTGGTCTCAGTCAAGCTTGAAGAAACAAAAGAACTAGTTCAATAAAGCGAGGTTACAGGACATGAGCTTTTTTAAAAAACTGAAAGAAAAAATCACACAGCAGACCGATTCGGTTTCAGGCAAATTTAAAGAAGGCCTGGCGAAAACGAGAAATACGTTTCAGGAGCGGGTCAATGAGCTTGTCTCCCGCTACCGGAAAGTGGACGAGGATTTTTTTGAAGAGCTTGAAGAGGTTCTGATCAGTGCTGATGTCGGCGTTGCAACGGTGATGGAGCTGATTGACGAACTGAAAAGCGAGGTCAAACGAAGAAATATTCAGGACCCGAAAGAGGTTCAGTCCGTCATTTCTGAAAAGCTCGTCGAAATCTATGAAGGCGGGGAGCAGGAAGCAGCAGAGCTCCGCGTCGAAGACGGCCGCTTGAACATCATTTTATTCGTCGGCGTCAATGGCGTCGGCAAAACGACGACGATCGGCAAGCTTGCCCATCAATTCATCAAAGAAGGCAAAAATGTCGTCCTTGCTGCCGGAGATACATTCAGAGCCGGCGCGATCGATCAGCTTGAAGTGTGGGGAGAGCGCGTCGGCGCGCATGTCGTTAAACAGGCGGAAGGCTCGGATCCTGCGGCCGTTATCTATGACGCCGTTCAAGCCGCGAAAGCGCGCGGCGCCGATGTCCTGCTTTGCGACACGGCAGGCCGTCTCCAAAACAAAGTGAACTTAATGAAAGAACTCGAAAAGGTAAAGCGCGTGATTCAGCGCGAAGTGCCTGATGCACCTCATGAAGTGCTGCTTGTACTGGATGCGACGACAGGACAGAACGCGATGACTCAGGCGCGCGAATTTTCCAAAGCGACTGACGTCTCCGGCATCGTGCTGACGAAGCTCGACGGAACGGCAAAAGGCGGCATCGTCCTCGCCATCCGCCACGAGCTCCAGATTCCGGTCAAGTTTGTCGGGCTGGGAGAAAAAATGGATGACCTGCAGCCGTTTGAAGCAGAGTCATATGTATACGGCCTGTTTTCCGATCTGATCGAGAAAGAAGAGTAGGCGCGGAAAACCCCTTCACCGGGGTTTTCTTTTTCGCCGTTATGTATGACAAGATAAAAACTTGACAGATCAAATATTTCAGCGTAAACTAATGTATCGTAAAGGGATTTGACTTAACAAAGGGGAGAGTCTCATGACGCTTGAAAAAACAACGAGAATGAATTACTTATTCGATTTCTATCAGTCGTTGTTGACATCAAAACAAAAAAGCTACATGTCGCTTTACTACTTAGACGATTTCTCCCTTGGCGAAATAGCTGAAGAATATCATGTCTCAAGGCAGGCGGTCTATGACAATATCAAACGGACCGAAGCCATGCTTGAGCAATATGAAGAAAAGCTACTTTTGTTTAAAAAATTTCAAGAGCGCAAGAAGATTTTTGAAGAGCTGAGAAAGCTGACTGCCGGTCAGCCCGAAGCGGAATCCCTGATCGACGCGCTTGAGAAATTAGATTAGGAGGCGGCACTTAATATGGCATTCGAAGGATTAGCCGACCGACTGCAGCAAACGATCTCAAAAATCCGCGGAAAAGGAAAAGTAACGGAGCAAGACGTCAAAGACATGATGCGCGAAGTCCGTTTAGCGCTCCTTGAAGCGGACGTCAATTTTAAAGTCGTGAAAGATTTTGTGAAAAAGGTAAGCGAACGAGCTGTCGGACAAGACGTCATGAAAAGCCTGACGCCCGGACAGCAGGTCATTAAAGTTGTCAAAGAAGAACTGACGGAGCTGATGGGCGGCGAGGAAAGCAAGATTGCCACTGCAAAGCGTCCGCCGACCGTCATCATGATGGTCGGTCTGCAAGGGGCCGGTAAAACGACGTCGACCGGAAAGCTTGCCAACCTGCTTCGCAAAAAACATAACCGCAATCCGCTGCTCGTGGCAGCAGACATCTACCGCCCGGCGGCGATCAAACAGCTGGAAACGCTCGGCAAGCAGCTCGATATGCCGGTATTTTCGCTGGGTGACAAGGTCAGTCCGGTGGAGATTGCCAAGCAGGCGATCGAAAAGGCGAAAGAAGATCATCATGACTACGTTCTCATCGATACGGCGGGGCGTCTTCACATTGATGAAGACCTGATGGATGAGCTTGAGCAGGTAAAAGAAACAGCTCAGCCGGAAGAGATTTTCCTTGTCGTTGATTCCATGACGGGTCAAGACGCGGTCAATGTTGCCAAAAGCTTCAACGAACAGCTCGGTGTGACGGGTGTCATTCTGACGAAGCTTGACGGTGATACAAGAGGCGGGGCGGCCTTGTCGATCCGCGCCGTGACAAACACGCCGATCAAATTTGCCGGGATGGGCGAAAAGCTTGATGCGCTGGAGCCGTTTCATCCCGAACGGATGGCTTCGCGGATTCTCGGAATGGGCGATGTGCTCACCCTTATCGAGAAAGCCCAGGCCAACGTAGACGAAGAAAAGGCGAAAGAACTCGAGCAAAAAATGAAAAATATGAGCTTTACGCTCGACGACTTTTTGGAACAGCTCGGACAGGTCCGCAATATGGGGCCGCTTGAAGATCTGATTCAAATGATGCCCGGCGCAGGCAAAATGAAAGGCTTAAAAAACGTTAAGGTTGATGAAAAACAGCTCAGCCATATCGAAGCCATCATCAAGTCGATGACCGGGAAGGAAAAAGAGCAGCCTGAGATCATCAATGCAAGCAGGCGCAAACGGATTGCGAAAGGAAGCGGGACATCCGTACAGGAAGTCAACCGTCTTTTAAAGCAATTTGAAGAAATGAAAAAAATGATGAAACAGATGACAAACATGACAAAAGGCAAGAAAAAAGGGTTTAAACTCCCCTTCATGTAAACCTGTTTTCAGATGATAAAAACGTTGTTAAGAAAAAACACTTTACAAACACTTTTATCATTGTTAATATACTATCTTGTTGAAATATTTTCGGAGGTGCTAGTAAAATGGCAGTAAAAATTCGTTTAAAACGTATGGGAGCAAAAAAATCTCCTTTCTATCGTATTGTTGTAGCAGATTCTCGTTCGCCGCGTGACGGCCGTTTCATCGAAACAGTCGGAACTTACAACCCGGTTGCAAAACCAGCGGAAGTCAAAATCGACGAAGAGCTTGCGCTTAAATGGCTTCAAACAGGAGCTAAACCGTCTGACACGGTTCGCAACCTGTTCTCTAAAGAAGGCATTATGGAAAAATTCCACAACGCTAAACAAAGCAAATAATGAGTGATCTGCACTTGGAAGAGCTGATTGTATCACTGGTCAAACCGCTTGTGGATCATCCGGATGACGTTCAGGTTTTCAGAGAGGAAAATCCAGAGCGGACGATGTTCCGCTTGTCTGTCAACAGAGAGGATACCGGCAAGATCATCGGCAAAAAAGGGCGCACTGCAAGGGCGATACGCTCTGTCGTATTTGCGGCAGGCGCACAGTCTTCTAAGAAAGTTCAACTTGAGATCGCAGACTAAGGGGAGAGGGTGAAAACCTCCCCCTTTTTTAACATGTAAGAAAAATTGAAACAGATGAACGATTCCGATTGTCAGCTTATGCCAGGCTGCCGGATTTCAGGGAAAGGAAAAATCACGGGACAGTAGGTGATGATGCCATGCAAATTATCCAACGTGTTACCGTTATGCAGGTTTTGACTGAAAACAGCAAAAAAAAGCTGCTGGCTTCTTTTGAAGAACGAAAGGAAATCCTGGAGCGCGAATGCAACCAGCTCTATTTTCAGCTCAGGAAACACGAAAAGGAACACCACAATCCGGCAGCGACTGAATCATTTAAAAAGGAAATTGAAAAACGACAGGACAAGATTAAAATGATCGTTTTTCAAATCAATCAAATCCACACACTGCCGCTTGGCAGCGAAGTAAAGGAAAAAGAAATCGACGCTTTAATGGACATTGAAGTCGGGGATAATTGGCATGATATGACGACGGGAAAAACAATCGTGATTAAAGACGGGATCGTCATTGAAATTCGTCCGAGGTGAAGAAATGCTGAAACAATGGTTTAATGTAGGGAAAATTGTTAATACTCATGGGGTAAAAGGCGAAGTCCGCGTCATTTCAAGAACCGATTTTCCTGAGGAACGGTACAAGCCCGGAAACGCGCTCTACTTGTTCCGTGAAGGAACAGACGAGCCTGTCCAGGTGACCGTCAGCGCCCACAGGCTTCATAAACAGTTCCACCTTTTGCAGTTTAAAGAGGTTGAAACGCTCACCGAAGCCGAAAAATTAAAGAATGCCTTGATTAAAGTTCCCGAAGACCAATTAAGCCAGTTGGCGGAAGACGAGTACTACTTTCACGAAATCATCGGCTGCGATGTTTTCTCGGAAGACGGGGATTTAATCGGCAAGGTCAAAGAAATTTTAACGCCGGGCGCCAACGATGTCTGGGTCGTGGCCAGACCGGGAAAGAAAGACGCGCTCATCCCTTATATCGACGCCGTTGTCAAAGAGATTAACGTGGCGGATCAAACGATCAAGATTCATATCATGGAAGGGTTACTTGACGAATGAAAATCGATTTTTTAACGCTTTTTCCGGAAATGTTTGAAGGCGTGCTCGGCTCGTCGATCCTGCAAAAAGCCCAGGATAAGGACGCTGTCCGCTTTCGCGTGGTGAACTTTCGGGCCTTTTCCGACAACAAGCATCAAACCGTTGACGATTATCCATACGGCGGGGGAGCAGGAATGGTGCTGAAACCGCAGCCTGTCTTTGATGCGGTCGAAAAGCTGACGGCTGAAGCCGAAGGGTCTCCGAAAATCATCCTCGTCTGCCCCCAAGGGGAACGCTATACCCAACAGAAGGCCGAAGAACTGGCGCAGGAAGAGCATTTAATGTTCATTTGCGGGCATTATGAAGGGTATGATGAGCGGATCAGAGAGCACCTGTCTACAGACGAGATTTCGATCGGAGATTTCGTTTTAACAGGGGGAGAGCTGCCGGCGATGATGATCGCAGACAGCGTTGTGCGGCTTTTGCCGGGCGTGCTCGGCAAGGAAGAATCGCATCTTGAAGACTCTTTCAGCACGGGGCTTCTTGAACACCCCCATTACACGCGGCCGGCAGATTATAAAGGTCTGAAGGTGCCGGACGTTCTGACAAGCGGGAACCATGCAAAAATCAAAGAATGGCGGCGGAAGGAGTCTCTCAGGCGCACTTTTTTAAGGCGTCCCGACCTTCTGGAAAACTATCCTTTATCTGAAGAAGAGCGAAAATGGATTTCTGAATGGAAAAACCGGTAGATTCTATTGCACCAGGGAAAAAGGTGTGGTATGATACTACTTGTGACTTGAACGGGAACGCTCGTTTAAGTTTGAAAACGATGTTCCGCTGTGCCGGTTAACTCGCGCAAGAGCATCTGTTGGAAGGAGTTGAAGACGATGCAAAAATTGATTGAAGAAATCACAAAAGAACAATTGCGCACTGATTTGCCTGCGTTCCGTCCTGGTGATACTTTACGTGTACACGTGAAAGTTGTCGAGGGTAACCGTGAGCGTATCCAGGTTTTTGAAGGTGTCGTGATTAAGCGTCGTGGTGGCGGAATCAGCGAAACTTTCACAGTTCGTAAGATTTCTTACGGTGTCGGAGTTGAGCGTACATTCCCATTGCACACACCGAAAATCGCGAAAATCGAAGTTGTCCGTCATGGTAAAGTACGCCGTGCGAAACTTTATTACCTGCGCGAACTTCGTGGAAAAGCGGCTCGTATTAAAGAAATCAGACGATAAAGATAACGAACGAAAAGAGCTTGTTAACCATAACAAGCTCTTTTTTTGTCAAACAAGTATAAATGCACCGCACCATTAAAAGAATAGCAATAACAGAAAGTAGGTGTCAGACAAATGGTGATCCAATGGTTCCCAGGGCATATGGCCAAAGCGAGGCGGGAAGTAACGGAGAAACTCAAGCTGATCGACATTGTATACGAACTGGTCGACGCCAGAATTCCAATGTCTTCAAGAAACCCGATGATTGAAGAGATTTTAAAAAACAAACCGAGAATCATGCTGCTCAACAAAGCGGATAAAGCGGACGCCTCCGTGACAAAAGCTTGGAAACAGCACTTTGAAAAAGACGGAATTCCTTCCCTCGCCATCAACTCGGTCAACGGACAGGGGCTCAATCACATTCTTCCCGCTTCAAAAGAGCTGCTGAAAGAAAAGTTTGATAAAATGAAAGCAAAAGGTGTAAAGCCGCGCGCGATCAGAGCGTTGATCGTCGGCATTCCGAACGTCGGCAAATCGACTTTAATTAACCGGCTGGCGAAAAAAAACATCGCCAAAACGGGCGACAGACCCGGGATCACAACGGCGCAGCAGTGGGTGAAGGTCGGAAAAGAGCTCGAGCTTCTCGATACACCGGGGATTTTATGGCCGAAGTTTGAGGACGAGCTTGTCGGGCTGAGGCTTGCGGCAACAGGTGCAATTAAAGATTCGATTATCAACCTGCAGGATGTCGCCGTCTACGGTTTGCGCTTTTTGGAAGAGAATTACCTTGAGCGCTTAAAAAAGCGCTATGACCTGGAGGAGATTCCAGAAGAGATTGCAGCGCTTTTTGATGAGATCGGAAAAAAACGCGGCTGTCTCATGGCCGGAGGCGAGATCGATTACGACAAGACGACAGAAGTCATCATCCGCGATATCCGCACCGAAAAGTTCGGTCCGCTTTCTTTTGAAAAGCCGGAGGATATGTAAAAAGGCGCGCTTTTAAAAGAGCGGGCCTTTATTTTTGCAGGAGATGCGCCGATAAGAACATTAGGGGAGAAGAGAAAGTGAAAACATTAACCGTCAAAGAAATTAAAGAACATCTTCAATCGGTGAGTGATGAAAAAGACCCTTTTATAGAGCAGTGCAAAAATGATGGGCGGAAAAGCGTCCAAGCGCTTGTCCACGCCTGGTTGAAGAAAAATGAAAGGCTTTCGGCCATGCGGGAAGAGTGGCAGGTGATGACGTCTTTCGAACGGTCGCTGAGAGCGCGGGGCTATCAATATATCGCCGGAATCGACGAGGCGGGCAGAGGACCTCTCGCAGGGCCGGTTGTTGCCGCCGCTGTCATCCTCAAAGAAGACTGTGAAATATTAGGGCTGACAGATTCGAAAAAACTGTCAAAGCAAAAAAGAGAAGACTATTATTCATACATTATGGAAGAAGCCGCAGCAGTCGGCGTCGGAATCGCTGCCGCTGATGAGATCGATGAGCTGAATATTTATGAAGCCTCGAAAGCGGCGATGCTGAAAGCGGTCCAAGCGCTGGACGTCGCTCCGGATTATCTTCTGATCGACGCCATGTCGCTTGCAGTCGATACAGAGCAGTCCTCGATCATTAAAGGGGATGCCAAAAGCGCATCGATAGCGGCAGGCGCATGCATCGCAAAAGTGACGAGGGACAGGCTGATGGATGAATACGCCGAAAAGTATCCTCTCTACGGGTTTGAAAAGCATAAAGGCTACGGAACAAAGGAGCATCTGCATGCCCTTGCCAAATACGGCCCGTCGCCGATACACCGAAGATCGTTCGCCCCTGTTAAAGCACATGAATAACGTTCCGGAGGAAGAATGACTTTGATGATGCTGAACGATGTACATAACAGCTTAAGAAAACAATTTGAACAAGCGGATTCTCTCCAGCGGATCAACGGAACGGAGACGGATCAGAAAAGGCTGATGCTCGGCAAAGTGCTCCGCTTTATCAGCGAGCAGTTCGCCGAAATACAAATCGGCAATACGAAATGGCAGGGGAAGCTAGAGGCACCCCTGAAAGCGGGCGCTCATTACTGGTTTTCGTATGAAAAGAAGCCTGATGAAGCGACAGGCCGCCTTCAGGTCGTTGAAGCGTTTGACAAAAACCCGAAGACAGTGCAGGACGCCGCTTTTAAGCTGTTGAACGGGCTTTCTCTGAAGCGGACGAAGGAAGCTGTCTTTCTGGTCGGAGCGTTGCTGAAGGAGCAGCAGCCGATCAGGGAAAACGATTTAAGAGCCGCCATCAAGTGGCTTGAAAATCTGCCGAAATCTGATGCCCAAAAAGGCGCCGATGCCGTCATGTTCGCACTTAAACGCGAACTTCCCGTCCATCCCGGCGTGCTCGATTCGATTTTGGCCGTCAAAAACCCCGTACCGCTGAACGAGCAGATTGCCAAAACATTTGAGATGATCACGAACGCCACTCAGCCATCCGCAGGCATGGAAAAGCTGAAGCAGGCGCTTTTGCCTGTTTTACAAGCGGAGACCGAGGTGCATGCCGAAAGGCTGATTCAAAAGCTTGCAGAACACGTCAGGTCGCTCGAAAAAGGAGAACCGCAGGGCGTTCAGCCATTAAAGCCGCAGGTTCAGTCAGAAGTCGGAAATCCTTTGCAAAAAGCTGACGCCGGCGGCACCCAAGGACAAGAAGCAAAAGCTGTTCAGCAGAAGCCGCAAATCGCAGAAATCGCGGCAGCTAAAGACCTGCTCGCTAAATTGGCGGAACAAGCCGAAACGAACGGGACGGATATTGTAAGAGAAGCGGCAGGCGTCATCAGAGCGCTTGAATCGCGCGGATCTCTTGGACAAGCTCCGGCCGTTCCGGGCGGATTCACGCCAAAAGAGACGGAATTATTGCAGCATATCATGAAAGAAACAGCGCCTGCATTGACGAATAAAGCCGATGTATTTTCCGTTCTCCTCAAGATCAAAGACCTGTTAGGCGTCAGAGATGAACTCTCATTGTTGAGAGCGATGGAAAACGGCGCTGTCCTCAAAGAGCAGGGCCTTCAATCTTTAAAGCTCGTGCTGAATGAAATGAGGCATGCTTCCGATCTTCCGGCACCTGTAAAACAGGAAGCGAACCAGATCTTTCACCGTTTAAACGGACAGCTGTTTTTGCAGAATGATCAGCCTGCCCAAAGCCAGCTTTTTCTGTCGTACCCTTTGTTTTCAAAGAACGGCGTCCAGGATTTGACCGTTTTCTTAAAAGGGCAGAAAAAGGACGACGGAAAGATCGACCCTTCCCAGTGCCGCCTCATGTTTTACCTTCAGTTGGAGGCCTTGGAAGAGACGGTGATCGATTGTTTAATCCAGCAAAACGTCATGACGGTTACAATTGAAACAGGGCTCGACTTGGAGCCTTTGCTTGCACCGCTGGTCCCCGCTTTAAAGGAAAACCTGAAAGAACTGGGCTACAGCTTGTCAGGCGTCACAGCAAAAAAACGGGAAAACATGAAGCTTGCTCCTTTCCTGGACGCCCGTTTTGAACAAATTATAGAGAGCGCAGTGGATGTGAAAATATGAAGGAAGAATCTGTTCCATTAAGAAGAGCTGTTGCGCTTCACTACGATGAAATGAAGGATAAGGCGCCGAAGGTGGTTGCCAAAGGATCGGGATACACGGCGGAGAAGATCATTGAAGAGGCGCAAAAAGCCGGTGTACCGATTCAGGAAGATGCGACGCTTGTCGAATTAATGCGCCACTTGGAGCTTGACGATCACATTCCTGAAGCGCTCTACGAAATCGTCGCCGAGATCTTTTCATTCGTCTATACGCTTGATGAAAAAATGAAAAAGAGGGAATGACTTTTGAAAAAAAGCCGTTTCCTCTATTAATTTTATATTTTTAATAAAATAAAAGTGTGAATGTTTAGAAGGATTTTACGATTTCTCATCGAAACCTAGACAATCGATCTATGATTATATAAAATGAAAGCGCAGTCTATTTTTATTTTTGCTACATAAGTTAGGAGGATGGGAAATGAATATCCATGAGTACCAAGGGAAAGAAGTACTCAGACAATACGGAGTGGCTGTTCCGGAAGGTAAAGTGGCATTTACAGCAGATGAAGCGGTCAAAGCAGCGGAAGCGCTGTCCAGCTCGGTTTATGTCGTGAAAGCTCAAATTCACGCCGGCGGACGCGGTAAAGCTGGCGGGGTTAAAATTGCAAAATCAAAAGAAGAAGTCAAAGCCTATGCGGAAGAATTGTTGGGGAAGACGCTTGTCACTCACCAGACGGGTCCCGACGGCCAGCAAATAAAACGCTTACTTATTGAAGAAGGCTGCGATATCAAAAAAGAATACTATGTCGGTCTGGTTCTCGACAGGGCGACTTCACGCATCGTGCTGATGGCTTCCGAAGAAGGCGGCACGGAAATTGAAGAAGTCGCTGAAAAAACGCCGGAAAAAATCGTCAAAGAAGTGATCGATCCGGCTGTCGGACTGCAGGGTTACCAGGCGAGAAAAATCGCCTTCGCCATCAATATCCCGAAAGAGCTTGTCGGCCAGGCCGTTAAGTTTATGATGGGACTGTACAAGGCGTTTACTGAAAAAGACTGTTCCATTGCTGAAATCAATCCGCTCGTCGTCACGGGAGACGGAAAAGTCATGGCCCTTGACGCCAAGCTGAACTTTGACAGCAATGCGCTATACAGACAAAAAGACATCTTGGAGTACAGAGATCTCGATGAAGAAGATCCGAAGGAAATCGAAGCATCCAAGTATGATTTAAGCTATATTTCGCTCGATGGAAACATCGGCTGCATGGTCAACGGAGCGGGGCTTGCGATGTCGACCATGGACATTATCAAGCACTACGGAGGGGAACCGGCCAACTTCCTTGATGTTGGAGGCGGCGCGACAGCTGAAAAGGTAACGGAAGCGTTCAAGATCATTTTGTCTGATCAAAACGTCAAAGGGATCTTTGTCAATATTTTCGGCGGCATCATGAAATGCGACGTCATTGCAGAAGGCGTTGTTGAAGCGACGAAACAAGTCGGCCTGACATTGCCGCTTGTCGTTCGCCTTGAAGGCACCAATGTCGATCTCGGCAAAAAGATCCTCGATGATTCAGGACTCAATATTACGTCTGCGGAATCAATGGCTGACGGCGCGCAGAAAATCGTATCCTTAGTGAAGTAAGAAAGGCAGGGGACCAAAATGAGTGTATTTATTAATAAAGACACAAAAGTCATTGTTCAGGGGATAACGGGTTCAACCGCTTTGTTTCACACAAAGCAGATGCTTGAATACGGAACGAAAATTGTCGGCGGAGTCACACCGGGCAAAGGCGGAACAGAGGTCGAAGGGGTGCCTGTGTTCAACACGGTCGAAGAGGCAGTCAAGCAGACCGGGGCCAATGCGTCTGTCATTTACGTTCCTGCGGCTTTTGCGGCCGATGCGATTATGGAAGCGACAGATGCTGAGCTTGATCTTGTCATCTGTATTACTGAGCACATTCCGGTGCTGGATATGGTAAAAGTGAAAAGGTATATGGAAGACAAGAAAACAAGGCTCATCGGTCCGAACTGTCCGGGAGTCATTACACCTGAGGAGTGCAAAATCGGGATCATGCCAGGATATATCCATAAAAAAGGCCATGTCGGCGTTGTGTCGCGTTCAGGAACCCTTACATATGAAGCGGTTCATCAGCTTTCAGAAGCAGGAGTCGGTCAGTCGACTGCAGTGGGCATCGGCGGAGACCCTGTCAACGGGACAAACTTCATCGATGTGCTGAAGGCATTTAATGAAGACCCTGATACACATGCGGTGATCATGATCGGCGAAATCGGCGGAACAGCTGAAGAGGAAGCGGCCGAATGGGTGAAAGCCAACATGACCAAACCTGTCGTCGGTTTCATCGGAGGAAAAACAGCGCCTCCTGGAAAGCGCATGGGGCATGCCGGCGCCATCATTTCCGGAGGAAAAGGCACGGCGGACGAAAAGGTCAAAACGATGAACGCCTGCGGAATCGAAGTGGCTGAAACGCCTTCTGTCATGGGAGAAACATTGATTAAAGTGCTGAAGGAAAAAGGCCTTTACGAAACGTGTAAAACACACTGATCTTAACATGAGCGGGAATAGTCCGATTGGTCTATTCCTGCTTTTTCATAACTGGTTAAATCGTTTAGTACTTTCAGATTGTTTTGTTTTAAAAATGTTTGGAGGTTTTTGAATGAACGACAGCAGCGAGCTTTTGATATTGCTCCGCCTTCGCGGCACACTCTCCCCTTCTCTGCTGACCAAGTGGTGGAAGCAGGATCCTTCCTTGTCCCTTACGGGCGAAAAAAACCATCTTTTAACGAAGCTTTCATTAAAAAGATCAGACTTGTGCTCCATACGAAAACTGGCGGAACAAGAACTGTCTAATGTTAAACGGCTCATCCGTTCTTACGAAGCGGCCGGAGTCCGCATGACCGCCATATGTTCCCCTGATTATCCAGCCAGCCTGAAAACCATTCATGACCCGCCTCCCGTCCTTTTTTTAAAAGGAAACGTTAAACTTCTCCATGAACAAAGACTGATCGGAATCGTCGGCACCCGCAGCCCGTCATTATACGGAAAAAGAGCAGCGGTTCACCTTGTCAGGGAGCTTTGCAAAAAAAGCTGGACGATCGTCAGCGGTCTTGCAAAAGGAATTGACTGTCTCGCCCATCAGGAGAGCATCCGTTCAAATGGAAGGACAATCGGCGTCATCGCGGGCGGATTCAACAGCATATATCCCCGTGAACACCGCCAGCTCGCCGGTCAAATGGCCGAAAACCACCTGCTGGTATCAGAGCACCCTCCTGACGTTAAACCTCAAAAATGGCACTTTCCGATGCGAAATCGGCTGATCAGCGGATTAACGGAAGGAATCGTTGTCGTCCAGGGAAAGGAAAAGAGCGGGTCGCTCATCACAGCATATCAAGCCTTAGAGCAGGGGCGGGAGGTGTTCGCTGTGCCGGGCCCGATCTTTGACGCCAACTCTTTTGGTCCTTCAAGGCTGATCCAGGAAGGGGCGAAACTCGTATTGAATATTGAAGATATTTTGAGCGAACTGCCGCCTTCACGCACTCAATATCCGGAACCTGTTTAGAATTATCGTTTGACAAACCGTATTGTAATATTTAATAATAGTGAGGATTTCAAGTTTAAACGCTTTAATCGGCGTTCAACATATAAAGGATTAAATCAGACACTTTTCGTGAAAATAATGTTTATATAAACGACGATTATGCTGAATACAATAAAAAGGCTAAATTGAAAAGAGAGAGAACACCTCTTGAGGGGGATAATGTTATGTCCGAATACTTAGTCATCGTGGAATCGCCTGCAAAGGCAAAAACGATTGAGCGATACTTAGGAAAAAAATATAAAGTGAAAGCTTCGATGGGACACGTCAGAGACTTGCCGAAAAGCCAGATGGGCGTTGACATCGAGCAGAACTTTGAACCAAAATACATTACGATCCGCGGGAAAGGCCCCGTGTTGAAAGAATTAAAAACGGCCGCCAAAAAGGCGAAAAAAGTCTATCTCGCAGCCGACCCCGACAGGGAAGGGGAAGCGATCGCGTGGCATTTGGCGCACAGCCTTGATTTGGACCTGAATTCCGACTGCCGCGTCGTATTTAATGAAATTACAAAAGATGCAATCAAAGATTCATTTAAGCATCCGCGCATGATCAATATGGATCTTGTCGACGCCCAGCAGGCGAGAAGAATTCTGGACCGCCTTGTAGGGTACAAAATCAGCCCGATTTTATGGAAAAAAGTAAAAAAAGGATTGAGTGCGGGACGTGTCCAATCTGTTGCGCTCCGCCTTATCATTGACAGGGAAAAAGAAATCAACGATTTTAAACCTGAAGAATATTGGACCATTGAAGGGTCTTTTCTCAAAGGCAAAGAAACATTTGAAGCGAGCTTCTTCGGAATAAACGGCGAAAAGCACCAGCTGAAAAGCGAAGATGATGTAAAGCAAATCCTCTCCCAGATCAAAGGGAACAAATTTGAGGTTAAAAAGGTCACGAAAAAAGAACGGAAGCGGAACCCTGCGCTCCCGTTTACGACATCGACGCTTCAGCAGGAAGCGGCGCGTAAATTAAATTTCCGGGCAAAGAAAACGATGATGATCGCCCAGCAGCTTTATGAAGGAATCGATCTCGGCAAAGAAGGAACTGTCGGGTTAATCACGTATATGAGAACGGATTCAACCCGCATCTCGAATACAGCTCAAGAAGAAGCGGCATCATTCATCGGCGAACAGTACGGAAAAGAATTTTTGGGGAGCAAGCGAAAGCCTGCCAAAAAGAATGAAAACGCCCAGGATGCCCACGAAGCGATCAGGCCGACCTCAGTGCTCAGAAAGCCTTCCGATCTGAAGGCGGTATTGGGAAGAGACCAGCTTCGGCTATACAAGCTGATCTGGGAGCGCTTTGTTGCAAGCCAGATGGCTCCGGCGACACTCGATACGATGAGCGTCGATCTTGAAAACAACGGGTTGACATTTCGGGCGAACGGCAGTAAAGTCAAGTTTTCAGGTTTCATGAAGGTGTACGTTGAAGGAAAAGACGATCAGATGGAAGAGAAGAATAAGATGCTTCCGGATCTCGCTGAAGGCGACACCGTTCTTTCAAAAGATATCGAACCCGAACAGCACTTCACACAGCCGCCTCCGCGCTATACGGAAGCAAGGCTGGTCAAAACGCTTGAAGAGCTGGGAATCGGCCGTCCGTCCACATACGCGCCGACGCTTGACACAATTCAAAAGCGCGGGTATGTCGCCCTTGATAACAAACGCTTTATCCCGACTGAGCTCGGTCAAATCGTGCTTGACTTGATCATGGAGTTTTTCCCTGAGATCATTAACGTTGAGTTCACCGCCAAAATGGAGAAAGAGCTCGATGGTGTTGAAGACGGAAACATTCAATGGGTGCAGATCATCGATTCCTTTTACAAGGACTTTGAAAAACGCGTTGAAAAGGCGGAAGCCGAGATGCAGGAAGTGGAAATCGAACCGGAGTATGCGGGTGTGGACTGTGAAGAGTGCGGTCATCCGATGGTCTATAAAATGGGCCGCTACGGCAAATTTATGGCCTGCTCCAATTTTCCCGACTGCCGCAACACCAAGCCGATTGTAAAAGAGATCGGCGTCAAATGCCCTTCATGCAAAACCGGCAACATCGTCGAGCGCAAATCGAAAAAACGCCGCATTTTTTACGGCTGTGACCGCTATCCTGAATGCGAATTCGTATCATGGGATAAACCGCTTGAACGGAAATGTCCGAAATGTGAGGACATGCTTGTGGAGAAAAAGCTCAAAAAAGGCGTTCAAGTGCAGTGCGTGAATTGCGATTATAAGGAAGAACAACAAAAGTAGCGGTGAGCAGGGCTTTGCTCACCTTCTTTGTTGTGTTAAAAGATGAAGTCAACTCATAAATTAGGAGATGTGAATATGAATCAAACAGTAAATGTCATCGGTGCAGGACTTGCCGGAAGCGAAGCGGCATGGCAGCTTGCCAAGCGCGGTATCAATGTCCGTTTATACGAAATGAGGCCTGTTAAGCAAACGCCGGCACACCATACAGATAAATTTGCAGAACTTGTCTGCAGCAACTCGCTTCGGGCGAATTCATTAACGAACGCTGTCGGTGTATTAAAGGAAGAAATGCGGGTTCTTGACTCGGCCATCATCGCTGCTGCTGACGAATGTTCTGTTCCTGCCGGCGGTGCGCTTGCCGTAGACAGGCATGAATTTGCCGCAAACGTTACCGAAAAAGTAAAGAATCATCCGAATGTGACCGTGCTCAATGAAGAAGTTACGGAAATACCGGAAGGACCGACAATTATTGCGACAGGACCGCTGACGTCAGAAGCGCTTTCCGCAAAGCTCCGGGAGCTGACAGGTGAAGACTATCTGTACTTTTATGACGCCGCTGCGCCGATTGTTGAAAAAGACAGCCTTGACATGGATAAAGTCTATTTGAAATCCCGCTATGACAAAGGGGAGGCAGCGTATTTGAACTGTCCGATGACTGAAGAGGAGTTTGACAGGTTCTATGACGCCCTCGTGTCTGCGGAAACCGTTCCATTGAAAGAATTTGAAAAGGAAATCTTCTTTGAAGGCTGTATGCCGATTGAAGTTATGGCGAAGCGCGGCAAAAAAACGATGCTGTTCGGCCCGATGAAGCCTGTCGGACTTGAAGATCCCAAAACAGGGAAGCGTCCATACGCCGTTGTGCAGCTGCGCCAAGATGATGCAGCCGGCACGCTTTACAATATTGTCGGTTTTCAGACCCACCTCAAATGGGGCGACCAAAAGGAAGTGCTCCGCCTCATTCCGGGACTGGAACAAGCTGAAATCGTCCGCTACGGCGTAATGCACAGAAATACGTTCATCAACTCGCCGAGTCTTTTAAAAGCGACCTACCAGTTTAAAAAACGGGACGATCTGTTTTTCGCCGGCCAAATGACAGGTGTTGAAGGGTATGTTGAATCAGCGGCTTCAGGTCTTGTTGCCGGAATAAATGCGGCTCGGCTCATCCAGGGAAAAGAACCGGTCACTTTTTCAAATGAAACAGCGATCGGCAGCATGGCCCATTACATCACGGAAACAAACAAGAAAAACTTCCAGCCGATGAATGCGAACTTCGGTCTGTTCAAGGACTTGGGGGTTAAAATTAAAAACAAGCAGGAACGAAATGAACAGTATGCTTCGCGCGCATTGGAGACAATTCAAAATATTTCGAAAACGCTATAGTTATTCATTGCCAGATGAACTTGTTATGTGATAACATTTAAAAGCCCTTTTCGAAGAGGTGTAATGATGGCAAATGTTAAGAATTTTTTAACTTTATTCATTGAATATTTACAAATAGAAAAGAATTATTCAAAATATACAATTGTGGGTTACATTTCTTCCATTGAAGACTTTGAACGCTTTTTACAAGTTCAGGGCATAAAAGGTTTTGAAGACGTGACTTATCCGGATGTGAGGATTTTCTTGACGGAAGCGCATGAAAAAGGGCTTACTCGCAGGACGATCAGCAAGAAAATTTCGGCTCTGCGAAGCTTCTATAAATTTTTATTAAGGGAAAAGATGGTAAAAGAAAACCCGTTTCTGCTTGTCAGTCTTCCGAAACAGGATAAACGGATTCCAAAGTTTTTATATGAAAAAGAACTTGAAGAACTGTTTGAGGTTTCGGACTTGAGTACACCGCTCGGCCAAAGAAATCAGGCGCTCTTGGAACTTCTTTACGCAACAGGCATGCGGGTAAGCGAACTTTGCAGCCTGAAGGAATCTGATTTGGATCTGTTTTTAGATACGGTTTTGGTTCACGGGAAAGGCAGGAAGCAAAGGTATATTCCATTTGGTTCATTCGCCCGGGAGGCTTTGGATCTGTATTTGCAAAATGGAAGACGCATCCTTCTGTTAAAAGCGAAAGAGCCCTGCCCTTTTATTTTTTTGAATCAAAGGGGCGGGCCCTTAACCCCGAGGGGGGTTCGTTACATTTTGGGAGAACTGGTCAAAAAGACTTCGGGTACATTACATATACATCCGCATATGCTCCGCCATACTTTTGCCACCCATTTGTTAAATGAGGGTGCGGATCTCAGGAGCGTTCAGGAACTGCTTGGGCATTCAAACCTTTCTTCAACCCAGGTGTATACGCATGTATCTAAAGATATGCTCAGAAAGACATATATGTCTCATCACCCTCGGGCACATAAAGGGAAATAAAGGAGGTTCTTTTATGTCATCTTTTCACGCAACGACGATATTTGCCGTCCAGCACAACGGAAAAAGCGCGATGGCGGGAGACGGCCAGGTTACGTTCGGTCAGGCTGTCGTCATGAAGCATACCGCTAGAAAGGTAAGAAAGCTCTTCAACGGGAAAGTCATTGCTGGCTTTGCCGGTTCAGTTGCGGACGCTTTCACGCTCTTTGAAATGTTTGAAGCGAAGCTTGAAGAGTACAACGGCAATTTGCAGCGGGCGGCAGTCGAGCTTGCAAAAGAGTGGCGAAGCGATAAAGTCCTCAGAAAGCTTGAGGCGATGCTGATCGTCATGAATGCTGACAGCATGCTGCTCGTTTCCGGAACAGGCGAGGTGATTGAACCTGACGACGGCATTTTGGCGATCGGCTCAGGCGGAAACTACGCCCTGGCAGCCGGAAGGGCGCTGAAACGTCATGCAGGCAGCCAGCTTGACGCAAGAGCGATTGCGAGGGCCTCACTTGAAACCGCGGGCGAAATCTGTGTGTATACGAACGATCAGATCATTGTAGAAGAACTTGAATAGAAAGGATATGAGGCATATGGAAAAAAAGCCGCTGACTCCTAGGAAGATCGTCGAAAGGCTTGATCAATACATCGTCGGCCAGCTCGATGCGAAAAAAGCGGTCGCCGTAGCATTGAGGAACCGCTACAGAAGAAGTCTTCTTGATGAAAAACTGCGCGAAGAAATCGTTCCGAAAAACATATTGATGATGGGTCCGACAGGTGTGGGAAAAACCGAGATTGCAAGACGAATCGCGAAGCTCGTCGGCGCTCCGTTCGTCAAAATCGAAGCGACGAAGTTCACGGAAGTCGGTTATGTGGGCAGAGATGTTGAATCGATGGTCAGGGATCTTGTGGAAACGTCAATCCGCCTCGTCAAAGAGGAAAAAATGAACGAAGTGAAAGGCATCGCCGAAGAAAACGCAAATAAACGCCTCGTCCGCCTGCTTGTACCGGGAAGAAAAAAACAGACGGGTGCGAAAAATCCTTTTGAAATGCTGTTTGGCGGAAATCAGGATCAAGAGACGAATGAAGCGGAAAAGCATGAAGACACGGATATCGAAAACAACCGGAAGCGGATTGCACATCAGCTTGCTCTCGGCGAGCTTGAAGACCATTATGTCACCGTTGAGGTCGAGGAGCAGCAGCCGTCCATGTTTGATATGCTCCAAGGCTCGGGTATGGAACAGATGGGCATGAACATGCAGGATGCGCTCAGCAGCCTGATGCCGAAAAAGAAAAAGCGCCGCAAGCTTACGGTCAGGGAAGCGCGAAAAGTGCTGACGAATGAAGAAGCGGCAAAGCTCATCGATATGGACGAAGCTGCCCAGGAAGCTGTTCTAAGAGCCGAACAGTCGGGAATCATCTTTATCGATGAGATCGATAAAATCGCCAAAAAGAGCGGTGCTTCTTCATCGGCCGACGTCTCAAGAGAGGGTGTGCAGCGCGATATTCTTCCGATTGTAGAAGGCTCTACCGTCATGACAAAGTACGGTGCGGTTAAAACGGATCACGTGCTGTTCATCGCTGCAGGTGCATTCCATATGGCGAAGCCTTCAGATCTAATTCCGGAGCTGCAGGGACGCTTTCCGATCCGCGTTGAACTTCAAAAGCTGAGCATCGATGATTTTGTGAAAATCTTAACTGAGCCTGACAACGCTCTTCTAAAGCAGTATAAGGCTTTATTGAAGACGGAAGGTATATCTCTTGAATTTTCTGACGATGCTATTCGTAAGATTGCAGAAGTGGCTTATCATGTGAACCAGGACACAGACAATATCGGGGCGAGAAGGCTTCACACCATTTTGGAACGGCTTTTGGAAGAACTGTCATTCGAGGCTCCGGATGTGACGATGGAGGAAGTTGTCATCACGCCTCAATATGTTGAAGAAAAGCTCGGTTCGATCGCTAAGAATAAGGATTTAAGCCAGTTTATTTTATAAACAATTAAATAAGAGTAATTTAGGAGGATCAATTTATTATGGCTTTATTACAAAAAACAAGAAAGATTAATGCAATGCTGCAAAATGCGGCAGGGAAGCCGGTTAATTTTAAAGAAATGGCCGAAACGCTTCGCGATGTGATTGATTCGAACATTTTCGTCGTCAGCCGCAGAGGAAAGCTTCTCGGTTTCTCGATCAACCAGCAGATCGAAAATGACCGGATGAAAAAAATGCTTGAAGAGCGCCAGTTTCCTGAAGACTACACAAAAAGTCTGTTCAACATTCCGGAAACTTCATCTAACCTTGACATTAACAGCGAATATACGGCTTTCCCTGTGGAAAACCGCGATTTGTTCCAAGCGGGTCTGACCACAGTCGTTCCGATCATCGGAGGAGGCGAAAGACTCGGCACCTTGATTCTGTCCCGCCTTCAGGAGAAATTCGAGGATGACGATCTGATCCTAGCCGAATATGGCGCAACGGTCGTAGGAATGGAAATTCTCCGAGAGAAAGCTGAAGAGATCGAAGAGGAAGCCCGCAGCAAAGCGGTCGTTCAAATGGCGATCAGTTCATTATCTTACAGCGAGCTTGAAGCAATTGAACATATTTTTGAAGAGCTTGACGGAAATGAAGGCCTGCTTGTCGCAAGTAAAATTGCAGACCGCGTCGGCATCACCCGCTCGGTCATTGTCAATGCGCTGCGCAAACTTGAAAGCGCCGGTGTCATTGAATCAAGGTCATTAGGGATGAAAGGCACATACATTAAAGTGCTGAACAACAAATTTTTAATGGAATTAGAAAAACTAAAGTCTCATTAAAAGGTGAAAGCCGCAGAACATGCCGTTCTGCGGCTTTTTTTATTTCACGTTTTAAACTATATTATCGTAATTTTTCCATATCAGAAAACAACTAAAACGCGGTGCTGAATCAATACGTTACTCGAATAAAAAATATATTAACATAATGTTTTGAAACTTTAACAAACGTAACATTACATAGTTCTTATAATCTAGGTCAAAATACCTATTCGTAAAATAGATATTTCTTACGATTTTTTTTTGCGCCCAGATCATAGACTTTAAGCCTATTATTCCTTACAATAGGCTTATGGTTTTTACAATTCTCGACAAGATTTTAAGACAGATGGAAAAAGATTGGAGGTATTTGGCGATGGATATATTTTCAGGAACAATACATAGACTAGAGGGAGCCTTGAATCAAGCGAACATTAAGCAAAAAGTCATAACGAACAATCTGGCCAATGTAGATACACCGAACTACAAGGCGAAAAACGTATCCTTCAAAAATGTGCTGAATGAGGAGTCCTCCCGAATTAACGCTATAAAAACAGACTATAGACACATTGACTTCAAAGGGAATGAGTCAAATTATTCAGTTGTGTCGAGAAAGAATACAAGTTATCAAGAAAACGGGAACAACGTGGACGTTGATCAGGAAATGAGTGAAATGGCGAAAAATCAAATCCAGTATCAAGCGCTCGTTGAAAGAATAAGCGGCAAATTCAACTCACTGCGGACCGCGATTACAGGAGGTAAATAATGGGGGTATTCAATAGCATCAACATTTCAGCTTCGGCGTTGACTGCACAGAGAGTCAGGATGGATACCGTTTCTTCCAACCTGGCAAACATGGATACAACGAGAGCGAAGCTGGTCGACGGACAGTGGCAGCCGTATAGAAGAAAGCTTGTATCGACGGCTCCGAAAGGCGAATCTTTTTCATCCGTGCTCCAATCATCGATGAATGCATCGGCGAGAGTCGGTGAAGGGGTAAAGGTGACCAAGATCAGCGAAGACAAAACACCGTTTAAACTCGTTTATGATCCGACGCATCCCGACGCAAACGAAGACGGATACGTGCAGATGCCGAATGTCGATCCGCTAAAAGAGATGGTTGATTTAATGGGCAGCACAAGATCATATGAAGCGAATGTCACAGCGATGAACGCGACAAAAGGAATGCTGATGAAAGCACTAGAAATCGGAAAGTAGGGTGATGACACGAATGGTTAATGGAATCTCTCCATTTGGAGTTCAATCCGTGCAGGCGGGAACGAATGCAACACATCAGATCACGAACAAGCAGGATGGTTCAGAGAACCAAGTCAGCTTTTCCAACGTGCTGAAAGATTCTATCAATGCTTTGAACCAATCTCAAAATGAATCTGATAAACTGACAAACGCGCTTGCTCTCGGTCAGGATGTCAACCTTGATGAAGTGATGGTTGCAGCCCAGAAGGCAAATATTACATTGACGGCTGCGACGGAATTCCGCAACAAAGCGGTTGAAGCTTATCAGGAAATCATGAGAATGCAAATGTAAGAAAGGAGTCTGAAAGCGAAGAGAATTAGTGTAACTACCGGGGGAGTAAGATGAATCGTACTTTATTGCAAATTAAAACGAAAATAACTGATTTTTGGAAAAACAGATCAAAGCTGCAGAAGTTTTTGATGATCGGCATTGTCGCTCTGGCAGTGATCCTGTCAATCATCATTGGAATTGTTGCTTCGTCAAATAAAATGGTGCCGCTCTATAAGGATTTGTCAGCTGAAGAAACCGGCCAAATCAAAAAAGTGCTCGATGAAAAAGGTGTTCCATCTGAGGTTGCAGCTGACGGTTCAGTCATCAAGGTTCCGGAAGAAAAAGTCGACGGGCTGAAAGTCGATCTTGCGGCAGAGGGTCTTCCGAAAAGCGGAAGCATCGATTATTCGTTCTTTGGTCAAAATGCCGGTTTCGGTATGACGGACAACGAATTTGACGTATTGAAAGTGAAAGCGACGCAAACCGAGCTTACCAACCTCATCAAAGGAATAGACGGGATTAAAGATTCGAAGGTTATGATTAATCTGCCGAAGGAATCCGTCTTTGTCGGAGAGGAAAAGCCGGAAGCATCCGCTTCGATTGTTCTCCAGGTGAAACCCGGCCACACGCTTGATCAAAATGAAATCAACGGCCTTTATCATCTCGTATCGAAAAGCGTGCCGAACCTTGACCCGGAAAACATCGTGATCATGGATCAAAACTCCACGTATTACGATCAAACCGGCAAAGATTCAGGTTCATACGCTGACAGCTACTCTTCACAAAGACAAGTCAAAGCTCAGATCGAAAAGGACCTGCAAAGACAAATTCAAACCATGCTCGGCACGATGATGGGACAGGATAAAGTGGTCGTATCCGTCACATCCGACATCGACTTCACAAAAGAAAACAGGACGGAAGACCTGGTTGAACCTGTCGATAAAGAAAATATGGAAGGGATCACGGTCAGCGCAGAGCGCGTCAGTGAAACGTATTCCGGACAGGGAGCACAAGCGGGAGGCGTCAACGGAACAGGTGAAAACGATGTGACAAACTATGCGGAGACAGAAGGCGGAACAGGCAACGGAGACTACGAGAAAAGCGAAGAACGAATCAACAATGAAGTCAACAAAATCCATAAAGAAATCGCCGAAAGTCCGTACAAAATCAGAGATCTGGGCGTCCAGGTCATGGTTGAACCGCCTGATGCGAAGAACCCGCAGTCACTGCCCGCTGAAAGAGAAGATGATATTAAAAAAATCCTCTCAACCATTGTGAAAACATCGATCGACAAGAAGTATGAAGAAGAGCCGCTGACAGATGAGGATATTGAAAATAAAATCGTTGTTTCTGTCCAATCGTTCGACGGCAAGCAGACAATCGATGAAGGAACGGAAACAGGCGGCATACCGATGTGGATTTACATCGCAGGCGGAGCAGCGCTTGTTGCTGTAATCGGCCTCATCATCTGGCTTGTCAGAAGACGTAAAAATAGAGATGACGAATACGAGGAAGACTGGTATGAAACGCCTCAGGAACCGATTCGTGTTGCTGATGTGAACAATGAAAAAGAGACAGAAGAAACTGTCAGACGAAAACAGCTTGAAAAAATGGCGAAAGATAAGCCTGAAGAATTCGCCAAATTGCTGCGCAGCTGGCTAACCGAGGATTAGGAGGAGTATTGAAATGGCAAAAATGAAACAAGACAGGCTTACAGGCAAACAAAAAGCGGCCATTCTCATGATATCCTTAGGGCTTGATGTGTCAGCTTCCGTTTACAAGCATTTAACAGATGAAGAAATCGAAAGGCTGACGCTTGAAATATCAAATGTCAGAGCTGTATCACCAGAGAAAAAAGACGAAATTATTCAGGAATTTCATGAAACGGCTGTTGCTCAAGAATATATATCACAAGGTGGCATTCACTACGCCAAGCAGGTGCTTGACAAAGCGCTCGGCGAAGACAAAGCCGCCAGCATCATCAACAGGCTGACATCGTCTCTTCAAGTCAGACCGTTCGATTTTGCCAGAAAAGCGGACCCTGAGCAGATTCTGAACTTTATCCAGCATGAGCATCCGCAGACGATCGCATTGATTCTGTCTTATCTCGATCCCGTGCAATCCGGTCAGATATTGTCAGAGCTGAATCAGGATGTGCAGGCAGAGGTTGCAAGACGGATCGCTGTCATGGACAGGACGTCGCCGGAGATCATCAATGAAGTCGAACAGATTCTGGAGCAAAAGCTATCCTCCACATTCACTCAGGATTACACGCAGACCGGCGGCATCGAAGCCGTTGTCGAAGTGTTGAACGGAGTTGACAGAGGTACGGAGAAAACGATCCTTGACGCCCTTGAAATCCAGGATCCTGAGCTTGCCGACGAGATTAAAAAGCGGATGTTTGTCTTTGAAGATATCGTTACGCTTGATAACCGTGCCATTCAAAGGGTTATCCGCGATGTGGAAAACGACGATCTGCTTCTCTCTCTCAAAGTGGCCAGCGAAGAGGTCAAAGACATCGTCTTCAGCAATATGTCGCAGCGTATGGCTGAAACATTTAAAGAAGAAATGGAATTCATGGGTCCTGTACGTCTGCGTGACGTAGAAGAAGCTCAATCCAGAATCGTAAGCGTCATCCGAAGACTTGAAGAAGCAGGTGAGATCGTAATCGCCAGAGGCGGAGGAGATGATATCATTGTCTAACATTATTAAACAGCGATTATCATCAATACCGCCAAAAGAAAGGCGGACGATTTCATTAAAAGAAGTCAAACTTCCTGAAACAGAAACCGAACTTGATACCGGACAGGATCCGGAATTCCTCCTCGATCATGCCAGACAGGAAGCCGGGAAAATATACGAAAAAGCGAGCGCTGAACTCGAACAGGTCAGACGGCAAATCGAAGAGGAAAGGATAAGCTGGGAAACAGAACGCGAAGCACTGATAGACCAGGCGAAACAAGAAGGCTTTCAAACGGGGTTTGAACAGGGAAAGGCCGAGGCTCAAAGCACTTATCAATCCTATTTGGATGAAGCCAACGCCATCGTCAGAGCGGCGAGGCGTGACTATGAAGAAAAAATCGAACAATCTTCCGAAGAAATTGTCGAACTTGCCGTGACGCTGGCTAAAAAAGTTTGGAATCAAAAGGCTGACGACAAAGAAGCTTTTTCAGCCCTCGTCAAACAGGTGCTGTCCGAAATGAAGGAGTTCGATGATATTGCCGTCTATGTGGATCCGGAGTATTACACGGAGGTTCAAAGCCACAAAAACGAACTTGAGCAGCTCCTCCAATATGGCGCACATCTTGCGATATACGCCGATGAAAAAGCGCCGAAAGGAACGTGCTATGTTGAAACGGCTTTCGGAAGAATCGATGCAGGAATCGACACTCAATTACAGCAGCTGAAACAAAAACTGCTCAGCCTGCTTGAAACGGCAGGTGTTGTCCAGTGATGCTCGAGCAGCTGCTTGAATGTATAGAAACCGCAGACTCCTACAAACGATACGGAAAAGTCAAACAAGCGGTCGGCCTGATGATTGAATCCAAAGGACCTGAATGCTCAATCGGCGATGTCTGCAAAATCTATACAAAAGGTGACGGGCCAAAGGCCATCAAAGCTGAGGTCGTCGGCTTCAAAGACCAAAATATTCTTCTGATGCCATATTTGGAAGCGGCCAATATTGCACCCGGCAGCATTGTCGAAGCGACGGGCGAATCGCTCAGAGTCAAAGTCGGCTCCGGCTTGATCGGGCAAGTTGTCGATGCATTCGGCAATCCGCTCGACGGCAGCGCGCTTCCAAAAGGTCTGGCTCAAGTTTCGACAGACCAGGCGCCGCCTAATCCGATGAAAAGGCCGCCGATCAGAGAAAAAATGGCGGTCGGCGTCAGATCAATCGACAGTCTGCTGACCGTCGGAAAAGGACAGCGTGTCGGGATATTCGCCGGAAGCGGCGTCGGAAAAAGCACGCTCATGGGCATGATTGCAAGAGAGACGGCCGCAGACTTGAATGTCATCGCTCTTGTCGGAGAGCGGGGCCGGGAAGTCAGAGAGTTCATTGAGAAAGATCTCGGCGAAGAAGGGCTGAAGCGCACGATCGTTGTAGTGGCTACATCTGACCAGCCGGCATTGATGCGGCTGAAAGCGGCCTATACAGCAACAGCGATTGCCGAGTACTTCCGCGACAAAGGACAAAACGTGATGTTCATGATGGACTCGGTGACAAGGGTCGCCATGGCTCAGAGGGAAATCGGCCTGGCGACAGGCGAACCGCCGACGACGAAAGGTTATACACCCTCAGTGTTCGCTATTTTACCTAAGCTCTTAGAACGAACAGGAACGACGGAAAACGGGTCAATCACTGCTTTCTATACGGTTCTTGTCGACGGTGATGATATGAATGAACCGATCGCCGATACTGTCAGGGGAATCTTGGACGGTCATATCGTTCTTGACCGGAGCCTTGCGAATAAAGGCCAGTTTCCGGCAGTTAACATTTTAAAAAGCATCAGCAGGGTGATGTCAAATATCGCCGGGAAAGACCATATAAGAGCAGCGAACCGGTTCAGGGAAATGCTGTCAACCTATCAAAACTCAGAGGACCTGATCAACATAGGAGCTTATAAAAAAGGGTCTTCCAGAGAAATTGATGAGGCCATACAATTCCATCCAAAGCTGATCAGCTTCCTCAAGCAGGAAGTGGATGAAGCGGCGTCGCTGGAAGAGAGCATTTCTTTATTAAAGAGTCTTACAGGAAGAGAGGATTAAGAATGGCTTATTCATTTAAATTTCAAAAGCTCCTCGAGCTTAAAGAAAATGAAAAAGACCAATCATTCGCTGAATATCAGCACTCAGTTTCCGAATTCGAAAAGGTCGCGGAAAAGCTGTATGAAAGCATGAACCAAAAAGAAACGCTAGAAAAAAACAAGGAAATCAAGATGCAGACGGGAATGAGCGTTCAGGAAATGCGGCATTATCAGCAATTTGTCACAAATCTTGAAACGACGATCTTCCATTATCAAAAGCTCGTCATGATGAAGAGAAATGAAATGAATGAAAAACAGCACGATCTGACGGAAAAAAATATCGAGCTGAAAAAATTTGAAAAAATGAAAGAAAAGCAGTTTGAAATGTATTCGCTGCAAAACAAAGCAAATGAGTTAAAGGAAATGGACGATATCTCCATTGCCCAGTACATAACTCAAGGAAGCTAGGGGTAGAAAAACGATGGCCGAAGAAAAAAAAGCCGGTAAATTTCAGACATTTTTATTTGTCATCGTCATTCCGCTGATCTTTTTAATCGTTGTAGCGTTTGTCGGCATGTGGCTTTTAGGCGTCAATTTCCAGGATGCAGCCTCCAAAATCCCCGTCGTTAAAGAGCTTGTGAAAAACGGCGAGGATCAGGACATAGATCACGCAGCAAAGCAGCAGGAGAACAAAGCAGAAAAGCTCCAAAAGACGATCGATGAACAAAAAAGCGAAATCGAAACGCTGACGAGTGACTTGAAAACGAGTGATCAAGAGATTAAAAGGCTGAAACAAAAAATCAGCTCGCTCGAAAAAACGGAAAAAGATGAAAAAGAGCAGAAAGAAAAGAACGCTGAAGGTCAAGGAGACGGAAAAAAAGTCGTCAAAATTTATGAAAGCATGCAAAGCAATAAAGCTGCAAAAATTTTAAGCGAATTAAAAGAAGAAGAGGCAATCAACATTTTAGATTCTTTAAGCAAAAAGAAAGTGACTGAGATCCTCTCTAAAATGTCTCCTGATAAAGCGGCTGTATTCACCGAAAAGCTTGTAAAAAACGAAGCGAAAAACGAAAAGAAAAAAGAAGGGGGGGAATAGCTTGAGGCTTTTTGACGCAATCTCTTTTGATGCCAAGCCTGCGGCGGATACCGCAACTGCAAAAACGAGCAGGACGCCTCTGGACGCACTCTTTCAGAATGTGCTCCAAAAGGAAAACAGCTCACTTTCCTCTTTTCAAAAGGGAGAAGAGCCTTCTCAGGACACGTCATTGGAAGGGCTTTTGCATGAACTGAAGCAATGGCTTTCAAATAATGAAGGCGGCTCCTTCAATGAAGACTGGCTGAATTCCCTCCAGCATGTTGAAGAGCTGAATCCATCTCCGGATGAACTGGCATTGGCAGATCAGCTGTTACAGCAAATAAAAGAGCTGCTTGAAAATGCCGCTCTGCCTGGACAATCAGGCAAAACGACTGATGCTATTGAAGCTTTGCCTGCCGACGAAAGCGGGACAGAAGAGCCGAAACTGCCTGACCTGCAAATTCTTGGTCAGATTCAGCAGCTGCTCGCTGTGATCGTAAATGAAAATCAACCGGCACTCAAAACTTCGCAAATCGCAGAAATATTGAAACAGGCGCCGGAATTTCTCGCCGCTCTTCAGACAAAGGCGGGAACAGAGGGGCTGATTGATGAACTTAAACGTCAATTTTTCACGAAAAATCCGGGCGAGTCGCAGCTTTTGTCCATGTCAAACGCCGAGCTGAAAAGCTTGAAAAGTGTAATGGAACAGATGATGAACGCAAATGCTGAACCGGATCAAAAAGAGTGGAAAATGGCGGAAAGCGAACTGAAGGCAATGCTCATGAGCAAAAAAACCGATGTCTCTCTTTCTGAGAAGCCGTTGTCCTTTGTTTTGAACGGAAGGGAAATTCAAACTGAAGGAAAGCAAGGCCAAAAGGAACAGCCGATTCAATCCTCTGTACTGGCCAATCATCGGACAGGCGAAGTGCTGATCCAAGGTCTCCAGACCTCGGCAGCAGAGGAATCTTCCGCTCAGCCGAAAAGCTTTTCAGAACAAATTCTCAGCTCATGGAAACAGATGAAGTATACACCGTTCGGCAGATCGACAGGCAGTTTCACGATCCGCCTGAATCCTGAAAATCTTGGCTTTATCACGATCAAGCTCGTCAAACAGCACGGAATGTTTTCGAGCAAAATCATCGCATCGACCCAGTCGGCTAAAGATCTGCTCGAACACAATCTCGCGCACCTTAAACAGGCGCTGCCCAACATGTCTGTACAAATTGACCGCTTCGGTGTGCCGCTTCAAAACGGCGATCAGACCTTCGGACAGCTGGCGGACGAACAGAAAAACCAGCAGCAGCCGAAGCAAGAACAGCAAAAAGAGCAGGAAAATGAGGATTTTCAGGAGTTTCTGGATGAGCTTATCGAGACTCGATCACTGGACAGCGAGGAGGAGATCTAATGCCTGACACTTCAATTGATACAAGAACTGCCATAGGGACAACAAACACGAAATCGACGACATCCGATTTTTTATCCGAGGCAAAAAAAGCCGAAAAATCAGGGACCGGCTCCAATCTTGGCAAGGATGAATTTTTGAAACTGCTCATGAAACAATTGCAGTACCAAGACCCCTTAAATCCGATGGAAGACCGTGAATTTATTGCACAAATGGCGACCTTTTCAAGCCTTGAGCAACTAACGAATCTGAACTCAACGATGTCGGCGTTCGTCGGACTTCAGGACCCGATGACGATGTATGTCAGCTGGATCGGAAAAGAAGTCACCTATGAAGGCGAAGACAGCGAAGAAAAAACGGCGCTCGTCAAATCAATTAAAAGCTCAGACGGACAGTATCTGCTTGTCCTTGACGATGGAACCGAAGTCAATCCGTGGAATGTGACGGCGGTCAGCCATTCTGACAAATAAAAACAGACAATTCAGGGAGGAATAATTATGTTACGTTCACTATACTCAGGAATCAGCGGAATGAAAAACTTCCAGACAAAGCTTGATGTTGTTGCAAACAACATTTCGAATGTCAATACGGCAGGCTATAAGAAAAGCCGGGTTACATTTAAAGATATTGTCAGCCAGCAGCTTTCTGGTGCGTCGTCGTCTACTGCAAACCGCGGCTCTGTCAACGGCCAGCAGGTCGGACTCGGTGCAACGATCGGATCGATCGATATCATTCACACAAACGCAGCGCCTTCAACAACAGGCCGCCAGCTTGACATGACCATTACAGGAGACGGCTACTTCCGAGTTGGAACAGGAGAAGAAGAATACTACACAAGATCCGGAAACTTCTACCTTTCTGATGAAGGTGACCTCGTCACTGTTGACGGACTGTTCGTCTTAACGGCCAACAACGGAAGAATCAATATCCCGCAAGACGCGCAAAGCTTCAGCATCGCACCTGACGGAACGGTGTCTTATGTCGATCAAAACAACGAGAACCAGACCGCCGGCCAAATCTCGCTTGCGACATTCAGCAACACATCCGGCTTGTCAAAAGCGGGAGACAACCTTTACCGCGAAACATTGAGTTCTGGAGCTCCGCAAGTCGTTGTGCCTGGAGAAGGCGGCTCAGGAAAGATTCAAACGAGTGCGCTTGAAATGTCGAACGTCGACCTTTCAGAAGAATTCTCTGAAATGATTATCGCGCAGCGCGGCTTTCAGTCCAATGCGAAAATCATTACAACCTCTGATGAAATTCTTCAGGAACTCGTCAATCTGAAGCGATAGGAGGGAAGGAGGCGCCCTCGTGAAGGCGCCTCTTGATAACACATGATCAAAGTTACGCGATTAAACGGACAGCCCTTTATTCTGAACGCGCTATTCATTGAGCAAATTGAATGTTTTCCGGATACGACAATTACGCTGTCCAACGGAAAAAAGTTTGTTGTCAAAGAAGATGAAGATACAGTTGTGGATACAATCGTGTCATTCTATCAAAAAATCCAAATACTTTCTTGTGACCAAAGAATTGAGGAATCTGAATGAATAAAAAACTTCTAGGAATTATGCTGACGATTATTCTGGCAATTGGTGTGTTAGGAACCGCTGCGTTCTTTGTCATCAAGGGAAGCGCAAGTGAAAAAGATCAAACGAAAGAACCTTCGATCGATGAAGTGGTCGAATCATCAGTTGAAGTCGCCGAAATCACGACAAACTTAAAATCAGACAATGTGGTCCGTTTGTCAATCAAGCTTGAAACCGATTCGAAAGAGGCGAAAGAAGAGCTTGAAAAGCGGGATTTCCAAATTAAAGATTCAGTCATCTCCCTTTTGGCAAATACGAACGCAAATGAGCTTGAAGGACAAAAAGGAAAAGAAAAATTTAAAGAACAGCTGAAAGAAAAGCTGAACACGAACTACATGAAAGAGGGAAAAGTGAAAACTGTATACATTACCTCCTTTAATCTGCAGTAGGAACATAGATGACAGAACCATGGAGGTGAAAACAGATGGCAGGAGAAGTACTCTCCCAAAATGAAATCGATGCACTGCTTTCAGCGATATCGACCGGTGAAATGGACGCCGACGAGCTGAAAAAAGAAGAGTCCGTTAAAAAAGTAAAAGTCTATGACTTTAAACGGGCGCTCCGCTTTTCAAAGGATCAGATCCGCAGCTTGACAAGGATTCACGATAACTTTGCAAGGCTGCTAACGACTTATTTCTCGGCTCAGCTGAGAACCTATATCCAGATCTCGGTCAGTTCGGTTGATCAGGTTCCTTATGAGGAATTCATCAGATCCATTCCGAATATGACGATCCTCAATCTGTTTGAGGTTCGCCCTCTTGAAGGAAGAATCATGATGGAGATCAACCCGAACATCGCCTATACGATGATGGACCGAGTGATGGGCGGGATTGGTTCGAGCCACAACAAAATTGACAGCATGACGGAAATTGAGACGAAAATCATGTCCAATTTATTTGAAAGCTGCCTCTCGAATTATAAAGATGCGTGGGAATCCATCACGGAAATCGAGCCGGAAATGTCCGATTTTGAAGTGAATCCGCAGTTTGTGCAAATGGTATCGCCGAATGAGACGGTCGTTGTCATTTCGCTGAACACGCAAATAGGAGACATCAGCGGGGTTATCAACCTGTGCATCCCGCACGTCGTCCTGGAACCGATCATTCCTAAGCTTTCCGTTCACTACTGGATGCAATCAGACAGAATTGAACCAAAACCGGAGGAAACAAAGTCGATAGAAAAGCGGATTATGACGGCGCAAATTCCAATTGTCGCAGAACTCGGATCATCGGAATTAACCATTGAAGAGTTTTTAAATTTAGAAATTGGAGATTGTATCACTTTGGACAAATCAGTAGCAGAACCTCTTACTGTTTTGGTCGGAGATAAACCGAAATTTCTAGCACAAGCCGGCCGAATGAATCGAAAGACTGCGATTCAAATTCTAGATCACGACATAAGAGGTGAAGAATATGGAGAATAACAATAGGTTATCACAGGATGAAATTGATGCGCTGCTTAAAGGCGGCGATGATACGGCTCAAGAGCAGCCGGAATCAGGGTTGTCCCTGATGGAACAGGATACGATCGGGGAAATCGGAAACATTTCCTTTGGGAGCTCTGCAACAGCTTTGTCCACTTTATTGAATCAAAAAGTCGAAATTACAACGCCGACTGTTTCGGTGATTGAAAAAAGCCATTTAAATGATGAGTTCCCGCACCCGTATGTTTCAATCGGTGTGAGCTATACGGAAGGTTTTTCAGGAAACAATCTCCTCGTCATCAAGCAGGAAGATGCCGCGATCATCGCTGATTTGATGATGGGGGGAGACGGGACGAACGCAGATCCGTCGCTTGGCGAAATTCATCTAAGCGCCGTTCAGGAAGCGATGAACCAAATGATGGGATCCGCAGCGACGTCGATGTCCACCGTCTTCAGCAAGAAGATTGATATTTCTCCGCCGGAAGTTGACCTCCTTGATGTGAATGAAGGGGAAGGAACAGAGCAAATTCCGAAAGAGGACCCGCTCGTCAAAGTATCTTTCAGACTGAAAGTCGGAGAACTGATCGATTCGCATATTATGCAGCTTTATCCGCTGACCTTTGCAAAAGACCTGATCGATGAATTAACGAATCAGGACGGCGGAGAAGAGCCAGTGCAGACTGAAGAGGCAAAGCAGCCGCCCGTACAGGAAAAACCGGCGCCTAGTCCGAGTCCGGCACCTGCTCAGACACAGAGACAGGAGCCTGCGCCTAAACGGCAAGGGACGGCAAAAGTTTCAGAACCTGTGCAGGTGGCACCGGCAGAGTTTCAATCCTTTGCCCCTCAGACTGATGCGCAGCCGCACCTTCAAAACCTTGACATGCTCATGGATATTCCTTTGTCCGTCACAGTCGAGCTGGGAAGGACAAACCGCAGCGTCAAAGAGGTGCTTGAACTGTCAACCGGCAGTATCATTGAGCTTGACAAACTCGCCGGCGAGCCTGTCGACATCCTGGTCAACCAGCGTGTCGTTGCCAAAGGCGAAGTCGTCGTCATCGACGAAAACTTTGGCGTCAGGGTGACAGACATTTTAAGTCAGGCGGAACGAATCAGCAAATTACGATAATAACAGATTGATTGGAGAGATTAATAATGGCTTACAAGATTTTAGTAGTTGATGATGCAGCATTTATGAGAATGATGATTAAAGACATTTTAGTGAAAAACGGCTTTGAAGTCGTCGCAGAAGCACAAGACGGAGCGCAGGCTGTTGAAAAATATAAAGAGCATTCACCTGATCTCGTCACAATGGATATCACGATGCCGGAAAAAGACGGAATCACGGCTCTTAAAGAAATCAAGGAAATCGATCCGCAGGCAAAAATCATCATGTGTTCGGCAATGGGCCAGCAATCGATGGTTATCGACGCCATTCAGGCGGGAGCGAAAGACTTTATCGTCAAACCGTTCCAGGCTGACCGCGTCATGGAAGCGATCAATAAAACGCTAAGCTAAAGGGTGTACAACTTGTTTAAGAAACCTCTTATTTTCATAGCCGGCCTTTGTCTATTTGCCTTTCTCGTACTGCCGTACGCTCCGGCTCTCGCAGAGGAATCGGGGGATCAGACCGTTGACCATCTGTTTGAGCAAAAAGGTGCGGGCAAAGAGAAAGAAAAAGCAAAAGACAAAGACAAAACCGAGGAAAAAAGTTCTCTAAAGGAAGAGGCGGAGGCCGAACCCCCGTCTCCTTCCGTTTCCATATTTGATTTTGTGAAAATGATCGGCGCGTTACTGTTCGTCATTTTTCTGATCTATGCTTTGGTCAAATTCATGAATAAACGCAACCGCCTGTTAAAACCCTTCCAGTATGTCGAAAACATCGGCGGAACTTCGCTCGGACAAAACAAGTCCGTACAGCTGATTAAAGTAGGGAACAGGGTGCTGGTCGTCGGTGTCGGCGAGAATATCCAGCTGCTGAAAGAGATCGATGATGAAAAGGAATATAAAGAAATTCTCACGCAGCATGAAGCTGCGATGAACAGCAAGATTGAATGGCAGAAATGGATGGATCAAGTCAAAGTTCCAGGTGTGCAAAAGCAAAGCGGCACGGCATCTTTTTCCGAGTCGTTAAAAGCACAGCTCGCGGAACTGAAACAAAATCGCGCAGAAGGCAGAAAGAAAGGCCAAAATCAACATGAATGAGTTTATGGATTTATTTAATTCAAGCGATGCGGCAAATGTCAGCGCCAGCGTCCGGCTCTTGCTGCTTTTGACAGTATTTTCGATCGCTCCGGGGATCTTGATCCTGATGACGTGTTTCACAAGGGTTGTCATCGTCTTGTCCTTTGTCAGGACATCGCTGGCAACACAGTCAATGCCCCCAAACCAGGTGCTGATCGGACTTGCACTGTTCCTGACATTTTTCATTATGGGACCGACTTTTTCAGAGATTAATAAAGAAGCGCTGACGCCATTAATGAACAATAAAATCACCTTGGATGAAGCTTACACAAAAGCGGAAGCCCCGATCAAAACCTTTATGAGCAAGCATACAAGACAGAAAGATCTGGCTTTATTTATGAATTATGCAAAGATGGAAACGCCTGAATCCATCGATGATATTCCGCTTTCAACGATGGTTCCCGCGTTTGTCATCTCGGAATTGAAAACCGCGTTTCAAATGGGATTTATGATATTTATACCGTTTCTGATTATCGATATGGTAGTGGCAAGTGTTTTGATGTCGATGGGGATGATGATGCTTCCGCCGGTCATGATTTCACTGCCGTTTAAAATTTTGCTGTTTGTGCTTGTAGATGGCTGGTATTTAATCGTTAAATCTTTGCTGCAAAGCTTTTAGAGTAGGTGCTAATACATGAATTCAGAATTTGTTATATCGATGGCTGAAAGGGCTGTATACGTTACATTGCTTATCAGCGGGCCGCTTTTGGCGCTCGCTCTTCTCGTCGGGCTGATCGTCAGCGTTTTTCAGGCAACCACCCAAATACAGGAACAGACTCTTGCATTCATTCCGAAAATCGTCGCCGTTTTGGTCGGACTCGTCGTTTTCGGACCGTGGATGCTGTCGACGATTTTATCATTCGCGACTGAGCTGTTCTCTAATTTAAACCGTTTTGCAGGGTAGTTTTAACATGTCAATAATCGAATCATTTCCAGCCTTTTTACTTGTATTTGTCAGAATCACAGCATTCTATGTAACGGTGCCTCTATTTTCTTATCGGACAATTCCGGCCGTTCATAAAATAGGTTTTGCATTTTTTCTTGCGCTCGTCAGTTTTCAGGCGATTGAAAAGCCTCCTCAGCTTGATGTTGACGGAGTTTACATGATGTTGGCCATGAAGGAAGCGCTGATCGGGCTTCTGCTCGGGCTGATCGCCTATATGATGATCTCGGCCGTTCAAATCGCCGGTTCATTCATTGATTTTCAAATGGGATTTGCGGTCGCGAATGTGATCGATCCCCAGACAGGGGCGCAAAGCCCGCTTGTCGGCCAGTTTTTATACACGATGGCGCTGCTTCTCATGCTGAGCCTGAATGCGCACCATCTCCTGCTTGACGGGATATATTACAGCTATCAATACATCCCGGTCGACAAGATGGCGCTGTCGTTTGGAAGCGAAGGATTTGCCGAGTTTATTGCAAAGAGCTTCAACACGATGTTTATAACAGCATTTCAATTGTCTGCGCCTGTTGTGGCTTGTTTGTTTTTAGTCGATCTGGCATTGGGGATTGTGGCGAGAACGGTGCCGCAGCTCAACGTGTTTGTCGTCGGGCTTCCTTTGAAAATCGCGATCACCTTTATCATGCTCATCATCTGCATGGCCGTTATGTTCAGCATGATGCAGCACGTCTTCGAATTTGCCATTCGGACAATGAGAGATCTATTAACTTTGCTTGGGGTGGCATGATGAAGCTGACGTTGGATTTGCAATTTTTCGCAGGTGAGAAAACGGAGAAAGCGACGCCGAAAAAACGGCGGGAAAGCAGAAAAAAAGGGCAGGTTGCCAAAAGCGCAGATATCAATACAGCGATCACGCTTCTTATCGTGTTTTTATCGTTTTTATTCATCGGACCTTTTATGAGAGACCGCCTGCTCGCCCTGATCGAAAAGTATTACAAAGAGTTGATCACGATGAAGGTGTCAGTCGCCAATATTCCCGGCCTGTTTCAAAGTCTTGTGCTTGAATCGGGCTTCATCATGGCACCGCTTTTACTGACAGCCGTCGTCTCCGGGGTTTTGAGCAACTATCTGCAAGTCGGGTTTTTATTTGCCCCAGAAGCGATCAAGCCTGATTTGAAAAAGCTTGACCCGCTTAAAGGATTCAAGCGGATTTACAGCATCAGAGCGATCGTTGAACTGCTTAAATCGATTTTAAAAATCGTGATTGTCGGCGGTGTGACATTCACCGTTCTCTGGCTGAACTTTGACAAAATTCTCAGAATCCCGGCGCTGTCCGCGGGCGAGGCTTTGTCATATGTCGGCTGGCTCACCTTTTTAATGGGGGTTTCCGCTGCAGTCGCCCTGATTTTTCTCGCGGTGCTCGATTACCTCTATCAAAAATTTGATTATGAAAAAAATATTCGCATGTCAAAACAGGACATTAAAGACGAATATAAAAAAACCGAAGGCGATCCTCTGATTAAGTCGAAGATCAAGCAGAAGCAAAAGGAAATGGCGATGCGCCGCATGATGCAGGAAGTGCCAAAAGCGGATGTCATCATCACGAACCCGACCCATTACGCCGTCGCGCTGAAATATGACGAAAACAAAATGGATGCGCCGTTTATCATCGCAAAAGGGGTCGATCTGATGGCTCTGAAAATCAGGCAGATCGCCAAAGAACACGATGTCATGACAGTCGAGAACAGACCTTTGGCGAGGGCGCTCTATGACCAGGTTGAGATTGACCAGGCCGTTCCGGAAGAATTCTTTAAGGCCGTAGCCGAAATCCTGGCTTATGTTTACAAAACAAAGCAAAAAATCTAGTGAATTTTTCAGTTTTAAAAGGAGAGAAACAGCATGTCAGCAAGAGATTTATCAGTTTTATCAGGCGTTGTCCTCATTGTGGCAATGCTTATCATACCCTTTCCACCTTGGTTGTTGAGCGTTTTAATTATCGTGAATATTTCTCTTGCGTTAATCGTGCTTCTCACCACAATGAACATGCAAGAACCGCTGCAATTTTCGATATTTCCTTCTTTGCTGCTCCTCTTGACGCTGTTCCGCCTCGGGCTGAATGTATCGACGACACGTTCGATTCTGTCCAACGGAGATGCGGGAAAAGTAGTCGAGACGTTCGGGTCTTTCGTTGTCGGCGGAAATGTTTTGGTCGGTCTCGTTGTCTTTATCATTTTGATCATTATCCAATTTATCGTCATAACAAAAGGGGCGGAACGGGTATCTGAAGTTGCTGCCAGATTCACGCTCGACGCCATGCCGGGGAAACAGATGAGCATTGATGCCGATTTGAATGCCGGAATGGTGACCGAACAGGAAGCGAAAGTGCGCCGTGAGAAAGTGGCCCGTGAAGCCGACTTCTACGGCGCGATGGACGGTGCGAGCAAATTCGTGAAAGGGGATGCGATCGCAGGGATCATCATCGTCCTCATTAACGTCCTTTTCGGAATTGTCATCGGCATGCTGCAAAAACAAATGAGCATTCAGGAAGCGTCTTCACACTTTACGCTTTTGTCTGTAGGCGATGGAATCGTATCTCAGCTGCCTGCGCTCTTGATCTCAACAGCGACGGGTATCGTCGTCACAAGAGCAGCATCGGACGGAAACCTGGGCCACGATATTACAGGCCAGCTGTTTGCTTATCCAAAACTTTTGTATGTGACGGCGGGAACGATTTTCCTGCTCGGGATTTTCACACCGATCGGCATTCTCCTGACAGGCCCTCTGGCTCTTCTTCTCGCCATCGGCGGCTATATGCTCTCCAAAGCCGGTGAAGAGAAGGAAAAAGTGGAGGATATCCTTGAGGAAGAAGCTGAAGTGGACGAATTAAAAAGCCCCGAAAGCGTCGTTCATCTGCTCGATATTGATCCGATCGAATTTGAATTCGGCTACGGATTGATTCCGCTTGCAGATGCAAATCAAGGCGGCGACCTATTAGACAGAATCGTCATGATCAGGCGTCAGCTCGCGCTTGAACTCGGTCTCGTCATTCCGGTCGTCAGAATCAGGGATAACATCGCTCTTCAGCCGAACGAGTACAGGCTCAAAATTAAAGGAAACGAAGTCGCGAAAGGCGAGCTTCTCCTCGATCACTTTTTGGCGATGTCTCCGACAGGCGAAGACGATCAGATTGAAGGAATTGACACGATCGAACCGTCCTTCGGCCTCCCGGCAAAATGGATTCCGGAATCTCAGAAAGATCAGGCCGAAATGCTCGGATATACGGTTGTCGATCCGGCTTCAGTCGTGTCGACACACATTACAGAGCAAGTGAAAAAGCACGCTCATGAACTGATCGGAAGACAGGAAACGAAACAGCTGATCGACCACTTGAAAGAATCTTATCCTGTACTGGTCGAAGAGGTCTCGCCGAATCCGCTGTCTGTCGGTGATATTCAGAAAGTGCTCGCAAAACTTCTGAAAGAAAAAGTATCGATCAGAAACTTGGTGACAATCTTTGAAACACTGGCCGACTACGGAAAGCTGACGACTGATTCAGATATGCTGACCGAGTATGTAAGACAGGCGCTTGCCAAGCAGATCACCGCCCAATATGCGAAGGAAAATGAGACGCTGAAAGTGGTGACGTGTTCGGGCCGCGTCGAAAAGGCCGTGGCGGAAGGGATTCAGCAGACTGAACACGGCAACTTTTTATCCCTTGAACCTGCATTATCCGAAAATATCATTCAATCTGTAGCAAGAGAAATCGAACAGCTCTCATTAAGGCAGGAAGTGCCGATCCTTCTATGTTCGCCGCCTGTCAGAATGTATGTCAAACAGCTGTTAGAGCGCTATTTCCCTGATCTGCCGGTTCTTTCATATAACGAACTGGAAGCCAATGTAGAAGTTCAAAGCATCGGAGTGGTGGATATTCAATGAAAATTAAAAAATTTGTAGCTGGTTCTATGCAGGAAGCCACAAAGCAAATTATACAGGAGCTCGGGAATGACGCCGTAATCTTGAATTCTAAAAAAATTCAAACGAGAAAATTTCTCGGCTTTGTGAAAAAAGCCGGGGTTGAAGTGATTGCAGTTGTCGACCAGGACTTTTCCGACGCAAGGAAACCGGAGCGGCAAAAGCCTGTTTTACGTGAACAAAGCCCTTCGCCTGTCCCGCAGCCGGACCACCTCGATTTGGCAAGCCAAGTGAAAGAGCTGAAAGAACTGCTGGAAATGCGGCATCATGAGCAGCCAGTTGATGTGCTGCCTGAGCCGCTGAAAAAGGCGGACCAGCTTCTGGCAAAACAGGGGGTATCGCCGGCCATCCGTACGAAAGCGCTCGGCCGGTTGATCAGCACTTCTTTAAAAAATGGCGAAGAATGGACGGATGAGAAGGCGCTGGCCCACTTAACAGATGCTTTGGCCGATCTTCTTCCCGATAATCGGGAACAGGACGTGGCGATTCATTCCCAATATGTCGTGCTCTTCGGATCGACCGGAGTCGGCAAAACGACGACATTGGCAAAGCTTGCCGCTACTTCCGTGCTGGAAAAGCAGAAAAAAATCGCTTTTATTACGACGGATACGTACCGGATTGCAGCGGTTGAACAGCTCAGGACATATGCCGAGCTTCTGAATGCGCCGCTCGAGGTGTGCTACACGAAAGAAGAATTTAAAGCGGCCCAGCAAAAGTTCGCCGATTTTGACCACGTCTTCATCGATACGGCGGGCCGGAATTTCAAAGACGGGCAATATGTCAGGGAGCTGAAGGAAATCATTCCGTTTGAGCGTAAGATACAGGCGTTTCTCGTCATGTCCGCGACGAGCAAGTACGAGGATATGAAGGAGCTCATTAAGCAGTTCTCAAGCATTCCGATCGATCAGTTGATATTCACGAAAGTGGATGAAACCGATTCATTGGGAAGCGTCATGAATCTGCTCGCCGAATCGAGAATCGGCCTCGGCTATATGACAAACGGACAAAATGTTCCGGAAGATATCCGCTACTTGTCAAATGCATCATTTGTCAGACTGCTTACGGGGTGTTGAACATGGATCAGGCAGAAAGCTTACGAAGGCGGATGGAGCAGCGCTTCGCCGAACCGCCCGCCCCTGTCGCTCATCCAAAAGCGAAAACGCTCGCTGTTATGAGCGGAAAAGGCGGCGTCGGGAAGTCGAATATATCGCTGAATACGGCTCTCGCCTTCTTAGAAAAAGGAAAGAGCGTGCTTTTGATCGATCTTGATGTCGGTATGGGGAACATCGATATTTTGATCGGCCGGCAATCGCTCTGCACCGTGATGGATCTCCTCCAGCAAAAAATGCCGTTTGAACGTGCCTTGTCAGCCGGTCCGCGTGGCCTTCAATACATTTCGGGCGGAACGGGACTGAATGCGATGTTCGAATTGAACGGGGAAAACTGGGCGTTCTTTGTGAAAGAATTAACGCGGGCTTTGAAAAGCTTCGATTATGTCATCTTTGATATGGGAGCGGGGCTGTCAAAAGATCAGCTGCCATTCGTCCTGTCAGCGGATGAAATTCTGGTCGTCACCACGCCGGAGCCGACATCCATCATGGACGCTTACAGCGCGATCAAGCATTTGGCATTAACCGGACGCGATCTTCAGCTGAAAGTCGCTGTCAATCGCTGTACAACCCAAAAAGACGGAATTTCTGCCTTTCTCCGCCTTTTCAACACGGTAAACGCTTTTTTACAGCAAAAGCTTGCATATGCAGGGCCGATTCCTGAGGATCCCCTGGTATCAAGAGCCGTTGTGGAGCAGCAGCCGTTTCTGATAAAAAACCCGCGTTCAAAGCCGAGCAGGGCGGTTTACCTGCTGGCAGAATCGCTGCTTCATAACGGCAGAACGGAAATGGGCGAAAACCGGTCCTTTATCGATAAATTATCTTCATTCCTGAGGAGGGGCAATACATTATGATTCGTGTTCTTGTCGTTGACGACTCTGCTTTTATGAGAAATATGATCACCAAGTTTTTAACATCCAATCACGAGATTGCTGTAGCAGGAACGGCAAGAAACGGCGAGGAAGCGCTCCAAAAAATCAAGGAGCTCCGCCCGGATGTGATCACTTTGGATATTGAAATGCCTGTGATGAACGGAAAAGAAACATTGAAAAGGATCATGGCTAGCGATCCGCTTCCGGTTGTCATGGTATCGAGTCTGACGCAGCAGGGGGCTGATATCACGATCGAATGTCTTGAGCTAGGGGCGATCGATTTCGTCGCAAAGCCGTCGGGTTCGATTTCAATAGATTTATATAAAGTAAGAGACATGCTGATTGAGAAAGTGTTGACAGCGGGGCGGGTGAAACTGAAAGGCCGGCCTGTTCCGATTGCAAAGCCCGCTATCGAGACGGCGAAGCGGCCGCCAGTGAGCGGCAGCGATTCAGTCCGCTTTCAGTCTGGAAAACAGCTCGTCTGCATCGGTACATCGACTGGGGGACCGAGGGCGCTGCAAAGAGTGCTTCCCAAGCTTCCTAAAACATTGAAGGCGCCTGTTTTTGTCGTTCAGCACATGCCAAAGGGGTTTACAGCTTCATTAGCGAACAGGCTGAACCACCTCTCAGAAGTAACCGTGAAGGAGGCTGAAAACGGTGAGAGAGCGAAAGACGGCTGGGTTTACATTGCACCCGGAGGGAAAAACATGGCGGTCGGCCTTGAAAAGGGCGAATTGGTGATCACACTCGATGACCGCGACACAGAAAGCCGCCACAAGCCTTCTGTTGACTACTTGTTCCAATCCCTGGCCTCACTTCGGGAGTTTGAAAAAATCGCCGTCATTATGACGGGGATGGGGAGCGACGGTACAGAAGGTGTAAAAGGCCTTTTGAAACATGGAAGCGGAACGGTGATCGCCGAAGCGGCCGAGTCGTCCGTCGTTTTCGGAATGCCGAAATCGGTCATTAACAACGGGCTTGCAAACGACATCAAGCATGTTGATGAGATTGCCGCAGCCATTATGACGTATATGAAAAAAGAGAGGGCGTGACTCATATGGATATGAATCAATATTTAGACGTCTTTATTGAAGAAAGCAGAGAACATTTGCAAACCTGTAACGAAAAATTGCTCGAACTCGAAAAAAATCCGACAGACCTGCAGCTTGTCCATGATATTTTCAGAGCGGCTCATACTTTGAAAGGGATGAGCGCTACGATGGGCTATGAAGATATGGCTCATTTAACGCACAGTCTGGAAAACGTGCTGGACGCGATCCGGAATGAAGAAATGACCATTACGTCAGAGTGGATGGACGTCATGTTTGAAGCGCTCGATGACCTTGAAGCGATTGTCCTTTCGATCATTGAAGGGGGCGACGGCAAAAGAGACGTTTCCGAAGTCTGCGCCAAGCTTGATGTGACAGGTGCAAACAAGGAGGCGGCTGCATCGGCAGAAGCGCCTGAAGCGGCATCTTCCGAAACGAAATGGGCCTATGACGAATTTCAGCGGACGGTCATTGCCGAAGCTGAGGAACAAGGCTTTAAATGTTACGAAATCAATGTTGCGTTGAAAGAGGACTGCCTGTTGAAGGGCGTCCGGGTGTACATGGTATTTGAGCAGCTGAACGAAATCGGCGAAGTCGTCAAAACGATTCCGGAAACGGAAGTCCTTGAATCGGAAGATTTTGATTCCGAATTCGTCGTTTGCTTTTTAAGCAAACACGGGGAAGAAGAGATTTTCAACAAAATCAACGGCGTATCTGAAATCGAAAAAATAGAAGTAACCGAACTGAAAAACGATTTTTCGGCACAGGAAGAAGCCGCGCCTGTCGCGCCTGAAAAAGAAACCGCACCGAAAGACGCGGAGAAAAACCCGGCGAAGCAGCCGGACGGCAAAAAAGAAGCGGCAAAACCTGCAGCAGGCGGCGGAACGAAGACGATCCGCGTCAACATCGACCGCCTCGATTCATTAATGAACCTGTTTGAGGAGCTGGTCATTGACAGGGGGCGCTTAGAGCAGATCGCCAAAGAGCTTGAACACGGCGAATTAACAGAAACCGTCGAACGGATGACAAGAATTTCAGGCGACTTGCAATCGATCATCCTCAACATGAGAATGGTTCCGGTAGAAACGGTGTTCAACCGCTTCCCGCGCATGGTCCGCCAGCTGACAAAAGAATTAAATAAAAAGATCGAGCTGTCGATTTTCGGGGCGGAAACAGAGCTTGACAGAACGGTAATAGACGAGATCGGCGACCCGCTTGTCCACCTCTTGAGAAACAGCCTTGATCACGGGATCGAGGCGCCTGAAGTCAGGGTGAAAAACGGTAAGCCTGAAACGGGTCAAGTCCGTCTGAAAGCATATCACAGCGGGAATCACGTCTTTATCGAGGTCGAGGATGACGGAGCCGGCATCAACCGCAAAAAGGTGCTTGAAAAAGCGCTTGAACGCAACGTCATTACCGAACGCGACGCCGAAACGATCGAAGATCATGAAATCGACGCACTCATTTTTGCACCTGGATTCTCAACAGCAGATCAAATCTCGGATATTTCAGGACGCGGGGTCGGCTTAGACGTTGTCAAAAGCAAGCTGGAATCATTGGGCGGTTCTGTCAGCATCAAATCGAGCGAAGGCGAAGGTTCGCTTTTCTCCATTCAGCTTCCGCTTACACTGTCGATCATATCCGTGCTGTTAGTCAAACTTGAAAACGAAACGTTTGCGATTCCGATTTCTTCTATTATAGAAACGGCTGTCATCGATAAGAAAGATATTCTTCAGACGCACGACCGCGAAGTGATCGACTTCAGGGGCCATATCGTACCGGTGGTTTACCTGAAAGAACAGTTTAATGTTGAGGATTCGTCGGATGATCTTGATCAGCTTCACGCCATCGTCGTGAAAAAAGGAGACAAGCTGACGGCATTTGTTGTCGACTCCTTTATCGGTCAGCAGGAAGTCGTACTAAAATCACTCGGCGATTATTTAACAAACGTCTTTGCCATTTCCGGCGCGACGATTTTGGGAGACGGACAAGTAGCCCTGATCATCGACTGCAACGCCCTTATCAAATAGAAAGCGAAAGGAGAGCGATCCTCTTGACCACACAGACTACCACCGGTGAAAAAATGATTGTGTTCAAAGTAAATCATAAAGAGTATGCCATCTCTGTATCCGAAGTGATGTCCATTGAAAAATGGCAGCAGCCAACAAGGGTGCCGGGAGTGGAACCGTATATTTGCGGCGTCATTAATTTGAGAGGTGTTGTCACACCTGTCATCGATTTAAGAAAGCGGATTGAAGCGCCTGGAGATACGATTACAGATGAAACGAGAATCATCATCATCACCCATCAGGACATTGAAGTCGGCTGGGTGGTGGATGAAGCGAACGATGTCATCACCGTCGAGGAAGAGGAAATTGAATCGGCTCCCGAAACGGTAGGAAAAGACGGCAGGCAATGGATTAAAGGTATCGTCAAGCAAGGGTCCAGACTTCTCAATCTGATTGACTCTGAAGCTGTTTTAAACCGGAAGTCGAGCCTTGCCGCCGCTTCTGAAAATGTGAAGAAATAAGGAGCCTAAGATGAGCGTATTTAACGGAATTAGAGAAGAGCATCTTGATATATTGCGGGAAGTCGGGAATATCGGAGCGGGTCATTCCGCTTCGGCCCTGGCTCTATTGCTGAACAGGAAAATCGAAATGGAAGTGCCGTTTGTCAAGCTGATGTCGTTTGATGAGCTTGTCAACCTATTCGGCGGTGCAGACCTTCCTGTCGCAAGCATCTTTTTGCGCATGGAAGGGGATTTTCCCGGTTCTATGTTCGTGATCATGCCTTTTTCAGAGGCCGAGCAGCTGATCAGGGAGCTTGTCGGCAATCCGGAATTCGAGATTGACAGCATGACGCCGAACGATATCGGAGCCTCCGCCCTGCACGAACTCGGGAATATTATGGCGGGATCTTATTTGACCGCTCTCGCTGATTTGACAAACCGGCAAATGTACCCGAGCGTCCCTGAACTGACGCTTGATATGTTCGGAGCCGTCATCAGCGAAGGGCTGATTGAGCTCAGCCAAGTCGGAGACCAGGTTATCGTGATCGACAACTCTATTTTTGACGAGGAGCACAACCGGAAAGTAAAAGCGCATTTGTTCCTTCTGCCGGACTATGATTCTTTTGAAAAGCTTTTTCATGCATTGGGTGCAGCGCTATGAAAATCTTAGAAAAAGAAACATCGATTATCAGAGTGGGAATTGCCGATGTGAAAATAGTCCGCACTCCCGACAAGATCAGAACATCGGGTCTCGGTTCGTGCGTCGGACTCGTGCTCTATGATTTGGAAGCGAAGACGGCCGGTCTCGTCCACGTCATGCTTCCCGACTCTTCCTTATCCAAGACACCGGACATCAATGTAGCAAAGTACGCGGACACAGCTGTCGAAGCGACGGTTAAGATGCTGCTTGAAGCCGGATGCCGAAAATACGCTTTGAAAGCGAAAATGGCCGGAGGAGCCGAAATGTTTAAATTTAAGATGACAAATGATTTGATGAAAGTCGGGCCAAGAAATGTGCTTGCGATTAAAAAACATCTATCTCTCTTAAACATTCCGATTGTAAGCGAGGATACAGGCGGAAACAGCGGAAGAACGATCGAGTTCGATCCGCAGTCAGCTGAACTTGTCATCCGGACAGTTAAACAAGGTGTAACGACGATTTAATATGCAATATAGGGGGATAAAGATGCAATCCTTGAACTATGAAGATCAGATGCTTTGGTCGCGGTGGAAAGAATGGAAAGATCCTCAGGCAGGCGATGATTTAATCCGCCGCTATATGCCGCTTGTGACATATCATGTCGGCCGGATAGCCGTCGGCTTGCCCAAGTCCGTTCATAAAGACGATTTGGTCAGCCTTGGCATGCTGGGTTTGTATGACGCCCTTGAAAAATTTGATCCGGGAAGGGATTTGAAGTTTGATACATACGCTTCCTTCAGAATCAGAGGCGCTATTATCGACGGCCTTCGCAAAGAAGACTGGCTTCCGAGAACATCCCGTGAAAAAACGAAGAAAGTGGAAGCTGCGATCGAAAAGCTCGAACAGCGTTACTTAAGAAATGTTTCGCCGAGCGAAATCGCCGCTGAGCTGGGAATGAGCGAGCAAGACGTCGTGACCACAATCAATGAAGGTTTCTTTGCGAATCTCCTTTCAATTGATGAGAAGCTTCATGACCATGAAGACGGGGAGAACGTCCAAGTGATGATCAGGGACGACAAAACGAGCACGCCGGAAGAAAAAATGCTCAAAGACGAACTGATCTCCCAGCTTGCGGAAAAAATAAACGAGCTTTCAGAAAAAGAACAGCTCGTGATCAGCTTATTCTATAAAGAAGAGCTGACCCTGACGGAAATCGGCCAGGTTTTGAATTTGTCGACTTCCCGCATTTCACAGATTCACTCCAAGGCGCTTTTGAAACTGAAGCATCTGCTCGATAAAGTGGTACAATAACATGTAAGCTGCCGGCATGAAACCGGCAGCATTTTTTAAGCGACCGACAGGGAAGTCTTTTTTGATTAAATTTCATGGTTAGCGAGTGAAAAATATGTCAACAATATTATGGCTTGTGAGCTTTACGCTCCACGGTATATTGATTTATTTCGTCATCATTCTGAATGCGAGGCTCAGCGCTTTTAAGGCCGCGGAGAAAGAGCAAAAACAGCTTTTGGAAGAAACCGAGAATACATTGACCGCTTTTTTGATGGAGCTAAAAGACGAAAATGAAAAACTCGTTCGCGAGATTCGGGCGAATGCCGAAGAAGAGCCGCAAAGAGCGCAAACACAGCCTGACATTCCTGCTCAACCCCCCGCCCTTCCGGAAGCGGACGAATCGCGCGATCTGCCGCTTCACATCGAAGCGATGATCAATGAGGTGGAGCAGGAAGAAGATGAGCTCAATCAAAAGGAACAGGAAGCATCCGTATCCTATGAAGAAGAAGCTCTCGCATTATATGAAAAGGGGCTCTCTCCGGAGGAAATCGCAAGACAGCTGAAAAGCGGGAAAACAGAAATCGAGCTTTTCTTAAAATTTCGCGGAAAGCTGAAAAACGATTCTTGATTGTCGAGAAAGCTTATGTTATATTATTTCTTGGTGTTAAATACACACGCTTAACGATTTATGCAAGCGGTGCTGTGCGCTTCTCGTGCAGTCCTGCATAAAAATGACCTAAGCGGAGGAAAAAAACCATTATATTAGGAGGAAATAACACATGTCAGTCATTTCTATGAAGCAATTGCTTGAAGCCGGTGTTCACTTCGGCCACCAAACGCGCCGCTGGAACCCAAAAATGAAGCGTTACATCTTCACGGAGCGTAACGGAATCTACATCATCGATCTTCAAAAAACAGTCAAAAAAGTTGAAGAAGCATACAACTTCACGAAAAACCTTGCAGCTGACGGAGGAAAAATCCTTTTCGTCGGTACGAAAAAGCAAGCTCAAGACTCTGTTAAAGAAGAAGCGGAACGTTCTGGAATGTACTATGTCAACCAACGTTGGCTTGGCGGTACGTTAACAAACTTTGAAACGATCCAAAAGCGTATCAAACGCCTTAAAGATATCGAAAAAATGCAGGAAAACGGCACATTTGACGTACTTCCTAAAAAAGAAGTCGTTCAATTGAAAAAAGAATTAGAGCGTCTTGAAAAATTCCTCGGCGGAATCAAAGATATGAAAGAGCTTCCTGACGCACTGTTCATCATCGATCCTCGCAAAGAGCGCATCGCGGTTGCAGAAGCGCGCAAGCTGAACATTCCGATCATCGGAATCGTTGACACAAACTGTGATCCTGATGAAATCGATGTTGTCATCCCTGCGAACGATGACGCCATCCGCGCTGTTAAATTGCTGACTTCTAAAATGGCAGACGCCATCCTTGAAGCAAAACAAGGTGAAGAAGCAGCTGAAACAGAAGCGAAAGAAGCAGAAACAACTGAAACAACAACTGCTTAACCTGGTCAAAAGGTGATAAGGGGGTCTGCCTTTTATCACCTTTTTTTTCACCAGATCAACACTTACATATTTTGTTTGATATATAAGGAGGAAATCAAAAATGGCAATTACTGCACAAATGGTAAAAGAGCTTCGTGAAAAAACTGGCGCAGGCATGATGGACTGCAAGAAAGCGTTAACTGAAACTGACGGCAACATGGATAAAGCGATCGATCTTCTAAGAGAAAAAGGAATCGCGAAGGCTGCCAAAAAAGCTGACCGCATCGCGGCTGAAGGTTTGACTTTGATCAAAACCGACGGCAACACAGGCGTGATTATTGAAGTGAACTCCGAAACGGACTTCGTTGCGAAAAACGAAGGCTTCAAAGAGCTTTTGAACGACCTGGCTGACCACATTCTTGCTGAAAAGCCTGAAAGCGTTGAAGCTGCTATGGCTCAAAAAATGGCTAACGGTTCAACTGTAGAAGAATACATCACTAGCGCGGTTGCTAAAATCGGAGAAAAAATCACGCTTCGCCGCTTCGCTCTCCTGACAAAAGGCGATGACGCTGCATTCGGCGCATACTTGCACATGGGCGGGAAAATCGGCGTATTAACTGTCCTTAACGGCACAACTGACGAAGAGACAGCAAGAGACATCGCGATGCACGTTGCAGCTGTAAACCCTCGCTTCATTTCCCGCGACCAAGTGTCAGAAGAAGAAGCGAACCGCGAGCGCGAAATCTTGACTCAGCAGGCGCTTCAAGAAGGAAAGCCTGAAAACATCGTCGCAAAAATGGTTGAAGGCCGCCTGAACAAATATTTCGAAGAAATCTGCCTGCTTGATCAAGCATTCGTTAAAAACCCGGATGAAAAAGTGAAACAGGTTGTTGCTGCGAAAAATGCAACAGTTGAAACATTCGTCCGCTACGAAGTTGGAGAAGGTATCGAAAAACGCCAAGAAAACTTTGCTGAAGAAGTTATGAACCAAGTGAAAAAATAAGATTGAAAAGCCGCTTGCCTTAAAACACACGGCAGGATCTTTTCAAAGAAAATAGGGGACACAATTTGTGTCCCTATTTTTAAAACAGTTTACAAACCTTTTTTTCTCTTGCATAATAAATAACGGCAAGCATGCACTTGGAGGTTATTATGGAAAAACCAAAGTATAATCGTATCGTATTAAAGCTTAGCGGAGAAGCCCTTGCGGGTGAACAGGGAAACGGCATCAATCCGACCGTGATCCAGTCCATCGCCAAACAGGTGAAAGAAATCGCCGAGCTTGATGTTGAAGTGGCGGTCGTCGTCGGCGGCGGCAACCTGTGGCGCGGAAAAACGGGCAGCGATCTCGGAATGGACCGCGCAACAGCGGACTACATGGGAATGCTTGCAACGGTCATGAATTCCCTTGCGCTGCAAGACAGCCTTGAAACGCTCGGGATTCAATCAAGAGTTCAGACATCCATCGAAATGAGGCAGGTCGCTGAGCCATACATAAGAAGAAAAGCGATTCGCCATCTTGAAAAGAAGCGCGTCGTCATCTTCGCTGCCGGTACAGGCAATCCATACTTCTCAACGGATACGACAGCAGCGCTCAGAGCGGCTGAAATCGAAGCCGACGTCATCTTAATGGCTAAAAATAATGTCGACGGTGTATACAATGCCGATCCTCGAACTGACGAAACAGCCGTAAAATATGAAAAATTGTCTTATCTCGATGTGTTAAAAGACGGTTTGGCCGTCATGGATTCAACCGCTTCTTCACTTTGCATGGATAACGACATCCCGCTGATCGTCTTTTCTATTATGGAAGAAGGAAATATTAAAAAAGCCGTTTTAGGCGAACAAATCGGTACAATCGTAAGGGGGAAATAACGTGTCAACTCAAGTGATGAATGAAACAAAAGAACGGATGGAAAAAGCGATAGGCGCTTATCAGCGCGAATTGGCCACTGTACGTGCAGGACGTGCAAATCCGTCTTTGCTGGACAAAGTGACAGTTGAATACTACGGAGCGCAGACGCCTTTAAACCAGATCGCGTCCATTACGGTTCCGGAAGCGCGGATGCTCCTCATCACACCATATGACAAAACAGCGCTCGGCGATATTGAAAAAGCGATTCAAAAAGCCGACCTCGGCATCACTCCGTCAAATGACGGCAACATCATCCGGATCACGATCCCTGCTCTAACTGAAGAGCGCAGAAAAGAGCTTGCCAAGCTCGTGAAAAAATATTCGGAAGATGCCAAAGTCGCGGTCCGCAACATCCGCCGCGATGCGAATGACGATCTGAAAAAACTAGAGAAAAATGGTGAAATGACTGAGGATGAATTGCGCTCTTCAACGGAAGACGTACAAAAGCTGACAGATGAATATGTGTCAAAAATTGATGAGATCACAAAAGATAAAGAGAAAGAAATCATGGAAGTTTAATGAAAAACTCTGTACAATAGATAATAGTGAAAAGACCCTCTCATGTTTACAGGGGGTTTTTTTGTTAATACTGTTGTTATCTAGAACGATATAACAGGAAAGCAACCTTTTGGGTGATGGAGGACTCTCATGCTCAATATACTCAAAAATTGGAAGAACCAGCATTCAGCTGCTTCCAACATGGAATGTTACACAAAAGAAAATATTTTAAAAGGAGAAATTCCTGAACATATCGCCATTATTATGGACGGAAACGGCCGTTGGGCAAAGAAACGGGCGATGCCCCGCATCGCGGGTCATCACGAAGGCATGAAGGTGGTCAGACAGACGACAAAGCTTGCCAATGAGCTCGGTGTCAAAGCGTTGACGCTGTATGCCTTTTCGACGGAAAATTGGAAGCGTCCTAAGTTTGAGGTTGACTTTCTGATGAAGCTGCCTGAAGAGTTCCTGGGAACGTATCTCCCGGAGCTGGTCGAAGAAAATGTCCGGGTCCGCTTGACAGGCGATAGGGAAGGACTGCCGCCCCACACGATCCGCGCGGTTGAAAAAGCCATCCGTGATACGGAGAACAATGACGGACTTATTCTTAATTTTGCATTGAATTACGGGGGACGTGCAGAAATCGTCAGAGCCGCAAAGAGAATCGCCGAAGAAGCCAAAAAAGGCACATTGAATACCGAGGAAATCGATGAAAAGCTATTTTCCGACTATTTAATGACAGAAGCTTTGCAGGACCCTGATTTGCTGATTCGCACAAGCGGCGAGATCAGGCTGAGCAACTTCATGCTTTGGCAGCTTGCCTACAGCGAATTTTTATTTACCGATGTATTGTGGCCTGATTTTAAAGACGTTCACTTGCTTCAGGCTATCGGAGAATATCAGCGTCGCGGGAGAAGGTTTGGCGGAATTTAGAGGATGGTGCAGATGAAACAGAGAATATTGACGGGTGTGATCGCGGCAGCGGTTTTTCTGCCGCTCGTGATTTTTGGCAAGCTGCCGTTCACCCTGCTAGTTTATGCAATAGGTATACTCGCTCTATTTGAACTTTTAAGAATGAAAGGCCTGAAGCTCATCAGCGCTCCGGGTATCATCAGCCTGCTGCTTTTGGCGGTTTTGCTGTATCCAAGCCAGTATGCGGAAGCCGCGGGGCTGGGCATTACCAAAGGGGAGGTCGTCTTTTTGGCCGTCCTTTTGCTTTTGGCATACACGGTGCTCAGCAAAAACTCGTTTACTTTTGACGAAGCGGCATTCGTGGCGCTGGCAGCCATTTATATCGGATTCGGGTTTTATTACTTTATTGAAATCAGAAACATCGGACTCAGCTATGTCTTTTTTGCAATCGGCGTCGTCTGGTCAACGGATTCCGGCGCTTATTTTATCGGAAAGGCGTTTGGAAAGCGGAAGCTCTGGCCTGAAATCAGCCCTAACAAAACGGTTGAAGGCTTTTGGGGCGGAATTTTGACAGCGGTCGTTTTTTCCGCGATTTATCAGGCTGCCACAGGTTTTCCGCACGCTTATCTGTTTGTGCTGATCATTACCGTGCTTTTATCAATCGTCGGTCAGATCGGCGATTTGGCCGAGTCTGCGTTCAAAAGGCACTACAAAGTGAAAGACTCGGGCCGGATCCTTCCGGGACACGGCGGAATGCTGGACCGCTTTGACAGCTTTTTATTTGTCATGCCGGTTCTGTACTTCCTGCTTGTTCTTTTTCAGCCGTTCGGGCTATGATAGAAAAGGGTACTGATAGCTAGAAAGAAACAGAGGTGCGGCAATTTTGAAGAACATATGTCTATTGGGGGCGACAGGCTCCATAGGAGAACAGACGCTTGATGTGATCAAAGCGCATGACGATAAGTTTCAGCTGACCGCCATGTCTTTCGGAAAAAACGCCGAAAAAGCGGCAGAAATCATTGAAACATTTAAACCGAAGTATGTATCCGTAGGGGATGAGCATACATATGAAGCATTAAAACAGCATTCTTTTTCTTACACCTTTAAAACAGGGATCGGGGAGGAATCTTTAATCGAAGCGGCCGTTAGTCCGGAAGCGGATGTCGTCGTCAACGCTCTCGTCGGCAGCGTCGGCCTTCTGCCGACTTTAAAGGCGATGGAGCATAAAAAAACAGTCGCGCTTGCAAATAAGGAAACTCTCGTGACAGCCGGTCATATAGTGAAAGAACACGCCCAAACATACGATGTCCCGCTCTTGCCCGTCGACAGCGAGCATTCCGCGATTTTTCAGGCGCTCCAAGGGGAAAATCCGAAGCATATGAAACGGCTGATCGTCACGGCTTCAGGCGGCAGCTTCAGGGACAGAACAAGGCAGGAACTTGAAGGCGTCACAGTGGAAGAAGCCCTCAATCATCCAAATTGGTCGATGGGTGCAAAAATCACGATCGATTCGGCTACAATGATGAATAAAGGGCTCGAGGTCATTGAAGCGCACTGGCTGTTTGATGTGCCTTATGACCGGATCGATGTCCTCCTTCACAAAGAAAGCATCATTCATTCAATGGTGGAATTCCACGACCGAAGCGTCATCGCCCAGCTTGGCACACCTGATATGAGAGTGCCGATTCAATATGCGCTCAGCTATCCGGAACGCCTGCCGTTTGATGAAGCCAAATCACTCGAACTCTGGGAAGTCGGACAGCTGAATTTTGCCCAAGCTGATTTTGAAAGGTTCCGCTGCTTACAATTCGCTTATGAATCAGGTAAAATAGGCGGTACAATGCCGACTGTTTTAAACGCGGCCAACGAGGAAGCCGTTGCGGCATTTCTTTCAGGCAGGATTTCCTTTCTCGGGATTGAAGACATCATTGAAAAAGCTTTGGAAAGCCATCAGGTGATCGCAAAGCCGAGCCTTCAAGAGATCCGTGAAGTGGACAAAGACGCCAGAAAGTTTGTCCAAACATTACTCACATAAGGTGGTATGTTCGTGAATACTGTGATCGCGTTTATTCTTATTTTTGGAACGCTCGTATTTTTCCATGAGCTTGGTCATCTCATCCTTGCTCAAAGAGCCGGAATACTGTGCCGGGAGTTTGCTATCGGCTTCGGTCCGAAAATCTTTTCGTTTAAGAAAAATGAGACCGTTTATACGATCAGGCTTCTTCCGATCGGCGGCTTTGTCAGAATGGCCGGTGAAGATCCTGAGATGATTGAAGTGAAGCCCGGTTATACGGTCGGGCTGTTGTTCGACAGCGAAAACAAAGTCGAAAAGATCATTATCAACCAAAAAGAAAAATATCCTGACGCATTGGTCATCGAAGTGGAGCAGGCTGATCTGGAGCACCAGATGAGGATTACGGGCTATGAGCACGGCAATGAAGATCATCTCTCTTCCTTTTCTGTCAGTGAAACGTCCTTTTTCATCGTAGACGGGGAAGAAGTCCAGATCGCTCCTTACAACCGCCAATTCCATTCAAAAACGGTTTGGCAGCGTATAAAGGCGATTGCGGCCGGCCCGATCATGAACTTTATTTTGGCTTATGTCATTCTCGTCATGCTCGGCCTGATGCAGGGAGTGCCGTCTGACGAGCCGGTGCTCGGCAAGTTGATAGACAACGGACGGGCGGCGGAAGCGGGGCTCCAGGAAGGAGACCGCATTCAAACGATTAACGGCGAGAACATGAGATCGTGGACGGATATTGTCAACACGGTCAGGGAACACCCTGAAAAAGAACTGAAAATCGTTGTGATGCGTGACAACGTTAAGGTGACGAAATATGTAACACCTGAAGCTGTCAAGGCAGGGGATGAAACCGTCGGCAGATTCGGCGCTTACAACCCGGTGAAAACAGGAATCCTGACATCGATTTCCTACGGTGCGACCGAAACGGCGACAGTGGCGCAGAGCATCGTGACCAATCTCGGAAAGCTCGTCACGGGACAATTCTCAATCGACATGCTGGCCGGTCCTGTCGGCATTTATGACATGACAGACCAAGTGGCCAAGACAGGCGTTATCAACCTGCTGAAGCTGGCCGCATTTTTAAGCATCAACCTCGGGATCGTCAACCTTCTGCCAATCCCTGCGCTGGACGGCGGCAGACTGTTGTTCCTGTTTATTGAAGCGATCCGCGGAAAGCCGATCAACCGAGAGAAAGAAGCGTTTGTCGTCTTTGTCGGCGTCGCATTTTTGATGCTCTTAATGCTTGTCGTCACATGGAACGATATCCAGCGCTTATTTCTGTAAAACCAATCGCCTTTTTTAAGTGCAGCCAAGCCTTTTAAAAGGCTCTTTTTTAGGGACGCTGTTCCCGACTCAAAAAGTAACCAACTGAAACAAATGAGGTGCGAACGAATGAGACAGAGCAGGACTTTAATTCCTACGCTCCGCGAAGTGCCGGCTGATGCTGAAGCGAAAAGCCATCAGCTTCTTCTCAGAGCGGGGTTTATCAGACAAAACACAAGCGGTGTATACAGCTATATGCCTCTTGCCAATAAAGTCATTCATAAAATCCAGAGCATTGTCCGCGAAGAAATGGAGAAAATCAATGCCGTCGAAATGCTGATGCCGGCGCTCCAGCAGGCGGAAACTTGGCAGGAATCGGGAAGATGGTACACGTACGGTCCTGAGCTCATGAGGCTGAAAGACCGCCACGGCCGCGAATTTGCCCTTGGCGCGACACACGAAGAGGTCATCACAAGCATCGTCAGAGATGAAGTGAAATCGTACAAGCGCCTTCCGCTGACCCTTTACCAGATCCAATCTAAATTCCGCGATGAAAAGCGCCCGCGCTTCGGTCTGTTGAGAGGCCGCGAATTCATCATGAAGGATGCGTATTCCTTCCATTCTTCCGCCGAAAGCCTTGATGAAACGTACAATGATATGTACCAAGCGTATACGAATGTGTTTACGCGCTGCGGCTTGAATTTCAGACCGGTCATTGCAGATTCAGGCGCGATGGGCGGTAAGGATACCCATGAATTTATGGCATTGTCTGATGTCGGTGAAGATACAATTGCGTACTCTGATCAGTCTTCATACGCTGCCAACATCGAAATGGCTGAAGTAAAGGAAGCCGCTGCTGGCGAGCAGGCTGAAATGAAAGAGCTCCAGGAAGTCCACACACCTTCGGTCAAAACGATCGAAGAAGTTGCCGCATTTCTTGGCATATCCCCGTCAGACTGCATGAAATCAATGCTCATGAAAGCAGACGGACGTTTTGTCCTCGTGTTGACGAGAGGGGATCATGAAGTCAACGATATTAAGGTGAAGAACCTGCTCCAAGCAGAAACGATCGAATTCGCAAGCGCCGAAGAGGTTGCTGAGATAACGGGTACTGAGCCCGGCTTTGTCGGACCGGTGGGGCTCGACCGTGAAATCGAAATCTTTGCAGACTTTGCTGTGAAGGCGATGGCAAACGCAGCGGCAGGAGCGAATAAAACAGATTACCATTATCAAAACGTCAATATCAGCCGGGATGCGCACAATGTGACATTCGCCGATCTCCGCTTTATCCAGGAAGGAGACCCTTCACCGGATGGAAACGGAACGATCCGTTTTGCAAAAGGAATCGAAGTCGGACAAGTTTTTAAACTCGGCACCCGCTATTCTGAAGCGATGGACGCAACATACCTTGACGAAAACGGACGCGCTCAGCCGATGCTGATGGGCTGCTATGGAATCGGGATTTCCCGGACGCTTTCGGCCATCGTTGAGCAGCATCATGACGATAAAGGCTTGATCTGGCCGCTGGAAGTGACGCCGTATGACCTGCACATCCTCGCGCTTAACATGAAAAATGACGCGCAGGTTCAGCTTGCCGAAAAGCTGTATGAAGATTTTAAAGCGAACGGCTATGACGTACTGTTTGATGACCGTGCTGAACGGGCCGGCGTTAAATTTGCAGATTCCGATTTGATCGGTCTGCCGATTCGCGTCACGGTCGGAAAAAGAGCTGATGAAGGCGTTGTCGAAGTGAAGATCCGCAAAACCGGAGAATCCTTTGAAGTCGCCGCTGAAGAGCTTTTGGACTTTGTCGAAAAACAAGTCAAGAGCTTATCTTCTCACGCTTAAACATGTTAAACTAGAGTAAAGGAAGGTACCTCGGGAATCGTCCCAAGGTACCTTCAATTATGACTTTCTTTTAGGGAGGAATCTGTCTTGGAAGACCAGCTTTCTGTCAACAGAAGACAGTTTCAAATTCTTCTGCAGCAGCTGAATGTAACGGAAGATACGATGATCCGCCATCTTGAAGGCGGACAAATCATAAAGCTGACCGTTCATAAAAACAAGAAGACATGGCACTTTCACTTTAAATTGAAAAATGTCCTGCCTTATCAAATCTTCGAACGGTTTCACACCCAGCTGACCCGCACCTTTTCCCATATCGCTCAGGTCACCTGTTCCATCGAGGCGGAAAACCCTTCGATTGACGAGCAGCTTGTTCAAGATTACTGGACGCGCTGCATCCAGGAACTCGACGGTATTTCCCCGCCGATTTTGACGCTTTTGAACGACCAAAAGCCCAAGCTTATGGGGAACAAAATCCTGCTTAAAACGAAAACAGATACAGAAGCATCCGCTTTAAAAAAGAAATACAGCTCGCTCATCCAGTCTAGCTACTGCACATTCGGTTTTCCTGAGCTTCAGCTCGATACAGAAATCTTTGTGTCAGATCAAGAGATTCAGAAATTCAGAGAACAAAAAATGGCCGAAGATCAAGAGAGAGCCCTTCAGGCTTTAATCGAAATGGAAAAGCAGGATAAGGAAGCCCAAGACGATGAAGCGCCGTCAGGCCCTCTTCAAATCGGCTACCAGATTAAAGACTCTGAAGAGATCAGAACGCTTGACAGCATCATGGATGAAGAGCGGAGAATTACGGTGCAAGGCTATGTATTCGACGCTGAAACAAGAGAGCTGAAAAGCGGCAGAACGCTTTGTATCTTTAAAATAACCGACTATACAAATAGCATTCTCATCAAAATGTTCGCGCGTGAAAAAGAGGACGCTGTTTTGATGAAGTCCCTGAAAAAAGGGATGTGGGTAAAGGCGAGAGGCAGCATTCAAAACGATACGTTCGTCCGCGATTTGGTGATGATCGCCAACGATGTCAATGAAATCAAAGCGAAAACCCGTGAAGATACAGCACCGGAGGACGAAAAACGTGTCGAGCTCCACCTCCATTCACCGATGAGCCAGATGGATGCCGTATCAAGCATCGGCAAGCTTGTCGAACAGGCGAAAAAATGGGGGCATCCGGCTATCGCGCTCACTGACCACGCTGTTGTCCAATCGTTTCCTGATGCATTCGCGGCGAGCAAAAAGCATGGCGTGAAAATGATCTACGGACTTGAAGCCAACCTCGTCGACGACGGCGTGCCGATTGCCTACAATCCTGTGCACCGTCTGCTTGAAGAGGAGACATATGTCGTGTTCGACGTCGAGACGACGGGGCTGTCGGCCGTCTATGATACGATCATCGAGCTGGCCGCCGTAAAAGTAAAAGGCGGGGAGATCATCGAACGCTTTGAAAGGTTTGCCAACCCGCATCGCCCTTTATCGGCTACGATCATCGAGCTGACGGGGATTACCGATGATATGCTGAAAGATGCGCCTGAAGCCGAAGAGGTCATCCGAGATTTTAAAGAATGGATCGGAGATCACACGCTTGTCGCTCACAATGCAAGCTTTGACATCGGCTTTATCAATGTCGCCTACAAGCGTCTGCTGAATTCGGAGAAAGTGCAGAACCCGGTCATTGACACACTTGAGCTGGGCCGTTTTCTTTATCCGGAATTCAAAAACCACAGGCTGAATACGCTTTGTAAAAAGTTTGACATCGAGCTTACCCAGCACCACAGGGCGATTTATGATACCGAAGCGACAGGCTATCTCCTTGTGAAGATGCTGAAAGACGCGGCCGAAAAAAATATTCTGTACCACGATCAGCTGAATGAAAATATGGGACAGTCCAATGCCTATCAGCGTTCAAGGCCATATCACGCGACCCTTTTGGCGGTCAACGAAACAGGCTTGAAAAACCTTTTCAAACTCGTTTCGCTTTCACATATCCATTATTTTTACAGGGTGCCGAGGATCCCAAGATCACAGCTTGAAAAATACAGAGAAGGCCTTTTAATCGGTTCGGCGTGCGACAAAGGCGAAGTATTCGAAGGCATGATGCAGAAATCGCCGGAAGAAGTCGAAGACATCGCTTCATTTTATGACTATCTTGAAGTCATGCCGCCTGAAGTCTACCGGCACTTGCTCCAGCTTGAACTCGTCAGGGATGAAAAAGCGTTAAAAGAAATCATCGCCAACATCACAAAGCTCGGCGAGAAGCTGAATATTCCGGTAGTGGCAACAGGGAATGTTCATTACCTGAACCCTGAGGATAAAATTTACCGGAAGATTCTGGTGTCCTCACAAGGCGGCGCAAATCCGCTCAACAGGCACGAGCTGCCGAACGTTCATTTCCGTTCGACGGATGAAATGCTTGAGGCCTTTTCATTTTTGGGTGAGGAAAAAGCGAAAGAAATCGTGGTCAAGAACACCCGCTTGATCAGCGAGCGAATTGAAGAAATCAAGCCGATCAAAGACGATCTTTACACACCGAAGATCGAAGGCGCAGATGACGAAATCCGCCGCATGAGCTATGAGAAAGCAAAAAGCATTTACGGCGACGACCTTCCGGAAATCGTCGAAAAGCGGATCGAAAAAGAGCTGAAAAGTATTATCGGCCATGGATTCGCCGTCATCTATCTGATCTCTCATAAGCTTGTAAAACGCTCCCTTGATGACGGCTATCTCGTCGGTTCAAGGGGATCGGTCGGTTCTTCTCTTGTCGCAACATTGACGGAAATTACCGAGGTCAACCCGCTGCCGCCGCATTACGTCTGTCCGGATTGCCGCCATTCCGAGTTTTTCAACGACGGATCGGTCGGTTCGGGGTTTGATTTGCCTGACAAAGACTGTCCGAAGTGCGGAGCGGCCTACAGAAAAGACGGCCACGACATTCCGTTTGAGACGTTTCTGGGGTTTAAAGGGGACAAGGTCCCTGATATCGACTTGAACTTCTCAGGCGAATACCAGCCGCACGCCCACAACTATACGAAAGTCCTGTTCGGAGAGGATAACGTCTACCGTGCGGGAACGATCGGCACAGTCGCCGAAAAAACGGCTTACGGGTATGTCAAAGGGTATGCTAACGACAACAATTTGCATATGCGCGGGGCGGAAATCGACCGCCTTGTCCAAGGCTGTACAGGCGTCAAGCGAACGACAGGACAGCACCCGGGCGGAATCATCGTTGTGCCTGATTATATGGATATTTACGACTTTTCACCAATCCAGTTTCCGGCGGATGCCACCGATTCCGAATGGAAGACGACGCACTTTGACTTCCATTCCATCCATGACAACCTGCTGAAGCTGGATATTCTCGGGCACGATGATCCGACGGTCATCCGTATGCTCCAGGATCTGAGCGGGATTGATCCGAAGACGATTCCGACCGATGATCCCGAAGTGATGAAAATTTTCCAAGGGACAGAATCTTTAGGGGTAACCGAGGAGCAGATCGGCTGTAAAACCGGAACGCTTGGCATCCCTGAATTCGGAACCCGCTTTGTCAGACAGATGCTCGAAGACACCAAGCCGACGACATTTTCCGAGCTCGTTCAGATTTCCGGCCTGTCACACGGCACGGACGTATGGCTCGGCAACGCGCAGGAGCTGATTCACAACAATATTTGTGAACTGAGCGAAGTAATCGGCTGCCGTGATGACATTATGGTGTACTTAATCTACCAGGGGCTTGAGCCATCCCTCGCCTTTAAGATTATGGAATTTGTCCGTAAAGGTAAGGGACTGACACCTGAGTGGGAAGAAGAAATGAAGAATAATAATGTTCCGGACTGGTATATCGATTCCTGTAAAAAAATCAAATACATGTTCCCGAAAGCCCACGCTGCGGCATATGTATTGATGGCGGTCAGAATCGCTTATTTTAAAGTCCATCATCCGCTGCTCTACTACGCAGCATACTTTACGGTGCGGGCCGACGACTTTGACATCGAAACGATGATCAAAGGGTCGACAGCGATCAGAGCCGTCATGGATGACATCAACTCTAAAGGCCTTGACGCTTCTCCGAAAGAGAAAAGTTTGCTCACGGTGCTTGAGCTGGCGCTTGAAATGTGCGAAAGGGGCTTCTCTTTCCAAAAAGTCGACTTATACAGATCGAGCGCTTCCGAATTCATCATTGACGGAAACAGCTTGATTCCGCCGTTTAATTCAATACCGGGGCTTGGAACAAACGCCGCTTTGAATATTGTCAAAGCGAGGGGAGAAGGCGAATTTCTTTCCAAAGAAGATTTGCAAAAAAGAGGCAAGGTGTCAAAAACGATCATGGAATACTTGGAGCGCCACGGCTGTCTCGAGTCGCTTCCAGATCAGAACCAGCTGTCATTATTCTAATTCTAATGCTGCCTGCTCAAGCAGGCAGCTGATTTTGGCAGGAATCATCGCCGGCATTCGAATTGTATACCTGATGCTCATACAAAAAACCGGATGACGAAATATCAACCGGGTCTCAGCCAGGTCTGCAAAAAGCTTGAATAACGCTGTCATGATTTGCAATAAAAATATGGTTATGGTATAGTTTTATTGGAAATGCTAACGATAGCCGAGGCGAAGAGTGGGGAAACCCGCTCTTTTGTATTGAACAGGCAATTTTGTCTCGACATGTTCATCGTTTTTTCTAAAATCCCCTGCTTTTGAAGCAGGGTTTTTACGAGGGAACCGATGAATGGGAGCCTGCACAAGGAGGAAAAGTATGAGTAACAAAGTGATCGATACCGTCAGCGAAATGGTCCAGCCTATACTAGACAATCTTCAGCTTGAGCTCGTTGACATCGAATTTGTCAAGGAAGGTCCGAGCTGGTTTCTTCGCGTGTTTATTGATTCAGATGACGGCGTGGACATCGAGGAATGTGCCAAGGTTAGCGAAGCTCTTAGTGAAAAGCTCGACGAGGCTGATCCGATCAAGCAAAACTATTTTCTTGAAGTATCGTCACCTGGAGCTGAGAGGCCTTTAAAGAAAGAAGCCGATTTCATGAAAGCGCTCGGAAAAAACGTATATATTAAAACGTACGAACCTATTGAAGGCAATAAAGAGTTTGAAGGCGAGCTTTCCGCATTTGACGGTGAAAACGTGGAAGTCGCGGTGATGATCAAAACGCGCCGGAAAACGATCAATATTCCATATGATAAAGTAGCCAAAGCAAGGCTGGCTGTTTCGTTCAATTAATTTTTGACTGTTTAAGGGGGAAACCATAAACATGAGTAGTGAGTTGTTAGATGCCCTGACTGTTCTTGAAAAAGAAAAGGGAATCAGTAAGGACATTATTATTGAAGCAATTGAAGCTGCGCTCATTTCCGCTTATAAGCGGAACTTCAACCAGGCGCAGAACGTCAGGGTAGATTTAAATCGCGACACCGGTTCAATCCGCGTTTTCGCCCGCAAAGATGTCGTGGATGAAGTGTATGATCCTCGCCTTGAAATCTCGATTGAAGATGCCGTAAACATCAATCCGAACTACATTGTCGGAGATGTCGTGGAAATCGAAGTGACGCCAAAAGATTTCGGCCGCATCGCTGCCCAGACGGCAAAGCAGGTCGTGACCCAGCGCGTCCGTGAAGCGGAGCGCGGCGTCATCTATTCCGAATTCATCGATCGTGAAGAAGATATCATGACAGGCATCGTTCAGCGGATCGACAATAAGTTCATCTATGTTTCTTTAGGAAAAATCGAGGCGCTTCTGCCGGTTGCAGAACAGATGCCGAATGAAGTCTACAAGCCTCATGACCGGATCAAAGTGTTCATTACAAAAGTCGAAAAAACGACGAAGGGTCCGCAGATTTACGTTTCAAGAACTCATCCAGGTTTATTAAAACGGCTCTTTGAAATCGAAGTCCCGGAAATTTACGATGGAACGGTCGAGCTCAAATCCGTGGCGCGAGAAGCGGGAGACCGCTCGAAGATTTCCGTCCGCACGGATAATCCCGACATCGATCCCGTCGGCGCCTGCGTCGGACCGAAGGGTCAGCGTGTTCAGGCGATCGTCAATGAATTGAAAGGCGAGAAAATTGACATTGTTCACTGGTCAAACGATCCGGTTGAATTCGTCGCCAATGCGCTGAGCCCTTCAAAAGTGCTCGACGTCATCGTCAATGAAGAGGATAAGGCGACAACGGTTGTCGTTCCTGACTACCAGCTGTCGCTCGCCATCGGAAAAAGAGGTCAAAACGCCCGCCTGGCAGCCAAGCTGACAAGCTGGAAGATCGATATTAAAAGCGAAACAGATGCAAGAGAGCTTGGAATTTATCCAAGGGAGCTTGAAGAAGAGGAGCCGGAAGAGCTTTTCTTGGAAAGCGAAACTCCAGAATCGGATGAATAAGAGGTGACCTTTGGTGAAAAGCCGAAAGAAGATCCCGCTTAGAAAATGCGTCGTAACAGGGGAAATGAAGCCTAAAAAGGAGCTCATCCGCGTCGTCCGTTCGAAGGAAGGGGAAGTTTCCGTAGACCCGACCGGTAAGAAGAACGGCCGGGGAGCCTACCTTACACTTGATAAAGACGTCATTTTAACTGCAAAAAAGAAAAACAGCTTAGCAAATCAGCTTCAAGCACAGATTGATGATCAGATTTTTGATGAACTGCTGGAACTGGCGGAAAAGGAGAACAGATAAATGTCGGAATCAGAATGGTTTTCCTTGCTGGGTCTGGCGAATCGAGCTCGAAAGGTCGTGTCCGGAGAAGACCTGGTTGTGAAAGAAATCAGGCATTCGCGCGCAAAGCTTGTTTTGCTTGCAGACGACGCATCGGCTAACACGGAGAAAAAAGTAACCGACAAATGCAGGCACTACGATGTACCGGTGAAAAAAGTCGGAGATCGTATGCTTTTGGGCCGTTCAATCGGCAAAGAATCCCGTGTGGTTGTTGCTGTCACTGATCAAGGTTTTGCGAATACGTTGCTCCGAAAGCTCGATTAATTTTTTTGGGGGTGAACGAATGGCTAAAATGAGAGTTTATGAATATGCAAAAGCCATAAATGTTTCAAGTAAGGATATTATCGCGGCATTGAAAGATATGAATATCGAAGTCAATAACCATATGGCGATGATCGAGGAAAATGCGATCAAACAACTCGATCAAAAATTCAAGAAGGGCGCTAAACCTGCGGGAAATAAAAAGGATGCCGGTACAGGCGGACAAAAGCCGCAGCAAGAAGCCGCAAAACAGAATGCCGGAAGTAAGCCAAACAAAAATCGAGACGGAAAGAAGAATAACGTGCAGAATACTCAATTTAACAATAAAAACAAGAAGAAAAACAACAACAACAATAACAAAAAGAACAAGCGCGGTAAAAATCATCAATCTCCGCATGAGAAGCAGTTCAAGCCGAAAAAAGAACTGCCTGAAAAAATCGAATTTACCAACTCAATGTCGGTCGGGCAGCTTGCTGAAGAGCTCGGAAAAGAACCGTCAGAAATCATTAAAAAATTGATGCTTCTCGGCACTATGGCAACGATCAACCAAGATCTTGACAAAGATACCGTTGAGCTGATCGCTTCAGAATACGGCGTCGAAGTCGAAGAAGTGATCGTCCTTGAAGAAACCGAGTTCGAAAAATACGAAGAGCCGGATCAAGAAGAAGACCTCGAAATCCGTCCTCCTGTCGTAACGATCATGGGTCACGTCGACCACGGAAAAACAACGCTTCTCGACAGCATCAGAAAAACGAAGGTCGTCGAAGGCGAAGCCGGAGGCATCACACAGCACATTGGCGCTTATCAGATCGAGGAAAACGGCAAAAAAATCACCTTCCTTGACACTCCGGGCCACGCCGCATTCACAACGATGCGCGCACGCGGTGCGGAAGTTACGGATATTACGATTCTCGTCGTAGCTGCAGATGACGGGGTCATGCCGCAGACGGTCGAAGCGATCAACCATGCGAAAGCGGCTGAAGTGCCGATCATCGTCGCTGTCAACAAAATCGACAAACCGACGGCAAACCCTGACCGGGTGATGCAGGAGCTGACAGAGCACGGTCTTGTTCCTGAAGCATGGGGAGGCGAGACGATTTTCGTTCCTCTTTCAGCACTGTCAGGAGAGGGGATCGATGAGCTGATCGAAATGATCCTGCTCGTCAGCGAGGTCGAGGAGCTCAAAGCGAATCCGAACCGCAGAGCAAAAGGAACTGTCATCGAAGCCGAGCTTGATAAAGGAAAAGGTTCTGTCGCAACACTGCTCGTTCAAAACGGAACGCTTCACGTCGGAGATCCGATCGTCGTCGGGAACACATTCGGACGCGTTCGCGCGATGGTCAATGATGTCGGCAGACGCGTTAAATCAGCGGGGCCGTCAACACCTGTTGAAATCACCGGGTTGAACGAAGTTCCGAACGCAGGGGATCAGTTCCTTGTGTTCAAAGACGAAAAAACAGCCCGTTCAGTCGGCGAAGCGCGCGCTTCCAAACAGCTTGAAGAACAGCGCAGCGATAAAGCGAAGCTCAGCCTTGATGACTTGTTTGAACAGATTAAACAAGGCGATGTCAAAGACATTAATCTCGTTGTCAAAGCTGATGTGCAAGGCTCTGCTGAAGCTCTCGTTGCAGCGCTGCAAAAAATAGAAGTCGAAGGCGTCAGAGTCAAAATCATCCACACAGGCGTAGGTGCGATTACCGAATCAGACATTATTTTAGCTTCTGCATCAAATGCAATCGTGATCGGGTTTAATGTCAGACCTGACGGAAATGCTAAGAGTACCGCCGAAGCCGAAAATGTGGATATCCGCCTTCACCGCATCATTTATAAAGTCATCGATGAGATCGAAGCAGCCATGAAAGGCATGCTTGATCCTGAGTATGAAGAAAAAGTGATCGGCATGGTTGAAGTCCGTCAAACATTCAAAGTCTCTAAAATCGGAACGATTGCCGGAGGCTATGTAACGGAAGGTACGATCACGCGTGACAGCGGAATCCGCTTGATCCGCGACGGCGTCGTCATCTATGAAGGTGAAGTCGATGTGCTGAAACGCTTTAAAGATGATGTAAAAGAAGTTTCACAAGGATATGAATGTGGTATCACCATTAAGAAATACAACGACATACGCGAAGGCGATATGATCGAAGCGTATGTTATGCAAGAAATTGAAAGAAAGTGATCGGTTTCGTTGAATGCGAATGCATCATTTACGATGCATCATCACTCAAGGAAAAACGGGCGGTGCTGAAGCGGGTGATCACAAGAATCCGCGCAAAGTTCAACGTTTCTGTTTCAGAAATTGACTACCAGGACACGTGGCAGCGCACAAGCTTTGGTATCGCCGCCGTTTCTTCCTCTCGCGTGCAAACGGAAAAAGAGCTGCAACGGGTTCTGAGCTTTATCGACTCTTTTCCGGAAATTGAACGGACGATCACGAGAACAGAGTGGTTTTAACGTAGAGGTGGTATGGTCATGACGATGAGAGCTACCCGTGTGGGTGAGCAGATGAAAAAAGAACTTGGTGACATTATCGGCAGAAAGCTGAAAGATCCGCGGATCGGATTTTTAACAGTCACTGATGTCAGGGTCTCAGGTGATCTGCAAATTGCCAAAGTGTATATTTCCGTTTTAGGCGATGAAAAGAAACGGGAAGAAACGCTCAAAGGCCTGGCAAAAGCAAAGGGCTTTATTCGTTCCGAACTTGGAAACCGAATCAGGCTTCGCAAAACACCTGAAATCCATTTTGAGTTCGATGAATCGATCGATTACGGAAACCGTATCGAAACATTGATTCACGAGCTGAACGAAAACAAAGAAGAATCATAAGCTGAAAAAGGATAGGCGGGCGACTGCCTGTCCTTTTTAGCTCCAAATGAGAAAGGGGCGAAGAAACACGAATGTATAACGGAGTCCTTCTGTTACATAAACCGGTCGGCATGACTTCGCACGACTGCGTCATGAAGATCCGCAAACTGTTGAAAACAAAAAAGGTCGGCCATACCGGCACATTGGATCCCGAGGTGTCGGGCGTCCTCCCGATCTGTGTCGGGAGAGCAACCAAAATCGTCGAGTATTTGACCGAAAAGTCCAAAACATATGATGCAGAGGTCACGCTTGGCTGTTCCACGGAGACAGAAGACCAGACGGGAGAAGTCACGGAAACGAAACCCGTCTTAGCGCCGCCTGATGAACAGGCCGTGCAGAGCGTCCTGAAATCTCTTGAAGGAACGATTGAGCAAGTCCCGCCGATGTACTCCGCTGTCAAGGTAGGCGGCAAAAAGCTGTATGAATACGCGCGGGCCGGAATCGAGGTTGAACGGCCGAAGCGGGCCATCACCATCCATCATATCGAATTGACATCCGAGATTCGCCATGAGCAGGATAAAGCCCGCTTTCGGTTTGTTGTGACATGTTCAAAAGGCACATATGTCAGGACCTTGGCGGTAACAATCGGGGAAAAGCTCGGATATCCCGCGCATATGTCCCACCTGGTCAGGACCGCATCAGGCCCTTTTACCCTTGATGAATGCTTGACCTTTGAAGACGTCGAAGGCTTGATCGCTGGCGGAACATTGTCCGAAAAGCTCGTCCCCATTGAACGTGCGCTTGATCATTTGCCGAAATGGATAATTAGTGATACATTAGCTAAGAAAGTGGAAAATGGAGCGGTGATTGAAACGCCCGGCAGCTTTTCTCATTTAACGAGCGAAGACCGCATTGCGGTCTTTACGGAAGCAGGCCGGTGCACAGCCGTCTATTATCCGCATCCGACCAAAACCGGCCTGTTGAAGCCGGCAAAAGTACTCGTGCAAAAAAGCGAACAATAGAAAAGGTGACCGTTCTTGAAGACGATACATATTTCCCACCCACACGACTTGAAGCGTGAGGATTTTCCGACATCAGTTATGGCATTAGGCTATTTTGACGGTGTTCACCTGGGACATCAGCAAGTGATTCTTACAGCAAAAAACACCGCGGCAAGAGAAGGGGTCAAAACGTCGGTGATGACCTTTCATCCCCACCCTTCTGCCGTGCTCAAAAAAGGCCGGGAGCCAAAAGATTTAATCACGCCTTTGCAGGACAAAATCAGCATCATCGAAGATTTAGGGGTCGATTTTTTATACGTTGTCACATTTACCCCTGAATTCGCTTCTTTATCGCCTGAAGAATTTATCGATCAATATATACTCGGCTTTCACGTTACTCATGTTGTCGCCGGATTTGACTTTACCTTCGGGAAATTCGGCAAAGGCACAATGGAAAACTTCCAGGAGTATGCGAAAGGCCGTGTCAAAAGCACGTCTGTCGCAAAATACTCCAATCAGGATCAAAAGGTGAGCTCCACGAGAATCCGCACTGTCCTGGGAGCCGGAGACGTCGAATACGCCGCTGAACTGCTCGGCAGGCCGTACCATGTGAAAGGCTTTGTGATCCACGGCGATAAAAGGGGCCGAACGATCGGATTTCCGACCGCAAATATCGGCCTTAAAGACACATACATCGTCCCGCCGACAGGTGTGTATGCCGTTAAAACCGAAATCGGCGGCGCTGTCTACAACGGCGTCTGCAATGTCGGATACAAGCCGACGTTTTACGAAAAACGGCCGGGGCAGCCTTCAATCGAAGTCAACTTATTCGATTTTGACCGTGACATATACGGGTCCGAAATTAAGGTTGAATGGTATAAGCGGCTGAGGAGCGAAAAAAAATTCGGCAGCGTTGACGAGCTTGTCGAACAGATTTCCAGAGACAAAGAAGAAGCGATCCGCTTCTTCAGAGAGCGGAAGCCGGCCGGAATCTAGATGTATGGAAACGGCAATCCGCGTCTACAATGGTGATAATAGCTAAACTTCATCATAAATGGTTGCATTAGGCCCGCATTTCTAGTATCATATTGTCTGTAGCTTTAAAACCGTTCACTTGGCAAATCGAATCACCGGCGTTTGCTAGGTAATCGGGGCTAATATTATATGGAGGTGAAACAGGATGGCAATTACTCAAGAGCGTAAAACACAACTCATCAATGAGTTCAAAACCCACGAATCTGACACGGGATCACCGGAAGTTCAGATCGCTATCCTAACAGATCAAATCAACAACTTGAACGAGCATTTACGCACTCATAAGAAAGACCATCACTCACGTCGCGGTCTTCTTAAAATGGTAGGTAAACGTCGTAATCTTCTTACGTATCTTCGTAACAAAGACGTAACTCGTTACCGTGAGTTGATCAACAAACTAGGATTACGTCGATAATCGTAAAAAGCGGGAGGATTCCCGCTTTTTTATCGTATAAGAACGAATATCCGGCAACTCCAAAACGCGTTGTTCATATAAATGATTTTAAATGACACCGATTCATTCTTTACATAGCACTTTGCCATTGATATGTTCAATTCATTTCGTTCATAATAGGAGTAACCTAAAAACTATCCGAAGAGAGGAGTTCATATAAGAATGGGACAAGAGAAACATGTCTTTTCCATAGATTGGGCCGGCCGCAAGCTGACGGTAGAAACCGGCCAGCTTGCAAAACAAGCAAACGGAGCTGTCATGGTGCGTTATGGAGACACCGCTGTGCTCAGCACCGCAACGGCTTCAAAAGAACCTAAAACCGTAGACTTTTTCCCGTTAACCGTGAATTATGAAGAAAGACTTTACGCCGTCGGAAAGATTCCGGGCGGGTTTATTAAAAGAGAGGGCAGACCGAGCGAAAAAGCAATTCTCGCCAGCCGGTTAATCGACCGGCCGATCCGTCCGCTGTTCGCAGACGGCTTCCGGAATGAAGTTCAAGTCGTCAGCATCGTCATGAGTGTTGACCAGGATTGTTCGTCGGAAATGGCGGCAATGTTCGGATCATCTCTTGCGCTGTCCGTATCGGACATCCCGTTTGAAGGGCCGATCGCCGGAGTGACGGTAGGCCGGGTTGACAACGAATTCATTATCAATCCGACACTTGAACAGCTTGAAAAAAGCGACATTCACCTCGTCGTAGCGGGAACGAAGGATGCGATCAACATGGTTGAAGCAGGAGCGGACGAAGTTCCGGAAGAGATCATGCTTGAAGCGATCATGTTCGGTCACGAGGAGATCAAGCGGCTCATTGCGTTCCAAGAGGAAATCGTCGCCGCTGTCGGGAAAGAAAAATCAGAAATCACCCTGTATGAGATCGATTCCGATCTGAAAGAAAAAGTGCGGGGAATGGCCGAATCAAACCTCTTAAAAGCAATCCAGGTTCATGAAAAGCACGCGCGCGAGGACGCGATCAGCGAAGTGAAGAACGAGGTTTTGGCCAAGTTTGAAGAAGAGGAACACGATGAAGACACGCTGAAACAAGTGAAAGACACTTTGTCGCAGCTTGTTAAAAATGAAGTGCGCCGTCTGATCACGGAGGAAAAAGTTCGTCCTGACGGGCGGGCTGTCGATGAGATCCGCCCGCTTTCTTCAGAAGTCGGACTCCTTCCGAGAACACACGGTTCAGGCCTTTTCACACGGGGTCAGACGCAGGCGCTCAGCATTTGTACGCTCGGTGCGCTTGGCGATGTGCAAATTTTGGATGGTCTCGGTGTTGAGGAATCAAAACGCTTTATGCACCATTACAACTTCCCGCAGTTCAGCGTCGGGGAAACAGGGCCGATGCGCGGACCGGGACGCCGCGAAATCGGGCACGGAGCCCTCGGGGAACGTGCGCTTGAGCCGATTGTTCCGTCTGAAAAAGACTTCCCGTACACGATCCGCCTCGTCTCTGAAGTGCTTGAATCAAACGGTTCAACTTCCCAGGCGAGCATTTGTGCAAGCACGCTTGCGATGATGGATGCAGGGGTGCCGATTAAAGCTCCGGTTGCCGGAATCGCAATGGGTCTTGTCAAATCAGGTGACAACTACACGGTCTTAACCGATATTCAAGGTATGGAAGACCATCTCGGAGATATGGACTTTAAAGTTGCGGGAACGTCCAAAGGCGTCACAGCTCTGCAAATGGATATTAAGATTGAAGGCCTATCAAGAGAGATTTTGGAAGAGGCTCTTCAGCAGGCGAAAAAAGGCAGAATGGAAATTCTTGAAAGCATGCTGAGCACATTGGCTGAATCAAGAAAAGAGCTTTCTCCTTATGCGCCGAAAATCTTGACGATGTCGATCAATCCGGATAAAATCCGCGACGTCATCGGACCAAGCGGAAAACAAATCAATAAGATCATTGAAGATACAGGCGTTAAAATCGATATTGAACAAGACGGCACAATCTTCATCTCTTCCACCGATGAAAGCATGAACCAAAAAGCGAAGAAAATCATCGAAGACCTTGTCAGAGAAGTTGAGGTCGGACAGCTTTACTTAGGTAAAGTAAAACGGATTGAAAAATTCGGAGCTTTCGTTGAACTGTTCAGCGGAAAAGACGGTTTGGTCCATATTTCAGAGCTTGCGCTCGAACGGGTAGGAAAAGTCGAAGATGTCGTTAAAATCGGCGACGAGCTCCTTGTTAAGGTTACCGAAATCGATAAACAAGGGCGCGTCAACTTATCAAGAAAAGCTGTACTGCGTGAACAGAAGGAAAAAGAAGAACAAAAATCGTAAAAAACGGTGTTTTATCTTGCTTCTGTCTTCGTCTTCAAAGCAAAAGGAAGCCTGGGTAACCCGGCTTCTTTGTTTTAAGCCGTGAAAACGGTCCGGTTCTATCTTGTCCTTTTCTCACATATTTTGTGGGGAAGGGAGGAATACAATTGAAAAGAACGATTGTTCGTGTTTCTGTTTTTTTCTTTCTTTTGCTGATGTCCTATCAGATGATGAACCGTCCGTATTCACAACATTACATAGATGCGATGAAAAAAGACGCGGTCACGGTTGCCGCTCAGAAGGACGAATTGTACCAGGAGCTTTTGCAAAAAGCGCCTGAATATGAAGTAAAGGCCCAGAATGCGAAAATTGATCAAATATGGAAAGCGATGCCCGGCTACAACGGCTTAAAAGTAAACATCGAAAAATCGTACAAAAAAATGAAACGGGCCGGAGCATTTGATGAGAAGCTGCTCGTTTATGATCAAGTGAAACCTGACGTTCATTTAGAATCCTTAAAGCCTGAGCCGATCTACCGCGGACACCCGGATAAACCGATGGTCTCGTTTATTATCAATGTCGCTTGGGGTAATGAATATTTGCAAGAGATGCTTCCCGTTTTAGAAAAGCATCGTGTCAAAGCGACCTTTTTTTTGGAGGGCAGATGGGTGAAACATCATCCCGAGCTCGCAAAAGCCATCCAAAACGGCGGGCATGAAATCGGAAACCATTCATACAATCATCCGGATATGAGCAAACTGACGAGAGAACGTATTTCAGAACAGCTGCGGATGACAAATGAACAAATACAGGAAACGCTCGGCGTCAAGCCGAAATGGTTCGCCCCGCCGAGCGGCAGCTTCCGCAAAGAGGTTGTGGATCAGGCTCACAAGATGGGGATGGGAACGATCATGTGGACAGTTGATACGATCGATTGGCAGAAACCGCAGCCGGCCGTCTTACAGCAACGGGTATTAAGCAAAGTACATAACGGCGCCATGATATTAATGCATCCGACAGATCCAACTGCAAAAAGTCTTGCCGTTTTGATACAGAACCTTCATGAAAAAGGCTATCAAATCGGAACTGTCTCACAGCTGATGAATGAAAAAAGGCTTGTTGAAGAATAGGATGTGCGGCCCGTTCTTTGAATAGGAGGAACAAATTTGATTAAACGGTATACTTGTCAAAATGGGGTAAGAATCGTATTCGAAAACAATCCCACTGTCCGGTCTGTGGCCATCGGAGTTTGGATTGGTACCGGATCAAGACATGAAACACCTGAAATTAACGGTATTTCGCACTTTCTTGAGCACATGTTTTTCAAAGGGACTAAAACGCGCACTGCAAGGGACATCGCAGAGTCTTTCGACAGAATCGGCGGACAGGTCAACGCGTTTACCTCAAAGGAATATACGTGCTATTACGCCAAAGTTCTCGATGAGCATGCAAGCTATGCTCTGGAAGTGCTTTCTGACATGTTCTTTCATTCATCATTTGACGAGGAAGAATTGAAAAAAGAAAAAAACGTCGTCTATGAAGAGATTAAAATGTATGAGGACACGCCTGACGACATCGTCCACGATCTCTTGAGCAAAGCGTCATTCGGCAGCCATTCCCTCGGTTATCCGATCCTTGGCACAGAGGAGACGCTAGCTGAATTTGACGGAGATTCGCTCAGAAAATATATGGACGAATATTACACGCCTGACCGCGTCGTCATTTCGATAGCCGGAAATGTGCCGGAAGCTTTTATAAAAGAAGCTGAAAAGCATTTCGGCTCATATGAAGCCAAAGGCAAAAGAACCGGCATGACAAAACCGGATTTTCACAATGAGAAAATGACGCGGAAAAAAGAAACCGAACAGGCTCACCTCTGCCTCGGCTTCAACGGGCTGGAAGCAGGCCACCCGGAAATCTACGATTTGATCGTTCTCAATAATATTTTGGGAGGGAGCATGAGCAGCCGCCTCTTTCAGGATGTCCGGGAAGATAAAGGTCTTGCATATTCCGTGTTCAGCTACCACACTTCCTATGAAGACAGCGGCATGATGACGATCTACGCCGGAACCGGCGCAAATCAGCTTCAGCTTCTGTCAGAAACAATTCATGAAACACTGCGCGTGCTAAAAAGCGACGGAATTACACCGAAAGAGCTTGAAAACAGCAAAGAGCAAATGAAAGGCAGCCTGATGCTCAGTCTCGAAAGCACAAACAGCAAAATGAGCCGCAACGGCAAAAATGAGCTTTTGCTCGGAAAACACCGGACGCTTGATGAAATCATCGAAAAGTTGAATGCCGTCAGCCTCGAGCGTGTGAACAATCTTGCCAACCGGATTTTCACCGATGATTACTCGTCTGCATTGATCAGTCCGTCGGGTGAGCTGCCGAAATAATGCTTCCTTACAACATGCTTGTCTTTTTAGGCAGGCATGTTTTTTGTTATCGGTTCATACATCATAACAAAAGGGGGTTTTTTCATGAGGCTGAGTGAACTTTCGGGAAAAGAAATCGTCGATGTCAAGCGGGCCGAACGGCTCGGCGTACTGGGGCAGACGGATCTTGAGATCAATGAGGAGGACGGACAGATTACCGCTCTTATCATCCCTTCTGTTAAATGGTTCGGACTTGGCAGAAAACAGGGGAATGACATCAAGGTGCCCTGGTCGCAGATTCAAAAAATCGGAACGGATATGATCATTTTGGATGTTCCGGAAAGCAGCGTGACAAAAGAAGAATAAGCAAGGCTGGAAGACCCGCCCGTCCCTTGGGGCGGGCTTTTTGTTTTTCTGGATTTCAATTCACCGCTATTTCCTTTTTGTCATATGATGAAATTAGCTTATGAATTAGATCCTTGTCAAAAAAGAAGGTGAATGATAGAGCCATGTTAACCGGATTGACGATTGCAATCATCGGCGGCGATGCAAGGCAGCTCGAGATCATCCGCAAGCTGACGGAACAGGATGCAAAGGTCTTTTTAATCGGTTTTGACCAGCTTGATCACGGATTTACCGGAGCTACAAAACTAAAGCTGAACGAACTTGACTTTGGCACAATAGACAGCATTATTCTGCCTGTATCGGGCACATCGATGGAAGGAACGGTTGCGACTGTTTTTTCCAATGAAAAAGTGGTGTTAAAACAGGAACATTTAGAAAAAACCCCGCCTCACTGTACGATTTATTCAGGGATTTCAAACCAGTATTTAGACGGCATGGCCAAAGGGGCGAACCGCCGTCTTGTCAAGCTCTTTGAAAGAGACGATATTGCGATTTACAACTCGATACCTACAGTTGAAGGTGCCATTATGATGGCCATACAGCATACAGACTTTACGATTCACGGCTCGAATGTGATGGTTCTCGGGCTCGGGCGGACGGGAATGAGCATCAGCCGGACGTTCTCGGCGCTCGGCGCACGCGTAAAAGTCGGAGCGCGCGACTCCGCCCACCTCGCCAGAATCATGGAGATGGGCCTCACTCCTTTCCACACAAACGAACTTGCAGAGCATGTTGAAAATATCGACATTTGCATCAATACCATTCCAAGCCTGATTCTCGATAAACACGTCCTCTCACGAATGACACCCAGAACATTAATTCTCGATTTAGCAACCCGTCCCGGAGGCACCGATTTTGATTTTGCCGAAAAACAAGGCATTAAAGCGCTGCTTGCTCCGGGACTTCCCGGGATCGTCGCGCCTAAAACGGCGGGACAGATCATTGCCAATGTTTTGTGCAACCTTTTGACTGAATTAACAACTGACCGAAAGGGGCTGTCATAAATGTCGATCAAAGGAAAAAGAATCGGATTTGGTCTGACGGGTTCGCATTGCACGTATGATGCCGTATTTCCGCAAATCGAAGCGCTGATCAACAAAGGAGCTGAAGTCAGACCGGTCGTCACGCATACTGTCAAGTCGACGGACACGCGCTTTGGAGAAGGGGAAGAATGGGTCAGGAGAATAGAGGAACTGGCTGGATTTAAAGTCATTGATTCCATTCCGAAAGCGGAGCCTCTCGGACCAAAAACGCCGCTGGACTGCATGGTTGTTGCGCCGCTGACGGGAAATTCGATGAGCAAGCTCGCGAACGCCCAGACGGACAGTCCGGTTCTCATGGCGGCCAAGGCGACGATGAGAAACTCCCGTCCCGTCGTCCTCGGCATTTCAACGAATGACGCGCTCGGCTTGAACGGCGTCAACTTGATGAAGCTGATGGCGGCAAAAAACGTTTACTTTATTCCGTTCGGCCAGGATGATCCTTATAAAAAGCCGAATTCGCTCGTCGCCAAAATGGATCTTTTAGTGCCGGCGGTCGAAGAAGCGCTCTCCCATAAACAACTGCAGCCCATCCTGGTCCACAATGATCAATAAATCTTTTGAAAATAAAGTTGTAACAAAAAATATCAATCACCACGGCACACATCTATGTTAAAATAAAATGTAAAATGCATAGTCAACCAATCGTTTACGACGATTAAGGTGGAAGGAGTTTTACAATTGGGCAGAGGATTACATGTAGCAGTAGTTGGTGCGACAGGCGCTGTAGGACAGCAAATGTTAAAAACACTAGAAGACAGGAATTTTGAACTGGATAAACTGACTTTATTATCCTCAAAACGTTCAGCAGGTACGAAGCAGACTTTCAAAGGTGAAGAGTACACTGTAGAAGAAGCTCGTCCAGAGAGTTTTGAAGGCGTCAACATCGCGCTTTTCAGCGCGGGGGGAAGCGTTTCGCAGGCGCTTGCTCACGAGGCTGTCAAACGCGGGGCGATCGTCATTGATAATACGAGCGCGTTCCGGATGGACCAAAACACTCCGCTCGTCGTACCTGAGGTCAATGAGGCAGATTTGCACAAGCACAACGGCATTATTGCAAATCCGAACTGTTCAACAATCCAGATGGTTGTTGCGCTCGAACCGATCCGCAAGGCTTTCGGTTTAAACAAAATCATCGTGTCGACTTATCAGGCGGTGTCGGGAGCCGGAAACGAAGCGGTAAAAGAGCTCTACGGGCAAACCGAAGCCATTTTGAACGACAAACCGTTCGAGCCTGAGATCATGCCGGTGAAGAGTGATGAAAAACACTACCAAATCGCATTTAACGCTATTCCTCAAATTGATAAATTCCAGGAAAACGGCTTTACGTTTGAGGAAATGAAAATGATAAATGAAACGAAAAAAATCATGCACATGCCTGAGCTTCAAGTTTCAGCCACATGTGTCAGACTGCCGGTTGCAACAGGGCATTCAGAATCCGTCTACATCGAAACAGACCGTGATGATGTGACAGCAGAAGATATTAAAAATCTGTTAAAAGAAGCTCCAGGCGTCGTTCTGCAGGATGATCCGGCTGAACAGGTCTATCCGATGCCTGCAGATGCAGTAGGAAAAAGAGACGTGTTTGTCGGCCGGGTGAGAAAAGACCTTGACCGCCCGAACGGTTTCCATCTGTGGATCGTTTCCGACAACCTGCTGAAAGGCGCAGCATGGAATTCCGTACAAATCGCAGAAAGCCTAAAAGCTTTAAATTTAGTTTAAGATTTCTAACGGGATGTGAGAAGAGAGTGAGGCAAAAGTGAAAGCCTGCTCTCTTCTGTTACGTCCGAAATCAACTTGGAGTGAAATAAAGTGAAAATCATCGTTCAAAAATTCGGCGGAACGTCTGTAAAAGATGACCGCGGCAGAAAGCTTGCCTTAAGCCATATTCAGAAAGCGGTCAATGAAGGATACAAAGCGGTTGTCGTCGTATCGGCCATGGGCCGGAAAGGCGATCCGTATGCGACTGATTCATTGCTTGATCTGCTCTACGGCGGACAGGATACGATTACCGAGCGCGAGCAGGATATGCTTTTATCATGCGGAGAAACGATTTCCTCTGTTGTCTTCGCCAGCATGCTTTTGGAAAACGGGATTAAAGCAGCTGCTTTAACCGGTGCGCAAGCGGGCTTTTTAACGGACAACAGCCATACGAATGCAAAGATTCTCGAAATGAAGCCTGAGCGGCTTGTCAGCATGCTGGCCGACCATGATGCGGTTGTCGTCGCAGGATTCCAAGGCGCGACTGCAAAAGGGGACATCACAACGATCGGCCGCGGCGGAAGCGATACATCGGCCGCTGCGCTCGGCGCGGCGCTGGACGCGGAATTTATCGATATTTATACAGATGTCGAAGGCGTCATGACCGCTGATCCGCGCATCGTTGAAAAAGCGAAGCCGCTGCCTGTGATTACCTATACGGAAATCTGTAATTTAGCCTATCAGGGGGCTAAGGTGATCCACCCGAGAGCCGTTGAAATCGCAATGCAGGCGAAAGTGCCGATCCGCGTGCGTTCAACCTATTCAAATGAGACGGGTACGCTCGTCACAAGCCATCACAACTCAAAAGCCGGAAGCGACGTTTTTGAGCGGCTTATCACAGGCATCGCCCATGTTAAAGACGTGACACAGTTTAAAGTCCCAGCAAAAGAAGGACAATATAACGTACAGACTGAAGTGTTTAAAGCGATGGCGAACGCCGGCATCAGCGTCGATTTCTTCAATATTACACCAAGTGAAATTGTCTACACGGTGGCTGGTAACATGACCGACCGCGCCTCTGGCATCCTGAAAGAATTGGGCTATGAACCTGGCGTGACGAAAAATTGCGCGAAAGTGTCAGCAGTTGGCGCGGGAATTATGGGCGTTCCGGGCGTTACCTCAAAAATCGTTACCGCTTTATCAGAAAAAGGCATTCCGATCTTGCAGTCTGCTGACAGCCATACGACGATATGGGTGCTCGTGCACGAGAAAAATATGTCGACGGCCGTAAATGCGCTGCATGAAGTGTTTGAACTGTCAAAATAAATATGATTGAATCATGATGAGGTGAAAAAAATGAATTTTGGAAATATCGCAACCGCAATGGTTACGCCCTTTGACAAAAATGAAAATATCGATTTTCAAAAACTGTCAAAGCTGATCGATTATTTAATAAACAATGGGACGGATTCCCTGGTGGTTGCCGGAACAACCGGAGAATCGCCGACGCTTTCCGAAGAAGAAAAGGTAGCGCTCATTCAATATTCCGTCAAGGAAGCGGCAGGCCGCGTCCCGATCATCGCCGGCACGGGAAGCAATAACACGAAAGCGTCGATCAAGCTGACAAAAAAAGCTGAAGAAGCCGGCGCTGACGCCGTCATGCTCGTCACTCCGTACTACAACAAGCCTTCTCAGGAAGGCATGTACCGTCATTTCAGAGCGATTGCGGAGGAAACATCACTGCCTGTCATGCTTTATAATGTACCGGGAAGAACGGCTGCTTCGCTCGCACCGGAAACGACGATCCGCCTTGCGGAGATTCCAAATATCATTGCGATTAAAGAAGCGAGCGGCGACTTAGATGCGATGACAAAAATCGTAGCTGAAACCCCTGAGGACTTTGCCGTTTATTCAGGAGATGACAGCCTGACACTGCCGGCGCTGTCCGTAGGAGCGAGAGGAATCGTTTCCGTTGCATCACACATCATCGGACCGGAAATGCAGGAAATGATCAAACATTATACAGAGGGGAACACGGCTCAGGCTGCTTTGATTCATCAAAAGCTGCTTCCGCTGATGAAAGGGCTTTTTGCCGCACCGAATCCGTCTCCATTAAAGACGGCTCTTCAGCTGAAGGGTCTTGACGTCGGGTCCGTCCGGCTCCCTTTGATTCCGCTAAATGAAGATGAACGACTCCGTTTAAGCAGCCTGATGAACGGCCTGTAAAAAACAATACGGACGAAAACGGTCATTCTCTTTTGGAGGGGATGACCGTTTGTCATATACATAATGGTTCTTGTTTTCTAAATTTAGATTCAGGTATAATAGGGACAAGTGATGATGGACGGGTACTTAGATTAGGAGGATTACAATTTGAAAAAAAATACAGAAAATATTAGAATCATCGCCTTAGGAGGCGTCGGAGAGATCGGAAAAAACCTTTATGTCATTGAAATCGATTCTGACATATTCGTGGTTGACGCCGGTCTCATGCATCCAGAAAATGAAATGCTGGGTATCGATGTGGTCATTCCCGACATTTCATATTTAATTGAACGATCTGACCGCGTAAAGGCGATTTTTCTCACACACGGGCATGAGGAAAACATCGGCGGCGTATTTTACTGCCTGAACAAACTTTCTGTGCCTGTTTACGGAACGAAGCTGACGCTCGCCCTTTTAAAGGAAACGCTGAAGCAGTACGGTGTAAACAAAAAGCCCGATTTAAGAGAAATTCATTCAAAATCCGTTATTACATTTGAATCGACAAAGGTGTCATTCTTCAATACAAATCACAGCATCCCGGATTCCGTCGGTGTCAGCTTTAAAACATCCCTCGGATCCATCGTGTGCACTGGCGATTTTAAATTTGACCAGACACCTGTTTTAAACCAGACAAGCGACATCGGCGAAATTGCCAAAATCGGCAACAGCGGTGTGCTGTGTCTGCTTTCCGACAGTGCCAATGCCGAGAAACCGGGCTATACGCCTTCAGAAGCAGTCGTCGGCGGAGAGATATCCGATGTGATGTACAATGCCGAAAACCGCGTCATTATTGCCGTGTTTGCGTCTAACTTTAACCGGATTCAGCAGGTCATTGATGCCGCGCTCCAAAATGGCAGGAAGCTTGCGGTTTCAGGAAAAAATATTTCGTCGATACTCCAGCTGGCGATGAAACTCGGGTATGTCACTGCAGATGAAGATCTGTTCATCCCTGTCCAGGAAGTTAAAAAGTATCCGAAAAGAGACGTCGCGATTTTGACAGGGGACAACCATGGAGAGCCGCTCGCCGCATTGACCAGGATCGCAAAACAAGGGCATAAGCAGCTTGACATTGAGGAAGGGGATACCGTCCTGATCGCATCCTCCCCTATTCCGGGGCAGGAGCTTGTCTACTCCAAAGCGGTCGACCTCTTAACAAGAGCGGGCGCGCAGGTCGTATTCGCCCAAAAACGCGTCCATGTATCAGGCCATGGCTGTCAGGAAGAGCTGAAGCTGATGCTCAACTTGCTGAAGCCGAAGTATTTAATCCCAGTAAACGGTGAATTCAGAATGCAAAAAGCGCATTCCAAGCTTGCCGAAGAAATCGGTATGAAACGGAGCGACATTTTCCTGATTGAAAAAGGAGACGTCGTGGAATTCCGCGGACAAAACGTGAAAATCGGCGATAAAGTGCATTCAGGCAATGTTTTGATCGATGGACTCGGTGTCGGCGACATCGGCAATATCGTGCTCAGAGACCGCCGTCTTCTGTCCCAGGACGGAATCTTAATCGTTGTGATTACCCTTGATAGAAAGAAAAAACATCTTGTATCAGGACCCGAAATTATCACGAGAGGTTTTGTCTATGTCAGAGAATCTGAACAGCTGATCGTTGAAGCGACGGAGCTTGTCAGAGAACTCGTCAACGAAAGCACAGAAAACGCCGTCGTCGAATGGTCCGCCTTAAAACAGGCGATGCGTGACGCATTAAACCAGTTCCTATACGAAAAAACGAAACGAAAACCAATGATCATTCCAATCATCATGGAAGTATAAAACCAAGAGATTTCTCTTGGTTTTTTTTCATGCCTTTTGCGTTGAATGAAAAAAACGCCATTGTCCATAATACAAAAGAAACTCGAGAAAGAGGTGAGCCAGATGGACTCAAACCGGATACAAAACGGGGACAGCCAGGGGGAGCAGCCGGCTAAGCCGGACGCAAAAGACAATCTCGTCAACAAAATCCAGCAGCTCGGCGAAACGACACTCCCGCAAATGGGGCAGGATACGAACATTCACTGTCTGACCATTATCGGGCAAATTGAAGGTCACGTACAGCTTCCTCCCCAAAATAAAACAACAAAATATGAACACGTGATTCCCCAAATCGTTGCAGTAGAGCAGAATCCTAAAATCGAAGGGCTGCTCATCATCTTAAACACGGTCGGAGGAGACGTTGAAGCGGGCCTTGCGATTGCGGAAATGCTAGCGTCTCTGTCAAAGCCGACGGTCTCTATCGTGCTGGGCGGCGGACATTCAATCGGAGTTCCAATTGCGGTGTCCTGCGACCATAGCTATATCGCTGGAACAGCGACGATGACGATCCATCCGGTCAGACTGACAGGGCTTGTCATCGGTGTCCCGCAGACATTTGAGTATCTCGATAAAATGCAGGAAAGGGTCATCAATTTCGTGACAAGTCATTCGAACATATCGGAAGACAAATTTAAAGAACTGATGTTTTCAAAAGGCAATTTGACCCGCGACATCGGGACGAATGTCGTAGGAAACGATGCCGTAAAATACGGATTAATCGATGAAACCGGCGGAGTCGGACAGGCGATTCAAAAGCTGAATGAATTAATCGAACAAAACAAGGGCGCCCAGGAAGGGATGATCCAATGATTCTGTATACGACAATGCCGCAGGAAATCGTGTTCGCAGGGCAGGCGGAAAACTCGAACTTAAAACAGATCGATGTCAACGGCGTGCCCCTTTTAGTTGAAATGAACGGAGAGGAAGCAAGAGTCGTCCAAGTTCTCAGCACGAACCCGATGGATTTTTTAAAACAAGAAACGGCACCTGGACAGACGCTTAAACTGACATTTTATAAATAGCTGAAGTGTCGCAAGGATAAATATGCTATAATAGGGGAATCCAGAGGAAAATCGCAGCCGAAAAAAGGCTGCTTTCTCTTTGTTTTTACATTTTTTAACACGCAGTAAGGTGATGGAACATGGCAAAAAGAAAACGAAAATCAACAAAGAAACAAAAACAAGGAAAAAAACGGATTCATCTTAAATTTGAATTGTACGGATTAATCTGTATCGCCATCTCGATTATTGCGGTTTTGCAGCTTGGCGTAGCAGGGCAAACGTTCATTTACATGTTCCGCTTTTTCGCCGGTGAATGGTTCATCCTTTGCTTTCTCGGCCTCTTTTTAACGGGCGTGTCTTTATTTTGGAAGAAGAAAACACCCAGTTTTTTGACGAGGAGAAAAGCGGGCCTTTACTGCATCATCGCAAGCATGCTGCTTCTTTCCCATGTCCAGCTGTTTCAGCATTTGACCGAAAGGGGAATCGTTCAGTCTCCGAGCGTGATCCAAAATACGTGGGAGCTGTTTCTGATGGATGTAAAAGGCGAGACAGGATCCCCTGATCTTGGAGGCGGAATGATTGGAGCCGTTTTATTTGCGGCGTCATACTTTCTGTTTGCATCTGCAGGGTCTAAAATCATCGCCGTCTTCCTGATCTTGATCGGCCTTCTTTTGATTACGGACCGTTCGCTGCAGGAGACGCTGATCAAATGGATGACCCCGGTCGCGTCCTTCATTAAAAACCAGTGGCAGGCCTTTTTAGCAGACATGAAACAATTGAAAAGCAGCTCGCCCAAAAAGAAATCAGGAAAAAAACAAAAGGCGCAGAGAAAACGGACAGTGACTGAAGAGCCTGTACAAGAAGCGGAGCCTGAACCAGATCCGGTGATTCAGTCAGAACCGATTATTTCAAGCTTTTCCGACCGTGATGAAAAGCCCGAAGTTCAAGCGTACGAAGCTCAGGCGCCTGTCCCTGCAGAGCATTCTCCTGAGCCTGATACGGGTGAGGACATGCAGGCTGCAGCCGCGCCCGAGATCACGTTCACAGAGCTTGAAAACAAGGATTATCAGCTTCCGACGATTCAATTGCTGGACGAGCCGAAGCACACAGGGCAGCAGGCGGATAAAAAGAATATTTACGACAATGCCAGGAAGCTGGAAAAGACGTTTCAAAGCTTCGGAGTTAAGGCGAAAGTCACCCAGGTTCACCTCGGCCCGGCCGTGACGAAATATGAAGTCTATCCTGATGTGGGCGTCAAAGTCAGCAAAATTGTCAATTTAAGTGATGACCTGGCTCTTGCGCTCGCGGCCAAAGATATCCGCATCGAAGCCCCGATTCCCGGAAAATCGGCGATTGGAATCGAAGTCCCGAATGCGGAAGTCGCGATGGTTTCCTTGAAAGAAGTGCTCGAATCGAAACTGAATGACCGGCCGGATGCAAAGCTGATGATCGGCCTCGGCCGGAACATTTCCGGAGAAGCTGTATTGGCAGAGCTGAACAAAATGCCCCATCTTCTTGTTGCAGGAGCGACAGGAAGCGGGAAAAGCGTCTGTGTCAACGGGATTATTACAAGCATTTTGATGAGGGCAAAGCCCCACGAAGTGAAGATGATGATGATCGACCCGAAAATGGTCGAGCTCAACGTCTACAACGGGATTCCGCATTTGCTCGCGCCCGTCGTGACAGACCCGAAAAAAGCATCGCAGGCTTTGAAGAAAGTCGTCAATGAAATGGAGCGGCGCTACGAATTGTTTTCTCACACGGGAACGAGGAACATCGAAGGGTATAACGACTATATTAAACGGATGAATGCCGCAGAAGAAGCAAAGCAGCCGGAGCTGCCATACATCATTGTGATCGTGGACGAGCTCGCCGACTTGATGATGGTCGCTTCCTCTGATGTAGAAGACTCGATCACAAGGCTTTCGCAAATGGCCAGGGCGGCGGGAATCCATCTGATCATCGCGACGCAGCGGCCTTCGGTCGATGTCATTACAGGGGTCATTAAAGCCAATATTCCGTCAAGGATCGCTTTCAGCGTATCGTCGCAGACCGACTCCAGAACGATTCTTGATATGGGAGGCGCTGAAAAACTTCTCGGCAGAGGGGACATGCTGTTCCTGCCTGTCGGCGCCAACAAACCGCTCCGCGTCCAAGGGGCCTTCCTGTCAGATGAAGAAGTTGAAAAAGTTGTCGATCACGTCATCAGCCAGCAAAAAGCCCAATACCAAGAAGAAATGATTCCAGAAGAGACGCAGGAAACGGTCAGCGAAGTGACAGACGATCTTTACGACGAAGCGGTTGCGCTTATCGTCAGCATGCAGACGGCGTCCGTGTCCATGCTGCAAAGAAGATTCCGCATCGGCTACACAAGAGCGGCGCGGCTTATCGATGCCATGGAAGAGCGGGGAATCGTCGGCCCTTATGAAGGTTCAAAACCCCGTGAAGTCCTCTTGTCAAAAGAGCAATACGAAGAACTCTCTTCTTAAGAAGAGAGTTCTTGTTTTACATAATTTCATTATGTAAACTAGAAAACGTCTATTTATTTATTTGACAAAACATGATATAGTTATCCTCAATTAAAGGTAATTTGAATCTGATCTGTCAGACGGAGGGAAAACATGTCGATAAAAGCTGACAATCAACGGTTATGTTTAAAAGTGATTGATCGGATAAAAGATGATATTCAAAATGGGGTCTTTTGCGAGAATGAACGGCTCCCGTCTGAGTTTGAGCTGTCAAAGATGCTTGGTGTGAGCAGAACAGCTTTGCGAGAAGCGCTTAGAATGCTGGAAGAAGAAAACGTCATCATCAGAAGGCATGGAGTCGGACATTTTGTAAATGCCAGACCGTTATTTCTATCTGGTATTGAGCAGCTGAACAGCGTCACAAAAATGATCGAGCAGGCAAGCATGACGCCGGGAACCATTTTTATGTCTTCACAGGTTAGCGCTCCTACCGAAGAAGATATGCTCCGGTTTCAATATGCGGAAGAAACCGAGATCTTTTTGCTTGAGCGGGTGAGAACGGCAAATGGAATGCCTGTTGTCTACTGTCTTGATAAAATACCTGTGGATATCCTCCCGGAAGGCTTTTCACACGAGCAGGAATCGATGTTTGAATGGCTTGAGGATAAATCCGGCGCCGTGATCAGCTATGCTGTTGCCGATATTGTACCGATCGGGTATCACGACACCATTTCTCAAATTCTCGAATGCGATCCTGAAACATCTTTGCTGCTGCTCAAACAGACTCATTATGACCAAAACGATAAGCCCGTTTTATATTCTTTAAACTATTTTCGGGCCGATAAATTCAGATTTCACGTCGTCAGAAAACGTTTTTGATATACGGGCGCTCGATTAGGAGCGGCTGTTTTTTTTGCCCTTTTGTGCCCATACATAAATAAGTCCGCATCACGGAACAATAACAGATGGAAATACTGATGAATTGGGTGAAAAAGTTGAGCAGAAAAAAAGACATGAAAAGCATTGTTGCGCTGTCTTCGGTCCCGCTTGTGATGACGCTCGGCAATTCGATGCTGATTCCGGTTTTGCCGGTGATCGAAAAAAAATTAAACATTTCTTCGTTCCAAGTGTCGCTGATCATCACGGTTTACTCAATCGTGGCGATTTTATGCATCCCGATTACCGGCTATATGTCAGACCGGTTCGGAAGAAAAAAGATCATGCTCCCATGTCTTGTGATCGCGGGAGCTGGAGGAGCTCTGGCGGGTTTGGCTTCAACTTTTTTCAAAGATCCGTTTGCGATGATTTTAGCCGGGCGCGTTCTTCAAGGAATCGGATCAGCCGGCGCAGCGCCGATCGTCATGCCGTTTATCGGCGATCTTTTTCAAAATGATGAAGAAATCAGCGCGGGACTCGGAGATATAGAGACGGCCAATACTGCCGGTAAAGTATTAAGCCCGATATTAGGGGCTTTTTTAGCATCTTGGGTTTGGTACATGCCATTTTGGTTTATTCCGATCGTGTCTCTCGCCAGCTTTTTTCTCGTCTTGTTCTTTGTTCCCAAACCGAAGGACAAAGATGATGAAAAGCAAACATTAAAAAACTTCGCAAAGAGCGTACAGGAGATATTTAAACGGGAAGGACGATGGCTTGTTTCCATTTTTGTCATCGGCGGGATCATTATGTTTCTTTTATTCGGGGTTCTCTTCTACCTGTCGGATACTTTGGAGAAGCAGCATCACATTGACGGGATTGCAAAAGGAGCGCTTCTCAGCATTCCGCTGCTTTTCCTTTCCGTCAGCTCCTACCTTGCCGGAAAGCTGATCGGAAACGACAAAATCAGGATGAAGGCCTGCGTACTGACCGGCATGGTCCTGCTGTCTCTGTCGTTTGCCGGTTTGTGGTGGAACCACAGCTTTTACCCGCTGTTTTTATTTATGTCCATCGGCGGCATCGGCATCGGGATTGCACTCCCTTCCTTGGATGCGCTGATTACCGAGGGAATTGAAAAAGAAGAACGCGGCACGATATCTTCGTTTTACAACAGTATGCGGTTTATCGGGGTTGCGCTCGGACCGCCGGTATTCGCCTATATGATGACAAATGCGGATTGGCTGATATTCATCGTATCGCTTTTGTGCGGTTTAGCCGCCTTAGCACTTGTGCTGTTTAATATCGACCCGAAAGAAGACGAAAGTGAAGCGGCAAAGACGGTGTAAATCTGCACCGTCTTTTTCATAAGGTTTTTAGTTTCCTTAAATCTCCTCCAGTTGATATAATTACAACCATACAGTCCAAGCGCATATGCTGAAATGTGGTCATAATACATAATATAAACAAGGACGAAGGAGGTTCTAGTATGACATACCTTAACGAAATAAAAGGAAAGCACCGCGGATTGACAAGCCACATCGTCAAAACGGAAAAATTCAAAACCGTCTCGATTATTTTTAAAATGCTTGCTCCTTTAACAAAGGAGGATGTGACAGAGAGGGCGCTTTTTCCGCATGTGCTTTTGCGGGGAACGGGCAGCCGCCCCAAAACTTCAGAACTCAGAACGTATCTTGATGAACTTTACGGCACTTCCGTATCATGCGACCTCTCCAAAAAAGGGGAAATGCATGTTATTACATTCAGGCTCGATATCGCAAACGAAAAATTTTTAAAGGATCAGACACCGCTTCTGGAAAAAGGACTCGAGCTTTTGGCAGAGATCATTTTTTCGCCGGCGCTTGAAGACGGGGCTTTTCTGCCGCTGTACGTGTCTCAGGAAAAACGCACCCTAAAGCAAAGAATACAGGCGGTTTATAACGACAAAATGCGCTATTCAAATTTGAGGCTGATTCAGGTGATGTGCAAAGATGAGCCATACGCGCTTCACGTCAACGGAGAGCTTGATGATGTGGACGGCATCACGCCTCAAAGCCTGTATGAAGCTTATCAAAAAGCGGTCACAGAAGACCAGCTCGACATTTACGTCGTTGGGGATGTGGATGAAAAGCAGGTGAATTCGTACATTTCCAAATACTTCGAAGTAAACGAGCGGGAGCTGAGACCCGTTCACAAGCTTGAGCAAATCCGCGCAAAGGAGCCTCAGGAAGTCGTCGAGGATGCGGATGTCAAGCAAGGCAAGCTGAACATGGGATTTCGGACGGGAACGCATTTTACGGATGATGATTATCCGGCGCTTCAGCTGTTTAACGGCTTGTTTGGCGGATTTTCACATTCAAAGCTGTTTATTAATGTCAGGGAAAAGGCCAGCCTTGCCTATTATGCGGCTTCCAGAATCGAAAGCTTTAAAGGGCTGTTGATGGTGATGTCGGGGATTGAAGTCGGCAATTATCAAAAAGCCGTCGACATCATCAAGGAGCAGTTCCAGGAAATGAAAAAAGGCAGCTTTACAGAAGAAGCGATCGACCAGACGAAAGCCGTCATTAAAAACCAGATTCTTGAAACGCTTGATACACCGTACGGCTTAGTCGAATTTATTTATCAGCAGGCTGCCGCCCAAACCGAATTTTCTCTGGAAGACTGGCTGGGACGAATCGACAACGTCACAAAAGCCGAGATTATCGAAGTCGGGAAGAAAATCGATTTGGATACAACGTACTTTCTCAAAGGGACGGAGGGAGCATCTTGACGAAAACGATCGAATTTAAACAGCTGAAGGAAACATTATATTACGAAAAAATGCCTGGCGGCCTCGATGTCTATGTTCTTCCGAAAGAAGGATTTAACAAGACATATGCGGTCTTTACGACAAAATACGGATCGATTGACAATCAGTTTGTCCCGCTTGGAAAAGAAGAAATGGTCCGTGTGCCTGACGGAATCGCACACTTTTTGGAGCATAAGCTCTTCGAAAAAGAAGACGGCGATGTTTTTCAGCAATTCAGCAAGCAGGGAGCTTCGGCAAATGCGTTTACCTCCTTCACAAGAACAGCTTACCTGTTTTCGAGCACGTCCAATGTGGAAGAAAACTTGGAAACGCTTGTCGATTTTGTGCAGGACCCTTACTTTACGGAAAAAACGGTTGAGAAGGAAAAAGGCATCATCGGACAGGAAATCAACATGTATGACGACAACCCAGACTGGCGTTTGTTTTTCGGCTTGATCGAAAACATGTACCAGGAGCATCCTGTCCGGATTGATATCGCAGGCACGATCGAAAGCATCTCGCATATTACAAAAGACCTTTTGTACGAATGCTATGAGACGTTCTATCACCCGAGCAATATGCTGCTGTTTGTCGTCGGTCCGGTCGATCCCGAAGCGATCATCCGCCAGGTCCGCGAAAACCAGCAGAAAAAGCCGTATACAGACCAGCCTGAAATCGTCCGCAAAGAAGTTAAAGAGCCTGGAGCCGTATTCAAAAAAGAACAGGAAATTAAAATGAATGTTCAAAGCTCAAAATGCCTCGTCGGTTTAAAAAGCGCTCATCCGACGAATACGGGAGAAGCCCTGCTGAAGCATGAGCTGACTATCAACCTCATCCTCGAGTGCCTGTTCGGCAAAAGCTCCAGCGATTATGAAAGAATTTATGAAAAAGGGTATATCGATGAGACATTCAGCTATGACTATACTGAAGAACACGGATTTGGCTTCGTCTCTGTCGGCGGCGATACACCTGAGCCCGACAAGCTTGCCGAGGAGCTGAAACAAGTGCTGTTCAAGGCGAAAGAAACGGTCACAGCCGAAAAGCTGGAGCTGGCTAGAAAGAAAAAAATCGGCAATTTCTTAAAATCGATGAATTCGCCTGAGTATATCGCCAACCAGTTTACACGGTACGCTTTTCTGGAGACGAGTCTGTTTGATATCGTGACCGTACTCGAATCGATTACGCTTGAAGACGTTCACCGCGTCATTCAGGAAGAAATCGAAGAAGACAGAATCACCGTCTGCAAAGTCGTTCCAAAATCATAAAGCAAGGTTTGAAAGTTCAGCGTGTCAGGACATTTTCCGACGCACGCTGAACCTTTCTTCTTTTTAACGGAAAGGTGGAAACATAGTATGACAAAACTCGCTCTTATCACCGGTGCAAGCGGCGGAATCGGGCAAAGCATCAGCGAAAAGCTGGCGCAAAACGGGTATGATCTTCTCCTTCATTACCATACAAATGAGCAGGCAGCCGCAGCACTTGCAGAAAGGCTGGCACATACATACGGTATTCACGCCGAAATCATTCACGGCGACCTGTCCGACCCCGGCGGCGCAAAAGCCGTTTCCGCTTCCATCGGCGGGCGGGCGCTTGACGGCATCGTCTTAAACAGCGGTCAAAGCTTCCGCGGGCTTGTGACAGACATGACCGATGAGGCTGTGCAGGACATGGTGCAGCTCCATGTCTCAAGCCCGTTTCTGCTGACGAGGAATCTGCTGCCGGCGATGATCAGGAAAAAATCCGGCGCAATTGTAGCCGTCAGCTCCATTTGGGGTGAGACAGGGGCGTCGTGCGAAGTTTTATACAGCATGACAAAAGGCGCGCAAAATGTGTTTGTCAAAGCCCTTGCAAAAGAGCTTGCGCCTAGCGGCATCAGAGTCAACGCCGTTTCTCCGGGCGCTGTGAAAACAAAGATGATGGGCTCGTTTTCAAAAGAGGAAGAAGAGATGATCGCTGACGAGATTCCGATGGGAAGGCTCGCCGAAGCCGAAGAGGTTGCGGACGCCGTGCTGTTTCTGCTCTCTGCTAAGGCATCTTATATCACGGGTCAAATTTTGTCAGTTAATGGCGGCTGGCATTGTTAAAAACATGTATAGTTTGCGGTCCCCCAGATCATAATAAGGCTGTAACTTCAAGAGAATGGAGGGGCCTGATATGTCCGTACTGGATAATTGGGATCAGTGGAAAAACTTTTTGGGCGACCGTTTGAACTATGCCCAAGAAAGAGGTATGTCAAACGAAACCATCTCAGATCTCGCATATGAGATCGGCGATTATTTGGCCGGTGAGGTTGATTCAAAGAACCATCAAGAACGAGTGCTCGCGGACCTTTGGAGCGTGGCTTCAGAAGAAGAGCAGCGCGCCATTGCGAATGTGATGGTTAAGCTTGTTGAAAACAACAGCTCGCATTAAGGAGAGAGTGTGTTCACTCTCTCTTTTTTATAGGCGCGGCTTTGTCAGCGCCACCGCTATTGTTGTTTGCTTTCCGCCCCGATAGGGTAAACATCATCCAGGCGCCGTTACAGCAGGTTTTTCCCGATTATGGGAAACGGACGTTTTTCTCATTTAATCACAACATTCTGCTTTCTAATTGAGACAAAATGCTTTATGATAAAGGAAGGTAAATTTTTGCCACGATGATGGGTAGGGAGGTTATCATTTGGCAAAGCTCGAATGGTACTTAGAATATGAAATACAAGTCAACCGTCCCGGACTTCTGGGAGATATATCCTCTTTATTGGGGATGCTTTCAATTAATATTGTGACCATTAACGGCGTCGATACTCAAAGAAGAGGCCTCTTGTTAAAATGCCGTCATATAGATCAGATTAAGCGACTGGAATCGATTCTGAACACGATGGATACGATTAAAGTGACGAAGCTCCGCGAGCCGAAGCTTCGCGATCGTCTCGCTGTAAGGCACGGCCGCTACATCCAGCGGGATGCGGACGATAAAAAAACGTTCCGGTTTGAACGCGACGAGCTTGGCTTGCTTGTCGATTTTATGGCTGAGCTGTTTAAAAAAGACGGGCACAAGCTGATCGGGATCAGGGGAATGCCCCGGGTCGGCAAGACGGAATCAATTGTCGCTTCAAGCGTCTGTGCAAGCAAAAGGTGGCTTTTTGTTTCTTCGACCCTGCTGAAGCAAACGATCAGAAGCCAGCTGATTGCCGATGAGTACAGTCCGGAGAATGTTTTCATTTTGGACGGCATTGTGTCGACGAGAAGAGGATCTGAACGCCATTTGCAGCTCGTCAGTGAGATCATGCGGCTGCCGGCGACCAAAGTTGTCGAGCATCCGGACATTTTCGTGCAAAATACGGAATATACGATGGACGATTTTGATTACATCATCGAATTGCGTAACAGCCCCGATGAGGTGATTACATATGAACATGCTGAAGAACCGCAGATGTTTGACCATTCAGGTTTTTCCGGCTTTGATTTTTAAAATGGAAGGTGTTTGTTGTGACTGAACTAGGAAATCGGCTGAAAGAAGCCAGAGAGGAAAAAGGGATGTCATTGGACGATCTTCAGGCGGCCACAAAGATCCAAAAAAGGTATTTAACAGCCCTTGAAGAAGGAAACTATGATATCATTCCGGGAAAATTTTATGTGCGGGCTTTTATCAAGCAGTACGCCGAAGCTGTCGGCTTCGACTCGGAGCTCTTGTTTGAAGAGTTTAAAAAAGATATCCCTAATTCTTACAATGATGAGGTTTCTGAGAAGCTTTCTTCAATCAAGCCGCAGAGAGAGTTGCCCAAGTCTGCCTCAAAAGCGCTTGAACTTTTGCCTACCCTGCTTGTGGCAGCCGGCGTTATCGTTGTGATCGCGATCATTTACGTCATCGTTCAGGCTGTAAACGGCGGAGGCAACCAGCAGGCTGAAGAGCCTAAGACAGAGGAATCGCAAAGCAAGTATGACGTCTCAAAAGATTCCCCGCTGACAAAGGGAAATCAACAGAACACGGATGCGCAGAAAGACAGCGCTGAAGGCGACAAAGAAAAAAAGGATCAGCAGTCTGATGAGAACGACAAGCTGACCATGAAAGCGACCTCAAGCGAAGGCTCTTCCACAACTTATGAAGTATCAGGATCCGACAAGCTGGAGCTTGAAGTAAAGGCAAGCGCAAACTCATGGGTCAGGGTGCGCGACGAGAAAGGAAGCTCCCTCAAAGAAGGAATGATGAAAAAAGGAGAAACCTTTCAAAAGAATATTACCGATCAATCGCAAATTGATTTGCGGATCGGATATGCGCCGGGCGTTGAAATTAAAATCAACGGAGAAGTTCTTTCTTACAAGCTCGATCCTAAGACTGTGATGACACAAAACATAACGATTCAAAATAAAAAGGAGGAAAAGTCATCTTAATTGCACAGATGACTTTTTCTTGCGTTCATCATCAATAGGAAAACATACATATCTGGAGGAACCTTTATGTTTAATCTACCGAATAAAATCACGCTTTCTAGAATCGCATTAATTCCTGTTTTTATGGTCATCATGCTTGTGCCGTTTCAGTGGGGGGCTGTCTCCTTTGGCAGCGAATCGATTCCGGTCACCCATTTGATCGGCGCACTGTTGTTTATTTTTGCTTCTGTCACCGATTGGGTTGACGGCTATTATGCGAGAAAGCTGAACCTTGTCACAAACTTTGGAAAATTTCTTGACCCGCTTGCAGACAAGCTGCTCGTGTCTTCCGCTTTAATTATTCTGGTGCATTACCATCTTGCTCCCGCCTGGATGGCCATTGTCATTATCAGCCGGGAATTTGCCGTAACGGGACTGCGGCTCGTCCTTGCGGGAACAGGGGAAGTCGTCGCGGCCAACATGCTTGGAAAAGTGAAAACATGGGCTCAGATCATCGCTATCTCTGCCCTTTTGCTTCACAATCTTCCATTTGAGCTTGTATCCTTCCCGTTCGGCTCGCTTGCTTTATGGGTGGCTGTCTTTTTCACAGTCGTATCAGGATGGGATTATTTCGCTAAAAACTGGGATGCTTTAAAAACATCGAACTAAACGTGGGGAAGTGGAAACAATGAAGTTGGAAAGAAAAGCGGAAATTATCGCTGTCGGTTCTGAGCTTCTGCTCGGACAAATCGCTAATACAAATGCTCAGTTTATCAGCAGGCATTTAGCCGAAATCGGCATTAACGTCTTTTATCACACGGCAGTGGGAGACAACCCGGAACGCCTTAAACAAGTGATTCAGACAGCACAGCAAAGGTCTGACTTCATCATTTTTTCGGGAGGCCTCGGACCGACGAAAGATGATTTGACAAAAGAAACGATCGCTGAAGTTGTCGGGCGCCCTCTTCAGCTCGACGATGAAGCCTTCGAATCGATTCAGGATTACTTCAAAAAAACGAACCGGGAGATGTCGCCGAACAACCGCAAACAGGCGCTGATCCTCGAAGGATCCGATGTTCTGCCGAACCGCTTCGGGATGGCGCCGGGAATGCTGCTTGAGCATGAATCGCGCTTTTATATGCTCCTGCCGGGACCTCCGAAAGAGCTGGAGCCGATGTTTGAAAACGAAGCGAAACCGCTGCTTGTGGAAAAGCTCGGCTCGAAGGAAAAGATCGTGTCAAGGGTACTGCGGTTCTTCGGCATCGGAGAATCCCAGCTTGAAACCGATTTGGAAGATCTCATCGATGCGCAGACTAATCCGACAATCGCCCCGCTTGCGGCAGACGGGGAAGTCACGCTCAGGCTCACGGCAAAGCATGCGGATCCGGCGGAGACAAACCGCTTGTTAAAAGAAACGGAAGACCTCATCCTGGAGCGGGTCGGAGCGTTCTTTTACGGATATGATGATACATCTCTTGCAGAAGAGCTTGCGAAAGCATGCAAGAGCAAGGGAATGACCCTGGCCGCTGCGGAAAGCTTTACAGGCGGGCTTTTTTCCACCTGGCTGACGGAAATGAGCGGCGCTTCGGAATATTTTAAAGGCGGCGCCGTCTGCTACACAAACGAATTGAAAGTGTCAGCGGCCGGCGTTGCCGAAGACACGCTGCAGCGCTACGGTGCGGTCAGCGCGCAATGCGCAAAAGAGCTCGCCGCAGGCATCAGAGTCAAAACAGGAAGCGATATCGGCATCAGCTTTACCGGAGTAGCCGGGCCGAATACGCAAGAAGGCCATCCGGCAGGAAAGGTGTTTATCGGCATCTCCGTGAAGGACCAGGCTGAAGAAGCGTTCGAATTTCAGTTCGCCGGATCGAGGTCTGGGGTGCGAAAGCGTTCTGCCAAATACGGCTGCCATCTGTTGCTGAAAATGATGGAAAAATAAGCGGAAACCGGATTTTCGGAATATCTTTATTATGAAAAAGGTCATTCCATTTTAGGAGATCGATTTTTTCCTCTTAAAAAAATCGAATATGCGTTCGCTTTTTTCTTGGCAAATCCGTGCAAACAAGGTATAGTAGATATAGCGGAAGTGATAAAGGAGGAAAATAGAATGAGTGATCGTCAGGCAGCCTTAGATATGGCGCTTAAACAAATAGAAAAGCAGTTTGGTAAAGGTTCGATTATGAAACTCGGCGAACAAACTGAAACGAGAATTTCAACAGTTCCGAGCGGTTCTTTAGCGCTCGACACGGCTCTTGGAGTGGGCGGATACCCGCGCGGCCGGATTATTGAAGTATACGGGCCTGAAAGCTCCGGTAAAACGACGGTGGCGCTTCATGCGATTGCCGAAGTTCAGCAGCAGGGCGGACAGGCGGCGTTCATCGACGCCGAACACGCGCTCGACCCCGTCTATGCACAAAAGCTGGGCGTCGACATTGATGAGCTTTTGCTGTCACAGCCTGATACGGGCGAGCAGGCACTCGAAATTGCCGAAGCTCTTGTCAGAAGCGGAGCGGTGGATATCGTTGTCATCGACTCAGTAGCAGCGCTTGTGCCGAAAGCCGAAATCGAAGGAGACATGGGGGATTCCCACGTTGGTTTGCAGGCCAGACTGATGTCTCAGGCGCTTCGTAAGCTTTCCGGAGCAATCAATAAATCAAAGACCATCGCGATCTTTATTAACCAGATTCGTGAAAAAGTCGGTGTCATGTTTGGAAATCCTGAGACGACACCAGGCGGAAGAGCGCTGAAATTCTACTCTTCTGTCCGCCTTGAAGTGCGCCGCGCAGAGCAGCTGAAACAAGGCAACGATGTCATGGGGAACAAGACGAAAATCAAAGTCGTGAAAAACAAAGTGGCACCTCCGTTCCGGACGGCCGAAGTGGACATTATGTACGGGGAAGGGATTTCAAAAGAAGGGGAAATCATCGACCTCGGAACAGAGCTTGACATCGTTCAGAAGAGCGGTGCATGGTACTCTTATCAGGAGGAACGTCTTGGACAAGGCCGTGAAAACGCCAAACAGTTCCTGAAAGAAAACAAGGACATCCTTTTGATGATTCAAGAGCAGATCCGGGAGCACTACGGTTTGGACACCGGGGGCGTTGCTCCTGCGCAGGAAGACGATGCCCAAGCTCAGGAAGAACTCGAATTTTAATCATGAAACATGTGAAAGGCTGCCGGCCCGATCGGCAGCCTTTTCCTTTCATTTGCGCATTCAGACGCAGCTCCTTTATCCATCTCCTTCATCCGGGCGGTTTGAAAAGGCGTTTAATCCAGAAACGTTAAGACCGTAAGCTTGACAAGTATTTCCCACACAATTACAATGAAATTGTATCACTTGTTTTTCTTAACATGATTGATAAACATTTAAACTTGACAAGGGCTGTGAAGCCGCTTCACTCCCTGTGAAGGTTCTGTATGTTGAGAAGAAGTACAATGTACATGCCGACACTTACTTTTAGCAAGACAAGTTCATAGCAAGAGGAGGTGAAAGTTATGAATCCTTTAGCAATTCTCATCTCCATTTTGCTGAGCCTATTCTGTTTAGTTGTTGGCTACTATGTTCGTAAAATCATTGCCGAAGCAAAAATTTCAGGTGCGCGAAATGCAGCCGAACAAATTCTTGGAGACGCAAAGCGGGATGCTGAAGCGTTGAAAAAAGAAGCCCTTCTTGAAGCAAAGGACGAGATTCATACGCTTCGGATAGAAGCTGAACAAGAAGTTCGTGAAAGACGAAATGAGCTTCAAAAACAAGAAAACCGTTTACTTCAAAAGGAAGAGAACCTTGACCGAAAAGATGAATCATTAGATAAACGGGAAGCGATGTTGGAGAAGAAAGATCATTCTCTGAATGAACGACAACAACATATTGAAGAGATGGAAAGCAAAGTGGATGAAATGATTCGTATGCAGCAGTCAGAGTTGGAGCGTATTTCAAGTCTGACGCGAGATGAAGCGAAGCAAATCATTCTGGAACGGGTTGAAAACGAGCTTTCCCATGACATCGCGATCATGACGAAAGAAAGTGAAAATCGAGCGAAAGAAGAGGCTGATAAAAAAGCGAAAAATATTCTTTCATTGGCTTTACAGCGCTGTGCGGCAGATCATGTGGCCGAGACAACGGTTTCGGTTGTCAACCTTCCAAATGATGAGATGAAAGGCCGCATTATCGGACGTGAAGGACGTAATATCCGTACATTGGAAACATTGACGGGGATCGATCTGATCATCGACGATACGCCGGAAGCCGTTATCCTTTCAGGATTTGATCCGATCAGGCGTGAAACAGCCAGGATCGCTCTTGATAAACTCGTTCAGGATGGCCGCATTCATCCTGCCAGAATCGAAGAAATGGTTGAGAAATCCCGCCGTGAAGTGGATGATTACATTCGCGAAATGGGTGAACAGACGACATTTGAAGTTGGAGTTCACGGTCTTCATCCCGATTTAATCAAAATCCTCGGCCGCTTGAAGTTCAGAACGAGCTACGGACAGAATGTACTGAAACATTCAATGGAAGTGGCGTTTCTGACAGGCTTGATGGCTTCAGAGCTCGGAGAAGACGTGACGCTCGCAAAAAGAGCAGGACTTCTTCATGATATCGGGAAAGCGATTGACCATGAGGTGGAAGGAAGCCACGTTGAAATCGGTGTAGAACTGGCCACCAAGTATAAAGAGCATCCAGTTGTCATCAACAGTATCGCATCTCACCACGGAGATCAGGAGCCGACTTCCATCATCGCCGTGCTCGTGGCCGCAGCCGATGCGCTGTCCGCCGCAAGACCTGGCGCAAGAAGCGAAACGCTCGAAAACTATATTCGCAGGCTTGAAAAGCTGGAAGAAATCTCTGAATCGTACGAAGGTGTTGAAAAATCATTCGCGATACAAGCGGGACGAGAGGTGCGGATCATGGTCAAACCTGACTCAATCAACGATCTTGAAGCCCATCGTTTGGCGCGTGATATTCGAAAACGAATCGAGGACGAGCTTGACTACCCTGGACACATCAAAGTAACCGTAATCAGGGAAACGAGAGCCGTTGAATACGCAAAATAAAGTGGTGCGAATGCGCCACTTTATTTTTTTGTTTCCTTGTGTAACACTATGATTAAAACCTATTTTAAAAAAGAAAGGGTCAAATTATGAGAATTTTATTTATTGGAGATGTTGTCGGTTCGCCCGGCAGAGACATGATCATAACCTATTTGCCGAAGCTGAAGCTGAAATATAAACCGAACGCCGTCATCGTCAACGGAGAAAACGCGGCACACGGAAAAGGCATTACCGAAAAAATATACCACCAGCTCATTCAAGCGGGAGCCGACGTTCTCACAATGGGAAACCACACATGGGATAAAAGGGAAATATTTGATTTTATTGATGACGCGCCACAGATCGTCAGACCCGCCAATTTTCCCGAAGGCACGCCTGGAAAAGGCATCACATACATAAAAACAAACGGTTCGAAGGAACTGGCTGTGATCAATTTGCAAGGCCGCACATTTCTGCCTGCGATCGATTGCCCTTTTCGAAAAGCTGATGAATTAATAGAAGAAGCGTCAAAAAGAACACCGTTCATCTTTATCGATTTTCATGCCGAAGCGACAAGCGAAAAGCAGGCGATCGGCTGGTATACGGACGGCCGCGTGTCAGCGGTTGTCGGAACGCACACGCATGTTCAGACAGCCGACAACCGCATTCTTCCGAAAGGCACGGCATATATAACAGACGTGGGGATGACAGGGCCTTACGACGGGATTCTCGGCGTCGACCGCGAGACGATTATCAAGCGTTTTAAAACGAGCCTGCCCGTCCGTTTTGAAATTGCCGAAGGCCGCACAACACTGAGCGGAGTTGTCATTGACATCGACGAACAGAGCAAGAAAGCCGTTAAAATTGACCGGATATTAATTAATGATGACCACATGTTTTTTGAATAACTGAACTGAAAATCATTTTAGAAAAATATTAAAAGGAAAGCAGGAATATCCCGGTCCTATAGTGAATATAGTAAAAATGGAAGGTACCCTGCTATTTTTGAAAAGCAATTAAAAGGGGATGGCTTTGAAAATAGCAACATCTAATAATGATTGTTCTAATGAACACTCACTTATCCATTGTAAACTTAAGGGGGAGCAGGAATGGAAATATTAAAGGTTTCAGCAAAATCAAATCCAAACTCGGTCGCAGGTGCGCTCGCAGGAGTCTTGAGGGAACGAGGCGCTGCAGAAATTCAAGCAATCGGAGCCGGAGCATTAAATCAGGCTGTTAAAGCGGTAGCGATTGCACGGGGATTTGTAGCGCCGAGCGGTGTCGATCTGATTTGCATTCCGGCGTTTACGGACATTCAAATTGACGGTGAAGAACGAACAGCGATTAAGCTAATCGTAGAGCCTCGCTGATAGAAAAATCACTCTTTTTCAAATGCTTCAACCTGCTTACTTTCACGTAAGCGGGTTGTTTTTGGTTTGACCGTTTTTGAAAAATGCAGCCGGGAGAGGATGAACGTGAAAATTTTTGATGCCCATTCTGATTTGCTGCTAAAGCTTTGGAAAAATCCGAAGCTTAATGAATACAGCGACCCGTCGCTGCAAACGCCGGTTCAGGCGCTGTTAAACGGAAAGGCGAAAGTGCAGTGTCTGGCGATTTTTCTGCCCGAAACTGTACCTGATACAATAAGGCTTGAAATGGCGCTCGTCCAGATCCGGCTGTTTCACGAAAAAATTGCAAAGTACAAGCGGATCAAACTGATCAAACATAAAGCCGATATCGACAAACTCAAAAGCGATGAAACCGGCATCATTCTAACGATGGAAGGCTGTGAGCCGATCTCAAAAAACTTAAGGCTGTTTGACATCTTTTTTCAGCTCGGAGTCAGAAGTTTCGGCCTGACGTGGAACTGGGCCAATACGTTCGCAGACGGCGCTTTAGAAGAAAGAAACGCAGGTTTGACTTCATACGGGGAAAGGCTGATTCGCAAGGCGAACAAAAACCGGGCATGGACCGATCTCTCCCATTTATCCGAGAAAAGCTTTTGGGATGCGGTTGAAACGGCGGCGTATCCGATCGCCTCTCATTCGAATGCGCACAGCCTTTGCCCTCATCCGAGAAATTTAAAAGACGATCAAATCAAAGCGCTTATTGAAAAGAACGGCGTCATCGGCTTGACATTTGTCCCTGAATTCGTGAGAAACGGAAAAACGCCTGTGATCAAAGATATCCTCTCGCATATTGACCATGTCTGCTCTTTGGGAGGCGAGCGGCATATCGGATTCGGATCTGATTTTGACGGCATCGACCGGGTCATTCCGGGTCTGGAAGCCCACAAAGATTACGGGAATCTGATCGAAGCGCTGCAGCGCTCATATACACCAAGTCAAGTCGACGGATTTCTCTTTCAAAATTTCTTCAGCCGCATCCCATTTTAAAAAAATATCATGCATTTTTCAGAGGGTGTTCATCTGTTTTTATCAGAAAGACACAGGTGTTTACCAATATGAATTATCGTGCTACAATCCTTTTGTAAAGCGATTTTGCAAAGGGGGTCTGTTCATCTTGGACGGAAATATGAAAGCGCTTATCAAGAAGCCGGGGGAGCCGGGCGCCAGCTTCGAGCTCGTCCCGATACCGAAGATCGACAAACACGAGGTGCTGATCAAAGTCAAAGCCGCATCGATTTGCGGAACCGATGTCCATATTTATAATTGGGATGAATGGGCGAAAAGCAGGGTGAAACCGCCTTATGTGTTTGGCCACGAATTTTCCGGCGAGGTTGTTCTAGTGGGGGAAAATGTGACTGCGGTACAAGAAGGGGAGTATGTTTCGGCAGAAACGCACATCGTTTGTGGAAAGTGCCTGCCGTGTTTGACCGGAAAAGAGCATGTCTGCAGAAAAACGCTGATTCTCGGTGTCGATACAGACGGCTGTTTTGCCGAATATGTCAAAGTGCCTGCCGCAAACATTTGGAAAAACCCGGCCGGCATGCCTGAGGATCTCGCTTCTATTCAAGAACCGCTCGGAAATGCCGTGCATACGGTTCTGACGGGAATGACGGCCGGAGTGAAAGTCGCTGTCGTCGGCTGCGGACCGATCGGATTGATGGCCGTGGCAGTTGCAAAAGCGTCAGGCGCATCACAGGTGATCGCCATCGATAAAAACGAATACAGGCTCGACCTTGCATTGCAAATGGGGGCAACCGATATCATCTCCGTTGAAAAAGAAGATCCGCTCAAAAATGTAAGCGCTTTAACTGGCGGTGAAGGAGCGGACTTGGTTTGCGAAATGTCAGGCCATCCGACGGCCATCCGCCAAAGTTTAAAAATGGCTGCGAACGGAGGGCGGGTTCATGTCTTAAGTCTGCCTGAGCATCCCGTATGCATCGACATGACAAATGATATCGTCTTTAAAGGACTGACGGTTCAGGGAATTACCGGCCGCAAAATGTTTGAAACGTGGAGGCAGGTCAGCGGTCTTCTCCAGTCCGGTACGATTCAAATCAAGCCTGTCATCACCCACCGTTTCCCGATGGAAGAGTTTGAAAAAGGCTTTGAACTGATGAGAAAAGGGCAATGCGGAAAAGTCGTATTGATACCGTGAAAGGAGAGATTAATATGAAAGAATTCAATTTTTTAGCTTCCGAGCTTGATACAATGAAAGAAAACGGAACTTTTCAGGAACTGCCGATCATCGAATCGCTGCAAGGATCAACTGTCAAAATGAAAGGAAAAGACATCATTCAGCTTTCATCCAATAACTATCTCGGGTTGACGTCTCATCCGCGTCTTCAAAAAGCGGCCGAAGAGGCGGTCAAACGGTACGGTGCTGGAACGGGATCGGTTCGGACAATAGCCGGCACATTCACCATGCATGATGAGCTTGAACAGAAGCTCGCTTCATTTAAAAACACTGAAGCTGCACTCGTATTCCAGTCCGGTTTCACTGCAAATCAAGGCATTCTTTCAAGCATCCTCACCAAAGATGATATCGTCATCTCAGACGAATTAAACCATGCTTCCATCATTGACGGCATCAGACTTACCAAAGCGGGCAAAAAAGTATATCAGCATGCGGATATGGAAGATTTAGAAAAGATTTTGAAAAAATCAATGAATTACAGAATGCGGCTTATCGTTACAGACGGCGTGTTTTCGATGGACGGAGACATCGCGCCGCTTCCCGAAATCGTCCGGCTCGCTGAACAGTATGACGCTTTTGTCATGGTCGACGATGCGCACGCGTCCGGCGTTCTCGGCGAGAACGGGCGCGGAACGGTTCACCATTTCGGGCTGGACGGGAAGGTTCACATTCAAGTCGGCACGCTCAGCAAGGCGATCGGTGTTTTAGGAGGCTATGCGGCCGGTTCCAAGGTGCTGATCGACTATTTAAAGCATAAAGGCAGACCGTTTCTCTTCAGTACTTCCCATCCGCCGGCCGTCACTGCGGCATGCATTGAAGCGGTCAATGTGCTGATGGAGGAACCTTCATTGATTAAAAAGCTTTGGGACAATACTTCGTACTTCAAAAAAGAGCTTGAAAAAATCGGCCTTCCGCTGATTAAGAGCGAAACGCCGATCACGCCGATTTTGATCGGTGATGAAGCCGAAGCATGCCGCTTTTCAAACACGCTTTTCGAGCTCGGTTTATTTGCGCAGGCCATTGTATTTCCGACCGTTCCGAAAGGCAAAGCGCGAATCAGAACGATCATGACTGCCCAGCATTCGAAAGAAGAGCTCGATAAAGCGCTTGAAATCATTGAAACCGGCGCCAAAAAAGCGGGTCTGCTTTAAACTCGTCGATTTCTTTCTCAACAAAGCAAATAACCATTGATAATCATTTTCAGTTAGTGTACAATGATGGGTTCTGGGTTGTGCTGACAACCGAGAACCTTTATACTGAAGAGTGGAGCTTTGTTTGAAAGGAGATCAAAAACATGAATGAGAAACAGCGCATTGATAGCGGACAGGTCAATCCATCGGACAAAAAATCCGAGAAGGATTACAGCAAGTACTTCGAAGCTGTTTATGTTCCGCCTTCCTTAAAAGATGCGAAAAAACGCGGCAAAGAAGAGGTTAAATACCATAGCGATTTTAAAATTTCCGAGCAGTACAAAGGGATGGGAGAAGGACGGAAGTTCTACATCCGCACATACGGCTGCCAGATGAATGAACATGATACAGAAGTCATGGCCGGTATTTTCATGACCCTCGGCTATGAGCCGACCGATTCGACTGAAGACGCCAATGTGATTCTGCTAAACACATGCGCCATTCGCGAAAATGCGGAAAACAAAGTATTCGGTGAAATCGGCCATTTAAAAGCTTTGAAAAAAGACAATCCGGATTTGATCCTTGGCGTATGCGGATGTATGTCCCAGGAAGAATCAGTCGTCAACCGGATTTTAAAGAAACATCCGTTCGTCGATCTGATTTTCGGTACACACAATATCCACCGCTTGCCGGAACTTTTGTCAGAAGCGTATCTGTCAAAAGAAATGGTCATCGAAGTGTGGTCTAAAGAAGGCGATGTCATTGAAAACCTTCCGAAAGTCCGCACCGGCAAAATTAAAGGCTGGGTCAACATCATGTACGGCTGCGACAAGTTCTGTACGTACTGCATCGTGCCGTACACAAGAGGAAAAGAACGAAGCAGACGTCCCGAAGAAATCATTCAGGAAGTGAGACGACTTGCGGCTGAAGGCTATAAAGAAATCACGCTTCTCGGACAGAACGTCAACGCTTACGGCAAAGATTTCGAGGATATGGAATACGGACTCGGACACTTGATGGATGAGCTCCGCAAAATCAATATTCCGCGAATCCGCTTCACGACAAGCCATCCGCGTGATTTTGACGATCATCTGATCGAGGTGCTCGCAAAAGGCGGGAACCTTCTGGATCACATCCACCTGCCTGTTCAGTCCGGAAGCTCGGATGTCTTGAAACTTATGGCGCGCAAATACGACCGGGAACGCTATCTCGAGCTTGTCGCCAAAATTAAAAAAGCGATGCCGAACGCGTCTTTAACAACAGACATTATCGTCGGCTTCCCGAACGAAACAGATGAGCAATTTGAAGAAACGCTTTCCTTATACAGAGAAGTTGAATTTGACAGCGCCTATACGTTCATCTACTCGCCTCGCGAAGGAACGCCTGCTGCAAAAATGAAAGACAATGTTCCGATGCGCGTGAAAAAAGAACGGCTTCAGCGATTAAATGAAGTGGTCAACGAAATTTCCGCGAAGAAAATGAAGGAATATGAGGGGCAGGTTGTCGAAGTGTTAGTAGAGGGTGAAAGTAAAAACAACCCTGATATCCTTGCCGGCTATACACGGAAAAACAAGCTTGTTAACTTCAAAGGACCAAAAGAAGCGATCGGCCAGCTTGTCAACGTGAAAATCCACCAGGCGAAAACTTGGTCGCTTGACGGAGAAATGGTAGGAGAAGCAATCGAGGTGAAATAAAGTGACGCTTTATACGAAAAAAGAGATTGTTGCAAAAGCGCGGGAACTCGCAAAAATGATTGCCGAAACGGAAGAAGTCGACTTTTTCAAAAAAGCGGAGGCACAGATTAATGAGAATGCCAAAATAACGGGCATTATCAACCAAATCAAAGCCCTGCAAAAGCAAGCCGTCAACTTTAAACATTATGAAAAGCACGAAGCGCTTAAACAAACGGAAGCAAAGATTGACGCGCTTCAGGAAGAGCTTGACGAGATTCCGATCATTCAAGAGTTCAGAGACTCCCAAATGGAAGTCAACGACCTTCTGCAGCTCGTCGCGCATACAATATCAAACCAAGTGACAAACGAGATCATCACATCAACCGGGGGAGACCTGCTGAAAGGCGAGACCGGTTCAAGAGTAAAAAATTCATCACCGAGCTGTTCTCTATAATTTGGCGGCGCCTTTTAAAGGCGCCTAGCTTGTCGACAAAGCCGTGAAAAACGCTTTGATTGACAAGCTTTTTTTATGGAAACACAGGCGAGGCCAAAAGGGAAGACCTCATTGAAAAACACCGCTTACAGCTCGAAAAATTTTCGTCTATGCGAGGAGCTTGGGGAGAAAGAAGCCAACGTCGCTTTGGCATGGGTGCTGGCAAATCCGGCGTTGACCGCTCCTATTATAGGGCCGAGAAACGTCGAACAGCTGCGGAATGCAATCAGAGCTGTTGAGATCAGTCTGGATGAGGGCATACTCAGCGAGCTGAGCGACATCTTCCCTGGACCCGGAGGGGAAGCGCCTGAAGTATACGCTTGGTAGCAGCAATGCTATTAGATTAAGAATAAAGTAGACACAGCATCATGAAGCAAACTAAACTTTTTCAAATGGATGTTGTCAACAACCTTAGGCGCCATTTTTTATACAATTTCCCGCCGCGACGGCTTATTGAAAAGATTCGTTTTTCGGTCTGTCTTTTTCTTTTCTGATTTAAGTCAAGTTTATCCTTTTATCTGCATACACTTAAACAGATTCATTATATGGGAATGTTATTTTGATTTCTCAAGGAACGCACATTAGACGAATGCCCAGCATAGGATAATACGAGGAAAAACAAGGAGGCATGACCGAATGTCTGAATACAGGGAAATTATTACTAAAGCGGTGGTCGCGAAAGGCCGGAAATTCACCCAGTCCACTCATACAATCTCCCCTTCGCAAAAGCCAACCAGTATTTTGGGCGGTTGGATTATCAATCATAAGTATGACGCCGAAAAAATCGGAAAAACCGTGGAAATTGAAGGGACATATGATATCAACGTCTGGTATTCATATGCGGACAACACCAAAACCGAAGTTGTGACAGAACGCGTTTCCTATGTTGATGTCATTAAGCTCCGGTATCGCGACAAAAATTACTTAGATGATGAACACGAAGTGATTGCGAAGGTGCTTCAGCAGCCGAACTGCCTTGAAGTGACCATTTCTCCGAACGGAAACAAAGTGGTTGTACAGGCGGAAAGGGAATTTTTATCAGAGGTTGTCGGCGAGACGAAGGTCGTCGTTGAAGTCAATTCTGATTGGACGGAAAGCGATGAGGAAGAAGCGTGGGAAGAAGAACTTGATGAAGAACTTGAGGACATCAATCCGGAGTTTTTGGTCGGAGATCCAGAAGAATAAAAGGAAGCTAGGGAAACACCGCCCTAGTTTCTTTTTTTTAGCATCAATCTTTATGGTATAATGAGTGTTGGAATCAATAGAAACGTTTATACATAGTGAGGGATTAAATATGGCAGGCTACACGCCTATGATACAGCAATATTTAAAGATTAAGGCAGAGTATCAGGATGCCTTTTTATTTTTTCGTCTTGGAGACTTTTATGAAATGTTTTTTGAAGATGCAAAAAAGGCGTCTCAGGAACTCGAAATCACGCTGACGAGCAGAGACGGAGGATCGAGCGATAGAATCCCGATGTGCGGGGTTCCTTATCATTCATGCTCTTCGTATATCGAACAACTCATTAAAAAAGGCTATAAAGTCGCGATCTGTGAGCAGGTGGAGGATCCTAAATCGGCCAAAGGAGTCGTCAAAAGGGAAGTCGTGCAGCTGATCACACCCGGCACCGTGATGGACGGAAAAGGAATTCATGAAAATGAAAACAACTTTATCGCCTCTGTCAGTGAATTTCAGCATACATACGGGCTCGCTTTTTCTGATTTGACGACGGGCGAGAACTTAGTGACGATTATCGAAAGGCTTGATGATGTCGTTTCCGAGATTTACTCTGTCGGAGCAAGGGAAATCGTCGTCAGCCGCAACTTTGACGAGAAAGATGTCACATTGCTGAAAGAGCGCTGCGGCGCTACGATCTCTTTCGAGGATGAACAAGCAGATGAATGGCCTGACATTGTGAACGGACTGGCGTCCAAAGAGCTTGTCGATACGTTCATGAGGCTTTACGTCTACTTGAAGCGGACGCAGAAAAGAAGCCTTGACCACCTTCAAAACGTTCAGGCTTACGAGCTCGAAGAAGCGATGAAAATCGATTTGTATTCGAAACGCAATCTTGAGCTGACGGAAACGATCCGTTCGAAAAACAAAAAAGGCTCGCTTCTTTGGCTTTTGGATGAAACGAAAACGGCAATGGGAGGGCGCCTGTTAAAGCAATGGATCGACAGGCCGCTGATCAGAAAGGGACAGATTGAAGAGCGCCAGGAAATCGTCGAAACGCTGATCGCCCATTTGTTTGAGCGGGAAGATTTGCGCGAACGGCTGAAGGAAGTATACGATCTCGAGCGGCTCGCCGGAAGGGTCGCATACGGCAACGTCAATGCCCGAGATTTGATCCAGCTGAAAGAATCGTTGAAACAAGTGCCGGCCATCAAACAGCTTGTCGGCTCCCTCGACCATCCGAAAGCAAAAGCGCGCGCCGGGAAAATCGATCCGTGCGGCGATCTTTTGAATCTTTTGGAAGATGCGCTATACGAGAATCCGCCTCTTTCATTAAAAGAGGGGAACTTGATCAAAGACGGCTATCACGCGAAGCTGGATGAATACAGGGACGCAAGCAAGAACGGAAAGGACTGGATCGCAAGGCTTGAGCAGCAAGAACGCGAGTACACGGGAATCCGCTCTTTAAAAGTCGGCTTTAACAAGGTGTTCGGCTATTATATTGAAGTGACGAAAGCCAACATCCATCTGCTTGAAGAAGGCCGCTATGAACGAAAGCAGACGCTGACCAATGCAGAACGCTACATCACGCCGGAGCTGAAAGAAAAAGAAGCGCTGATTCTCGAAGCGGAAAACAATATTTGCGAGCTGGAGTATGAGCTGTTTTCCGAGCTTCGCAGCAAGGTGAAGGAATTTATCCCGCGCCTGCAGCAGCTGGCAAAAATGATGAGCGAGCTTGATGTGCTCCAATGTTTTGCGACGATCAGCGAAAACCGCCACTATGTTAAACCGGAGTTTTCCGAGGACGTCGTTCAGGTGATCGACGGACGGCATCCGGTCGTAGAAAAGGTGATGGACAGCCAGTCTTACGTTCCGAACAGCTGCGAAATGGGCAAAGGCAGACAAATGCTTTTAATCACCGGGCCGAATATGTCAGGAAAAAGCACGTATATGAGACAGATGGCGCTGATCTCCATTTTGGCGCAGATCGGATGTTTTGTTCCTGCCAAAAAAGCGGTGCTGCCGATCTTTGATCAGATTTTTACAAGAATCGGCGCTGCGGATGATCTTATATCCGGACAGAGTACGTTTATGGTGGAAATGCTTGAAGCCAAAAATGCGATCGTTCATGCGACGAAAAACAGCTTGATTCTATTTGACGAAATCGGCCGGGGTACGTCCACTTACGACGGAATGGCGCTGGCGCAGGCGATCATCGAGTACGTTCACGAGCACATCGGCGCGAAGACTTTATTTTCCACACACTATCACGAGCTGACGTCCCTTGAAGAAAAGCTTGCCGACTTGAAGAATGTTCACGTTCGTGCGGAAGAATACGAAGGAAAGGTCGTTTTCCTTCACCAGATAAAAGAAGGCGCAGCAGATAAAAGCTACGGTATCCATGTCGCGCAGCTGGCCGAATTGCCCGACGGTTTGATCCGCAGGGCGAAAACGATCCTGAAAGAACTTGAATCCGGCGCCAAAGAAGCGGCTCCATCAACGGCTCCGAATACGGTAAAAGAGGCGGCGGAAGAAGTCGCGGCAACTGTTGCAGATCAACCGGCCCAGCTGTCATTTTTTGAAACGGACAAGCCGAAAGAAAAAGAGACGAAGCTCTCCAAAAAAGAGCAGGCTGTTTTAGCCGAATTTAAAACGATGGATCTGCTCGATATGACGCCTATACAAGTCATGAATGAACTGTACAGGCTGCAAAAAAAACTAAAGTAATAAAGAGGTGACCCAACTTGGCAAAAATTGTTCAGCTGCCAGACGATTTATCAAATAAAATCGCGGCGGGTGAAGTAGTGGAAAGGCCTGCGTCGGTCGTCAAAGAGCTTGTCGAAAATGCCATCGATGCGAACAGCTCCGTGATAGAAATCGATGTTGAAGAAGCGGGTCTCGCCTCGATTAAAGTGCTTGACGACGGCGAAGGGATGGATGCAGAAGACTGCAGAACAGCTTTTTTGCGTCATGCCACAAGCAAAATTAAAGACGAAAACGACCTGTTTCGCGTCAGAACGCTCGGATTTCGCGGAGAAGCTTTGCCAAGTATCGCGTCTGTCTCACACTTAAGCATTAAAACGAGCACCGGAGAAGGAGCAGGCACCCATTTGACGCTTCAGGGGGGAAGAATCATTTCCGAGCAAAAAGCGTCAAGCCGCAGAGGAACCGAAATTACAGTTACCAATCTGTTTTTCAATACGCCGGCAAGGCTGAAATACATGAAAACGATCCATACGGAGCTTGGCAACATTACAGATGTGGTCAACAGAATCGCCCTTGCCCACCCGGAAGTTTCGATCAGGCTGCGTCATCAAGGGAAAACGCTTCTGCAGACAAACGGAAACGGCGATGTCCGCCATGTGCTTGCGGCGATTTACGGCACGGCGGTTGCCAAAAAAATGCTCCCGCTTGAAGCGAGATCTCTTGATTTTGAAGTGAAAGGCTATATCGCCCTTCCTGAAATTACGCGCGCATCGCGAAATTACATGTCATCTGTCGTCAACGGCAGATACATTAAAAACTTTCCGCTCGTGAAAGCGATCCACGAGGGTTACCATACGCTTCTTCCGATCGGCCGCCATCCGATCACGTTTATTGAAATCAACATGGACCCGCTGCTTGTGGATGTCAACGTGCATCCGTCAAAGCTGGAGGTCAGGCTGAGCAAAGAGACGGAACTTCACGAACTGATTCGCGACGCCATCAAAGACGTCTTTAAACAACAGCAGCTCATTCCAAGCGTGCAAGTTCCGAAAAAAACCGCACCTCTGATCAATAAACCGGAGCAGCAAAAGCTTGATTTCGACCAGGTGCGAGAGCCGGCACCTCTTTCTGGTCCTGATGTTGAAAGAGAATATAAGCCGGAGCCTTCGTTTTCGGCGATGAAATTAAGCTCGGTTGTCAAAGACCCGCCTCCTTCCGCTCCTGCAGAGCGTGAAGAAAGCATTATGCAAGAGACCGAGTCTGAATGGCCCGGAGCTGAAGAGTATACGCCGGAAGCCGAACCGGCCGTACAAGCCGAGCCGGAACAGGCAGGCGAAAGCGTCCATGACGAAGAGACGCCAAAAGAAAGGGTGCCGATCATGTATCCGATCGGCCAAATGCACGGCACCTACATTCTCGCCCAAAATGAAAACGGGCTGTACATCATCGATCAGCACGCTGCACAGGAGCGGATCAAATACGAGTATTTCCGTGAAAAAGTCGGAGAAGTCGAACCGGAAGTCCAGGACCTGCTTGTACCGCTGACATTCCATTATTCAAAAAATGAAGCGCTGACGATCGACCAGCACTTGGACGATTTAGCCAAAGTCGGCGTCTTTCTCGAATCGTTTGGCGCCGGCAGCTATATCGTCCGATGCCACCCGACTTGGTTTCCAAAAGGGGAAGAAACGATGATCATTGAAGACATCATTCAACAAGTCCTTGATGACCGCACGATCGACATCAAAAAACTGCGCGAAGAAGCCGCAATCATGATGAGCTGCAAAGGCTCCATCAAAGCCAACCATCATCTGCGGGACGACGAAATCACCGCCCTGCTCGATGAGCTGCGCAGAACATCCGACCCATTCACATGCCCGCACGGCCGCCCGATCATCATTCACTACTCGACGTATGAGATGGAGAAGATGTTTAAGCGGGTCATGTAATTACTAATCGCTCACAATCCTTGATCTATCAACGGCTGTGAGCGATTTTCATTTTATTGACCACATTTTGACCGCTTTTAGCAGGGCTGCTTTAAATCTTGCCGTTTGTAAGAAGATTAGGAAGCAGCACGTATATCGTCCGGTTATTCTCAAGATAGGGAAGATAAAGCCTCTTTTAAGTGGAAACCTATAGGACAGCCATTAGACAAGCTTCGTAGTTGTTTTCATTTTTTGAGAAAATGTTATAATGAAAAGCTATGAAATGATTTGAAGGGGGAATTTGGATGCATTACATAACGGCATGCTTAAAAATTATCAGTGATAAAGACCTCAATGAAATAATGAAGGAATTCAAAAAACTTGAGGAAGAAACGAACAAAGAAGAAGGGTGCATACAATTCCATGCGTACCCCCTTGAGCCATCAGAACGCAAAATTATGCTCTGGGAGATTTGGGAAAACGAAGAAGCTGTTAAAGCCCATTTCACAAAAAAACACACAAAAGACGTTCAAAAACAAGAATTAACGGAAGTAGAATGGTTAATGAAAAGCAATGTGAATGATTAAAAGGCTCCTTGAGATTGATATCGAGGTTGCCTTAAAAGGAAAAATACTATCAAATAAAACGGCGGGTCAATTTACAATCTCACGACAGCTCTCGGGTTTTATCTGAGGGCTGTTAAGAACAAAAAAGCAGACTCTTTAGGAGTCCGCTTCAGTCATTAATCTGAAACACTGATTTAATTTTTTAGCCGGTGATTGCTTTTTCGGCAACATGAAACCCTTGTTCTTGCCCAAAGTTACTCGCTTTTTCAAAAGTGCCAAAAGCAAAAGTGAGTGTAAGGATGCTTAATACGCCGATGATACTTAATTTTTTCATGCTAACGCCTCCGTTACTTTCAAAATTTGATTTTTTGCTTTTAATGCTCTTTTTAAATATTCAACAGCCTTGGATAAATTTCCTTGTTTTAAATAATATTCTGCAATTTGTTCTTCAAGTTCTGAAATATCTGGCCATAAATTTTTTTGTTCGAGGTATTGTAATGATTCGTTCACTGCAGCATCATTATGATGGTCATATAAAGAGTGAATTAATCTTAATTTTGCTTGGTATTCATCTTCGTCTGTTGAATCTGCATGTTCAAGCCCTTTCTCATACCAGCTTCTTGCTTCTTTTGTTCTGTCATTTCTATACAACAGGCTTGCCATCATATAAAGGGTCCGGACTCCATTTATTGACTCAATATGTTCTGTGATCTCGATCGCTTTTTTAAAATATTCTTCAGCTAACCCGGAAATATTTTTCTTGTCATAAATTAATCCAAGGTTATGATATAATATGCCAACCAATCTATAGTATTTTGCGCTTTTTGCTTCATTCAACGCTTTTTGGTAATGCTCTTCTGCTGCACTAAACCTGTACATGTCATATAAATTAGCGCCAAGGGTCATCTCACATTGAACAGATCTAAGTTTATAATCTGGGTGTTCTTGGAAAATGCTTCTTGCCTTTTGGGCGTGGCTTATTGAAATAAGGTGTTGATCTATCTGGTAGTAAGCTTCGGCAATCTTATAATGAAATTCTGCATGCTCAATCTGGTCGGGTATATTGCGGAGTTTGGCTTCGGCAAGCTGATAGAAGTTGATGGCTTCAACGTAATCTTTTTTATAGAATTCATAAACTCCTGAAAAAAACAAAGAATAATAGACAATCATATTATCTGTATTTTCCGCTCCGATCGTTTTTATACTTTGATAAAGCTTATTGGATTCCTCAATTTCTTCAGTCATCAACTTATATCTAAAGTCTAACAAATTAAAGTAGAGCAGCAGGTTTTGATCTTCACTCATGTGTTTGATGAGACTTTGAATTTCTTCTTTTAAAGCTATGGCTTCTGTGATTTGATGGCGTTTAATCATCCCGTACCATTGATTAAGCATCTTTGCAACTTTTTCAGATGCGAGTTTAACTTCCAATGACCTTTACATCCTTTCTTTTGTCTATTTAAAATTTTCTGGAAAATTAGTATGTAGCCTTTTCTTTTTCTTCATATTGTTTATTTTACAGAACGGATCATTTTTTGACAATCTTTTTCCTTTTTTATAAGTTTTTCGGAAGGGGAATTTTGATTTAGGCTTATCAGCGTGAATAAAATGATTCATTTTCACCAGAGAGACAGGATTTATTCATCGATTCTTTTTCTAATAGGGGGAAATTTTCTATTGACTAAGACTACGAAGCGGTCCAAGAAATATCAAAGCACCTGAAACAGCTATAGCCCGGCTCGATTTCGCATCGATCGGATGGGGTGCTTTCGGATCTTTTGCAGATGCCTCACGTAAAGGGGGAGGGGAATGATGTCTAATAAAGTTAAAATATCTTATGGGCAACATCACTCGCAATTTGGTGTATTACGGATGCCTGAAAGGAAAGAGCCCTGCCCAGTAGTTGTTATGATTCACGGGGGGTTTTGGCAGTCGAGATATGGCTTAGAAGAAAATAATCCTATTGCTGAGGATTTAACTAGTAGGGGATATGCCACTTGGAACATTGAGTACCGCAGAGTAGGGGAAGAAGGAGGAGGTTGGAAAGGGACATTTAACGATGTAATTGATGCTATAAATCATCTGTCACAGTTAATGGAACCTTATGATTTAGACCTGTCAAGTGTAATTGTTATTGGTCATTCGGCAGGAGCGCATTTAGCACTTTGGCTAGCTTCTCGAACTGAAGCAAAATCAGATCAAATGTTTAATAAGCTGTTTGTGTCTATCAACAAAGTAATAAGTTTAGCTGGAGTAACAGACTTAATAAAAATGAGGGAATTTCACGAAGAAAAAGGAATGAAAAGTCATGTATCCGCATTAATGGGTGGGTCACCACATGAGGTTGCTGAACGCTATAAAGTTGCTTCTCCAATTGAGTTGCTGCCGATAAAAATCGACCATGTTTTAATTCATGGAGTGTTGGATCGTCATGTTCCAATAAAGTTAAGCAAAGACTACTATTTCAAGGCAACCGAACAAGGAAGTAATGTTAGATTAATTGTGCTTCCAGATGTGGAACATTTTAAAATTATTGATCCTGCCTCAACAGCATGGGAGTCAGTAATTGATACAATATGTTCATCGCGGACGCTGTGATAATTGCGGCTACCTGATGTTTCAAATTAGGTTAATGAGAATTCTACTGATGTGAAATGAAAAAAATAGTTGAAGACTGAAAGCCCATTGTATTTTTCTTCATTTTTTCAACAGTTTCAGCACTCGATTGAAGCCGACAAAATGGGGGACTTTTTCTATTCTACTTTGTCGGCCCTTTTCCCCTAATGATATATGGTTTGAATGTGATTCTGATTCTACTTTAATGAAGCAAATTCTAACAATTAAGGCTCTATAGGTCGAACCATTCCCTGTAGTGCGGCGACAACCTGGTCTACATGTCTTTTAGCCTCTTCATCAGTAGTACATTCAGCAAGAACGGTTTCCTCGTAACTTCTGCCCTCAAGGTGTTTATGATAAATCCAGATTTCACATAGCTCTTGGTAAGCTGTACCGGGTCTTTGACCTGTAACTCCTAGATTATTAAATTGATCCACTCCAATTCTGACTAATACATACCCCATCCTGCTCAATAAACGAACAATATTTCTGCGAAGGTGGTCAAGATCTCTAAATGCTCGCATATTCCGAACATAGGTACTGGATTCAATTCCAAATGGCCGATGAAAAGATGGGAATGAAAACGGGTTCACAGGATATTGATCATAAAACAAGCCCTATCACTCCTTTTTATCTTACGATTTATAATAAAGAATTATATTCGACTATTTTTGGACTGGAAGTTTGTCTATACATAATTGTATATTTGCCTAGGTGGTGCAATCTTCACCGTTTAAAAAAGCCCATTGTATAAAGTTTATGATTAGGTAGAAGTATATGAATTCTCAGCCTGTTGATCTCCAAAAAATAAAGGACATTGAGATTTATATAGAGATGGGGTTGAAAAAGGACAAATACTATTTGGTCAAACGGCGAGCCATTTACAATCTTTTCGACAGCTCTCGGGATTATATAGCGCTTCCCTTTAAAAAGCCGCAATAGCCTCTAACTTTAATCACCTAAAATCGCCCCCATTAAATCAATTGCTCTTAATATTTTCCCAAATTGCTGTTGCGGGAGGAACCGAAAATTTAATTGCGGTGGCCCGAACGTCTTTTTCGAATGATGAAATATTGTTAAAATTTACATCATTAGTATAGTTAAGGGAAGGGTGAAAAGGTTGGCTAGAATCTCATCTGCAGAAGTGGGGATGAAAATTACGGAGTGGCACCAGCATATTCAAAAATTCAATGTGACAGACGCCGAAATGCTAAAAGCTGAAATTGAAAGGGATATAGAGGTTATGGAAGAAGATCAGGATTTACTAATCTACTATCAATTGATGGCTTTCCGCCACAGTATAATGATTGAATATATAGCACCTTCGGGTGAAAAATAGATGGAATTATCAGAATATTTGAAGAGGGTTGAAGGGAATAAACGAAAATTAGATCATATGCTTACGTATTATTATCATTTTTTTCGAGGGATGTACGAATTTAGGAATGGAGAATATACGAAGGCAATTACTTATTATAAAAGAGCGGAACGTCAATTTCCTGCTATATCAGATTCGATTGAAAAAGCGGAATTTCACTTTAAAATGGCTGAAGTCTATTACCACATGAAAATGACCCACGTTTCGATGTACCTTTGCAGAGCGTGCATATAGCATTTACAAAAAATATGAACTCTATTCTGTTCGCCTTATTCAGTGTCATTTTGTCATTGCTGGGAATTATGATGATTTAGAGAATCATGAAAAGGCTCTTCCACACCTAAATCAAGCACTTAGAGGCGCAGAACTATTAAAAAAGAAAAATCCACAGATATACGCTTCTGCTTTTTACAACCTTGGCAACTGCTATCACAAAATGGACAACTTAAACAAGGCTGCAAGATATATTGAACAAGCTCTAATTCAATATAAAAAATTTAAATCAAAAAATTTGCCGCAAGCATACCACGACTTGGCGCTAATCAATTTCAAACAAAATAAGTATGATAAAGCCAAGGATTATTACCGAAAAGGGCTTAGAAGTGCTGTGGAGCTTAAAGATCATCTGTTTATAAGCCTTTTTGAAGCTCTCGAGTCACTTTATATAAAACGGTGTGAAACTACATCGCTTTTTAAAATTTTCAATCGACTGGAAACAAGCAAAGGATTTCCGTATTTGGAAGAGCTGGCATTGTTAGCCGGCACCTATCTAGATTATAATGGAAAAACAGAGGATAGTCTCATCTGTCTTAAAAAGATGGTCTATGCTCAAAAGCAAATATTGAAGGGGGAATGTTTGTATGAAGTCTAAAATGAAGGTCGGTTTAGGGATTATGATAATTGGACTTGGCTTTCTCAGTCATTTTTCGAACAACGATGATATGAACACAGCTTCAAGAAACATCACAAGCGCACCCAATCATTATTTTGTTGTTTAACCTAAAAATGAGTTTTTGGAATATCCTTTTAGCCGTTTGAATAGCGGCTTTTTTTATGTATTTCAAACCCTCGGCAAATAGGTTTAATGACCTGATCCCAAAGATTCATTTTCGTGGAGGAACAGGATTTATTCCCCAATTAGTTTCCGTATAGTGGTAAACTCTATACTGATATGTCACTTTAGTATTAGAGGAGAATGCCATGAAGACGCTGGATGTTCAAGCGTTGCACAATGCGATAGATCAAACGCTCGAACAATTAAAACAACAATCAGACGAATTTTCTAAAGTCAAAAAAGCCGTTGAAGGCATCACATCACTTGATGATGCTTTAAAAGGAAAAGGCGGCGACGCGATTCGCGCCTTTTACGAGGAATGTCACACCCCTTTTCTACAGTTCTATGATACTTTCATAGAGGAATACAGTTCCGCGCTAAAGAAAATGAAAAGCGCGCTGAATTCTCTGGAATCAAACCATAACGGGTTTATTTCGCAAAGCTTTCTTGAGCACGAGCTGGAACAAGGATTGAATGCTGCGGACCGCACAACAAAACACCTGGTGTCCAAAGCCAACGCCACGCTCTCGAAGGTTAGCCATATTGTCGATTTGCCTGACTTGAATGACAGCGATTTTCATGAACAAAATCGAAAAGCACTAAAGGAAATCAGTCAGACAATTGAAAAACTGCACACTTTTGACCGCGAACAGGCAAGCGCTCTTAAAACCGCTGAAAACGACCTGGAAACGATGCAGAGATACATAAGCCGGCTTGAAAAAATGTACACAGGCCCTAAAATTGAAATTACCGGTTACCAAAAAGGTTCGATTTTAAAGCCGGATGAGATGGACACTTTGCGTGGTGGCCAAGACACAGCGATGGGCGTCATGTTGGATAAGCTGGATAAAAGATCGAAGATTGAAAAAGAGGCTAGCAAAATAGAACCTATGAGTCATACTGATACGTTAAAGAAAAAACTTGAAAAGTTGTATGATGATCCGGATGAATTTCTCAAAGTTGCTAGAGAGATTGGATATGATAATCTTACATCTGAGCAGATGAATTATGTTACTGCCATTGAAGAAGCCTATGAGTTCAGAGCAGATCCGATTAAAGGAACTCTGGAAGATGGAAAACATGTCTTAGAAAGTATGAAAGGCTTTGTGGTTGGAGGATATGATTTTGCAAAAGATACTATCCAAGGAACGATTGAAACAGGTAAAGCTCTTATTGGACACGCAGACGACTTTATTAAAAACCCAAAAGCAACTGTAAATTCAGTACTTGAGTATGATTACAAAGCCGCCTACGAAGGTATGTTGCAATCAATCGCAGATTCGTGGGACGAAAAAATGGTACATGGGGATTCATATTCTCGCGGACACTATATTGCTTATGCGATTGGGACGATATGGGGGTTGGCGGAAGCCGGTCCCACTGTCGTATCAGGCTCGAAAAGTCTTGGCAAAGCTGGCCAGGCTGCAGCCCAAACAGCAAAGAAAAGTGTTAATTCTGTTAAACAGCATTTCCATCCACCTAAAAATCGCTATACTCCCGCATTAGAAGGAATGCTTCAAATGCGGGAGAAAACAATTAATATCAAGAATACGCCTTTGCTGAAGGAGCTGCTTGAGGATAAGAAGAAGAGTGTGTTATTTAAATCCTCTAAATCTATTGGGAAACCTTCTAAAAGTGGAAAAGAAATAGCCCTTCCAAAGGTTAAAACTTACGAGCAAGCTAGAAATAAAGCCATGGAGATTATTGGAGATCTAGGACCGGACTCAAAACCACTTGTAGGGAGGTTAGAAGTAAGCGCAGGTTATGGTAAAATTATCGGCAGAAGATCTAGTGACAAAAAAGTAAGATGGCGTTTGGATTACGATCCCGAAAAGGGGCCTCATATAAATATTGAAGATTTCCGAAAGGGAAAAAGAGAAGCAAAAAAATATTATATTTCTTTTGATGGTGACGAGAAGACATTCAAAGCGCTATTGAAACATCTTAACAGATAGAGGTGGATATTTTGGATTTATTTGATGAGTGTTTAGAAGCATTAGGAGAGCAAAAAGAAATTCTATCTGAAGAGCTCACTGGGGAGTATTTCAATTCTCTAAGTAAGCAGTTTCCTATAACAAGTTGGGCAAGAATTGATTGGGAAAAGGTAAAAAACAAAAAGAGAATAGAATATTCTGATGAATTATTCAAATGGTTAGAAGATAACGGTATAACTGACACTTCTGTCATTATTCTTTGGAATCCTGCTGATGATCCGGCAGTTAAGACTACTTTAGAAAACGCCTTAACTGTTATTGATGACGTAACTGCGGTTGGTTCAGATACGTTTATGTATAGTGAACTTGGCTATGTCATTGAGTTTTACCATGATGGAGAAGTGACAGTAGGAATGGCAAACTGAAGTTAGACACCAATGATGGGCTTCTTGCGTTGGGTTTATTGACCTTTTTTACGTTGGTATTTCCCTCCAATGTCTTAACAAGCACTTAATCCGTTGATTGAGTGCTTGTTTTATATTATCCGACAAAATGAAGGGCCATTTTCCAAAAGAGCGGCTGTAAACTATGCAGCGCGATAGTCAAGGGACGTAGGGAAGCTCTTATAAGAACAAAAAGTAAAGCAGGCAATAACCTGCTTAAAAACTCACTTTGCCCTTGAAAAAGACTCGCAAAATCAAAGCTCGGCTCTTTCTATTTTAAGCAAAGCGAGGGCCAACAAAGCGAAAAATATCACTTTGCGATGCAATTTTTAAATTGCCGCTCCAGTTCCTCTTTGTCCAAGTCCTTTCCAATGAAAACAAGTTCGCTTTGTTTTGTCTCGTTTTCGTTCCACTTCCGGTCCGGGCGTCCTGAAAACAGCATATGAAGCCCTTGGAATACGATTCGATATTCTTCCCCTTTAATAGAAAGGATCCCTTTATAACGTAATAAATCTTCGCCTTTTTCCCGTACGAGATAACTCATCCAATGATCCACTTTTGCCAAATCAAGAGGCTTCTCTTCCCGAAAAGCAATAGAAGACACTTTATCATCATGATGGTGGTGGTGATGATCCTCTAGAAAATGAGGATCGATTTCAAGTTTTCGATTGACGTCAAACGTATTGATCCCCAGTATATCTTTTAAATTGATGTTGCAATCTCTGGCATGCAGCCTCTTGGCCGCAGGATTCATGTTGACAAGTCTTTGCTCCAAGGATTTCAGATCGTTATTCGATACTAAATCTGTTTTATTGAGGATGATGACGTCAGCAAATGCGATTTGCTCTTGAGCTTCATCCTGATCGTCCAGATGCCTTGTGATATGCTTACTGTCTACTACCGTGACGATACTGTCAACTTCAAATAAGTCGGACAGCAGCTCATCCATAAAAAAAGTCTGGGCAACAGGAGCTGGGTCAGCCAGTCCCGTTGTTTCGATTAAAACTCGATCGAATGCAACTTTCCCTTGATCCATTGAGAATACAAGAGTTCTCAGAATACGAATCAAATCTCCGCGGACCGTGCAACAGATACAGCCGTTGTTCATTTCCAAAATTTCTTCTTCAGAATTTACGACGAGCTGATTGTCTATCCCGACTTCTCCGTACTCATTGACAATAACCGCAATCTTTTGATTGTGTTTTTCTGTAAGTATTCGATTTAAGAGTGTGGTTTTCCCGGCGCCTAAATATCCAGTGAGGATGGTGACAGGAATTTTCTTTTTAGTTAAAGGCATGATCATTCGACTCCATTTACAATTTTTTCGATACTTTGATTACTTTTTCTTTGTCTTTTGGAACTCCTGCGATGACGCCAGGTGAACGCTCGAAACGTTGACCATCATACAAATGGCTCGCTTTTTCTTGATAATCTTCATTGGTACAAAGCGAGTCAATCAGGAGGGGGACATCCTCAGGTTTTAGATCTTTATACCAAGTTCCTTTCGGGTAGTGGATAACCACGCACTTATCTCGGCATCTACCATTACACCGCGTGCGCGTTGTATGAATGACATCGTCAAGCTCCCGCTCTGAGATTTCTTGCCGAATCACTTGAGTCAGTTCCTCAGCCCCGACCCGATTGCAACTGCTGCCGTTGCAGATAAAGATATGGTGTTTCATATGACTTAAATCCCATGTCGCCATATGTATCTTCCCTCCAAGTAAAACAGAATTATTACGATTTGTAAGGGGTAAAATGATAAAGAACTAAGAATGAATATAGAGGCAGCCCCGGTCGATAACTGTCCCGAATGGTGATACCCATAACGGGTAGAAGGCCCCGGTAACCTCCTCAGTATTTCATCGTCACCTTGAGCTTTTCACTCCTTTCGCAAGCTCTCTATAATTCTGCCTTCTCTTGCCGTTTTCTTTTTTGCGGCCTTTGGTTGTTTATTTATATGGCCTTTTTTTCAATGTGGCGCATAAAACGTAATTATTACGATTTAACAATCATTTTATCTCTTTTTCATGTGAAATGCAAATAGAAGAGGTATCCAGCTGCACCTTTACGTGATTTTGAAAGTAAACATAACGTTGATTTTTTGATAACAAATAGGAGAAACTTTAAAGGAACATGTGTTATAATCTCATTAGAAGCGCCACTTAACCAACTGACTGTTGGTTAACACAAGTATTTCTTTTTTGGAAAATGCATAAACTAAAAGAGACCCGACTGCGCCAACAGTCGAGTCAGTGTACAAAAAAGCAGCCCACCAAGGGCTTGCTCATAGGATCTAAGTGATAGACCTATCCCTTTAAGTTTCCAGGCTCAAGGGAGGTCTATTTTTCTTTTTTTGACAACACGGCAATTAACATGCCGAAAGCAATCATTAATGAGATTGTTTCAAATGTTGTCATATGCATCACCCCCTTTCAATGAGGGTGAGCAAGACTTCCCTTGAGTGAGGAAAGCTTTTATGTACAGGTTATATTATACACTAGGCAACCAAATTCTGTTTTTCTTTTTTGGTTGAAAGGAAAATGGTTTTATATCCTTGCAATTCGCGTCATTTTGAAACTGGATCTGCTTTAGATACAAGATTTCAGAAACGGGCAGGGTCTCTCTATGATTCGATTAACTCTGTCTTAATATATTGATACAAAAGAACTTTACCCCTTTTCCTAAACTGGAAAAATTGATAAAATTTTTAGCGGAGAATGAAAAAACACGATTCGGTTGGTAGTCCGGATGCATGATTGATCATGCCAGTAACCTTCCCCTCCTCGGGATGTCCGTCATTCTCTGAAGTACATGTTGGTGGAGGAGGGAATCGTTATGAAATTAACGGTTTACTATGATGGTCAGTTTTGGATAGGAGTCATTGAAGTTGTGATTGGAGGTAAGCTGAGAGCTGTCCGGCATTTGTTTGGCAAAGAGCCGAAGGATTCGGAAGTATTGCATTTTGTTCATCATCAACTTTTACAGGCACTGTCACAAGCAGAACAGGAAGGAGTTAGGCTGGACGCCCGCCGCCCGCGCAAAATCAATCCGAAAAGGCTGCAGCGGCAAGTGTCTAAAGAATTGAAAAATGCCGGTGTGTCTCATAAGGCGCAAGAAGCGATAAAACAAGAGCTGGATGCCAGAAAACGAAAGAAACAGCGGCTGACAAAAGAGCAGCGGGAAAAGGAAAAAGAACAAAAGTATTTACTCAGAAAGCAAAAAGCGAAACAAAAGCATAGGGGGAAATAGTGTTTCTTTGGAGCAAAGCGAAGCTCAATAGAGGCGCGTTTTCCTGTATTGATTAAAAAAAGGCTCTTTTTAAAAAGAGCCTTTCATAATGGAGTCAATAACGATAAGCGAGAGGGGAGAACATGTAAAATAAGGAGAAGGTCATAGGTTATCGCTTTTAAAACGGAACGAACTTAATAGCCTCCATAACCACCGCCGAACCAGCTGGCACCAATGATGATTAAGAGAATGAACAGGACAACAATTAAAGCAAAACCGCTTCCGTATCCTCCGCTCATATGTTTCACCTCCCTAAAGATACATAGTTTATCCTATGTCACTTTATAAATTCGGTATAGGATATTGATTTACATTTTTTAAAATAGTTGACCCATTTGCAACTGCGCCCTCATGCGGAGTCTTCGTGCAGAGAGGATGAAAATGGTGATTGGCGCCCTTTAAACGGAATATAATGCAATAAATCCACCGAAAAGGGCGCTGAGTAAATTGAATTTTCAATTAACTGAGGGAGACATGCTTCATCTCATTAGGAACGGCCTTCAAACAACACAGTATCCTAAGCATATGATGATTGTTGGTGCCGGGCTGTCCGGGCTTGTCGCAGCGTCTTTATTAAAGAGTGCCGGGCACAGAGTGACGATGGTAGAAGGAAATGACAGAGCGGGAGGGCGTGTTTTTACTTCCCGTGCGCCCTTTAGCGAAGGGTTGTATTTCAATGCCGGTCCGATGCGCATCCCCGATATCCATACTTTAACGATGGAATACATTAAGAAATTTAATCTGCCTGTCAATGAGTTTATCAACAGAACCCCCATGGATATTCTTTACGTCAACGGCGTGAAAACCCGTCTTCATGAGTTTGAAAGACATCCGGGCGTTTTAAGGTTCCCCGTTGCTCCCCATGAGCAGGGAAAAACGGCTGAACAGCTGATGCTTTCTGCTCTGCAGCCTATCCTCAATTTTATCAGCCAAGATCCGGCGAGAAATTGGAATATTGTTGAAAAACAATACAAGAAGGAATCGTTGGGTTCTTTTCTCAACACTCATTTTTCAAACGGCGCCATTGATATGATTGGTGTACTTTTGGATATGGAAGCGTACATGGGATTGTCACTTGTGGAAGTATTGAGGGAATCGATCTTTTTTACATCGCCGTCTCGTTTCTATGAGATTACAGGCGGCATGGACCTGCTGATACAAGCTTTTCTTCCGCAATTAAAGGCCGATATTTTGTTCCGTCAAAAATTGATGAAAATGTCTCAAACTGAACACGATGTGACAGCCCATTGTATCCACCAACAGTCGGCAGAACATTCAGCGCTGACAAGTGATTTCGCAATCGTAACCATTCCTTTTTCAGCTTTGCGATTTGTGACATTTGAGCCGTTTGATTCGATTTCCTACCATAAGCGGAGAGCGATTCGGGAGCTTAACTATATTGCCGCGACAAAAATAGGAATCGAATTTAAGAGCAGGTTTTGGGAAAGAGTCGGGCAGCGAGGCGGCAGATCCATTACCGATTTACCGATTCGCTTTTCATATTACCCAAGCAGCGGCATAGGGGCACACGGGCATGCTGTTATTTTAGCGAGCTATACGTGGGCTGATGAAGCGCTGATATGGGACAGTCAGCCGGAAGAAGAGCGGATCCGCTATACGCTGAAAAATTTAGCGAAAATATATGGAGATATCGTGTATTCTGAGTTTGTATCAGGCGCTTCTTTCAGCTGGACGCAAAATCCTTTTTCAGCGGGAGCATTTACAGCTTTCGAACCTGGTCAGGAATTGGAGCTGTATCCTTATATTCCTACGCCTGAGGGAAGGGTGTACTTCGCCGGGGAGCACGCTTCCCTCACTCACGGGTGGATGCAGGGAGCGATTGAATCGGGAATACGGGTGGCATATGAAGTGAATCAGTCCTCCCGCGTGTAACATGAACTTTGCAAGTATTGAAGGAATGGGGGAAGAGTCGCTTTTAAAAGGCGGCTCGTTCGTTTTTATTTAGGCAAACAGATGGATCATGCAATAAACGCCGGGCGCCTGCTTCCTTAACAGTAAGAAGTGTGTTCCCATTTATTAAAAACAAGTTTTTAAGAACTTCATTTATAAAAAATTTTAATGCTTATGATACAATTGAATGGCAGATGTAACACGATGAGCGATAAGTGTTTTGCTGAGGTGCATGATCGGATCGCCCGCATTTTTTCGTTAAGACCCCCTCTTTTTCTAACAATAAAAAAGCCCCCAAAACGAGTTTTCCCTTAGGAAAGGCTCATGACATACCGGATGGAATGGCTTAACATTCCGCCGGGCAGAATAGCTTCGAAAGGATTGAATCACATTGAATGCTGCTCATGATCGAAACATCATGCTTTTGCTTCTCTGTTTGACAGCAGGTATTGTAGATGTGATTGGGTACTTAAGTATCGGTCACGTATTTACTGCTAATATGACCGGGAATATCGTACTGTTAGGATTATCAATCGGCAATTCTCTTCATGCGACCGCCGTGTACTCGCTGATCGCATTGTTCGGATTTATCATCGGCGTGATTATTTCAGCAGCCATTGTCGGAAAACAGGAAAAATCGTTCTGGCCGTCAGGCGTCACGATTGCACTTGCTGTTGAAGCAGCCGTATTGCTTCTATTTGCTTGTCTGACTTTCTATGAAAGTTCGCCACACTTTTTGATCTTGCTGTTAAGCATGGCGATGGGGCTTCAGACCACAGCAGCCAGAAAGCTCGGCATTGCAGGGATTTCCACTACTGTCCTAACGGGGACGCTCGCAAACTTTTTCGAAGATGTGACAAAACGGTTCCTCAGCAAAAACGACCAAAAGGTCATCCATAAGGACGCATGGCTTCGCGCTTTGACGATTGTGCTCTATTGCCTGGGGGCCGTCATCGCCGCACTTGCTGAGCCTGCGCATCCGTTTGCCGTGATTTGGATTCCAATCGCAATCATTATTGGGATTATTGCGATTGCAGGCACAAAGTTTCACGGACAGAGTGAAGGCTGAAGGACGGTCCCATAACGAGCATACACGAACATCGTCTGTTACATACGTTTTATGAAGGTGCCGGTTCGGGTAAAAGAACGGTGGACAGCACCAGTATCGGTTAAGATTGGGAGGAGGATAAATGGTTGGAACACATTAATATGGAACAGTTTATTTTATTAGCGGCCTTATTGCTGATTATCGGTGTACTGACAACAAAATTTTCGACCAGGCTCGGAGTTCCTGCCCTCGTATTGTTCTTAGTTGTCGGGATGATCATGGGGAGCGACGGTCTCGGAATTATTTATTTTAATAATCCCGAGCTAGCCCAGCTGATCGGAATTATCGCACTCGTCGTCATCCTTTTTGAAGGCGGCCTGCAAACAAAGTGGTCTTCAATCAAAGCGGTCGCCGTTCCTTCATTGTCGCTCGCAACGATTGGCGTGTTGCTAACCACCTGTGTGGTTGCGGTTGCGGCCAAACTGATTTTTAATGTTTCCTGGATGGAAGGCTTTTTATTCGGAGCGATTGTCGGTTCTACAGATGCGGCCGCGATTTTCGCCGTTTTGAAAGGCCAGAATATTAGAGACAGATTGAGCTCCACACTGGAAGCAGAGTCGGGGACGAATGATCCGATGGCGATGTTTTTGACGTTATCGCTCATCCAGCTGCTGACGGCTGATCATTCATCTTATTTCATGCTTGTGATTTCATTTTTCTGGCAGATGGGAATGGGGCTTTTGCTCGGATATTTACTCGGGCGGTTCGCCAGCTTTGCCATTAATAAAATCAACTTGGATTCAAGCGGACTTTATCCGATCTTTGCGCTTGCTTTTGCGCTTCTTACCTACAGTCTTACAGATGTCATCGGGGCGAGCGGCTTGCTTGCCGTCTACATTGCCGCGCTTGTCATCGGAAATCAAGATTTGACTTACCGACATTCTATTTTCAGGTTTAATGAAGGTTTTGCCTGGATGATGCAGATTTTGATGTTTATTATTCTGGGATTATTGGTTTTTCCTGCCCAATTTTTATCTTTCGACATCATTTTCAAAGGCTTCCTGCTTTCGCTGATTTTAATTTTTATCGCCAGGCCGGTTGCCGTTTTTCTGTCGACCATCAAAATGGGCTTTCATTTTAACGAAAAAATCTTCTTGTCGTGGGCCGGATTAAAAGGGGCCGTTCCGATCGTTCTCGCAACATTTCCCATGACGATGGGGCTTGAAAACAGCCAATTGGTCTTCAATGTCGTATTCTTCGTCGTTTTAACATCGGCTTTGATCCAGGGGTCAACCATATCGGTCTTCGCAGAAAAATTGAAATTGAACGGACCGCAGAAAGTCGAAGCACCGCATTCGCTGGAGCTTGTTTCCATCGGCAAGGCGAACGCCGAAATTATCGAATTTGAAATCGATGACCAAACAGCCATCACCGGGCAGGCACTGAAAGACATCAGCTTTCCGAAAGACGCCCTGATCAATGCGATCATCCGAAACGGAGATTTGGTCACGCCGCACGGAGAAACGAAAATTAAATCAGGCGATATTTTATATATCCTCGTATCGAAAAAACAAAAAAAGGAACTAAAAAAATATTTAAACAGGGAATTTGATTAAGCTCTCGGAAAAGCACAGTACAAGGCTGGCTTGCTCAGTATGTCACGATTAAAGGTCAATGAAGGGGCAATGGACAATGCCGAAAGCGTGTATTCAGCAGCTCGTTTGCGATATTCACAGTCTTTGTATTGGCTGGCGGATTGCTTTATTTATGGACCTGCAAACGACAAAAATTTTAAGATATTCGAATGGTTGGGCGGGACAGCCCAGCCGTTTTTTTAGGTTGTATGGATTTTCTGAAACATAATGAAGAGAAAAACGTATTTGATGTAAAGCTTCCTGAGAGGATGAAAATGATGAAAAGAAGCATCGGCACCTTTGAAATTGACGGACTGACAATTGAATATTCGCGAGTAGGTGAAGGGAAGCCGATTCTTGTGATGCACGGGGGGCATTCGAATTGCCGCGAAGAATTTGGGTATCGAGATCTTTATGAGAGCCGATTCTCTATCATCACGCCTTCCCGTGCAGGGTATGGCCGAACATCGAAAGAAATCGGGGACAGTTTGGAACTTGCCTGCTATTACTATATGAAACTGCTGGATCATTTGAATATCGAGAAAGTTCATGTGGTTGCGGTGTCAGCCGGCGGGCCAAGCGGAATATGCTTTGCATCCAAATACCCTGAAAGAGTAGAATCCTTAATTTTGCAAAGCGCTGTCACAAAGCAGTGGCTAACAGCGAAGGATATTGAATATAAAGTTGGCCAGATCATCTTTCGGCCGCCTGTTGAAAAGACCGTATGGAAGCTAATATCGGCGCTTAACAATCGATTTCCGGAGTGGACCTTTAAGAAAATGCTGTCCTCCTTTACTACACTACCTGCTGATCAGGCACTGCTGAAAGTGACGGAGGGAGATATTGAAGAAATGAGAAAAATGAACAACAGACAGCGTTCAAGTCGAGGGTTTTTGCTTGATTTAAAAAATATAGACGATTTATCTTTCCATCATTTGAAGAAAATTTCTTGTCCGGTATTAATTATGCATTCCCGCTATGATCGTCTTGTTCCAGCCGAGCATGCTTATCATGCAAAAGAACTGATCCCTTTTTCAGAAGTCTATGAGGCAGACAGTTGGGGTCATCTCATTTGGCTGGGAACAGAGGCTAAATCGGTCTCGCAGAAGGTCATCAGCTTTTTAAAAACCACATCATCTTGATCATAAGATGAATAAAATAGCGCAGCCCACCCCGCAAATGTTGAAAGATGTAGTGCAATGTTTTAATCAAGAGCGGAACGATCTTTCCGAACAGATCTGATGAATATCGTATAAGACTTGCAAATAAGATGAATGAGAAGTCCTCCCCGGCTTTCGGAGCACAAGGAAACTTATATATAAGAATCTATGCCGATAGGGAGTACAGGTACGGAATGAATCATCGATTACCGTTGACCCCGGTTTCCCAGGAGAGAGTTGGTGAACCTGATATCATCCGCGGGTTTGCTTTACTTGGCATTCTTTTAGTCAATATGTCTTTTTTTGCGACCCGCGTATGCTTTTTTGCAGAAAGCTGTTCATCTTGCTTTTGGTCGGTTTGATTCATGCCTTTGGCATCTGGTACGGTGACATCCTGTGGTCTATTCGTTGACTGACGTTTTGCTGCTTTTATTCGGTAATTTGAAGTCAACATCTGTGCTGAAATGGGCATGGTTTGTGCTGCCCGTTCCGGTTGCTATGATCGTCCTGAATGTCCTCGCTGCCGAAGGGGGGGAAAGATACGGCCGTCGAAGCTTTTGCCGAAGATAACATAAGCGAATCGCTTGCTGCATACGGGGCGGGTACGTTTTCGGAAATCAAGGAGCAGAGAGCAGCGGATTACTTGGTTGGCTGATTGCTTTATTTATTGACTTGCAAACACAAAAGGTTTTGAGATTTTTGGATGGTTGGGCTTTTAAGCCCAGCCGTTTTTTGTGTAAAAAAAGAAAACCGTATTTGACGTAAAACTTCCTAAGAAGAAGAAAAATATTTTAAAAGAAAGATAGGCGCCTTTCGCGAGTAGGTGAAGGGAGCCGATTCTTGTGATGCGCGGAGGGTTTCGAATGGCCGCAAGGAATTTCGGGATCGAGAGTTCCTCTGAAGGGTCGACGGCAGGGAACCCCTCACATTACCTCTTGACGCGGAAATTCAACTGTTCTTTATTAAAAAGTTTAAAATAAGTCGGACGAATCCTGTACACTATAGTTATGATCAAGGGGGGATTATGGTGTATGAGTCTAAAAAACATTTAAAAGAAGAAATTCATAAGCGTTATTTGTTATTGGATGGTGAGTTTGACGATATTCCCGATCAGTTGAGAGATGTTCTCGATCCAGATGTAGATCGAACTCCGGGGGAAATCATTGCTTATCAGCTCGGATGGTTGAACCTCCTAATGAGTTGGGATAGGGACGAGCGTTTTGGGAAAACTGTTGTAACTCCCTCTCCTCATTATAAATGGAACCAATTAGGAGCCCTTTATCAATCTTTTTATGATTCCTATTCTCAGCTTTCGTTAACTGAGCTTCGTCAAGAATTCAAGAAAGCAGAGTCGCAATTTCAATCTTGGATTGATACGCTCACGGACGAAGAGTTATACATCCAAGGTACTTTCAATTGGACAGGCAAAAATCCGAAGTGGCCCGCTATAAGGTTCATTCACGTCAACTCTGTGGCTCCATTTAAAAACTTCAGGACTAAAATAAGGAAGTGGAAGAAGAATCAACTGTGATGAAATCGTGTTATCTTGTGAAGCTGAAATTAACAATGCTATAAAGTTATCTATATTTACTTCTTTTGAATCATTTCCCACTTTGTGAAAAGCCCGGATTGAAACGGCGGGCTATGCAATGTGGTGAAACTTAGCATGAAAAACTTAACATTTTAAAAATCCAGCCGATATGATGGATAAATAACTGCACGCTTCCGGCGGATATGGTATGGTAGCTAGTAAGTTTAGGAAAAGGGAGGATATTAATGATCATCGTCACAACAGATACAATCGCGAATCAAAATATCGTCGAAGTTAAAGGGCTTGTCACCAGCAGCATCGTTCAGTCGCGGAATATCGGAAAAGATATCCTGTCAGGATTGAAGTCGGTCATTGGCGGAGAATTAAAAAATTACACCCAAATGCTTGAGGATTCGAAAAAAGCTGTGAGGGAACGGCTCGTGAATCAAGCTGAAGAACTCGGAGCAAACGCGATCGTCGGTCTAAGGTTCGAACTATCTGCAGGCCAGGGTACCTCCGAACTCATCGGATATGGTACGGCTGTTGTAATCGGCTGACGTTCAACTGAAAAACGAAGGCGGCTATCATTGCCGCCTCAGCGGGTCAAGAAGGTTTCCCTGTCTGTTTCGTCTCCTTATGTTTTTGAGTCAGATGGGGATACTTTCTGTAGATGACAAGCGCGATGATCGCCATGTATAAGCCGTAGACACCGATAGAGATCAGCTTGTTTTCACTGAAATTGGCACCTGCGATAGAGACGACGAGAACATTAGGGATTTTTCCAAGTGTCGAAGCCGCGAAAAAGACAGCCCATTTCACCTTGCTTAAACCGCAGACAATATTCATGACAACGGCGGGGATAACGGGGATCAGTCTGCCCAATAGTACGGCTGTAAAAGCATTTTGGTTAAAATAGGCTTCATATTCGCTCATTTTCGGGTATTTCGTTAAGCGTTTGCGAGCCAAATCTCTGAATCCGTAACGTGAGAGGAAGAACAGGAGCATGGTGCCGAGCATCGACCCTGTCAGCGTGATCAGCACGCCGTTTGCGATTCCGAACAAAGCGCCGTTTAATCCGGCAATGAGCGCAAACGGGACGATCGGGAAAAATACACAGGCCGCCACAAGCAGCATGCTGAATAGCACCGAATAAACGCCTCCGTCCCTGATGACGCCGAGCCAGGAATCTTTAAAGACGAATCCGATCGCGATGATACTTGCCATGATGATGATAGTGAATAGTTTTCTGATCATACCGCTCCCGCTGCCTTTCAGTGTTTTTAGCTTCTACATTTGCAATAAAGCTTGTTCCAAGTTTTCTGAAATTTCGTCTGTTTTTGACAGGTTGCAATTGCTGAGCATAATCAGCACTTTTTTCTCATCCATGTATCGGTTAATCGAGCTGATAAAACCGTGGATTTCTCCATCATGCCATATTTTATACTTGTTTTGATGATTAATAAACCATCCGTATCCGATCGAATTGTTTTGAATGAGTGCCGGAGAAGGGCCCTCGGCTGCAAAAGCCGGTTTTTTGACGCAGCTGTAAAGCGCTTCTTTCAAAGCGCTTTTTGTGACAAGCTTTTCAGTGTAAAGCGCCCTGTCCCATAAGTACAAGTCTTCAACGGTTGAATACAGCCCGCTTTCCCCGTAGCCGTATACGATAGGCGCTTTGATCATTTCGCGATTCAGGCATAAATATCCGACTGTGGGCGAAATATCTTCCGGAGAAGTGAAGAAACCGGAGTTTTTCATGCCTAAAGGGTCAAAGATTAGTTGTTGAATGACGTCTCCATAAGCTTCATTTGTGATTGTTTCAATGATTTTTGAGAGCAGTATGTATCCTGAATTGCTGTAATTAAACCTTTGTCCCGGACGAAATTCGAGCGGCTTGTCAATAAAACGGCCGATAAATTGGTCTAACGGTGCGCGCTCCAGTTCAATATCGAGCAATTCATCCTCTAGAAAATCGGGAATTCCGGACGTATGGCTTAATAAATGTTTGATGGTAATGCTGTCTCCGTTCGGATAGCCTTCTAAATAGTTTTGTACCGGATCATCTGTATGAAGCAGCCCCTTTTCTTGCAGCTGCATGACCGCTATGGCTGTGAATTGCTTTGTCAGCGAAGCAATTTGGTAGCGTGTAGACGGTTTATTCTTCACTTTGTCCTTGCAATTAGCATAACCGTATCCTTTCGATAACAGAATACCGTTTGAGTCTGCCAGCAAAATGCTGCCGTGAAAATGATTGTTGGATGCTTGTTCCATTAAATAATCATCAAGATGTTCCGCTGTATATACCAATAACAACAGTCCTTTCATATCTAATTATGATGAGAAGGAAACGATAAACGATAGTTTTGAAAGGAAATGAAGCAGGAAGCGCGACAAAATAACATTATAAAAATTTTTTTGGATTTACCATCATTTACAGAATAATTTAAACTAAATTTAAAATATGGCAATTTCATGACATCCGTTAAAACGAGTGCTGTTTTGACGGATGTTTTTTGTTTTAAAACGATTGAAATATAAGTCGACGGTAACGAAAAGGGGAATAAAGTCGAGTGTGGCCTTAAACTAAGGGCTAAAGTTCGGTGTTTTTTTGTGAGAAAAAGGACTATATTAGTATTTTTTAATTTTAATTTAATTTTGAAGGGTTTTTCCTTTATGATCTATAATATGTTGTTTAACATAGTGAAAGAGATTTAAAATCATCGTTACTGTTATGAAGCGAAAAATAACGGGAGGTTAAAAAATGGGCCAAAAACATATCGCGATTTTTAATATTCCCGCTCACGGGCATATTAATCCGACGCTTGCTTTAACGGCAAGCCTTGTCAAACGCGGTTATCGGGTAACATATCCGGTAACGGATGAGTTTGTGAAAGCTGTTGAGGAAACTGGGGCAGAGCCGCTTAACTACCGCTCAACTTTAAATATCGATCCGCAGCAAATTCGGGAGCTGATGAAAAATAAAAAAGATATGACGCAGGCTCCGATGATGTTTATGAAAGAAATGGAGGAGGTTCTTCCTCAGCTTGAAGCGCTTTATGAGAACGACAAGCCTGACCTCATCCTTTTTGACTTTATGGCCATGGCGGGAAAAATGCTGGCTGAGAAGTTTGGAATAGAGGCGGTTCGCCTTTGTTCTTCATATGCACAAAACGAACATTTTTCATTCAAATCAATGTCTGAAGAGTTTAAGATCGAACTCACGCCTGAGCAAGAAGCCGCTTTGAAAAATGAGAATATTCCGTCATTTAGTTTTGAGGAGATGTTCGAACCGGCAAAATTGAACATTGTCTTTATGCCTCGTGCTTTTCAGCCTTACGGCGAAACGTTTGATGAACGGTTTTCTTTTGTCGGTCCTTCTCTAGCCAAACGCAAGTTTCAGGAAGAAGACACGCCGGTTATTTCGAACAGCGGCCGTCCTGTCATGCTCATTTCTTTAGGGACGGCGTTCAATGCCTGGCCGGAATTTTATCATATGTGCATAGAAGCATTCAGGGACACGAAGTGGCAGGTGGTCATGGCTGTCGGCGCGACAATCGATCCTGAAAGCTTTGACGACATACCTGATAACTTTTCGATTCATCAGCGCGTTCCCCAGCTGGAAATCCTGAAGAAAGCGGAGCTTTTCATCACCCATGGGGGTATGAACAGTACGATGGAAGGATTGAATGCCGGTGTACCGCTTGTTGCCATCCCGCAAATGATTGAACAGGAAATCACTGCCCGCCGCGTCGAAGAACTCGGACTTGGCAAGCATTTGCAGCCGGAGGACACAACAGTTGCTTCATTGCGGGAAGCCGTCTCCCAGACGGACGGCAACCCCGATGTCCTGAAACGAGTACAGGACATGCAAAAGCACATTAAACAAGCAGGAGGGGCCGAGAAAGCAGCAGATGAAATTGAGGCATTTTTAGCACCGGCAGGAGTGAAATAACCATATGAAGGAACCCGGGGTATCCCCGGGTTTTTTGTTGCAGCCGAAAGGAAGCGGGAAAAGTATACAGAGGCGCTTTTTGAACATACTACCTTCTATTAAATGTATTTAAAAGGAGGAAGTGATTTGTCAAATCAGGGCAATTTCAAAAAAACGATCTCTCTGCTTGACCTGATTTTGATCGGCATGGGTGCGATATTCGGATCGGCTTGGCTGTTTGCCGTCAGCAATGTCGCTTCAAAAGCCGGGCCCGCGGGAAGCTTTTCGTGGATTATCGGCGGTGTCATTATCCTTTTAATCGGCCTCGTTTATGCCGAGCTGGGAGCTGCTTTGCCGCGGACGGGAGGGATTATCCGCTACCCGGTGTATACCCACGGCCACCTTGTCGGATACTTGATTTCGTTTATTACGATCGTTGCCTATACAAGCCTGATTTCAATCGAAGTGACGGCTGTCAGGCAATATGTAGCTTATTGGTTTCCCGGTTTGACGATAAAAGGTTCTGAATCGCCGACGATTATCGGCTGGCTTTTGCAGTTTGTGCTGCTTTGTTTGTTCTTTTTACTCAATTATTGGAGTGTCAAAGCGTTTGCGAAATCAAATTTAATTATTTCGGTTTTTAAGTATTTTGTTCCTTTGACGATCATCGTCGTGTTGGCATTCCATTTTAAGTCGGCCAACTTTGCGGGAGAATTGGCGCCGTTTGGCTTTGGCGGGGTGCAGGCGTCCATTTCGACCGGCGGGGTGATGTTCGCATACCTCGGTCTTCATCCGATCGTTTCGGTCGCCGGCGAAGTAAAAAATCCGCAGCGGAACATCCCGGTTGCTCTGCTGATTTGCATCATTGTTTCGGCTTGCATTTATACGATACTGCAAGTGGTGTTCATCGGAGCCATTCCGACTGATATGCTGAATGACGGCTGGAAAGCGATCGGCAAGGAGTTTTCTCTTCCATTCAAAGACATCGCGGTGCTTCTTGGGATGGGCTGGCTTGCCACTCTTGTCGTTCTGGATGCAATCTTATCACCCGGCGGAAACGGCAATATTTTTATGAATACGACATCGCGCTTGGTTTATGCATGGGCGCGGAACGGCACGTTGTTCAAAGTGTTTGCCAAGGTCAATAAACCGACGGGAATTCCCCGTCCGTCGTTGTGGCTGTCGTTTGCGCTCGCCGTTTTTTGGACGCTTCCTTTTCCGTCTTGGGACGCGCTCGTCAATGTTTGCTCTGTAGCCCTGATCCTTTCCTATGCGATCGCTCCGGTTTCAGCAGCAGCTCTGAATGTGAATGCCAAGCAGCTCAACAAGCCTCTGCAAATCAAGGGGATGGCTGTCATTGCTCCTGTATCCTTCGTATTTGCGTCTTATATCGTCTATTGGTCAGGCTGGAACACCGTGTCATGGCTGCTCGGATCGCAGCTCGTGATGTTTGCCGTTTATTGCGCGTGTAAAAAATATGTTCCCCAAGACGATGTTTCGTTTGCACAGCAGCTTAAATCAAGCTGGTGGATTGTCGGTTATTATGTCATGCTCTTGATTTTGTCGTATCTCGGCTCATTCGGTAACGGCCTCGGCCTATTGAGAACGCCGATCGATTTAATCTTGATCGCAGCAGGATCGATTGCGGTATTTTACTGGGCGAAATATACGGCTCTTCCAAAGGCAGTCATTGATTATGATGAGAAAAAAGAAGAAACCGTTTAAATAAGAATCCCCCGCGTATGAACTGCGGGGGATTCACGCGTTTTCATTACAGGTGCGGAAGAGACTTCAGCCGACTTGGCAGCCTAGGTATCAATCTGAAATATGTTCAGAGATTATACCCCATTTAGCCTGCGCTCTGTTCATGGGTGTCAATCGCGTCGTTGCGCACTTCTGACCGGTTTTCCCCGAATTTAAAAAATCGGTGGCACACTTGTTCAGTCATCGCAGACCGCATCACACTCTAAGATGTCGTGCAGCTCTTGATCCTGCATCATTCCTGTCATTGTTGAAGGTTTTGTCAGGCAAAGGTTTTTAAATATGAACAGCTCATGATGCTCTAATGTTTTGTGAACTGTATTGATTTATAAAAGGGGAGATGATTCGGCTTATTCATACGACAGCGATCAAACTTTTCTGACGCGAAAGAATTTGGTCAAGAGCCAGGTTCCTTGCGGAAAACTGAGCGTGAGCTGCCAGACACCGCCGCCGCCAAGTCCGTATTCGATGATGAGATGCAGTTTTCTTCCGATGCTGCGTGCGTCTTCAAACCATATGATGTGCCTTCTGCCTTGTTCATCTGTGTATTGGAGAAAAGGAGATTCAGACTTTGTATCATATTGTATCGGTACCTGGTGCTTCATGGCGAGCTGAACGGCGTCTTGGTTGGCGATTCCCGGGTATACGGCACCAGGCTGATAGGGCAGCGTCCAGTTATAGCCGTAAAGCGGAAAGCCGAGAATGATTTTTTCTTTTGAAATATGGCGAAGGGCAAATTGAATCGTCTGCCGGACTTCATTGATCGGAGCGACGGGGCCGGGCCCGCTTGTTCCGTGGTGCCAGTCGTATGCCATGATAAAGACAAGGTCGCTCACTGCGCCGATTCCGCCATAGTCATACCCTTTCAGCCAGGCGATATTTTCATTTGTTTTCGGCGGAACGGCAACCGTCAACACATAACCGGAAGGCTTCAGCCGCTCTTTCAACAGGCGGAGAAAACCTGAAAATAAATCTCTGTCTTCCTCCACAATCTGTTCGAAATCAATATTGACGCCTGCATATCCTTTTCTGGAAATCGTTTGAACAATATTGTCGATGAGCCGGTTTCTTACTGCAGGCTGATTTAATACGCGGTGCGCAAGAGACGGACTAAAGCCTGCTTCTGTCAGATTGGTGACTGTCATGAGGGGAGGAACGCGCCGCCTCCAGGCCGTTTGTACGGCCGGTGAATCATTCAGCTCGCTTAACGATCCGTCGCTTGATATGTGGTATTCAAAAAATGCCAGATATGTGGCGTAGGGGGCAAAATTATGAATCAATTCCTGGTCTAAGCTGGGGTTTCTCAATGTGTAATATCCTAAAGCGGTGATCGGTTTTTTCGGCAATTCCGGAATCGTCACTTTCATCCCCGGCCTCATATTGGCAGGCGTTACAGACGGATTTGCTTTTTGCAATGCTTCGGCGGATACAAACGTCCGGAGGGCGATCGAGTTATAACTGTCTCCCGGCTGAACAGTATATGTATAAAGCGGTATTAAAAGAGCCTGTCCGGGGACAATGTTTGTTTCGACCAACCCGTTTGCCAATCGGATCTGGTCAATCGAAATTCCGAACCTGGCACCGATGACAAATAATGAATCTCCCGGCTGAACCGTATAAATAAACAACGGGCACACTTCCTTTTGTTCCTCTGTATGCGACAGGGGTTTTATGCTATGTCTATGACCGGCGCTGAAGGATCATGCGCCGATTTTCTCAATCGGAACCGTGAATAGATCCGTGAAGCGGATAATTCTTGACTGATCGATCTAAAAAGCGTATTCTTCAAATAAAGGAGGTGATAAAGGCTTGGGAAGAAGCAAAGAATTCGATGCTGCCCTCGTCCTTCATAAAGCAATGGAGGTTTTCGGCCAATTCGGCTATGAAGGCGCATCGATGCAAGAGCTGCTCAGCCGCCTGGGAATTGCCAGGCAAAGTCTGTACAATACATTCGGAACGAAACGGGATCTGTTTATAGCCGCTCTTACAAGATATCTTGATGATAAAAATGCTCAAGTGATCGCCAGGCTTGAAAGCCCCGGCTCAGTGAAGCAATCGGTTCGGCAGATCTTTCAGGAAAGCTTAAACGCTCTGAAAGACCCCGAACGCTCAAAGGCATGCTATATCATCAACAGCGCAATTGAACAAATTCCCCGTGATCAAGAGGTTGCCGAATACATTGATAAGCAGACAAGGCAGCTGGAAACCGCCTTTTACAAAGCGCTTGTCCGGGCCGAGTCACAGGGGGAACTAAAGAAGGGCGGCCAAGATCTTTCAGCAGTTGCCCGTTTTTTAAATCAAACCCGGCTGTCTCTAACGTTTCAGGCGAAGTTAACGGAGGACTTTGACGCCCTTCAGGATTTGATCGATGTCAGCCTGTCTGTTCTTGATTAAAAGGGAAGATGGGCTGCCGCTCGTTTTTATCACTATTTTAGACCGAATGGTCAAAAAATAAGGGAGAGAAAATGGCGCATACGATAACCGATGTGATGGAACCATTTTTGCAGTCGATGCTCGAAAAAGATATGGAAAAGTGGATACAGCTTTGGGATCAAGACGCGGTGTTTGAGCATCCGTAGTCGCCGCCAGGTTTTCCTAAAAAAATAGAAGGAAAGTCGGCTATTTACGAATATATAAAGGATTTTCCCGAAAAGATCGATATTGTCCGCTTTACAGCGCCCACTATTCTTCAAATGGCAAATACGGGCTATGCGGCAGTCGAATTTGAATGTGAAGGCACGGTGTGCGAGACGGATCTTCCCAACAGTATGAAAGAGAGCAAAATTGTCCACTACAAAGATGATTGGAATCCTTTGATTGTCATCGAATCGTTCGGGAGACGGCTGCAGACTTTTTAATGACCTAACAAGTGAGTGATAAAAGTGGAGAAAACAATATTGATTACCGGCGGAACCGGCACGACTGGAAGCCGAATCGCCAAACGGCTTGTACGTTCCGGGCGCCGGCGTCCGGATCGCAAGCCGGAGAATGCCTGCAATGGCCGGAACGGAACATGTGTATTTTGACTGGAATGATTAAAAAATTTACAGAGACGCATTAAAAATCACGAACTCATTATATTTGGTTGCGCCTGTCGGTGTATTCAAACCGTCGCCACTCGTTGCACCGTTTTTGGAAATAGCAGCGGCATTCGGCGTCCGCCGCATTGTTCTGCTCAGCGCTGCAATTATCGATGAAGACGGACCCGTATTCGGGAAGCTTCATCACGCGGTCAGGCGATATGTTCCTGAATGGACGGTATAATACGAGCCATATCTTGACCGGGCCGGAAGCCTCGAGTTATGCTGGAGCTGCGGCAATTATCGGCAGAGCGGCAGGCATGTCAATGTCGAAGTGTCCGCTTTGAGGGAAAGGTATATAAAAGCAGGATTATCTCCCGTTTATGCCAGCTTCATATCGGAACTAGACGAGAAAATCAAGAATGGCAAAGAAAAACGCATCACACCATACAGTGGAACGCATCACGGGAAAAAAACCGCGTTCACTGGCTGATTTCGCCAATGAACACGCCGGCGTCTGCTTTAACTCGTTCCTGAGACTGAACGGTCTTTTCTGTTTATTTTTGACCGTTCAGTCTAATTAATAAAATGTTTCGTTGATTTCCCATGACTCAACTGTACAGTAGGCCAAGTGAGGGTCCATACCCATGCCCATTAAATAAGCCATTGCCGCTACTTCTTCCATGGCATGGTGATAGGAAGTGGCTTGCGCTTCATTTAAACCGTAATGAACAAAAGGCGCAACCGTGCACAATGTCTTATGTTTCAAGTGCGGAAACAACGGACATTTGATGTGGTGCACGGCTGTTTCGGCGTGCTGATACTGGGGGATATGCATATGCTGTTCGGGAGCCGGTGTCTGCTGTAAATGTTCTACATTCTCCATTTTTTTCGTCCTTTCTTGCGCGGATTTTCGTTGTATTCTATGATCCGCTCATGCCCCGTGTGTTAGACGTCTGTCACGGTTTACCGATTTTTTTAGGCAAATCAACAGACATAAAGGTCAAATACCGGTAGACTTTAAAGCAGGATAAAAAAAGGAGGTATTTTTTATGGCTAAACATCATTTTTACCTTCAGGCAGACTGGCCTGGAAAACGTAACGACATCGGAAGGATTGAAAGCGGGAATTTAAAAACAGAAATTTCAATTCCAAAGGAAATGGAGGGTCCGGGGGCAGGGACAAACCCTGACGAAATGCTGCTCGGTGCCGCTGCGACTTGCTATATCATCACGCTTGCAGCCATGATGGAAAGGAGCGGATTGGAAAAAGAGAGCCTGACGATGGAATCCGAGGCCGTTGTCGATGTGACAGGCGGGGTGTTTACATACGAAAAAATCATTCACAGACCTCTGATCCGTCTTCCGAAAGAAGCGGCGGAAAAAGAGGTCGAACTTGCCGAAAGACTGGCTGAAAAGGCGGAGACATCCTGTATGATATCAAGGGCGGTTCAGGGCAATGTCGCCATTGAATTAGAGCCGAAGATTGTCGTCTCCAAAGCGGATTAGATTTCGACCGGGAGCTGAGCCTTTTGGTCTGCGGCGTCAGCATGCTTTGAATTGAGCAAAAAGACGCCGCCGATGATCAATACAAGCCCAATAAGAGTTTTGAGATTGAATGGTTCCTGAAATATAAAATACCCGATCGCAGCTGTCAAAGCCGTCCCGGTGCCGGCCCAAGTCGCATAAGCCGCAGATAAAGGCAGTGTTTTTAATGAAAAGCTCAGAAACGTAAAAGAAGCCGCAAAACCGATCATGACACCGGCCGCGGGCAGGGGGACGCTAAAGCCTTCTGACAGCTTCAGCATTGTGCTTCCGAATACTTCGGACAAAATGGCAGCCGCCAAAAAGATCATGCCTTTCATGACATTCTCCTCCTTATGACAGATTGATCAGGACAACGCCTGACACGAGACAGATAATGCCGGCGATATTTCGCCGGTTCAGCTTTTCTTGAAACCACAAGACGCCGATGATTGCAGTCAGAACGGTGCCCGCTCCGCTCCAAGTCGCATAGGAGAGGCTTAGAGGGATGACCTGCAATGTGAGTGACATCATGTAAAATGCGAGACCGTAGCCGATCACTACGAGAACCGACGGCTGCCAGCGCGCGAACCCGTCAGATATTTTCAGCATGGCGGCTGCCGCCGCTTCTGACAAGATGGCGATCAGTAGAAAAATGTAGCCTGCAATCATACGAAATCCTCCTCTATCGATGTTATTTCAAGATTCAAAAGGAGAGCTTTCTCTTCGTCAGCCAGCAGTTCCAATTGAAACAAAAGACTTTGACCATTTGCCAGCCCTCTTTTCACACAACTCACGCCGCGGTTTAAGAAATGCTGCCGCAGCAAGGGCGCTTGTACAAAGTCAGTTTTCATTCGAATATCAAAAAACGCCGCCCATAAACGATTTTAAAGTGTTAAAGGTTTATTCCGCAATCGTCATCAGGCCGCTTCAAAGATTTCTTCTTTTTTAGACATAAAAAAAACCCGCATTACTAACCGGTTGGTAAAATCCATCTTAATTGATGCAAAAGTTCTAAGTCAAGAAAAAAGTTATGTAAAAAGGCCCCTGGAAGAGCCTTTATTTGTCAATAAAAAGGATAGTAAGGATACGGCGGATACGGATATCCCCAAGGGCCGAGAAGCGCTCCGGCAGTAAGCCCGCCCAAAAAACCTCCGAAGAAGGGGCCCGGGCCGAAAAACGGACGCGGTCCGAAAAACGGTCGCCCAAAAGGTCCGCCAAAGTAAGGTCTGCCGATGATGCGCTGGTTGTCGTCGTAATATACAGGAGCTTGCTCGAAATGATTCATAAAAAAATCCCTCCAATAATAAAATGAAACCTGACTAACATCACTGTATTCTGCCCAGCCGTTTTTGCCTGGGCACCCGTCGTATTTTTGAATGAAGCCGCCCTTAAAAAGGAGTGAATGAAACATGACGCTGTATCAGTCGGATTGGTCAAAAGCGCCTCCCCATGCCCACGCCTACAGGGCGAGAACATCGACTGCCAATGGCCATTACCACCTAATTGAAGGCTTTTCCCAGCCGGCAAACGGGAGCAATACAGATGGGCACGTTCATTTTTATTCCGGCATCACTTCTTTCGAAAAGGGACATTACCACAGGTATTACGCGATTACGGGGCCCGCGATTCCGCGGGCGGACGGCACGCACTATCATGAAATCGAGGGCACGACCTATCTGGCATATTCTGCGGCTCCCCCGATCAGATATGGCGGAGTCGTGTATGTAAGCGATGGAATGAAGGAAAGGCATCGGCATATTTTTAAAGGCTACACAAGAGAAATCGTGGGAAATGAGCCGATAGGCTGGTGAGGAAATGTTTGGGAAATGATGAAAACGGGTAAAATGAAATGGATGTTTTTGAACGTGAAATGGTATAATGGGAGGAGCTTGTTTAAAGAGAGTGATCAGCAGTGAATAAAACGAAACCGCCGGTCATCGTTTTGATCGGACCGACCGCTGTCGGTAAAACAAAATTAAGCGTGATGCTGGCCGAGCATTTGAATGCGGAAATTATCAGCGGAGATTCGATGCAAATTTACAAAAAAATGGATATCGGCACAGCGAAAATCAAAGAAGAAGAAATGAACGGGGTTCCACATCACCTGATCGATATTAAAGAACCGACGGAATCTTTCTCGGTTGCTGAATATCAGGAGATCGTCAGACAAAAAATCGCAGAGATTGACAGGCGGGGTAAGCTTCCGATGATTGTCGGGGGAACCGGGCTCTATATTCAGTCTGTCCTTTATGACTATTCATTCACAGAGGAAGCGGGCGACCCTGAGTTCCGGGCGGAGATGGAGGCGCTCTCTGACAAGAGGGGAGCCGAATATGTTCACTGTCTTTTGAAAGAGCGCGATCCCGAAGCGGCAAAAACCATTCATCCAAACAATAAACGAAGGGTCATCAGGGCGCTTGAAATCCTCCATACGACAGGAAAAACGATGTCCGAACATATGGAAGGCCAGCGGAAAGAGCTTTTATACACCACGGCTCTCATCGGTTTGACGATGGAGCGGGAAGTGCTGTATGACAGGATCAACAGCCGCGTAGACCAGATGATGGATGAGGGGCTGCTGAATGAAGTGAAACAGCTTTATGATGAAAACATAAGAAATTGCCAGTCTGTTCAGGCCATCGGGTACAAAGAGCTTTATGCGCACCTTGAAGGCAGATCGTCCTTGGAAGAGGCGGTTGAGACGTTGAAGCGGAATTCGAGACGCTATGCCAAAAGACAGCTGACATGGTTCAGAAATCAAATGGATGTCGCCTGGTATGACATGACGCCCCCTGTCAATATCGAGCAGAAAAAACAGGAAATTTTCACTTACATAGCAGGAAAGCTCGAACTTTAATCGAAACAGTATGGTATAGAGAAACAAGGAGGACCAGAAACATGAAATCGATAAATATTCAAGATCAGTTTTTGAATCAGATTCGGAAAGAAAGTACATTTGTCACGGTCTTTTTACTGAATGGATTTCAGCTGCGCGGACAAGTAAAAGGATTTGACAACTTTACAGTGTTGATTGAATCGGAAGGAAAGCAGCAGCTTATATACAAACACGCCATTTCCACGTTTGCACCGCAAAAAAACGTTCAGCTCGAACTCGAATAGCGATTTACGGCTAAAAGACCATGCCTGGCATGGTCTTTTCAGATTGCCTGACAAAATCCTGAAACAGTTTACTGTTTTGGGATTTTGTCGTTTTCGAGGCGACTTTACAATCAACTGCGGCCGTTGCCGGACATCCTGTCTAAAACGCCGCCAACAATACGTCCTGTGAAAGACCGAGGCATTCAAATTTACAAAGCGGCATCTAATCGCTAAACTAAGTAGTGTTTACATCAATTCAGTTTGAAAATGAAAAGGAATGAGCGAACAATGAAACCTAAGATCGTCATCAACCATTGGGAAGAGACGTGTGAAGATGATTCCTGCTATGAATACGGCACAAGTATTCTCGTCAACGGAAAAGAACTTGTCAGGGAAGCGTCGATCATGACGGCTGTTCAGTCAGTTCTTAAGGAACTCGGCATCGAAGCCGATATTAAAGAGGTATGCGAGAACAAGTGCTGTGACACTTACAAAAAATAAGCGAAAAAGTCTAGTCTACTAACTCAATTTTTTTCGTGTTATGATAGATTTCGGTTTGTGAGTAGGATGAGCGAACGGCTCTCATTCTACTCATATTTCTTTGGCCTTAGGCCTCCTAAGCTGAAGCAAATTGTGAACTTTCATCAACCTGATCACAATATATTGTGTTTTCTTGAATGATAGTATACTATATATTGTGTAAGGTTCGAGTTGAAAGACTCGGAAACAATTTTACTAGGTCGTGATAATGATGATTCAGATCGTATTTGATTCAAAAACGGGAAACGTTCAGCGCTTTGTGGATAAGACGCCTTTTCGCAATAAACGGAAAGTCAGCACAGAGGAGTATCTAGACGAACCGTTTGTTTTGATCACGTACACGACAGGGTTTGGGGAAGTTCCGAAAACGACTGAGATGTTTCTTGAGAAAAACGCCCATCTTCTTTTGGGAGTTGCGGCAAGCGGAAACAGAGTGTGGGGAGACAATTTTGCGAAAAGCGCAGAAAAAATCTCGAAGCAGTATCAGGTTCCGATTCTCGGCAAATTTGAGCTCAGCGGGACGGCCAAAGACGTTGAACTGTTTACTCAGGAGGTAGAAAGAGTTGTCACAAAATCAAGTGCCAAAATGGATCCAGTTAAACAATGAGATCATGATCCAAAAAGACGGGAAATTCCAGTTTGATAAAGATAAAGAAGCTGTACATAGTTATTTTGTAGACTATATCAACCAAAATACGGTATTTTTCCATGATCTGAAAGAGAAAATCGATTACTTAATCAAGAATGACTACTATGAAGAAGAGTTTTTAAGCCGCTACACGTTCGAAGAAATCAAGGAAGTGTTCAAAGAGGCTTACGCCAAAAAATTCAGATTCCCGTCCTTTATGAGCGCTTTTAAGTTTTACAATGACTATGCGCTGAAGACAAACGACAAGAAAAAAATTCTTGAACGCTATGAAGACAGAATTTCTATCGTAGCTTTATTTTTTGCAAACGGGGATAAGGAGAAGGCGAAGGAATTCGTCAGAATGATGATCAACCAGGAGTATCAGCCGAGCACGCCGACATTCTTAAATGCCGGCCGCAAACGCCGCGGAGAGCTGGTCAGCTGTTTCCTCCTGGAAGTCAATGACTCCTTGAACGACATCTCGAGAGCGATTGATATTTCAATGCAGCTGTCAAAGCTCGGCGGAGGCGTATCGTTAAACCTTTCAAAACTGCGTGCGAAAGGCGAAGCGATCAAAGACGTCGAAAACGCGACAAAAGGCGTCGTCGGCGTGATGAAGCTTCTTGACAACGCATTCCGCTACGCTGATCAGATGGGACAAAGACAAGGCTCAGGCGCTGCGTACTTAAACATTTTCCACCGTGACATCAACGATTTCCTCGATACGAAGAAGATTTCGGCTGATGAGGATGTCCGGGTGAAAACATTGTCCATCGGAGTCGTCATTCCAGACAAATTCATCGAGCTTGCAAGAGAGGATAAAGCGGCATACGTATTCTATCCGCACACCGTTTATAAAGCGTACGGCGAGCACCTCGATGAAATGGACATGAACGAGATGTACGACAGGCTTGTGGAAGATCCGCGCGTCAAAAAAGAAAAAGTCCACCCGCGCAAGATGCTTGAAAAGCTTGCGATGTTAAGATCGGAATCCGGGTATCCGTACATTATGTTCCAGGACAATGTCAACAACGCGCATGCGAACAATCATATTTCTAAGGTTAAATTTTCCAACCTTTGCTCGGAGGTTCTTCAGGCTTCACAAGTTTCTTCATACACAGACTACGGTCAAGAAGATGAGATCGGCCTTGATATCTCCTGCAACCTTGGTTCATTGAACATATTGAACGTCATGAAAAACAAATCGCTTGAGCAGACGGTTAAGCTTGCAACCGATTCGCTGACACACGTTTCTGAAACGACGAACATTACGAACGCACCGGCGGTCAAAAAAGCGAACAAAGCGATGAAATCCATCGGCCTTGGAGCGATGAACCTGCACGGATTCCTGGCACAGAACAATATCGCCTACGAAAGTGAGGAAGCGAGGGACTTCGCGAACACTTTCTTTATGATGATGAACTTCTACTCGATTGAACGGTCTGCCGAGATCGCCAAAGCAAAAGGCGAGACGTACCATAACTACGAAGGTTCGGCTTACGCAACGGGTGAATACTTCGAAAAGTATGTGACACAAGATTTCTCGCCTAAATTCGAAAAAGTGGCCAAGCTTTTTGAAGGCATGCACATTCCGACAAAAGAAGACTGGGAGCAGCTGAAACAGTTTGTCAAAGAACACGGATTGTACCACAGCTACAGACTGTGCATCGCACCGACCGGGTCCATTTCATATGTACAGTCAAGCACAGCATCAGTCATGCCGATCATGGAGCGGATTGAAGAAAGAACTTACGGCAACTCCAAGACGTACTATCCGATGCCTGGACTTGCGCCGAGCAACTGGTTCTACTATAAAGAAGCGTATGATATGGACATGTTCAGAGTTGTCGACATGATCTCGACGATTCAGCAGCACGTTGACCAAGGCATAAGCTTTACATTGTTCCTGAAAGATACAATGACGACACGCGATCTGAACCGGATCGACCTTTATGCCCACCATAAAGGAATCAAAACACTTTACTATGCAAGAACGAAGGATACAGGGCAAGAAGGCTGCCTTTCTTGTGTCGTTTGATTAAAGGAGAGTATGCGAAAGTGACGAAAATTTATGATGCAGCAAACTGGTCAAAGCATGAAGATGATTTTACCCAAATGTTTTACAACCAAAATGTGAAGCAATTTTGGCTTCCGGAAGAGATCGCGCTTAATGGGGATCTTCTGACATGGAAGTACTTGGGTAAAAATGAACAGGACACATACATGAAGGTGCTCGCGGGGCTGACACTACTCGATACAGAGCAGGGGAACACGGGAATGCCCCTTGTCGCTGAGCATGTGGAAGGGCATCAGCGCAAAGCGGTGCTGAACTTCATGGCGATGATGGAAAACGCGGTCCACGCCAAGTCCTATTCAAACATTTTCATGACGCTTGCCCCGACAGAGACGATCAACGAAGTCTTTGAATGGGTTAAACAAAACAAATATTTGCAGAAAAAAGCTCAGGTCATTGTCGGACTCTATGAGAAAATCCGCCAGGGCGATAAAATCTCGCTGTTTAAAGCGATGGTCGCATCCGTTTATTTAGAAAGCTTCCTGTTCTACAGCGGCTTCTACTACCCGCTTTATTTTTACGGACAGGGCAAGCTGATGCAAAGCGGCGAAATCATCAACCTGATCTTGCGGGACGAAGCGATTCACGGCGTCTATGTCGGCCTGCTCGCTCAGGAGATTTACAATGAGCAGACACCTGAGAAAAAAGAAGAGCTGTACGCGTTTGCCATTGATCTATTGAAAGAGCTTTATGAAAATGAGCTTGAATATACAGAAGATCTGTACGACCAGGTCGGCCTTTCACACGACGTGAAGAAGTTCATCCGCTACAATGCCAACAAAGCGCTGATGAACCTTGGCTTTGAAGCTTATTTTGAAGAAGAAGAGATCAATCCGATCGTGTTGAACGGGTTGAATACGAAAACGAAGTCACATGACTTCTTCTCAATGAAAGGGAACGGCTACAAAAAAGCAACAGTTGAACCGTTAAGAGACGACGATTTTTACTTTGACGATAAGTAAGCCGGCCGGGCTAAAAGGGCGCATCCGCGCCCAAGCCCCGCCTTTCAGTTATAGATACACGGCAAAATGAGAGCAGAACGAATCTGCTCTTTTCACTTTGAGGAGGAAACGGATACAATGGGAAAAATGGATGAAATCATTCTCGTGGTCCCGCGGGAAAACGTATTTGCAAATGAAACGCTGACCTTCCAAGGCGTCAACAGCGATGGCGAGAAGGTCGGGAAGATCATGGCGCATATTGAACAGCACTTCAGTGAAATGAGAAGGGGAGACGCCGAAGAAGATCCTGCGTTTAAACAGCCGATCCCTTATGTTGTCATCAAAAGAGACGACGAAATATTTGTATACGAGCGGCTCGAAGGCGGAGGGGAAGCGCGGCTTCACAACAAGCTGTCACTCGGCTTCGGCGGCCACATGAACTTTGCCGAAGGGCTTGACTTTTCCGGTATTCTGAAGTTAAACACAGACCGCGAACTTGATGAAGAGCTTCTGATTAAGGAATCAGATAAAGAAAAAATGGTGACGCTCGGACTGATTAATGATGATGAAAACAGCGTCGGAGAAGTACATATCGGAATCCTTTCAGCGCTTGAATTAAAACCGGGCGCCCACGTTGAAGTTAAAGAAAAGGAACAGATTGCCGGCCGCTGGATGAAAGCCAGTGATCTGAAAGAAAAAAACGTCTATGACAGACTTGAATCTTGGTCACAGTTTGTCGTTGATATTTTAGTATAAATTGGAAAACTCGCTGATTTAGCGAGTTTTCTTTTCGTTTTGAACCGGTTTCCATTGAAAAAGTGAGCCCTGCTTTTCGATTAACCCAAAACCAGGGTAGGGGAAATGACACCCGTGAAGCAGGACCTGGCCGCTATAAGCCTGCCGGACCAGCAGTCTTCTTGTCTTTTCTCCCTCTATAGGGTCATGCTCAAGCGAAACCCGCAGCTTTGGATTGGAAATGCTTTCGGGAATGTGAAATACGTCATTGGTGATCTGACAGACCCCGTCTTTTGTTTGTAACTCAATCGTCAAGTGTCCAGGTGTATGTCCGGGCGTATGGATCAGTTTCAGTCCGGGAAGCAGTTCGGTATCTTCTGTCAGCAGCTTCAGAAGCGGCCGGACAGCGGACAGAATGCGAAACTGTTCAGAAGCCGGCGTTTGTTTTGCGTACAGCCATTCTGCTTCACTGATCAGATGAACAGCGTTTGGAAAAGCGGGTTTCCCGTTATTCAGAAGACCTCCCGTATGATCTAAATGACTGTGTGACAAAATGACATAGTCTATAGAATCAGGCTTGATTCCCGCCTGTGTCATGTGATGAATCAAGTATCCGCTTTCTTGTCCGCCTGTTTCGCCAAATCCCGTATCAATCAGTATCCGTTTGCCGTTCGTCTCCAGAAAGGCAAAGTTCAGCGCTGCTTCAAATTCTTCAGGATAACGTTCTGTTTCCTTGGAGTCTCCTCCCGCCAAAAAGAAATCCCTTGAAACTCGAAATGCTCCATCAGACAAAATTGTCATTTGAAAAGAATCGAGTTGAATGCGGTCTGGCTCCTTCATAAAAATCCTTCCCCCTTTGCGTTTGACCAAGCTGCCTCTTTATTAGAAGAGGAGTTTCATTGTGTCTTTTCATTTGCGCTGAACTGCTTGATCGGTTATCATTAAATCGTAATAATTACGATTTAACAACGGAAGTATAACTGAATCCGTTTGTTCTTTCAACCAAAATAAACTGTTTAACAGGGAAGGAGCATCATTTCATGCCGAAACTGGAAGAGCTGTATCGGTCCGTCATTATGGATCATGCAAGATACAGGCGAAATTTTCGAAAAATCGATAAACACGGCGCGTATTACGTCCATTACAAAAATCCAACATGCGGTGATGTGATGACTTTGTTTATCGACATTAAAGATGAAAAGATCGAAGACGCAGCTTTTATCGGAGATGGGTGCAGCATCAGTATGGCTTCCTCATCAATCATGACTGAACTGATAAAAGGAAAGACGTTAAAAGAAGCCGGCCTAATGCGTGCAGCGATGGAAAATATGATCAGAAAAGGAGAAGAACCGGCAGAGGATCTGCTGGGAGATGCCGTTTCCCTGATGGGCGTCCATCCGTTGCGGGCCCGTCATAACTGTGCCCTGATGCCGTGGCAGGCTTTTGATCGGATCAAGGAGAACGTTTATTAAATGAACACCACACCTAAAGAACTCCGGTTCTAAGGCCGCCGGGTAAAGAATATCGGAAGATTCAAGGGAAAAAGGGGCAGTGACGAAAGAGGTATGGAAAACGAGACGAATGTAAAGCAGGAAGCGATGGCGCAGCTTAAACAGAAAGGGATTCGAATGACGCCGCAGCGGCTGGCCATCTACCATTATTTTTTAGCCAACAGGAACCATCCCACAATAGCAGAAATTCAACAATCATTAAGGGAAGTCTATCCCGCCGTCAGTACAGCGACGATATACAACACCATCCGCTATTTTAAACAAGAGGGTCTTATAAAAGAAATGGGCTTTACTGATCCGCTTCGCTTTGATCTGGCTCTAGAGGAACATGATCATGTCATATGCGAAGCATGCGGAAAGATCGTCGATTTTCAATGTCCGCAACTTGAGAAAGTAAAAGACATCGCGGCACGGCTGACCGGATTTAAAGTGACACATTACCGATTGGAGCTGTACGGCATCTGCAAAGATTGTCAGGCGAAAAAAAAATACGCCGCTAAAGTGAAAGGGATTTGATAAAAACGAATCTCTTTTTGGTTGTGCATAAAACCAAAATCCGATATATTGGTTTTATGATGAAAAATAACATTAAACGAATCAAACGAATTTCTCTTCGGGAAGAAGTGTATCAAACGCTGAAGCGCACCATCGTACATTTGGAACTTAAGCCGGGGGAGCGCCTGCATGATCAGGAGCTTGCAGAGCAGTTTGGCATCAGCCGCACACCTGTCAGGGAGGCGCTCAAACGACTGGAAGATGAAGGACTTGTTGAAACTGTTCCGGGTTCAGCAACACGTGTAGCACCGTTAAATCGCGAGGAAGCTGAACATGCTTTTACAGTCACTGCAGCACTGCATGCGCTGGCTGTCAAACTGTCGTTTCCTTTTTTAACGGATTCAGACCTTGATCAACTGGAGGCGCATAACAAAACGTTGCAGCAAGCGATTCAAAAAGAAGACATTATCGAAGCAATCGAATCGGATGCTGCTTTTCATGAGGTGTTTTTACAAGCATCAAAAAACCCGGAAATTACCCGGGCATTGGAGAGAATTTCTTCGAAAATTTACCGCCTTGAAATGTCGCAGTTTTCCTCGATCGGCAGCTTGAAATCTGTCGAACAGCATCAGAACATCATCGATGCCTGCAGACAGCGGGATCGGGATGCGGCCATCAGGCTTGCCGAGGAAAACTGGCTCAGTCTCGGAGACCGATTGGCCGGACATCAGGAAAAGGAGTGAGGGGATTGTGAGGCCGATTATACTGGGCGTTTTTGCAGCCTTCTTTTTTGCTTTTACATTCGTTTTAAACAGGGCGATGGAGCTTGAAGGGGGAAGCTGGATCTGGAGCGCATCGTTAAGATTTATCTTTATGGCGCCTCTTTTATTTGTCATTGTTTGGCTGAGGGGGAACGTAAAAGAGCTTTTTCAGGAAATTAAAAAAGCGCCGGGCATTTGGCTGAGATGGAGCATCGTCGGCTTCGGCCTCTTTTATGCGCCGCTCTGTTTTGCGGCGGCTTACGGGCCGGGCTGGCTGATCGCAGGAACATGGCAAATCACGATTATTTCCGGCTCCCTTTTGGCGCCGCTTTTTTACGAAACCATCCAAACAAAAACAGGTCCCGTACAGATGAGGGGCAAAATTCCCTATAAAGGGCTGGCGATGTCGGTGATCATTTTAATCGGGGTGGCGCTGATGCAGGCTGAGCATGCGGCACAGCTTTCATTACATGGGATGCTGCTGTGCGTCGTGCCGGTTATGTTGGCTTCATTTGCATATCCGCTTGGGAACAGAAAAATGATGGAAGCATGCGCCGGGCGCCTTGATGCTTATCAGCGGGTATTGGGGATGACGCTGGCAAGCCTTCCGTTTTGGCTGATCCTCTCGCTGTACGGGCTGGCGTCGGCGGGTGTGCCCAGCCGGGGACAAGTCATTCAGTCAGGTTTGGTGGCTGTCTTTTCCGGAATATGCGCAACTGTGCTGTTCTTTGCCGCAACCGATCTTGTAAAAGGGGATATGCGAAAATTAGGGGCTGTCGAGGCCACACAATCGTTTGAAGTGCTGTTTGCTGCCGCTGGTGAAATTTTGCTTCTTTCAAGTCCGCTTCCTGGTGCCATCTCATGGAGCGGCATGGTTCTTGTGATTATCGGAATGGTGTTGAACAGCCATGCATCGAATCAAACGCAAAAGCCGGCGATTCAAAGTAAAGCTGCAAAAGCATGAAAAAAGCCTGCGATCTATACGAGACAGATCGCGGGCTTTTCTTGATGATTGTCCCTATTCCTGGTAAATGAAAGCGTCAAATCCGGCGTTTTTGGCTTGCTGAACGAGCGCTTCGGCATTTTCTTTTGAAGAAAAAGCGCCAATTTGCACTTTGTAAAGGCTGTCCCTGTAAATCACAAGGGCATCAAACCCTTTCGCTTCCGCTTGAGCGGCAAGCGAATCGGCGTTGGTTTTGGTCCTGAAAGCGCCGATCTGCACTTTATAGAGAGCTGCGGCGTTTTTGGAAAGGTTAAATGCCCTTGCGAGTCCGTTGGCGTGGCCTCTGGCAATGGTTTGAATAAACGCGGATGACTTCAGTTTCTCGGCGTCGCTTATATTGTCTACAAAGCCATTTTCCGTAAGAAGTGCGGGCATGGCTGTTTCTCTTAGTACATGAAAATTGGCCGTTTTCTTGCCGCGATCCCTGAAATCGACAACTTTTAAAATCTCTTCATGCATGATATCCCGATAGGTGGTGGTAGGTGCGCCGACGCCGGGATAAATGTAATCCTCGAAACCTGTCCCGCCCCCGGCATTCATGTGAATCGATAAAAAGTAGTCCGCTCCCCAGCTGTTCGCAGCGTTCGTGCGTTGCGTCAGACTGACGGTTTGGTCGCTTGTCCTGCTCAACAGGACTGAAACATTTTGATATTCATTCAGCAGTATGTTTCTTAAAGCCAAGGCGGTTTGCAATGTTAACTGTTTTTCTTGCAAACCATTGCCTGAAGCGCCTGGATCAGTCCCGCCATGGCCGGGATCGATAAAAATTTTTACCACAAGACATCACCTCAATAGACAGTCTATGAACAGATGGACGAGAAGGGTTGTACGATCGCTGATAGATTGCAGAATTTTTTAAATATTCAACTTATTATAGAGCGTCATATTCTCTTTAGGCAAGAGGTTGCATTTTGAATGTTTTTATCATATAATTCAATTACGCTGCATTGTACGTAATGATAATTAAGTTTTAACCTTTAAGCTGTAATAGGGAGTTTTATATCGGAACCGGAATGTCATGCCTTCCTCGAAAGGACGACAGGAACGTTTCTGCAGACACCCACTTTGAGGAGTGTGGTTTAAAACTTTCTTACTTGCATACGGCAATTGCAGCACTTCACTTAAGTCATTTGAATAAAATGGCTTTTTTTATTTGCTTAAAATCAGTTCACTGTAAATATTTTATGTAAACTAACTTACTGTAAATAAAGGGCGGACACCGCCCTTTTATTCATTTTAAAGTGAATGCTGTCAAATCAAACGAATGCCTGAATTCCAGCAGGCAGAAGGTGCAAAAATGACTGACATCAAAAATGCTGAATGATGATAATTCCCGTGATCATCAGGACAATTCCCAGCATGCGCTGCACATTCAAGCGGTGTTTGGGGGTTCCGAACCATCCAAAATGATCAATGATGAGGGCGATGATCATTTGGCCGCTTAAAGCTAAAACAACAGTAAGCGACGCTCCGACAATCGGTAAAAGCAAAATATTGGATGTAATAAAGATGACGCCAAGTATTCCGCCAGTCCAGAGCCACCAAGGGTTGCTCGTGATATAGGTTTTTGCTGTTTGTAAATTGTTTAAATGAAATAACCGACGATGCTCAATGATCGACGTAAGAAAGAGAAGAATGACCATTCCCACCAAAAACGAAATTAGTGAAGCGATAAAAGGTGATTGGACAGCATTTCTCAGCTCTGAATTGATAGATGTTTGAATCGGGGATGCCATTCCGGCAAAAAGCCCGAGCATCATGTAAAGAAAAATGTGCATCGTTTTGTTTTTCATCTATGATGAACTCCCTTGCTATTCATATTTTTTGATAATGAAAACCCCGGAGATGATGAACAGAATGCCGATGATTCTAGGAAAGTTTAATTCATGAACGGGAATATGAAACCATCCGAAGTGATCGATGGCCAGAGCCATCACCATCTGCCCAAGCAAAGTGACGACAACCGTCAGTGCTGATCCAAGACGCGGAAGCAACAAAATATTTGAAGTTAAATAAAAAACGCCTAAACATCCGCCTCCAATGAGGATCCACAAGGGGATGGAAGGGAGAAGTCCGATGATAGACAAAAAATGACGTTCTGTCACTAAGGCGACAATGAGCAGGATAAGCGTCCCGGCAAAAAAAGATATGGCCGCCGCCCCGTAAGGAGACCCGATTTTCATGCCTAGCCGTGAATTAATTGAGGTTTGAACAGGAATGGCCATTCCGGCCAAAATACCGGCTATTAGTATTAAAATGATCATATTTTTAAAAACTCCTTTTTGCGATAATTAGAACGATTATTTCAAAGCGGGAAGTCTTGCTGTTTTTGAGGGACACTTTGTATTTTGGCGAAAAGGAGTCTATGATGCAAGAGCTGATTGATGAAAAGAATACAAAATTTGCAGCTTTGTATCTATATCATTTTTCTTTTATGAAAATAATCTTCCAAGAAGATTTTGAAATTCAACAAGGTGATGTAGCGATAAAAAACCAAAGAGGACTCCGGCTGAGTTCTCTTTGGTCTTTTTAAGTCCGGTTCCTCGTGTTCAAAGCCGTAAAATATCTCCATAAAAAGTAAGTTGGAATCCCGGCAAAATCCCGTTCATCCAAATCGAACACGCAAATTTTTAAGAAAGAAGAATTGTTAAACTGAAAAAAGTCCTATAAACTACAAGTAATATTTTGTTAGGGGGTGGGAACGTGTTCAACGAAAGAGAGGCGCTCCGATTAAGACTGGAACAACTGAACAATGCCGAGATACAAGCCATACGCGAACTCCAAAATGAGCGGAAAGACATTTATTCCAGGTTGCGGGAATTAGATCATCAAAAAGTTTCATCATCACATCATAAAAAAACGTTATTAGAATTAGTCGATGAAACTGCAAATCTCTTGAAAAAATAAACCGAAAGCCGGTTGATCCAGTGCCGTGAGAGGGATGAAAGAATGAAATAGAGGTTTTACTTTGCTCATATTTTGTAATTGCGCGAAAAATGGAAAGGTTAGCAACTTGACTAGGAAAAAAACATTGTATAAGATTATTCTTACAAATCCAATAGGAATAACAGCCCTAAAACTGACTGACTTGTCAATCGAGATTTCAGGGTAAGGAGGGAAACACTTGGGAAATACGGATACAAGAGAGGAATTGCTACATATCGCGCTTGAGATTTTTGCTACGAAAGGATATCACGCGACAAAAATTTCAGACATCGTCAAACAGGCCGGCGTTGCACAGGGAACTTTTTACTGGCACTTCAAAAGCAAAGAAGAAATCGCCAAGGAAATCATAGACAAGGGGAAAGAAAACCTTCTTGCAGCCATTCATCAAGGCTACAGGCAGACGTTTGCTCTTACAGATGATATGATCCAATCCACGACAGCACTTATGAAAAGAATTTTTACGTTTGCACAGGAGAACCGATACTTAATGACGTTTTTATTAGTCAAGGGACAAGGCGCCGATCCGGATATCAGGGAGGCAATCGAAGAGGCGCTGATCAGTGTTGAACAAGCATTTAAAAAGAACATCCAAAGGGCTACAGAGCTTGGCATGCTAAATTCCTCCCATAATACTGATCTGCAGGCCACCATGTTAACAAGTCTTGTGTTGGGCACACTATCAAAATGGCTGTTTGGGCCAAAGCATGATCTGAATTATGTTCCTAAGTTTTCAGTTGATGAAATGACTGAAGAATTGGTTCATTTTGAATTTTTCGGGCTGATTGGCCAAAGGAGGAATTAAATTTGTCTATTATTCGAAAAACGAATGGAGAGTTTGGGATTTTTCATGAAGCCGGTATGCAGGCGAAGGGATCTTTCACTCCGAATTCAGACGGCCTTTCGCCGATTGAGCTGTTGGAAGCTTCATTAGGGATGTGTATCACCATTTCTTTGCAAAGGATGTTTGAAAGGGACTGCATAGAGGTGCAGGAGGATGAGTTTTCAGTTTCTGTTTCCGCCGCTAAAGCGCCCGATGGCCCGTCCCGTGTTGAAAAATGTACGGTTAGCGTCAAATTGCCTGAGCATCTTCCGACCGACTATAAAAACAAATTAATCACCTCTGCTGAAAGGGCATGTACAATCGGCAATACGTTAAAACGAGGGGTAACGATTGATACGAATATGGTGTAACGATCTACATGATGAAACGAAGGAGCATGAAAATGGAAAACAACAGTAAAAAACCTTCCTATACAAATGCTGATGATTTTGCTGTTACATCAGTGCCTGAAAATAAGAGAAAATCGATTTTTAACATAACGATTACAAGCTGTGCCTGGATTATCTCATTGTCGACGATTGTGACTGGAGGAGCGCTGATCCAGGGATTAAATTTTGCGCACGCCGTTTTGGCTGCCGTCTTAGGTATGTTGATTCTTGCGGTCTATGGCTTTTTTCAAGGTGTAATGGGTGCAAAATACGGAATATCGACAACCGTTCTTGCCCGTCAGGCTTTTGGACGCTACGGATCGGGCCTTTTTGGAATCGTCTTGGCGCTGACGCTGGGAATCGGCTGGTTTGGCTGGCAGGTTGCTTTTTTCGGCACGACCATTTCTGAAATGTTTCCGGGTGTTTGGCTTGCAAAGCCTGAAGTCGCCATCATTTGGGGCGGTATTTTAATGATCCTTACCGCTTTTATAGGATATCGCGGACTTGCCGCTTTAAGTTTTATCGCTGTACCTTTAGTCGTCATTTTTTCTATATGGGGCATCGTGAGTGCTGTCAATTATTCTGGAAGCTGGCATAACTTGCTGACGTTTCATCCGACAGGAGACCCTATGACGATATTTGCCGGAATTACAATCGTAGTTGGAAATGCTGCATTAGGTGCGGTTGTTTTTCCTGATGTGACGAGATATGCAAAAGGAGCGGTTTCAGGAGGAATAGGTGCGTCTGCCGGTTATTTCCTTGGAGGTGTTTTCTGTCTTGTTGCAGGAGCAGCAATGGCCATTGCTGCGAATGTTCCGGATATCGGGTCAACACCGAATATTCCTGCCGCGATGAGCAAGCTCGGGCTTGGATTTTTGGCATTTTTCATCATCGTTTTTGCACAATGGACGACGAACGATAACAATTTGTATACCGGATCTCTGGGGCTTCGCAATGTTGTGAACATTCCTAAGAAAGCACTTGTGGCGATCATGGGCGTAATCGGCATCATCATTGCATTATTAGGTGTCCAGAATATGTTTGTGCCATTCTTAACATTTTTAGGTTTATATGTTCCGCCGATCGCAGGAGTGATGATCGCCGATCATTGGATCACAGCACCTGTCATCAAGAAAAAACAATATCGATTCGGGGCTGGAACAACTTATTCGAAGCTGAATGTCGCGGCGATTCTTTCGGTGATCATCGGAGGTTTTACCGCTTCAAAGATAACGTTCGGTATCGGACCGATTAACTCTACTATACTTGCATTTTTGATTTATATCATTTTTACATTTATTTTCACGAAATTAAATCTACGTTACGAAATCGGAGAAGCGACAGAGGAATCGTCTGGTTTTTAAGCGGATAGGGAGGAAGGGTTTTCAATGATGAATGAAAAAATCCAATGGGTATTTGGAATTGATGTCGGCGGGACGTTTACAGATTTAGTGGCTGTCAACAAAGGAGGGAAAATGGTTTCGACGAAGACGCCTTCAACCCCTGATCAGTCTGATGGTGTCATGAACGGGATTAAAAAAATGGCTGAAATCATCGGAATAGATGTAAAGGATCTGTTAGCCAATAGTCCATTGGTGGTCCATGGAACAACAGTTGCCACTAACGCTTTGCTGGAATATAACGGAGCAAAGGTGGGGCTTCTCACAACGGAAGGCTTTCGGGACGAAATCGAATTCCGTCGCGCGTACAAAGAAAGCGTGTTTTCTCCGCGCTTGGAAGCTCCTTATCAAATTGTCCCAAGAAGGTATCGTGTGGGGATTCCTGAACGATTGGATCATACGGGAAATGTCGTAACTGAGCTTGATGAAGAAGCCGTCCGCCGGGCGGTTCGCGGGTTTATCCAAGAGGGGATCGAGGCGGTTGCTGTTTGCTTTCTGTTCAGCTTCATGAATCCTTCGCACGAAATTCGCGTTAAAGAGATTATTCATGAGGAAGCTCCCGGCATGTTTGTATCGTTATCATATGAAGTGCTGCCGCAGATTCGGGAATTTGAACGGGTGAGCACGACCATTGTCAACACGTTTACCGGCCCTTCTATGCAAAGCTACTTGAACCATCTTGACGAACGGCTTCGCGAAGACGGATTTGCCGGAGAACTGTTTGTCATGCAATCAAACGGCGGGGTGCAAAATGTCATTCAAAGCGGAAAATTTGCCGCAGGAGGCCTTCTCTCAGGTCCAGCCGGAGGAGTGACGGCTGCTTCCTTTATCGGAGAAAAATCGGGCTACGAGAACGTCATTACCGTAGACATGGGCGGAACAAGCTACGATGTCTCGGTTATCGAAAAATTAAATCCGGCGATCACGACTGAGAACTGGATCAGCAGATACCGGGTTGCTCTGCCGATGATGGATATCCACACGATCGGCTCCGGCGGCGGAAGCATCGCCTGGATTGACAGCGGCGGAGCTTTACAAGTCGGCCCGCGAAGCGCAGGCTCCAATCCGGGGCCGGCCTGCTACGGAAGAGGCGGAGAAGAACCGACAGTTACGGACGTGAATGTTTTCTTAGGCTATATTAACCCAGATAACTTCCTTGGTGGAGAAATGAAGCTTGACCGTTCACTGGCTGAAAAGGCGATCGGTACACGAATTGCTGAACCGCTCGGGATTTCGACAGTGGAAGCCGCTCTTGCGATCTCACAAATCGTCAACAGCGATATGTCAAATGCAGTCCACTTTGTGACGACACAACGGGGTCATGATCCAAGGAATTTCGCCCTAATGGCTGTCGGCGGCGCCGGAGCCATCCATGCAGGCAAGCAGGCGGAAGACCTCGGCATTAAAACCGTTATTGTTCCATCCCTTGCCCCGGTCTTCTGTGCGCTCGGCGATGTGGCGGCAAACCTTAAAGTAACGGAGCTCAGGACGCGCTTTGAAAATCTGAAAAACGTTGACCTGCAAGCGATGAATGCCGATTTTGAAAAGATGGAACAGACGGCCCGCGAAAAACTGGGAGGCCAGTCGGTCACCAATCAATATGAAACCCGCCGCTTTATCGATATGCGCTACGCCGGGGAAGTCCATGAAGTCACCGTACCGGTAAAATCGAGAACGCGGAGAATAACAGAATTGAATCTTGAAGCAACGGCGGCAGATTTCCATGACCTTCATGAAAGAATGTTTGCCCATAAAGATCCCGAGCACGACATTGAAATTTTAAATCTTCGCCTTGACCTGGTTGGGGTCAGAGAGCCGTTAAAGCTTAAGGAGGAGCCGTTTGAGCAGGAGGACCCTTCAAAAGCGAAAACGGGCGAACGAGAGATGTATTTTGACATCGAACCGACGAGGACGCCTATTTTCAACGGATCAATGCTTGAGCCGGGCAACCTGATTGTCGGTCCTGCCATCATTGAGCAATGGGGTACGACCATTGTTGTTTATCCGGGACATGAGGCGCTAATCGATTCTTACCGCAACTGTGTCATTGAAGTAAAGCACTCTCAACAGGCGACTAGAGGTGGAAATGCATGATCCAAGCTCAAATTCTTTATAGCAAGCTGCAATCGATCGGCAGAGAAGTCGGGGATAATTTGCAGCGCATCTCCCGTTCTCCCTTGCTTTCACAAGACCGGGCATTTGCTACAGCGATTTTTACGAATGAGCTGAAAATCGCGGTTCAACATCAATATGAGCCTGAACATTTGTTTTCCTTAAAAGAAAGCGTGGAAAATCTGTTCGACTATTTTTCATTTGATATCGCAGATGGAGATGTGTTGCTCGTCGCAGATCCATACAGCGGCGGAACGAAAGGACAGTCGCTTACCATGGCGGCGCCGTTATTCCTTGAAGGAGAGCTCGTTCTCTTCCCCGCTGTCCGCGCTCAGATGATCGATTTGGCCGGCGAGTATCCGGGCGGATTCCATCCCGATGCATTTGAAGTATGGCAGGAAAATATTAGGATTACGCCGGTGAAGCTTTATAAGCAAGGTGTTCTGCAGACCGATATTCTTCGTTTCTTATTATCAAACAGCCGGGTGCCCGCTTCTTTTAAAGCGGATTTGGAAGCGATGTATACATGTTTGCATGGCGCCAAACAGCAATTGAAAACGTTTCTCGGCAGCTACGGCCAAAAAACAGTGACCGAATCGATCGACAGCATGTTTGAATACAGCCGAAAAAGGGTTGAGCATCATGTCTCTCACCTGCCTGAAACTGAAATGAGCGCTGTCCAAGAGTTTGAAGTTTCCAAAGGAAGCAAGAGTATAATTCATGTGCAAATCTCAAAGAAGGACGATGCGGTTGAGATCGATTTGAGCAGATCATCTGCGCAATCCGTAAAGCCTGTTAATTCACCTGCCGCTTTAACGAAGGCGTTTGCCGTTTGGCCGTTCCTGGCGAGGATTGCAGATGATATACCGATCAATGAAGGAACGCTTCAACCTTTTCAAACGAAGACGAGGCTGGGAACGATTTTGGATCCGGAATTTCCTGCAGCGACAGCATTAGCTCCAAGCATTACCGGCCATTTCATCGCTGAAGCGGTATATAAAGCCATTCAAAACGGACAAGGGACGAATGAAGAATTTCCGCCGATTTACGGGACAGGTCCGCAGGCCGTTTTTTATCCGGAGCTTGGCGCGGAAGCCGAAACGAAATCAATCGTTCTGGCGCCCGGGTATCCTTCAGCTTCAAAAGGCTTCGGGCCGCCTGCTTTATTTGGTCAACGGATGCTTGTCTCTGCAGAGGAATTGGAGCTTTACCACGGTTTTAAAATGGTTTCCCGGGAGTGGACGGACAATGGGGAGGAAATGAAAGTGTCTCTGCTTAACCAGGAGGACGATATTTATTTCAACCTTCTTCTCCCTTGTAGCGAAAGGGGAGAATACGGATCTCTGTCAAGAACGGGAGATCATGACGAAATCTTTTATGAAAGCACGGTAAACCAACATGTGAAAAAAGGCGAGCTCCTCGTCTTCACCTACTCTCAAAAGGAGGAGCAGCTATGATTAATCAGGACTTTATTCTATCACAGGTGGTCGGCGGTTCTCTTGATGCGGTTGCCAGGGAAATGAGCGCCACTGTTACGAGAACGGCCCGTTCACCATTGTTTAACGAAGCGCACGATTTTACGACGGGCGTCTTTGACCTTTCCGGCAAAAAATCGCGCCTTGTCGCGCAAGCCCCGGGCTGTACGCTGCACCTTTATGCGGTAGTAGGCGCAGTTGACCATTTATTGGACGCTTTTCGGTACGATCTTCACCCTGGAGATATTCTTCTGGTGAATGATCCGTATCATGGAGGCTCGCACAGCCTTGACTGGACAATCGTCATGCCGGTTTTTTATAATCGCAAGCCGATCCTGCTTCCTGCTGTCCGAAGTCATATGGCCGATAATGGAGGTCCGGTTGCTGGAGGGTACAATCCGCGCTCAAAAGACATTTGGCATGACGGGCTGCGGATTCCGCCATTAAAAATTTATGAGCGGGGAGATAAGCGCAGGGATGTATTCGATTTAATTGTTGCAAACAACCGGCTTTCCCATTGGCTTGAAGGCGACTTAAATGCGATGATCGGGGCATGCAAGGTCGCTGCCTCCCGAATCCAAACGATGCTGGATAAATATGGCGCCGAAAAGGTGATTACGGCTATTGACAACCGGATTCAATATACAGAAAACAGGGTTCGCGATGAAATCAGCAGCTGGCCGGACGGCACCTATGTCGGTGAAACATTTGCTGACCACGACTTTCAAGGCAACCGCGATATTAAGGTTCGCGCAACGGTGACTGTGAAAGGCAGCGATCTTCACATTGACTTTACCGGCTCATCTCCGCAAGTAAAGGGCTTCATCAACAGCCCGCTTTCAAATACGACTTCGTTTGCTTTTGTCGGTATTTCGACTTGCTGTGATGAGGATATTCCGATCAATGAAGGATATATGAATCCGGTAACAGTAACTGCGCCTGTAGGAACAGTTGTGAACCCGCAGCTGCCGGCACCGTGCGGACACGCGACTGCGTGCGTAGGGGCAGAAATAGCTGAGGCTGTTCTCCAGGCCATTTCCCAATGTGCGCCAAAACGCGTCGGAGTGAACGCCCATAAGCTTCCTCTCGCTTATTCTCACGGAAAATACGACGACGGGAAGCCGTGGGTGAACCTGAATTTTTACGGCTATACCGGCGGTGCGGGGGCTGCATACGAAACGGACGGATGGGGACTTTATCCTCCCGTTATGACAGGAGTTATTCTGCCATCGATTGAAATGACTGAAGTTCAATACCCGAGCCGTGTATTAAAGCATGAATATACGAGCGATTTTACGGGAGCAGGCCGATGGAGAGGCACCCCCGGGTTGGACGTTCAGATCCAGCACTTAAAGGAAAGCCGCACAAGCGTCATGATGGCAGGGGTCCGAAATACAACAAAAGGCTTCTGCGGAGCAGGTGATGCACCAAGCAACAAGGTGATCGTCGGGTATGGAACAGACGAAGCCAGAGAGATCGATGAAACGGCTTTTGAAGTCAAAATGCCTGCGGGCGGCATCATCCAATTTTACCGTGCAGGCGGCGGAGGCTGGGGGAATCCGCTGGAACGTGAACCGGAAAAGGTGCTGGACGACGTCTTCAACGAGTTTGTCAGCATTGAATCAGCATTGCAAGATTACGGTGTCGTGATTGACCCTGAGACACTTACCATTAACGACATGGAAACAAAACGTGTGCGGGCTTCCCGCCTTTCATAAATAAAAAAGCTGATCTGAAAGGAATGAAGACACCTTTTCGGATCAGCTTTTTAAATACTCATATGGTAAAAAGAGGATAATTGCTTTCGAGAGAGAATGTAAACATAACCGGTTTGATCTTTTAAGCCGGCGGCTACATAACAGATTAGCAAATAAAGGAGGACAAATCATATGAAAAACAAAAAAGCGTTTTGGGGACCTTTTCTGTTCGGTGTCGGCATCATCGCCATGATCGACGGCATCGTTTTTCACCAATTGCTTCAATGGCACAGCGTGTACATGGACACAGACCGCTCTCACCAAATTATGAGCGACGGACTGTTCCATCTGTTTTCGCTCGTCATCCTTTTTATCGGCGGGATCCTGCTGTGGAACAGAGGTGACCTGAGCAGCAGCCGGCCGCAGCACATCTTTTGGGGAGCCTCTTTGCTGGGGGCGGGCTGGTTTAATTTCCTTGAGGGCATCATCAATCATCATCTTCTTCAGATTCACCACGTCAACCCGCTAAGCCCGAACCGCCTCTTATTCGACCTTGCTTATGACGCATCAGGCCTGTTGATCATTCTGGCCGGATGGTTGATCTATAGAAAAGGCAAACAGAAATAAAAAATTGGTTTGTCCGCACAATTATTTCTCGGGAAAGCGCAGGTTTCAACAAGACCTGCCCTGTTTTTGTCAAAATTTGAAGAAATAAAAAAACTCCATTTTAAAAATTGATGTGATCAGTAACCGCCGCTTGAGGAAGTCGTTTTATGTAAACAAGTTTTTAAAGTGCGGCAAAGTGCAACTGTTCACTTCAAGCAAAAAGGGGGTTCAATGGAAAAAAGGTGTTCATATCGTTTGACGGACATCTTTTTAAATAGGAGGTTTACATATTAAATGTTAAGTGTGCTGCTGCCTAATTTGCTTATCCTTTCTGCTATCATTTTATTTTTATATTACTTGATCGTACTGATAAAGGAAAACAAGATAAATCGCAAACAAAACGAGGAAACCCAACAGTTGCTTAGGGAGATATTAAAGGAAGTGAAAAGCAAAGATTTAGAGCGAAAATAAAAGATATTATATTTCTGGAGTGATTTAGTTGTGCCTCAGAGGAAACATTTGAGGATAAGACTGCACCGTGAAAGTCGGGGGAGATTTGCAAGGAGGCTATTTCATGCAGCTATTTGTTTGCCTCAGCTTACCCTAGACCTAAATAACCTTAATTTTTGGATCCTTAAAAGACAAACTTATGATGATTACGGAATCCCGAGCAATTTGTTTCCTCTGTAAATAGAGGGGCATAAAAAAAGTCTCACGTTGGTGGAGAAACAAGTCACCTGTAATAAGAGGGGATGAACATGACAAGTTTCGTTCAGAATACCGTGAATGGCTTAAAGAGTTTATTAGATCAAAATGGAGTCATTAGGAGCCTTGGCTCTGAAGGTGAAATTACAGATGCTCTTGTCACATTCTCTGACAGCGGAGCCTCTCAAAGCGATATACGCGCTTTCGAATCGCATCATCAATTATCTCTTCCTGATGATTATAAAAAATTTTTAACTCTACATAATGGAGCTAGAATTTTTGATAGTCTTTTAGATGGAGTGAATATTGGCGGAGGTCTGCATTTATTTAACCTCAACGAAATCGACACAGAACTGAAAGATGAGGAATTGTATGAGGATGTTAGCGGTATTCCAATTGGACATTTTCTGGAAGAGTGCGACCTAATGATTGACAGAGACAGGCTCAAGGAAGGAGATCCCAAATACCTTTATTTACTTGAGGATGGTCTTGAGTATAAGCCTCTCGATTTAAATTTTGAGATATTTTTAGACCGATATGTTATGTGTCATGGGCAGCCATTTTGGGAGTGGAGATATTACACAGCGGAAAATTATTATAGAACATGACGGCCGGATTTTTGGTCGTCTTTTTTGAGTAGGTTGTTTATCCTGATTCTAATGATTCATTTTCATGAATGATCAGGATTTATTCCCCAATTTCCTTCTATAAAGTGGTAAACTCTAAAATGATTGTAACTTTAGTATTAGAGGAGAGTGCCATGAAGACTTTGGATGTGCAGGCGCTGCACAAAGCCATTGATCAAACGCTGGAACAATTAAAACATCAGTCAGACGAATTTGCTCAAGTCAAAAAAAGCGTTGAGGATATCGCATCTCTTGATGATGCTTTAAAGGGAAAAGGCGGGGACGCAATTCGTGCATTTTATAAGGAGTGCCACACCCCTTTTCTACAGTTCTATGATACTTTTATAGAGGAATACAGTTCTGCGTTAAAGAAAATGAAAACCGCGCTGAACTCTCTAGAACCAAACCACAACGGATTTATTTCACAGTCCTTTCTCGAACACGAGCTGGAGAATGGCTTAAACGCTGCTGATCGAACAACGAAACATTTAGTTTCTAAGGCCAACGCCACGATCTCGAAGGTTAGCCATATTGTCGATTTGCCTGACTTGAATGACAGCGATTTTCATGAACAGAATAGAAAAGCGCAAAAAGAAATTAATCAAACAATTGAAAAGCTGCACACTTTTGACCGCGAACAGACAAGCGCTCTCAAAACGGCCGAAAACGACCTGGAAACGATGCAGCGATACATAAGCAGGCTTGAAAAAATGTATACAGGCCCTAAAATTGAAATTACCGGCTATCAAAAAGGCGCGATTTTAAAGCCGGATAAAATGGATGCTTTGCGTGGTGGCCAAGACACAGCGATGGGCATCATGTTGGATAAGCTGGATAAGAGATCGAAGCTTGAAAAAGAAGTTAGCGAGGTTAGCAAACAGGATAATAAAATTGCTAAACTCAAGAAGAAGCTTGATGATTTCAATTTTTCAACGGCTTCAGAGTTTTATGAGATGGCTGCGGAAATTGGCTACGAAAACCTTTCCCCTTGGCAACAGCGGTATTTCAATCAAATTGAAGGCGCTCGTGATTTTGGCAACGCAATTAAAGGAAGCGCTGAAGGACTCAAAAATGCAGTTGTCGACACTGCCGTAGGCCTATGGGACATGGTCGTTCACGCAGACGAAACGATTGAGGGCATTAACTTTACGCTTCATCATCCTGATGTCACATTTAATATTATAAAAAAAGGAATTGAAGACTCGTATCAACGAGATGTCGTCAATGGTGATTCTTACACCCAAGCCAGATGGTTTAGCTATGCCGTTGGAATGGTCGGGACATCGATTGTTGGTTCTAAAGGCGTTGACAAAGCTGCAAAAGCGGGGAAGGTAGGGCAGGTCGCTGCCAAAGCAACTAAAGCTTCTAAAAAAGTATCGAAACAAGCTTTGGACAAAAGTGTAGCGTCTTTCAAGAAATCGATGCAAAGGGTTGCTTCAAACATAAAAGGGATTCAAATACATAACCCTTTTGCGCCGCAAATCAAGCTTGCAGGCGGGGGGAAAGTTCCTTATCATGCGCTTAATGGGGAGCATATAAAAGACAGTCTTATTCAATTTGCGAAGAAAGTCTCTGATATAAGCAGAAAACCGTTTACAGGAAAAAGTATAAGCCTTCCTTGGGTTAACAAAGAGAGATATGGAGTTACAGAAGTTAAGGGACATGTTAAGGCTAAAGGAAAGATTAAAAATGTTAGTCGAAGAGTTTATACATGGAAGGATATTGATCCTAATCAAAAAGACCGAAAAGGGAGAACCAATTTGGAATTAATGAAAGATGGCAAAGCTCCCTTCGCCAAAGATGGCACACAAATAAACTTACATCACCTTATTCAAGAAGAAAGTGGAACAATGGCGGAGATACCTAATAGTTGGCATACAAAGTATTATAAAGTAATACATGGGCTTAAATCCAAGGGTGAGAGCTTTAGAAATGATCCAGTATTAAAAGTTCAATATGAATATTTTAGAGCAAGATACTGGAAATGGAGAGCAAAACAATTTGAAGAATAAGAGAGGTTATTGCATTGGATATTTACACAGAGGTAACAGATTTCTTATCTCAAAATGCAAAAGATAAGGATTTTACGGGTGGAATAGATAATGACAAGATTTTGGGTATTGAACACGATCTTCATGTCAATTTGCCAGAAAGCTATAAATGGTTCTTGAAAAACTTTGGATCAGGTGGAGTATATGGAGTAGATATACTTGGTTATGATTTTGGTGGAGCATCTGTAGTTGAATTCACAAATGAATATAGAAAACATTATAACCTTACAGATGGGTTAGTAGTTATAGAAGATATTGACTTCTTTGCTTATTGTTTAGATACAAACAAGATGGGGAATGGGGAATGTCCAGTATTTATCTGGGATCGAGAAAATGGATATGAAAATGTTGTAGCCAGCAGTTTTATAGAGTTTTTTTATGATAAACTTAAACGAATGAAAGAAAACTGGGAAGAAGACGAAGAGTTGGACGATGAAGAATAATTTAATATATTCAAGCACTTAATCTTTGATTGAGTGCTTTTTCAAATCGAGAAAAAATCCGATGATGGACATCATCTTCATATAAGGAGTGGCCGGAAACCTATGCAAATTTCCTAATGATGAAGGAGAAAGCTTTAACAATTGGTCGACTAATATTTGAAGTTTTTGTTAGGAGGTAAAACACCATTGGAGAAGAAAGATATTAAGTTCCTCGAAGAACTGCTTTATAATACAGATAAAACGTTTAGTAAGAGTGATGAGAAATATTGAAAACCCTGTGATTCTTCTTCAGCGAATTATAATTGGAATAGTGGTTTTGATGTTCCGAGAGCAATTCTTGAGAATGAGAATTGCGATTATGGTATAGGGTTATTAATGTTCCATTATGCAGATGGTTATCGTATGCTCGAAAGCCCAGACGACGTTTCAACATCTGCTTTAGAAGAATGGAAGGATTTTTTTTATCCAAACATATCATAAGCTTATAAATTTGCAGTTTAAATCTCAAAATATTTCATTTGACCCTGAAATAACAAGGGTTCAAAGGTTTAAGTTGAAAAAAAATAACCCGAATATTCACGATGCTTTACTTGATAAGTCACCAGGGAATGTGATTGAAGTTCCATTTAATGTGTCTTTAATAATTGAATAGTAGTGTTTTTCAAGGTTGATCAAATTGAGAAAATCCAGCAGGTAATTGGGCGGAATTAAAGGCAATTTGGAAAAAAGCCGGGTGAGATGTATTAAATGTGGCTACCGAAATGGTGCAGATTCTGAAATATTAGGAATGGAATTAAAGTGAATCTTGAGTGAAAAGTGATTAAAGTTATGTTTAATAAATTGTAAAAATGTGTATTATTTTTGAATTATTTTTCAATTCTACATCATTTGACAATTTTTTCATCCTTTTGGTGTTAAGCTCAAGGTGTCTATTAAGTGGACAAGCATTTAATAGGTAAACAAAATGAAAAGGGGATGTGTTTATGTTTAAAAACAAACTCAAAAAAGTAGCGGGAGCGGTTGCAGTGGCTGGGGCTCTGTTGGTATCTGGATTACCTGCAAGTGCTGCACCGGATTTAACTCCGATTCGAGACAAGTATCCAGACGCCTATCAATTCCAATGGAATGGCAACAATACTGTAACTGTTTTCTTTAGAGACAGCCAAGGTAAATCTTATCACAGAACGTATACGTGTGTTACGGTTATCGATGGAACTTGCTACGTGTATAAGTAATCAGTAAGACAAAATTCTGTCTCAATCGTTTGTATTCTTCCTGAGACAGAATTTTTTTCATTAACCAAATCAGTTACTTTCAACTTCACTTTTGATGCCTTCCATGTGTCCAAATCCTCTTTATTTTCTTGATGATCAATGAAGGCAAAACTGGAACAGTATGCTATGGGTTTATCCCTGTTTGCGCATTACTGACAATTGGTTCAGTAACAGAACATGAAAGATAAAAGTGGAACAGGGGAGAGCTGAGCAGCGGGCGCAGCACATCTTCAGACCGGATGGAATCATTTTCCTAATGGTCTTATCAAGCAGTTAATCATCTGAATGATGTCGGAGACGCTCTCATGGCATCATGATTGTTTTTCATGGGGTAATGTACTTCTGCGCTCTCGATTGAGTCGGGATATTTCTCTGTTTGTTTATAGTGAGGAAGGGAAAGGGTCAACTCTTTTTATATGAAATGGAACATTCCTATAAAAACCCCGGCATTCCTGGTAAGTTTTCACGGCCTATGTATTCTTCTAGCCCACCATCGTTTTTCTCAAGTTATCATTCATGTATGTCTAAACACGAGTATATTAGTATAGTAAGACATCATGAGTTTCTTCCATGAATTTACTTCTTATCATATTTCTTCTGCTCTACCGCCCCAATTCTTTTTACATGCCAATGATTGTCGCTAAGCGGCTGATTTACATCATCAATAGGCAAAGCTATAAGTTTGGCAGAACCTTTCTTGCACCTAAAAACAGCCATGAACAAAGAACAAACGGCATTGTTAGGGCAGGGAGTCCATATGGCAAAAGATACGTGTTGAGGCCTGCTGTTATAGGCACTGTCAGGCAAGCTGAAATGATCCCTGATAAAAATGCAAACCGGTTATGTTCACTTTTAAAAACGGCAGATACGGCCAGAATCGTTAAAATTGCGTTATACCCGTAAAGACCCAATGTGATGAGAGAACGCTCCCCTCCTAAAAGGAATGCAATGATGATGGCAACTGCATTTCCGATAACTGCATAAAGTCCCAGTTTTCTTCCTGCCCAAAATACAGCGAGAAAAATTAAAATCCCGGATACTGTGTTATTCAGAAAAAATACTTGTCCAATTCCATGAAAGACCCCGTCTATTAAATTGACTTCCCCTGCTGTCTTTAGTTTCCAGTGTGTTAAATCTTGAGGCACCAGGGCAGAACTTAATTTAATTCCATTTAATTTGTATGAAGCTAATAATATAAACCACGTCAGGATAACAAAGGGGAATGTAAGGATTGGAACTTCGGTTCTTTTCGTAAAATGCATCATGGCGGCTGTAAAAATGGCTGCTACGGCTGATCCAATTAAAGCGACAAGCCACATGTAAGGGCCAGTTAAGAATGATGCCAATGCTATTCCTGTTAACACAGAATTATATCCTAATAGACCCTGATTGATAACCTTTTCATCTGCTGCTCCCAATTTCCCTGCTAAAGTACCGATAATAGCGGATAACAAAGCGATTATACCTAAATAATAGGAAAAAATAGTAATAGCTATAAGGATGAGAAAGCCGGTCATCACATTCTCAATCAGGATGACTTGAGAGATGCCTTTGAGAGAAGCTGTTATTAAACGGGAAAACACCCCCTCGCTTAATAAATGATGTTTGTTTTTTCGCATAATGAATATTCTCCTTTCTTTTCAAGGTTATATATTCTTCAGTGTATCATATATAAATTTTTGAATATATAAATTGACATATATGTAAAAAATGATATATATTTAAAACAGAAGCAGAGGAATCAAATATATTTTCAGTTTTTTAGTTTTGGCGCTGTCAGCTCAGAATGTTAATGTTCGTAATGAACTGGCTCCCCCTTATAAGAATGCTCACCGTTTGGTCGTAATAAAAATACAGGGAGGTTTTGTGATGCAACTATTACCGCGTGAAGTAGACAAGCTTATGATTGTTGTCGCTGCAGATCTTGCGAAGCGACGTAAAGAACGGGGATTGAAATTGAACCACCCGGAAGCAGTAGCCCTGATAACGTATGAAGTGTTGGAGGGAGCAAGGGATGGAAAAACAGTTGCGGAGTTGATGGAATATGGAACAACCATATTGTCGCGGGAAGATGTAATGGAAGGCATTCCGGAAATGATTGATGATATCCAGGTAGAAGCTACATTTCCAGACGGCACAAAGCTTGTCACTGTACATAGTCCAATTAAATAAAATTGGTAGGAGGCTATTTATATGGAACCTGGACAACTATTTTTAAAAGAAACAGATGTCATTTGTAATGTCGGAAGAGCGGCGTCCAAATTGACTGTAACGAATACAGGTGACCGCCCAGTTCAAGTAGGTTCACATTTTCATTTTTATGAAGCGAATGAAGCGCTTCAATTCAAACGAGAAGAAGCATTTGGAAAGCGACTAAACATTCCGGCAGGAGCGGCTGTGCGTTTTGAGCCCGGTGATGAAAAAGAAGTGGAATTAGTGCCTTACGCCGGCGAACGCCGGGTATACGGATTTCATAATAAAGTGGACGGATCATTAGAAAAAGAGGGGAACCAATCATGAGTTTCAAGATGCCAAGAAAGCAATACGCTGAAATGTACGGTCCGACTACAGGGGACTCTATTCGTCTGGCAGATACAGATTTGCTCATCCAAATCGAGAAAGACTACACGACATATGGAGATGAAGTGGTATTCGGCGGCGGTAAAGTTATTCGTGATGGAATGGGACAACACCCTTTGGTTACACGTGGAGAGGGAATAGCAGATGTTGTCATTACGAATGCTGTTGTCTTAGATTACACTGGTATTTATAAAGCGGACATTGGAATTCGTGATGGCAAAATCGCTGGAATCGGGAAAGCAGGTAATCCGCTAATCATGGACAATGTGGATATTGTGATTGGCGCCGGTACAGAAGTTATTGCTGCTGAAGGTATGATCGTTACTCCAGGTGGAATTGACACTCACGTCCATTTTATTAATCCGGAACAAATCAGAACAGCATTAGCTTCAGGTCTTACCACCCTAATTGGAGGAGGGACAGGCCCTGCTGCAGGATCAAAGGCTACTACAGTTACACCGGGCGAGTGGCATATGCACCGAATGCTTGAAGCGGCAGAGGGCATGCCGATTAATGTTGGGTTTACAGGAAAAGGACAAGCCGCTTCAGAAGATCCGCTGGCAGAGCAAGTACGCGCCGGCGCCATTGGACTGAAAGTTCATGAGGACTGGGGCGCTACAGCTTCAGCTATCGATCATGCGCTAAGTGTGGCTGACAAATATGATGTTCAGGTTGCCCTTCACGCGGATACATTAAACGAAGGCGGATTTATGGAAAATACAATGGCCGCTATTAAAAATCGCGTCATTCACATGTACCATACAGAGGGTGCAGGGGGAGGACATGCTCCTGACTTAATTAAATCGGCCAGCTTCAACAATGTTCTGCCGTCATCTACGAACCCGACATTACCTTATACAGTCAATACGGTAGACGAGCACTTAGATATGTTAATGGTCTGTCACCACTTGAATCCATCCATTCCGGAAGATTTGGCGTTTGCTGACTCACGTATCAGACGCGAAACGATTGCAGCAGAGGATATTCTCCAGGATATGGGTGTATTCAGTATGACTAGTTCGGATGCCCAAGCGATGGGACGGATTGGAGAAGTCATTTTACGTACTTGGCAAGTAGCCGATAAGATGAAAAAACAAAGAGGAACAATGGCGGGCGACAGCGAGCTTTCGGACAACAACCGCGTCAAACGTTATATTGCCAAATATACAATGAATCCTGCCATTACGCATGGTATTTCCGAATATGTCGGTTCTATCGAGACAGGAAAAATGGCCGATCTCGTTGTCTGGAATCCAGCATTTTTCGGTGTGAAGCCTGAAATGGTCATTAAAAGCGGCTTTGTTGCAGAGAGCTTAATGGGAGATGCTAACGCCTCTATTCCGACACCGCAGCCTGTGATTTACCGTCCGATGTATGGGCAGTTTGGCAAGGCGCTGTCCAGCACTTCCATTACGTTTATTTCCCAGGCAGCTTTCGATGACAAAGTGCATGAGAAGCTTGGGTTGCAAAAAATCATTCTTCCGGTTCGCGGTATTCGCAAACTAACGAAAAAAGATATGAAGCTGAATGGCGAAACCCCTGAAATAACGGTCGATCCACAAACATATGAAGTGAAAGTAAATGGCCAATTAATTACATGTGACCCTGTTGATAAGGTGCCAATGGGTCAACGATATTTCCTATTCTGAGGTGAGAGTCATGATAATTGAACAAATCGTAACAAATATTGAAAACATGGAAAAAGAGGAAATTGAAAAACGCCATATTGAAAAAGTTTACCTCGAAAGTGCTCATTTGGTAAAACGAATCCAACGGGTGAAAACAGATCATGGCAACGAAATTGGAATACGCTTAAAAGAACCGCGTGACCTTGTCGCTGGTGATGTTTTGTATATGAATGATCAAAATATGATCGTTATCGATGTATTATCCGATGATTTATTAGTCATCAAACCGCGCACTTTGAATGAAATGGGAACGATCGCTCATCAATTAGGAAATCGCCACCTGCCGGCGCAGTTTGAAGAGGACGAAATGCTTGTTCAATATGATTATCTTGTAGAAGAGTTGCTTCAAGACATGCAAATTCCATATAAACGTGAAGACCGAAAAGTAAAACAGGCTTTCCGCCATATCGGCCATAGCCATGATTAATATTCTATCTTTACTCCAACTATGCGATTCAAATTTCCCTATCGGGGCTTTTAGTCATTCGTATGGTCTTGAGACCTATATTCAAGAAGATAAAGTCTATGATCAAGCAACGTTCGTACAATGGCTTCATACGTATGTAAACGAGCAGCTCATTTATTCTGATGGGTTGGCATCCCGCCTAGTATATGAAGCGTTAGAGAATGAAGATTTACAAACAGTATGGAAATTAGATCGCATGTTGACTGTTCAAAGTTTGCCGCGTGAAACAAGAGAAGGAACCCAAAGGATGGGCGAGCGGATGTTAAATCTTATTGAATCCCTATATGAGATACCCATTCTTTCAACATATCGGGAGCGTATAGATCAAAAGCAATCGTTTGGACATCCCTCCATTGTATTTACGATTGTAGGTCATCATCTTGGTGTCCCTTCATCAACGACTACTTTGTACTATTTGTATTCTGTAGTCTCAAATCTTGTCCAAAATGCGGTACGGGCCGTCCCTCTAGGGCAAGTGGCAGGTCAAAAGACAATTCAAGAATTTCAGACTGTTTTAATCGAAGCAACAGAAAAAATTCAAAGTTTACATGAAGAAGAATTTGGGATTGTTTCCCCCGGTTTGGAATTATCTCAGATGATGCACGAGCGTGTAAATATTCGTATTTTCATGTCTTAATAAAAAAAGGAAGTGTTAGGTATGAATCCAGTTAGGATCGGTGTAGGAGGACCTGTAGGAGCAGGGAAAACGATGTTAGTCGAAAAAATAACCCGGCATTTACAAGATGAAATGAGTATGGCAGTTGTGACAAACGACATTTATACAAAAGAAGATGCCAAATTTTTAATGAACAACGGAGTGCTTCCCGCAGATCGCATTATAGGTGTGGAAACAGGCGGATGCCCTCATACGGCAATACGCGAAGACGCATCAATGAACTTTGCAGCCATTGATGAGCTAGTGAAGAAGAATCCAGACGTTGAACTTATTTTCGTTGAAAGCGGCGGGGATAATCTGGCAGCCACATTCAGCCCTGAACTTGTTGACTTTTCAATCTATATTATTGATGTGGCCCAAGGGGAGAAAATACCGCGAAAAGGCGGTCAAGGAATGATTAAATCTGATTTATTTATCATCAATAAAACAGATTTAGCGCCTTTCGTTGGAGCAAACCTGGATGTTATGGCATCTGATACGAAGGTTTTCCGCGGAGACAAGCCATTCGCTTTTACAAATTTAAAAACGAATGAAGGTCTTGATCAAGTCATTGACTGGATTAAGGAAAATGCACTATTAAAAGGACTGGAGTAAGATGGGGGACTGGACAGGCGTTTTGCGTTTGAGCGCTGAAGAAAAAAATGGAAAGACCATAGCGAAAAATGTGTATTTTCAAGGGGCGTATAAAGTCATGCGTCCTATTTATCATGATGAATCAGGACAAGCCTGTTATTACATTTTAAACCCCGGCGGCGGTTATTTAGACGGTGATCGCTATCAAATGAAGATTTCACTGGAGAAACAAGCAAGGTTAACATTAACAACCCAATCGGCAACTAAAATATATAAGACACCGCATATGCATGCATATCAGGAAACTGAATTTAACCTTAAGGAAGGCAGTTATCTTGAGTACATTCCCGATCCGCTTATCGGCTATCAAAATGCACGGTATAAACAAAAAAATGTAGTATATATTGAAAAAGGATGTACGTTCCTTTATTCAGATATTGTGACTCCTGGATGGTCCCCTAGTGGAGAAAAGTTTACCTATGATACGCTTCAATTCAATAATGAAATCTATATGGAAAATGAGCTGGCAGTCTATGACCATATCAAACTATGCCCAGCTAAACAAAATATAGATAGTCTCGGTTTAATGGAAGGCTATTCTCATTTAGGTTCCATGATTGTGATCAATGAAAAAGTAGATCATGACCTTCTTGATCGTTTATATCAGGCCGTTGATACTCAGACAAAACAATATAAAATAGGCATATCTTTATTGGCTGTCCCTGGGTTTTCCGTACGGGTATTAGCAAATCAAACGCAGATCATCGAAAGTCTGTTTTCCGAATTTCATCATATTCTCAACCAAGTATGGTTTAACAAAACCCCGAGTTTTTTAAGAAAATATTAACGGTGAAAAAAACCAGCAACTGTTCAATTGTTGGTTTTTTTCAGATTCAAGCTAAAAGGAGATGTATTTTGTGGAAGGCACATTATTCTCGGTTTTAATGTTGGCATTAATTTTAGGAATCAAGCATGCGATTGAACCTGACCATGTGATTGCGGTATCGACAATTGCAAGTCAAAGTAAAAAGTTATGGCAAGCTTCTTTAGCGGGCATATTTTGGGGCATAGGCCATACGGTAACATTATTTATAGTTGGAATCATTGTCATTGTAATGAAGGGGCAAATATCAGAAAAGTGGTCGATGTCCTTAGAATTTTTAGTAGGAATTATGCTTGTTTATTTAGGGGTTAAAACGATACTTTCTTTCAAGAATAGCCATGTACATACGCATCAACATCTCCACACCCATCAAAGCAGCGGTGACCATAAACACCGCCATAAAAAGGTAACATACTTAAGATCAACATTCATCGGTTTAGTTCATGGTCTTGCAGGAAGCGGAGCTATGGTCTTATTAACGATAAGTACCGTAAAGAGTGTGGGGGAAGCGGCAATATATATTCTTATATTCGGCGCCGGAACAGTTATTGGTATGCTTTTCTATACAACAATCATTGGAATTCCCTTTGTGCTGAGTAAGAAGCGAGGGGCAATCAGCGGAACACTAGGGATAACGACGGGTGTAATAAGTGCTGTTTTTGGTGTATACTATATGTATAACTTGGGTATTAATGAGGGCTTGTTTAACCTTTGGATTTAAAAATAGTATAAAGTAACCGCCGTTAAGATTGAGGTGAATGATATAAATACTTTAGGATATGCCATTCTAAGTGTTCTCGGCAGAAAACCTTGTTCAGGATATGAGTTAGTTCAGTACCTCGAGGTAGTGTGGCCGGCAAAACATAGTCAAATATATCCTTTGCTAAATAAAATGAAACAAGAAGAATTTCTTGAATACGAGCATGTAGAGCAAATAGGGAAACCTGATAAAAAAATTTATTCCATTACAGAAAAGGGGAAAGAAGCGTTAGAAGATTGGATCGCCGTATCTCCTGCAGATCCAATAAATAGGGACGAATTTCTTATTAAAGTATATTCGATTTGGCTGTTGGAAGAGGAAGATTCTCTAAAATTAATTCAGGATCGAATCAGAAATTTAGAAAAAACAATTGATACCCAATTGAAAAAAATGGCGGAGCTAGAAAAAAACAAGGACTCAGATAGCATGTCAAAAAACTTTGGCCGTTATCTCTTGATTGATCGCAAATTCAGACTGGCTAAAGAAGAAAAAACATGGTGTCAAAAGGTTTTAAATCTAATAAAAGATAAGAAATTTAATTTTCCCTTTCTGTGTTATGTCAGTGTAGAAGGGATTAATGGAGCGGCACTGCTTATCTAGACAGAAATCGAATGTCACGTACATAAGATAAGGCGCCTCAATATAACACAGTGAGAACGCCGCATATTCACGCTCGCGTTCAAAAAACTAATGACGAGGAGACTGCCCCGCAAGATGAGACAAATAAAAAACACCTTCGAGTTTGAAATCGGATCTTTGTTATCTGAAATAAGACTTGGAGGTTTTTTTAAATGGGAATCGGGTTACATGGTTTAGAATAAAATGACGAATTTATCCGAATAAAGAGAGATGTAAACAATGGTAAATGTCTTAACTAATATCTTAAAAAATGACAGATTGGATGAGTATCCATTATTTAAAAAGTTTTGTTCCCTCAAAGAAAAAGGGTTACGAAAGGAATCTTTTAAAGCATTATCTTCCTTTATTGAAGAGATAAAGAAATGGGATGATAATGCACAACAAAATTTTGCTTGTTGGCTGTTTGCTTTATTTGAAACATCAGATGATATTCACCATGTACTCGTTCATCCATTGGAAAAGGAACTTTTAAAGCCTTTACTTGAGAAATGGATGAAGAGTAATCCCGAAGATCCAAGACCATATAGGTGGTATGGGGTGTTTTTAAATACTGAAAACCGTATTGATTACTTAAACAATGCACTTAGATATGGTGGCAGGAATGAACAACTATCCTTATTAACGCTAATTGATATTAACTTGAACGCCCTTTGGTATTCATTTCATCATATCTCTGAAGATTTATATCTTGGCGATATTAAAGAAGACACAGCACTTCTTGCTAAGTCCCGGCAGTTAAACAACAAGGTAGAATGTCAACAAACAAGAAAAAACAATAACGAGGCACTTAACTATTATCAAGATCTATTGAATGACTGGGTGATGTTTACGGAAGAACAATCAAAGAGATTTGTTGAATGGTGTGAACATAAGGGTAGAAACTATCATTGGGTCAAAGCTTATTATTATGAAAAATTATAATATTAAAAAGGACACAGCTAAGGAAATGAAATGCTGCAACAAATATCCATTCACTGCACATTTCTTTATTAGTTGCAAGTTTTAATTTTGAATAAAACGAACTGAATAGGGGCTAAAACATTTTAAGGAGAATTATACGTGATGTGGTGGACTAAACAAGGATGGCAGCTAATCTTAGGGTTTATTGTTGTTGCTGCACTTTTTAGTTTGCTAGACATTCCGATTTCTGATTTTCTTGGAAAAATGTTTGGATTAGCGTTCCTTTATCAAGCTTATCGATCGATCCTAAATTTAGCAACTGCTGATGAATACAATGAAAACGGCGAACGGGTATTGTATGGAAACTTTGGGAAGATAATTACAGCAATTTTTATGCCCGTTATAGTCTTTTATTGTATTAGCATGTTTGTTCCATATCCACTTTTTAACTTTGCATTTTTTATATTGTAGCATCGAGCATACCAAGGAAAAACAAAGATGCTAAAAACCTTATCCAAAAGATTGAGTAGGATAATGAAAAAATTGCTGTATATAAAGACGGTAATATTGAAATATATGTAAGATATCTGTTTCCAGTCAAATAACAAACTGGAAGAGGAGAACAAACTTGAAAAGACATCACTTTAGTTACTTTATTCTATTAAACATGGCTACTCATTTTAGCAGCATGTAGCCAAACAAGTAAAGAAAATGAATCGTCAGACGACCAGGAAACTGTAAGCACAGAAGAAAACAGCCTCACAAGTTAAGAAAAGTCTTACAAAGAAAGTATCAAACAACTAACTGAAAGTATGGGAACTGTTTTAGATGCTTAGAAGTTCTAAATGAACCTCAAGGTAACAGCAAAAACATTGAACAGTCAAACAGGACACTGTTATTACAATGTTCTCTATTATTAAGACAAGTGAAGGTTTTTCATGTCCTTCTGATCGATTCAGGGATGTTTGCGTTGATTATGATTCAATGGTTTCTAGTTTCCAAAATATATATGATAAGTTACCGGAAGCATATGAAGATTCGAATGCAAGTGCTTTGGACGATATTACCTCATCGTTACACTTTATTGATGCATCAGCTATTAAATTAAAAAAGGATCTCCAGAAGGTGCCGAGTGAATAAAAGACGTTTAGATAAAGGCAAAGTATCTTAAGAAGCATTTTAACCTAAACCGGGCAGCTGAAGAAGAGAGGCTAAATGCCCTTCTTCATCCCGCAGCGTCGACATTCACGCAGGAATATACGTCTTTAACAGAGCTCTTGAACAGCGTATAGTCGCAATTGTCGCAGCGGCCGTAATGTACATCAGGATACACTTAATAATCGTACACAGTGGATGTGTCATATCCTTTTGTTTCAAACTCTTTCTCCATTAAATCACCTTCAGATATAAGTTTCGACTTTACGATGATTTAATCTTTTTGGTGCGATGAGCGCAGGGATAGGAATCATATTATTTGTTTCTCATTTTGGCCAATAATTCTTTCCTTTGTTGTATAATGGAACCAAAACACAGGTTTCGTATGTCTTACGTTTTAGTTTCTTAAGTACCCATTGTTTAGACGACTCGAAAATAGGTTCATACTTTGGTTTTGGCGAAAGGGGAGCCTAATAATGAAAATGGATGAGAAGAGGAAAGAGCTTCAAGAAAAATATAGGGAGGAAATGAAAAAGAAGAAAAATCACAAAACCTATACTATCGAAACAATTATTGTAATAGCAATTGTTCTGTTGTTTATTGCTTTAAATTTAATAGTTGATGAATTTTAGCTCTAATAATCATTTTACGTAGAGAGGGGTTAATTTTGGTACTCAAAGAAAGAGGGCAAATAGATCAAGAATTTGGTGCTGAAGAAATCGCTGATTATTTAAGATTAAGAGGCTTTAAGCCGAAGGTAGATGTAATGCATTTTGGAGACCATTCCGGGGGAAGTATTACCTTTTGGTACAGACTCAGAAGATATTATATAGCTCTTGTTCATTTCGATAAACCAGGAGATAAAGATCCATTAAGCAGTAAAAATGGTTTTACTCAATTAGGAATGGATTCTAAAGGACGAGCAGAAGAGATAATGATGCATTTGGTAGCATATTTTAATGGGTGGTATCGGACAAATAAGGAGCCATTCCCAGAGGAAGAAGAATGGCTTAACTTATATCTTGAATACAATGAATGCGAATAAAAACCATCGTTTTATCTAGATATTAAAAAGCTTAAAGATATAATGAAAGTTAATACTTAAATCTCAATAATTAATTGTTTCACTAGATTAAAACTAATAATAATAAACAATTGTCATCCTGTTGCTAATCTGTAGTAAAAGTAATTGAACTTGATTTAATATGTGTTAATTGCCACGCATTTCATCACTTCGGATTTACTCAATCAAAAGCTAACAAAGAGAAGATGAAAGAACTGAGCCGAGCAACAGCCGCAGCACATCTTCAGACGGATTGGCTCCATTTCCCAAAGGTCCTCATCATTCATCATTTTCTTCCGATCTAACATGTCAACCCGTTAAGCATCCACCAAAAAGGTAAACAGAAATAAAAAATTGGTTTGTCCGCACAGCTTACCTGAATACAATAAGAAATAAAGTATTTCTCGGGAAAGCGCAGGTTTCAACAAGACCTGCCCCGTCCTTCTCAAAAAACATCGGAATGCGCTAGTCATGTGGGCGTCTGTCACGGCTTAAGCGCGCCATGAATAGGATATAAAGAGAGAATGGTGAGGTGAGTGTGTTGGAAAGGGCTGTTACTTATAAAAACAACGGACAAATCAATATCATACTGAACGGTCAAAAGCAGGTTTTGGCCAATTCAGAGGCTGAAGCCGAATATCAGGCCGCACTGCAAAAAAATGAAGCCAAACACAGCATTCTGAAGGAAATTGAAAGGGAAATGAACACGCTGGTCGGGATGGAGGAAATGAAGCGCAATATTAAGGAAATCTACGCCTGGATTTTCGTCAATAAAAAGCGCGAAGAACAAGGCCTTAAAGCCGGAAAACAGGCGCTTCACATGATGTTCAAAGGAAATCCGGGAACCGGAAAAACGACCGTCGCCAGGCTGATCGGCAGGCTTTTTTACGAAATGAATGTTCTCTCAAAAGGCCATCTGATCGAGGCGGAGCGCGCCGATCTCGTCGGTGAGTACATTGGTCATACGGCGCAAAAAACGAGGGATTTAATCAAAAAAGCGATGGGCGGGATCCTGTTCATTGATGAAGCCTATTCCCTTGCTAGAGGCGGAGAAAAAGACTTCGGCAAGGAGGCAATTGATACATTAGTCAAGCATATGGAAGATAAGCGCAACGAATTTATTTTAATCCTCGCCGGATATTCGCGGGAAATGGATCATTTTCTTTCATTAAACCCGGGCCTTCAGTCAAGGTTTCCGATCAGCATCGATTTTCCCGATTACTCAGTCAGCCAGCTGATGGACATTGCGAAACGGATGATGGCGGAAAGGGAGTATCAGTTCAGCCCTGAGGCCGAATGGAAGCTGAAAGACCATCTGATGGCCGTCAAAAGCACGGTCAGCCCCGCGAAGTTCAGCAATGGCCGCTTCGTCCGCAACCTGATCGAAAAATCCATCCGCTCGCAGGCGATGAGACTGCTGATGGGGGACTGCTATTTAAAGAATGACCTGATAACCATCAAAAGCCAGGATCTCGACTTGAAGGAAGACGCGCCGCACGTATAATGGCGCGTTCTTTTTTTATTTTCGAGGATTTCTGGCAACCGCTCCCTTCGTTTGTTATGATAGTACTGCTTATTGACTAACGTTAAGAAAGGAACATGATCACTTGAACGGACAGGACGTCATGAAAGAGAAAGCCATATTAGTCGGATGCCAGCTTCCGCACGTGTCTGATGAGCGTTTTTCATACTCGATGGAAGAGCTCGCCGCGCTGACGAAAACGGCCGATGGAACGGTTGTTTCCACGGTCACGCAGAAGCGGAACCGTGTGGATGCTGCTACATATATCGGAAAAGGAAAAGTAGATGAATTGGCGGTGCTCTGTGAAGAGCTGTCGCCCGATGTTTTAATTTTTAATGACGAATTGTCGCCGAGTCAGCTGAAAGCGCTTGTCACAACACTTGACGTGAAAATTATCGATAGGACGCAGTTGATCCTCGATATTTTCGCCAAACGTGCGCGGACAAGGGAAGGAAAGCTGCAAATTGAGTTGGCGCAGCTGCAATACGCCCTCCCGCGGTTAAGCGGCCAGGGAATCAACCTGTCAAGGCAAGGCGGCGGAATCGGAACAAGAGGCCCAGGGGAGACAAAGCTGGAAACCGACCGGCGCCATATCAGAAACCGGATTCATGAAATCAATGTGCAGCTGTCTACCGTCATTCGCCACAGAAGCAGATACAGAGAAAGAAGAAAGAAAAACGGCGTACTGCAAATCGCGCTCGTCGGCTATACCAATGCAGGGAAATCGACATGGTTTAACAGGCTTACAGACGCCGACAGCTATGAAGAAAACCTGCTGTTTGCCACACTTGACCCGATGACCCGCAAAATGACGCTGCCGAGCGGATACAGCGTGCTGCTCTCGGATACGGTCGGGTTTATTCAGGATCTGCCGACGACTTTGATCGCGGCTTTCAGATCGACGCTCGAAGAGGTAAAAGAAGCCGATCTGATTCTTCATATGATCGATTCTTCACACGAAGACTACGAGGGCCACGAAGCGACGGTCAAGCGCCTTCTTGAAGAACTTGAAGCCGACGATATTCCCGTTTTAACCGTCTATAATAAAAGAGACTGGAAGCGGCCGGATTTCATCCCTTCTTCAGGGAGAGGGCATATCATGACGAGCGCCAAAATAGACGGAGACCTGCCGCTGTTTAAGCAGGCGGTTGAAGACTATCTGAAAAAGGAGCTGCTCATTCCGTATGATGTAAGGATCCCCGCTTCAGAAGGAAGGCTATTGTCGAGAATCAAGTCTGAGACAATGGCGAACAGCACTGTTTTTGACGAAGATCGCGAAGTATATGAAGTAGAAGGATATATTCTCCCTGACCAAAACATTTTGGGAGAGCTGAAGAAGTATATGTAGGAAAGGACACTGTAGAACATGTTTGAGACATTAAAACACGGAGAGCTACTAAAGAAAACGGCGGTGGAGGCTGAAACCGATATCGCTCAGATCCATAAAACAATTGATGAAATCAGTGAACGAAATGAGTGGAGGGTGCTTGAAAGCTACAGAAAGCACAAAGTATCGGACACGCATTTCACACCATCGACTGGCTACGGATACGATGACATCGGCCGCGATACGCTGGAAAAAGTCTATGCCGACGTCTTCGGCGGTGAAGCGGCCCTTGTCAGACCGCAGATCATTTCGGGAACCCATGCGATATCAATTGCTTTATTCGGCGTTCTCCGCCCGGGGGATGAACTTCTTTACATCACCGGCAAACCGTACGATACCCTTGAAGAGATCGTCGGCGTCAGAGGTGAGGAAAACTCGGGGTCTTTGAAGGATTTCCAAATCGGATACAGCCATGTTGAGCTGACAGAAGAGGGAGCCGTTGATTTTGACCGCGTGGCAGCTTCCGTCACACCGCAGACAAAGGTCGTCGGAATCCAGCGCTCAAAAGGATACGCCGATCGTCCGTCTTTTACAATTGATGAGATTGAGAAGATGATTCGCTTTGTTAAAGAAATAAACGAAAACATCATCGTTTTCGTCGACAACTGCTACGGCGAATTTGTAGAAGAACGTGAGCCGTGCCATGTTGGAGCGGATCTGATGGCAGGCTCGCTGATTAAAAACCCGGGAGGCGGCCTCGCCAAAACAGGCGGCTATATCGCCGGCAAGGAAAAATGGGTGAAAGCCTGCTCCTACAGAATGACATCACCGGGAATCGGCAGTGAAGCTGGTGCGTCGTTGTACACCCTTCAGGAGATGTACCAGGGCTTTTTCCTTGCGCCGCATGTCGTCTCCCAGGCATTAAAAGGAGCCGTGTTCACAGCCCGCTTTCTCGAAAAGCTCGGCTTTCGGACGAATCCTTCGTGGGACAGCAAGCGGACCGATTTGATCCAGTCTGTCGAATTTTCCACTCCGGAGCAGATGATCGCGTTTTGTCAGGCGATTCAGTACGCTTCTCCTGTCAACGCCCATGTGACACCATATCCGAGCTATATGCCGGGCTATGAAGACGATGTTATTATGGCGGCCGGCACTTTTGTACAGGGAGCAAGCATTGAACTATCAGCGGATGGCCCTATAAGACCGCCTTATGTGGCATATGTCCAAGGCGGTTTAACCTATTCCCATGTGAAGAATGCGATATGCAGTGCTGTGGATGCGCTCATGAAGCAGGGATTAATGTAAAGAAAATAAAGAATATTTCCATGTAAAGAATCCTTACATCGTGTTGACACATTATATAACATCACATATAATAAATTTATATAAGAAAAGGAGGAAATTGAGATGAGTGATAAAATTCGCCGCTCAATGCCCTTATTTCCGATAGGTATCGTCATGCAGCTGACCGAACTGTCCGCAAGACAAATTCGGTATTATGAGGAAAATGGACTGGTATTTCCTGCAAGAAGCGAAGGGAACAGACGTTTATTTTCATTCCATGATGTAGATAAGCTTCTCGAAATTAAAGATTTGATCGAACAAGGTGTAAACATGGCGGGGATCAAACAAATTTTCGCCAAAACAGAAAACGAACAAAAAGAAGACAAACAAGACAAGCCGAAAAAAGCAGAGAAACACAACTTGTCGGATGAAGAACTGAGAAAACTGCTGAAAAACGAGCTTATCCAAGCAGGCCGTTTCCAAAGAGGGACGACATTCCGCCAGGGAGACATGTCCAGGTTTTTTCATTAATTTGTTAGCAACTGTATTGCTATATACATTTACCTTTTAGAGGAGGAGTTTTACGAATGGCAAAGTATACAAGAGACGACATTGTTAAACTAGTAAATGAGGAGAATGTAAAATATATTCGCCTTCAGTTTACAGACATTCTTGGAACGATTAAAAACGTTGAAATTCCTGTGAGCCAGCTGGAAAAAGCACTTGATAACAAGGTTATGTTCGACGGCTCTTCAATCGAAGGATTCGTCCGCATTGAAGAATCCGATATGTACTTATACCCTGACTTAGATACATTTGTGATTTTCCCATGGACCGCCGAAAAAGGTAAAGTAGCCCGCTTCATTTGCGATATTTATAATCCGGACGGCACGCCGTTTCAAGGCGACCCGCGCAATAACTTGAAGCGCATTTTGAAAGAAATGGAAGACATGGGCTTCTCAGATTTCAATCTTGGACCGGAGCCGGAATTCTTCCTGTTCAAGCTTGACGAAAAAGGCGAGCCTACGCTTGAACTGAACGATAAAGGCGGATACTTCGACCTTGCGCCGACTGACCTTGGCGAAAACTGCCGCCGCGACATCGTACTTGAGCTCGAAGAAATGGGCTTTGAAATCGAAGCGTCTCACCACGAAGTTGCACCTGGACAGCACGAAATCGACTTCAAATACGCCGGAGCCATCCGCGCTTGCGATGATATCCAAACGTTCAAGCTCGTTGTTAAAACAATCGCGCGCAAACACGGCCTGCACGCAACATTCATGCCAAAACCGTTGTTCGGCGTAAACGGATCAGGCATGCACTGCAATCTATCACTCTTCCGAAACGGCGCCAACGCCTTCTTTGACAAAGACGCTGACCTTCAGCTGAGTGAAACGGCAAAGCAATTCATCGCCGGCATCGTCAAGCACGCAACAAGCTTTACAGCCGTGACAAACCCGACTGTCAACTCTTACAAGCGCCTAGTTCCAGGCTATGAAGCACCTTGCTATGTGGCATGGAGCGCGCAAAACAGAAGCCCGTTGATCCGTATCCCGGCTTCCCGCGGCATCAGCACGCGCGTAGAAGTCAGAAGCGTAGACCCTTCTGCGAACCCGTACCTTGCTTTGAGCGTACTTCTTGCAGCAGGACTTGACGGCATCAAAAACAAGCTCGAAGCACCGGCTCCGATCGACCGCAACATCTATGTGATGACAAAAGAAGAGCGCCTCGAAAACGGAATCGTCGACCTTCCTGCGACACTCGCAGACGCTCTCGAAGAATTCAAATCAAACGAAGTCATGGTCAAAGCCCTCGGCGACCACCTATTCGAACACTTCGTCGAAGCAAAAGAAATCGAATGGGATATGTTCCGCACACAAGTTCATCCTTGGGAGCGCGAGCAGTATATGTCTCAGTATTAATTTAGGAATCCCTTGGCACCAGTGGTGTCAGGGGGTTTTTGATTTTTGGTCAAAAGATTTGGTGACCAAAAAATTTGAAGTTTCTAATCTAACTTCATAATCGATGAGAGATAATCCTCGTAATCTTCGATTATATCTTGGTCGAGTTTCTTACTGATATGGGATTAAACATCAGTTGCTTTCCTTGATATATTTCATGTCAGCACCTGTATTCCAAGAGCAAAACCACGTGTGTTAGACGCAAAGTGTGGTCAGCTTGGAATGCCACGGCAAAAGTGACCTAAAGAACTAAATACTAAGTTGGGTGGACATGTTATATTAGGGTGAACAATAAGCTGAGGGAGGAAACTTTTGAATGCTTGAGTTGGATAGGAATATAAACAAAGTAAACGGCCTTAAAGAAGAGCACGCAAAGGGAATCCTGAAGATTATTTGCGGAAAATTGGATAATCTAAAACACGCGGATGGTCAATATACAGAGAAAGAATTTGTTGAAGATATTCGATCAATGATTGAGGATTTTCCAGAATTGGATAATAAAGAAGAGAATAATGAATAAAAAATCCTTCTTGCAAGAAGGATTTTTTTATAGCAATACCACGCCGACGACATATACGATCGATTTAGTTATAAACAATTTTTAAAACGGGAGGTTTTGAAAAAGCGAAATAGTAATAACTAAGGTTGATAAAGAGCCCAAAGATATCAAAGATACAATTTTTCGGTTGTTTTGCTTTTTTGGAGATTTACTTAATTCATAGATTAATGTACTCCATAAAAGTATGGAGGCCAAAATAATAATACTCATATACACATAATCCTCCTTTTTATGGTTAACATTGTCATCTATTTTACCACATTTAGGATTGAGATGTCGATGAAATAAGCATCTTTATTTCATTCTTTGACTGAAGAACAAAACCGTTTGTTTTCAACTCGGACATTATAGTTCCTTCGAAGTTCTCACTATGAACACTGGCATTCACTTACTCTCTAGTATGAGTTCCTTATTGAAATGTCTTTATTTCTTTTGTTGTCGAAAACGAAATGAAAACCTATCATATCCAGAACAGAAAGAGGCATTGAAACAAAAAGGTTAACAAAATGAGGTTGCAAGCTGCAGCCTTTTTAGTTTGAAAAAAGTTAGTACAAATGGAAAGAGATCATCCAACACGCTGTTGGCCGGCATCTTTAAAGTGACAAATGCATGAAATGAAAGGAGCGGCTGTACGTCCAAGTTCAGGAAACGTTGGCTGTTCTTTAGCCCTAAGAGAGCAAGGTATAGTCGGCTACACGTCCAGAAAGCAGCGGGACCGTCTACTGATGGTATTTACGGGTCTAAGACAAAAGATTAAAAAAATTAGAAAAGTTAAGTAATACAACAATTTTAACAGAATGAAGTATACGTAGATAAAAATTTTGAAAGAAATCTGTTGAGGTGAATTGGTCTTGAGGAGTAAAAAGCTGATTTAAGAGGGAAAAAAACAATGCTGCTGAAAAACAACTATTGACATATGTAAGTAAATAGAATAAATTAATGAATGTTAATAAAAAGTAAAACAATTTTATTATAACACACAAGAAATGAAAAGTCAATGTTTTTTTAAAAAAAGATGCTTTTGAAAGGAAGAGAGGTTATGAACTTATCTCGTTTTTTGAATTCCATTCAATTATCCCCTCAATCAAAACCTATGATGGAACTGCTTGAATTAAATGAAAAAACAAAAGAGCATGGCTTGATCTTAACACCCAGCGATATCAAAACATTAATCGTTTATAGAAATAAAGTGCTTCATGATCATGGACGTATAGAGCTGGGGATTGAAGTACTAAAGGAATTAATTGAGGTGTTTGCTGCTTCGCCCTATATGGATGAGGATCATGATGTCGAAACGTTAATCGAGCTTCAGGAGATTTTTTATTATCTCAGAAATGAAACAGAAGATAAGATAGGTGACATGAAACTGATTCATCAGATGATGGAGTGTTTTAACGGGCCTTCTGCGGGGTCTTTAGAGTTATTAAGAAGTAAAATGGAGGAACTCGCGGAGAGTTTCAGAAGAAATACGATGAGAAGTGAGTCTTTATATAAAGGTGATGAATAACATGGGACAAGAAAATACTTTAAATCGCTATGATTTGGTTTCAAATTTTACGATTGATAAATCAAAGTTAAAGCAAAGCCAATATATGTTGTCGCTTCTAAAGGAAGGCCAAAGGGTTGGGGTTATTACCAGCGAAAAAGCTTACAAGATACAGGTAGAGATTATGCAAATCCTGCAACGATTGATAGGCCAGTATACCAAAGGGGAAAGTACGTCGGTTACTACAGAAACGGCGGAAGGGATTATGGTTTCCCTCATGTATGCAATAGATGCCTATGCTCTCCATTTTGAGAAACCTGAAGAGATTATAGTACATTTACGTTCTGATAGTATAAAAAATATATATACCAAAGGTGTCGAATTACTTCACTGTTATTTTGAAGAAGCTAAACAATTGTATCAAGACGTAAAAAAATTAAAATTAGATGTGCCTGTTGATGCTTATAATTTAACCATTGACGAATCGTTACCTGTATTTATGAATCATTATAATATTATTTTTGAAGCTCAAAATACGATGGCGAGCATTGACTATCCTTTAGCCATTGACAACATGGAACTGCAAGGTGTTTTTTATATTAAACAGTATTTAGAGCGACTGCTGATAGAAACGAGATTCTGTCACTTTTTTAACCATCACGATTTAATGTATATCTTGACAAACTTCGGGAGAATATGCCGCTTTAATTATCGCATAGAACTTTTTAATATTTTTGAGTTAATGATAACCAATGCTGTTTTTTCACTGCTATCCGGGGGCGAAGCCAATCAAGTCAGAATTTCTGAAGTTCAATATGACAGGTTGAGTCGGTTGTTAAGTGATTGCCATGCTGATAAAAGGGCAAACTTGATTAACGAAGCATTTGATCGGTTACAGCGGGATTTAAAGACAGATCAAACGATTACTGATTATATCAATTTGTATCGCAATGAATTTATTCAAAGGGTAAATAACGCTGCGGAAATTGATGGCTTCAAAATGTTGATCATCACAGAAATTGAAGAGAGAGAAAAACCAATAGCGTTAATGTTAAATGAAAATGATCGCATGAGTGATATTGAAATGCGGAAATTGGTGGATTGCATCATGGAAAGAGAAAACACAGCAGAAAAAATATCGCTGATCCGCGATCATTTTGTTTCACTGCATGATTATTTGGATTTGCTAAATTCGGGATGTCTGTTTGACGACGAATATGACGCACTTTTTGCTACGTTTGGGAATTTTGAATTGGCCATTTTTGCGAAAATTGTATTTTATGAAGAATTAAGAGGGGGAATTCTCAATTTCATTGACATTGTTGCTGACTGCGTTGAAGCAAAGAGCGAGTGGGAAACATATTATATGAAGTTTATTAAACAATTAGAAGATGAACGCATTGCAACGATTGGACAGCTCATCAATGATATTGACTATGAGGAGATATCGTTTTATTAAGTTAAAGACGTTTTTATAAGTTCTTTTACAAAGGAGAGTCTAAAGAAAGGGCGAAGATAAATAACAGCACTCGATAAATGCAATCTCATCCCGCCAAGAAAGTTATTTTTCAACACAACTTAAAAGCTTAAAGTAATTCTACTCCAACTTGCTTAGTGAATTTTACTTTTATTCTCTCTTCTTCTCCAATACTTACAACCATGAAATTTTCAACTCTCTTAATGCTAGTTACGTTTTGAAAAACACCAGTAAATACCGCGAAATCTTTATAGGTTATATCCAGGCTACAAGTTAGTTGATAAACATCCAGCGTCAAAATTAACTTGAAGTTTTGATTATCTTTATAAGTGTAAATAAAATCGCCAGCCTCTGGATCATCAGCTATACTGGCTGGCTCACTCTCAAAAAGTTCTAGTAAATCATATTCATTATATTTTATAAACATCCAACTGACTCCTTAAAATTATAGTGATATTAATGAAGTTAAAAAAACCGCAGATCTTTAACTATATCGATCATTACTGGGCAATAAGAATTTCTGATTTTCAATCGCACTCCAAACGCTGTCTTAAGGAAATATCTCATGTATCAATCGAACTGTATCTATATATAGGTTGATATGTTATTATCTGTATATAAAATAAGGTAGCATGCAAAGCTGCCGACAAATGATTAGATTGAATGAAAGAATTCGAAGCAATGAAAAATTATCAGAAGGGGAGATTTTTATTAGATTTTTGCCGCCAGTTTTCGCGGGTATTGCCGTATTTTTAGTGACTTTTTATATTGAGTATCCTTCCAAAAATTTATCCCTGGAGAATAAACTTATACTCAATGTTGCAGCGGCAATTGTTGGGTGTATTTTGGGAATGTTTATAAGAAAAAGAAATCAATATTAAAGAGACCGATTAATAAAGTTCGGTTTCTTTCTCTATTTTAACATGCAGGGAAAATATCTTTGGATTAATAAAGGAAGGTAATCATTTCGAATTTCGGATTAAACATGAGCTAGATCATTTTTCAAATATCTCTAGTTTATAAAGGATCTTAACGAGTTGTGAGTTTGTGCATCCGAAAAAACTTCAGAAAGAGAGGGACACTTAACAAAGTATGAATAGTGAAATGGACAAATGTATATTTTGTGAAATCGTTAGTCAAAAAATTTCAAGTTATGAGGTTTATAAAAATGACGATGTAACAGCATTTCTTGATATAAACCCTGTTACAAGTGGCCATACATTAATCATACCAAATAAGCATATTGAAAGACTGGATCATATTATTACACGATCTCTCAGACAACGGTCATTTTGCTCAGCAAGATATTAAACACCTGCATTTTCATGTCATACCGAGACACATGAATGAAAAGTTTGAATTCAAATTAAACACCGACTTTACCGCAGCTGAGAAGAGTAACTTACGTTCGGTATGGAAAAAGATTGTAGGGAGATGATGAGAAAAGGTTGTCCTAGAATTTAAAAATGGAAAGATGATTTGATATTATCTCGTGCAGGTTTTGCTGTTTTCATCATTTCGTCCTGTATAATGGTGATGATTAACAATGGTTACAAAGGAGTAAATTATGTTTTTAATAGCTTTTGTATTCGCGTATTTTATCAAGCAGCCGATATTAAGTATCGGGACACTTTTTCTTTTCATCTATGGATTTAGATTTTCTTCTAAAGGCATGAATGCTGAAAAATACGATGATTATATTAATCAATATAGACTTATATTTTGCTTCGTCATACCTTTCCTTAATTTTTATATGTATTGGTCAACGATAGGAGGTAATGCAGGATTCGGGTTTACGTTTAGCCCGCTTACCCTAATGCAAAAGCTGTCTTTCTTGTCACAAGTTATTTTGATATTCTTACCTGAAATTCGCAATTTTTTATCTCGTAAAAACTTCATTCATATTGATGAAAAGAAGCAGAGATTAGCATCGGTTTTGTATCCAATTGCTTTAATCTTAACAATTTGTATGGCATATCGTTAAGGACCGTAAGCAATGGCCTTACTCTACATGAAAGTTGCATCCACTATACTTTGGAGGGGACTATTGATGAATTTCGATCCGGAAAAACTAAGGACATTTCTTAATTGCGCGTCAAACCCACCAAACCCAAAAGATACAAAAATAAGAAATTATTATGTGAATCAAGAGTTTGCAGCCTTTAATATTGATTTTGAAAATGTAGACATCGCTCTGCGCATTGCAGGCATGTTAGGGAAATCCGCCACGAAATTTACGATAAATCCTTTTCTTTTCCCAGATACGAACAAAATCGATTATATCCAATTTTTAATTTTTGAAATTAATGATTCAGAACTATTGGCATTTTTAGAACAAATATAATAGCATTTCTTTACGCCCCTTCTGAGTGACAACAAATAAACAAAACAGATGAAGACAGCTTTGAATAATTAATCGGGAAATGAGACCGGTTAGCTGGCCAATGCTCGATGAAGGACTTGGCCAAACATTCTTCAATGAAAAGAATCACCATTACTTATACCAATCAGGAGGGCAAAAAGTGTTTTTTGCAAAGTTGATCGATCGTTTAGCGTTATATGATTTGCACAGGAAAAGAAGTAAAGAAAAACATTTTTCCGCTTTTTCATTGAGTCCGATTGACAGGGACGAATTCTATCAAGCAAAAGCGGCTGATGTCTCTTTTATTCTTCATGAAGCGAGAAAAAACTATTTGGCTGGACATTTCAGCTATGAATCTATCATTCCATCCGGGGATACTGTCAATGATAGTTTAAAAGGCGAGGTTTTTTTAAATAAGAATGATATAGATCAACCTAATGTTATTTTTGTACACGGCTGGCGAATGGATTCATACGGCAGAATAAAAAAGATATTTCATGAGCGTATGATGAACGATTTAGGCTGGAACATGTACTACTTTTCTCTTCCGTATCATTTTGAAAGAGAGCCGGAACATTCGCTTTACAGCGGTGAATTGATGATAAGTGCGAATTTGAATCGTACAGTTGAATCAACAAGACAAGCTGTCGTCGATTTACGGGCGCTCATTCACTGGATCAAAGCAAATAAAACCGGTCCTGTTATTATAGTGGGCGTCAGTTTAGGCGGGTGGATTACAAATTTAATGGCTGCCCTTGAGACTGAAATCGACATCGTGGTATCGATATTTTATGCGAATCGTCTTTCTTACTCGATATGGAATACCGTCCCGGGTAAATTCATAAGAGAAGAATTGGAACAGCATGGTGTGACATATGAAGATTTAAAAACATATTGGGAAATTACAGATCCCAGCCAAGCTGTGCCGAAAGTTAACAAAGATAACATTTTGCTGATTTCCGCCGTTCATGACCAATATGTTCACTTAGAGGATGCTGATAAGTTGTGGGAAAGCTGGGGGAAACCCGAAAGACATCTCTACAATTGCGGCCATGCCGGAATTGTTCTTTGTCGCAAAAAACTGGCATTAGATACGATTTCTTTCATCCGAAAAAAATTAAAGCAGCTTCATGAGGGATAATTTCTTTAATTTATTAAAAAGCTGGCAATTTTCAAAATGGGCTAATAGGAGGTTTTTTTATGTACTTTGTTTCCGGATTTGTTTCAATTTTGCTGGGTCTATTAACGCTGTTTTTCTTACAGGTGTTATCTGTTGCTTTTCCTCATTATATAATTGATGCAGATGGCAATAGTGAAGCTTCGGTTTATTTTCAATCATCTGTATTGTTTTATCCTGTATTGCTTCTCATTTTAGGCGTCATCATGATTATTGTTCATTTGCGAACAAATGATAAGGGTTAATTCGAAGGAGAGTATCGAGTTTGACTGCGAAGCGAAAATGAGATGCATCATCTAAAAGAAACGGGTATATCATTGATATGAAAGCTTCTAAAAAAAGGAGAACAAAAACGATGAACTTTTGGCACGAGCGCTTTCAAGATGAGAACTATGTGTATGGAACGGAACCGAATGCGTTTTTGGCAGATTCGCAGAAAAAACTTCAATTGTCGGGCGATGCTTTAGCCATCGCAGAAGGCGAGGGGCGCAATGCGGTTTTTTTAGCAGAACAAGGGATGAACGTCACGTCATGGGATTATGCCGAATCAGGGTTGGAGAAAACGAAAAAGCTTGCCGAAACACGTCATGTATCAGTAAAGACAGAGCTTGTTGACTTAAATGAAGCGTCTTGGAACCAAGGGCAGTGGGACGAGATTGTATGTATTTTCGGACATTTTCCAGAAGAGCTGCGCCGAAAAACGCTTCTTGGAGTAAAAGAAGCCGTGAAGCCGGGGGGATTTTTCGTGACGGAAGTGTATTCGACGCACCAAATTCCTTACAAAAGCGGCGGGCCGCAGGATCCGGAGCTTTTATATACACCGGAAGAATTTTTACAAACCTTTTCAGATTGGCGTATTGTCCACTTTTTTATGGGGGAAGTCGTTCGTCATGAAGGGGCTTGGCACAACGGCCTGTCTCATGTCATTCAATTTATTGGTCAAAAGCGCTGAATATCCCGGGGAAATATGATTTTAAAAAGGTGCCGTTTATGGCGCCTTTTTTGCGTAACTTTTTTCACCGTCATCACTACTATTGTGATGAAAGCGGGGGATATGATGAAACAGAATAATGGACTCAAACGGCTGCTGATGATCAGCGCCATTCTGCTTTTCATTGGCGGGGGATATGTCAGTGCAATGATTTTCGGAAAGAAAGTGGTGTATGAAGGAAAGGGGGAAAGCGGTCTGTGGCATGCTTCGATTGAGAAATCAGATAAAACGTCAATCGGGCCTAATTATTTTTTGAATTTATATTGGGATGGCGCGAAAGAAGATGCGAAAAGAACGATCGTGAAAACAATCACCTTATACATAGACGGCAAAAAGTATGATGACAGAGGAGAATACGATCTTTCTGAATATACCGGAGAGGAGATGGAGGGCGGAGGCTATATGGAAGATCATATCGCGACTTTTGATTTTATGCCTGAAGAGGATGTCATCGGGCATGCGCTATCAGTTAAAGTGGAGTGGAAAACCGGAGATGAAGAGAACGCGGAAAAAATGAAATTAACCAAGATTCCGTGGTATAAATGAAACGACTATCACTGAGTAAGGAAGTGATTTAAAATGAACGAGATTGAGATTAGAAGGCCGCAAATTGACGACGTTGAAGAGCTGAATCAGTTTTTCAGAATCGTGGTCGAGGATACCTTTGCTAAAGAGGGGATATCAGATCTGCTTGATGATCAAGAAAGTGAAATTGAAAGTAAGAGGCGATACTTGAAAGCAGACTTACACAGCAATGAGAAGAGCCGGCACTTTTTTATCGCTTCAGATCAACGTCTGAATAAAATCATCGGTACAATCGAATATGGCCCTGCCAGCGAATTGATCGATATTTGTACGGATGGGGCTTTAAAGGATTTATATGAGGTAGGAACGGTATTTGTCCATCCGGATTATCAAAGACACGGAATCGGGACTTTGCTGTTAAGCGTTATGTTTTTGACCTTTCTGAATCGGGGAGTGAAGGAATTTTGTTTGGACAGCGGCTATCCCGGTGCACAAAAAATATGGAAGAAGAAATTCGGCGAGCCTGACTATGTGCTGAAGGATTATTGGGGGAAGGGATATGATCATATGATTTGGAGGAGACGGACGAAGGATATGCCGATTGATACAAGAATATCAGCCATGCCGTCGGTGCTGCCCAAAGAGGAATCGTGAACGTGATCATCCTTTATATTCCATATATGTTTTAACGATAAAAAGAACTTTTCTTGAATTTATTTTTAAATAAATTGTTAAAGTTAAAAAAGTCCTATAAACTATAATGGAATCTTAATTTTAGGATGTGGGAGATATGTTCAACGAAAGAGAAGCGTTGCGTTTGAGACTTGAACAGCTGGGAGATGCGGAGATTCAGGTGATGCGGGAATTGCGAAAAGAACGACAGGACATTTATTCGAAGCTGCGTGAATTGGATCGGGAGAGTGATCCCGCAATTAACAAAAAGTCTTCATTGATCGACTTGGCAAGCGCTGCAGCAGAGGAATTAAAACAATCCCAACATGCCGCTGACAAACATCCGCCCATCAAGACTCCATCTCATACTATTTTCCAATCAAAAACAACCATACAGCGTGAGGCTGCCTTAAACATTTTAAGCCGCTATGAAGAGGGCTTGAAAGGAATTAAGCTCAAAACTGAAATCGAGAAAGAAACCGGCTTTCCGATTAAAAACATGACGACATTTATGAAGAGCTTGATGAAACATCGCCCAGATATTAAAAAGCCTGCCCGCGGCCATTATATTTTGCAAAAACCCAAAAGCCTTTAGCCAGCTTTTGGGTTTTTGCAGACTTGAGTCCTGATGATATATAAACAGTGTGAGACCCTGAAACCAAACAGCGTCTATATCGTATATATGTTTAAAATAAATGACAAGGGTGTTCGTGATGTTAGATAAAAAGAAATACTTTATCATTATGGTACCGGCTTTAATATTAGCAATTATATCTAGTTTTTTAGTCCCGAAAGAACAAGGGTATTGGGTCGGGATGTTATTTATATTGGCAGGCTGGGTGATTTATTATTTTTGGTTATATAAAGAAAAGAACAAAACGAAAAATTAATGTTTATAAGGATTGAATATTATAAAAAAACGTCTATATAGACGTTTTTTGTTATTGATATCCATTGTTAGCCAACCTGCTGGGCGGCAACCGACTGAGCCGGTAAACAAATGCTCAAGCAGCCGTTTCTCCCAGATTTTATCGATCTTTTAACTTTAAGGCGTAAGCTTTGAACTGTTAAGAGCTTTGATACTTAAGCTGTAAACGCTGAACGCTGAGCTTTGAGCTTTTATCTCATTGTTGGCACAGCGTCTCTTTGGCTGTGCAGATGAAATAAAAGGAGGGAGTCACCTTTCCCTCGGAAGGTGTTTAGTTTTATCGGTTTTCGGTTGGCTAACAATCGGCCGTCAATCGATTTTGATTTTGGTGAGTGTATTGCTCTCGGACAATGCAAAGTCAACTTCCATTTCAAAGTCCTCGATCTTTTTTGATAAGGAATCGATTTTCTCTTTTAGATGCAGCGGATCGATGATTTTGGCTTCATTTTCAGCGAGGAAAGATTTGACGATTTCCTGGTTTTCAGCGGCTTTTACTTTGCCGTCTTTTCCGAAAAGAGTCTCCAGATGTTTGTCAAGTCTTTCCGTTACTTTTTGATTGACGCTGTCGGCCTCGTCGACTAAATCAGCGTACACTTCTTTCAGCTTATCCAACAGCTGAATGTCGTAGCTGATGGAGGTTTTTCTTTCGATGGCTTCAGCCACGGTCATCCTGACTCCGGCCACTTCGATTTTGGTCGTCGCGTTGGATACAACAATGGCGGACTTAATGGCATTTCGCCTTTTGATTAAGGCTTCAACCGATTGATAATCGGCTTTCGCCCTAGTTTCCAAGTCTTCGGTTGTCCGAAATCCGTTCGGCAGTTTCTTTCCGATCATCAAGCCTCCGAATGTGCTCTCATTTACGGCCCGCTTGATTCTTTTATCCAACATTTTGAGTTCGCTTAGTGCTCTGGTGATCGTAAGTTCCATTCTATAGCCCCTTCGTGGTTTTTATATTTAAAAAAGCTCTTTATTTACTCATTAGAATAATGATTTATATGTTGTATTTTCATAAAACATAATAGTCCAAAAAGATTAATAGAAATCTGTAGGAGGTCTAATCGATTGTGCGATTTCATGATCACTATGATCATTGCATTTCCCTAGCTTAGCTGAGAACTTTTCCTAATTCCTATTGTTTGTCTTTGTTCCGTTTCACTGCAAAACATACAGCGAGGACGACTGCGATAAGAGAAGCAGCTCCGCATACCAGCTTGATCAGCAGTTTCAACAATATCAACTCCATCTGTTTCGGTATATGTGTAAAGTATAAAAGGAATTCATATCCAAAGACAGCGTATGCTTAAGATTTTAAAGAAATTTTAAGGAAATAAGTCCTGCGCCGCCCGGTTGACAATGAAAAGCCGATCACCTAAAATGAATGATAGTCATTCATTTTTAGGAGGTCTGCCATATGCCAAAGCACACGTCCGGCAAATATGAAAAGATTTTGCAGGCTGCCATTGAAGTCATTTCTGAAAAGGGGCTTGATAAGGCGTCGATTTCAGATATCGTGAAAAAGGCGGGTACTGCGCAAGGCACTTTTTATCTTTATTTCTCATCCAAAAATGCGCTGATTCCAGCGATCGCGGAAAATCTTCTGACACATTCTTTGGACCATATAAAGAGCAAGGTCGACGGAACCATGTCTTTCTGGACCGCCTTGGACATCATGATCGATGAGACGTTCAACATGACGGAACTTCATCAGGATATTATCGTTCTTTGCTACTCAGGTCTTGCCTTTGACCATTCGATGGAAAAATGGGAGGCGATCTATCAGCCTTATTATTCTTGGCTTGAAAGACTTATTGAAGAAGCAGTTGAGAAAAACGAGGTCATTCCTGACATCAATGTGCGCTGGACGGCCAGAACGATTATCAACTTTGTCGAAAACACGGCGGAACGTTATTACATCGGGGCGGAAAAAGACGAAGAGCTCAGTGTGTTCAAAAAAGAGATATTTACTTTTCTGAAGAGAAGCATAGGAACCAAGTGAAAAATGACCGGCTGCAGCTGTTCATTTTTTATCGGCTTAAAAATGACTGACGTTCATTCACAACAGGAAGGGTGTTATCATTGAGTTGGCTCCTCGTCATTATTGCGGGTTTTTTGGAAGTGGTTTGGGCCTCAGGCCTTAAACATGCGGATTCCTTCGCCGATTGGCTGATGATCTTTGTATTGATCGCGGCAAGCTTTATCATGCTGATACGATCTTACAGGAACATTCCGATGGCGTCGGCTTATACCGTATTTGTCGGGATCGGAACGGCCGGCACATATGTGACGGGTGTTTTTATGGGTGAACCCTTTTCAGGAGGGCAAATATTTTTTTTGATCGTGCTGTTGGGAGGCATTATTGGCATGAAGATGTTTACAAAAGAGAACAATACCCAATCAGGAGGTGATTGATGATGCCGTGGATGTTTTTGGTGATTTCCGGAATCGAAGAGGTTATTGCAGCAATCGCTATGAAATATGTAGACGGCACAAGAAAAAAATGGCCGATTATTGTCATGGTGTTGGGGTTTGGCTTATCTTTTTTCTGCCTTTCAAAAGCCATGCAGGTGCTCTCAGCCGGTGTTGCGTATGCGGTTTGGACCGGGATCGGCAGCATCGGCATTACGGCAGTCAGCTTATTTTGGTTTAAAGAGCGTATTCGTGCTCCGCAGCTCATTTCACTTGGCTTTATTATTGTCGGGGTGATCGGCCTGCGCCTTACATCATCTTAAATTTTAATTTATATTGGAGGTTGCTGATATGTTGAATCAGCTTAAATTGCGTCCGCTCGAAAGAGAAGACCTTCCGTTTGTCCACCGTCTGAACAACGATGCGAAGATTATGTCGTATTGGTTTGAAGAACCGTATGAGACTTTTGTTGAACTGCAGGATTTGTTTGACAAACACATTCATGACCAAAGCGAACGGCGCTTTATCATAGAGAAAGAGACTGAGATGATCGGATTGGTTGAGCTGGTCGAAATTGATTATATTCACAGACGGGCGGAGTTTCAAATCATCATTGATCCCGAGCATCAAGGGAACGGGTATTCGTCAAGCGCAACGTATTTGGCGATGAACTACGCGTTTTCCGTCTTAAATTTGCACAAATTGTATTTGATCGTCGATGAAGATAATGCAAAAGCGATTCACTTGTATAAAAAGGCAGGGTTCACAATCGAGAGCGAGCTGCAGGATGAATTTTTCGTTGACGGCTATTATCGTAACGCTATTAGAATGTGCATTTTTCAGGATGAATTTTTATCACTTAAAAAAAGCAAAAAGGAAGGCATGCAAGGATAAAATAAAGAGATGGCGGCGCCATCTCCCGCATGTTTTTTTAATTTTTCACACCTAATCGATCTTTGGCTTTGGCGGGAATGTCGTCTTTTTCAACCTCTTCCCACGATTTCACGCCTTTTTTTTCAGAATAGAAAAGCTGCAAAAACGCGCCTGTGCGAAGGTTTTTATCAGCTGTGAATTCCATTGTTTTTTCTTGACCGTCTTCATCAAAACCGGCCAGTTCATATTTGAAGACGGTGTATTCCTCGCCGTCGTCAAACTTGGACGTTTCTTCCTTCCCGTTTCCGGTAATGTGAACATAATATTCGTCTGTCCCCACACGGTTTAAGTTACATCCGCTTAATAATGCGGCAAATATGATCATCAGGCTGATCCATACGATATGCTTTTTCACAATTTCACCTCATTTATCATTCTAAGATTCATTGTCTGATAAAAAAATCGAATAACGTGACATGAACATTACACTTTTGTAAGGAATCGTTCGGCACACTCATCCGGAGACGGGAAATTAAATTTCAATATCCTTTTTATTCAATAAAGTTTATAATATGGAAAAAGGGAGGGCGCCAATGAAAAAAATTTTATTTTTGATATTGTTTTCAATCATGATGGCCTTCAGTTTTCATATTCAGCCTGCTGATGCTGCGGTTACAAAAGATGAGAAAAAGACGACCATGACAATGACTGAAGATCAAGTGGGATTTTTTATGGCGGACAGCACCAATGTAAATTACTACCCGACATGGCTGTATTATAAGTTTACGATTTTTAATGCAGAAGGCTGCACACTCAATATCAAGCTGCAGAGAATCACGTTAACAGGACATGCGATCACTTTAAGCGAGAAAGAGTTTACGGGAAATCATCTTCATTTAAGTGCTGCAGATAAAGTGAGCGGGACGCCGCACCGCAATCATTTCCTGGATATCACAAAAGTGTCGGGCTGCGGAGATGTTGGAATTACAGGCTTTTACGGCTTTGAGCATCAAGTACCGGACTACTCATCATAAAGAAAGCCCGGGAGAGGACTTTTCCAAAGTCCTTTTTTCATATCAGGGCTAATATATCGGGAGAAAAAAATGAAAAAACAAACGCTGCTTTTACTGAGAGGCGCCATCCTCTTGCTTCTATGTTGTGCGGCTGGTTATGCTCTTTATCAGCATGTTGCCGGAGGCCGGAATGAACAGGCAGGCGCCGCCCTTCATCAGCAGGCCTTACATTTTAAATTATCGACTTTAGAGGGCGGTGACATCGAACTGAAAACATTACGGGGAAAGGCGGTGCTTGTCAACTTTTGGGGGACTTTTTGTACACCGTGCAAAGAGGAGATGCCGGTCATGCAAAAAGCTTATGACCGTTTTAAAGGAGACGGTTTTGAAATCATCGCTGTCAATGTGCGTGAATCGAAAGGTGCGGTAAAGAGCTTTGTCGATCGCCATGGCTTAACTTTTCCGGTCGCTTTGGATCAATCGGCAGAAGTTTACCGTTCTTGGGAAATTTATTATTTGCCTACAAGTATATTCATTAATCGGGAAGGATCGCCCGAGCGGATGTATGTCGGAGGAATGTCTGAGCGTCAAGTTGATATGTGGATTAAAGACCTTCTTAGCGGTTCATAGAAACTCATTTAAAAGGGATAGACAAACACCTATTGTTCTTATCGTTCATAAGGTAGCTTTAGGAGAGGAGCGATCTTATGTTTTTTCATATTAAAGAACTGCAGTATCGTGCAAAGCCTGAAAAACCCGATCCATTATTTGCGAAAAAGCTTCAGGAAATACTGGGAGGACAGTTCGGCGAAATTTCAGTAGCTCTGCAGTATCTTTTTCAAGGCTGGAGTGTCAGGGGAAACGGGAAGTACAAAGATCTGCTGATGGATACAGGAGCTGAAGAGCTCGCCCATATCGAGATGCTTGCGACGATGATCGCAAGGCTTTTGGACGGTGCGCCGGTCGGCGATCTTGAAAAAGCGGCAAAAGATCCGGTGCTCGGTGCCATTCTCGGAGGGATGAATCCGCAGCATGCCATAGTGTCAGGGTTAGGGGCGATGCCGGTCGACAGCGTGGGAAACCGCTGGACCGCCGATTATATTATCGCAAGCGGAAACTTGCTTGCCGACTTCCGGGCAAATTTAAACGCGGAATCGCAGGGACGCCTGCAGGCCGTCCGCCTTTATGAAGAGACGACGGACCGCGGTGTCAAAGATATGCTCTCCTGGCTGATTGCAAGGGATACGATGCATCAAAACCAGTGGCTTGCAGCCATTAAAGAACTGGAAGCGAAAGAAAATGTCGTCGTCCCAAGCACATTTCCGCGCAATCTGGAAAAACGGGAAGTCTCCCATGTATTATTTAATTTTTCAAGAGGCAACGAGAGCGCTGCAGGCAGATGGGCGAAGGGACCAAGCATGGATGGGGAAGGCGTTTTTCAGTATGTTGAACATCCTCAGCCCCTTGCGAAAAAACCGGTGTTAAGACCTGCGCCTGCATATATTCATGATACGCCGCCATCAGTCATTCAACATTCCCGGGATGACGTGCTGCCTCCGAATCTTTATTGATCAGCTTCTATTTGCATGATCATATTTCGTGCTTGCAGCGAATAGCCATATTGAAGAATGGTATTTAAAGGGAGGCGCAAGCTTGAAAACTTATAAGGAGACGGCCGTTTTCGAACATAAATTTTGGCTTCAGGTTTTGGGTGATCATGCGCGTTTTATTTTGGATTCTTTGGCCGAAAGGGAAAAGGAAGATATTCAAAAGGCGAAGCAGTTCAAGCAGACGTTCGATGTTTTGCTGAAAAAGGTGAATACTTCGCCTGATTTGTATTCATTAACGCTTGAAGCTGAAGAATATGCCCTGCAGTTCAGGAAATTTAAACTCTCCATCATTAAAAGGCACCTGACAGGCGATATTAAAATTCACCTTTCTCCGACTTTTATCAACCATATGGTAAATGAACTGGAGGAATATTTGCTTGTGCTTAAATACTTGAAAAAACGGGAAGTGCCGCCTGTTTTCCATGAGCTGCACCACCATATGCTGTGGCTGATGGATGCCGCCGGACATGCTGGTGCAATTGCCGATGACCTGGATGCGGTTGAAAAACGTTTGAAAGAGAAGAGCCGGGAGCTTGTCAAACACTTTGAACAGTTCTATATTAAATCCGTTGAGTTGACGGGATATCTCAGAGCGAATGTTGAATCTTTTCCTGCTCTCAGAAGGATGAATAAAGACGTGAAGCTTGAGGTCGAGCTGTTCCGTACCTTTTTGAAAGAAGTGGAGGAGATGGAGCTTACAGATCAGATGCTCGGTACGTTCTCTGCGCTGATGGCAGACCATATGATGAGGGAAGAATGTTATTATTTAATGAAAATCGCTGAATCAACAAATACGCAAAAACCTGCGTGCGACCCTGCGAAACCGAGGCTGCTTGAAAAGTAATGCCGGCGGTTTTGCTATTTTTTTTGATGAAGCTGCGAATTGATTTGGCACCTGCGGTTTGCACAGCCTTTTTTATGCGATTATAATTCAGAATATATAGATAATCTAAAAACTGTTTGGAGGGCTTTTTCGTGCAAGTCAGAAAAATAAAGGATTCAGATGCCAAAAGCTATCTCAAACTCTGTGAAACGATCGATGAAGAATCTGAATTCATGCTGTTTGAACCGGGTGAACGAAAGCTTCAGGCACAACGGCAAATCAAACAGATCCAATCCGGCGTGTGTGAAGTTTTTGTTTGTGCGGCTGATGACGGAACCTTAGTCGGATATGTTGCAGCAGTCAGAGGACAGGTTCAGAGAACACGCCACCGCGCCCATGTCATCATCGGCATACGCCAAACGTATATCGGACAAGGTATTGGGGGAAAGCTGTTACAGGCATTGGAAAAATGGGCCTGTGAAGAAAAGCTTCACAGACTTGAGCTGACTGTTATGACCCATCATACAGCCGCCGTGCGTTTATACAAAAAAATGGGTTTTATCATTGAAGGCACTAAAAAGCACGCTTTGAAAGTAAAAGGACAATATGTTGATGAATATGTCATGTCCAAATTAATCAATGAATAGCAAATGGAGGTTTCAAATGAAAGACGGGTGCCATCAGGCCATCGCCGCTGTCAGCTACTACAAAACAGAACGGACGATTGATTTTAACCGGCAAACCTATACAAAAAAGCAAAATCAAATGTACTTGTACAACGATAAAATTTTAACTGCAAGCCGCCAGTATCGCCTTGAGCACGTCCACGATGTATCATACAGACCTTTTTCCGAGGCCGGTTTGCTTTACCTCCATACGAACCAGGGGGTATTTGCTTATGAAGTGAATGTGGACCCCGGGTATTTCATAGAGGCTTTTAAAAAACAGAAAAATCCAATTAAATAAATTACAATATATATGAAGTTTTTAGCAGTAAATGCTAGAATGAATGTTGGGAATTTTGCAAGGAAAGGAACATGCGGCTACCGGCCTGTTAGGGCGATCGGCATTGTTGACTTACCGGGCTTATGTCACTTGGCGGTGTTTATATGTGACTGCTATGCTTGATGAAAGAACGTCCGCGCTGGCTGCAAGTGTATGTTTGAGCAAAAGATTTTAAGCGTCTTTTTCCAATTTTCTTTCACATAACGAGTCCTTGACGTTCCCAGTATATCTCAATACATAGATAGTTTAACTTAATTAGAGAAGTAGAGAGGACAGGACAGCTTAATGAAAAAGAAGACACAGAATACGGTTCAAAAGATCGTAGAAGCCGGATATCATCTGTTCGCCCAAAATGGATATTCGGCAACCTCTGTAGATGAAATTATGAAAGAAGCCGGTTTTTCTAAAGCTACGTTTTATTTGTATTTTAAGTCAAAGGAGATGCTGTTTCTCCATATTATGAATGAGCAGATGGAAGATCGCTTTCAAACCAGCATGAATTGTTTTCGAAAAAAGACGCTGAGGGGATTGCTCACAGGGATTGAACACTTGATTCAAACATCAAATAAAGAACATTCGACAGCTTTATTTTTGGAATTTATGGCAAATAGTCATAGATATCCTGAGATTCAAAGTAAAGTAGCTCTTCTGTATGAGCAATGGAGGGAGTTTTTTGTCGAACTGATCGAGCAGCTCCAGGAAGAAGGTATCGTTCAGAAACAGCTCAATCCGAAGGTGATGGCCACCACGCTGATAGCGATCTTTAACGGATACAACCATCAACACCACGCGGATTCTTCGATTAATAAACAGGAACAGCTTCAGTCCATTATATTCTTGCTGAATCCGAAGCTGCATCTCCAGATAAAAGACAAACTATTTCATGCATGACAAGACTTCTGAAACAGCCGGCGCTGCCGACCTTGAGTCGGCGGTTTTTTGTGTTAGATTCGAATCCTCTTTGTCAATGGTACGCCGCAAATCAATGAAAACAATTTTAAAAAGTTGACACAAGCAAATCATTATTATACAATTATCTCGAATTCGAGATAATTAAAAAGGATGAATACCGTGGGCAGTCAAGATATGGAGAGATACGAAGAGGAGTTGTCTTTAAAGGCATTTATTGTCTTGTCTCGTGCACTGCAATCGATTAAAAAGCGTGTGGAAGAGGACATTAAATGTTTAGGACTAAACCCAACTGAGTTTGCTGTTCTGGAATTAGTCTATAGTAAAGGCGATCAGCCGATACAAAAAATAGGCGAAAAGGTATTAATCGCGAGCAGCAGCATTACCTATGTTATAGATAAGCTGGAGAAGAAAAAGCTCATAGTGAGAAGGCCTTGTCCTAAAGATCGCCGGATAACATACGCTGCCTTAACGAATGAAGGAACTGCACTGATGAACAACCTTTTTCCAAAACATAAAACAGCTATGAAAGTCATTTTCGGCGGGTTAGACATAAAAGAAAAAGAAGTTCTAATTGAAAAGTTAAAAAAACTTGGCTTCCATGCCCAAAGCATGTAAATTTTTTTATCATAATATCTCGAATTCGAAATATATGAATTCATGATAATGAGGAATAAATATTGTTCTGGGGATTCTATTTCTGAACAGGAGCATAATGACATAACAAGATCCTAAGCTCATCAGCAGTCATCATCGTTTTGGGTGACAAAAAGGATTTTCATCAAGCAAAAGAAATCTACAAAGGTTGAAAACTGCTCGGAGTCCTAAGTAAAAAAGATACGATGATATGGATAACGATACGATCAATCCAGACAATAGAATTTCAAAGGGATGAAGCCATCAGGAATGACTCATGGCTGCTAAAGAAAAAGGCGGGGATACGTGTCCCGTTTGTTTTGATCCTTTAAAGGTTAAAGAGGTGTGGAATATAAGTGAGCAATATGAGGTTGTCATGATGATCACCCTCTGGAAGGAAAAAATAGACAGCAGAAAACCACGGGGATTTAGAAAACCTGTAAATGAATTTGTAACGTATATCTCATCATAAAGCTATGTTTCATGAAAGAGGAGTGAAATGGAATGAAAAAGAAAACAACTGGAATCCATCACATTACAGCGATTGTCGGCCATCCGCAAGAGAATGTGGATTTTTACGCTGGCGTTCTTGGTTTACGTTTAGTGAAAAAAACCGTTAATTTTGATGATCCGGGAACATACCACCTCTATTTTGGCAATGAAGGCGGGAAACCGGGAACGATTATTACATTCTTTCCATGGGCAGGTGCCAGCCCGGGAGTCATTGGAGATGGTCAAGTGGGAGTGACTTCTTACGCCGTTCCTAAAGGCGCAATGGCTTTTTGGGAAAACAGATTAGCAAAATTCAATGTGCCTTATACAAAAATGAACCGTTTTGGAGAGGAATACTTAGAGTTCGATGATCCTCATGGTCTGCATTTGGAAATTGTCGAAAGAGAACAAGGGGAAAAGAACAGCTGGAAAGTAGGGGAAATCACACCGGACAATGCAATCAAAGGATTTGGCGGAGCAACACTGTTATCCAAACAACCGGAAAAAACGGCTGAATTATTAGAAAAGGTCATGGGGCTTGAAAAAGTTGGAGAAGAAGGAGATTTTGTACGTTTTCGTTCTGCTGGTGACATAGGAAATATGATTGATTTGAAATTAACAACTATAGGAAGCGGACAAATGGGAACGGGTACAGTTCACCATATTGCCTGGAGAGCCATTGATGACAATGATCAATTGGAATGGCAAAAATATGTTGCGGAAAACGGATACCGTGTTACACCTGTGCAAGACAGAAATTATTTTAACGCGATTTATTTCAGAGAACACGGGGAAATCTTATTTGAAATTGCAACAGATCCACCAGGATTCGCCCATGATGAATCATATCAGACAATGGGAGAACAGTTAATGCTGCCGGCCCAGTATGAACACTACAGAGAGCAGTTAGAAAGAAGATTAATTCCTGTAACAGTGAAGGAGCTGGATTAATTTTTGTAAGGAAGTGATTCGATGCTGTCCATTGATCCCAACACAAAAACAGAAAGAGAGAACTACAAGTTTTTAATCGGGAGTATTATACCGAGACCTGTTGCATTTGTTACAAGTTTATCAGAGGAGGGCGTCTTAAACGGAGCTCCTTTTAGTTACTTTAATATTGTATCTTCAAATCCTCCGATGATCTCCCTTTCTATTCAACGTTTTGAAGGGAGCCAAAAGGATACAGCGAGAAACATTTTGAACAGCAAAGAATTTGTGGTCCATATCGTTGATGAACAAAACGTTGAAAAAATGAATTTAACGGCTGCCAGCCTACCACCAAGTCAAAGTGAAGTTCAGTTCGCGGAGTTAACCCCCGTTGAAAGTGTGAAAGTCTCGGTGCCGGGCGTGAAAGAAGCAAAAGTGCGTATGGAGTGTGTTCTGGAGTATTCATTAGAGTTGGGGGTTAAGCACTCTGACGGATGCGATTTTATGATAGGCAGAGTCGTTCAATATCATATCGAAAGCAGCATCTATGAGAATGGAAAAATCGATCCAAGAGGCCTCGGCGCCATTAGTCGTTTAGCCGGGCATGATTACGCAAAGATTGGCGAAATCTTCACCAGAAAAAGACCGAAGTAATATAACCAGCCAAAATATCTCGGGGTTGAGATTTATTAATTTGAAATGTTTTAAGTTTATTCTGGCAAGGAATAATAATGGCAGAGAAACACTTTTAAGGGGGTGGTTCTTAAAAGGATTGCCGAAAAGAAAACAAAAAAGCAGGTGTGAAAACATGGGATTTTTAAACAAATTATTTAGAAAATCAAAGGAGATGGATCATATGTCAAATGTAAAATTAGCTGTAGTTTTTTATAGTATGGGCGGAACAAACTATCAATTAGCCAAATGGGCTGCAGAAGGAGCAGAAGAAGCAGGCGCTGAGGTCAAAGTTTTAAAAGTACAAGAATTGGCTCCGCAATCAGTCATTGAGGGAAATGAAGTGTGGAAATCCACTGTTGATGCAACAAAAGACATTCCAGTCGTAACCTCTGAAGATATAGAGTGGGCAGATGCTATTATATTCAGTACACCAACACGTTTCGGCAATATGGCATCGCAAATGAAACAATTTCTTGATACACAAGGCGGACTTTGGGCAAACGGCAAGACAGTGAATAAGGTTGTAAGTGCAATGTCTTCCGCTCAAAATCCACATGGTGGTCAAGAAGCAACGATCTTGTCCTTATATACTTCAATGATGCACTGGGGAGCTATTATTGCTTCTCCTGGATACACTGATCCTGTCCTCTTCGGGGCTGGCGGAAATCCATACGGAACGAGTGTTACAGTCGATCAAAACGGGAAGATGATTGAAGACGTAGAAGCTGCAGTGAAACATCAAGCTAAACGCACAGTGACAGTAGCTGAATGGGTTAAAAAGGGCAATCAACAATAATTGAAATTTAATATTTTTAAAAGAGCCAAATGATTGGCTCTTTTTTTAGTATGTGCCCAGCTGATAGTTGGTTCGGCATGCCGCTTCTTTATTTGATATACGAACACACTTTCATATAAGCGGCATAAAGAATAAGATATCCGACATATCCTAAACCGATGCAACTGATTTCACAAGATAAAATTTTTTCTATTAAATTTTAAAAAAATGAAACTTTAAGTTCATATGAACGTAAACATAAGTGAAATGATTTTATTTAGTCATACGATCAATCAACAAATGCAAAAGGGGTGAAACAAAAGTGAAAGTCATGATTGGTTCGATCATATTGCTAGCCATTATAGGGTTTGGCGTATGGCTTATGTTAAGCCCGCTTTTTAAAAAAGTCGGAAGCGGAGCGAGCAAAATAAAGAAAACGCTGGAGGATGACAAAGATGAATGAAAAACCAAAGAAGAATAAAAACAAAACGCTGCTCGGCGGCATTATTGTCGCTGTTGCCTTAATTATTGGAGGATTCACGGCTTCCCTGTTCATCGAGAAAATTCCGAACGGATATGTCGGCGTTGTTTATTCCCCGAATGGCGGGGTGAAATCGGAAACGCTCGATCAAGGCTGGCATTTAGTCGGACTGTTTGACAAAGTCACAAGATATCCGGTGCGGATGCAGACTGTAAACAATCAGGATATTCAAGTGGCTACTTCTGACGGCAAAAACATCTCAATGGACATCGCCTACAACTATGTCGTTCAGCCTGATAAAGTCGTAGAATTGTTTAATAAATTCGGAGCGGTTGATATTGAATCAATCGAAAACAGCTACTTGAAAACAAGGTTGTGGGACGCTGCAAGAAAGTCGATTTCCAAATACTCCGTCATTGATACATACGGACAAAAATCATCTGACGCCGCTGCAGAAATCCAAAAAACATTTGCAGATGATATGAAGGGTCTCGGCTTTGTCATTGACGATTTAACACTCGGTGTGCCAAAGCCTGATAAAGCGACCCAAGAAGCGATTGACGCGCGCGTGAAGTCTTCGCAGGAACTGGAAAGAACGCAGACAGAGCTGAAGATCGCCGAAGCGGAAGCGAAAAAGAAAAAGATCGAAGCCCAAGGTATCGCCGAGTACAACGAAATTATTAAAAAATCGATGTCAGATGAAATGATCAAGTATCAATGGATCCAAAAATGGGACGGAAAAATGCCTAAAGCGACAGGATCGAATTCCCTGATTCAGATTCCGACCGATGAGAAAGGAAAATAAAACGAAAAAATCCCTTGCTAAGGGATTTTTTTCGTCTCAGGCACCCGTATATAATAGTGTTAACAATCGCTTCTGGACAGGAGGGAAGATGATGTTTGCTCCGGACGCCATTCTCCGTACGTGGAGAAGATTCGACGCTTTTCCGATGGAAACGCTGACAAAGGCATGGTTTTATCATCAGGCAGGGGATCAGAAACAGCGGAACGTATCAATGATGAAGGAACACCACCTAGAGTACGGCATTGCCGGTAATTGCTTTGACCTTTCGATTTGGCTGCTGGACGAGTTTACAAAAGACGGAGTGGACGCTTTTCCGATCGGCCGTTCGTTCCAAACAGAACGTGCGCATGCCGCAGTCATCGCGCTTGATGAAAGAGGACGGCGCTTTTTGTGTGATCTGGGAGACCAATGGCTGCAGCCGATTCTGATCGACTTCGAATGTGAAGATTATACCAGTGAAAAGCTGGACGGTTTTTTCCCGGCAGCACAAATTCAAGTCAAGCCGACAACCGGCGGAGTTAAGGTCCTTTACCATCGGCCGAACGGAAAGGTGTCAACTCAAGTCTACTCTACAGACCCTGTTGACATGTCCGTTTTTTGGGAGGCGGCTGAATACTCGCAAGCGGCATTGAAGCCTGAGCCGTTACTGGAATGCAGAATTCCGTTTCAACATGAAATCGCGCATTGGGAATTCAGCGGCTGGGACATCTATCTTAGCACGAGCAAAGGATTATACAGAGAAGCGAAGCCGGACACAATCGCAGGCTGGACTGAGAAAATCCATGATGTCACTGGATACGATAAAAATGTTATCAAGAAAGCGTTGGAGATTTATCAAACCCGCGCATGATCTTAAACCTTGAAAAAAACTCATTTTATACATATCATGTGGAAAGAGGAGAGGATAAGATGAGCCATTATGACCAGCAATACAATGCAATCATTCAAAAAATTATTGAATCAGGGATCTCCGATGAAGAATATCAGGTCCGGACGAAGTGGGATTCAGACGGAACGCCGGCTCATACGCTGAGCATCATGAGCGAAAAAATGCGGTTTGACAATTCAGAAGTGCCGATTTTGACGACGAAGAAGGTGGCGTGGAAAACGGCCATTAAAGAGCTGCTTTGGATCTGGCAGCTGAAATCCAATGATGTTCAAGTTTTGAACGATATGGGGGTTCATATTTGGGATCAATGGCGGCTTGAAGACGGCACAATCGGAGCAGCGTACGGCTATCAATTAGCGAAGAAAAACAGAACGGTTAACGGTCAGAAAGCCGATCAAGTGGATTATTTGCTCCATCAGTTGAAGCATAACCCGTCTTCACGCAGGCATTTGACTATGCTGTGGAATCCCGATGACTTGGACGGCATGGCCTTGACGCCCTGCGTCTATGAGACGCAATGGTATGTGAAGGAAGGAAAGCTTTCTTTGGAAGTAAGAGCGAGAAGCAATGACATGGCGCTCGGCAACCCGTTCAACGTGTTCCAATATAACGTCTTGCAGCGTATGATCGCCCAAGTCCTCGGTTATGAGCTGGGCGAATACATCTTCAATATCGGCGACTGCCACATCTATACCCGTCACATCGACAATTTAAACATTCAGATGAAACGCGAGCAGTATGAAGCGCCGAAGCTGTGGATCAACCCGGACATCAAAAACTTTTATGACTTTACAATCGATGATTTTAAATTAATTGATTATAAGCACGGCGACAAGCTGACATTTGAAGTTGCCGTATGAACAGGCGGATTTGCCGCCTGTTTTTTTGTTGTGTGAATGAATTATTTTAAAAAACTACATCGATGAAAAAGTTTGCGTATCGAGCAGCCGCATGTACATGTTTACGTTTAGATCGGACGCAAAAGCACGTGCAGTTTGATATCGAGGAATTCTATCACAGGCATGACCGAGCATTTAACTTGATCATAGAAGAATAAACGTTTATTTACACAATCTAAACGTCTTTTTCACAAAGAGCCAGAAAAGCAAAAACAATTCTCTCTTAATCTGTAAGTGATACCAGCATATACAAGAGGAGGTTGTTTTTGTCATGATCAAAAAATGGACGGTTCATCTGCTGTTTTCCGCATTGGTGCTGCTCGGGCTTTCGGGAGGGGCTGCATATTCTCCTCAGCATGCCGAAGGCGCTGCAAGGTATGATGACGTATTGTATTTTCCGGCATCGCGCTATCCTGAAACCGGCGCTCATATAAGCGATGCGATCAAAGCGGGCCATTCAGATGTCTGCACAATTGAAAGATCGGGAGCGGATAAGCGCCGTCAGGAATCATTAAAGGGGATTCCGACCAAGCCGGGCTTTGACCGTGACGAATGGCCGATGGCCATGTGTGAAGAAGGGGGAAAAGGAGCGTCGGTCAGATATGTCAGCTCATCGGATAACCGCGGAGCCGGTTCCTGGGTCGGGAACAGGCTGAGCGGTTACGCTGACGGGACGAGAATTTTGTTTATCGTTCAATAAAAGGGAGACAACGAAAAAAATGTTTCCTCCAGGAAACATTTTTGTTGACAAGAAAACCACTTTGGGGGATAATGGTAATGTAAGCATATGATCAATCCCTCTGTTTCAGGCTCGCATCCTTCATTGCCGTATGGATGTGAGCCTGTTTTTTCGTGCGAAAAAAAACCGCCGGCCGGCGGTTTTGCTGATGAGTCCGTTTTTTAATGAACAGTGCGGAATACGCCAATGACTTTTCCGAGAATCGTCACATTCTGGAGGATGATCGGTTCCATCGTCGGGTTTTCCGGCTGAAGGCGGATATGTGTTTCTTCCTTGAAAAACCGCTTAACAGTCGCTTCGTCGTCTTCGGTCATCGCAACGACGATATCTCCGTTGTTTGCGGTGTTCTGCTGTTTGACTATCACATAATCCTGATCAAGAATTCCGGCATCGATCATGCTTTCGCCCATGATCTCCAGCATGAAGACATGCTCATCCGGCGGCGCCAGGCGGTCAGGAAGCGGAAAGTATTCCTCAATGTTTTCGACTGCGGTAATCGGCGTACCGGCCGTCACCTTTCCGATGACCGGGACATTGACAACCTGATTTTTCGGAATGTGAATTTCTTCCTCTGTATCGAGAATTTCGATCGCTCTCGGCTTCGTCGGATCCCTTCTGATCAATCCCTTCGTTTCAAGCCTTGCCAAGTGGCCGTGTACCGTTGAACTTGACGCCAGGCCGACCGCTTCTCCGATCTCCCTGACGGAAGGCGGATAGCCTTTGCGTTTCACTTCTTCTTTAATGAAACGCAAAATATCAAGTTGTCTTTTTGATAGCTTCGTCATTTTTTGCACCTCAAAACGTCGATTTTAGCTAGATTATAGCATGTTTTTCCTTTGAGTACAAACATAGGTTCGAAAAAAACGATTGACAGAAACATTTGTTCGTATGTATACTGAAATCATAAAACCGAACAAACATTCTGGGGTGATGGATATGAAAAGAGAATCATTGATTTTTGTCAGTCTGTTTACTGCTGTGATCAGCTGTTGTATTCTGTTTGTGTCTTTTGCCGGTAAAATCGAAGAAAGAAAGCAATATGTTAAAATAGAAGTGCAGGAAGGCGATACATTGTGGGAGCTGGCCGACCGGATCAAAGGCGGAAAACCCGCTGACAAACAAAAATTCATCGAATGGGTCGCCGATAAAAACAATCTGCCGACTTCCGTCATTAAACCGGGCGATGTCTTGATTCTGCCGGTAGCCAAACAGCACTCCGATCAATATCAGCTTGCAGTTGTAGAATAAAAGATTGAGGGGATTTCCATGAATGCGATTATTTACACCAGGGTAAGCACTGCGAAGGAGCAGCAGGAAACCTCATTAAAACGGCAGGCTGAAGAGCTTCAGTCGCTTGCCGCCGAGCACGGGATGAACGTCGTGAACGTCATTTCCGAGCAGGCGAGCGGATATGAGATGGACCGCGACGGCGTCTTCGATCTGCTCGAGGAAATCAAAACATCAGACATCGACGCGGTTTTAATACAGGATGATACGCGGCTTGGAAGAGGGAATGCCAAAATTGCCCTTCTTCACTGTTTATATAAAGAAGGCGTTCAAATCTACACGCTGGCACACCGGGGAAAGCTTGAGCTTTCCGAAGCGGATTCGATGGTTTTGGAGATTGTCGGCATTGTCGAAGAATACCAGCGGAAAATACATAACCTGAAGATTAAGCGGGGAATGAAGAAGGCGGTCGAAAACGGCTACCGCCCGGAGAGGAATCTGAAACACCGCAATGAAGGCGGCGGGAGAGAGCGGATCGAAGCGCCTCTTTCAGAAATCGTCAGGCTCAGGGAGAACAAGCTGACGTTTGCGGAGATTGCAGCCGTGTTGAGAGGGTTCGGATACAGCATTTCAAAAGCAACCGTTCACCGCCGCTACCAGGAGTATAAGGACGGCCTTGCAGACTAATCTGTTGTCAAACGAAAGCGGATTTAGTAGTATGATGGATATATACCGAATCAAAGGAGTATCTTATGATTTCTAATGAAAAAATAGCCAGAATTAACGAGCTTGCCAAAAAAGCAAAGAGCGGATCTTTAACAGACGAAGAAAAAGCAGAACAGCAGAAGCTTCGCCAGGAATATCTTCAAGGCGTCCGCGCGTCTATGAAAAACACGTTGAAAACTGTGACGATTGTTGACCCTGAAGGTAATGATGTGACGCCTGAAAAGCTCAAACAGGAAAAAAGAAACCGCCGATTGCATTAATTTAGGGAATACGCCGATATCGTATTCCTTTTTTGTATATACTACAATTTAAAATGAAGGCAAAGATTCGTCAATTTTCACTGCTTTTGAGCTGAAATGGTTGTGAAAACCGATGGGTAGATTTATGATAAGAAAGTAGAGTCCATACAGGAAGGGGATCATAATGAAAACGATTGAATTAAAATCTGTCGCAACAATACGAACACTCTCCATAGACGCGATTGAAAAAGCTAAATCCGGTCACCCGGGCATGCCGATGGGGACTGCTCCGATGGCTTATGCGCTTTGGACAAAAATGATGAATGTCAGCCCTGAAAATCCGAATTGGTTTAACAGGGACCGTTTTGTGCTTTCTGCCGGTCATGGATCAATGCTTCTATACAGCATGCTTCACTTAAGCGGGTATGACGTTTCAATTGAAGACCTCAAGAATTTCCGCCAATGGGGAAGCAAAACGCCTGGGCATCCGGAATTCGGACATACTCCGGGTGTAGATGCGACTACAGGCCCGCTTGGCCAAGGAATTGGAATGGCTGTCGGAATGGCGCTTGCTGAACGTCACCTTGCGGAAACTTACAACCGTGACGACTATCGCGTCGTTGATCATTATACATACAGCATTTGCGGTGACGGAGACTTGATGGAGGGAATTTCATCGGAAGCGGCTTCGCTTGCGGGACATTTAAACCTCGGCCGTCTCATCGTGCTTTATGATTCAAATGACATTTCGCTTGACGGTGAATTAAACCGCTCATTCTCTGAAAATGTTAAGCAGCGTTTTGAAGCGATGAATTGGGAAGTGCTTTATGTTGAAGACGGCAATAACATTGCTGAAATTACGGCGGCCGTCGAGAAAGCGAAACAAAATGAAAAGCAGCCGACATTAATTGAAGTGAAAACAACGATCGGTTTCGGCTCTCCAAACCGCGCGGGAACATCCGGCGTTCACGGTGCTCCGCTCGGCTCAGAAGAGGCGAAATTAACGAAGGAAGCGTATGAGTGGACATACGAAGAAGATTTTCATGTCCCTTCCGAAGTGTACGAACACTTTAACGAAACAGTGAAGGAAGCGGGTAAGAAAAAAGAGGCGGAATGGAACGAGCTGTTCTCCGCATACAAGAAAGCCCACCCAGAACTTGCCGAAGAGCTTGAACTTGCGATGAAAGGCGAGCTTCCTGAAGGTTGGGATCAGAAAGTACCTGCTTATGAGAAAGGAAGCAGCCTTGCTTCGCGTGCATCCTCAGGGGAAGTGTTAAACGGAATCGCTCAACAAGTGCCGTTTTTCTTTGGCGGATCCGCTGACTTGGCCGGCTCCAACAAAACGACAATCAAAAACGGCGGAGATTTTTCAGCGAAAGATTACGCCGGCAGAAATATCTGGTTCGGTGTACGGGAATTTGCGATGGGAGCAGCTTTGAACGGAATGGCTCTCCACGGAGGCCTTCGCGTATACGGCGGAACGTTCTTCGTTTTCTCCGACTACCTGAGACCTGCGATCCGTCTTGCGGCATTAATGGGGCTTCCTGTCACATATGTGTTTACACATGACAGCATTGCCGTCGGAGAAGACGGACCGACTCATGAGCCGATTGAACAGCTGGCATCGCTTCGTGCGCTGCCGAACTTGTCCGTCATCAGACCTGCAGACGGAAATGAAACAGCAGCAGCCTGGAAACTGGCGCTTCAATCAAAAAATCAGCCGACTGCGCTTGTGTTGACACGCCAAAACTTGCCGACAATCGATCAGTCTGCTGAAGCAGCTTATGAAGGCGTTGAAAAAGGTGGGTATGTCGTTTCGAAAAGTCAAAACGAAAAACCGGAAGCGATCTTGCTTGCGAGCGGATCTGAAGTCAGCCTTGCGCTTGACGCACAAAGCGAGCTGAAAAAAGAAGGCATTGACGTATCCGTTGTCAGCGTTCCGTCTTGGGATCGTTTCGACAAGCAGCCGGCCGAATATAAAAACGCTGTTCTTCCAACTGATGTGACAAAGCGTCTCGCAATTGAAATGGGATCGCCGCTCGGATGGGAGAGATATACCGGCACTGACGGGGACATTCTCGGAATCGACCATTTCGGTGCATCAGCTCCCGGCGAAACGATCATGAAAGAATACGGTTTTACGCCTGTGAATGTAGTTGACCGGGTGAAAAAGCTGTTAAATCGCTAATCGGGTATATGAAAGAGAATGATCTGCGGATCATTCTCTTTTTTTCGTTTCGACAAAATTAGTCGCTTCTTTTATCATCATCAGACAATTATTTCTAACCCCCTTTTGTATAATAGAAAGCATATATTCTTCGAAACAGGGGGATGAGACAGGGATGGAACGCCATTATTACACGTATTTGATAGAAGAGGAATTTGCCGGCCATTATTTTGGAAGAGAGTCTGTCATGTTCAAGCTGTTTTACGATTATCATTGGACGAGCCCCGATCAAAAGTCTCAATTAGCCGCCAAGCAGATCGAGTTCATTACAAAACCGATTCCCGCTGCCCATATACACAAAAGAATGAAAATGAACCTCTGCCGGGAAGACTATACACAAGTTGACTATATATACAGATTGATTGTTCCAAAAGGAAGCGCTTCTTTTATTATCAAAGACCGTCATATTGAGATTTTGGCGAAGGGTCCATTCGATGCCGAAACGGTTTTCTTTGAGGTTTTGCGGAAAGTAAGTCCGTGTTTCCTTGCGATGGATTTTAATATGAAACGTTACGGCTGGCTGAACCCTGTGAAAGAAAGAAATTTTGTATAAAAAAAAGAATTTGGACTGTAAATGTTGTATAATAGCGTTTGGTTTAGTACACTTTATACGAGACAACATGAAGGAGGAAATTAAATGGATTTGTGGGTTGTCATCCTAGTGGGCGTTTTAGCATTGCTCGCAGGTGTTGCACTCGGATTTTTTATTGCTCGTAAATATATGATGAACTATTTGAAAAAAAATCCGCCAATTAATGAACAAATGCTGCGCATGATGATGATGCAGATGGGTATGAAACCATCCCAAAAGAAAATTAATCAAATGATGAAAGCCATGGAAAATCAAACGAAATAATACGAATGCGATTATGACATAGAAGGAACATGGTTATAAAATAAAAAACCCGCTTCCGGGTTTTTTATTTTGATCTATGATTATTGTGTATGTCCGAGAGATCGTTTTTGGTATTCTAAAAGAAGGATATCCAGCTGCTGGCTGTGCTGAATGGTGATATGTGAAGTCATGCCGTTTGTCATGACGATTTTTAGCAGCTCTTTTCTTTTTTCCTCAATTTCATGAAGCAGATTTTCTTTCATCACAGGAATTTATCCTTTCTTCTGTAAAAATCATCTTTTTGTTGCCTACTAAATGTTATTATATCCATATATAGGTTCCTTTTCAATTCTGAAGGTGATAAGGGTAAATTGTCAAAATTGATTATATAAAGAAATTCGTGAAACCAACATCCTTTTTTGTGATATGTTAGGAAATTGAAATGTAATTGTCATATCAAATGATTTTCTTTCATGGTATTCCAAAAAATAGAAGGGAGAAAGAGATGGCTGATATCAACTATATTCTCGCTTTCGGTGCAGGGTTTCTATCGTTTATTTCGCCATGCTGCCTGCCGCTGTATCCCGCTTTTTTATCATATATTACAGGTGTCAGTATGAGTGAAATCCATTCTGACAGACTTATGTTTCAAAAAAGGAGCCTGATACATACGATCTTTTTCCTGATTGGCTTTTCGATGATCTTTGTGGCTCTCGGCTACAGCACATCGCTTGTCGGGTCCTTTTTTAAGGATTATCATCAGCTCATCAGGCAGCTTGGCGCGGTATTTATCATCTTTTTCGGATTTGTCACACTGGGGGTTTTTAAGCCTGAATTTTTAATGAAAGAAAGGCGCCTCCATTTTAAAAACAGGCCCGGCGGCCTGCTCGGTTCTGTCGGAATCGGAATGGCATTTGCCGCCGGCTGGACGCCCTGCACCGGTCCGATTCTTGCAGCGGTCATCACCCTCGCCGGAACGAACCCGATGTCGGCTGTGCCTTATATGGTGCTTTATGCGCTCGGATTCAGCCTGCCGTTTCTGCTCCTGTCTTTTTTCATGACAAAGATGAAATGGCTTCGGAAGCATCAGCTCATCATCATGAAGATCGGCGGAATTGCAATGATTGTAGTCGGAATCCTGCTGTTCTTTGACTGGATGACGAAAATCATTATCGTACTGTCAGGCCTGTTCGGCGATTTCAGAGGCTTTTAGAAACCTGGCTAAGAACCGCCTTGGTTTTTTGTTACAATAGGACTGATTCACAGCAAAATTGAATAATGATGTTGGAGGGGAGTATGACAAGGGTTTTAATTGTTGATGATGCAAAATTTATGAGAGATAAAATCAGAGAAATACTTGAAACAGAAGACTTGCAAGTCGCGGGTGAAGCCGGGAACGGGGAAGAAGCTGTTTTGCTTTATCAAGAGCTGCAGCCGGACTTGGTTATCATGGATATTACGATGCCTGTGAAAAACGGGATTGAAGCTTTAAAGGACATGATCAAGCTGAACCCGAAGGTGAAAGTGATCATGTGTACGGCCATGCGGCAAAAGCGAATCGTTGTTGAAGCGATCGAAGCCGGAGCCAAGGACTTTATCGTCAAGCCTTTCGAGGAGACGAAAGTCATCGAAGCGATCCGCCACGTGCTCGGAAATCCTTGCAGCTGAAAACTTGAACATGGTTTTTTTCTTCGTTTTGGAGTATAGTAACAAGTAGAGAAATTAGCTTTAGAAAAAGGGATGATATGTATGATGATCGTCGTTTCATCTATACTTGCCGTCGTGATGGCCGTCATTGTCATGGCTGTCAGAATCAAGTCATCTGAAAAACCGGCTACGGCCAAAAAAATTATACTGCCTCCGATTTTTATGAGCACCGGTGCTCTCATGTTTTTATTTCCGATGTTCCACGTGACCGGTGCCGAATTTTTGGAAGCTCTCACAGTGGGCATGATCTTTTCTATTTTCTTAATTAAAACCTCAAAATTTGAAATCCGCGATGATAAAATCTATATTAAACGCTCCAAATCGTTTGTGTTTATTTTAATTGCGCTGCTCGTCATCCGGATTGTGATGAAGAGCATATTAAGCACAACGATTGATTACGGCGCACTGAGCGGAATGTTTTGGATTCTGGCTTTCGGGATGATCGTTCCTTGGCGGATTGCCATGTTTTTATCGTTCAGAAAGCTTTCAAGCCAGATTGAAGCGTCAAATCACATACAGGTCAATTAAAACAAAACCTTTCCTTCTTTCAGGAAAGGTTTTGTTTATTTAAAAAGCTCTTGATATGAAGAGTGATCAATGTTCTTTTCTTTTAAACGCTTCACGAGGAATTTATGGTCTCTTTTCGGTGTGGCCATAATATAGCCTCTGACGATTAAATCCCGGTCGATTGCGTCGGCTTTTTCCTTCAATGCGAGCTCTCCGATCTTTCCGGCGATTTTCGCTTTTGCTACATCGCGAAACAGTTCGGGTACGGGAGAAACCAATTCTTCAAGCAGTTCTTTTTCTTCGTCATTCCACAAATGCCTTGTCCGTTCAATAAAATAATCCTGCCAGTCCAGCTCAGATTTCCCATCTTCTTTAGGCAGCCTTTTTAAAAATTTGCGAAACATGAAAAAACCGCCGATTGACAAGAGGACGATCATGATGACGATCCAAGCGAGCATCAGCCATAAAAACCATCCTTCCAGCATCTCTCATCACTCCTTTGTCTATAACCTATTTTACATGAAGGCGTTTTAGAAGAACATAGAAAAAATAATATAAAATGGGACACCGGCCTGATCAAAAGAGATGCTAGAACATAATCTATTGTATAGCAATTCCCTAATCGGCCATAGAGAATTGCTAGCGGATATTTGACGAACGAACGGAAAAAACCCGGATGGCAAAGTGTTTTAAGCGCTGTCCGGGTTCTGCTTGTTGTGCATGTATGATATAAAAGGAATATGAAATGAAAGCGAAACTTCCTCTTGGCTTGCTTCCTTATTGATTTTAACTGCAAGAATGCTGTTTTCGCATTCCGCTTCGATCTGTTTGTCATTCAAAAAGAAAGGAAGCATCAGCGATTTTTCGTAATGCTGTTCATCGGTTTTAACCGCAAGCTTGAAATCGTAGCCGGAAAACGTCATGTCAAGGTTCCGGGCATTCAAGCGGCTTAAATCTGCTTCGATTATATATTCAGTGCTCGTTTCGTAAAGGTCAATCGGTAAAGTCTCATCATAGAGGAGAAAAGGGTCGTCAACAAACTGTTTCATCCATTCTTTATCAAAATCTGCGGAATCGAAACGTTTTGTATTTGTCATTTGATCATTCCTCCATACCTAGCCTTACCGTTAGATTATGCACAGCTGTGAATTCATGTGAAGGAGGTTGCATCGCCAGAGAGTTAAAGTCAAAACCGCGCCGTGAAAGACGCGGAAAATATTACATATCGTGACTGGAATTATGTTTTTGTCTCGTATGGTTCCGGTTTTTAACTTTTTTGCTTCCGCTCAAGGGCTCTGGCTGCCCATGCTGAGCTCCTTTCGGTGCGTTTTTGCGCATATCTTTGCCGTCGTTTTTATTTGTCAATGTCTTAACCTCCTAAGCCATCATGAAGGATTTTAGTATTTATTGATTGTTCTTCCGTTTTTTGTTGTTTTGGCGTTCCGCCTCAGTGAGAATATGCTGGTCATCTTCAATATATCCCGCGCCGTTTCCTTGGCGTTTAGCATTGTTCATTCCATTGATGACATGGTTTGCTTTTCGTTTGGCCAATTTCGATCACCTCAGACTGTAGTATAGCCTTAGCGGGTGTATTGTATAAAAAAATGTATTTCCAGTAAAATAAACTTTTTTCTGTATATAAGGCATTCTTATTGAATTTAATAAAAACATTGATATTTACTTATGTTTAAAATTGTTTTAAGATTAAATTGTGAGAAAATTGTGGTGAAATATGCCGATTTTTCTGGCGTATGATCTTGATCTTTAAAGGGGGATTTTGGAGAAATGGCGAATCAGCAACAAGTCGCAAAAAAAGACGCTTTTCAATCAAGAAAAACGTTTACAGTACAAGGCAAAACGTACAGCTATTATTCTTTAAAAGTATTAGAGGATCAAGGAATCGGAAACGTATCAAAACTGCCTTATTCCATTAAAGTTTTGCTCGAATCCGTTCTTCGTCAAGTAGACGGGAGAGTCATTACAAAGGAACACGTTGAAAACTTGGCAAAATGGGGCACTGCCGAATTAAAGGATATTGACGTTCCTTTCAAACCATCCCGCGTTATTTTGCAGGACTTTACCGGCGTTCCAGCCGTTGTAGACCTTGCTTCATTAAGAAAAGCGATGGCTTCAGTCGGCGGAGATCCGGATAAAATCAATCCTGAAATACCGGTAGACCTTGTCATCGACCACTCCGTACAAGTTGACAAAGCGGGTACGGAAGATGCATTGACAATTAATATGGATCTTGAATTCCAACGAAATGCAGAGCGTTACAAATTTTTAAGCTGGGCTAAGAAAGCGTTTAATAACTATCAAGCTGTTCCACCTGCTACAGGTATTGTTCACCAGGTGAACCTTGAGTATTTGGCAAACGTTGTCCATGCTGTGGAAGAAGACGGCGAGATTGTCGCTTATCCTGACACGCTTGTCGGTACTGACTCCCATACAACGATGATCAACGGAATCGGCGTTCTCGGCTGGGGCGTCGGCGGAATTGAAGCTGAAGCGGGTATGCTCGGCCAGCCTTCATATTTCCCTGTACCCGAAGTAATCGGAGCGAAGCTTGTCGGAAAGCTGCCGAACGGCACGACGGCGACGGACTTGGCGCTTAAAGTAACACAGGTGCTGCGTGAAAAAGGCGTGGTCGGAAAGTTCGTCGAATTCTTCGGACCGGGTGTTGCGGAACTTCCGCTTGCAGACCGTGCGACAATCGCAAATATGGCTCCTGAATACGGTGCGACTTGCGGTTTCTTCCCTGTTGATGAGGAAGCATTGGAATACATGCGTTTAACAGGCCGTGATGAAGAACATATCAATGTGGTGAAAGAATATTGCCGTCAAAACGGATTGTTCTACACGCCTGATCAGGAAGATCCCGTATTTACCGATATCGTTGAAATTGACTTGTCAAAAGTTGAGGCGAATCTTTCAGGTCCGAAGCGTCCTCAGGATCTCATTCCGCTGACTGACATGAAAGAGACGTTCCACAAGCATTTGGCAAGCCCTGCGGGCAACCAGGGATTCGGTTTAAACGCGAGTGAGGCTGACAAAGAAATCAAATTTAAGCTTGAAAACGGCGAAGAAGCCGTCATGAAAACGGGTGCGATCGCAATTGCGGCGATTACCAGCTGCACAAATACATCAAACCCTTATGTCTTAATCGGTGCGGGCCTTGTCGCTAAAAAAGCGGTTGAACTGGGATTGAAAGTACCGAACTATGTGAAAACATCCCTGGCTCCGGGTTCAAAAGTCGTAACAGGATACTTAGTCAATTCAGGTCTGCTTCCGTATATGCGCGAGCTTGGATTTAACATCGTCGGATACGGCTGTACGACATGTATCGGGAACTCCGGTCCGCTTGCGCCTGAAATCGAAAAAGCGGTTGCCGAAAACGACCTGCTGATTACGTCTGTCCTTTCCGGAAACCGTAACTTTGAAGGCCGGATTCATCCGCTTGTCAAAGGAAACTACCTGGCGTCTCCGCCGCTTGTCGTGGCCTATGCATTGGCGGGCACGGTTGATATTGACTTGAAAAACGAACCGATCGGCGTCGGAGAAGACGGTCAAAACGTATACTTCAACGATATTTGGCCGACGATGGACGAAATCAACTCCGTCGTGAAGCAAACCGTTACTCCTGAGCTGTTCAGAAAAGAATATGAGCGCGTGTTTGATGACAATGAACGCTGGAATGCAATTGAAACAACGGATGAAGCCCTGTATAAATGGGATGAAGAGTCCACTTACATTCAAAACCCGCCGTTCTTTGAAAACATGTCAGTTGAGCCTGGTACGGTTGAACCGCTTAAAGGTTTGCGCATTGTCGGCAAATTCGGAGATTCTGTCACGACTGACCATATTTCTCCTGCGGGAGCGATCGGCAAAGACACGCCGGCCGGAAAATATCTGCAGGAAAAAGGCGTTTCTCCTAGAGACTTCAACTCATATGGTTCAAGACGCGGAAACCATGAAGTCATGATGAGGGGAACATTCGCCAACATCAGAATCAAAAACCAGATCGCTCCTGGTACAGAAGGCGGTTATACAACGTATTGGCCGACAGAAGAAGTAATGTCCATCTATGATGCCTGCATGAAGTATAAAGAAGACGGCACAGGTCTGGTCGTCATTGCCGGAAAAGACTATGGAATGGGTTCTTCCCGCGACTGGGCGGCAAAAGGAACAAATCTGCTCGGCATCAAAACCGTCATTGCAGAAAGCTTCGAAAGAATTCACAGAAGCAACCTTGTGCTGATGGGCGTGCTTCCGCTTCAATTTAAAGAGGGAGAAAACGCTGAAACGCTCGGTTTGACCGGGAAAGAAACGATTGAAGTTGACGTGAGTGAGACGGTGCGCCCGCGCGATCTCGTTCAAGTCAAAGCAATTGCCGAAGACGGCACAGTCAAGTCGTTTGAAGCTGTTGTCCGCTTTGACAGCGAAGTGGAAATCGATTATTACCGTCACGGCGGAATCCTGCAAATGGTGCTCCGCAATAAAATGAAACAGTAATTGAATGAGGAGAGAGAGCCTTTAGCTTTCTCTTCTTTTTTCAGCGTGATCCTGAATTGGAGGATGCCGATGATGAAAAAATTGCTGGCTGCCGCGTTTCTTTTCGTTTTGGCCGGTCTTGCGGTATGGAACTTTACAGGGCAAAAGGAAGCCGAAATCGGCATTGCGAAAGGAGACAAGGCGCCTGATTTTACGCTTCCGTCTTTAAAGGATGGAAACGATGTAACTTTATCAGACTTTAAAGGAAAAAAAGTGCTGTTAAACTTTTGGGCGACCTGGTGTAAACCGTGTGAAACAGAAATGCCTGCAATGGAAGAACTCCAAAACGAAAATCGGGACATTGCTGTTTTGGCCGTCAACTTTACATCTTCCGAGAAAAACGAAGAGTCGGTTAAAACGTTTGCCGAAAGGCACGGTTTACATTTTCCCATTGTCTTAGACCGAACGGGCATCAATGCGAAATACGAGATTTTTTCATATCCGACGACATTTATTATTGATGAAAACGGAATCATTAAAGATATCGTCCTTGGGACGATGTCGAAAAAGAATATGGAAGAAAAGCTGGGATTATAAAAAATCCCGGCTTTTTTGCTTATATTGCCCAAAAAATGGTGAAAATGAAAACAAGCTGGAGGTGATTCAACATGAAAAAAGCGAAAAGGCGGACATTTGAAGAACTTGTCTTGGAAAACAAAAAGGAGCTCATGACCAACCAGGAGTTTCTTGATCGGCTGGAAGATAAGCTTGAAGAGAAATTTAAGCTGAAGTGACTTTTTAAAAATCGATTCATGTTTACGCTCCTTTTTGAGAATCCTAATGCTGAAAAGGAGGGATAGACATGCCGAGGGAACATGACAAACAGTCTAAATTTGCCCCGAGCCATCTTGGGACAAAACCGGTAGAATATAAACGCAACAAAGGAAAAAAGATGCATGATAAATCAGGAGAAACGCCGATCATTATGCAGACAAAAGGCGAGTAAAGAAGAAAAGGAGGCAGAGACCCGCATGACACACCAAAAACATCATCCGGATGACAGATCAGACAACGTGGAGAAGCTTCAAGACATGGTGCAGAACACAATCGAAAATATCGAGGAGTCTGAGGAGCAGCTGTCTTTTGCCAACGAGGCGGAACAGGAGCAGATCCGCGAAAAAAATCAACGCCGAAATGAAAGCATTGAGGCGATGCGTAATGAAATCCATGACGAGGCGGAAGACCGCGAAAACGGATATCACCAATAAACCAGGGCGACCTGGTTTTTTTGCATGAAGCCGTCTGTCGTGTTTTTGCCCATTGTATATGCTAAAATTGGATTATATACATTGTGAAAAGGGAGTAGAGGGAATTTGTACGTCTCAAAAAAAGAAATAGAAGTCCGCTATGCCGAAACAGATCAAATGGGCGTCGTCTATCACGCCAATTATTTGATTTGGATGGAGGTAGGACGGACGGCTTTAATTAAAGAACTCGGCTTCTCTTACGCCGAAATGGAGAAAGACGGCATCCTGTCGCCTGTCGTGGATATCAATGTCCGCTACGTCAAACCTCTTCGCTACGGTGAAACCGCGACGGTACATACGTGGATTGAAGAATATAACGGCTTTAAAACGGTATATGGGTATGAAATCTTCAATTCCGCTGGTGAAACCGCTGTGAAGGCCACATCGTCCCATATTTGCGTTGACGGGGACAGCTTCAAACCGGTTCAGTTCCGCAAGCTTTATCCAAAGTGGCATGAAGCTTATGAAGAGGCCAAAAAGTAATGGCGTTCGGGATTAAAAGAAACGAGCTGAACGAATGGAAGCGCGCCGTTTCAAACGGCGAAGTTGCGTTCCTCACGCATTACTGGCTCGATGACAGGTATCCGGATGTCAATACCGTGACAAAAGCAGGATGCGGCAACATTGATAAGCTTGCAGAGTGGGGCAAACAGTACGGACTGAAAAAAGAGTGGATCCATAAAAGAAGCAAATTTCCTCACTTTGATTTATTGGGAGAGAAGCAGATCGAGATTTTAAAACAAGAAAAGCTCTCAAGCCATATCAAGCGTTTCAGGCTCGAATCATCCGATGTTTTAGAGAAACCCGGACACCCTTGAAACAAGCAAGCATTGTTCTTGCTTGTTTCATCCTGATGAGCAAAAATTGAAGGAGAAAAAGACGGAACGATATCTTTAGTTTCAATGATGTCGTACCTCAGTGTTTTTCATCCCTTGATAAGGCCGCAGTCATTTTATTTTTCATAAAAAAGTCCCTAAAACAAGAAGTTTTAGGGAGCAGAGTGAGCGTCTCATTCATTTTGATTGTTTAATTTGTGCATGATGTCCTGATCTATTTGCTTCTCGCTTACTTTTTCTTTGCTGGATATGATGTCCCTTCTGTATTCCCAATGAATAATATAATACTGACCTTTCTGCATTTTTTCCTGAGAAGAGAGTTTTAGGTTTTTGGGTTTTCCATCTTTATCATAACCTGTAACATCATAGTTATAATTTATATATGTGTATCCATCACTCGCTTTTTCTTTCACGACTTTTGGATCTGTTGTAATTTTGACGTAATAATCTTCCGTTGAATAATATCCGGAATATAAAAAGTAGCCCCCGGCCAAAATCATCAGTCCTGCCGTTAAAATCCCTAAAAACCATTTCATTATTTATCACCTCGAACCCATCATATATAAAACCTCCAAACGAAACTATTGATTTTTCTTACATATTCCTTTCACTTTTGTAAGCATTTAATTTAAAGTTCAAGCGCACCAAAAAAACAGCTACTTGAAGCAGAGAGAAGCATTGAGAAAAAAGAATCTGTTCACCATTAGATCTGATAAGGGTCAATTGAGGCTTTAGCATTTGAGACCATCACTTTTCAGTTGCGGCTTGTTGCAGATAAAAGAAGGGGAGGTTTTTGCGAAATAGCGGGAAAATCGTTTTCCATTCTATTTGAATCATCGGAGTAGTGAAATTATATTTTCCAAGCAAAAAGACATCTTTCTGGTGAAGATGTCCTTCAAAAATACCCATCATAATCCATCGAGACTTCCATCAATAGCATTCTTGTTGGTGCCATCCAGACAAACCAACATCTCAAGACGCATGTTTGACGTTTTAATCAATGAAAAAATGAATTGCGGTCAAAAGTATAGAAAAACCCAATATCGTTCCTACGACAATGCTATGCCGTTTACGATTCATCACAACCACAGCGATATATTCACGGATCATGGCGTTCGGCCAATAATAAAAAGCGGTTTTTGAACCGATGCCGTCGCTTTTCAAGCCTGCTCGTTTTGCATATAGGCTGGCGCGGAACAGATGGAAATTGTTTGTTGTGAAGATGCTGTTATATTTGCCGTCTGTTAATGAGTCCATCAGTTGTTTGGAGAAAAGCATATTTTGATATGTATTGACAGAACGGTCTTCTTTCAAAGTGTGCTCTCCAGGTATCCCTTTTTTTAAAGCATATCTTTGCATCGCTTCAGCTTCAGAAAGATTTTCATCAGGTCCTTGCCCGCCGGAGAAGATGATTTTCGGCGGAGAAGCAACAGCTGTCTGTTTCCAATAAAAATCGACAGCCTTATTGATCCTGCTTGCTAAAAGCGGCGGTACTGTATCGTTAATTAATCCACTCCCGAGAACGATGATGTAATCCTGATTAAGCTTCGGTCTGTTAAATTGATATAGAAAATAAGCTGTTAAGAAATTTGTTAAATGAAAAAAGAAATAGACCGTAATAAGCGATGATCCCGCAAACAATGGCTGAACATTTGGCGATAAAAAACGAGCGGGGTCAATCACTGACAATAGGAAAAATATGATAATGCCTAACCCGGAAATTAAAGTCAAACAATTAGACAATCGTCGTCCTTCTCTTTTGATAAGAATTCTCGCATTCAGAAATAACCCGATCATTAAAGCAAATAGACCAAACGTTAGGATAAAGAAAAAGATCAGCAGCGGTACAATGACGAACAGTCTGAAAAATCCGATTCCGACAACGTATGCCAGATAGTAGGATAGAACAAGAAATGAACAAAAAAATAGATTGAATAAAAAACCGTTGATGATCCTTCTTCGGTCCGTTAAATAAAAGATCAGAAAAACAGCTAGCAAAATAAAGGTTATCACACCGTAAAACATGTCCAAACACCTCGATGTCAATGACTCTGTATAATAGAAGATTGTGAAAAAATCTTGAAGAATGGGAAAATCCTTGCCGCTTTATTTTAGACGAACTGCATTTTAGATATACAAAGTCTGTACCTTACTCATTTGTTCGGGGAGGTGTACGCAGCGCACGGTGTGCATGTGCCGCACACTCAGGCAAGCCGGCCTATGTGTCGGAAGTCTTTTTTTCGGTACTTTAATTAAGATAAAAAATAAAAAAACTTGCAGAAAAACAAGAGTTTCTCTGCAAGCTGAAAAAATGCTCTTTTTTACTGATATTCAAAAACAGGCTCTTCCGAAGATTCATTATAGGTGACAAGCAGATCATGGCCGTCGAAATACCATACATCACTTTCTTCAACGAAAAACGTAATGCCGTCTTTTTCCGCACTCACACCGATTTGCTGCGGCTCATCTTTGGAAACCCCAAGGGAGAAGCCTTTTTGAACATTGCTGCAGCCTCCGTAGCGGACAAAGAAGCGAACCTGATCTCCTTCTTTTAAATCAAGCTCGTCCTTATACCATTTAAGCGCCTCTTCATTAATTTTCAAATTCACGGGCAAGCACTCCTTCATCATTTGTTTCAAAGCATGCTGAATCTATTTATAGTATATAACGATTTTGTCCGATCATGAAAATATAATGTTTTTCGGACATGCTCATTTTTTGCCGGACATCCACTTGATTTTAGGCTCGGTTTTATCCATAATGCGTTTAATGTTCGTCCTGTGTCTGTATACGACAAACGCCGTTAGAAAGGCGACGACTGCCACCAATAAAAGATCTTTCGTAAACAGGCTGTAAACCGTTGTATACAAGCCGGTTAAAATGGAAGAAAGCGATACATATTTTGTGATATACAAAAACAGAAAGAACACCGCAATCATTGTGAGAAACAGAAAAGGCTGATAGCAAAGCAATACGCCTCCGGAAGTAGCGACAGCTTTTCCGCCTTTAAATTTTGCGAACACAGGGAACATATGCCCGATGACTGCGGCTACACCGGCCAACAAAGGGTGTACGCCGATGTGGAGGATGGCGGGCAGAAAGGCGGCGAGCGTCCCTTTCAAAATATCCGCAGCCACCACGATGGAGCCGGCTTTCACCCCAAGTGTCCGGAATGCATTGGTGGCGCCAAGATTGCCGCTGCCGTGTTCCCTGATGTCGATTCCTTTGGCGGCCTTTCCGACAATTAATCCGGACGGAATGCTGCCGAGTAGATAGGCTAAAACAAATAATAAAGCAATTAACATTTCATTTCTCCTTTTTAGATGATCCCTTCTCTTTATTTTAACATGAGAGGCGCCTTTCATGACGGCTTTTCTTTAAAAGTACCGTATATATCATACAAGATAATGCGCCCTAATCATATGAAAATTTTGATTATCGCCTTTGCTTTCGTGTAAACTGAACGTAAAAGGAGTGATCGCCATGGAAAACCCTTCTAAACAGGAAATCAAAAGCATTCTTGAAAACAGCAAACGAATCGCGGTAGTCGGCCTGTCCGACAATCCTGAAAGAACATCGTACATGGTATCAAAAGCGATGCAGGACGCGGGATATGACATCATCCCTGTCAATCCGGCCATAGATGAAGCGCTGGGCGTCAAGGCTGTGGCATCATTAAAAGACATTGAAGGACATATTGATATCGTCAATGTGTTCAGAAGATCCGAACATCTGCCCGATGTCGCAAAGGAATTCCTGGAGATAGACGCAGATGTGTTTTGGGCGCAGCAGGGGCTTGTCAACGAAGAGGCTTATCGGCTTCTGAGCGAAAAAGGCTATACGGTGATTATGGATTTGTGTATAAAAGTGGCGCACGCGTTAACAAAATCGGCATAAAAAAGACAAAAATCCTTGTTTTTTCAAGGGTTTTTGTCTTTTTTATGCGAGAATATGTTTGCGAATTGCTGTGGAAAACGGCTACAATAAGTCTTGGACAGTTTTTTTAAGAATGATTTTCCAATTGCTGGTGGAAAAGCCTTGTCCTCCAGGGGACGAATCGTGTAAAATGACGGCTGTGCAAAAAAGCGGCTTTCATTTTAACATGTTCCCGACAATGCTTGAAGCGATTGGAAAAGAATCGGATAATACTTTGCTTTACATAACAGAGTGTGTATTATTCTTTATAAGCAATGTTTGATTTTTGAAAGGGGTTTATGCATTTGGTTAAGAAACAGCAAGTTGACTATAATGATGATTCCATACAGGTGCTCGAAGGCCTGGAAGCGGTCAGAAAACGCCCCGGTATGTACATCGGTTCGACAGACAGCCGGGGCCTGCACCATCTCGTATATGAAATCGTCGATAATTCCGTCGATGAAGTCCTCGCGGGCCATGGGAATCACATTATAGTAAAGATACATAAAGATAACAGCATATCGGTGCAAGACAGAGGCCGGGGAATGCCAACAGGAATGCATAAGCTCGGCAAACCGACTCCCGAAATTATTTTGACAGTGCTGCATGCCGGAGGAAAGTTCGGCCAAGGCGGCTATAAAACGAGCGGGGGGCTGCACGGCGTCGGTGCATCCGTTGTAAACGCCCTGTCCGAGTGGCTGACAGTCACGATTGAGCGGGACGGAAATGTTTACAGGCAGCGTTTTGAAAACGGCGGCAAACCGGTGACATCCCTTGATAAAATCGGAACGACCAAAAAGACCGGCACCCTGATTCATTTCAAGCCTGATCCTACGATGTTCAGCACAACGACATTTAACTTTGAAACGCTTTCAGAGCGTCTGAGAGAATCAGCCTTTTTGTTAAAAGGATTAAAAATCGAATTGATCGATGAACGCGATCAAACAAAAGAAACGTTTTTATACGAAAACGGAATCGAAGCTTTTGTCGCTTATTTAAATGAGGAGAAAGACGCGCTTTCTGAAGTGGTCTCATTTGAAGGGGAGCACAACGGCATCGAGGTGGACTTCGCGTTTCAATTTAATGACGGCTATTCCGAAAACATCCTGTCATTCGTCAATAATGTCAGAACAAAGGACGGGGGAACCCATGAGTCCGGTGCAAAAACGGCGATGACGAGAGCATTCAACGAATATGCGAGAAAGGTGGCCCTTTTAAAAGAAAAGGACAAAAACCTTGAAGGAACGGACATCCGGGAAGGCCTGTCAGCAATCGTTTCCGTCCGGATTCCAGAAGAGCTTCTGCAATTTGAAGGACAGACAAAAGGAAAGCTCGGCACGAGTGAAGCAAGGTCAGCCGTTGATGCGATCGTCTCCGAGCAGCTCGCATATTTCCTTGAAGAAAACAGGGAAACGGCAACATTGCTCGTCAAGAAAGCGATTAAAGCCTCCCAGGCAAGAGAAGCTGCGAGAAAAGCAAGAGAAGAGGCAAGAAGCGGAAAGAAAAGAAAGAAATCCGAAGCGACGCTCTCCGGCAAGCTGACGCCTGCACAATCAAGGAATCCGTCCAAAAACGAATTGTATCTCGTGGAGGGTGACTCTGCCGGAGGATCAGCAAAGCAGGGAAGAGACCGGAAATTCCAGGCTGTCCTGCCGCTCCGCGGAAAGGTTATCAATACGGAAAAAGCGAAGCTGGCCGATATTTTTAAAAATGAAGAGATCAATACGATCATTCACGCGATCGGCGGAGGGGTCGGCGCCGATTTTGACATTGAGGACATTAATTACGACAAAGTCATCATCATGACAGATGCGGATACAGACGGCGCTCATATCCAAGTGCTGCTCCTGACTTTTTTCTACCGCTATATGAAGCCGCTGATCGAGCACGGAAAAGTGTTTATCGCGCTTCCGCCGCTCTATAAAGTCAGCAAAGGGTCGGGCAAAAAAGAAATCATTGAATATGCTTGGTCTGATGAGGAAATGGACGACGTCCTCAAAAAAGTCGGAAAAGGATATACGATTCAGCGCTATAAAGGTCTCGGCGAAATGAACGCTGACCAGCTTTGGGAAACGACAATGAACCCGGAATCAAGAACGCTTGTCAGAGTTAAAATCGATGACGCAGCCCGTGTGGAAAGGCGCGTGACGACATTGATGGGCGACAAAGTTGAGCCGAGAAGAAAATGGATTGAGAAAAACGTCGCTTTCGGACTTGATGAAGAAAGCAACATTTTAGAAAACGAGAATTTATCGGTCGCTGAGGAGGTTTAAATAAATGGCACAGCCAGAGATTTATCATGATTTACCATTGGAAGACGTGATCGGCGACCGTTTCGGCCGATACAGCAAATACATTATTCAGGATCGGGCGCTCCCTGACGCCAGGGACGGCCTGAAGCCTGTTCAAAGAAGAATCCTATACGCCATGCATGCGGAAGGAAACACGCACGATAAGAATTTCCGCAAGGCCGCAAAAACGGTCGGTAATGTAATCGGGAACTATCATCCTCACGGAGACAGTTCGGTCTACGAAGCGATGGTGCGGATGAGCCAGGACTGGAAGGTTCGCAACGTGCTGGTTGAAATGCACGGTAACAACGGAAGCATCGACGGTGATCCGCCGGCTGCGATGCGTTATACAGAAGCAAGGCTCGCAGCGATCGCTTCAGAGCTTTTGCGAGATATTGACAAAGAAACGGTCGAGTTTGTGCCAAACTTTGATGATACAAGCAAGGAGCCCGTCGTCCTTCCGGCGATGTTCCCGAACCTGCTTGTCAACGGATCGACAGGGATTTCCGCCGGGTATGCGACTGACATTCCGCCGCACCATCTCGGAGAAGTGATCGATGCCGTGATAAGGCGGATTGACTCGCCGAACTGCAGTGTGGATGACCTTATGGAGCTCGTAAAAGGACCGGACTTTCCGACCGGAGGAATCATTCAGGGGAAAGAAGGCATAAAAAAAGCCTATGAAACCGGAAAAGGTAAAATCATCATCAGGGGCAAAGCCGAGATCGAAACGATCAGAGGCGGCCGCCAGCAAATTGTCATTACTGAAATTCCGTTTGAAGTCAACAAAGCGAATTTAGTGAAAAAAATGGACGAATTCAGGATTGAACGGAAGGTCGAAGGGATTTCCGAAGTCCGTGACGAGACCGACCGGACAGGACTCAGAATCGTGATTGAGCTGAAAAAAGAAGCGGATGCACAAGGCATTTTAAATTTCTTGTACAAAAACTCGGATTTGCAGATTCCGTACAACTTTAACATGGTGGCTATTCATAACAGAAGACCGATGCTGATGAATCTCACATCGATTTTGGACGCTTATATCGGCCACCAAAAAGAAGTCATCACAAACCGTTCTCAGTATGAGCTGAAAAAAGCGAAGGAAAGGCATCATATCGTAGAAGGATTGATGAAGGCACTGTCCATTTTGGACGAAGTCATCGCGACGATCCGCTCCTCCAATGACAAGCGCGATGCCAAAAACAATCTGATCGAAAAGTTCGCATTTACAGAGCCGCAGGCTGAAGCGATCGTTTCATTGCAGCTGTACAGGCTGACAAACACAGATATTACGGCCCTTCAACAAGAAGCAAAAGAACTCGACCGGAAGATCAAAGAGCTGGAAGAGATCCTTTCCAATGACAAGAAACTCTTAAAAGTGATCAAAGACAACTTGAAAAAGGTGAAGAAAACCTATGCCGGTCAAAGGCGTTCTGTCATCGAAGAAAAAATCGAAGAAATCAAAATCAATCTTGAAGTGATGGTGGCGTCTGAAGACGTTTATGTGACCGTGACGAAAGACGGTTATATTAAACGAACGAGCCAGCGGTCTTTTGCTGCATCAAACGGCCAGGACTTCGGCATGAAAGATACCGATCGTCTGCTCTGTCAGCTGGAAATGAATACGACAGACGTACTGCTCTTGTTCACAAATAAAGGGAGCTATGTGTATTGTCCGGTTCACCAGCTTCCTGATATCAGATGGAAAGACCTGGGTCAGCACATCACAAATATCATATCGATCGACAGCGATGAATCCATCGTCAAGGCGATCCCTGTCAGAGAGTTTACCGAATCTGAATACCTGCTGTTCTTTACGAAAAACGGAATGGCGAAAAGAACTCAGCTGATGCAGTATAAAGCACAGCGCTATTCAAAAGCACTGGTCGCTCTTAACTTAAAAGGCGACGATGAAGTGGTCGATGTTCATGTAACGGACGGAACGAAAGATTTGTTTATCGCAACACATTCCGGCTACGGTCTGTGGTTCTCAGAAGATGAGGTCAGCGTCGTCGGCGCAAGGGCGGCCGGTGTCAAAGGCGTCAATTTGAAAGACGGCGACTTTGTCGCCAGCGGGCAGGTGTTAGAGGAATCGGATGTGCTTGTGCTCGCGACCCAGCGCGGATCTATTAAGCGGATGAACCGCACCGAATTTGAAAAAACGTCACGGGCGAAACGAGGGGTTCTCATGCTGAGGGAACTGAAGAAAAAACCTCACCGCATCACCGGGCTGCTCGCATGCTCATATCATGCTCAAATCACGCTTCAAACCGAAAAAGGTATCACAGAGGAGCTGCTTGTCAAAGATATCAAGCTTCATGACCGGTACAGCAACGGTTCTTTCATCATCGACGAAGATGAGGCAGGGGAAGTAACAGATGTATGGATCAGCAAACATGAACTGGAGTGAAATCGACCTCATATCACAACATGCCCATCAAGAATAGAACCGCGAAGAATGCTGCTGAAAAAGAACATGCCAGATAAACCTTAAACAGGTTGATTTTTAAACACTAGGCTACTTTTCTTGTGATACAAGCTTTTTTCTTTGTTGGGCTTCTTTTTGGAGTAAGCGTCAAATACATGAAAATTCTCTGCTGCTTAATTGATAACAGAGTAAAACAACCCAGTCCGTATTCACGCCTTTAGTGAACATGGACTGGGTTTTCCTTTATTGTACGTCTAACTCTTTTACGGTTTCACCTTCAATTAACACAGGCTGATAGTAGGTTTCGTTTGGTAAGTCCTTCTTTCCTTGTAATTTCTTGATGACCCAATCAGCTGCATCGTGTCCCATTTGTTCTTGAGGATGTGTCAATGTTGTTAGTTTGATATTCGCATTTTTGGCAATATACGAATTATCCTGACCAATAATTGACAATTTGTCCGGGACAGAAATATTAAGTTGTCTGCATACATTTGCTACTTCCAACCCTACTTCGTCGTTATAGCAAACAATTGCAGTCAACACGTCTCTCTTTTCATTTAAAAACTTCTTCAGGTTTGTGTATAGGTCCAGCTTCGTCTCTGTATTGTATGAAAGCACATGCTCTGGTTGAAATCGTAATTTGGCTTCACCAAGCGCTTTTATATAGCCCTTCATTCGATACTTTCCTTGTAAATCATCCATTTTTGAAATGAGACCAATTTGTGTATGCCCTTTTGATATTAATTCTTTTGTAGCGAGATAGCTTGACTGCACATCATCGAGACAAAGAAAAGGAACATCTAATTCTTCATAATAAGCATTGATCATGATGAAAGGAATATCCTGTTCCTTAAACGATAAATAGTAAGCAATATTAGGATTGTATAGATTACTTTTCGTAGGTTCAACAATTAAACCATCTACGCCAAATGACAGCATCATTTCCAAAGCTTTTTTTTCTTGTTCGACATCATTATTTGTACTAGCTAATAGTAACGAATAATTAGCCTCATTCAATCTCCCTTCAATTCCGCGAATAATTGAGGGGAAAATGTAATCTGAAATGTAGGTCGTGATTACACCGATTATTTTATTATTGGAATTCCCGCCAGGTTTTGATTGATACTGGTTACTTACATAAGTGCCAGACCCTTTTTCACTTCTTAAAAACCCCTCGTTCGCCAGCTCTAAAATGGCCTTTCGAACAGTGTGCCGGCTGACTTTATACTCTTCTTGTATGGCGGATTCAGTAGGAATTTGTTCTCCTACCCTGTAAACTCCTGAAAGGATTTTACTTTTTATATCATTAATGATGACCTTATACTTTGGCTTCATTTCACTCACTTCTTTCATAATTGTTCGCATTCTAATTTTTTTAATTGAATGATTTGTGTGGACATATTTTATCATGGCTTTCAATGAATGAAAAGATTTCGCCTTATTTTCGTGAAAATGAACAGTAATTCTAATTTTTTTCTTTAGATTTTATGTTATACAAATACCTTTTATTATAAGCGTTTAAGAGAAAACGAACAGAAATTTCGTTGTGATATTTATATGAACATATTAATTCTTAATTGACAAATGTACGTACAAAAAATATACTAAGTCTGTAATTAAGTTAAGCGAAAAGGGGAATGCCTTCTTTCGAATAATTTTGAAATCGCTATCAGAGGGGGGATAACGTGAAAACGAATCAAGTAAACATCAAGCAGGCGATAACTGAGGGAGAAACATCACTTGGAATTGAATTCGGATCCACACGTATTAAAGCGGTGTTGATTGATCGTAGTTTTGAAACAATCGCATCTGGAAGTTATGAGTGGGAAAACCGCTTGGAAGATGGATTTTGGACGTACAACTTAGTAGATATTATTACCGGGTTGCAAACAGCTTATAGTGAAATGAAGAATGAAGTTGAACGAAATTATGGCATCACCATTCGCAAAATCGGTTCTATCGGATTTTCTGCCATGATGCATGGATATATGGCTTTTGACAACACAGGGGAGCTGCTTGTTCCGTTTCGAACTTGGCGTAACTCAACAACCAGTGCTGCAGCAAAAGAATTAACTGATCAATTTCAATTCAATATCCCTGAACGGTGGAGTATTGCTCATTTATATCAAGCGATATTAAATGAAGAGAAGCATTTGCCTCGCATTGATTATATCACCACTTTAGCCGGGTACATTCACTGGTTGCTGACTGGCAATAAAGCAATTGGCATTGGAGATGCTTCGGGCATGTTCCCAATTGATGAATCAACGCAAAATTACAATGAATCGATGGTCAAGCAATTTGATGAATTGATTTCGAACAAAGGCTATCCTTGGAGGATAAAGGATATTCTTCCTAAAGTTTATATTTCAGGCGAGCAAGCTGGCGAATTATCCGAAATTGGCGCGAAAATTCTCGATCAATCAAAAAATTTACAACCAGGCATTCCGATTTGTCCGCCGGAAGGCGATGCCGGAACAGGAATGGTTGCTACGAATAGTGTGAGGAAACGCACTGGAAACATCTCAGTAGGAACTTCAGTTTTTGCCATGATTGTATTAGAGAAAGAACTTTCAAAAGTATATCCGGAAATTGATTTGGTAACAACGCCAAATGGCAGTCCGGTTGGAATGGTTCATGCGAATAACTGCTCAAGCGATATGAATGCTTGGCTAGGGTTGTTTCGTGAATTTTTTGAGGCAATGGGACAAAAGGTTGAAATCAATAAATTATTCGAAGTGATGTTGAATAAAGCATTGGTAGCTGACTCAGATGGCGGCGGCTTACTAAGCTACGGTTATTTCTCCGGTGAAAATATTACAGGACTAGAAAAAGGCCGGCCGTTATTTGTCCGCTCACCAGAGAGTCGTTTCGATTTAGCGAACTTCATGCGGACACACCTTTTTGCAGCTTTTGCAGCTTTGAAAATCGGAATGGATATTTTGACCAAAGAGGAAAAAATTGAAATTGATAGCATTTTAGCTCACGGCGGTTTATTCAAAACCCCTCTTGTCGGACAAAAAATAGTTGCAGCTGCAATGAATACGCCAGTATCGGTGATGGCAACAGCCGGAGAGGGCGGTGCGTGGGGGATGGCTATTCTTGCTTCTTACATGATGAACAAAGATCAAGAAGAAAGCTTGGAAGATTTCCTCGACAAAAAAGTCTTTGAAGAAGATGCCGGGCAAGAAATTTACCCTGATCAATTAGATGTTGAAGGATTTGAAGCATTTATCGAACGGTACAAAAAAGGTTTAATGATTGAGCAGGCCGCTGTGGATCATTTGATTTAATGAGTGGAAAGTGAGGGGTTGACGTGCTAGAACAACTGAAAGAAGAAGTGTTACAAGCAAATTTGGACTTGCCTAAATATGGACTCGTGAAATACACATGGGGAAATGCAAGTGCCATTGACCGTGAAACTGGTTTATTCGTTATCAAACCTAGTGGTGTTGATTATGAAACAATGAAAGCTAGTGATATGGTGGTTGTTGATTTAGATGGCCATGTTGTTGAAGGAGTACTGAGGCCTTCATCAGATACAGCGACTCACGCGGTACTTTATAAGCATTACCCTGAAATTGGAGGAATTGTACACACTCATTCAACTTGGGCGACAATCTGGGCTCAAGCAGGCCTTGATGTTCCCGCGATGGGAACCACTCATGCAGACACATTCTATGGTTCCGTGCCATGTGCCCGTTACTTGACACAAGAGGAGGTTGATCGAGGTTACGAAGCAGAAACAGGTCATGTCATTATCGAAACTTTTAAAGAGCGCGGGTTAGATATTTTAGTTGTTCCTGGTGTCTTACTTCACGGTCATGGTCCATTTACTTGGGGCAAAGATGTAAAATCAGCAGTATTGAATAGTGTGGTGTTGGACGAAGTCGCGAAAATGAATTTATTTACACGAGAATTAAATCATTTTGCAAACGAATTACCACAATATATTTTAGATAAACATTATTTACGCAAACACGGTGAAAATGCTTATTATGGTCAAAAGTAAATCGATTCTATCAAACTATTCATTTTAGAAAAGAGGGTTATGATGTTAACTACAGGAAAAAAAGAATTTTGGTTTGTCGTAGGTTCACAACATCTTTATGGGGAAGAAGCGCTGGAAGAAGTCAGAGCGCACGCGCAAGCCGTGACTGATGCTCTAAATGAAAGCGCTGTATTGCCATACCCGCTTGTATTGCAAGATTTAGCTGTGAGTGCAGATAAAATCACAAACATCATGAAAGAAGTGAACTATCGTGACGAAGTTGCCGGTGTTATCACTTGGATGCATACTTTTTCACCTGCAAAAATGTGGATTCGCGGAACGAAATTATTACAAAAACCGTTACTTCATTTAGCGACACAATTTAATGAAAGTATTCCATGGACAACGATTGACATGGACTTTATGAACCTAAACCAATCTGCTCATGGGGACCGTGAATATGGTTTTATCAATGCCCGTTTGAAAAAACAAAATAAAGTTGTCGTAGGTTATTGGGAGCGTCCTGAAGTGCAACAGCAAATTGCGGAATGGATGGACGTAGCGGTTGCTTATAACGAAAGCTTCAACATCAAGGTCGCTCGATTTGGTGACAACATGCGTAACGTTGCTGTTACTGAAGGGGATAAGGTTGAAGCGCAAATTCAATTTGGCTGGACAGTTGATTACTTTGGCATTGGTGATCTTGTTCAATACGTGAATTCGGTTACAGATGAAGACATTAATCAATTGTTTGCTGAATATGCAGATCTTTATGAATTTGATTATGGTAGTTACAGTCAGGAAGATTGGGAGAAGAGCGTAAAAGTACAAGCAAGCTATGAAATCGCCATTAAACGCTTCCTGGAAGATGGTGGTTATCATGCCTTCACAACTAACTTTGAAGATTTATATGGGATGAAACAACTTCCGGGTCTTGCCGTCCAACGTTTGATGGCCCAAGGATACGGCTTTGCTGGTGAAGGAGATTGGAAAACGGCAGCGCTCGATCGCTTACTTAAAGTGATGAGCCGCAACCAATCAACCGGCTTTATGGAAGATTACACATATGAATTAGCTGCCGGTCAAGAATCAATCCTTCAATCACATATGCTTGAAGTTGACCCATCTTTAGCAAGCAACAAACCGAAAATTATCGTATCTCCATTAGGTATTGGTGATCGTGAAGACCCGGCGCGCTTAGTGTTCGACGGAAAAGCAGGAGATGGTGTGGTTGTTTCAATGGCAGACTTTGGTACGCACTACAAACTGTTGATTAACGAAGTTTCTGCATTTGAACCAACTGTTCCGGCACCAAACCTTCCAGTGGCACGGGTGCTTTGGGAAGTGAAGCCTAACTTCCAGGATGGAGTGAAAGCGTGGCTTGAGAATGGCGGCGGTCACCATACAGTTGTTTCATTGAATGTAACAACAGATCAAATGATCACTTATGCAAAACTGGTTGACCTGGAATATGTGGTTATTAAGTAATGCCTCTAACCTCCGAGGAGGTTCTGCTTCCTTGGAGGTGAAAAATAGGGATATCAGATATCGAAATATTCATGATTTTGTAAGCGTTATCGTCATATTCCGGAAAAATTGAAAGCGTTTAATAATAGGCGAATAAAACCATGATGTTAGTGAGAAATCCCACCTATATCCTAGCATGTATTTGCGGTTTGAAAACACTTTTATGAGTTCTTAAAAAGCCATCGATAATTTTGGTGGCTGGATTACACAGTATCATTTCAACCTTGAGGAGGGAACTTTAATGGTTAATGAAAAGAAAATCTCAAGTGGCTTCATTTATTTTTTCGGGGCTTTTGCCGGCATTCTTTTCGGTTATGATATCGGCGTTATGACGGGTGCTTTGCCTTTTCTGCAACATGATTGGAACCTTCAAGACAACGCCGGGGTTATTGGCTGGATTACCTCTTCGGTCATGTTAGGCGCTATTTTTGGAGGCGCCCTGGCCGGACAGCTTTCTGATCGTTTGGGACGTCGCAAAATGATTTTAATTTCCGCTGTCATTTTTGTTGTTGGATCCATTTTGTCAGGAATAGCACCTCATAACGGGGTCCTGTTTTTGATTGTTTCTCGGGTTTTATTGGGATTGGCCGTTGGTGCTGCTTCTGCATTGGTCCCGGCCTATATGTCGGAAATGGCGCCTGCACGTTTACGCGGACGGCTGTCAGGAATTAATCAAACCATGATTTGTTCTGGAATGTTGCTTTCTTACATTGTTGATTTTCTCTTGAAAGATTTGCCGGAAACAATGGCATGGCGGTTGATGCTTGGTTTGGCTGCCGTACCTGCTTTGATCTTATATGTTGGAATGTTAAAGTTACCCGAATCACCGCGTTTTTTAATCAAGAACAATAAACTTGATGAAGCTCGCAAGGTGTTGAGCTATATTCGCTCTAACAAAGGAGAGATTGATTCTGAAATAGCACAAATTCAAGAAACTGCAAGAGAAGAGACGAAGGCAAATCAAAAAGCATCTTGGTCTACACTATTAAGTAATAAATATCGTTTTTTATTAATTGCCGGTGTCGGTGTTGCCGCCTTTCAACAATTCCAGGGTGCGAACGCAATTTTTTATTACATTCCTTTGATTGTAGAAAAAGCAACAGGGAATGCAGCAAGTTCAGCGTTGATGTGGCCGATTATTCAAGGCGTTATTCTCGTGCTAGGTTCATTACTATTCATCATGATTGCTGATAAATTTAATCGCCGCACTTTATTAACAGTAGGCGGAACCGTTATGGGGCTGTCCTTTATTTTGCCGGCAATATTGAATATATTAATTCCTAATGCAAATCCGATGATGATGGTTGTCTTTTTAAGTATCTATGTAGCACTTTATTCATTCACATGGGCTCCTTTAACTTGGGTCATCGTTGGAGAAATTTTCCCTCTGGTCATTCGCGGGCGTGCGTCTGGATTAGCTTCATCATTTAACTGGATTGGCTCTTTCTTGGTTGGATTGCTATTTCCTATTATGACCGCTTCGATGTCTCAAGAAGTTGTGTTTGCAATCTTCGGTGTGATTTGTTTACTTGGAGTTGTATTTATCCGGACACGCGTCCCTGAAACTCGAGGTCGCAGTTTAGAGGAAATCGAAAGAAATGGAGGAAATAAACAAATTGACGGAAAAAGCGCGCAAATAAACCTATGAGGTTTGGAGCGGAATAGAAAGGAGTTATCTTGGTTGCCGCTTATCGCAGGGGAAATCTTTGCACTAGTGCAACAGGGGTTTCAAAGGGAAGACGTTCTTTGGTCAAAATTTTTAAACGGGGCGTGGTTGGACGAACCGTGACGATATCAGCTCTAGCTTGTTATTCAATATGGAGGCGGAAAATTCCGCCCTCCATATTGAATAAATTTTAAAATTAATTAAATACCATTCCGCCATCAATGATAAGAGACTGGCCGGTCATATAATCTGAGTCCGGCCCTGCAAGGTAAGAAACGCATGCTGCTACATCTTCCGGCTCTGATAAGCGTTTTAATGCAATATTTTTAGCGAATTGTTCCATTCCCCATTCAAATGGTTTGCCTGCTTCATCAGCGGTTTGCTGTGCAATCCCCATCATCATAGGCGTTTTAACGATACCCGGACAAAAGGCGTTAACAGTAATACCTAATTCAGCTAGATCTTTTGCCGCCGTTTGCGTAATCCCGCGAACAGCGAACTTTGTTCCGCCGTAAACTGCCAAGCCCGGGTTACCGACTTGGCCGGCTTGAGAAGAAGCATTAATGATTTTCCCGCCGTGCCCAAGTTCTTTAAAGGCTTTTACAGCTGCTTGTATTCCCCAATAAGTACCGCCGACGTTAACATCATAGACTTTCCGATAATCTTCATATGTAATGCTTTCAATAGGTGTGGTTGGTCCAAGACCTGCATTGTTGATCACCACATCAAGACCGCCGAGGCGTTTAACCGTTTCATCGACTGCTTTAAAAACATCGTCACGATCAGCAACATCCACTTTAACTGCAATTGCCTTACCGATTTGCTGGTTAATGTCCTCAGCAACTTGTGTCGCAGTTTCTGCATTATAATCGGCAACTGCAACAGCGAACCCATCCTCCGCCAAGCGTTTGCAGATTGCTTCGCCAATTCCTTGGCCTCCGCCAGTAACAAAAGCAATTTTTCCGGATACTTTACTCATATGAACATCTTCTTTCTATAAGTAATTGGTATTTAATTGGTACAGTAACATTATATCTTATATTTGTAGATTTGAAATAAAACGGCGGCAGTTGTTAAAAAAATGTTTAAAATTTTTCGAAAAAATTTAATTGTTTTTGAAGAAGATGGAAAAGTTGTATTTAAGTATAATAGAATTGTTCCGCTTTAAAGTCTTACTGCAATCAGAAGACAAAGGAAGACCAAATGAAAAGGCATGAATCCGTGCAATGCCGGATTCATGCCAATCAAACTGCTTTATGAAATTTTATTGTCCAGCTTTTTCGGGTCGCTAAATTCAGCTGTCCTGGCGATTGAAAAGATCGGTAAACGCATGCATGAATTCAATTCCTTGAAAAACAAACAAATTGATTGCTGCCAATGAAAATAGTCCAATAATCACCGTTCTTATGATAAATAACATGTTAAAACCTCCCGTTTTTTTTCGTATGGTTATGGTTTTAAAACATGCACTTTATCGAAATAAGAAGAGTGATAGAACACCGCGAGCATAAATGCCTTCAGATGCTCTTTCCGCCTGTTCATCATGAACGCCTGGCCGGAAGCCGCAGCTAAGATTAAGAGAAGGATGGATTCAGCTCCGAAGCCGAGTGAATTCCACAATGATTTCGCCTTTTCGTCACCATATTTGCCGACTGTCAGTTCATGGAGTTCATCTCCTGAAACAGCGGCTTTTTGCGTATGGTGATTTGCCGGCATCTGGGGCATTGAGAACGAATGAAGGCTCGCAATGACTAAAAAGAATATGGACAGTTGCAGAAACAATGTCTTTTTCATTTGATCTCATCCCCTTAGTATCTCATCATCTTAGCATATTTTATGTGATAAGAAAAGATGATTATTTTGTGACAGTTGGCAAATATTTATTGACAACATGAGATTTTTCGTAGCGCATTCGGAATGAAAGCGCATTTTTATGTATGAATAAAGATGATACTCTGCTATAATGAGCATTAGGTCTAAAGTAATAATGATGCAAACAGCCTTTATGTTTAAAAAACAGAAAATTCTATCTAGTTTTTCTTGTGTCATTATTATGATATAATCCTACCATGTTAGAAAACTTAACATCAAAACAAAATTCGTTTGTTTCAGGAGGGTGCTATGGAAGAAATTTTAAGCGAAATCATCAATGTCCCGAGCGGTTTTATTTGGACTTATTTAGTCTATATATTAATAGGAATAGGCCTGTTCTTTACGTTTAAATTGAAATTCGTTCAATTCCGCTATTTCTTCGAGATGTTTCGTATCGTCGGACAAAAGGAGGAGAAAGGAAAAGGCGTCTCGTCTTTGCAGGCTTTCTTTATTTCCGCCGCTTCGCGTGTCGGCACGGGGAACCTGACCGGTGTCGCGCTTGCTGTTGCAACAGGAGGACCGGGAGCGGTCTTTTGGATGTGGGTTGTCGCGCTTGTCGGTATGGCTTCCAGCTTTGTGGAAAGTACGCTGGCTCAAGTGTACAAGGTCAAAGACGGCGATCATTTCAGAGGGGGGCCTGCTTATTACATGGAAAAAGCGCTGGGCGCCAGATGGATGGGCATTATCTTTGCCGTTTTAATTACGATTACATTCGGCTTGATTTTTAATGCGGTGCAAGCCAATACGATCGTCGGTTCGATGGAAGGGGCTTTCAACCTTGATAAAACAACGGTCGGCATTATTTTGGCGGTTTTGACCGGATTTATCATTTTCGGCGGTTTGAAACGCGTCGTGACTGTCACGCAATTGATCGTTCCGGTTATGGCGGTCATTTATCTTGCGCTTGCTTTATTTGTCGTGCTGACAAATATCTCTCAAATACCGGCCGTTTTCGCGATGATTGTGAAAGATGCTTTCGGGATCGAGCAGATTGCAGGGGGTACGCTCGGCAGCATCATTATTATCGGTGCGAAGCGCGGCTTGTTTTCAAACGAAGCCGGAATGGGAAGCGCGCCGAACGCAGCGGCGACTGCCAATGTCTCTCACCCGGCGAAGCAAGGCTTTATCCAAACGCTTGGCGTATTCTTTGATACGATGGTCATCTGCAGTGCGACAGCCTTTATGATTCTGCTGTTCAATCTGACGCCGGGCAAAGAGCTTGACGGCATTCAAATTACACAAGCAGCCATGCAGCATCACATTGGAAGCTGGGCGCCTGCGTTTGTCGCAGTGGCGATTTTCCTGTTTGCTTTCAGCTCAATCGTCGGAAACTACTATTATGGTGAGACGAACATTGAATTTATTAAAAAGAGCAAGACGGCGCTTGCTGTTTACCGTACAGCCGTTGTTGCAATGGTGATCTTCGGATCTGTATCCGGTTTCCAGCTTGTGTGGGACATGGCGGATTTATTTATGGGATTAATGGCGATCATTAACCTGATTGCGATTTTGCTTCTTTCCGGGATTGCTGCGAAAGTGCTGAAAGACTATACTGAACAGCGCAAAGCAGGGAAGAACCCTGTCTTTAAGGCAAGCTCGATTCCAGGTCTGAAAAACACAGAGGCTTGGGAAGACGAGAAGGAAACATTGCAATCGAAATAAACCATATGAAAAAAGGCGTCCTTGGGGGGCGCCTTTTTCTTATTTTTTACTGACAGCTGAAAGAAGTGATCTCGTTCAGGTCAATACCGAAGTAAACCCAGCGGAATTGACGCGGCCTCCAGCGGTAGCCCGCAATCGAATGACGGCCGACGAAAACCGGGTAGAACCAAAAACGGCTGCCGTTTCTTAAGCGGATGAACGTGTATTTGAACAGGCATCTTCTGATTCCGCCGGGATCAACGGCAAATACCGAAGGGCCGGTGTCTTGCGGAAATTGGCTCGGCGGCGGGGGGAGCAGCTGCTGTTGCTGCTGTCCTCCTGCTCCCGGAGGCGGACCCGGCGGAAATTGCTGGCGATACGGATCATATAGTGAAGGATCGTATGGATACAATAAAAACGCTCCTTTCTGATGGTTTGCTTTATCGTATGATTGATGGGGACTATGGGTAGCTTGCCTATGGAGAAAAAAATCCCTAAAGCCGTTTTAGCTTTAGGGAAAATGTTTACATGCTTTTCCGGGGCGCCCGTTTCCGATAAACAACATAGCTTCTTGTCAAATATTTTAGCGGCATGCTGAATACGTGGACGAGCCGAGTAAACGGCCAGACGATGAAAATGACGTAGCCCATGATGATGTGAAGCTTAAACCAGAGGGGCACGCTCGCCATAAGCCCGGCATCAGGCTTGAATAAGAAAATGTTGCGAAACCACGGGCTGATTGTTGTCCTGTAGTCGAATCCTTTTGAATCAATGTTCAAGAAGGTTGCTGCAAGCCCAGTCGTCATGACGAATAACAAAGCGACCAGCGTGATGAAATCACCGGCAGAGCTCGTTTTTCGAATCCGTTTGTCCGTGAATCTGCGGTAGGTCAATATGATAAGTCCTGACAGCGCGGCGATGCCTGCGGGCAGTCCGAAACCGATCGCGATTTTATGGTACATATGCTCTGATACGCCGAGCGCCTCATAAAGGCTTTCCGGAATTAAAATTCCCATCACATGCCCGCCGATGACAAAAAAGATTCCCCAGTGAAAAAGGCTGCTGCCAAGCGCCAATTTTTTCTTTTCGAGCATTTCGCTTGATTTGGCCGTCCAGCCAAACTGATCATGTTGATAGCGGTATATATGTCCTCCGATAAAAATGGTGATGACGATATAGGGGAGGATGACCCACAGTATTTGTTCGATCATGGCTGTACATTCCTTTCAACACCAATTTCCTCTAAAATCATCATTAATCCGTCCAATAACGGCGTATAGATGCTTTCATTCTCTGAAAGCTGCAATCTTAATTCTTCCAGGTTCGCTGCGTATTTTTGGAAAACAGCCGCAGCTTTTTCATGATCGGCGACTGCAGCAAATTCAAGCATGAGCGGCAGATAATCCGGCAGCTCTTTGTCTGTCGGCTGAAAACCGGACTGCTGATACAGATCTTTCAGCTGCAGCAATTCAATTCCGCGCTCCCTTTGTTCACCGGAGTTGAAATAGGTGACATAAAGGTTCGTTTTTTTGCCGAAATCAAACGTATATACGTACGTTTCGATCAATTCCTCAGACGAATAGGAAGCCGCGCTTTCCAAGAAGGCAAGCAGATGTCCTTTCAGCGCTTCATGTTCGATTTCGCCGATGATCTGCTGCCATTCGGAACGTTCTTTTCTCCACTCTTCATCAGGGTAGGAGAGGAGGTGAGAAAGAGCGGCAAAAACGGTTTGTTTGTCTGTTCCATTCATGAAGCTTCCCTCCAGTGTTATATGTTTTGGCAAGAGCCGGGTCCTCCGGCAAACGATAATCCGCAGCTTCCTTGTTCCATGTACAGATCCGCGACTTCTTCGCGATGGGTTTGCGGAATGACAAAGCGGTCATCGTATTTGGCGATCGCAAGCAGACGGTACATATCTTCAATCTGCTCTTCAGTCAATCCGGTATCTTGAATCAGGGCTGAATCGATCTGTTTGTTCGTTTGGGTCGCCCGCATGTACATACGCATCACAGACATTTTCTTTAATGTCGTTCTTATATGGTGTGTATCACCGGCAGTCAGCAAATTGGCCAAATATTCGATCGGAATCCGCATTTCATCAATGGCAGGGAAGATATCTTCAGCTGATTGGGCCGTTCCTTTTCCTTCAAACATATTCATAATCGGACTGAGCGGCGGAATATACCATACCATCGGCAATGTCCGGTATTCAGGATGCAGCGGCAGAGCGATTTTCCAATCGATGATCATTTTGTAGATCGGAGATTTTTGCGCTGCTTCGATCCACTCCAGCGGAATGCCTTGCGCTTTTGCTTCTTCTGCGACAGCGGGATCATTCGGGTCAAGGAAAATCTCCAGCTGGGAGTGATATAGATCTTTTTCATTTTCGGCTGAAGCCGCTTCTTCGACTTTATCTGCATCATAAAGCATGACGCCGAGATAGCGGATTCTGCCGACGCATGTCTCAGAGCAGATTGTCGGCAGTCCTGCTTCAAGGCGGGGGAAGCACAATGTGCATTTTTCCGCCTTGTTCGTCTGCCAGTTGAAATACACTTTTTTATAAGGGCATGATGATACACAGTGTCTCCATGAGCGGCACGCATTTTGATCGACGAGAACGATCCCGTCTTCTTCGCGTTTGTACATCGCTCCCGACGGACAGGAGGAGACGCAGGAAGGATTGATGCAGTGTTCGCATATCCTTGGCAGATACATCATAAAGACGTCTTCAAATTCAGTCTTGATCGATTCTTCCATTTTTTTGACGTTTGGATCTTGAAGGCCTGTAATGTGGCCGCCGGCAAGATCGTCTTCCCAGTTCGGACCCCATTCAAGGTTCATGAAGTCTCCCGTAATGGAAGACTTCGGCCTTGCAACAGGCTGGTGTTTTTTCTCCGGACTGTTTGTCAGCGTTTCATAATCATAGTTCCAAGGTTCATAGTAGTCATCGATCGTCGGCTGGTACGGGTTGTAGAATAAATTCATGAGCCGTGTTGTTTTGGCGCCTGATTTGAGCTGAAGTTTGCCTTTTTTCAGCTCCCAGCCGCCTCTGTATTTATCCTGGTCTTCCCATTGTTTAGGGTAGCCGATGCCCGGTTTTGTTTCGACGTTGTTGAAGTACATATATTCTGCACCGGAACGGTTTGTCCATGTGTTTTTGCATGTGACGCTGCATGTATGGCAGCCGATGCATTTATCAAGGTTCATCACCATTCCGATTTGAGCTTTAATCTTCAAGCCAATCGACCTCCTTCAATTTTCTGATCACGACATTGAGGTCGCGCTGATTTCCTGTCGGCCCGTAGTAGTTGAATCCGTAGCTGAGCTGACCGTAGCCTCCGATCATCTGCGTCGGCTTGACATGGATGCGGGTCGGGCTGTTATGGGTCCCTCCGCGGTTATTCGTCAGTTTTGTCCCCGGCACATTGATATGCCGGTCTTGGGCATGGTGCATAAAGGCCATTCCTTTTGGAATCCGGTGTGATGTCACGGCCCGCGCAACGACGACTCCGTTTCGGTTAAAGCACTCGATCCAGTCGTTGTCCTGAATGTCGGTTTCTTCCGCATCGTCTTTATTCATCCAGACTGTCGGCCCGCCTCTGAAAAGGGTAAGCATCGGCAGGGAATCAAAATACATGCTGTGAACCGACCATTTATTATGCGGTGTTAAGTAGTTTAACACGATTTCTTTTCCTTCCTGATCCGGACGCTTGTTCAAGAAAGGGCGGTGGATCAGGATCGGTTTGAATGTCGCCATGTTCTCGCCGAATTCCGTCATCATTTCATGATCAAGGTAAAAAGACTGTCTGCCGGTCAGCGTTCTCCACGGAATCAGTTTTTCAACGTTCGTCGTAAACGGAGAATAACGCCGTCCGCCTTTTTCAGAACCGCTGAAAGCAGGGGAGGTGATCACCGTTTTCGGCTGAGCTGAAATTTGCTCAAATGTAAAGCATTCCTCTTCCCGTTCTTCAGCTAAGTCTTTCAACTCAAGATTCGTTATTTTTTCAAGCGATTCCCACGCTTTAACGGCTACTTTCCCGTTTGAAGTGGAAGAGAGGGTCAATACCGCTTCCGCAGCCTGTCTTGCATCACTGATGTCAGGACAGCCTTTGGCGATCGTGTCGTCTTTTACGACGCCGAGCGTTTTTTTGAGGGAATCATATTCTGCTTCAACAGACCAGTTCATTCCTTTCGTACCAAACGGCTGTTTGACAACATTCGGTCCAAGCGATGTCATCTTATTGAAAATCTGCTTGTAATCCCGTTCCACAACATGAATTTGCGGCATTGTTTTGCCGGGAACGGCAGGGCAGTCGCCTTTGCTCCAATCTTTGATTTTCCCGAGCGGCTGCGCCATTTCCTGTGGAGTGTCATGGAGAAGAGGAGTCGCAACAGCCTCTTTTACAGGTTCCATGTCCATTTCTTCAGCCAGATTGGAAACCGCTTTTGCCAATGCTTTGAAAATATCCCAGTCAGACTTTGCTTCCCACGGCGCGCTGATTGCCGGATTAAACGGATGGATGAACGGATGCATATCCGTGCTGCTGAGATCGTGCTTTTCGTACCAGGTGGCCGCAGGGAGCACGATATCTGAATAAAGGGCTGTTCCCGCCATCCGGAAATCGAGATTGACCAGTAAGTCGAGCTTGCCTTCAGGCGCTTTGTCACGCCATGTGATTTCTTCGGGGCGGATGCTGTCCTGATCATCGTTCATCAGTCCGTTCGTCGTGCCGAGCAAGTGCTTCAGAAAATATTCATGACCTTTGCCGGAGCTCGAGATTAAGTTGGCTCTCCAGACAAATAAATTTCTCGGGAAGTTCTTTTCATTGTCAGGATCTTCAATCGAAAACTTGAGCTTTTTCTCTTCAAGCTGTCTGGCGATATAGCTTCCGACTTGCTGAGCGTTCTCAGCGCCTGCTTTTTCAGCTTCTTTATACAGATCGATACTGTTTTTCTCAAACGTCGGATACGATGGAAGCCAGCCGAGTCTTGCCGCCAGCACATTGTAATCGGCGTGGTGCTTGTAGCGCGATGTTTTTGCGATAGGGGAAGCGAGCCCGCTGATTTCCTGATCTTCATAGCGCCACTGGTCGGTGGCGAAGTAGAAAAATGATGTTCCGTTTTGCAGTTTGGCAGGGCCTCCCCAGTCTTTTGCCGTCGCGATCGTCTGCCATCCTTCGGCCGGCCGGAGTTTTTCCTGGCCGACATAGTGGGCCCAGCCGCCTCCGTTAACTCCTTGAGCTCCGACGAGAAGCACAAGGTTCAGCACAGCTCTGTAAATGGTGTCTGAATTGAACCAATGGTTAATCCCGGCGCCGACAATGATCATTGAGCGGCCCTCTGTGTCAATCGCATTTTGCGCAAATTCCCTCGCGATCTTGATCACCATTTCACTTTTAATGCCGGTAATCGGCTCTTGCCAAGCCGGTGTAAACGGTTCAGGATCATCAAATGATGCCGGCGTCTGTCCGTCGATTCCGCGGTTGACGCCATAGTTGGCGAGCGTCAGGTCGAAAACGGTAGAAACAAAAACTTCCTCGCCGTCCAGAATCATTTTTTTGATCGGAAGCGGTCTTTCAAGCACTTTATTGCCGTCATGTGAGAAGTAAGGAATGTTGACCGTGCCGATCATATCTTCGTGTCCAAGCATGGAAAGCCGAGGTGTGATCGGTTTTTCTGAATCCTCATCAACCATGCGCAGATTCCATTTTCCTTGGCCGTCCCAGCGGGAGCCCATCGTGCCCTGCGGAATCGCAAATCCATCTGTGTCTTCGTCCCAAACGGCAGGCTTCCACTCATCATGCTCTGTCGCACGCCCGATATCTTTAGCATGGAGGAAGCGGCCTGCTGTGAACGTTCCGTTTTCCTCTTTCAAAGTCACCAAAAACGGGAAATCGGTATATTGTTTTGCATAATCAATAAAACGCTCCGTCTTCTGGTTGACATAAAAGTCTTGCAGAATGACGTGGCCCATCGCCATGGCCAGTGCGCCGTCCGTTCCTTGTCTGATGCTCAGCCAATCATCGGAAAACTTTGAGGACTCGGCAAAGTCCGGGCTGATCGAAATCACTTTTGCTCCTTTATAGCGGGCTTCGGCTAAAAAGTGAGCGTCAGGCGTTCTGGTAAGCGGCACATTAGAACCCCATGTCATGATGTAGCCTGAATTGTACCAGTCGCTGCTTTCCGGAACGTCGGTTTGATCTCCCCAAATTTGCGGTGAAGCAGGAGGGAGGTCGGCATACCAGTCATAGAAGCTCAGCATCGGCCCGCCGATCAGGGACATAAAGCGTGACCCCGCTGCGTGGCTGAGCATCGACATGGCTGGAATCGGCGAGAAGCCGACATTGCGGTCAGGACCGTATTTGGCAATGGTGTACAGAAGGGAAGCCGAAATCAGCTTCAGGACTTCGCTCCATTCGGCGCGGACAAATCCGCCTTTTCCGCGCGCCTGTTTATAGGCCTTTGCTTTTTCAGGGTTTTCGATAATTGATTTCCATGCTTCCAGCGGATTTTTGCTGCTGTCTAGCGCCTCGCGCCACATCTGGATCAGCACACCGCGTACATACGGATATTTCACGCGGAGCGGGCTGTATATATACCAGGAAAAGCTCGCTCCCCGCGGACAGCCGCGCGGTTCAAAGTCCGGCATATCAGGGCCAGTCGAAGGGTAATCGAGTCGCTGCCCTTCCCATGTGACGATCCCGTTTTTGACGTAGATATTCCAGCTACAGGAGCCTGTACAGTTCACCCCGTGGGTAGAGCGAACCACTTTGTCATGCTGCCATCTATTTCTGTATACATCTTCCCAATTCCGGTCTTCATAAGTGGTTTGGCTGTGTTGATTGGAATGGCGTTCAATCGGAGAGAAATAATTTAATCTCCTGAAAATGGGACTCTGTTTCTTTTTCTTCATTGCTGGTTCACTCCTTCTGAGTCATTGATGCTACCCTCACTATATATGGAGGAGGCGCTGGACCTTGTTAAATTTGTCACATGGTTTCGGGTTTTCACAAATTTGTCACATTTTCAGGAGGGGGAGAGGGAGGACAAAAAAACAGCCTGCAGGAAGCGGGCTGTCGAATGGGTCAATCGCTCGTGTTCATAATTCTCTTTTCCCCGGTTATCTCTTGAATCGGGGCGATGTTCTGGGTGAATTCCAAGGTTCCGATATAGCGGCCGTTTTCATCGCGTACGGCAAAATAGCGGATGAACACGTATTTGTCTTTAAATTTGATCCAAAAGTCTTCAACGTCTTTTTTGCCGGATTTAAAGTCGTCAAGAAGTTTGTTGACGATGTGGACGCTTGCCGGCGGATGGCAGTTTTGGACGGTCCGGCCGATTACGGCTTTTGTCCGTGCGAAAATCCGTTCCTTTCCGTGTGAAAAATAGCGGACCACATCGTTTTCATCGATGAAGGTGATATCGACCGGAAGATGGTTCATCATGTGCTCAAGCTGGGCCACGGACAGAATACCCGTAGGGAGCCTGACATATCCGTCAGCCGCCTCTTCTGTTGTTTTGAGCTGATGGCGTTCAGGCTTCCACACCGTTTCCGGAACAGTCAGGCAATATCCGATCTCGTCGCTCTCAGCCGCGATTTTCAGCCATTCGTCTTCTGTCAGCGTTCTGAGCGCCATCGGCAAGAGGATGTTTTCTTCTTTATAAATCATTTCTGTGCCTTCTTGAATGATAAACGTTAGCTCGCGGATGACTTCATCTTTTTTATCCGGCGTATACTCTTCCAACAAACGCTTCACTTCTTTAATGCTCTTGCGGATAAAATCATCGACAGCCCACATCACTTGGCTGGGCCCAGTAATTCCGTACTTTTCTAAATAGGGGAACAGAAGATTTTCTTTTCTGCTGTAATGTTTGTCGACATCGGCGAGCAAGTTTAAGTCTGCGAGCAGCTTGAGAATGTTGTCGCGGTGATCTTCTTTTTCAAAGCGTTCCAAATGAAGCTGCATTTTAAAGTTCAAAAGGAGGTCGATTTCTTTATTTTCTTTCATAAAAGTATGAACGGGATGGCCTGGCTGCTTATCGGCGTCAGCGCGGTGAATGTCTTCAATCGACCCTTTAAACACAGCGGCGTGAACGGAACAGAGCTCTTGAATTTCTTCGGGTGTAATGCCTTCTTCCTTCATTAACGCCTGTTCCAGCTGAGCGATTTCTTCGGCATTGACTGAACCGAATGCCTTTTCAAACCGTTTCTTGACGTCGGCAAGCGGTTTTCCTTTATGAAGGTCGATGATGATTTCTTTCAGAAGCTGCTTTTTTTCCTCTGGCAGACCTTGCTGCGTTTCCCGGTTGTTAATGATTTCGCTCATTGTTTTTCTCCTTTCCAAACGGGGTCAAATCCGTGCGCTTTCAATATGTCTAAGACATGCGGCCATTCGATTTGCATCATTCGCGCACCTTTTGGAATCGTCATGATGCGCCCGGCTGTTTCCAGCATGCCGGGCTTCGTAATGCTTTTAAACCCGGCTTCCTTCATCACGGCTTTTAGTTCAGGATGCGATGTGCAAAGTTCGTATACGGAATCGTTCAAATCAATTTTTTTATGCAGAGGGATCACATCCTTTGATAGTGATGATCATTCTCATCTATACCGTAATACAAGTATGCTGAAAAAAATGTGACGTACATCACATTTTTCAGCGCAAAGCCTTCGGAATATAAATACAGCTCGGGTCGCTTTCCAGGTAATCGCCCGTCAGAGCATAGGCACGCGAGCGCGAACCCCCGCACACATGGCGGAATTCACAGACGCCGCATTTCCCTTTAAATCCGTCCGGATTTCGCAAATCCTTAAAGATCGGTGATTCGCGATAAATCTCAGCCAGCGGCTGTTCGCGGATGTTTCCGGCTTTAAACGGCAGGAGTCCGCTTGGATATACATCACCGATATGGGAGATAAACATAAAGCCGTTGCCATCGTTCACACCTTTCGGGGCCCGGCCCAATCCGCCGATCACATCCATTTTCCCTTTCTGCAATGCGTGTTCATAGCGGATTTTCATGTTGGGGTCTTTGGCTTCCCGCATTTTTTGCTGAATAACGACCCGTCGGTAGTGCTGGGCAGCTGTCGTTTTGATGTCAAAAGGCGCTTCTTTTGCCAAGCGGCTGAGCCAAAGAAAGACTTTTTCATGGTCCACCGGCGAAATCATATCTTCCCGCTTCGCGCGGCCTGTCGGGACGAGAAAAAACACACTCCATAATACACAGTTCAATTCTTCGATCAGCTTTGCCATTTCATCCAGGTAATCGATGTTATAAGCGGATATGACGGTATTAATCTGCAGAGGCAGCTGACATTCATGAATGTAGCGTATGGCCTTCATGGTCAGGTCGAAGGAACCGTCCGTTCCTCGAAAATGATCATGAATCTCCCGGGTCGGGCCGTCCAAGCTGAACGCCCATCGGGATAAGCCAATTTCTTTTGCTGATTGAATCGCTTCTCTTGTAACATTCGGCGTGGCACTCGGGGTCATGGAGACGCGAACCCCTTTTTGGACGGCATACTCAATAATGGCGAATACGTCGTCTCTCATTAAAGGGTCACCCCCTGTCAGCACGAGGAGGGGATTGTCCATCGCATGAATTTGATCGATTAAATCTTTTCCCTCTTTCAGGGTGAGCTCCCGCGGATCGCGTTTATTTTGAGCCGATGCCCGGCAATGAAGGCACTTGAGCTCGCACGCTCTTGTCAGCTCCCAAATGACGATAAACGGAGACTTGTCGAAATCGCAATGTATCATCTTTCATCTGTCCTTTCGTTTGCATTCATGTGTATCGTAGCGGAAATGAAAAAGAAAAAAAGTTAAGTAGATCACATTTGGAAAAGGAAGAGAAAGAAGGGGGGAGCCCTTCTCACGCGTCGTCTTCTGCGGAGGAGTTGAGGTAACGCAAAAAAAGCTGGTAGGAAAAATACAAATTCTGCTGAAGCAGCATGAGAAAGTTCGTCTGTAATTGGCGGTTATAAGTCATCATTTTTTTGAAAGTATGAAATGGAATTTCAAGTACGGCGGTTTCTGCGGCAGTGTTGACTGAAATAAACGGAGATACGAAAGGTTCCCCTTTTTGATCGATGGGAAAAACATCGCCTTTTTCCCACTCGGCGATCGTTCGGGATTCTTCCGGAAGTCTTCTGTCAGAAAAATGAACTTCCCCTTTTAAAACAAAATAGACGGATTGCGAATGAAGGAACGATCGCGAATGCTCAGATGGCTGGATATCGATCACCTTACCGTTTTTCAGCAGCCTTTTGATGATCGGAAGGGGAACCCCGAAAAACATAGGAAGATTTTTCAGAAACAATAAGTAGTCAAACCGGTCCATGGTATATCCTCCTTCTCTATATTAGCATTTAGTATAAAGCGCCGGGCTGGAGGGCGCAGTGATTTATTTCACACGCCTGTATGCAAAATGTCACTGTGTAAAAAAGACGAAACTTTTATAATGTAATAGAAAAGAAGGGAGGATGCGTGATGAAAGTGTTCATACCGAAGCAGCACGGCGCCTGGGCGATGCTTGTCATCCCGTTTGTTCTCGGCATGTTCGCCGGGGGCGCGGATGTAAAGCATATTCCGCTGTTCTGCGGATGGCTGTTTCTATATCTTGCGGCATTTCCGGCTACGATGATGGTGAAGAAGAAAAATATCGTTTACTATCAAAAATGGGTTCTCATCTACGGCATTCCGGCCGTCGTTTTCCTGCTTATTTCGGTCTGGCTGGAGCCGCGGCTCGTTTTTCTCGGGCTGCCGCTGTTTCCGCTCTTTCTCATCAATCTTTATTATGCGAAAAGAAACAACGACAGGGCGCTTTTAAATGATATTGCGGCAATCCTTGTTTTCAGCGCGGGCGGGCTGGCGAGCTTCTGGATGGGAGCGGGGAAGCTTAATGGTGAGGCATTGTTCGTTTTTATCCAGTCCGCTTTGTTTTTCACAGGGAGCGCCTTTTATGTCAAGTCGATGATCCGCGAAAAGAAAAACAATCGGTTTAAACTTTATTCATGGGGATACCACGTTTTTCTGCCGTTCATCTCGCTGGCCGCGGGGGCAGGCTGGGCGGTGCTTGGTGTAGTGCCGAGCAGTTTCAGAGCGTGGTTTTTACATGGGAGGAAACTGTCGATTAAGACAATCGGAATCTCTGAGCTGGTGAATGCCTGTTTCTTTATGGCCGTGTTAATCGTTTTTCTGCTGCAAACGTAAAAAACAAGGACACTGTGCTTCATGTCCTTGTTTGTTTTCGCTTTTTCAGTCGATATTGCAGATGTCGAGCGGGCAGTTTTCACAGTCGATTTCGCGTTTTAAATAGTTGATCTGATGAATGACGATTTTTCCCGAGTCCTCAATTGAAATGACACCGTTCTTCCGGAGGTCGCTCAGCATGCGGTTGATGCTCTCCCTTGCGGCGGCGCAAAATTTCGCCAGGTCCTGGTTCGTCAGCACAATATTGATGAGAATCCCGTCGCTCCTTGTGATGCCGTAGCTGTTTGCGAGACGGATCAAGGTGGAGTAGAGCGCGCCTTTTTTACCATTCAGCAAAAGGTCGCGGATTTTCGATTGAATCTTTCGCAAATGCGTGCTCATCCATTTCATAAACTCAAACGTCAGTGCACCGTTTTGAATGAGTTCTTTTTCAAGCTTATCTTTATTGATGACCAACACTTCGCCATCAGAGAGGATCTTTGCGCTCAGCATATATTTCGCATCATCTGTAAAAAGCGTAAGCTCCCCGACAATATCATTTTTTTTGCACATTCTGAGAGTCAGTTCTTTGCCATCGGACGTCAATTTGCCGATTTGCACAAGTCCCGACTGAATAAGATACAGTTCCTCCGCATCCATCCCTTCTTGAAAAAGGAATGTGTCCTGCCTGATTTTTCGTCGCGTACTAATCGATTCCAGCAAGTGATGCAGATCGTCTGAGAGCAAATCTGTGTCTGATTTTCTAACAGAAATGTTCATTGAGCGTCACCCCTTTTGCAGTTCTTATTTTAACGTTAAATAAGGCTGAGTGACCTTTTAAATATAAACAATATTGTGAACTTATGAATAAAGTCCCAAAAAAGAGCCTGAGCACATCGGCTCAAGGCTCCTTTTGCAGGAAAGGTTCATAATTGGTTCGTCTTCGTTTTGGACGATGTTTTGTTCACTTCCTGAAAATACATCCAGGCCACGATCACAAAGCTGGCAAGGGCCGCTTCTGACAGCGCCATGAATCCGATCGCATAATGGCCGGTTGCCTGAAAAACGCTTGACAGGATGAGTGGCGGGAAGAATCCTCCTAAGCCGCCCATCGCTGATACAATCCCATTGACGATGCCGGCCTGATTTGAAAAATAAAGCGGCACGAGCTTAAAGATGATCCCGTTTCCAAGACCGGCACACACGGCAACGGTCAATACCCCAAATCCGTAAAGTCCGAGGCTGGGCGAAAAGGCCAATAAAATCCCTGACAAGGTACAGCCGGCAAATACATACATCAACAGCTTCAGCGGGTTGAATTTGTCCGCGAGCCAGCCGCCGACAGGCCTCAGAAAAGTGGCGACAGCGATAAATCCGGCGGTTCTAAGCCCTGAATCGACGGGATCAAGCCCGAAGTGATTAACAAGAAAGTTCGGAAGATAAATCGTAAACGCGACGAAAGATCCGAATGTAATGAAGTAAAACAAGCTTAAAAACCACAATGTCTGATTTCGGTAGACTGCCTTCATTTGCTCTGTTACAGAAACCGTAACTTTTGTTTCTTTTCGATCTCCAAGGATAAAGTTCAATAAAGCGAATACGGCGACTAACACGATGTACATCCGCACCGTATTTTCCCACCCGGCTGTCTTTGCCACAACAGGAGCGGCAAACGTGGTAATCGCTGTACCGACGTTCCCGGCGCCGTAGATTCCATTGACAAACCCGTGTTTTTCTTTAGGGTAGTATTTCGGCAGTGATGTGACCCCGATGGAAAAGACCGCTCCGCCGATGCCGAGGAAGAATCCGCCAAGGATCAAGTCGAACAGCGAATCGGCTGTGCTGATCCAAAAAATCGGGAACAGAAGCAGCAAAAAGCTGATCATGAACGTGATTCTCGCACCGAATCTGTTCGTGTAGTATCCCAGCGGAATCCTCAGAAGCGAGCCGAGTATGACCGGAATGGCCGTGACAAGGGATATCTCGCTGTCTGTCAGGGCGATGTCCTGCTTAATGTGGGGCATTAAAGAGGAAATCAACACCCAAACCATAAATCCTGCGACTAAACTAAATGACTGCAGCGGTAATTGTATTTTTTGACGATTTACCATTGCGTTTTTTGCTCCTTTCAAAGGGGAAAATGAATAAATCAATCAGCATGTTTATCTTACAAAAAGTATTTTTAAAACATTGTGAATTACGTCACACGGTCAGTCGCTTGATTTGTGTTTAATATCGGTAAGTGACGGATAGTAAACGGATGTAAAAAATAAATCGTTCATTTGCGGACTTTTTCGTTTATCATGAAAATAAAAAAGGAGTGCCGCTTTTATGTTTATCAAGCTGACGCAAGAAGAAAAACAAGCGATCATCGAGGAAATCAAACGCTTTTATGTTGAAGAAAGGGGAGAAGAGGTAGGAGACATCGCGGCGATTCAAATGTTTGAATTCGTAAAGGAAAAGCTGGGCCCTTACTTTTATAATCAGGCGCTGAAGGACAGCCGCAGAGTCGTGGAAGAGAAGGCAGCGGCGATTGAAGAAGAGCTCTTTGCGCTGGAGCGCCGTCTGTGAAAACGCGCTCTCCTTTAGCAAAACCGAAGGGATTGAAAGACCAATGGAGTTTCTGAAGCAATTTATGATTTTCAGCGGGCTGAATGATCAAGAGTTCAAACAAATCGAGCAAATCGCGGTCAAGCGCACCTATCAGCCGAGAATGTTTGTTTTTATGGAAGGGGAAGAGAGGGAAGCGGTATTCTTCATTAAATCCGGTCTTGTTAAAGCCTTTAAAATCGATGAAGACGGCAATGAGCAAGTGATTTCAATACTGCAAAGCGGGGACATGTTTCCCCATGTCGGCTTTTTTGACCGCTCCCCATACCCGGCAACAGCCGAAGCCGTTCAGGAAACCGAATTGATCGTAATCCGCATCGCCGATTTTAATGAACTTTTGATGAAATATCCGGAAATGACGATAAAAGTGATGCAAATCATGGGGAAAAAGATTCTCGATTTGCAAGAGCGGATCCAGGGTTTTATCTCAAAAGATGTCCAGCACCGCTTGACACATGTATTAATGAAGCTCGCAGCAGAACACGGCATTCCTCAAGAAAAAGGGGTCTACATCAGCCTGCCCATTACCAATCAGGATTTTGCGAACATGGTCGGAACGTCAAGGGAAACGATTAACCGCACGTTAAATGAAATGAAAAAGAAAAATCTGCTGACAGCTGACAGGAGCGGAATTTTCATACATGATACAGACTGGCTGAACGGCTGCAATTGAAGGAAAAGATGAAGGCTTTCCATTGAATCAACAGATGGAAAGCCTGTTTTTATTTGTTCACAAATCCGCCATTATTTAAGTGATCTGGTTCACAACCGGTGTGCTGCATATCCAGTATCTTAGGACATGCAAAATCAAAAAAGGAGTGAACCGCAATGGAAGTTCAAAGAAAGACAGTGCCCGTTAAAAAAGCATCGAAAAACGGTTTTTTGAAATCTGTTCTCGTCTTTACTTTAATCGTAAGTTTTTCGGTGCTGCTTTTAGGAGGCTATTGGATCTTCAAAGGACTTGCACCAAGACCTGTTGAAGTGTCCGGGCCAAACGGAGAGGTGCTCATGACCAAATCGTCCATTTCAGGCGGTCAGGCCGTATTTCAAAAATACGCGCTGATGGACTATGGCACGATTTTGGGGCACGGATCTTACATGGGGCCTGATTACACGGCCGAAGCCCTGAAAATCTATACGGAAGGGATGCAGGATTTTAAGGCGGAAGGAAAATACGGCAAGCGCTTTAAACAACTTTCAGATGAACAGCAGTCCACCATCCGGAATCAAGTCATCCGTGAAATGAGAAAAAACCGTTATAATCGCGCGTCAGATACATTGAAGCTGACAGATGCGCAGGTTTATGGATTGCAGCAAGTGCGTGATCATTACCGCAATGTCTTTACAAAAGGAGACGGCTGGGGGCTTGAGCCCGGTTTAATTAAAGAAAGCCACATGCCTAAACGCGACAGAGCGTGGGTTGACAGCGAAGACCAAATCACGCAGATCTCCGATTTTATCTTCTGGACCGCATGGCTTTCCAGTACATTAAGGCCTGGCGACGACATTACGTACACGAACAACTGGCCGTATGATGAAGATGCCGGAAACACGATGTCATTTGCCGCCGTTTGGTGGAGCGGCGCAAGCGTCACCATCCTTATTTTATTTGTCGGCATTATTTTATTCGTGTTTTACCGTTACAAGCTTGGAATGAAAGAGGCTTACCAGGAAGGGGCGTTTCCGGTATTTGATTTGGATAAACAGCCGCTTACGGCGTCACAGGTTAAAACCGGAAAATATTTCGCCGTTGTGTCGCTGCTGTTTTTTATCCAAGCGATGTTCGGAGCTTTGCTTGCCCACTATTATATTGAGCCGGACAGCTTTTTTGGGATCGATTGGATCAGGGAGCTGTTGCCCTTCAGCATATCTAAGGGATTTCACCTCCAGCTGGCGATCTTCTGGATTGCAACTTCATGGCTCGGCATGGGCATTTATGCAGCGCCGCTTGTCGGAGGACGCGAGCCGAAAAGGCAGGGGCTGCTTGTCGACATTCTGTTTTGGGCGCTGATCGTCCTTGTCGGCGGAAGCATGGCCGGCGAATGGCTTGGAGCAAAAGGCCTTTTAGGCAACAACTGGTTCTTATTCGGCCACCAAGGAATGGAATATATTGAACTCGGCCGCTTCTGGCAGGTCATTCTCGCGCTCGGCATGCTGATATGGCTGTTTATCGTCTTCAGAGGCATTAAGAGCGGTCTCAAGCGGGAGTCTGATAAAGGCGGTTTGATTCATCTGCTGTTTTATTCTTCGATCGCCATTCCGCTGTTTTACGGTGCGGCCTTTTTCTTTAATCCCGGCACAAATATTACAATGTCGGATTTTTGGCGGTGGTGGATTATCCATCTTTGGGTGGAAGGGATTTTTGAAGTCTTTGCCGTCGTGGTCATCGGCTTTTTGCTCGTGCAAATGAACCTGGTCACGAAAAAATCGACCGTCAGAACGCTCTATTTTCAATTGACGATCCTGCTGGGGAGCGGTGTCATCGGAATTGGACACCATTACTATTACAACGGGTCTTCCGAAGTTTGGATCGGCCTCGGCTCCGTCTTCTCATGTCTGGAAGTCATCCCGCTTACCCTGCTTGTATTGGAAGCTTATGAACAATACAAGATGATGAAAGACGGCGGACATCACTTCCCGTATAAAGCAACGTTCTGGTTCTTGATTTCAACGGCGATCTGGAATCTGGTCGGTGCAGGGGTATTGGGCTTTTTAATCAATCTGCCTGCCGTCAGCTATTTTGAGCACGGCCAGTTCCTGACACCTGCCCACGGGCACGGGGCGATGATGGGCGTGTACGGCATGTTTGCCATTGCCGTCTGGCTGTATACGCTGCGCAATATCGCCAAAAAAGAAGCGTGGAATGATAAATGGCTGAAAATAGCCTGCTGGTCGCTGAACATCGGCCTGTTCGGAATGGTGTTTATCAATTTGCTGCCGGTCGGTTTTCTTCAATTGAAAAAAGCGTTTGAAGGCGGGTACTGGAGCTCAAGGGCGCCAGAGTTTTTACAGCAGGATACGGTGCAAACGCTGCTGACTTGGAGGGCCGTGCCGGATACGATTTTTTTAGCCGGAATCGTGATTTTGGTCATTTTCAGCATCAGAGCATTATTCCATCTCCGCAAACCGACGCATCAGGAAGGAGAAGCGCTGCCTGTTAAAGACATTGCTTCAGATGAATAGATAAACAAAAAGACAGAGGAAGTAAAATCCTCTGTCTTTTTATTTTATTGATTGGCTTCCGCTTCAAGCCGCGGGAACAAAATATTGTTTTCCAGGTGAATGTGCTGAAAAAGATCCGTTTCCAATTCATCAAGCTTTAAGTAAGTCAATGTATATGTTGTGCATGCCCCTTCAGGAAGGGTATAGTCATTTGTCACTTTTCTCAGTTCCTTCAAGATGCTGCCTGCGGCTTCATGCTCTTGTTCAAGGACGTCGATCGCCTGAACCGCTTCTGCAAGGCTGTCCATTGATCGCGTCTCTTCATATGCCCTCACTTTCGGGAAAATGAGTTCCTCTTCCTGGAAGAGGTGATGTTCCAGTTCAGTTTTCAGCTGATGGAACAATTGATGGACCTGGGCGAGTTCCGGATGATGGATGCCGTGAACCCGGTAGACTTTTGTGACAAAGCCTGACAGTTCAGGAAGCACCTCATACAGGTAAGCATGGTGCGTATGAATCACATGGTCGATCAGCTGTGAATACGGGGCTTCACTCCAGTTCGTCTCTTTTGCGTTCAATGCCTTTGTCTCTTGATATAATGTATTGATTCTCGCTAAGATTTCTTCTTCATTTAAATCCTGTTCTTTTATCGCTTCACCGAGCGGGCGGTTGCCCCCGCAGCAAAAGTCGATGCGATATTCTTTCAGCAGCCGGCTGGCTCTTGGAAAACGCGTAACAATATCACCTGTTTTTGTGTTTTGATCAAATACTGCTTCCATTTGTAAAACCTCCTGAAGTGTTTTTTATGCTATGGGTTAAATGTAACGGGTTCACCGATGGAAAATCGTGATCTACATCACATTCTGAAAAAATGACAGAAAAAGCAATAACTCAGAAGAAATCGGGAAATAGCTATAGATAACTTTTCATGTTGGAGGCCCGCAATGGAGCATTTATCCTGGCTTACATTTACGATGCTGATTCTCGCCAGTTACCGGTTAACTCATTTGATTGTTTTTGACAAGATCACGGAGTTTATCCGGAAACCGTTCATGAAGAAAAAGCAGACGGTTGATGAACAAGGGCATGTAGAAACGAAAAAAGTGCCGAAATCAAACTTCGGCTATTTGCTGAATTGCTATTGGTGCGCAGGGATATGGTGCGCTTTGATCATTGCTGTCGGGTATATGATTGTCCCAAAAACGATATTCCCGTTAATTTTAATTTTATCGGTCGCAGGGGGGCAGGCGATTCTTGAAACGTTTGTCGGTGTCGCAACAAAACTTGTCAGCTTTTTCTCCGATTTAAAGAAATAAACCATTCCAAGCGAATGGTTTTATTTTTTTGTCAATAAAGTGACAAAAACAGCAGAAAGAACGTGTCGGTTTTATGAACTTTTTACAGCGGTTTTTTCCCGGCTGCCGCATTTTAGGCAGAGGGGAGACGTTATTTTGAAGTGAATCAGGTTTTTAAAATTTCGAATTGAAAGAAAAAGGATGCGCAAAGTCCCCGGCTATACCTTCTTTAGCTTTTCATTATTAGCATTCAGGCCTTCCATTTCATACGAAAAGAGGAAATAGATAGATTTTCAAAACGGAAAAAAACGAGAAATATGGTTGATAGACAATCAATCAATAGTTTTTTTACAATCAGTTCGTGCTACAAGCCAAGAAAGGGGTGAAAATGTCTGCCAGAAAGTATTTTTGGAAAATAACATCATTGGAGGAAAAAGAATGTCATATATGAAACGTTCCATTTCTGTCTTCATCGCCTGCTTCATGGTAGCGGCACTCGGCATCAGCGGTATCATCGCACCTAAAGCGTCTGCCGCTTCGCAAACACCCGTTGCTGTAAACGGACAGCTTACCTTGAAAGGTACGCAGCTCGTCAATCAAAACGGAAAAGCGGTTCAGTTGAAAGGAATCAGCTCCCACGGGCTGCAGTGGTATGGCGATTATGTCAACAAAGACTCGTTAAAATGGCTGAGAGACGACTGGGGCATTAATGTCTTCCGCGCGGCTATGTATACGGGTGAAGGCGGCTATATTGACAATCCGTCGGTTAAAAACAAAGTGAAGGAAGCCGTCGAAGCGGCGAAAGATCTCGGAATCTATGTGATCATCGACTGGCACATACTGAGCGACGGCAATCCAAACCAAAACAAAGCGAAAGCAAAAGAGTTTTTCAACGAAATGTCGAGGCTTTACGGCAAGACGCCAAACGTCATTTTTGAAATTGCCAACGAGCCGAACGGCGATGTCAACTGGAACCGTGACATTAAACCTTACGCTGAAGACATTCTGTCCGTGATCCGCAAAAATTCCCCGAACAATATTGTGATTGTCGGAACAGGCACTTGGAGCCAGGATGTCAACGATGCGGCGGACAATCAGCTGAAAGACGGCAATGTCATGTACGCGCTCCATTTTTATGCGGGTACGCACGGTCAGTCTTTGCGAGATAAAGCCGACTATGCACTCAGCAAAGGAGCGCCGATTTTCGTCACAGAATGGGGAACGAGCGATGCTTCCGGAAACGGCGGGGTCTACCTCGACCAATCCAGGGAGTGGCTGAAATATTTAGACAGCAAAAAAATCAGCTGGGTAAACTGGAGCTTGTCCGACAAACAAGAATCGTCAGCAGCTTTAAACCCCGGCGCCTCTAAAAAGGGAGGATGGTCGCAATCCGACTTGTCCCCATCAGGTAAATTCGTCAGAGAAAACATCCGCAGCGGATCAAACGGTTCGTCAGGAGACTCTGGATCGGATTCGAAAGGCTCTGATCAAAAAGACCAAAAAAAGGATCAAGATAAGCCAGGTCAAGACAGCGGCGCTGCAGCCAACACGATAGCAGTACAATACAGAGCGGGGGACAACAATGTAAACGGCAACCAAATCCGCCCTCAGCTCAACATTAAAAACAACAGCAAAAAATCCGTGTCTTTAAATCGAATCACTGTCCGCTACTGGTATAAAACGAATCACAAAGGACAAAATTTTGACTGCGACTATGCCCAAATCGGCTGCAGCAAAATCACCCACAAATTCGTCCAATTAAAAAAAGCGGTAAACGGAGCAGACACGTATCTTGAAGTAGGATTTAAAAACGGCACATTAGCGCCGGGTGCAAGTACAGGCGAAATCCAGATCCGTCTTCACAATGACGACTGGAGCAATTATGCCCAAAGCAGCGACTATTCATTTTCTTCAGGTTCAAACACGTTTAAAAATACGAAAAAAATCACGTTGTATGAGAACGGAAAGCTGATTTGGGGTACTGAACCTAAATAACGGCACTTTGACGGACACCAGATTTGGTGTCCGTTTTCATATATATTATAATGGAAGGAATGAGGAATATTTTTGTAAACATGAAAGGAGATGGATGTATGAATGAAACATTGCAGCAATACATGGTGCTTGTCAAGGAACACTACGACACGATCAATGGACCGGATTACGCAGGCAAAGAGGAAGACATTGAAAAGCGAAAAGAACAAATCGAGCTTTACGCCAAAACGCTCCAGCAAGGCTTTTCAACAGATGACGACTATGATGAATTCGCAGATGCCGTGATTAAATGCGCATACGGAGATCTGACACTGGAAGAATTAGAAACGGTTTATCGGGAATTAACATCTCCATAATCAATAAAATAAGGGGGAGAAGAACCATGAAAGACACGATCATGAAGACAGACCGGCTGATTTTGCGAAAAATGAAGCGTGATGACGCCGAAAACCTGCTCGAAATCTTTTCTGACCCGACAGCCATGGAATATTATCCATCGACAAAGAATGAAAAACAGACATTGCAATGGATCGACAGGACGCTTGAAAACTATGAAAAACACGGAACCGGCCTGTGGGTTGCCGAACATAAACAAACAGGCGAATTTCTCGGCCAATGCGGCATCGTGCCACAGGAAGTCGAAGGATCGGACGAAATGGAAATCGGCTATTTGTTTAAACGGAGCGTCTGGAAAAACGGCTATGCAACCGAAGCAGCATCAGCATGCAAACAATATGGATTTGAGTCATTTCAACTGAAAAAAATCGTATCTTTACCTGATGCGAAAAATCTGCCGTCCAGAAAAGTAGCCGAACGCACCGGCATGACTTTAGAAAAAACGATACATAAATGGGGAAAAGAAATTGCTGTATATTCAGTGTATCGCTAAATTTTTTATTCTGTCTCACTAACTTGAGTATACTTTGAGATTGAGACAGAATTTCTTTGTAACACTTAACTTCCGAGAATATATATTATGTAAACTAAAATTAGATTTGAAAAAGAGAGGCAATAAGTTAAGCACTTCCCTTGTTCCGATATTCATCCGGTTATTTTTAAGGTTCTTTCTTTTGTTAATACATAGTCCAATTAATAAATCGAGCTATACGCTTCTTATTCGGTATGAGAAGTTTGTTTTCAAGCGCAGCTTCTTTTTCTTGGTTCAGTCTGTTGATAGGTTTGTAATCTCAATGTCTGTTCTAGAATCCAGCCAATTTCTAATATCTTCAAGTGTGTTTTTCACGGTGAAAACACCGCTTATCATCTCAAATAGAAAACAATGCCTGAAATAAACCGCGTAATAGGTTTATCGGCTCTGTGTCTGTACGGCTGGCTCTTTGACATGCGTATGTCACTTGTTGCTGGTCTTCTTGATCAAGTCGACGCCATTGTATGCCAGACTTTCCACACTTGCAGCCTTCTGCAGTATGTAATGATCAAAAAAGTTCTTCGCATAGTCTGTAATAAGACTTCGCATCTCCATAGCATCCCGTTCGCCTCTGAGTTCCTCATTAACATTGGTAAACACGATATCACAGTAATCTAAATGTGCAACACGATCAACAGAGAAATAATAGGTTTCCTTGCTATTGTTAGCGCCAATGATCGCATTCATGTTAAAGTTAGGTTCACAAAACAGCAGCAAAAAGGGTTTCTTAAGGTCACTGTCGAGAAGGCCGAACGCACCGCTATCCAAGCCAATCCCGCAGGCGAACCGGTCGTCGTCCCGGCAAACAATCGCCGTCGTAGGCCCTCCATAAGAATGTCCGACTATGCCCATGCCGATGTCAAGCAACAATCTGTCTTTAAAGATGGAATTCAGCTCGCCGGAGTCCAGTTTGCAAAGATAATCGGCTACATATCTTACATCTTCCGCCTGTAATTCACAATACTTTGTTAACTTGCTAATTATCGGCAGTGAATGCACGTTACGGCACATTTCAATGGCTGTTTTATCGTCTGGCCTCATCTCCATCTTACCAGACAATTCCCGCATCTCCGGATCTTCAGAAAATGTCAAAATGACATCCGAAAAATCCTTTGATATATTAAACAGACGCCCATCTTTACGCTTATACATCGTGCTATTCTGATGGCCGATGCTTACCACAACATATCCCATGCTTGCCAAGTCTGTACAGATCACTGTACCCCATTCTGGAGAACCACCCCCGCCGCAAACATAGAATAACACCGGATAGCGCTTTTCTGTCCCGGAGAGAGCAAGGTCGTCGTAACATTGGGTCTTGATATCTATAGAGTAAGCATCCTTCAACGCAGTGAGAAGTGGCTGCTCATCAAGCATTTCGTAGACCTCAGGAAACATGTACGTTGATGCAGTCTTGCCTTCGCTACTGTCCGACGGATAGTACACAAACGCCGTCAGTTCTCTTTTTGAGTGATCTGATGCCGTGTACTCAAAATCGATCTGGGTTCGACCGACAGTATAGCCGCCAATTGGTTCTGGAAATGCGTCATAAGTTTTCATTTTCTTGTTCCCCCTTAATGAATAAAAATGACGCATGTGAAATACATACATTGCGCTATAAGCGCTTTTCAAAACTGTGAAACGATTACATCCTATCTTCAGTGAATCATAGCTACTCCTTGGCTTTCTTGAGATCGCCAACAATTTCAGAATATTTATGGTACTTGCTAATCTTATGTTGCAGCTTAGAGTCCTTCATATCGAATTCATGACTAAATGAAACTGCATTGACTCAAACATAGAAGAAATCAGGTCTTCGTCAATATCAGGTCGGAGATATCCATCAACCCTCAGGAATGACTTGCCCTTTAGAACACTCAGGTGGATCCTTTAAATTACAGGTTCCTTATTTGACTAGTGTTTATGATGCATACAATAGATCAACATTTACCTTCTTGTACACTCCCCTCTCGTCATTTATGCACTATAACATGATATACTTTTGCACATAATCCCAGATGCTTTTTCCGATCAATACAACAGTGATTCCAACGAATAATACCTTAACGTACGCAGCGCCATTTTTTATAGCTACTCTCGTACCCACAAGGGCGCCGAATATCATCGCAATTCCCATCGGAATTCCATATTGGAAGTTAACAGAACTGAATGACATAAATGTTATAAGTGCTGCAATGTTGCTTCCTAAATTTAATACTTTAGCGTTCCCCGCTGACTCTACAAAATTAAAGCCTAAAAGCAAAAATGAAAAAATGAGGAAAGATCCTGTTCCCGCTCCTAAAAATCCATCATAAAACCCCAGCAATAATGCGGCTAATGCAATAAAATAAGCCGTTTTTTTCGTCAATTCTTTAAAGTTGGACTCCATTCCCCAGCCTTTTTTAAAAAGCGTATAAATTGTTACAAGAATGAGCAAGATCAGAATAATGGGTTTTAAAAATTCGGACGGGATTAACTGAACCACATATACACCTGCTCCAGCTCCGATAATTGACAAAGGCAGCAATTTAATGACAAGTTTTTTGTTAATTTTCCCCGAGTGAAGAAAGTTTATCGTACTTGTTAAAGCACCCATCGTAGCTGCCAACTTGTTTGTTCCTAATGCGACAGACGGCGGAAGTCCGGCAAATAACAAAGCCGGAATAGAGATAAGTCCTCCACCGCCTACAACAGAATCGATAAAAGCTGCGGCGAATCCAGCCGCGACTAAGAATATTAATATTTCTATGCTGATTTCACTCATATTGTATTTTCCTCCATCAACTTAACTTGTACATATTGTATTTTTTAATAATATCCTTGAAAATTGTTAGGCACTTCATCAATATATCTTTTTATTTCTCCAGGTGGAATTTTTATTTTAGAGACGTCTTAACAAGTTCTTTTTTTATCTCCTTAATTATGCCTGTTTTCATTGGAATTATTTAATCACAGACCAAGCCGGTGAATCCGGAGCTAATGTAAAGTCATGAGATGTCTCGTCGCGATACATCGGATCGGCATAAATCGAGTCTTGATCTTGATTTGTTGCGTTTTGGTATCGCGAAAACGAGTCGTATTCATTCTTCTTCCAAATCCACAGGCCGTCTTTGCCGGCTTCCTTGTGGTACACGTTATGATTCACTTTATTTCCTTCATTTTTCGTAAAATCGTTTGCGATAAATATTCGCGAATCGCTTGCTGTGATGATGTTTTTTTCGATTGTATTGTTTTTTGTATCATACTGGAGCAAAAGCTGTCCGCCATCCAGCCCCTTTGTATCATTACGGTAAACAATATTGTGTGCAATGACAGAATGGCTTGTGCCTCCCCGCTTTTGGTCGTATCCGCCGATAGAAATGCCCGTGTACGCATTCTCATACACTTTGTTGTCGGTTATTTGAATATCATCGGCATATTTCTCTTTATGTTCCGACGTTGCTTCTATCCCGATATCGTTGCCGTAAACCGTGTTTTTCTTAATGTCAATACTTTGTCCTCCATCAACATATATTCCCCCTGCCGAGTAGTCATCACCATAGGCAGGATTTCCGTAAGTGGAGTTATCGTAAACCGTGTTGTTTTCTACGATACCGTTGCGCACAAAATCGTTTTGAGCGGCTGTTCCTTCATATCCGATCAGATCAATTCCGATGTTGTTATTGTCGCGAACCACATTGCCTCTCACCGTGAAACCGTCAATGTTTCCGTTCAGTACAACCGCTTCACTCGCTCCGAGTGTCAGCTTTTCAACCGTATTGTCCTCGATCTTGATGTCTTTCATGCTGCCGGAGCCATAGACGGCAATCCCGTGGGCATTGCCGTCATCCGCTGTTGTTTTTATATCCCGGACGTGATTGTTTTTAATGGTAATATGACTGCTGGAGCCTGAAACATAAATTCCCATGGCGGTTGCTTCTTCCGATGAAACGGAAAGGTCTTGAATTGTCAGTCCGCTGATTGTAATGTACTGTTGATTGTGAATCTGAATGAGCGGTGTTTCATATTCAGCGTCCCGAATAGATTCTCCGCTGATGATGACTTTTTCATTCTCATAGTTTTGAAATGTGATAGGCTTTTCAGCCGCCCCGCTCTCCTTCACATCAAGCGTTTCATGATACGTGCCTTCCCGAATCATAACAGTTGTGCCGGGGACAGCTTTTTTTGCTGCCTGTTTCAGAGTTCGAAACGGCTTTTCTTTCGTTCCTTCATTTTGATCATTTCCATCTGGGGAAACATACAAGCTGTTAGCCGGTTCTGCTTCTTTTGCTCCGGTCTTATCGTAAGCAAAAGCGATGATAACAGAAACTAAAATACACGCTGATAAAATAAAATACCATTTTCTCATACTCAGCACTCTTTTCTTTTCAAAATGGATAAACTAACACCATTATAGAATATCCATTTATGGAAAACCATCGCAAACATTTGAAAGAAAAAGGCAACCCTGGGATCATAGGGTTGCCTCCATGTTTATGAGTTTATTCAGACTTCCGCAGTCTATGAATGAGATAGCCGCCTATTCCTCCTAAAATCGCCGGAAGCACCCATCCTAATCCGATGTCATACATCGGGAGAAACTGATTGAAAAATTGATTAATAGCTGCAATTTTGAGTCCGGCAGCATTCAGGCCGTCAAACAGGCTGATGATAAAGGTCAATATCAGACTGCCTTGATACACTTCCCTCTTCCCTTTAAATAAGGGATGTAAAAATGTTAAGAATATTAAAGAAATCGCAATGGGATACAAAGTTGTTAAAACCGGCATTGAAACGTTAATCAGCTGTGTTAATCCTATATTTGCTACAAGGGTGCTGAACATTGATAGAATGACAGCAATTTTTTTGTAGGAGATGTTTGGAAACAAGCCGTGGAAAAACGAAGAGCATGCTGTGATGAGTCCCACACTTGTTGTCAGACATGCTACCGTGATCATTAAGCCCAAAAAAACGGAACCATATGGTCCGAAATAATAGGATGAAACCTTCGCTAAAACCTCGGCTCCATTTTCTAAAAGACCCAGTTTTTCAACGCTGGAAGCCCCCATATATGAAAGCGCTGAATAGATCAGAGCCAGGAGCGCCGCTGCAATCGCCGTCGATTTTGCACAAACGATCATGAGCTGTTTTTTGGAGACCGCTCCCTTCTCTTTCATGGCGTTCACAATGATGATTCCAAATACAAAAGCGACAAGGGCATCAAGTGTAAAGTAACCTTCTTTGAACCCTTTAAAAAATACGTGTGATGCATATCCTGCAGACGGAGCTTGAAAGTTTCCGATTGGATGAATAATTGCCGTAACGACGAGCAATCCGATAAATGTTAATTTAATAGGAGTTAAAAATTTTCCGATTACATCGATAATTTTAGTTGGATTCAGGGACAGCAAGCAGGCCACTGTGAAAAATAATACGGTAAATATGATTAAGGCAACAGGACCCGCATCATTTGATAAAAAAGGTTTAACCCCTATTTCAAACGACACATTACCGGATCTGGGAATCGCGAAAAAAGGGCCGATTGCTAAATAGAGAACCGTCGTAAATACAATGCCGAACAATGGATGCACACGACTGGCCAGAGACTGCAAATCATTTTTTCCTGAAAAAACGAATGCCGTAATGGCGAGTAATGGCAATCCGACTCCGGTCACTAAGAATCCTGCATTGGCTGTCCATACATTCTCTCCGGCCATCTGACCAAGCATAGGCGGGAAAATGAGATTTCCTGCACCGAAAAATAATGCAAACAGCATTAGTCCTATGATTAGGATAAATGAAAAAGGAATTTTTTTTGCCATGATGAGTCCTCCGATTCGAGTTAAGCTATTCATATGTTTTTAGTAGTCAGCAGTGTAGCGCGATAAAAATTTTAATGATAAATGTCCTGAATTATCAGTAAATATTAAATAAAAGTACTATCCTACTATAGTAGCTGTTACTCGTATTGTCAAAGGTTTCGTCCATATAAAAAATTGCGTCATGCTCTTTCTTTGAAGTTGATTTACAAGTTTGTTACAACATGTAAAAATAATAATGGGAAGGAAATTCACATGTGGGAGGTTGTGAAATGCCATTAGGGCCTGCAATCATTTCGGTATTAATCGTATTCGGCATCGTATATGTCATCATGAGAGCGGTAAGGAAATCTAATTGATGGGAGAACGTCTCAGCTCTGACTCTCTTGTCGCCTAAGCTGCTCTTTTTCAGAGTGCCAAGCCCGCCAATTTCCAAGCGAGACATATAGAATGAAGCTGTATGTCCATCCGCTCCGCTGAAATTGCCGGATCATGCGAAAAAAGGCCAGTCAAATAAAATGACTGGCCTGTCTGGCATTAAATATGATTTACAAAGTGGAGATATCAATCACGAATCGATAACGCACATCGCTGCGAAGTACGCGCTCATACGCATCATCAACTTGGTCAGCTCCGATGACTTCAATCTGCGGAGCTATGCCGTGTTCAGCAGCGAAATCAAGCATCTCTTGTGTTTCGCGAATGCCGCCGACAAGCGAACCTGCAATGCTGCGGCGGCCCATGATTAAGGAAAACACACTGTATTGATCCGGTTCTGCCGGTGCGCCGACGTTAACAAGTGTTCCATCTACGCGAAGAAGCGATAAATAAGCATCAACGTCCAGATTGGCGGACACCGTGTTTAAAATGAGATCAAAACGGCCGGCCAGTTCAGTGAATACGGCAGGATCACTAGTTGCAAAATAATGGTCTGCGCCAAAACGCAAGGCTTCTTCTTGTTTATTCAAAGAGCGGCTCAGGACCGTTACTTCTGCCCCCATGGCATGCGCGAATTGGATGGCGACATGGCCGAGTCCCCCCATTCCAACAACGGCAATTTTCTTGCCGGGGCCTGCGTTCCAATGCTTCAAAGGAGAGTACGTGGTGATGCCCGCGCATAAGAGCGGGCTTGCAACATCCAAGTTCAGATTGTCCGGAATGCGGACAACAAAGTCTTCTTTGACCACGATGTATTGGCTGTAACCGCCGTATGTCGGATGACCATCGTAGTCTAAACAGTTATACGTTTGGATCACCCCTTTCGTACAAAATTGCTCCTCTCCGCTCCGACAGTATTCGCATTCGCCGCAGGAGTCAACGAAGCAGCCGACCCCGACGCGGTCGCCGACAGCAAATTTTTTAACGTCTGGTCCCACTGCTTTGACAACGCCGGCGATTTCATGTCCCGGAACCATTGGAAAGATTCCGCCTCCCCATTCATCGTAAGCGCTATGGATATCCGAATGGCAAATGCCGCTGTACTTAATGTCGATTAACACATCATTCGGTTTTAATTCCCTTCTTTCAATTGTGGTCTGTTCAAATTTTGCTTTGGCACTCCGAACACTCAGTACTCGGGTTGAGATGTTTTTCTGCTGATTACACATATATATCTATCCTTTCCTTACGTCATATCGCGCCCATTCATTGAGAAGAGGTGCAAGTTAAGGTTAAACCTTAAAGTTCGCTTTAAGGCAAGAAGTTTTTCTGAAAAATAGCTTCTCTTTCTTTGGCTTGCGTTAAAGCCCACTTTAAGGTCTATAATCATTGTGTGTTGTGACAATTAGAATATTGATGAATATGATGGAGGTTTTTCAAAATGGGGTATTCTATAAAAGAAGTTGCTGAAAAAGTAGGCTTGCCTACACATACACTCCGATATTATGAAAAAGAAGGTCTACTGCCTTTTATTAAAAGAGACGCCAATGGAAACCGAATGTTTGAAGACAAAGATTTGTCGTGGTTGGAGCTTGTGATCTGCTTGCGAAAAACCGACATTGCGCTTTCGGAATTACGGGAAATCGTCAATTTAACAAAAGAAGGAGATTGGACCGTGCCGAAACGCAAACAAATACTTGAAAAACATAAAGAAAAAATGCTTGAAAAACAAAGAGTCCTGGAACGCACCTTTTTAAAGATCGACGAGAAAATCACGTACTATGATGGATTAGAAAAAAAGAATCAGGAAATGTCCTTGAAAGCGGATGAAAATTGATTTGCATTCTTTCTCATTGCAGCAAATTCAAAAGGAATTTTTCCAAAGTTTCCTTTGCGGTTTGCTCATCCGTTCCATTGACCATTAACGTGATCTCATCCCCTTCTTGAACGCCTAATTGAAGGATTTCCATCAAATCTTTCCCGTTCGCTGTCTGCCTGTTTTTCGCGAGTACGATTTCACTTTTAAATGAAATCGCTTTGCGGACAAAAAGAGTCGTATGTCTGGCCTGTAGCCCTCGCGGAAGCCGAACTGTTGATTTTGTTACTAACATCATAACTCTCCTTGCTTTTTTTCGATTAAGGCTGCGAATAAGCTGCATCTACAGAATAATCGTTAAAGTCCACTTTAACGCAAGGGGTTTTGTGAAATTTCGTGATAAAAGCCGTCTCCAGTCTGCGCTGGAAACGGCTTTTTTTAGAGTTGCAAAGGGAGTGCAAATCACCTGCTTACATATCCCACCAAAAGGACTCGGGAAGCGAGTATTGGCCGTTTAACAGGATTGTTTCACCAATCGCGGGAGCAATCATGTTGGCGCCTTTTTTCTCAGCTTCTTTCAAAGCACGTTCAATCGGCTCTTTCCAGCCATGATAGGCGAGGGTGAACGCGCCCCAGTGAATCAACATCATGTTCTTTCCTTTTACATCTTTGTGGGCCTGTACAGATTGTTCGGGTGTCATATGAATCCCGGACCAGCGTCTGTCATATTGACCGCCCTCCATTAAGGTGATATCAAAAGGGCCGTATTTTTTGCCGATTTCCTTAAAATGTTCATCATATCCTCCGTCGCCGCTCGTATAAAAACGCGTATGTTTTCCGAGGATAACCCAGCCGCCCCACAGGGTCGTGTTTCGATTCAACAATCCTCTACCCGAAAAGTGTTTGGACGGTGTCAAGGCTATCGTCAAACCTTGAAACTCCGTTTCATCCCACCAATTGAGCTCTGTGATTTTTTCTTTCTCAACTCCCCACCGAATCAAGTGTGTGCTGACTCCGTGGGGAACGAAGAAATGACCGGCCTTTTCCTTCAGTTTTAAGATGGATGGATAATCTAAGTGATCATAATGATCATGTGTGATCAAGACGGCGTCAATCGGCGGCATATCATCGACCATATGCAGGATGTCTTCGCTGTAGCGTCTGCTTCCGATAAATGATACGGGTGAAGCAATTGGCCCCAGCATAGGATCTACGAGTATTTTTTTGCGATCGATGCTCAATAAAAAAGCGGAATGTCCAAACCATGTTAAGCTGTCTTCGTTACTTTTAACTGTGCTCCAATCAATCTCAGAAACAGGGATTTGTCCGGAAGGGTTGCGTTCCTTGCCGCCGGAAACAGCGTCTCTCATCATCGAGAAAACGCCGAAGATTCCGCCCATATCCATCTTTTCCGGAACTTGATTGACAAATTTGCCATCGGCATAATTGTCAAAGCTTTGATACAGCTTTTTTTGTTCTGTGCTTGGATTTCCCCCAAACACGGGGTGTAAATTGATGAATAACAAAACACCCGCGCAAAATACGATGATAAAAATGAATAAAAACATCATGATTTTTTTCATTGTTCCTTCCTTTTTAGGATGATCTCTTGCTTCCTCTTATTCTACCGATTATACCTGCATCATCGCCAGTGTAACGCTGTACTGTTTGAGATAATACCATCGTAGCTGAATACCGTGCATAACCAAACAGCGAATAAAAATTTAAAGAACCCTTCGAATTTGAAGAGTTCTTTTTTGAGGCACCTTGACATAGACAAGTCATGTGCCACATTTCTTTTTAAATGAAGGTTTCCATTCTGACAAGTCCTGATAAACAAATGTTATATTGTCACATATTTCATAAGCAACTTCATACATATGTTCTATATCCTTAGCTGTAAATAATATACTTCCTTTGCGCCCTGTACTGTCAACAATAGGTGATATGGTGTCACCCTCTTTTACAAATAGATCAATTAATACGACCTCGGAAATGTTAGCTAGCTCATTGTATTTGATTTCTTTTATGCAACCTGGTTTTGGAATCAAGCTTAAAGACATAGCTTGACATTTTGAAGGTACACATCTAAATTCATCTATAGTCTTGGTAGCTAACGCATCATAATAGTATCCAAATTGAGATATGCCGGTTGTTAGTTCCACCATTTTCCATATGTTTCCGCCACCTATCCTAACTTGAGACTCTATGATTATTGGCTTTTTTTGTTTGTCTAACTTTACCTCTGTATGAGTAATGCCGTCTTCCAGTTGCATGTCCTCCAAAAATAGCATTACTTTCTCAATGATTAATTTTTTTTGGGATTCATCTATAGGTGCCGGCATAATAGTATAGTTTATTATAAACGTATCTTCTTTAAATATTTCAGCTGATATAGCTAGTATAGAGTGTTTTTTGTTATAAGAAACGGTTTCGACCGTATAAACTACGTCACCTTCAACGTACTCTTCCACTAAAACAGGTAGTTGAATACCATTATCTTTAATAAATACCTCTACGTTATCTCCCGTGTCTAGCTTAGACACTCCTATACCACCTGCACCAATCGGAGGCTTTATTATAATGCTGCCTTTTTTGTTCAAAAATTCATCAATGTCTTTTATGTTATTGCAAACTGTCGAATCTATCGAAAAGTCTTTGCCTGCTAGAATTTCACGCATCATGTCCTTATTGCGGGTTATCATATTAGCATTGTAAGAAGGTCCTTTAACATTAAAAATCTTTGCAATTATGCAAGCCGTATCTAAGGCTGCTTCGTTGAAAGATACTACCACCTCAAATGGTTTCTCTTTGTACAATTCTTCAGCATAGTATACAGACAAGGGTATATTTGTTGTGTCTATTTCTTTTTTATAGAAACACTTTTCTAAAATAGTTCCATCAAAGTATATGTGTTTAGTGTAAGACCCTATATACGAAACAGTATACCCCCTATCTAAAGCATCTTGTATAGGTTTTGTCCATCCCCCTATAAATAAAATGTGTGGTGTATTTTCTATGTCGATTCCTTTTGATATCTTATACATCATAATCATCTCCTCTATAATGAACTCGTATATTCAATTTCGGTTCCTTTTGATACGCCTCGCCTTAACAACATCATTAAACACAATGTTGTTCCGAAGCCCCCTATAAATAACGTAGTTTGAAGCCCGAATATAGAAACTAAAAATGCACTAGCAAAACTTCCTAATGCCCAAGCTCCCCAATTAAGCGTACGCTGTACAGCATTTACTCTGCCTAGCATGTGACTTGGTGAAGCAAGTTGTCGTATGGTTGCAGAGTAAGGGCCAAATACACCTTCTCCCATGCCATGTATGATACTTGCAGCTACTATACCGTAAACGGTTCCCAAATATCCCATTATCGGTATAAAGGCCAGACCGATAACTGATACAGTAGCGCTATAAATAAGCATTTTTGTATTATTAATTTGTTGACTTTTTTTCATGAGTAATGTATTGCCTATTAAAAATCCCACCGCTGCTGAACCTACAACAAAGCCTATTTCAAGTTCAGATAGACCCATTACCTTATAAAGGAATATTACTAAAATACTATTTAGTATGTATTTAAAAAAACCGTAAACAGCGCCACAGCTTACAATTGGTTCTAATACAGGGTGTTTTTTAAAATATATCAAACCTTCATATATGTCTTTGTATACGGATTTTATATTTGCGTTTTTTAAAGAGCCCTCTGTATGCGGTTTAAACTTTGAAATAAATAATACAAACACAAAACAAACAAAATACGTTACTGCGTCAACAGTGAAAGAACCAGTTAATCCAACTAGAGTAATAACGATTCCTGCTAGCATAGGACCAATTACTATAGAGAGAGACTCTGAAAGAGCTAGTAGTGCATTTCCTTTTTTAAAGTTGTCTTTATCTGTTAATATTTCAGGCAAGAAAGAGGGAATTGCAATGTTGTAAAACGTAGTAAATACTCCATTCAAAAACATGAGAAACACCAATAAAGGGAACGTTATTATATTTGTTACAGTCAGTATGAATACTGCTAAAAATAAAACGCCTTGACATATACTACAAATTAGCAAAATATTTTTTCTGTGAAGGATGTCTATCAAAGCACCAGCTACTAATCCGAAAATTAGGTAGGGTATGAATATAATCCCACGAAGCATGGCAGCATTTGCCTCACTTGTTTGTAGCACCTCTAATGCAAAAAGAGGCAAAGCTACTATTGTAAACTGGGTACCTAACAAACTTACAGACTGTCCTAGCCAAAGCTTGTAAAAATTAAAATGTATTTTATTTTTCATAATAACCCCCTATTAATTCATATTATTCGAAACCTTGTTATACGCCAGTTCCCTTATTCAGCATTGTTTTGGGCGTAACCTCCATCCATAGTATATCTCCTATGATGACCCTCTGTACGCGTTTGCGAATGTAAAAGCAAGATATCAAAATTGTAGTTTTTGTTTTGATGTTCAACTACAGGTGTAATTATATTGAAACAAATGACCTCAGTTTTTTTAAAAGCTGAGGTACTCTCCAATGATCCTAATGAATGTACAGCATCAATGATCAACGAATTTATAAAACCATATCATTGAACAGGAAACATTTATCGTTGAGATTAGTGTGGATTATGAGAATCACGTGGAGGAATTGAAAAATACAATTCTAATTTTGGATTACATATCAAATGAATCCTTACGTCGTCGTATCAGTGAAAAAAGGTGAGACCATGAATGGCCTTGCGAGCGCCTTATTTTTGGGAAACGAGGGGAATTGGGATGGGAACATATTAATTTTCTTGGAGTATACACCTTTGATATGAAGAATATCGAAAGCTTAGGTTCACTCAGCCCTCTTAATCAATGAATTAAAGCCGATGGTACCTAAGCATATTGTTGGTGGCCCCCCAGATAAAAACCGTGGGAGGTTTACAAAAAAAGCTGACATTAATCGTCAGCTCCCGCTTTTAAAATCGGACAGATTCAGAAGGTTGGAAAAACCGGTCCACTGCTTCATCGGTTACATCTGAAACGTGCCGGTACTTGTAGTTCGGTGATTGATCACGGTCGATCAGGACGGACCGGACGCCTTCGAAGAAATCGTCGTGCTTCAAAAAGTTCTTTGCCAGCACCAGATCTGTTGCAAAGCATTCTTCCAATGTTTTTTGACGTCCGTCCGTCAGCTGTTTCAATGTGATTTTCAATGAAAATGGCGCTTTGGAAAGCATCGTTTTTTTCACATTCGAGCTAAAAGTGCTTCCTTCGCTTTCGAGCGATTGAAGGATCTCTTCGAGCTTATCATACTTAAAATGACGGTCAATCGCTTGCTGATCACGGACGAGCGTGCTTTCTTGGGAGGGCTTCGTTTTCGATTCGCCGATCAGCTGATTGAGCTTTTCTTCAACGTTTGCAAGACGCCAATCTGTTTGTTCCACTGTTTGGATCAATCGTTCTAAAGCGCTGCTCTCCATGTAGGCGTCTGCCCCATTGATATACAGCACGTCTGCCGCATGGATGACAGATGCCGTTAAGCCAAGATATCTTCCTATGTGTCCCGGAGCTCTGTTTAAAAAATAGGCTGCCCCGACATCCGGAAAGAAACCGATATTCATTTCGGGCATCGCCCATTTTGTCGTCTCCGTGACAATCCGGTGGCTGGCCCCGTATGTCAGGCCGACGCCTCCTCCCATGACGATCCCGTCCAAGCAGGCGATGATCGGTTTCGGAAAGCGATGGACTGCCATATCGACTTCGTACTCTGTTTCAAAAAAGCGCTCGGCTTCTTGCAGGGCCTGTTTAGACGAACGTGCTTCATAGAGTGCCTTAATATCCCCTCCGGCACACAGTCCTTTTGGTCCTGCACCTTTGATGACCACAACAGAAACGTTTTGATCTGTCTCCCACTCGTTTAACTTTTCACCAATCAGACGGATCATGTCGTATGTGAGGGAGTTGAGCGCTTTCGGGCGATTCAGAACAATCGCTGCGGCGCCGTTTTGATTAACGGAAAACAGCACGTCATCGGACATCTGGATCCACTCCTTTTATGAATGATGAAAGTTTGGTTTGCGCTTTTCGACAAATGCGTAAATTCCTTCTTTGGCATCTGAAGTGACAAACAGCTCGGCGAATCTGTTTCGCTCTCTCTCCAGTGCCTGTTCCATGCTTTCAGAGGCGCCCTGTACGACACATTCGACGGCGCGCCTCACGCTGGTCATGCTTTTTCCTTCGATGAAAGACGACGCGACCCCTGCTGCCGTCTTCATCAGTTCCTCCCCCTTTACCGCCATCTGCGCAATATTCAACTCTACCGCCTCTTGAGCTGAAAGCGTTCGGCCTGTCAGGATGAGATCGAGTGCTGTCGCTGTATCCGTTATGTTGCGAAGCCGCTGTGTACCTCCAAACGCGGGAATCAAGCCGAGCTTTAATTCGGGAAGGCCGAGTGTTGCATCGTCTGATACGATTCTGAAGTGGCAGCTCATCGCAAGTTCCAGGCCTCCGCCAAGAGCCGGTCCGTTTATCGCCGCAATGACGGGCTTATTGGAAGCTTCGATTTCATCACAGAGCGCCTGGCCCCCTTTTGCGAGTGCCAACCCTTGTTTTTCGTCCCCGAGTTTTGAAACGAACTCTTTTATATCCGCTCCCGCCACAAAAAATCGTCCTTCTCCTGTGATGATGATCGCTTTTGTCTCCTCGTCGCGGGCCAATTCCCGAAAAAGAGAGCGCAATTCGGCGATACAGGAAGAAGAGAGTGTATTTGCCGGCGGATTGTTCAACGTGACGGTCGTGATGCTATGTTCTGTTTTAAGTGTGGCATATTTCAAGTTCAATATTGATCCCTCCCTGTTTAAATAGAAAAGGCCCCTCTGAAAAAATCTGTTACGCTTGAGAGGGAGCCTTATGTTAACAATTAGAACCAGCGTTCAGTGACGACCTTTTTGCGCGTGTAAAACTGGACGCCGTCCTTTCCGTTTGTCCCAAGGTCTCCATAGAAAGAGGCCTTGTTCCCTGCGAAGGAGAAGAATGCCATCGGAGCCGGTACGTTGACATTGACGCCGATCATTCCGGCATCGATTTTGTCGCGGAACTGCTGGGCGCTTTTCCCGCTCGACGTGTAGATGACAGCGCCGTTGGCAAACTTGGATTGATTGGCGAGCTCGATCCCCTCATCAAGGTCTTGTACGCGGACGACGCTCAAGACCGGCGCAAAGATTTCGTCCTGCCAGATTTTCATCTCCGGTGTTACATGATCGAAAATCGTGGCTCCCACAAAATATCCTTCCTGAACATCCGGATTGCGTCCGTCCACGGCGAGTGCGGCTCCCTCTTTTATACCGCTGTCGATATAGTCAAGAACGCGTTGTTTATGGACTTCGCGGATCAGCGGGCCGACAAAGTGATCCTCTGATCTGCCATCCCCTGTCTTCAGCTTCCGTGTTTCAGACACGAGCATTTCCATGAAGTCATCGGCGATGTCATCAACGACCACCGCGACGGAGCAGGCCATACAGCGTTCTCCGCTGCTTCCGAATGCCGCCCCGATGATGCCTTGAACCGATTTTTCCAGGTGACAATCCGGCATCACAATCGCATGGTTTTTAGCGCCGGCCAGCGCCTGAACGCGTTTCCCGTTGGCTGTGCCCATTTGATACACATATTTTGCGACCGGTTCTGAACCGACGAAGGAGACAGCTTTAATATCATCGTTCTCCAATATTCCGTTTACAACATCCTTTCCTCCATGAACGAGGTTCAGCACACCTTTCGGAAACCCGGCTTCATAAAACAGCTCGACAAGCTTCCCGGCAAGAATAGGAGTGCGTTCCGAAGGTTTCAGGACGAACGTGTTTCCGCAAGCAATGGCGAGCGGAAACATCCACAGAGGAACCATCATTGGAAAGTTAAACGGCGTAATACCGGCGACAACCCCCAAAGGATAGCGCCAAATCGATCCGTCGATGCCCCCTGCTATCGCGGGCAGGGATTCTCCCATCATTAAAGTAGGTGCGGCTGTCGCAAGCTCAACAACTTCGATTCCGCGCTGCACTTCGCCTCGGGCGTCTTTTAACGTTTTGCCGTTTTCCGTCGTAATGATGTCTGCCAATTGTTCTTTTTGCTCTTGAAGAAGCTGCAAATATTTGTATAAAAGTCTCGCCCGATTGGGGACAGGCACAAGTGACCAGGTCTGATAAGCGTGCTTGGCAGCCTGCACTGCGCGATCTACATCCGCTCTCATAGATAGAGGCGCATAAGCGATGACGTTTCCGTTTGCAGGATTGAAGACTTCTTCAGCTTCCGTACCTGAGGAATTCACCCACTCCCCGTCGATATGGTTCATCATTTTTTTTGCATTCGTTGTGATCATGTGTTTTTTCACCTCTCCTTACTGATAAGTTGTCTTTTGTTCGCTTATTTTTTTGTATAAAACAGACATATCTTTGTCGCCGTATCCGTTCTGATCGGCGTCTTCATAAATGCCGAAGAGAATCTTGCTCACCGGCAGTTCAACCTCGTTCTTCTCAGCCAAATCGAGTGCAAAGCCAAGGTCTTTCAGCAGCAGCTTCAAAGAAAAGCCAGGTTCATAGTTTTCATCCGCTATGAAACTTTTATAGTTGCGCTCATAGATTCGGCTCTGCCCGTAGCTGACGTTCAGCATCTCAAACAATTGGTCGAGACAGAGATTGCTGTTTTTGGCAAGATGCAAGGCCTCACTGACGCCGGCAGTATAAAAACCGATTAAGAGGTTGTTGATCAGCTTCGTATTTGTTCCGCTGTCGATGTTTTCGTTCACATGAAAAATATTCTCGCCCAATACGTTGAAAATAGGCAATGCTTTATCAAAAACGGACTTCGCCCCCCCGACCATAAAGGTAAGCGTCCGGTTGACCGCCCCGATCACACCGCCGCTGACCGGCGCCGCAAGAAAATCGATCCCTTTGCTTTTCGCTTCCTCTGCAATCCGGATATTCAGTTCAGGAGCGACCGTGCTTGTATCAATCAGAAGGACGCCTGGTTCAGCCAGGTGTACGAGCCCCTTTTTCCCCAGAAAAACCTCCTCTGCAGCTTTTGATGAAGGAAGGCTTGTCAGGATGGCGTCACACTCTTCAACCATCTTTTCAACTGAAATCCCGATCGTTCCCCCTGCATGATGCAAGGCCAATTCAGCTTCTTTGTTAAGGTCTGTTCCATACACCGTAAAGTTCTCCTGAAGCAGATTTTTCGACATGGGCAGCCCCATATTGCCTAAACCGATAAATCCGATTTTTTTCAAACGGTTTCCCTCCGATCACACCGTATATTTTTCATGAGCGGCTATTTTCTCTGCGATTTCGCGTTTTTGAGCAAACAGATTGCTGAAAAGGGGCAAAGGAAGGCTGCGAGCTTCGTCCAATGCGAGCTTTCTATCGGCTTCATCAGATGCTATGCCTGATAAGGTGGTCACCGCCATTTCTTCGATTTTGCGGAAGCCTTCTTCACAAATGACGTTCGTCATCATTTCTTTCAACCGTGCTTTTTCACTTCCGCTTCTTTGGATTGCTTTTTCGGTCCGGCGGGCGGCGGATTCCATCACATAGATTTCTTTTTGCATGTCGGCGAGAATCCGCGCGTATTCCTGCTCCTTTTGAATGTTTACGCGGGAGCGTTTAAGCGCTTTTAATGTGTTGCCGAAAAGCCTGTTGGACAACTGAATAAACTGCCGGTTTCGGTTTTCCCCGCTGCTTAATTGAGCTTCCGGCTCTGAGATGCCGTTTTGCTGCACTTCTTTCATCATCAGTTTGGCGATCGTCAAACGGTTAATCTCGTTTGTCCCTTCGAAAATCCGGCTGATCCTCGCGTCCCGGTACAAACGTTCGACTTCGTACTCCTGCATGTATCCGTAGCCGCCATGAATCTGCACCGCCTCGTCTGCATTTCGGTCGAGTATTTCGGAGCAGTGCACTTTATTGATCGCGCATGCGGATGCATAGTTTGTGAGTTTTCTCAGTCTGTCGTCTAATGGCTCAGCCGAATTTAAAACATGGTCCAGGCCATCTGCCGTTCTGTAAGCAGCGCTTTCGGCGCCGAAAATCGAAATCGCCATGTCGGCAATCTTTTCTTGAATCATTGAAAAACCGATGATCGGCTTGTTAAATTGTTTGCGCTGTTTGGCGTAGCTAACGGCAAGGTTCAATGCTTGCTTTGCCATTCCAATGTTCGAAAACGCGAGCTTTAAGCGGGCCATGTTTAAAATGTTCAAAGCGACGTGATGACCTTTCCCGACATGACCTAGAACATTGTCGTTTGGCACCTCGACTTCTTCCAAGATTAAGGTTGCCGTCGAAGAACCTTTGATTCCCATCTTCTTCTCTTCAGGTCCGATGGATACGCCTTTAAACGAACGTTCGACGATAAATGCTGTCATGCCTTCCGTCGTTTTTGCAAAGACAACATATACATCAGCTACTTGCGCGTTCGTAATCCACTGTTTTTCCCCGTTTAATACCCAGGCTGTTCCATCCCCATTCAAGACCGCCGTCGTTTTTGCGTTTAAAGCATCTGAGCCTGCGCCAGGCTCTGTCAGAGCATATGCTCCAATCCATTCGCCCGATGCCAGTTTTGGAAGATATTTTCGTTTTTGTTCTTCTGTTCCATAATAAATATACGGCAATGTCCCGACTCCGGCATGAATATTAAAGGAGACGCTGAACGATCCGCCGGCTCCCATTTTCTCTGCCACTAACCCGGAAAGCTTCTTGCTGAGTGAAAGGCCGCCGTATTCCTCCGGAACTTCGATACTGAGCAAGCCGAGCTCTCCCGCTTTTTGAAACAATTTTTTCACGCTTTCGTGATCCTGCTGATCGATCGATTCAAGAAGGGGCATGACTTCGTTTTTGACAAATGATTCTGTCGTTTTTGAAATCAGTTGATCTTCCTCTGTGAAATCTTCCGGCGTAAATCCTTCAGCAGCCGATTCGTGTTGAGAAATCAAGGGTTCATTCCATCGAAGTTTTGCTTTCCCCATTGCTTTCCTCCTCGCTTCCGCTAAAAAGAGTGATAAACTGAGATAAAAAGACGATGAATCCGCTTACATTTTTCCTGATACGAATCATCGTCTCCTTTTCTCATCCAGATAAAGACCAATCAATTATGAGGGGCACGGTTGTTTCGGTCATTTAGCAGGCCTTTCTTTTGCCTGTCGCCGGAACATAAGACCCGCTTTTTGTTTCATGAAGCAGCTGTTCCGCGAAAAGCCCCGGGCAGTGCAGCTGATGTGTAAGTTATGAAGCTTTTAATATCAGCTTATCAAATAATTGGAAGATTTCCAAATGTTTTTTGGTTTACTCTATTTTACTTGTGAAAGCTTGGGAATATGAATTGTCAGCCTTGTGGCGAACGCTTTTTGGCAAGCCGGAATTCTTTTTTCGCAAAAATAAAACAGACCATCGTTTTGATGGTCTGTTCAGAAAGTGTACCGTTGATGGCTTATTCAATTGACAGGCTTGAGACGATACATTCTGCACGGCCGGCGATTGTAAATTCTCCAAAGCCCGCAGGCAGCAGCATGTGATCTCCTTTTTTAAAAGAAAAATCGTTGCCGCAAGTCGCGTTGATTTGCCCTTCCCCTTCTATGACGCTGACAAGAAGAAACGGTTTATCCTGTTTGAAACAGGCTGAACCTTTTACATCCCATTTTGCTACTGAGAAATAAGGACACTCAATCAGTGCGGCAGTCTTGACATCACCCGCTGTTTCATATTGAACGTCTTCGCGGTCAGGCGAAGATGGGACATCGATCACTTCTATGCTTTTTTGCAAATGGAGCTCGCGCAGATTTCCTTCAGCATCTTTTCTGTCATAATCATATAGCCTGTAAGTTGTGTCTGAATTCTGCTGCGTCTCCAAAATCAAAATGCCTTTTCCGATCGCATGGACGGTTCCGCTCAGCACATAGAAGAAATCTCCCGGCTTCACTTTGACGCGGCGCAAGAGCTCGTTCCATTTCCCGTGTTCGATCATTGAGACCAGTTCTTCCCGCGTCTGGGCATGGTGGCCGTAAATGATCTCCGCATCTTCTTTGCAATCAATGATATACCAGCATTCCGTTTTTCCAAGCTCCCCGTTTTCATGCCGTTTTGCATATTCATCGTTTGGATGCACTTGTACGGATAGGTCTTGGGCAGCGTCCAAAATTTTTGTCAGAAGAGGAAAGCGGTCTCCCTTTATATGTCCGAATAAATGGCGGTGTTCATTCCATAATTCGCTGAGCGTGAGCCCTTTATACATGCCGTTTTTCACGACGCTTTGCCCATTTTGATGGGCGGCGAAAGCCCAGCACTCCCCTGTTTGTTCGGATGGAATCTCGTAGCCGAAAGAGGCTAAAGCCGTGCCGCCCCATATTCTTTCTTTAAAAACAGGCTCGAAAAATAATGGTTCAGTCATGACGGGCATCCTCCTTTTTTAGATGATTTCATCCAGAAGTTTGTATACTTCTTCTTTTGTTTGAGCAGAGAGAAGCTTGTCCCTGTAGGTGTCATCCATCAGTTTTCGGGAGAGCATTTGCAGAAGCTTTAGATGCTCGTTTCCCCCGCTTTCTTTCGGAACGGCGATCATAAAGATCAGTTTGGCGTCAGTTCCGTCAAGACTCTTCCAGTCCACGCCCGAACGTTTGATGCCGAATGCTACACTCGGCTTCTTGACGGCGTCAGACTTCCCGTGCGGGATCGCGATGTTCATGCCGATCGCCGTTGTCCCCTCTAGTTCGCGGTTCATGATCGCTTGTTTAAATTCGCTTTCCGAATGCAGTGCGCCTTTACGGGACAATTTTTGAATCATTTCATCGATAATGTCGTCTCTCGTACCTCCTGATAAATGGGGTTCGATCAAATCTGTATCAATGATGTCTGTGAGCTTGTTAATTTCCGGTATTTCGGATTTTTTGCTTTCCGCTTTTATGTCGATCTTCGGCTGCGGAATGTCATGAACTGCAGCAGTTTCACTTACCCCTGCAGGAGCGGCTGCGACCTCTTTTTTGAGTACATTGACCAAAAGAGCGGTGACCAGGGATCCGGCAATAACGGCGATAAAGAACATCAACACATGATCGACAGCGCCAAGCACTGCTACGATCGGTCCGCCGTGGGCGACTCTGTCCCCTACATTACCGATCATGGCGATCACGGAACCAGTCATTGAACCCGCCATAATACTTGGGATGACGCGAAGCGGGTCCTGTGCAGCAAACGGGATGGCACCTTCAGTAATGCCGAATAACCCCATTGTAAATGCTGCTTTTCCCATTTCTCTTTCTTGCGCCTGAAATTTTCTTTTTCCTAAAAACGTTGCGATGCCAAGCCCGATCGGAGGAATACAAATGGCGACGGCGATCGGACCCATAATTTCATAGTTTCCTTCACCGATCATGGCTGAACCAAACAGGAATGCCACTTTATTGACGGGGCCGCCCATATCAAACGAAATCATCGCCCCTAAAATTAATGCCAGAAGAATCGAACTTGAGCCCTGCATACCAGCCAGCCAAACCGTCAATGATTCAAAGATTTGCGCGACAGGCGCGCCGATCAGCAATACGAATGCCAAGCCGACAATAAGCGAGGAAACCACCGGTATGATGATGATCGGCATGATCGGCTGAATGGCTTTTGGCACTTTTAATTTTTTGATGGCCAGCGCCGCATATCCGGCTAAAAAGCCCGCGATAATGCCGCCGAGGAACCCCGCACCGCTTACGCTGCCGTAAAAGCTTCCCGTCGCTGCGATGTATCCGCCGATCATTCCCGGTACAAGCCCCGGTTTATCGGCGATGCTGTAGGCAATATAACCGGCTAAAATCGGGATCATGAATGAGAATGAGGCAGCCCCGATTTGCTCAATCGTTTTCCAAAAAGATTCATCAGGAATCACTAACCCTTTCGGCGTCTTTTCACCTCCAAGCGTCAGCGCGACTGCAATCAACAATCCGCCGACGACAATGAAAGGAACCATAAACGATACACCGTTCATTAAATGCCGGTAAATCGGATTTTGTTTTTTCTCGGTTTGAGCGGAGGCTTCCGTTTTCGCAGCCGAACGATAGACAGGTATATCGCCGCTGATCGCTTTTTGTATTAATTCTTCCGGTTTTCGGATCCCTTCCTGAACACCGACAGCCAGAAGTTTTTTTCCTATAAAACGGTCTTTGTTGACCGAGCGGTCTGCGGCTATAATAATCGCGTCGGCCTCGCGGATTTCCTGTTCGGTCAGCTCATTTTCCACCCCGATGCCGCCTTGTGTTTCGACTTTCATTTGAACGCCCATTCGATCGGCCGCTTTTTGCAAATTTTCCGCAGCCATATACGTATGGGCAATGCCGTTTGGACATGATGTAATCGCTAACAGTTTCATGCGAATCCTCCTTCTGAAACTAAAGTAGTGAGCAGCTCTTGTCATTACTTTATAATAAAAACGTGCGTGTAAAAGCGTTGTTTTTTACCGCAGGTTCCGGAAAAACCGGTTTTTTTAAAAAGCAGGATTGTAGCTGTTTCTTCGCTGAATCACTATATTGAAAATGGCGCGGCTGATGATGGCGGTACTATGCATTGTTTAGAAACTTTACCCGCAGCCTTCCTGTTAAGACAGAAGTGATGCAAGTAACTCGAGGAAGATAACACCATTTGGGTGGGGCTTAACAACAGCCATGTAGAAGCTAGAAGAGTGGTAAAAACCAGTTATGATATAGTTTTGCTAAAGAGTGTATGGGGAGAGAAATTGTATGTTATTTCATGATGGGAAACTAAAAGTTTGTAAATTAAAAGAAAAAGATAAAATATTTTTAGTCAAGTGGCTTTCAGATCCATTCATTCTGGAATTTTATGAAGGAAGAGATAACCCCTTTAATATAGACAAGGTTAACGAAGTTTTTTATCACCCAAATAATGACGAAGTTAAATGTATTGTAAAGTACGATGGGAAAGAAATTGGATACATTCAGTTTTATCAGTTGGATGAGATCACAAAAAAAGAATATGGATACTCTGATGAAAACATTTATGGAATAGACCAATTCATTGGTGAAAAAGAATATTGGAATAAGGGGATTGGGACACAGCTGGTTTCATCTATGCTGGAATATTTAGTTAATCAAAAACTTGCAGATGGAGTGATCGTAGATCCACAAATTGGAAATGGGCGGGCTTTAAGGTGCTATGAAAAATGCGGTTTTAAAAAAGTTCGGATTCTTCCAAAACATGAACTGCATGAAGGTGAAGATCAAGATTGCTGGTTAATGGAGTACAAAAGACTAAAATAATTTCATTAGTATTGCTAGAGGTGAACGGATTTCAGGGGCAGCCGGTGGCTTGCGATACAAAAAGAATAGGATAAGCAGAACAGCTCACCTATCCCATTCTGTTGCCGTGTATCATGTGTATATCAATATTTTCTTGAATGTTGATGAAGGTCAGCGCCCTGCTTTAATAATCCAAATAAGATAAAAATGTCATCACATTTGTTTCTTTCGTCAGCTTTTGGATGAAAGCCGGCTGCTCGCTTAAGCTGGACAGCTCTTGAAACAGTTGTTTTGTCATGTTTTGATCCTCGTGTTTGACAGCCAGCATAAAGACGAGCGATACTTTTTCAGAGCCCCAGTCAAGCGGCTTTTTTAATGTAGCGATCGCAATGGCTGATTGTTTAATCAATTTGGCGTTCGCGTGAGGAATGGCGATGCCGGCTCCGATGTTTGTCGCCGACATTTTTTCTCTCATGACGGCGTGTACAGCATATTCTTTTTCCACATAGCCTTTCTCGTATAAAGCCATTGCCAGCTGTTCAATCAGCTTGTAGCGGTGTTCTGACTCTTGCTGCAGGAAGACGAGGAAAGGAGTCGTGTCATTCAGCACTTTAAACGTTTTTTGTGTTTGCTGGGAAGATTCACCGAGCTGATCCATAAAAGCGCTGAGCTTTTTCTCATCGGCCGACTCGAGCAGCGGAGATACAACGATATGGGGAATTGATAAATCCTCCAGACTGACCGTTGATATGACAAGCTCGATATCTTCATGTCGTGCCGTATAGTCCGCCAAATCAGCTTTTGCGATGCAGTCCATCACGGCAATTTGGTGGAATTTCCGTTCGATTTTTGTCCGCAGCAGTTGTGACATCCCGATGCCCATATGACAGACAATGATCGCTTTTTTATGCTTGTCTTTTCCAGAGCTGAAGCGCTCGATCGCCGCTTGAAAATGCAATGTCAGATAGGCGGCTTCTTCCTCGGGAATCGAAAGTGAAAACGTTTGGTTGATGTCTTCAAGAACATCAATGACAATGTGAAACAGATAGGGGTACATTTTTTTGATATCGTTGAGCATCGGATTTGATACGGAAAGGTCATAGCTCAGCCGGTTTAAAACGGTATTTAGGTGAATTTTTAATCCGTTAATCAAAACCCGGTCCTCGCGAAAATCCATCATTTTCAACACTGAGACACGCTGGATTAAATATTCGACAACCTTTGGAAGCAAAGGGTTTTCAAGTCCGCTCTCCCCTTCTTTTCCAAATGGATAACGAACTTTGCCGCCTAATATATGCAATGTTAAATAGACGGCCTCTTCTTCAGGAAAACGGATCGCAAAAACCGCTTCCAGCCGTTTTAAACAAGCAAACGTCCACTGAAATTCTTTTTTCTTTTTGACTGTATCGATTTCTCCCGGAGAAATGGTAATCGGCTGTTTCGTTTTGATGCGGCGGATCATCAGCAGTGTATGCAACAGTAAATTTTCGAATGTTTCATCAGTGAAATATAAAGAATGTCGCTTTTGCAATGATCTGATTTCGCTTTTAACAAATTCCACTTCATGGCTTAAAAATTGACTTTTAATAAATCGGCTTGTAAACTCCGGGTTGTCAATCAACTCCGAGATGCGCGCCAGCGCTTTTCTCTTATTTTTTTCACTACCTTCGATCTTTAAACCGAGGCGCTGCTTGGACACCAAAGTGAGGCTAAACCGCTGGAGCCAAACTTCGATTTGATTCAAATCCCTTTTGATGGAAGACTTATTCAAGAAGTGCTCGGCAGCCATTTCTTTTGCAGAAACCGGCTTTGGATTCATTAATAGCTGATAAGCGATTTGCAGCATCCTTTCTTCATCAGATTGCTGCTGTGCGGCGTGATGTTCGGTATATAACTGCCGGCTTAAACGGACCCTTTCATGATCCTCAATATTCAAATAAACGCCCAGTCCCGGTTTGCGAATCAATTGAGCATCAGAATGCTGATTGAGATAATCTTCAATCGTTTTCAGATCATTTCTGATCGTTTTTTCAGAACACTTTACCCTGTCTGCGAAATCTTGTACGACTAAATAGTCTTCAGGTTCAGATAACAACAGATTCAGAATGTCTTTTTGCCTTGTATTCATATCTCTCTCACCTGTTTTTCTATCCTTCCCTAAAAAGAAATGATAGTATAAGTATACTATAAACGTAACCGTTTACATTATACAGTGAAATAAAAGGGCCAAAAGTTTCGTTTTTTACCGAAACTTCCGGAAAAAATGCTTTTATCAACACGGAAATTTTTCTTTTATAGGAATTTTTTATAATAGATGATAGTGGGAGGAAAGTAAACCAGCCGTACGGTTCTGAGCAACGAAAAAAGGATCAGCGAAGTTCTTCCCGCCGATCCTTAAACGTTAAAATTCTCTTTTATTATAAAAGCTGAGCGATATCGCATATGAGACGGAAATCATCACGAGCAGTACACCAACCAAAAGAATGAATGTACCCGCATTTGACATTTCGCTCAGAAAAGCCGTTAATTTTTGGCTTAGTGCAAGGTTTTCCCCCGCATTTATAAATTTAAAAAAGGCCGTCCCTCCAAATATAATGACGAAAAATATGATGATATTGGCCATTTTGGACTTCAAATAGCCGTACTTAAAAAGCAGCGGAAATGAGATCGAGCTAAATAAAGTGACAGCCACAACAGCACCCATGACGCCTGAAAGTGTCAATGGGAAATCAAGCGGCAAGTGCAGCATATGTCCGATCGCATTGATCAAAGAATAGAAGAGAATGGCATAAGCCGCATAGACATAAACCGATACATATTTTGATAAAACGATGATGTTTCTTTTAATGGGCAAGCTGATCAGGATTTTATCACTGTTGTTTTTGTCTTCCAAGGAGCTTGCGCCTAAAGCCAGCTGATACGTGACAGCCAAAACCGCGACTGTATATCCGACAAGCTCAAGCTGCGACAATGTAAAAGTGAAAAATATCATCAATAACAGCGATAGTTTCATTGCCCTTTTCTGCATTAAAATATCCTTTTTAATAAGATGATACATGTTGATCACTCCTGCCGGTTGAAAATACTAAAATATCCTCCAAAGTCGGTTTTTCGATCATGACGGAATCCCCGAAGTGCTGAACGACTTCCCGCTTATCTCTGGAGAGCGCTTCGAAGCCGTAGCTGTTTTTCTTGATGCCGATTAAGGCGTCTTCGTTTCCTTTATGCAGCGTATCGAGGTCTCCTTTTACAATGCAGTACTCCTCCAACAGCTCATCCTTTGTTTTGCTCAGTACGAGCCGGCCGTTATGAATGAAAGTGATATAGTCCGCTACTTTTTCTAAATCAGAGGTAATATGCGTCGAAAAGAAAATCGACTTGTTTTCATCCTGCAACAATGTTTGCAGCACGTCGAGGAGCTCCGATCTGACAAGAGGATCGAGTCCTGAAGTCGGTTCATCCATGATCAATAATTCGGCATGATGGGATAGCGCGACCGCCAGTGAGAATTTCATCTTCATTCCTTTTGACAAGTTTTTGATCTGCCTGTTTAAAGGGAGCTGGAAGTCTTTTGCGTACCGCTGAAAAACCGCCTCGTCCCACTTTTTGTAAAACGGTCTGATGATTCCTTTCATTTCGTTCGGCGTCAGTTCTTCGTAAAAATGATTTTCATCGTAAACAAAGCCGATCCTCTGCTTGATTTCGATATTGTACTTTTCATTGTCGAGACCGAAAATGCTGATGTCCCCTTCGTCTTTTTTGATCAGGTTCATGATCAGCTTGATGGTTGTGCTTTTTCCGGCTCCGTTCGGGCCGATAAAACCCATAATATATCCTTTTTCAAGCGAGAAGTTGATGTTTTTTAAAGAGAAATCTTGATAATGTTTTGATACATTTTTTAATTCCAGTATGCTGGTCACTTTTACCACTCCTCATAAACCAGTTTGAGCATCTCTTGGAGTTCCTCGTATGTAAAGCCGATTTGTTTCGCTTCAGTGACGGCTTCTGCTATGTGTTCTTCGATCAATTTGACTTTTGTTTCTCGCAGCATGTCTTTGTTGATGGCTGCGACATATGAGCCCTTTCCCGCAACTGTGACGATAAACCCTTCTCTCTCCAGCTCGTCATAGGCTCTTTTTGTTGTAATTACGCTGATTTTAAGCTCTTTGGCCAGGTTTCTGATCGATGGAAGCGCCTCAGACTCCGAGAGTTCTCCCTTGACGATTTGATCTTTTAATTGGTTGACGATCTGCAAATAAATCGGTTCATCAGATGAATTTGAAATGATGATATTCAAAGCATAACATCCCTCTATTCGTTATAACTGTATATATACAATATAAACAGTTATAACACCTTTGTCAAACAATAACAAAACAATGCCTATCAATTGCAATGGTTTTGTATTACGTAGCAATTGAAGAAATAAGGAAGCAGATCATACAAAAATGTTGTTTATCTTCTTGCCTGTAAAAAGGAAAAATTGAATGAATAAATCCCAATTTCTCAATGTGACACAGAGAAATTGGGATTTTTATCAGTGTTGAAAATCAGCTTTTTGGAGCAAATCCTCTTCGTTATACTCCAGAATAGGCGGAGAATCCTCCATCGACCGGTATGATGGTTCCAGTGACAAATTGCGAGGCTTTATCGCTTACCAACCATAATAATGTTCCGATTAAATCTTCCGGAACCCCAAATCTCTCCAACGGCGTCTGGTTGATAATTTTTTGTGCCCGCTCCGTATACGTTCCGTCGTCATTGAGCAATAGGCTCCTATTTTGGGCGGTAAGAAAAAAGCCAGGGGCAATGGCATTGACACGAATACCGACTTTTGACATATGCACAGCAAGCCATTGTGTAAAGTTACTGACAGCCGCTTTTGCACCGCTGTAGGCGGGAATTTTCGTAAGCGGCGTATAGGCGTTCATGGATGAGATGTTAACGATCACATTTCCGTCGTGATCAGCCATGTCTTTTGCAAATACTTGAGTGGTTAACAGTGTGCCAAGAAAGTTTACATCAAATACAGACCTTACACCTTCTATTTCTAAATCAAAAAACGTAGTCAATTCTTTAGTATTCAAGTCTTTTTTATACAAATATTCTTTATCTGTTGTTCCCTTTGGATGGTTGCCGCCTGCACCGTTAATTAGGATATTGCATCTGCCGAAGGTTCTGTTAATGAGTTGTTTCGCTTGTTCAAGGCTTTGTTTATCAAGGACGTTTGCTGTAAGAGCAAGTGCTTCGCCTCCGTTTTCTTGGATCTCTTTCGCTACTCTGTCAGCCGATTCAACTCTTCGGCTGACTACTGCTACTTTTGCACCGCATTGAGCCAATGCTTTAGCGAAACAGCTGCATAAAATGCCGCCTCCACCTGTCACTACAGCCACCTTATCTTTCAAGTTGACATGAAAAGGTATCTGCACATTCATCCCCCGTCTCTGCATTTTAGTTAGTTTGTTCATTTATTGCATTCAAAGGCGATCCGCTTCTTTTCTTTCGTCAATGTTTCCCACATTCCATTTAAATACACTGCACCCAGCGCCCGGTCATATAAACCATAACCCGGTTTTCCGGTCTCTCCCCAAATCATTCTCCCATGATCCGGTCTGGCTGGCCCGGCAAAATCAATATCTCTTAATGCTCTTACGATTTCATACATATCTAAAGAACCGTCTTCTGAACGGTGGGAAGATTCTTGAAATGACTTTTCCCCGTTGATCTTAATGTTTCTCAGATGCACAAAGTTGACTTTTCCTTTTTTTCCGAAATAACGAATCAATTCCGGAATATCATTTGTTGAATTCACCCCCAGCGACCCGCTGCATAAACACAAACCGTTAAAGGAGCTGTCATAGAGATTAGTCAATCGCTCCAAATTCTCTTTGTTCGTTATGATTCGAGGCAGTCCAAAGATAGGCCATGGCGGATCATCCGGATGAATCGCCATTTTGACTTGTTCATCTTCTGCCGCAGGTATAACCGCTTTAATAAAATACGAAAGATTTTCCCATAAATCCTCTTCCGTAACGTGCTGGTATTGTTGAAAAAGATTCTTTAGCTGTCCATCTTCATAGCTTGTGTCCCAACCGGGAAGTTTTAGTTCACCATGCAAAGGGTTCATTTGTTTAACTTTTTCTTCTTCATAAATTAATGCTGTAGAACCGTCTTCTAGTGCATAGTCTAAAGAAGAACGAGTCCAGTCAAAGACAGGCATGAAATTATAACAAACGATTTTAACACCCGCTTTTGCCAAGTTGCGTATCGTCGTTTTATAGTTTTCAATATATTGATCTCTTGTCGGAAGACCTAATTTAATATCTTCATGGACAGGTACACTTTCAATGACACTTAACGATAACCCATGATTTTCAATTTTTTCTTTTAACTCTGCAATTTTCTCATAAGGCCAGGCTTCCCCTACAGGAATATCATAAATAGCCGAAACAATTCCGGTAACGCCGGGAATTTGCCGAATATACTCTAATGTGACCGGATCGCTGTCTCCATACCATCGAAACGTCATTTGCATGGCTCTTCCATCCTCTTCCCTCTTTTTATTTAACATTCGATACCGTCATTTCGCATGACAATCACAATATATTGGACCGATTTTCTAAAAAAGAATTTGCTGATTAGTATTCGCTTACATAAATTTTCGTGATAATGATTCATGTATTATGCTCGATGACAAAATTCAGCTTGCCGGGATGTAACCGCGGCCAAAGATTCTTGCTCGAGTAATGGAAACCATTATCATCATGTGGCCTTCATCTTTTAACCACACGGCAAACTGTAAGAAAACTCTCCGTTCTTGCTTTCCAGCTCTGTGCCATTTACGATCAGTTTTCTCTTTTCTCCATTTGGTACGTGAAAAGTGAGTTGATCATACGGTAACTCGTATGTTCCTTCTTTTTGTATTGAAAGCTTGATCCCGTCTACTGTTGTTTCCATATCGACATGAATAAAGGCAAATGTATAAGTATATTCATTTGTTAACCCATCATCTTCGTACAAACGATAAGTCGATTTTCCTTTTCCTTTGAATGGGAATAACAAAAATCCTCTTTCATCTCGGTTCTTTGTTTGGAATGTCACTTTTGCATCATTTACCGGAACGATCGCTCCCGCTTTCGCTAATAGCGGAGTAGAATGTAATGGTGCCGGCAGAACGACTGTCTTTCCTCCTTCATGCCAAGTTCCCGTATGGAAATCGTACCAGCCTTTTTCATAGTTTGGTAAATACACCTCCCGCTCCGTCATTCCTTTTTCGACGACAGATGCAACAAGCAAAGATTCACCAAGTATAAATTCATCGTTTTCTTCAAATGTTTTCTCATCATGTTCAAAATCATAAAATGTCGGTCGAATGATCGGCTGATAATGTTCGTGCGCCTCATATAGCGCGGTGTAAATGTAAGGGATGATCTTATGTCTAAACTTAATGAGTTCACGGATTTCATCGATTGTTTCAGGAAACATCCATGGTTCATTAACTGTCCCGTCATCGTTCCACGAATGAATGGTAAATCTCGGATGCATGATGCCGTTTTGCACCCATCTTACGAATAGCTCCGGTTCAGGGGCCGTTCCTGAAAATCCCCCGACATCATGGCCGAAATTGTAAATGCCTGATAAACTTAAACCGATGCCAGTTTGAATATTAAATTTTAATGTTTTCCAGCTTGTTCGGTTGTCACCGGTCCAAGTTTGTGCATAACGGTGCATGCCGGGACAGCCGGATCTTGAGATCAAATACGGGCGTAATTCCGGGTTATGTTCTAGCTGCGCCTCGAAAGACGCTTTCATCATTAAAAGCGGATGAAGCGCGCGGATCAGTTCAAATTCCACTTCTTTGCCGAAACCGTGACACTTGGCGTTTTGACTCCATATTTCAAACTCGTTATTGTCATTCCAGGTTGAATCAATTCCGTATTCCAACAGCTTTTCTGTCACTTGAGCCTTCCACCAGTCGAACGTTTGGCGATTCGTGAAGTCTAAATAAGCCCCGATATCATCCCAAAATTGAGCCATTTCCGGCTTCTGTGTTTCTCTGTTTACGATAAACATTTCTTTTTCTTTTAGTTCATCAAAGTACGGATGATCCTTTAGCAAACACGGTTTAATGTTGGCGCATAAGCGCACGCCCTTCTCATGGAATTGTTGCACCATCTCTTTTGGAGCAGGAATTTTGCTCTCATCCCAGTTAAAGACATAACGTTTGTCACCGATAGATGTGTATCCTGACGATAACTGAAACGAATCGCATAATATATCATGTTCTTCACAAAGATGAACGAAATTTTTTAATTGTTCTTGTGCATTTGGAGCATCGGTATAGCTCATCGTAGAGCCTGAATAGCCCAGACTCCATTTTGGCGGCAAGATCGTTTTGCCTGTCAGCCAAGAGAATGTTTCGACTACATCTTTTATTTTCGGACCGGCTATGAAGTAGTAGTCTAAATCCCCTTTTTCGGCCTGATAATAGCGGTACAGTCCATGATAGTTATCAAGCTCTGAACCCATATCAAAAATGGAAGCTGATAGATTATCATAGAAAATTCCATAGGAAATGCCTGTTTTCTTATGGCGTGTAATATAAAATGGGATATGTTTGTATAGCGGATCTGACCACTCTGCGTCATACCCCATCGCATCGATATTTAACATCCGGTAGCGTTTCCCGTGTTTATCGATGTTTCCCGTTTTCTCGCCAAATCCAAAATATTGTTCCTGGAAATCGCGTTGTAAATAATGGTATACGCCCTTTCCAAAAACCCCTTCAAAATTATACGCTTGTGTTTGCCGATCGTTTGCAACATTGATCCATTCAGAACCATTGTGATAAAACCAGCTGATCTTAAAACCGTTCAATTGAACATGAAGCTTGATCTTGCCGGTTTTTACGATAAAAACATCTTTGACTTGCTGACATTCGTATTGAGGCAATGTAAATCCGCTCATGTCTAAACGATGGCGTCCCTCCCATGGCACATCGATCTGTCCAGGCGCGACACTCCACGTTTTTTCAAGCGTTAACGCTTCTCCCTCTGTCAGCAAAATCCGAATCACATCTTCTTCAAGAATGAATATTTTTGCTTGTGCATGGCCGTCATTTAAATGAAAATGCAGCACATTTTTCTCTTCTTTTATAAATGTAAACATGTAGGTTTCTTTAATTGACATTAAACAGACGCCTCCTGTCTTAAAGTCCAAATAATTGAGGCAGCATTAAGCTGATTTGTGGAATGTAGGTAACAATTAAAAGGACGATCATGATCGCAGCGTAAAATGGCAGAATCGGTTTAACCACTCGTTCAATATCAACTTTACCTATGCTGCATCCCACAAACAGAGCACTTCCCACAGGAGGAGTGATATTGCCGATACAAAGGTTAAATACAATCATAATTCCAAAATGCACGGGATCCATGCCAAAGCTTTGAACAATTGGCAGAAAGATTGGAGTGAAAATTAAAACAGCCGGAGTGATGTCCATAAATGTACCGATTATTAATAAGATGATATTCATCATCAGCAGGATCAAAATGGGGTTATCTGTAATCCCTAGAATTCCATTGCTGATTGCCGTCGGTATGCCTGTAAACGCCATGACCAATGACAGCATCGTTGAAGTCCCAACCAAAAACATAATAACGGCTGTGATTTCGACCGTTTCCAGCAGCATTTTGGGGAGCTGTTTCCATTTCAATGTCCTATAAAAGTGCGATAACAATAAGGAATAAGCCACCGCTATTGCTGCACCTTCAGTTGCTGTAAATATACCGGCGATAATACCCCCGATTACGATTACAATGAGCAACAGGCTTGGAATCGCATCGAGAAGCACTTTAAAACCTTGACTCATCGTAATCTTTGGCGCAACAGGATACTTTTTCTTTTTTGCAATCATATAGGCGACAACCATCGTAGCCAGCCCCCACAAAATTCCGGGCAAATAGCCCGCCATAAATAAAGCGGCTACAGATGTTCCGCCGCTGACTAATGAGAAAATGATCAAAAGACCGCTGGGCGGAATAAGTAAACCAGTTGGTGCAGAAGCAATGTTTACTGCGGCAGAGTAAGTCCGGTCATATCCTTCTTTTTCTTGGAGCGGCGACATGACCCCGCCGATTGCCGCAGCAGCAGCTACAGACGAACCGGAAATCGAACCGAATAACATGTTTCCGACAACATTCGTATGGGCCAGAGAACCAGGCAGCCTGCCGCTGATCAATTTTGCGAAGTTAATGAGCCGCATTGCAATACCGCCATTATTCATAATAATGCCTGATAAAATGAAGAACGGTACCGCTAATAAAGAAAAGCTGTCGATTCCAGTGACCATTTTTTGCGCCGAAGTGAAAATGGCAACATCAAAAGGAAAAATGGTAAGCATTGTTACAATGGACGCCGCTGCAATACTTACGGAAATCGGAACGCCGAGAAACAATAAGATGAAGAATACTGCCGATAAAATGAGACCTGCTGCTATGGCCATATCATTTCACCTCTTTTTTAGTTTTCAAAAAGCCTTAGTCACATCTTTTCTGCTTTTTTTACATCATCACCTGACTTTTGTTTTGAATTGAATTCATGTAAAGATTCATATAAACCGGCCAAGCTGTATCCAATGATGAGTATGCCTGCAACAGGAAGTGATAGATAAACAAATCCCACCGGTATCCCTAATGCTGCTGAAGATTGCTCCATTGTGGTGATCACTGCTTTCGATCCTCCTAACACCATCACAATCAGAGCAAAGGTAATCAAAAGAATCTGAATGAAAGTATGAAGGAAAACAGCCGCTTTTATTGGTAGTTTTCGAACGATAAATTCAATGGCCAAGTGCTTTTTTTTCCAAAATGCATAGGCACCGCCCAACATAGAAACCCATATCAATGAATAGCGTAAAAATTCTTCTGAAAACGTACTAGGAGAATTCAGTACATATCGCGTAAATACTTGCCATATCGCAACAAAAACCATGACTGCCATTAGTGTGCAAGTCAAACATTCAATCGTTTTATCCACCGCTTTTTTTAAAGTGAGCATATGCATCCCTCCCTTATCGAAAAATATTCGATTCGCTCATTCATCCAGAGTCATTTTACTTTTTTAGCTTTCGCACGAATTTCTTTATAGTATTTTCCGATCAATTCTTTTTTGGCAAACTCATCATGAAGCGGGCTTACCGCATTTCGGAATGGAGTCTTGTCTGGTTTGTGGAACTTCACTCCCATTTCCTTTGCTTTCTTAACCGCATTTTCAGTTTCTTCAGCCCATACGATTTTGTGATACTCAGTAGATTCTTTCGCCGCTTCGATCACCGCATTCTGCTGCTCTTCGCTTAATTGATCCTTTTTGTCCAAATTCATGATTAAAATATCCGGAACGATCGCATGTTCTGAGTACGAATATTCTTTTGCCACTTCCCCGTGATTGCTGCTTGTTAAAGCCATTTCGTTGTTTTCGGTGCCATCGATTACACTTGACTGCAATGCTGTATATACTTCTCCATAAGCCATTGGAGTAGGTGCTCCACCCATGAGTTCCACCATTCGAATCGCTGTAGCACTCGGCTGCACGCGAACTTTTAAACCTTTAAGGTTATTTGGATGCATAATCGGTTTGTTCTTTGTGTAAAAGTTCCGTGAACCGGCATCATAGTAGGTTAATCCAATAAACCCTATGTCTTTCGTTGCATCATACATGTCTTTTGCAATATCACTGTCCATGGCTTCATAGAAATGCTGTTTGCTGTCAAATAAATAAGGCAGGCTGAAGATGGAGTAGACCTCTGAAAAACTTTCTAAAGCGCTTGCACTTACTTTAGCCAAATCGACAGCCCCGGTTTGCGTCAATTCAATCACTTCACGCTCTGAACCGAGCTGAGCATTTGGATACAATTGCACTTTAACAGTGCCATTGGTTTTCTTTTCTACGTCTTTTGAAAATTTGAGTAAAGACTTGTGGACGGGGTGCTCCTCATTATGGTTGTGAGCGAGCCGTAACGTTACGGTTTTATCGGTACCTAGTACATCGCTGCTTTTACACCCCGTAAGCATTCCAAAGATTAAAGCGCATACAAAAAACACGGATAGCATTTTTCTCATGAACTACCCTCCTTGAATCTCATGACTGTTGCTTTCTAACCAAAGATTGATAGCGATTCATGTTTTCTTTCATCGTCATACATTCACAGCGATATTTTTTGATAGCGTTTACAATTTCGCTCGAATAGTGAACGAATAAGCAGAATTTTTGCATTGTATGTTTCGGTTTATCCCCTGAATCCCGTTTCCGATTATGTTCTGTGCGAGACATTAGATGATCGTCTTTCTCACACTTCCCCTCCTTTACGATAAGTTTAACAACGTTGTTAAAAATAAACGTTGCTTCATCATCCGAAAAGTTCTTTTAACAACGTTGTTATTTCCTTCGGAAGATGTATATGATTGTTATTTTATGATGTATCATTTATAATAACAACGTTGTTATTTATTATCATAAAATCATTTCGGAAAATTTGCAATATTATATTTTTCAAGATTTTTTGGAGGATCCAAAATGACTGTAACCATCAAAGACATCGCCCATGCTGCCGGAGTAAGCTATTCAACAGTCTCAAAGGCTTTAAGAAACAGCCCTCTTGTAAAACCGGATACAAAGAAAAAGGTCTTGCAAGTTGCCGAACAATTAGAGTATACTCCGAATTTTGCAGCGAGAAGCTTGGCATCTAAAAAAAGTCAAACGATCGGTCTTGTCTGGCCTACAATTGAAAGAATCGCTTTATCGGCACTTGTTACAAAAATAAATGAAGTGGTCGAAAAGAACAGCTATTCAATGATTTTGTCTGTTAACAAAGCTAAAGAGGCAGTAGAATTGTTCAAGAGTTTTCGCGTGGACGGGATCATGATTTTTGAAGAAGGCGGCGAAACTCAGCTTAGTGATGCTGCTGGATTAACGATTCCTATCTTATCTTACGGAGTGTCGGGTGAACATACACATCCTATTATCGATGTTAATCATAAAAAAGCAATTTATAAAGCCGTTACGTATCTGTATCAACTCGGCCACAAAAACATTAGCTACGTCGGCGACCTCTCCCCTGCCGACAAGCGTCAGATTGAAAAAAGCAAAGGGTTTGAAGAGGTGATGATGGAAGCCGGTTTGAAATTAAGTCGAAATAGTATTATAAATACTAATGGTTTAAGCTGGTATAGCGGTTACACTGCTGCGAAAAAACTATTACAACAACCCCCAACACCTACAGCAATCATTAGCGGAAGCTACGATATCAGTGTAGGGATTTTACGAGCCGTAAAAGAACAACAGCTCAGTATACCGGAAGACCTATCTTTAATTTCTTATGATAATATTCCTCAAATGGCAAGCCTTGAAACCCCGCTGACGAGCGTCGGGGTTCCAATCGATCAATTGGCTCACAAAATGGTTGATTCTCTGCTGTCTCTTATTCGTGAGCCGGGCTCAATCCCATTAACTCAAAAAATGGACCCTGAATTACACATTAGAATGTCATGCGCTTCTTTAGGTAAAGAAAACAAGTAACATTTAAGTCAGGTCATCTTTTCTTTTTAAAATGAAAAGTCCCCGGCCTGGGGGTTTTTAGTGACCGCCGCTAATCCCTTGGTACTCGTTCAGCCGATGGTAATGGATTTTCCAGAATTCCTCGGGTGCATTGATTGATTTCTATATTTTTCATGAAGGGCCGCATGCATTCTGGTACGTTCTTTCCAGACGTGTTTTTATATGTTTCTAAAAAATAAAAAGCTCAGGTAACAATACTTGAGCTTTTTATTTATTCACCTGTCTCCGCAAATCGCTTGATCCGCTCTCCAATTTCATCGCGCACGCGCTGAAAGAAAGCCCATTTTTGTTCTTCTGTCCCTTCTGCTTTGGCGGGATCGTCAAAACCCCAATGCTCGCGCTTGACATGCGAAGGTGTCATCGGGCATTTATCAGCCGCGTCCCCGCACAGCGTAATGACGAGGTCTGCGTTGTGTAAGATATCGGGATCAATGATATCAGACGTCTGCTCGGAAATATCGATGCCTGCTTCTCGCATGGCTTTGACCGCGTTCGGGTTTAAACCGTGCGCTTCAATCCCTGCACTGTGGACATTCCAATCGTCTCCGAGATATTTCTTCGCCCAGCCTTCAGCCATTTGGCTGCGGCAAGAGTTGCCTGTGCATAAAAAATAGATGGTCTTTTTTGACATTGGTCATCTTCTCCTATCATGTTTAATGGATGATCAACAGCCACACATAAAGTCCGGCAAGCGTGATGAACAGGGTTGGAATGGTCAAAATGACACCTGTTTTAAAATAGGTTCCCCAAGAAATCTTTACGCCTTTCAGTGAAAGGACGTGAAGCCATAAAAGCGTCGCCAGGGAGCCGATCGGCGTGATTTTCGGACCGAGATCAGAGCCGATGACATTGGCGTAAATCAGCGCTTCTCTGAAAATCCCGTGTGTGTCGGTACTGTGAATCGCTAGTGCATCAATCATCACCGTCGGCATATTGTTCATGAATGAAGACAGGATGGCTGCGATAAAGCCCATTCCGATTGTTCCGGCAAACAGCCCTTGATCGCTGACAGTCTGTATGACCTGTGAGAGAACGTCCGTTAAGCCGGCGTTTCTCAAACCGTATACGACGACATACATTCCTAGTGAAAAGAAAACAATCGCCCAAGGCGCTCCCTTCAGCACTTTCTTCGTTTGCACCGCCGGGCTGTTTTTCGCTGTGAATAAGAAAATGACGGCGATCACGCCTGCGATGATTGAGACGGGGATTGCGAGCAGTTCGCTGATAAAGTATCCCGCCAACAAAACGGCTAATATCAGCCATGACAAGCGGAACATTTTCCTGTCTTTAATCGCTTTTGCCGGCTGTTTTACATTTGTCATGTCATAATGCCGCGGAATGCTTTTTCTGAAAAACAAAAAAAGTACGATCATGCTTGCAATAAGCGAAAACAGATTTGGAACAATCATTCTTGTTGCATATTCGATAAATCCGATGTTGAAAAAGTCTGCTGAGACAATATTGACAAGGTTGCTGACGACAAGCGGCAGCGATGTCGTATCCGCGATAAATCCGCTTGCGATAATAAAAGGAAAAATGAGCTTTTCTTGAAAATGTAACGCGCGTACCATGGCAAGGACAATCGGCGTCAAAATTAAAGCAGCTCCGTCATTGGCAAACAGCGCGGCTACTACGGCTCCCAGCAAGGAGACATAGACGAACATCCGAATGCCGTTTCCTTTCGCTGCCTTGGCCATGTGCAGGGCGGCCCACTCGAAAAATCCGATTTCATCAAGAATCAGGGAGATGATGATGATTGCGACAAAAGTCAAAGTCGCATTCCATACGATTCCTGTCACATCTAATACATCCTGAAAATTGACGACCCCGGCGATGAAAGCCAGCGCTGCACCTCCGCAGGCCGACCAGCCGATCGATAAATTTTTCGGCTGCCAAATCACGAGCGTGAGAGTCAGCAGAAAAATCAATGTGGCTAAGACTGTCGTCATCGCGTGTACGCCTCCTTCATAAGTTTCCTCTCCGGACACATCTTATAATAAAATTATTATATAAGTCAATGCTTATATGATAAATGCATATGAAACAGAGGGACCGTCCTCCCTCTGTTTGTTTATTGGCACGAAACGGGCCTTTCTTTTCTTTTAACGGTTTGAAGAACCTCATCGTGTTCATCGATCTGTTTGAGAATGGCAAGGACCAATTCACGCTCCGGAAAGTCGTCATGAAGTGAATAAAAGCGCCATTGTTCCCTTCTTTCTTCCTTGATCATATTTGCACTTTTCAGCTTTCGTAAATGCTGGCTGATTGCGGGCTGGCTTGTTTCAAACATATCGACAAGCTGGCAGACGCAAAAAGGTTTCTCCTGAAGCAGTTTCAGGATCAAGAGCCGGGTAGAATCGCTCAATATCTTCATGCAGCTCACCGTGCTTTTCGAATCAAGCTTCGTTTGTACGGTCATGACATTCCTCCGATCTCAGGCGCTTTGCAGACGGTATATTGCATCCATTATATAAATGTTTTTTTATATAATCAAGCGGTGATCATCAGGGCATGGAGCTTGTGACAGCATCAATAGCCAATGTGAAAATCACTAAAATGATGACCATTAATGTTGAAGCAAAAATCAGGCGTGTTGTTATCATGGCGCTTTTGCGGCCGGTCAAATAAAGGATGAAGCCCATGATGATCGAACAGCTCCAGATGAAACATCCGGTTTTTGTAGCAAGCAGCTCCCAATGAAAAAGCCAGACATAAAGGATTCCCATATGAATGATGGCCAAGGGCAATGAAATATACGTAAGTACGTTTTGCAATATGATCCCTCCAAATCATCATTATACAATGAACAGGAGCTAAAAATCCCCCGAGGACTCGGAGGATTTAAATTAAGCGGTTCTCATCAATTCACCGCTTCTTCGGCCATTTTTTCAGCTTGGCTCGGCAATGACAGCGCTTCTGTCAATAGACTAGTCATTCAATCCCTTTCCATCGAGAATTTGCTGTGTATATTTTTCAATCCTCGACTCTCGGGTTTTCGATTGTTTTGGTTTAGAAAAATAAAGAATATACGCTCTTTGCCTGCCCGGCGTCAATTCTTCAAAAGCCGTTTTTAAAGCCGGGATTTCAGCGAATTTTTTTTGCAGTTCTTCTGGAATCGTATATTCCGCAGCCTTTTTAAAATCGACTTCAAGACCGGCTTTTTCCACTTCAATCGCTTCATTTATATAAGCTTTCAAGATGGTTTCCATTTCAGCTATTTCTTGTACATTGGTGAATCGAATCTGCCGCGCGGCTTGGACATTCTCCGTCTGCTGGATGAGAATCCCGTTGGGGTCCTTTAACAATGCGCCTTTATGAAACAAGAGCGCACAATATTCTTTAAATCCATGGATTAAGACGATGTTTTTATTCTCGAACGTATAACAAGGATGCTTCCACTTGAAATCTTCGTTCAGCTCACAGTCAAGAACAATTTGACGCAGCTTTTCAAACTCTTTCTTCCACTTCTCGGCTTTGCTTAAAAATTCATCAACCTTTGGATTCGTTCTGCTATTTGCCATCAAGGAACACTCCTCTTTATATCATAATGTCATTTTAACCTAATCTCGCTCCGCCGACAGCAGAAATATTTTAATCGTTCCGGAGGTACAATATGCTTAGCTTAAAGAAGAGGCGGGTTGATTATGAAATTTGGCATCATGACGTTTAATATCCATCATGGAAAAGGAAGGGATCGTCGCGTTGATTTAGAGAGAACAGCCGGTGTGATCGCAGAGAGCGGCTGTGACATCGTCGGTCTTAATGAAGTGGATCAGCATTTCTCCAATAGAAGCGATTACGAAGACCAAATCGGTTCGTTAGCAGAACAATTGAACATGCACTATGCGTACTGCCCCTCCCTTTCATTAAGTTCCGGTGATTCTTCAGTGAACAGGCAATACGGGAACGCCCTCTTAACGCGTTTTCCGATTGTGAAAGAACGGCATCATTCATTCAACTTTGTCAAAGGGCTGATCGAAGGAAGGTCTCTTCTTGAGGCTGATGTCCGGATCGGTGATCAGCTCTTTCGCGTCTTTGTTACGCATTTGAGTCTGAATCCGTGGCTTCACGGCAAGCAGACGGTTTTTTTAATCGAGAGGGTTCAAGAGAGCGATCGGCCTGTGATCGTCATGGGAGACTTTAATATGAAGCCTCGTTCACGGGGATGGACAAAGGTCGCGGAAAAACTGGCCGACCTGTGGGATGAAAGACAATACGGACAGGGGTTCACCTACCCTTCGCACCGCCCGAGACGGCGCTTGGACTACATCTTCCTCAGCCGGTCTTTTCATGTGTCAGCGGCTGAAGTTGTCGCCGTTGATCCGAGCGCTTCCGACCACCTGCCGCTTAAGGGAATCGTCACATATTAAAGGATGACAAAATCCCAAAACTAATGGGATTTTGTCAACAAGCATAAGGACGGCTTTAGAAGCCGTCCTTATGCTTTTGCAATGCCCAGCAAAACGCCGGCTGCGACGATTAATATGATGCCGATGGCGATACCGATCAGCTGCCGCTTCGTTTTCTTTTCGCCGAGCAAAATAATGCCGCCGAGCGTAGAGATGACGATTCCCATCTGCGATAGCGAAAAACTGGTCGCTACGCCGACCCGGGGCTGGGAAATGAATAAAAACATGTTTCCCGCTGCCCAGATTAAACCCGGAATGATATTTTTGATGACGTAAAAATTAAACGGCTTATGCCTGAATGTCAAGATCAAGCCGCCGGCTACCATGCCGATAGCCTGAGGAAAAAGAGCCGCCCAGCCGCTGACATCAAAAAGCCGGACGACGACAACATATACGAGATAGCCGAATGTGGAAATCAGCAAAATCACGATTCCCTTTTTCATGTCGCCGGTTTTTTCCTCCGTTTTTTGGCTGCGGTCTTCCAGCGATGTCAGTACGATTCCCACGATGATGAAGATCAGCGCCAGAATCCCGAGAACAATCGAGATTGTCGTCGCCCACTCGCGAAAAACAAGCACGCCGAACAAAGAAGTGGACACGAGCTGAAGCCCCGTCGAGATCGGCATTGTTTTAGACACGCCGATCAGCTTGATGCTTTTCAGCTGGTTGGTCTGGCCGAGCGCCCAAAATAGTCCGGAGACGACGCCGACGGCAAATATACGGGGAGATAATTCAGGCTGGACGACAAAGTAGATTCCGATTGAAAAAATTAAAGCGCCGAATGTCGTACCGAGCACCTGGCTGTACGGTCCGCCCCCAAGCTTTACATTAAAGAGCACGATGCTTCCCCAGAAAATCGCTGGTAAAATCGCTAAGAAAATGTCCATTTGATTTAAACCTTTCTTTCCTTGTTTTTATCTATTAAGGTGCACGATTCATGCGATTTTTAACACAAAAAATCCATTTTGAACGTTGTCAAAATGGATTGGTACTGTTACCGGCGGCCGCATCACTAAAATATCAGTTTTCACTGTTTGCTGTTTACGCTGTCAAGCCAAGGCATACCGGGAATAGCTGCCGGTTTTTTGTACAAGTCCTGGATCAGCCTGTCTTTTATGCCGAGCGGGTTCCGGTTTAAATCTTTCAGGCTGAAATGGATGCTTCCCATCACATTTGAGCCGCGGTTTAAGGCAATCTGGCGCGGATATTCTTCAGGATCTGACCATGCGGGATCTGAGTTTTGATTGATTTTATAGGCTGCTTGTCCGATGTATAAATGAACGGGGCGTTGGCTGACTTCATTTTTCCACCAGTCCACTAAAATGTCGTAGGAAGCCGGGGCAAAGCCGATGCTCCAATAGATTTGCGGGGCGATGTAATCGATGTATCCCTGTCTGATCCACTCCCTCGTGTCAGCATAGAGGTCGTCATAGTTTGTCATTCCGGCGGCTGTATTCGATCCCGTCGGATCATCTGCTGTATTTCGCCATACACCAAAGGGGCTGATCCCAAATTTGACCGATGCTCTTTCTTTTTTGACGGCGGCGTTGATCTGTTTGACAAGCTGGTTGACGTTGTCCCTCCGCCAATCTTCAATATTTGAAAAGCGGTCCTTTCCATATTGTTCATACGTGCTCAAGTCGGGAAACTCGACGCCCGCAATTTTATACGGATAAAAATAGTCATCCATATGAACGGCGTCGACTTGGTAATTCTTGACGACCTCCGCTATGCCTTGGACAATGAATTCCTGAGCCTCAGGGATGCCGGGATTGTAATACAGCTGTTTGCCGTAGGCAACGACCCAGTCGGGGTGCGTTCTAGCCGGGTGATCCTGTGAGAGCCTGTTCAAATCCGTATGATTCATCGTGATCCGATAAGGGTTGAACCATGCATGAAATTCAAGCTTTCTCCGGTGGGTTTCTTCGAGCAAAAATGACAGCGGATCGTATCCTGGGTCTTTTCCTTGAACGCCTGTTAAGTATTCCGACCACGGCCCGTATGCGGAAGGATAGAACGCATCCGCCGCCGGCTTAATTTGAACGACAACCGCGTTCATCCCCATGGTTGTCACATCATCCAAAAGCTTCACATACTCTGTTTTTTGCTCTTCGATTGTCAGCCCTTTTTTCGAAGGCCAGTCAATGTTTGTCACGGTGGCGATCCACACGGCCCGAAATTCTTTTGTTTCGCAGCTTGTGTTCTTCTCTTTCATGAACATCTCCCCTTTTGGAAAAATCAGAACTTTCTGTTATTATATGCCGGCTGTTCTTTTTTGTATATGAAAAAACAGGCCAAGACATGTTGAAGTCTTTAGCCTGTCGTTTGAATCGCCTGTTTCACCTGCTGCATCAAATATTGGACAAATGCTTCATCCCTTGCGAGCCATGCAGCATAATTTCTTTTAATAAACCGTTCTGCCTCTTCGAATGAAGTAAATGTCTCATGCTGAGTCACGCCGTTTAATTGAATGTTCCAGCCGTGTTCTCCAGGAAAGAGAAAAAACTGATCTTCGTCCCTGTTGATATAAAGGCTGCCGTTGTCCGACTCTTTTACATTATAGACGTTTTTAAAGGCATCCGCTCTCAAGGGCTCCAGCGGAAACGGTTCAGTCACATACAGCTTGAACGCTTCATCTGTCAGCGGGCACCCCGCTGCCTTGGCATGGCCGCCTCCGCCGAACGTGCCGGCGATTTCTGATACATCTGTTTCATCATGGATGGTGCGAAGGCTCACTTTTTTGCCGCCCATATTTAAGATGGCGATATAGTCAAGGTGCGGATACGTTTTCCCGAGTTCGTTCCCCACTTCGGAATGATAGGATTCCGCATGCACGATGCCGACGCAGTGGGCATGGATGAAGGTCTGAACGATTTCCCGCCGTTTCCTGCGGATATACCGTTCAATTTTTTCTTCTTCCATATCCAAGATTTTTTCTTCGAATTCATCAAATGAAAACGTGTCGTTTTCTTTAAGACGCCGGACCATTTTTTCCTCAAATTCGTCGATGGAAACCATAAAAAACAGGTCATTCAGGCGTTTCGCTTCGAGCGCGTCCGTCTGCTCCCATTCCCATGTATCATAGAGGCGTACGAGTTCGACGAACTGATCCATCGCTTTTGTCTCTTGAATGTGGCCGTTGTCTATTAAGTATTCATAAAAAAGAGAAGTCGCTGACGCGAGCCTGCCGTCCTCATATTGAACTTTTACCATGCCCCAAGAGCGTTCATTCAAATGAAGCGCAGTTTTATGGTGGTCGATGAGTTTGACCTTTCCGCCCGCTTCAGCATATTGGTCCAGCCTTTCTTCATTTTCTTGATGAACGGACAAGTCTGTGATAAACAGGCCTTCATGCTGTTTTTCCTTTCCTTTTGTCCGTTCCAAAAAACGCCCGACTTGCATATCAAGTCCGGTGACCGAATTGTAGCGGACCTCGACCCGTTCGCCAAAAGCCACCTTTGCGAGAATTCCGCAGCCGACTCCGTCCAAGTCGTTGTGAGAATACAAATGATACATGCTTCCCGCCCACCTTGCTGTTTTATTGTCGGCCTGCCGCAGCAGGCGCATCTTTCTCATCTTACTATTGTAAAAAAAGGGATTTTTTATACGGTCGTGCGGTAAGACAAAAAGGACAGCTTTTGTTGGAAAAAGTCTGTCCGGTTAAAAGGGTTTATGTTTCTTGCAGCATAGTTCCGCCTTGCAAGTGGGCGGTGAGCAGTCTGTATGCGTTTTCGGCCCGGGCAGCACTTGGCGGTTCAACCCCTTTTAACGGATAATCCAGGCCAAGCGCTTCCCACTTGTAGACGCCGAGTTTGTGATAAGGAAGAACCTCCACCTTCTGAACGTTTGCCAGCGTGCCGATAAACGTGCCGAGTGCCGTTAAATCGTCATCGATATCAGAGATCCCCGGAACGAGTACATGACGGATCCAGACGGGGACTTGATGATCAGCGAGAAACCGGGCAAAATCCAATATGTGGTCATTCGGCATTCCTGTCAGGTTGATATGTTTTTTTCTGTTGATATGCTTGAGATCAAGCAAAACAAGGTCTGTATACTGGATGAGCTCTTTAATCTGCTCTTGAAATGCCGGCGCCGCCGAATAGCATCCGCCGGACGAATCGAGCGCCGTGTGTATGCCGTGGCTTTTACAGGCTTTGAACAGCTCGATTAAAAATGGCAATTGTAAAAGCGGTTCGCCTCCGCTAACGGTGATGCCTCCGCCTGATGCTTGAATAAACGGGAGATATTGCTGGACATCCTGAACGATTTCGGAAACCGTCATTTGTTTTCCGGTTCCGATTTCCCATGTATCAGCATTATGGCAAAATTGACAGCGCATCAGGCAGCCTTGTGTGAAGACGACATATCTGATGCCCGGACCGTCAACGGTGCCGAATGTTTCGATCGAATGAATATTTCCATCCATGATGAAGATCACCTCTTTTTATGGGCGGAGCGCCTCGGCCGCGCTCCGCTTTATGCTCGTTACATCGATTCATGGAAGGTACGGCTGATGACGTCTAACTGCTGTTCTTTCGTCAGCTTAATAAAGTTGACCGCATAGCCTGAGACGCGAATCGTTAACTGCGGATATTGCTCTGGATGTTCCATGGCGTCGAGCAATGTCTCTCTGTTAAATACGTTAACATTTAAGTGATGCCCTGTTTTTGCGGCGTACCCGTCAAGGATGCTTGATAAATTGACGGCGCGGCTCTCTTCGTCTTTGCCAAGCGCTTTCGGGACGATCGAAAAGGTGTTGGATATGCCGTCGAGCGCATAGCTGTAAGGCAGCTTTGCCACTGAAGACAGCGATGCAAGCGTCCCTTTAGTATCGCGGCCGTGCATCGGATTCGCGCCTGGTGCAAACGGTTCTCCCGCGCGGCGTCCATCCGGCGTATTTCCGGTTTTCTTGCCGTAAACGACGTTTGACGTGATCGTTAAAATGGACATCGTATGAACGGACTGGCGATATGTCTGGTGCTTGCGCAGTTTTTTCATAAAGCGCTTGACAATGTCAACGGCGATCGCGTCGACGCGGTCATCATTATTTCCGTACTTCGGAAAGTCGCCTTCTGTTTCAAAATCGACGGCAATGCCGTTTTCATCGCGAACTACGTTGACTTTGGCATATTTGATAGCGCTTAACGAATCGGCCACAACACTCAAGCCGGCGATCCCGGTGGCCATCGTCCGCAAAATGTCCGTGTCGTGCAGCGCCATTTCAATTCTTTCATAGCAATATTTATCATGCATGTAGTGAATGACATTGAGCGTATTGATGTACAAGCCTGCAAGCCATTCCATCGTCTGATCGAATTTATGCATGACTTCGTCATAGTCCAGCACCTCGGAAGCAACCGGAGGCATTTCCGGACCGACTTGCATTTTATGCTTTTCGTCTTTTCCGCCGTTAATCGCATATAAAAGCGCTTTCGCCAAGTTGGCGCGTGCTCCGAAGAACTGCATTTGTTTGCCGATTGCCATTGCCGATACACAGCAGGCGATGCCGTAGTCATCACCGTATTCTGGACGCATGATATCGTCATTTTCGTATTGGATCGAGCTTGTTTTAATAGACATTTTGGCACAGTAGTTTTTAAACTTTTGCGGCAGCCTGACAGACCAAAGGACGGTTAAATTCGGTTCCGGCGCCGGACCTAAATTGTCAAGCGTATGCAGGAAACGGAACGAGTTTTTCGTGACGAGTGCGCGTCCGTCGTGCGCTATTCCGCCGATTGATTCTGTTACCCACGTCGGATCGCCGCTGAACAATTCATTGTAGTCAGGTGTGCGCGCAAATTTGACCAAGCGCAGCTTCATGACAAAATGGTCGACTAGTTCTTGGGCCTCTTGTTCAGTTAATGCGCCTGTTTTTAAATCTCTTTCGATGTAAATATCAAGGAACGTGGACACGCGGCCAAGGCTCATTGCAGCTCCGTTTTGCTCTTTAATGGCAGCCAAATAGGCAAAATACAGCCATTGAAATGCTTCTCTCGCATTTGCTGCAGGCTCGGAAATATCAAATCCATAACTTGCTGCAAGCGCTTTAAGTTCGTTCAATGCCCGGATTTGTTCTGACAATTCTTCACGAAGGCGGATGTTTTCTTCAGACATCACCCGAGAGGTGCCGGCCGCATCTTTTTTCTTTTCATCGATCAAGAAATCCACGCCGTAAAGCGCCACTCTCCGGTAATCACCGATGATGCGTCCGCGCCCGTAAGCATCAGGCAGTCCGGTAATGATTCCGACTTTTCTGGCGAGCTTCATTTCGTCCGTATACGCGTCAAACACGCCTTGGTTATGGGTTTTGCGGTAATCGGTAAAGATTCTTTCCACTTCTTCATCCAATTCAAAACCATAGGATTCACATGCTTGTTTCGCCATGCGAATGCCGCCGAAAGGCTGAAGCGACCGTTTAAACGGCTCATCGGTTTGAACGCCGACGACTTTTTCCAAGTCTTTGTCCAAATAGCCGGGACCGTGCGAGGTGATCGTTGAGACGATCTCTGTATCCATATCAAGGACGCCTCCGTTTTCACGCTCTTTTTTTGTCAAGTCCATTACGTGATCCCATAATGCCGATGTAGCTTCCGTCGGAGGTTCGAGAAACGATTCGTCACCTTGATATGGCTCAAAGTTCGAGAGAATAAAATCGCGGACATTGACTTCTTTTTGCCAAACGTTTGTGGTGAAACCTTTCCATTGTTCCATTTAAATCCCCCTCTTTTCAAGTTGAAATGATATAACAGTTGTTGCATATATATCTTATGTTCAATATAACAGCTTTGAATGTGATAAAAATCACATATTTATGTGAAATAGTTAACAAATTTGAGAAAGTTCTTTGAACATCGCGTTTTTCCTAATATAGGATGTTGTTTGAAGCAATTTTCTTATTTGAATCTGTATTATAATAAAGTCAAATAAAATGAAAACTGTTATATAAAAAACCGGCTAAAAAGCCGGTTTGCGCAGAAGTATTTATCATCAGCCGAGGGATACGAACTGATTGCCGAATGCTTCGATGGTGCTTTTCAAGACGTAGCGGCCTCGGGGGAGCTGGTGAAATTCATAGCACCCTTTCGAATCGACCGCTTTTGTCTGCAGTAAAACGCCTGACATATCATAAGCATGAATGTAATGTTCCTCTTTTTCAAGTTGGCTTTTGAGGTGTTGCGGGATTTCCCCGGCTATCGTGTACTCCGCTTCTGACCTTTTCTTTTCACCGATTTGTTCGAGGATTTCCAGGTCCAGCCCCTGTTCTTTTCGATGACTTTTGCAGGACCCCACTGCGCGTTTTTGTGTCTCGAATGTTTGATACAGGTTTTCGATCGACCTCATGTGAAAGCTGATATCCCAATGTTTCATAGCTTTTTGAAACGCTTGGCGGCCCAATTTTTTCCGGGTCTTGTCATCGTCAAGCAGCAGGCGCAGCTTTTCAGCAAGCGCTTCGCTGTCTGCCGGGGGAACAAGCAATCCGTCCGCACCGTCGTCAATGATTTCTTTTACCCCGCCTACGTTTGCCGCCAGCACAGGTTTTGCGGAGAACTGCCCTTCCAGGATGACGAGCGGAAATGTATCGTGAAGCGACGGCAAAACAATGACATCACTAATATTCATTAAGTCGGGTATATCTTTTCGCTTTCCGAGAAAAGAGACCGCCGACGCGATACCGAGCTTTTCGGACAGGCTTTGCAGAGTTTCGAGCTCCGGACCCTCGCCTGCGAGAAGGCAGTGAAAATCATCCCTTTCGCACCGCAGTTTATAAAGCGCTTCGATCAAGTAGCGGTGTCCTTTCACCGGAACGAGCCGCGCCGGACAGAGAATGATCTTTTTTCCTTGATGCCGGCGGCTTTTTGGGAGATGACTTTTCTTTTCGATAAAAGGTGTTTTTACAATTCCATACGGGATGACTCGGATGTTCGAAGGCGTCACACCAATTTGAATCAGCTCGTGTTTCAGCCATTCGCACGGAACGGCCACAACGTCTCCGGACATTGCTCCCAAACATTCTTCGATTTTCATGTATTGTTGTTCCTGGCCGCTTTTCTCGCCATATTCCCCGGTAATCTTTGCTTCGTGATATTTAAAGTTATGGAGGGAAACGATTAAAGGCGTGTGCTGAGGTTTGGAACGGGCCAGTGCTCTTGCCGTCATAAAATCGTGGCAGTGGATCAAGTCATACTTTTCTAGATCAAACTGTTTAACAGCTTGTTCCAAACTGTAGCGCTCCATTTCACGCCAATATATCCACAGGGGATATTTTGCGGTGTAAGCCGTTTGAAGACGGTATATCAGCTCATGTTTTAATCGGTGTTTATCGGCCGGCTGCTGATCGGCGACCTGAATGTTGAGCCATCGGGTATCGTGCGACATTAAATCGACAGAATGCCCTTTTCCTTCTAAGCTTTTTCGAAGGATATCAATATAGGTAGAAGGGCCGTTTGTATGTGGAGAGTATCGATAATAAGCCAGCAAAATGTTCATATATTTCCCCCTGCCTGCTGTTAAACTTATAGAAATCTCTTAGCATTATATGGCCGCAGCTGAAAAAAGTACGAAGTGAATGGAGAGCCTTTTCAATAAAGAAAACCCATTGCCTGTCGCAATGGGAGATGTCATGAAGAAGCTAATATTTGAACGATTTTGTCTTCAATATCCTTTCCTTTCTCATCATCCGCGAGCTGATTGAGAAGAATGGAGAAAATCAATGTCTTGCCGCTTGCAGTATCGATATAGCCCGACAATGTACTGACGGTTGAAAGAGAACCTGTTTTCGCTCTGACTCTGCCTTTTAGAGCCGGGTCTTTCAGCCGGTTTCTTAATGTGCCGCCGACCATTCTGTCGCTTTCTCCCGCAACCGGGAGTGAACGGGCAAACGACGGAAACCATTTCTCCTCTTGAACGGAATACAATAGCTTTGTGATCTGGTCGGCAGAAATCAAATTGATATGCGAGATGCCTGAGCCGTCTCTGAGAACGAGCTTTTCTGTGTCCATTCCAAATCCCTGCAGTTCTTTATTTAACACTTCCAGACCTTGATCCCAGCTTCCTTCACGACTCGCGGCCCTTCCCATTTCCTTGATCAGTGTTTCGCCATGGCCGTTGTTGCTGAGCTTCATAAAGGGGATCATCAGCTCTGAAAGCGGCATGGATTGATGTGAGGTGATGCGGCGCGCTTTTTTTGGTACTTTGCCGGTTTTAGTCTCTCCCAGGATTCGAATACCTTGTTGCTGTAAAGCCTGTTTAAATAAATCGAGTGCATATTCTGACGGCTCCCAAACCGCAACCCATTGTCTGACCCTTGAAGCGCCTTGTGGAATCGTCCCTTTGATTTGGATGGTATTTCCGCCGTGTTCCCTTTTAATCGTAATCTCTTTTTTTCCGTCTGCGGCAACGGTTTTGGCATTGTTTTCGATTTTGACATGGTTCGTTTGCGGGGTGAGCGATACAGCCGGTTTTTTTCCGGTTTTGCCGTCAGGATTCACGTCAATGATGACTGTTCCGGCATCATAGTCTTCATTTGGCGAAGCCGTTAAAGCCGAGATTTGCGCTCCGTAGTATGCGTCTTCATCGCTCCAGGAAAGGTCTTGAGAGTAGCGGACATCATCATACCAGGAATCATCGCCGACCAAGTCTCCCCGGATGACTGTGATCCCTTGTTTTCGGAGTGCTTCGGCCATTTGCTGAAAATCCGCTTTCAAAAGCGTCGGATCGCCTTTTCCTTTGATATAAAGGCTGCCTTTGAGTGTGCTACCGGCTCGCGCGCCGTCTGTCACCACCTCTGTGGGAAAGGTATAGTCCTCGCCCAAGACGGAAAAGGCAGCTGCTGCCGTTAAAAGCTTCAGATTGGATGCCGGCCTCATCCGTGTATCGTTCATATGGCCGTATATCAATTTCCCGCTTTCTGCGGATCTGACGCTGATGCCTGCGAGTGCACCTTTTAAATCAGGTTCGGTCTTTAACAGCTGATCGATTTGCCCTTTGAGGCCGCCGCCTTTTTCCCCGGCGGCCAAGCCGTCTATGCTGCCGGCCAACGTCAATATAAAGATCATGATCATACACAGACAAAGCTTCATATTTTTCTTCATAGAATATCCCGCCTCCCGCTGATGTTTTAATACTTTATTGCAAAACGCGGCGGGATATACTCCTATTGGTCGGTTTTCACCAAAAACCTCCGGTATAAAAGCAGCAGTATCATGACATGCAGCACAACTCCGATGAATCCGAAAACGAGAACAAGCCCTTCGTGAGAAGTTCCTGCCAAGTACGTTTTCGCTGTCCAGTAGGTCGGTGTGAAAACGCCGAGAAGCTGCCACGGCAAAGGAATAAAATAAACCGCGGCCGGCATAAGAGTGAGCAGGCTGAACCCTTTCATTAAAGCAAGCCCTTCCACTTTGTTCGAAGCATAAGCGGCTAAAAGCAGCGTGTAAATCGGGGCTTGAAGCGTCACCATAATCAGGACGAACAAAAGGTACACAGAGCCGGGCGCCATTAAACCTCCGGATGCAAACAGCAAAATGCTGTAGCAAAAAGTGAGCGCCATCGGCAGGATGAGGCGGATCATGACATATCCGCGCTTCGACAAGGGTGTCACGGCAAAATACTGAATCATATTTTCGTCGCGCTCATCAAGCAGGATAAACCCCGACATGATGCCGAGAATCAGGGGGGTGAACAGCATGGCAAAGCTCATGATCAAATGACGGTATGGGGTGATATTGAATGCCGTCATTTCCGCTGACAAAGGAATGCCTGCTGCCGTCACAACGATGAGCAGAAAAGGCGCCAGACCGTAAAAAGCGAGCATTGAATCACGCCTGATCTGTTTCATATCTCCGCGTACCAGCTGAATGATTTTCATCATCGTGTATCACCTCCGCCAAGCTTTAATGTGATGAACGTTTGCAGTGAATGCCTCGCCCACAAATACGCGGCTCCATTCCACAACAAAAGAGTGGAAATCGCGTAGATGAGCTCCCACTGCTGAAGGCCGGTAAACGCGGAACCTAACAGCATTAATGAGGCCTTTGACGGCAGAGCGTAAAACAGCGGGCTGCTCCAAATGCCCGCTGTTTCAAACAAAGGCAGAACGAACACAAAGGTGCTCAAAGAAGACAAAAAGAAAAATCCGTTTAACGTTTCGCACCGCACCGCCAAACCTAAGCCGATCATCGTGAAGAAAAATGAAGTGAACAGCACGCCGCAAGCGAACAAACCGGAATTTGTTCCATAGCCGAACACGCTGCTGTGGATGAACATGCTCGATCCGAGAGACAAAACGGACAAGGATGCCGTTTTGGAAAGAATATACTCACTTGCACTTAGCGGCGTGACAAACAGGCTGTCATGGATGTTTTGCCCTTTCTCCAGTAAAACAAGACCCCCGATGAAGAAAAACCCCAGGAAGCTCGGGTCTGAAAATGTCAAGGCAATGTTGGCCGCCTCCCTGTAATCAGCCGGAAGAAACAGCAATACGGCGATATACACCGCGCTGATCAGCAAATAGGCATAATAAAAACCGTGCTTGAACTGAAGTTTGATATCATGGGAAATCGCTGACAAGATCCTCAACTTAAACGCCTCCCTGTCACATCGATAAATATGTCTTCAAGCGACGCTTCTTGGGAATGGATGGTTTCCACAGGGTGCTCTTTGATCAAGTTCAAAAATTCCGGGCTGCTGCCGATCTGATCAAGGTCGAATTGAGCGGTTTCCAGCTGCCTGCGGTTGCGGTATTCCACTTTTACGTGCCTTTTTCCTTTTTGCACTTTCAAGGCGCGCGGAGAATCAATCAAAGCCACCCTGCCGTCAACGATGAAAGCGACGCGGTCGCAGATTTCTTCAGCTGTCTGCATGTGGTGCGTGGTGATCAGGATCGTCTTCCCTTCCGCCTTTTTTTTCAGGATAAGCTGTTTTAATGTTTTGGCATGCACGGGATCGAGCCCTGAGGTCGGTTCGTCTAGAAATAAAAGATCAGGCTGATTGATCAGGGCTCTCAAAAAATTCAGCCTCATTTTCATGCCTTTTGAGTAAGCGGATACCTTTGTCCGGCCGTACTCTTCAAGCCCCGTTAAAGCGAGCAGCGTTTCCGGCTCCTCGGTTTCAGATGCATACAAAGAACGGAACAAATTTAAGTTTTCCAGCGCAGTTAATCGTTGATAAAAATTCGGAAATTCAAAAGCGACGCCGATTTTCTCATAAAAGGAGCTGTCGGCTTGATTCAATTCTTTTCCCATCACAGAAACCCGGCCTTCATATTGCTTTAAAATACCGATTAATATTTTTTGAATCGTGCTTTTTCCGGCGCCGGAAGGGCCGAGAAATCCAAAAACTTCACCCTTTTGAATGGAAAAGTCGATTCCTTTCAATACGGGCGTTTTTTGTCCGGGGTATGTGAAGCGAAGCCCGCTGACTTCAATCATGAGCTGCATCCTCCTTGGCCGAAAGTCCCTGTCCGATCAATTCGATAAGCAAATCCATCGTTTCGTCGTAGCGGTCTTCCCCAATGTTTGTTTTTTGAAAGGATAAAAGAACAATAGCGCGAATCACGCTGATAATCGTCTCCGGTTTTTTTCTGACAAGCCAGCCTTTTTCCTGGCCCATTTCAATTAAAGGCTTGAAAAAATCTTCGTCGCTGGCGAAGTGCGCCTGCAGCTTTTCTTCAGGGAGTTTGCGGAAGAGTGTCTCAAGTAAGTTGTCATCGTAAACTTGGCGAATATACGGGTTATCTTCCATCACCGCCAATGCTTCACGCAAAAACTGTGCAAATGTTTTCCCGCTTTCAGAAAATAAGGCTTCAAGCTGGGCGCGGATCTTTTTTTCTTCCTGCTGCAAAATCTCAAAATATAGCTCCTCTTTCGAGTCGAAAAATGTATAAAATGAGCCTTGGGCAATTCCGGCCGAGGCTGTCAGCTCTCCGACGCTCGTTTTTTTCAATCCAAGCTGCGCAAAAAGCTCCCTTCCGCTTTGTACTAAAGCTGAACGGATCGCTTCCTTTTCTTTTTCGGTAAATTTCGGCATGTCAGTCTCTCCTTGTTTTATAAACATATGAATATTTTTATTTTATATTCATATAATGCGCTGCGTCCCTCTTTTTGTCAATAGATTTTGGTTCAAATTTACCACAATATTTTCATTTGCCCGTCAAATTTAAAGCAAAAAAAAGCACCACTTATAGTTTAAACTATAAGTAGCGCTTCATTTCCATTAATAAGCCAGGCTGAACAGACCTTTAATATGGCTCAGGTAGCGGACGTTGCTCGCTTCTTTCATCAATGAAGCAGGCAGGCCTTTAAGAGATGTGCTGTTCGCGCCGATAACGGCAACTGCGTCTTTGCGGCCAAGGCTTGCAAGCGTGCCTGAGTTGACAGGGCTGAACGTTTCCATTGATTTGTTTTCTAAGTATGCATACAGGTTGTAGCCGATCAGCTCGCCCATTTGCCAAGCGATTTGAGCTGTCGGAGGGTACGGACGGCCATCCGGACCGAAGACAACGGCGCTGTCTCCTGCAACAAATACGTCTTCATGTGATGTGGATTGAAGGAAATCGTTTACAGTTGCGCGTCCGCGGTTGACTTCAAGACCTGATTCGCCGATCAGCGGATTGCCTTGAACACCGCCGGTCCAGACAAATGTATTTGTGACGATTTTTTGCCCGTCTTTCAAATCAACAACGTTTCCTTCTACATTTGTGACAGGCAGTCCTGTCAAGAATTCAACGCCGCGTTTTTCAAGGCTCTTTGTCGCACGTTCGATCAGCTCATCCGGAAGAACCGGCAGGATTTTCGGACCGGCTTCAACAAGCTTCAGCTTGATTTCTTTCGGATCGACACCGTAGCTTCTCGCAAGGTTCGGCATGATATCGGCGAGTTCACCGACAAGCTCGACGCCTGTTAGTCCGCCGCCGCCGATTAAGATCGTAGCATCCGCTTCATTTTTCGTTTTCGCGTATTCGCGCACGCGCTCTTCAACATGCTTGAAGATTTTGTTTGCATCGTTTGCAGATTTGAGCACCATGCTGTTTTCTGCAAGTCCCGGAATGCCGAAGTAAGCAGTGACAGAACCAAGACCGACGACAAGCGCGTCATACGTCAGGGTAGAGCCGTCAGAAAGAGCGACTTCTTTTTTGTCAACTGAGAAAGTGCTGACTTTGGCGATTTTAAGATCGATGTCTTTTCCTTTGAAAAGCTTTGCAAGCGGCATCGCAATGGCCTGTTCTGACACGTTGCCCGCAGCAAGACGGTGCAGTTCTGTGATGATTTGATGTGTCGGGTATTGGTTAACCACTGTGACTTTTGCTTCTTCTTTTGTGTAGTGTTTGCGAACTGTTAAAGCAGACAGTAATCCGCCGTAACCAGCGCCTAAAATGACGATATGTTTTGACATCGTGAATCCTCCGTCCTTATTCTGAATGTATAGTGATTATTTTTGTTTTTCGCGTTCTGACATGATTTGCAGGTAGCTTTGAACAAAGCGGAACAGCTTTTGGGCCTGCGGATCTTTAAGCATTTTCAGCAAACCGAAAAGTCCGATGACTTCATTGCTTTCGTCAGCGCGGTCTTTTGCTTCAATGGCGGTAGCCGCGAGTTCTTTTGCCGTATCTTTGACAGGCTCAAGAATTTCTGTAATGGCACCGACCGTATCATTTTTTAATACTTCATCAGTTGCAACGGATTGTGCGAAATCGTAAGACTTTGTCAAAATGTTGACCAGTTCTGTCAGCTTTGGAAGCTGGTCGACTAAAGTAGTCAAAGACTCCTGTACTTCAGGTTTTAGCAGTTGATCGATAAGATCGCGTTGGCTTTGGCTTACAGATTCGTTTGTTTGATCAGCTGTTTGATCGATTGTTTCCGGCATAACCAATTCTCCTTTTCAATAAGCGATGTGCTGTTTTTTGAAGGAACCCCTTTTTTCATAGTTTGTGAATTTGTGCACAAACAAGTCCGCAAAAAGGTTCTCCCCTTTTGTGTTTGTATTGCTGTTTTCAGTCTGGAATTCCCGAAAACCCGCAATCTCAAAACACGCTGTATTTTTCACTACTAAATGATAACACTTTTTGAACAAAAAATGAACGTGATTGTTTCGGAAATGAAATAAAATCATAGAAAACTTTATATATAGGGCTTCTTTCATCCCTTTCATTTCCTATATTGTGTCTTTTTTTACGAAATGCCCCGTTCACACGTCATGATAGAGTCGTGCGAACATTTCATAGAATCGTATCTAGTTTACATAATGAAATTATCGTTCTCTCTGGTTAATCTTCATCTTTAACATCCGGATCTTCGGGGATGGGTTCGTTCAGAACGGATTCCGCCCACGCTTTATACTTTTCCATCTGTTCCATGTGGGTATTGAATTGTTCTTTGTTAATTAAATGCTGCTGTCCGTCGAAGACGGTGCGGATTTTCTTTTCTCTCACAAGCTGTTCAACATATGCTTCTGAAAGCGTTAAATATTCTGCGGTTTCCTTTATCGTCAAGTACATGTTTTGCTTCCTCTCGTTTTGATTTAGGCGAACGTTGCGATTTTAGGATCATACGATAAGATATATCAGTTAAGATGATGGAGGCCTATTCTATGTATTCAAAATGGAATTCTCAAAAGTTTTATCCGCCTTCAGCCCCGCAAATGCACACCGGCCAATCTTCTCAGCAGATGAATCAAAGGCTGAAAAATCTCGAAGATCAAATGGAATTGCTGGTCAAACTCATGGAATGCAACAATAAGCTGCTGCGTTCAATTGAAGAGCAGCAGAATCGCGTCTGCACGGCAGGCGGCGGTTCGGTCATCGTCAGAATGTGAGTTTTGATCATTCGAACTTCTTCAAAATAAAAAGAGGAAGGACGTGTCCTTCTTCTTAGTCTGCAAGCCTTATCCAGTATACTACAGATTTTTTTGCGCTGAAAGGCCGGCAATTTCATCGTATGTTTCACGGTTTTCCAATGTTGACAAATCGCCTGCCGGCTCGTTCAAATAGGCAGCTCTGATCAGCCGTCTCATCACTTTTGCATTTCTCGTCTTCGGCAAACCGCTGACAAAGTAAACCGCTTTTGGCTTGATCGCTTTACCGATCGCATCAGCGGCGAGGTTCAGCAAATCATCTTTTAGTTTTTCCGACGGCTTTTCCGACTGTGTGAGGACGACGAAGCAGACGGCAGCCTGACCTTTGAGCTTATCCGGAACGCCGATAACGCCTGCTTCCGCCACCGCCGGATGGCCGACAAGTACGGACTCTATTTCGGCGGGACCGATCCTTTTCCCGGCAGTATTGATCACATCATCAGAACGTCCGCTGATCGTCCAGTACCCGTTTTCATCCCGTTTTGCCCAGTCGCCGTGCACCCAGACGTCAGTCCAGCGGCTCCAATATGCTTTTTCATATCTGGACGGCTCCTTCCAAAAACCGTTCGTCATGCCGACCCACGGCTTTGTCAGGACAAGCTCCCCGACTTCATTGACGACTTCCTCCCCTTTTTCATTGAAGACATTGGCCGCCATGCCGGGCAGAGGCGAATTAAACGTCATCGGCGTGATCGGCCGGAGGAGCACATTGCCCAAAATGCCGCCTGAAATTTCCGTTCCTCCTGAATAATTAAAGATAGGAATTCGTTCTTTTCCGGCATGGCGGAAAAGCCATATCCACGGTTCATAATTCCATGGTTCGCCCGTTGAGCCGATTGCCTTCAGACTGCTCAGGTCGCTTTGATGGAGAAAATCTTCGCCGTGCTGCATCAGCGAGCGAATGAGTGTCGGAGAGACGCCGAGATGTGTCACCCGATGTCTGCTGACAAGCTCCCACAGCCGATCCGGGGCCGGGAAGTCCGGTGCTCCGTCATACAGCAAAACTGCCGCTCCGTTGATGAGACCCCCGAATATTAAAAACGGTCCCATCATCCAGCCCATGTCTGTAAACCAGAAAAACGTGTCCCCTTGTTTGACATCCATCCCGAAGCCCGCATCAAATGCAGCTTTCAGCGGAAAACCGGCGTGGGTATGAACCGCTCCCTTCGGCTGTCCTGTCGTGCCCGATGTGTAAAGCAGCATGAGCGGATCTGAACTGTCCATTTCTTCTGTAATCTGGAGAGGATCGCTTTTCATCAATTCATTCCAGTCTATATCTCTCTTATGATTCCAATCTTGTTCGCCATCGTGAAGCCGGCAGACGACAATTTTTTGGACAGTGGGGGCAAGGTCTGCTGCTTTGTCAGCTTCTTTCTTCATACAGACCTTCTTTCCCCTTCGCAAAAAGGCATCTGCTGTGACAAGAATTTTTGCTCCGGCAGCGCTGAGTCTTGCGGCTGCCGCATGAGCGCCGTAGCCTGAAAAAACCGGTGAGAATACCGCGCCGATTTTAGCGGCGGCGAGCATGGCGATGACCGTTTGCGGGATCATCGGCATGTATATCGCAATGACATCCCCTTTTGATATGCCTTGTTTTTTAAAGCCTGCCGCCGCACGGGCGACTTTTTGATGTAAAGAAGAATAGGTGATCCGTTCTGTTTTTCCGTCTTCACTTTCCCAGATGAGAGCCGTCCTGCCGGCCGTATCAGGCTGTCGGGACCATTTTTCCACGGCGCTGCAAACGGCATTTAAGCGTCCGCCGGAAAACCATTTCGGCCATTTTATGCCTTTATCGAGATTCAATGTTTGGCTGTACCGCTTGTACCAGCTGATGCCGAGCGCTTTTTCGGCTTCTTCCCAGAACCAGGCGATATCGTCTGTACTTGCTTTCAAAAAATCATCATAGTCGGAAAAACCGAGAGCTGTCATCCATTGAAACAGCCGGGTCGTTTTTACAAATTCCGGATCAGGCAGCCAAACCGCTTTTTCGGCCATACCGTTTCCCCCTTTTCGTTTCATTGGCCTTTAGACGGGATAAACAGGATGCTTCCGTTCCGTAAATATCATGGATTTGGTCATATATGCATTCAGCCGTTTGATGAGTTCCGTACGAAGCGAATCGGCCGGAATGATCCCGTCGACAATCATTTCTGAAGCAAGCCGGTAAATGTCTATGTCTTTTTGGTATTCATCCCGTTTTTCGGCGATGAAGGCGGACCGCTCTTCTTCAGGCAATTGTGCGATTTTTTTGGCATAAACGGCATTTACCGCTGCTTCCGGCCCCATCACGGCAATCTGAGCCGTAGGCAGCGCCAGACAGCAGTCAGGCTCAAAGGCCGGTCCAGCCATCGCATACAAGCCTGCGCCATAAGCTTTCCTGACGATGACGGATATTTTCGGCACGGTTGCTTCGGCCATCGCTGAGATCATTTTCGCACCGTGTCTGATAATTCCCGCCCTCTCCACTTTCGTTCCGATCATAAAGCCGGGGATATCAGCCAGAAACAGCAGCGGGATATGATAGGCATCACACAAATTGATAAACTTTGCAGCTTTGTCTGCCGAATCGTGAAACAACACACCGCCTTTAACCCGAGGCTGATTGGCGATGATGCCGACAGGCTGCCCGTGAATCCTTGCCAAGCCGGTAATCAGCTCTGGCGCGAACAATTTTTTGATCTCATAAAAAGATGCTTCATCAATGATCCGATCGATTAAATCCATCATTTGAAACGGTGCGTTTTGGTTTTTCGGAATGATCTCCTCCAATGACCGGTCAAACGGACGGGCGGGTTTCGCTTCAATGACAGGCGCTTTCTCGGTGTAGTTCGGCGGAAAGTAGGAAAGATATTGGCGCGCCGACTTGATCGCATCTTCTTCCGTTTCAGCAAGAATGTCTCCGCAGCCTGAAACAGAACAGTGCATTCGCGCGCCGCCCATTTCTTCAAGCGACACTTTTTCGCCGATCACCATTTCCGCCATGCGCGGTGAGCCTAAATACATCGAGGCATTACCTTCGACCATGATGACGATATCGCAAAAAGCCGGTATGTAGGCGCCGCCTGCCGCTGAAGGCCCGAATAAAAGACAGATTTGCGGGATGCGTCCGGATAATTTGACTTGCTGATAAAAAATCCGCCCTGCTCCTCTTCGCCCCGGAAACATGTCAACTTGATCCGTAATCCTTGCGCCTGCCGAATCGACCAAATAAAGAAGCGGACAATTCAGCTTTTCGGCTGTTTCTTGGATGCGGATGATTTTTTCGACGGTTCTCGCTCCCCATGATCCTGCTTTAACCGTTGAATCATTAGCCATGACGCAAACGGTTCGGCCGCCGATTTTTCCGATTCCCGTGACGACTCCGTCTGCCGGAAGCCCGTCAGCCATGCAATTTGCAAAAAACGCGTCCTCAAGGTCGAGGCCTTCATCAAGCAGCAGCTTTAATCGGTCTCTGACAAATAATTTTCCTTTTTTCTCATTGGATTCATGGTATTTTTGCGCTCCGCCTTCCTGAATCCGGCGGACGCGTTCATACAATTCCTTTTCGGCCGGCATCGGCTGTCCCCCCGTTCGTTTTATTCTCCCGTATAATACGGCTTCCGCTTTTCTGTAAAAGCTTTCAGCCCCTCTGTTCTGTCTTTCGTCGGAATCGTCAGTTCATAAGCTTTTTGTTCAATCGCGAGTCCAGTTTCGATATCTGTCTCAAGCCCTTGATTGATAGCGAACTTCGCCTGTCTGACGGCCACCGGTCCGTTCGCTGCGATGTTCGCTGCGATACTTTCGGCCGTTTCCTTTAACTTTTGAAGCGGAACGACATGTTCAACTAGGCTGATCTTTTGCGCTTCTTCGGCGCTGATGCGGCAGCCGGTATAGATCATTTCTTTTGCCTTTCCCCTGCCGATTAAGCGGGGCAGCCGCTGTGTTCCCCCTGCCCCGGGAATGATCGCAAGCGTTGTTTCGGGGAGACCGAGTTCAATATGTTCGGCTGCGATCCTGATGTCGCACGCCAATGCAAGCTCCAGCCCTCCTCCCAAAGCGCTTCCGTTTAATGAAGCGATGACGGGCTGCGGCAGTTTTTCCGTCTCGCTGACCACTTGTTGAATCATGGAAACGGCCTGCTTCACTTCTGTGGGGCTCATGCGGGCTCTCTCCTTTAAATCAGCACCTGCACAAAACGTCCTGTCCCCTGTTCCCGTTATAATGACACAGCGGATGGCCGGGTTTGAACGGATATCGCGAAGGATATGCTGAAGGTCGTCGAGAAGTCCGAGCGAGAGGGCATTTGCAGCCTGCGGTCTGTTCAACGTCAACACGGCGACCGCCTGCTCGTTGATGGAATAAAGAACATTGGGCTCCATTCGGTCTTCCTCCTCCTCAATCTATGAAAAGAAATTCTTTGATTTCGCCGCCTGCAAATTTCGGCTTGGCAGCTCTCTTCCGGTTTTGTCTTCGATCCATTTGGCAGCTGAAAGCAGCTTACTGAGATCAACTCCGGTTTCGATGCCCATCTGGGCGCACATGTAAATCAAATCATCAGTTGCCGCATTTCCCGTGGCTCCCGGTGCATAAGGACAGCCGCCCAGCCCGCCGCATGATGCGTCAAATACGGTGATTCCCATATCCATCGCTGCGATCATGTTGGCGAGCGCCATCCCTCTCGTATCATGAAAATGAAGGGCGATATTCTCTTTTGGAAAGCGTTTTAAAAGTACGTCAAGCACTCTTTGAACTTGTACGGGATTTGCTGCGCCGATCGTATCTCCGAGAGAAAGTTCGTCGATCCCCATGTCGAACAGCGCTTCAGAGATGCGTATGATTTGCTCCAATGGAACGTGATGCTCATAAGGACAGCCAAATACGGTGGACAAGTAGGCTCTGGCGGTGAGGCCTGCTTGTTTCGCTGCCCCGGTGACTTCCTGTAAGACGGGAAGCGTTTCTCCGATCGATTTGTTAATATTTTTCCGGTTGTGTGTCTCGCTTGCCGACATGAAAACAGAAGCTTCATCGATCCCCCCTTCGAGAGCCCGTTCCAGCCCTTTTCGGTTCGGAATGAGGGCTGCGTAGGTGACGCCCGGCTTCCGGTTAATGCCTTTGGCGACGTCAAGGGCATCAGACAGTGCAGGAATCCACTTAGGATGGACGAATGAAGTGATTTCGATATATGAAAGCCCTGTTTGGGAAAGCATGTCGATCCAGGTGATTTTATCGGCTGTCGAGAGTGCGGTTTCTTCATTTTGCAGACCGTCGCGCGGCCCGACTTCTTTAATGAAAATTTTCTTCGGTACGTTCATTTGCTATCCTCCAGACCTTATTGAAGCTCCAATAAGACGTCTCCTTCATCGGCAAAATCACCTTCGTTTTTTCTGACGGTTTTGACGGTGCCGGCCGTTTCGGCGACAATCGGAATCTCCATTTTCATCGATTCTAAAATGGCGACTTCCTGCCCCTTTTCGATTTTGTCTCCTGCCTTCACTAATATTTTCCATACGTTTCCCGCCATATTGGTGACAACAGTATTCATGGCACGCCTCCTTGATTTCATTTTGACTGATAGCGACTGATAAAATCGGTTTGGACCCCGCCTTTTCGGAATTCGCCAGAACGTACGATGTCTTCAAGCAGCGGAATGTTTGTTTTAATGCCTTTCACTTGATATTGTGAGAGCGCTTCGGCCAATGTGCGGATAGCTTCATCTCTGCTATTTCCTTTGACGATCATCTTGGCGATCATCGGATCGTAATACGGGGTAATGTTCATACCTGGGGCTGCTGCGCATTCATGACGGACATTCGGGTGCTCAGGCAGCTTAAGGTCAGTGATCCGTCCCGGCGAAGGGAAAAATGTTTTCGGATCTTCGGCACAGATTCTGACTTCGATCGCATGTCCGTCCCGCCGAATGTCTTTTTGCTTATACGGAAGCGCTTTTCCTGCTGCGATATTGAGCTGTTCTTCGACAATGTCGAGCCCTGTAATTTCCTCTGTCACCGGGTGTTCGACCTGCAGGCGGGTATTCATCTCGAGAAAATAAAAATGATTCTTGCTGTCTACTAAAAACTCGATTGTCCCGGCGTTGGCATAGCCGATCGACAGCGCGGCTTTCACGGCCGCTTCACCGAGCTTCGCGCGCATGTTTTCATCGAATAACGGAGCAGGTGCTTCTTCGATGATTTTTTGCTGGCGTCTCTGAATCGAACAGTCCCGTTCCCAAAGATAGACGGCATTTCCGTATTCGTCTGTTAAAATCTGAATCTCGATATGTCTTGCATCTTCGATATATTTCTCAATGTACATAGCCCCGTCTCCGAAAAAATCGGCGGCTCGTTTTTGGCTGCCTTCATATGCTTTTGCTAATTCGCTTTCATTGCGGATCAGCTGCATTCCGATGCCTCCGCCTCCAAGAGAAGCCTTGAGCATCACGGGATAGCCGATGGATTCGGCAAGAGCCTTGGCTTCATTCAGACCGGCCAAGCTTTTTGTCACGCCGGGAACGACGGGAATCCCGGCTTGTTCCATCGCTTGTCTCGCTTCAATTTTGCTTCCCATTTTGGCGATCACATCAGGCGGCGGACCGATAAACGTGATATTTTCCTGCAGGCATCTTTCGGCAAAACGGCTGTTCTCGGAAAGCAGGCCGTATCCCGGGTGGATGGCACAGACCCCCGCTTTTTTAGCGGTTTCGATGATTTTTTCGATATTTAAATAGCTTTCACTGACCCGCGGTTTGCCGATCAGCCAGGCTTCATCTGCAGCTTTAACATGCAGGGACTCCGCATCCGCTTCAGAGTAGACGGCGGTTGTCTGAATCCCGAGCCGTTTACAAGTTCGAATGATCCGAAGTGCGATTTCGCCGCGATTGGCGATAAGCAATTTTTGAAACAAAAAAATGCCCCCTTTCATATTCAAAAGTGTCTGAAATGGAATTTGAAAGCGTCTTCATTTATTCATTGTGCGAATTTGAAAGTGAAGTAGCTTATCCTGTTTCCTGCCATAGGTTCAGCCGGGTCTTGTCTGTTCTTTACAGCTTATGATGATTTGAAAGAAAAAAGTCCTAAAGCTGAAGAAATCGCTTTAGAACTCTCAATGTTTTGGCTCAGGCCTGTTGGTGTTTGGACGGCTTTTACCGGGAATGCTCTGCATGTTTGCCGCTGTTTGTGAGGATATGTTGAATGATCTCGGCGTTTTTTGACAGAAAGGCAGTTTCGAACATATCCTGATGCGGCCCGGCTCCTTTATACTCTTGATAGTTTCTTGTTGTGGCGTCAGCCCATTTTTGCAATATGAACCTGTCGATTTGCTCCGTCTGAATGCCGGCTTCAATAAAGTGGATGTTTGCGTTGATTTGGCCGCTATTGATTAATTGCGCCCAATACTTTTGATAGTTTGCCGTCTTTTTGATGACTGCTTCCCTTAGGTGAGCGGGAACATTTTCTGCCGAGGCGCTGCTTGGCTGAGGCGGCAATGCTTGTTTCTTTTGATACGCATCGACAATAATGAGATCGCTGACCTCCAAACCGCGATTTTCCATTTCTTTGACAATCTCAAAAGCCGTGTTGCCTCCCGCTGAATATCCCAGCAGGATATAAGGGCCCCGAGGCTGTTTTTTGATGATGTTGTTGACGTAATGTTCCATACGGCTGTCTTCTTCAATAAAGTTAAATCCGTACACGGTCGCTATGCCGTTTAGCTTGGCAGCGAGATCTTTATAAAATATCCCGAAGCCCGAAATGGGAGGGAAGCAGAAAAGGTTCACTCCGGTCGGCGGATTCAGTCTGCTGACATGCTGTACGGCCGAGGCGCGCAGCTCATGTGAAAACAGCTTATCAGCCATTTGTTCAATTGTCGGATTCTCGAATAATAATTCAATCGGAATATCGATCCCCTGGCTGTTTTTCAGCTGGTGAATGACTTGAAGAGCCTTTAGCGAATGACCGCCAAGTTCAAAAAAGTCATCTTCAATACCGAGCTCCTTCACGCCAAGGATAGGTTTCCATATGTCAATCAGTTCTTTTTCGACCCAGTTTCTTGGCGGCACGATCTGTTTCAAAGCCGTTTTTTGCTCAGGTGCAGGCAGCGCGCGGCGGTCGATTTTGCCGTTTGCCGAAAGAGGCATGCGGTCCAGTTTAACCCAATCATGAGGAATCATATAGTCGGGAAGCTGCCTTGATAGTAATGAACGGATTGTTTTTTCTTCTGTTTGATCATCGCTTACATAGTATGCGATAAGGAACGCTTCTTCGTTTTTTTCTTTAATGATGACAGCCGCTTCTTGAACGCCTTCAATCTCGATGAGCCGCGCTTCTATTTCAGCCGGTTCTGTTCGTTTGCCGCGAATTTTGATTTGCCGGTCCATCCGGCTGATATATTCTAAGTTGCCGTCTGGCAGCCAGCGTGCCAGATCGCCGGTTTTGTACATTTTTTCACCTGGTTGAAACGGATGCTCTACAAATGCTTCACTCGTCAAATCAGGTCTGTGCAAATATCCTTTTGCAACCCCATCGCCGCCGACGCAAAGTTCGCCAGGAACGCCGATCGGCGCAAGCTGACCGCTCTCGTCAACAATAAAGGCATTTGAATTGCTGATCGGTTTTCCGATGGGAATCGCATGTGAAAAATCTTGCTTGACTTCATAAAATGTAGAGAATGTTGTATTTTCCGTCGGACCATATATGTTATAAAGCTTCAGGTTTGGGCACCGATGTCTGACCGTATTCATCAGTGCAGGCGTCAAAGCTTCCCCGCCGACATATAAAGTGGAGAGTCCTGAAAACATGTCCGGCTGGGCTTGTGCCAGCTGGTTAAAGAGAGCCGTTGTTAAAAACAGCACTGTAATATCATGGTGAAGCAAATAGCTGCCAAAACGGGCAGGAGTCAACATCGTCGAGCGGTCAATAACATGAAGACATGCTCCTTTCAGGAGCGCTCCGAATATTTCAAATGTGATGGCGTCAAAGCCGAGTGAACCGGTTAAGATTAATCGGTCATTTGTATCGGCTGATGTGTAATTGCTGTTTGAGATCAGTGATACGACATTGCGGTGTGAAATCATTACGCCCTTTGGTTTGCCTGTCGAACCTGACGTATACATGATATAAGCCAGATCATCCGGACGCGTATCTATGTTTATATTGCTGACAGGTGCCAATTGCGCTTCCTTGGATATCGACACTTTTTTCGGAAAATCAATGTCCGTCTTGAGTCCTTTCTGAACGGCCAATACGTCCGCTTCGCTTTCTTTCAGCATATAGCTGATTCGTTCAGGCGGCAGTTCGGCATCGAGCGGGAGATAGGCGCCGCCCGCTTTCAAAACGGCAAGAACTCCGATGATAAATTCAGGTGAATGCTCTGCTAAAATGCCGGCAATTCCGTTTTTCTTTAAGCCTTGTTCTTGGAAGATGCGGGCCCATGCAGTGGATGCTTGATCCAGCTCCCGGTATGTCATCGTCAAGCCGCCGGCATGTAATGCGATATGCTCCGGCGTTTTCTCTACTTGATTGGAAAACAAGTCGGCGATTGTTTTGTTCGTATCGTAATCCGTTTTTGTATCGTTGAATTCCCCGATGATCCGGGCTTTTTCGTCAGGCGCGATCATCGGCAGCCTGGAGGCGGGGATATCGGTGTCCTCCGCCGCTCTTCGCAGGGCTTCCAGCAGATGGCCCCTCACACAGTCAATCCATGATTCATCATAAACGTTTGCATTGTAAATGAACTTGATGACGAGTTCATCATCCGGCGCAATCATGAGGTTGAAGTTGTAGCCTGACTGCTCCGACACTTTTACATTTTCGATCTGAAGCGGTGATCCGGCGCGGTTTGCCGAGTCTTGCATTTGCTGCAAAGGGTAGTTTTCAAAAACGAAAATATGGTCAATAGCATTCTGTTTGAAAGCGATATGCGACTGAATGTCAGCCAATGGATAAAAGCTGAACATGTCTTGAGCGAGCCTTTCTTTTTGGGAGCGGCGAAGCAGCTCTGAAAAGGTTTCATTTTCGCTCTCGGTCTTGATTCGCACCGGCACAGTATTGATAAATAAACCGATGATCTTCTCAACGCCCGGAATCACGGAAGGACGGCCGGAAACGACAGAGCCGAAGACGACATCATCTGTCCGGTTATAGCGCTGAAGCATTAAGCCCCACACGGTTTGGATGAGCGTGGCGAGTGTGGCTCCATGCTGTTTGGCGATTGTTTTGAGTCTCGCCGTTAACTTTCGGTCTAATGAAAACATCAGCTCTTTCTGCCGATATCCCTTTTCCGCAGGTTTTGCAGACACTTTCGGAAGACCTGTTGGCGCATTGAAGTCTGTCAAGTAGTTCTTCCAATATTCCTTGGCTTTGTCTTTGTCCTGATCATACAACCAGGAAATATATGCGCTGTATGGCTGAACAGGATCTAAAGGCACAGATTCACCCGTATAGATGGATTTGTACAACTGCATAAATTCTTGCAGCACGATCCCGAGACACCAGCCGTCCATTAAGATGTGGTGATGGCTCCATACACACACGTGTTTTTCCGGCGCCGTTTTGAACAGAGAAATCCGCATCAGCATATCTTTTTGCAGATTGAAGCCTTTCCGCCGGTCCCGCTCTTTAAACTGGTTGATATATGCGGTTTGATCAGTCTCCGGCATTTCGGTCAAGTCTTCAGCATGCAACTGAAAGGATCGATCGCGTAAAACGACCTGGCGCGGCTCTTTCAGCCCGGCAACATGAGGCAAAAAAACCGTTCTGAAAATATCGTGGCGGTCGATGATCGATTGGACACTTTGTTGGAGCCAGTCTAAATGGAGCTGACCCCTTATTGTGAAGACGGACTGTTCAATATATGCGGTTCCTTCGTCTTGCAGGAAAGAATGAAAAAGCATTCCTTCCTGCATGTGGCTTAAAGGATAAATGTTTTGGATTTTTTGTGTATGATCCATTGTTTCCCTCCGCTCGTTTAATGAAATCCGAGTAAGTCGGTGATATTTTTAAAAGCTTCCTCGGTCAGCTCGCGATCATCAAAGTCGCTGACGGTCTTCTCTGTTTCAGTTTTGCCGAGGCAATGGTTCATCAGCTTTCTGAGATAGTACTGGCAATCTTGGGAAAGCCGCTCAATGGTTTCTTTTTGAAAACGACCTGTTTCATATGTCATGTTAACGGTCAGTTTGCCTTCGGCTACGAGTGCGCTGATGTCCAGCGACTGTTCACGCTTCCAAGTGCCGGTGATATCCTCGCCGCCTCCCAAAGGAGAAAATGTAAATGCATCAAGCTGTTCTGTTTCGGTTTGCGCACGGTTTCCGATTTCAAATTGTCCTAAATAGTTAAAGGTGATATCGGGTGCTTTGCCGAATTCAATCTTTGCTTTTTCAGGCGGTGTCATATATTTGAGAACACCGTATCCAAATCCTTTATCAGGTATCCGTCTCAACGTGTCTTTTGTTGTTTTTAATGTGCGGATCATATATTCTTCATGATGGTCATCCCATGTATTGTGTTCAAGTTGAAGCAATACTGGATATATGGAAGTAAACCATCCTACGGTTCGGCTGATATCGTGATCTGCCGCCTCAGATTGACGGCCGTGCCCTTCAAGCGCGATTTTTAGCGCCTTTTGCGGCACCCATTGCCATATAGCGAGTACCGCTGACGCCAATAGCAGGTCTTGGGTATCCGTATTGTAAGCATTGTGCACATCTTTTAGGATCGCGTCTGTTTCTTGTTGAGCTAAAGTAAATGATACGGTGTTACGTTTTTTCAAAGCGGATTTGCCGATATGTGTCTGCTCTTTTGGCAGTGCAACTGTTTCATGTTGTTCGATGGCGCGCCAATAGTCTGCTTGCTGTAATAACCGCCGGCTTTCTGCATACTTGGCTAATTGCTCGGTATATGTCTGGAATGATGCGGTTTTTGGCGGGAGTGCTATGTCATCTCCGCGAATCGCCTGCTCATAGCCGGATGCCAAGTCTTCCAGGATAATCCGCCATGATATGCCGTCGACGGCCAAGTGATGGATAGCAAGAAACAAGTCATCTCCTTCACTTGAGCGGAAAAGCCCGGCTTGCACCAGCGGCCCGTTTTCCAAGTCCATTGCTTTTTGCAGCTTGCGAACTTGGTGTTTGATGATGTGTTCATGATCTTTTGGCTCGCCGGTCAGATTGAAGATTCGCAGGTTGTAAAGCTGGTCCTCCCCGATGTTCGCTGGACGATTGTAAAGGCGCAAGTTCCCTCGTTCATCTTTGGCGCATATTAGCCTGAGTGCATCGTGATGGACGGTTATCGCTTTTAGCGTTTTCCTCAATGCATCTTCATCTAACGGATTTGACCGATGCAGCATAACCGACTGATTAAAATGGTGCGCTTCTTTTATATCTTGAGACAGGAACCATTTTTGCACCGGTGACCATGTAATCTCGCCTTCTACAGATGCTTGGCTGATCGGTTGTTGTGATGAACTGACATATGGCGCCAATTCTTGGATTGTCGGATGGCTGAAGATATCTTTTACGGCCAATTGCTTTCCTGATTGATGCAATCTCGCAGAGACTTGCAATGCCTTAATGGAATCCCCGCCAAGCTCAAAAAATGATTCATCAGTTCCGATCTTGTCCACACCGAGCACCCCGCACCAGATGGCAGCCAATTCTTTTTCAATATCGGTGGTTGGAGCCGTAAATGTTTGCCTAGTCTCTCCCTTGGGCGGAATCTTTGCAAGTGCGGGCTTATTCAGCTTCCCGTTTGGCATGGTAGGCAATGCATCAAGCGTCTGGAAAAACGCCGGTACCATGTAAGACGGCACTTTTTTGGCCAAAGCTTTGCGCACTATGCCGCAATCTGCGCCGTCTTCAACAACGATATAAGCGCACAGTTCCTTATGACCTGCTGCGGTAACAGAATCCAACACTGCCGCTTCTTTTACTACGGCAAGGCCGGAGAGTGCCGCTTCAACTTCTTTAATCTCTATCCGGTGGCCTCTGATTTTGACTTGCTCATCCATCCTGCCGACATACTGCAATGTGCCGTCCGGCAACCATTTCGCCAAATCCCCCGTCCGATACATGCGCTGATCCGGATGAAACGGATCTTGAACGAAGGCTTTTGCCGTTTGCTCAGGAAGATTGATATATCCTCTTGCAAGTCCCGGTCCTGTAATGCAAAGTTCTCCGGTGACACCGATAGGCTGCAAGTGATCTCCTTTTAAAATATAAACATTTGTATAACCGATCGGCCGACCGATCGTGACGTTTTCCTGCTGTTTTAATCTTCTGGCTGCAGTGGCCGTGATGCTGCTTTCTGTCGGTCCGTATTCATTGGAAATCTCTATGTCAGGGCGGAGCGAGAAACTGCGCTCCAGCAAATTCGGTTCAATCGCTTCGCCTCCTAATGTGACAAGTCGCAGTGTTTGTACATCTTCCGGCTGCAATACGTCAAGCAGTGTCCGGTATAGAATCGGAACGAGATTCATATGCGTAATGCCGTAATCGGCCAGATATTGTTTTATAGCGAGAATGTCTTTCGCTTCTTCCTCAGCCGGGATAACGGTTTGCACTCCTGATATAAGCGGTGCAAACATACTTGTGACAAATGCGTCAAAAGAAAATGAGGAAAGCTGAAGTACGATATCATGATCATGAAATTCATAAAAAGCACTGCGCCACTGAACTGTATAAGCGACTCCTCTGTGTTCCACCATGACGCCTTTTGGCTTGCCCGTCGTACCTGATGTATAGATGATATAGGCCAAATGATCCGGCCCGGAAGCAGTTAGAATAGGTGAGGTGTCCTGTTCCTGTACATCTTCAATCAGAAGCACTTCGCCTTTAAAACGATCAGGTACTTGATGAATTGCCGTTTTATCGGTGATCAGCAGTTTTGCTCCGCTGTCGGCTAATACATATTGTTTGCGCTCATCCGGATATTCAAGATCAATTGGGACATAGGCGCCCCCCGCTTTCCAGGTTCCGAGAACGGCTGCGATCAAGCCTGTTGATTTAGGAATCATAATACCTACAGTGAGATCCGGACCAATCCCTTGATTTTGCAATGTTCTCGCTATTTTGTTGGACCATTCGTCTAATTCTTGATAAGTGAGCACACCTTCCCGAGTGATGAGTGCAGTTGCACTCGGCGATTTTTCCGCCTGGCGGGCGAATAATTCGTGAACGGTTATGTTAGGGCGGTGTTGTTCCGGCATTCTGTTGAAGTTTGTCATCAGCAGCTTTTGTTCTTTAGCTGTCAGCATGCTGATGTCATGTAACGCTGTCTGCGGCGCATGGACAATGTGCTCAAGCATTGTCGTGAAATGGGATGCCCAGCGTTCGATCGTATCTTGTTTAAATAAAGATGATGCATATTCAAACCGAAAATGTATCCGTTCATCCCCTTCTGAAACTTGCAGCGTCAGATCAAACTTCGCCCCAGTCTGAGGCATATCGGCAGGCTGAATATGCAGTCCATTCAGGAAAAGTTCTTGGCGATCCATATTTTGTACGACAAGCATAACGTCAAACAGCGGATTGCGGCTCATATCACGGACGACATCGAGCCGGTCGACAAGCTCTTCAAACGGATAATCCTGATGTTCAAATGCCTCAAGCGCCGTTTCGCGGATCTCTCTTAAGAAATCGCTGAAACATTTGTTTTCGGCCGGATGCGTTCGGATCGCCAATGTGTTGACAAACATGCCGATGACAGGTTCTAAGTCTTTGTGCGGGCGTCCGGCGATCGGCGAACCGATGATGATATCCTCCTGTCCGCTGAGCCGGGCAAGAAGGGTGCTGTACGCGGCGAGAAGAACCATATACAGGGTGCAGCCGTTGTCGCGGGCGATCTGATAAAGACCTGCTGAAGTGTCCTCATCAAGTGAAAAAGACACATGTTCCCCGCCAAAGCGGCGCACCGCCGGGCGGGCGTTGTCGGTCGGAAGCTCAAGCACCGGCAGCTCGCCGTCAAGACGCTTCAGCCAATAGTCCTTCTGTTTATTGTAATCTTCCCCCTTTTTGAATGACCGCTGCCAGACGGCATAGTCTTTATATTGAATCCGCAGCGGGGCAAGTGTCCGGTTTGCATACAGCTCACAAAACTCGCGGATGAGCGTGTTCACAGACACCCCGTCGGAAATAATGTGATGCATGTCCACCAATAACAAGTGGCGCTCCTCCGCCTCCTGCACAAGAGCGGCACGGAAAAGCGGCGCTTCTTGGAGCTGGAACGGACGGACAAAGTGTTCTGTTGATGCCTCCTCTGTCAGCTGGAATTGAACTTTGTCATGGATGCGCTGGACAGGCTCGCCGTATGCCCCGGTTTCAAACGACGTCCTGAGCGATTCATGGCGTCGGATCAGCTGCCTGAAAACCTCATCAAGACGCGTCCGGTCAAGCGGACCTGTCAACTCGAGCGCTGCCGGCATATTGTAGCCTGTGCTGTCTTCGTCAAGCTGCTGGAGCACATACATCCGCTTTTGCGCTGAGGACACCGGGTAGGTGTCTTGTTTTTCCGCCGGTTCAATCGCTGCATAAGGGCTTTCATCCAATTCCTGAATCACGGCTGCGAGCTCTTTCAATGTCGGCTTGGCGAAAATCTCCTTCAGCGGCACCTGCACGCCAAACGCTTTGGCAATGCGGGAGACGAGTGCAGTTGCCTTCAGCGAGTGGCCGCCCCGTTCGAAAAAGTGATCGCGAGTGCCGACAGGGCCGTATTTCAGCACCTCTTCCCAAAGCTTGGCGAGCTTCATTTCCGTGATGGTTCGCGGCGGGGTGTAAGCGCTGCGCTCAGCCGCTTCAAGAGGTGCGGGCAGCGCCTTGCGGTCAAGCTTACCGCTTGGTGTAACAGGCCACTCACGCATCTCGATGAAGGACGAAGGCATCATGTAGGCCGGCAGGCGTTTGGTCAGTTCTGTCCTTACGGTCTGTTGATCCTGACCTTCAATATAGGCGTAAAGCTCGGTCTCCCCCCCTTCAGTCCGGGCGACAACCGCCGCTTCCCGTACGCCGTCGATCTGGCGAAGCGCCGCTTCGACTTCTCCCGGTTCGATTCGGTAGCCGCGGATTTTCACTTGGCCGTCCATGCGGCCCAGCCATTCAACGGTGCCGTCCGGGAGCCATCTCGCCAGATCGCCCGTTTGATACATGCGTTCCCCTGGATAAAAGGGATCATCGAGAAACCGTTCTTCTGTCAGCTCCGGACGGTTCAAGTAGCCCCTTGCGACGCCCGCGCCTGCGATATACAGTTCTCCTCGACAGCCTAACGGCAGAAGCTGCCGCTTTTTATTTAAAATATAGAGTCTCATATTGTGTCCTGATCGGCCGATCGGGACATGGTCAAGTGTTTTCCTTTTAGGGACATCAAAGTATGCCGCTTCTACCGTCGCTTCCGTCGGTCCGTAGGAATTTGTCAATTCCACCCCCGGCAGAAGCTCATGAAAACGGGAGACGAGGTGTGCCCCCAGCTGCTCGCCGCCTGCAAAAACTCTTTTTAAATGTCTGATGTCGGCCGGTTTTTTTCTATGATTCATATATTCCAAGAATGAGTGAAGCATAGAAGGGACAAAATGGGCGGCTGTGACTTTCTTTTCCTCCAGCGCTTTTAAGATGATTTCAGGATCTTTTTCCCCTCCTTGAGGAAGCAGATAAACAGAAGCCCCGGCGAACGGCCACCAGAACAGCTCCCATATTGAAGCGTCAAACGAATAAGACGTTTTATGCAGAATGATGTCCGAGTCGTTAAGTGAGTAGCGGGTTTGAAGTGAGTATAAAAAATTGACCGCGGACCTGTGTTCCACCATGACGCCTTTTGGGCGTCCTGTTGAGCCGGATGTATAGATGATATAGGCCAAGGCATCGGGCGGCACCGGGAGATTCGGATTGGCTGCCGCTTCTCCGTGATTCTCGGGCCCGCCATCTAGCGGCAAAATGGTTTCCTCAAACATCAATGTTTCGGCAAGATTAGATTCTGCAAGCAAAGTCTTTGCGCCGCTGTCCTTCATTAAAAAACGGATCCGTTCTGTAGGGTAGTCCGGGTCGATCGGCACGTAAGCAGCTCCCGCTTTTAAAATGCCATAAATTCCAATCAGCATATTTGGTGAACGTCGCCCCATCACGGCAATCACATCTTCCTGTTGAATACCGAGACCAATCAGCTTCCATGCAATTTGATTGGCCCGTTCATTCAGTTCTCTGTAGGAGATGGAGACGCCATCCGCCAAAACGGCCGGACGATCAGGCGTCTTTTCCGCCTGCTGCTCGAGCTGATGATAAAGCGGCTGATCCAGCGGGAAATCGATTTTTTGCATCGGGCTGAAGTTTTGCAGAAGTGCGCTTTCTTCCTTTTTCGAAAGGATTGACAAATGGTCCAGTTCCAACTCCGGATGCTGTACAGTGTTTTTAGCCAAAGTTTTAAAAAAATCGGCCCATTTTTGAATCGTTTTCCGTTCAAACAAATCTGTACTGTATTCAAATTGACAATATATCTGTCCGCCGCTTTCGGCCATGTACAGTGACAGGTCGAATTTAGAAATCGGGTGGCTGATATCTTTCTGCCGAAGCTCAAGCCCCTCCATCGACAATTGTTGCCGCTCCATATTTTGCAGTGCAAACGTTGTATCAAAGAGCGGATTTCGGCTCATCTCCCGCTGAACGCCGAGGCGGTCAACCAGCTCCTCTAACGGATAGTCCTGGTGTTCATAGGCTTCTAGCGCTGTTTCTCGAATATCCTGTAAATATTGTTTGAAAGATACTCCGCTCACCGGACGTGTTCGAAAAGCCAATGTGTTCACAAACATTCCGAGCACGGATTCAAGGTCAGCATGCGGTCTGCCCGCGATCGGCGAACCGACGATGATCTCTTCCTGCCCGCTTAGCCGTGATAATAAAACGGTGTATATCCCAAGAAGCGTCATATACAGTGTGCATCTGTTTTCTCCTGCGAGCTGTTGTAAACGTGATGTAAGCTCTTGACAGATCACGAACGTAACCCTGTCACCTGCAAAGCTTTTTGCCGCGGACCGCGGTTTGTCCGTCGGCAACTCGAGCACTGGCAGCTCACCGGCCAGTTGTTTGAGCCAATACGATTCTTGCCGTTTGTATATGTCGCTTGTTTTGAATGTTTCTTGCCATGCTGCATAGTCTTTGTATTGAATGCGCAACGGGGCCAGTTCATGTCCTTTATACAGCTCGCTGAATTCCTGCATGAGCAAGTGGATGGAGACACCGTCTGAAATAATATGGTGCATGTCCACTAAAAGCAGATATCGTCCTTTTTCAATGGTCACTAAGCCCGCCCTGAAAAGCGGAGCCTTTCCAAGATCAAACGGCCGGATAAATGATTCAGATGAAGATTCGTTTGAAAAAGCAAACGGCACCTTTTCATGAATCCGCTGCACCGGCTCGCCGTCTTCTCCTGCTTCGAATGATGTCCTAAGGGGTTCATGCCGGCGGATCAGTTCGCGAAATACAGCTTCCACCCTCTGTCGATCGAGCGCGCCTGTCAGCTCCAAAACGGCCGGAATGTTGTAGCTGACTCCTCCGCTATCAAGCTGGTGCAGAACATACATCCGTTTTTGTGCGGAAGAAACCGGATATGTCTCCTTCTTCTCTATTTGCTGAATCGAAGCAAACGGGTTTTCCTCCGCTTCACTAATGACTGCTGCCAACCCTTCTACGGTCGGATGGGCAAAGACATCACTTAACGGAATCTGAACGTTCCATTCTTTGGCGATGCGAGAGATGAGCGATGTTGCTTTTAAAGAATGGCCGCCCAGTTCAAAAAAGTTGTCGCGGATGCCAACCGGCCCTCTTTTCAGTAGACCTTCCCAAAGCTGTGATAGCCTGAGCTCGTTCAAATTGCGAGGTGCGGCGTATGACTGATGGGAAGCGGATGATGTTGGTTCTGGGAGGGCGCTTTTATCGACTTTTCCATTTACGTTAAGCGGAATCGCTGGCACAGCAGTCCATTTTACTGGCATCATGTAGTCGGGGATGGCGTCGGCCAAATCGTGACGCAATGCAGAAGGGTCGATCGGTTTCCGCGTGCTGTAGTATGCGCACAATTCATGTTCCCCTTCACTGTCTTTTTGAACCAGGACAACCGCTTCCTTAACAGCAGGATGATTTGCCAATGTCACCTCAATTTCCTTCGGTTCGACCCGGTAGCCCCTGATTTTCACTTGATCATCCGTCCGGCCGATATAGTCCATTTGTCCGTCTGCACGAAGCCTTGCTATATCTCCTGTTCGATACATGACGGCTCCCGCTCTGAACGGATCAGGCAAAAATGTCTGTTTTGTCAAGACTGGATTGTTAACATATCCTCTCCCGACGCTTGCGCCGGATATATAAAGCTCCCCTGCTACACCGCAGGGCTGAAGCCGTTTGTATTTGTCAAGGATATACAAGGCGTTTTGGCTGATCGGTTTTCCGATCGGCGGAGAATCCGGGATGCCGTCCTCAGGATGAATGGTGCATGTCGAGACGACATGGGTTTCCGCCGGGCCGTAATGATTATGCAAGTGTATGCCGCGCCGCTTTAGCAATGCCTTAAAAATATGCGAGACCGTCAATTGCTCCCCTGCTGTGATGACATGCTTCACACAGTTTGGAAAGTGGTTCGCATAGTGTTCCTCGTTAAAAAGCATCTTCACAAAAGCCGTCGGGAAAAAGACGACTTCTGTTCGCTGTGTATTAATCAACAAAAACAACTGAGCTGGGTCGCGCTTGATTGATTCAGGCGCGATGCAAAGCGTGCCGCCGCTAAGCAAAGTTGTAAACAATTCTTGATAGCAGACGTCAAACGCAGAAGATGCATACTGGAGCACATTTGTTTTGAAATCAATACGTGAGTTTTCAAATTGGTCATGAAGCAAATTGGCCATATTTCGATGTTCAAATAAAACACCCTTCGGTTTCCCCGTTGTTCCAGATGTATAGATGATGTAAAGCAAATCTTCCGCTGTGTTTACCGTCTCAACATTGCTTCCGTCTCTTTCCGCATCTGCTTCTTCTATGAATGTCACAGATCGTTTTGTTGCGGCTGACTTTGCTAAAGCCGCCATATGACGCTGTGATACAATGAGCTGACAGCCGCTGTTTTCTATGCAATAGCGAATGCGTTCGGCAGGATGGCTCAGGTCAATCGGAACAAAAGCCGCGCCCGCTTTTAAAATGCCGAGGACTCCCGCCGCTAATGCGGGAGATCGTTCGACCATGATCGCCACCGGCTCCTGGCGTTTGACACCCCGTTTTCGGAGAAGGCGTGCAAGTTTGTTTGCCATTTCATTCAGCTCTTTATAAGTGAGCGACTGCCCTTCATAGTGAATGGCTTTTTCAGCAGGGGATTGTGCCGCCTGACGTTCGAACATCGACTGGATCGTTTCATATTCACGCTGTTTAGTCTCTATTTTCAACGGGCTGAGCAGGTCTTTTTGTTCCTGCTGTGTTGTGATCGTCAATTCCTCCGGGGTCAAATTCGGATTTTCCAGCACTTGTGCGATGATATGCTGCAAATGGCCTTTGACGTTTTCGATGAAAGAACGTTCATGACTGCCGGAATCAAATCTCATTTTGAGATGAATGTTTTCACCTGGTGCCACCATCAGATAAAAGCTGTAGTTGGTCTCGTCTTCCATGTTGAAATCATGAATGCGAAAGAGATCCTCTGCATCTTGTCCGCTGTTCAGCAGTGCGATTTCTTTTTCAACAGGATAATTTTCAAAAACAAGAATATGGTCGATTAAGCCTTGTTTGACGGCGGATTCCGCCTGTATCTCATAGAGCGGGTGGTAGCTGTACGGCTGCCCATTGAGCGCATCTTTTTGCACTTGTTTGATCAGTTTCACAAAAGGCACTTTTGTACCGGTAACGCGTACCGGCACCGTGTTAATGAAAAGGCCGATCATCCGCTCTATCCCTGCAATTTCAGACGGTCTTCCGGATATAACCGAACCGAAAACCGCATCATCCGTCTGGTTATAAGCTTGCAGCAACATTCCCCAAAGCGTGTGAAAAATTGTGCTCAATGTGACTTCTTCCTTTGCGGCCAGCTCTTTCAGCTTATCCGTAACTGTTTTAGAAAGGGTAAAGGTGACTTCTTCTTGTCTGTTTTTGGCGCCCGCTTTTTTTTGCTTCGGCAGCCGGCTCTGTTGGTCATATCCTTCAAGATAACCCTCCCAGTACCGGGCGGCGGCTTCTTTGTCCTGCTCCATCAGCCATTGAATATAGCTCCTGTAAGGCACAGCAGGCTCAAGCTTTAATGGTGTTTGGTGCAAAAGGGAAGCGTATATATGGAAAAACTCCTTCAGGACAATCCCGAGGCACCAGCCGTCCATAATGATGTGATGGAAACTCCATATGCATGTAAATTCGCGTTCTCCTGTTTTGAAAAGAATGACGCGCATCAATCCATCTTTTTGCAAATGAAATCCTTTGGCTCTGTCTGTTTTTTTGACGTCATCGATCAATGCGAGCTGGCTGGATCGGTCCAAATGAGTCAGATCTTTTTCTTCAACGGTGATCGTCCGTTCTTTTAAGACGACCTGCTGCGGAACGGATACATGTTGACTGACAAAAATCGTTCTGAAAATGTCGTGCCGGGCGCACAGAACAGCGATGCTTTTCTGAAAAATGGCGGTGTCAACCTTTCCTGTCATTGAAAATGAGGCTTGTTCGACGTATGCCTGTGTGTCCTTGTTAAGAAGGGTGTGAAAGAGCATGCCTTCCTGCATATAAGAAAGCGGATAAATATCCTGAATCTCATGTTTTTGTGTCATATTTTTTCCCTGCCTCCTGTTCCTACAGTTCTTCGACAAAGCTCGCAATATTGTCCAAATCTTCCGCTGTTAACGATTGGCTGCTAAAATCGCTGATTGTTTTTTCTGTTTCTTGTTTACCGGCGCAATGCTTGATGATCTTGTGCAAATATTGTTTCAACGTGTGCAGCAGCTGTTTCATTGTTGTTGTATGGAACCGGCTTGGCGGGTAACTTAAATTGAAATATAGCTGATTTTGCCTCACCATGGCGCTCATTTCCAACATTTGCTCACGCTGCCAAGTGGACGTGATGTCTTTCCCGCTTGCAAGCCCCGAAAAACTGAACTTTTGTTGGCGTTCTGTATCATTGAATTGCCCTAAATAGTTAAATCCGATTTCAGGCGGTTTGCCGAACTGGATTGTTTTGTTTTCTGGAGCTGTTAAATATTTTAAAATGCCGTATCCCATTCCTTTATCAGGTATTCTGCCGAGCGTATCTTTGACTGTTTTCACCGCCAGCCCCAACTCGCCTTCGGCTGCGTGTAAATCAATCAATACAGGATATATTGTGGTAAACCAGCCGACTGTCCGGCTGATATCTAATTCAGGAAGGGTGTGATCTCTCCCGTGTCCTTCCATCGCGATGCGCAGTTTCCTCTCTCCCAGCCAATCACACAGGGCTAATGATGCTGCCGTCAGCAAAATATCCTGGGTGTCTGTGTTGTAGGCGTTGTTGACCTTGTGGATTAAAACGTGTGTGTCTCCTTCGGAAAGGGTAAAGCTTTCTGTTTTCCGAATGTTGTCCGCAGCGATATGCAGTTTTTCGCAAGGAAGTAAAGCGGCTTTTTCTTCTTCAACAGTGCGCCAATACGATTGTTCGCGAATGATTTTGCTGCTCTCTGAGTATTGGGCAAGCCGGTTCGCAAAATATTGGTATGAGTCCGTTTTCCGCGGAAGCTGAACCGGTTGTCCTGCGGCAGCCTGACTGTATGCTGCCGATAAATCCTCAAGCAAAATCCGCCATGAGACTCCGTCGACGACTAAATGATGAATGGTGAGAAATAAATAAGTTCCCGACATTGTGTTGAACAAGCCTGCTTTTAGCAGCGGGCCTGTTTGCAAATGGATACTGCGCTGCAAATCAGCGACTTCGTCTTCAATCATGTTCTCCCATTGTGCCGTTTTAGAAAGGTCTCTTATGTTCAGGCTGTAAAGTTCTCCGTGAATTCCCCTGTTAAATTGCTGCAGCTGGCCGCCGTCATCGATGATTGTCATACGGAGGGCATCATGGTGGATGACAAGATGCTGTAAAGCTGTTCGCAGCGGCTGTTCCTGAAATCCTTCTGAGCTGTGAAGCATGACAGATTGGTTGAAATGCTGCCGCTCTTCGATATGCTGCGCGAGGAACCAGCGCTGAACGGGCGTCCAAGGTACTTCTCCTTCAATCGGCCGTTGATCTATACTTCTCTCAGTCTTGCGGATGAGAGGTGCGGCTTCTTTAATAGTTGGATGGCGGAATAAGTCGCCTGTCGTGATTTTCAAGTCAAACCGTCCAAGGCGCGCAGATACTTGGAGGGCTTTAATCGAATCGCCTCCTAGTTCAAAAAACGAATCCTCAATCCCAACTTTCTCAACGCCGAGCACCTCTTGCCAGATCACGGCAAGCCGTTCCTCCAGCTGGTTGCGCGGAGGGGTGTATGCTGTGTTGATTGTTGTGGTCTCCGGTTCAGGCAGCGCTCTTCTGTCGAGCTTTCCGTTTTGTGTGAGAGGCAAGGCGGCAAGCTCAACCAAATGCGCCGGGATCATAAACCCGGGTAATTGCTGAGAAAGAAGAGATCTGACTTTCTCGATATTCATTTCCGCTTGCAGACTCATATAGGCAAGGAGTTCTTTATGTCCTGAGGGACCGGTTCGCGCGATGACAGCGGCTTCTTTGACACCGTCAATCTGCCGTAATGCTGCTTCAATTTCTCCCAGCTCAATCCTGTAGCCGCGAATTTTCACTTGATCATCTACCCGGCCGATATATTCAATCGTCCCATCCTTCAGCCAGCGGGCCAAATCACCGGTCCGGTACATCCGTTCTCCAGGTGCGAAGGGATTTGGCACAAATTTTTCTTTCGTCAGTTCAGGTCTCCCGAAGTAGCCTCTGGCTAGCCCGTCCCCGCCAACGCATAATTCTCCGATGACACCCACGGGCTGCAATCTCCCGCGGCTGTTGACAATATAAGCGGTTGAATTAGCGATTGGGCGGCCGATCGGAATGGAATGCTTATACTCGTGTTCAATCCGGAAGCACGTTGAGAATGTTGTGTTTTCCGTTGGGCCGTAGCCATTCCATAGCGCGAGATCCGGCGCCGCGTTGCGAACGCGGTTGACATGGTTTGGCGACAGGGCTTCTCCGCCGAGAATCAATCTGGACAGGTCGGAAAATGTTCGTTCATTTTGTTCTGATAATTGATTAAATAAGGATGATGTCAGCCATAAAGTCGTGATTCCGTTCTGCTGTATGAATGTTTTGAGCCGATCGGAATCTAAATAAGTTTCCTTGTCACTGATGTATAAACAAGCGCCGTTTAATAGCGGTCCGAATACTTCAAATGTCATCGCGTCAAATCCCAATGACGCTGTCAATAAAATCCTGTCTTCAGGTGAAAATGCCATATCGCTGTTTTTCACGAGACGGACGACGCCGCGCTGTTCAACCATTACGCCTTTTGGCGTGCCGGTTGATCCGGATGTATACATGATATAAGCGAGAGAATCAGGACCGCCCTGCTGTTCGGGATTGCTTGCTGAAATGCCGGCCTCAAGCTGGATGTCTTCTATGAATAACCGTTTTCCTGCCATATGAGATTCTAATCGATCTGATTGGAGGAGCATCACAGCATTGCTGTCAGACAACATCCATTCCAGCCGTTCTGTCGGCATGTCTTCAGTGACGGGAAGATAGGCTCCGCCGGCTTTTAAAATACCTAGAATCCCGACCGCAAGTTCAGGGGTGCGACTTGTTAATAGAGCGACAACACTTTCTGAACCGACGCCATTTGCTCGAAGCGCAGCGGCTATTCTGTTGGCCCGTTCGTTTAGTTCCCGGTAAGTCAAGGTTTGCCTATCATGTATAACGGCCGGGGCGTGAGGTGTTTTGGCTGCTTGATATTCAAATAAACGGCTGATCGTTTCGTGTTTCGGGTAGTCTTGTTTTGTCTGATTAAATGTGTGAATGAATGAGCTTGTCTCATGTTCATCTAATACATGGATATCTCCGAGATGAATGTTCTGATGTTCGATCACATGATGGAGAATATGAATATAGTAGGAAAGCCATTTCTTAATCGTTTGTTTCTGATAGATGTCTGTATTGAATTCAACATCAAAACGGATTGTCTCTTGATCTTCTTCAGCTGCATAAAAAGTCATATCAAACTTAGAGACTTTATGGGCGTTATGAGCTATAGTCGTCAAATGCAAGTCATGCAGAGTCAGTGATTCCCGCTCCATATTTTGCAGAGCGAACATAACGTCAAACAACGGATTGCGGCTCATATCACGGACGACATCGAGCCGGTCGACAAGCTCCTCAAACGGATAATCCTGATGTTCAAATGCCTCAAGTGCCGTTTCGCGGATCTCCTTTAAGAAATCGCTGAAACATTTGTTTTCTGCCGGCTGAGTCCTGATCGCCAATGTGTTGACAAACATGCCGATGACAGGCTCTAAGTCTTTGTGCGGCCTTCCGGCGATCGGCGAACCGATGATGATATCCTCCTGTCCGCTGAGCCGGGCAAGAAGCGTGCTGTACGCGGCGAGAAGAACCATATACAGGGTGCATCCGTTGTCGCGGGCGATCTTGTAAAGGCCGGCTGAAGTGTCCGCATCAAGTGAAAAGGACACATGATCTCCGGCAAAGCTTCGCACCGCCGGGCGGGCGTTGTCGGCCGGAAGCTCCAGCACCGGCAGCTCGCCATCGAGCTGCTTCAGCCAGTAGGCTTCCTGTCTTTTGTACGCCTCCCCTTGTTTGAATGCCTGTTGCCAGACGGCGTAGTCTTTATATTGAATCCGCAGCGGGTGAAGCGTCCGGCTGGCGTACAGCTCGCTGAATTCGCGGATCAAGGTGCCGACAGACACCCCGTCGGAAATGATGTGATGCATGTCCACTAATAAAAGGTGGCTCTCCTCCGCCTCCTGCACAAGAGCGGCGCGGAAAAGCGGCGCTTCTTGAAGCCGGAACGGACGGACAAAGTCTTCAGCCGCCGCCAAAATCAGCTGAAACGGGACATCATCATGGATGCGCTGGACAGGCTCGCCGTCTGCCCCGGTTTCAAACGACGTCCTGAGCGATTCGTGGCGGCGGATCAGCTGCCTGAAAACCTCATCAAGCCGGGCGCGGTCGAGCGGTCCTGTCAGCTTAAGCGCCGCCGGCATATTGTAGCCGACACCGCCGTCTTCCAGCTGCTGAAGCACATACATCCGCTTTTGTGCCGAGGACACCGGGTAGGTGTCCTGTTTTTCCGCCGGTTCAATCGCCGCATGCGGGCTTTCATCCAATTCCTGAATCACAGCGGCGAGCTCTGCCAGTGTCGGCTTGGCGAAGATCTCCTTCAGCGGCACCTGCACGCCAAACGCTTTGGCGATGCGGGAGACGAGCGCTGTCGCTTTCAGCGAGTGGCCGCCCTCTTCGAAAAAGTGATCGCGAGTGCCGGCGGGGCCGTATTTCAGCACCTCTTCCCAAAGCTTGGCGAGCTTCATTTCCGTGATGGTTCGCGGCGCGGTGTAAGCGTGTCGTTCAGCCGCTCCGGCGGGAGCGGGCAGCGCCTTGCGGTCAAGCTTGCCGCTCGGAGTGACAGGCCATTCACGCATCTCGATGAAGGATGAAGGCATCATGTAGGCCGGCAGGCGTTTGGCCAGCTCTGCCCGTGCCGTCTGTTGGTCTTGCCCTTCAATATAAGCATAAAGCGCGGTTTCCTCCCCTTCTGTCCGTGCGATAACCGCCGCTTCCCTTATGCCGTCGATCTGGCGAAGCGCCGCTTCGACTTCTCCCGGTTCGATTCGGTAGCCGCGGATTTTCACTTGGCCGTCCATGCGGCCCAGCCATTCAACGGTGCCGTCCGGGAGCCATCTCGCCAGATCGCCCGTTTGATACATGCGTTCCCCTCGATAAAACGGATCATCAAGAAACCGTTCTTTCGTCAGCTCCGGACGGTTCAAGTAGCCCCTCGCGACCCCCGCGCCTGCGATATACAGTTCTCCGGCCACCCCTATGGGCTGGACGGCTTTCTCACTGTCCAAAATATAAAGACGGGCTCCCGGTACAGGCATTCCGATCGGAAGCCGCATCCGTTCACTGTCTTTTTCTTGGTCGTACTGAAAAAATGCGGCATCCACCGTAGCTTCTGTCGGCCCGTAGCCGTGAATGACCGCAGTTTCCGGCAAAGATCGGGCAAACCGGGCGGCTGTCTGGGGAGCGAGCGCTTCACCTCCGGCGAATACGCGTTTCAAGGTTTTCGCAAGGCTTGTCCTTTTCTCCTCTGTTTCCATCTCCACCTGGTCTAAAAAACTGTTGGCCATCGCCGGGATGAAATGCGCCGTTGTCACCCCTTCATTGACGAAAGCTTCTGTCATCAAAGCGGGATCCTTCTCCCAGCCCGGCGGAAGCAAATACATGGAGGCGCCGGGTATCATCCACCAAAACAACTGCCAGATCGAAGCATCAAATGAAAACGATGACTTCAGCACGATGACATCATCTTCAGTTAATGGGAACTGGCGCTGCATCCCGGACAAAAAGGCGGCAGCCTGGCGGTGCTCAACCGCGACGCCCTTCGGTGTCCCGGTAGAACCGGATGTATAGATGACATAGGCGAGTGAGCCGCCATCCGTATGAGAGCAAACCGGTTCGGTCTCCGCTGTCTCTGCTTGAAACGACGACAGGTTAACTTCAAGCGTTTCCCCGGAAAATCCGGAGACGGACAAACCCGGCCCTGTGACGAGAAGCCGGGCGCCGCTGTCAGCGAGCATATATCTGAGCCGTTCTTCAGGATAGTCTGGATCAAGCGGCACGTAAGCGCCGCCGACTTTCAAAACAGACAGCACCGCGATCACCATCTCCGGTGAACGGTCGGCGAGTACGCCGACGACACTTTCTTTGGCGACGCCTTTTTTCTTCAACCGGACAGCGAGCTGATTGGTATACTGATCAAGCTCTCGGTACGTTAAGACACCGCAGGAAAAACGAAGCGCCGGCATGTGCGGCGACAGAGCCGCGCGGCGGGTGAAAAAACCATGCAGCGTCGGCGCCAAAGGTTTGACGGAATCTGTTTCGTTAAAAACAGATAAAATCCGTTCCTTTTCGTTGGACTCTACCATATCGATGTTTTTAATCGGCTGATCCGGCTTCTCAAGCGCCTTCTCCAAAACGGTTAAAAGATGGGATTGAATCCGTTTGATGTCATGTTCAGTAAACATAGCGGTTTGATAATCAAAATTTAACTGTATGATACCGGTATCAAGGCGCTCTTTAATTGAAACAGACAGCTGATTTGCAGTGCGCCCGCTGAAGTACATGGCCGTTTCATATTCAAAGCCATCCGCTTGTTGCCATTGAAGAGGCTGATACTGTATGGAAGTGACGATTAAATTTTGCAGATCACCATGCTGATGCCTTAATTCGTTCATCAGCAGATTGTAGGGATATTTTTGATGACGCATGACTGACAGCTGTTCTTTTCCGATGCTTGTGACAAAGGAAAGAACATCACAATCAGGATCAACTTCCATTCTGATTGGCAGTGTGCTCACAAACATACCGAGCATGTCTTTTTCCAGCCTGGAGGCGCGGTTTCCGTAATAGGTTCCAATCACAATATCCTTACTGGATGTCAGCCTGCTGATGCATATGTAAAACGAAGCCATAAACAGAGAAAGAATGCTGATTTGATTCTTTTCGCAAAAGTGTCGGATTGATTCTGCCAAAGGATGTGAAAGAGTCAGGGTTTCTCTTATAGCGGCGGTGCTTTGTTGTTGAGGCAAGGCTTTTTCTGTTAGTGGGAAATGTTCTGGAATGGTGTGGTAAGTGTTTGTCCAAAATAAGCGGTCTTTTTCAAACCGGGAAGATTGCAAGTATTGCTTCTCTTTTTCGATATAGGTGAGATAGGAAGGTTCATGATGTTGAGGTAAGGGTTCATTCCGAATCATTTTTTGATACATCTCAATCAGCTGATTGCCTAGCAGATTAAGAGAAATACCGTCCATTATGATATGGTGGAATTTTGCATAAAGCCAAACTTCTTCGCTCGAAATCGCCAGCAGTGTGAATTGATAAAGCGGTGAATGAAATAGCTTAAACGGAATTGAAGTCTGATCGTCAATCCACTTATTCCGTTCGGACTTGCCGGCCTTTGTCAAATCAATTGTCTCTATGGAAAGCGGGTGATGTTCAGCAAGATAAAGATCAGGCTCTTCCCCTTTCCCTTCTGTCAGCTGAAAATGAAGTGAATCATGCTGGGAAACTGAAAAGTCCAAAGCCCGCCGCAGTACATCAAGGTCGATAGCGCCCCTGAATTTGACACAGGCTGCAAGATTGCAGATACTTGTTCCCGGATCGAGCAGCTCGGTAAACCATACTCTCCTTTGAGCATGGGTCAAAGTGTAGGTTGTGTTCAATGGAACCCCTCCATTTCAAATATAAGAGAATAAAAAAGTAAAATAATTACAGGTTGTATTACAATATATGGCTAAATTAGACGTATGAGAATCATTGTAATACAAATTCGATAAAATACAACAATGTTTACAATAAATTCAATAATTTTTTAGAAAATGGTTATTTGATCTCATCTTCAAAATTCTTGTCTTTACTGCTCATCACATATGAAAAGCTCAAAATAGAATGAATAAACGGAGGGAATATCAGGATGTTTATACCATTTTATTCAAAAAACAGTGCTAAAATTCAACGCACTCCGAGCGAAATGGAAATAAATTGTCATTATTTATTCGTGAAAAATATCGTCTCACGTGTTTTTGAAAAAGCTCATAAAAAAACTGTACCTTAACCAATCAAGATACAGTTTTGCTTCACTTTTAAAAGCTTTAGGCTACACGGCAGCCGTTTACATGTGCGGATGATCCGTTAAACAAAAGAGTCCCTCATTTTAGTTCGTCGCACTTGCAAGAGAAAATTACAATTGAAAATGCTCAAGCGCCTGCTCCCTTAATTTGAATTTCTGCACTTTTCCTGATGCCGTCATCGGGAACTCTTCGACAAATGCGATATAGCGCGGAATCTTATAACGGGCGATTTTACCTTTGCAGTATTCTTTTAATTCGTCAGCTGTCATGGATGCTCCGCTTTTCAGTTTGATCCAGGCCGATACCTCTTCACCGAATGTTTTGTCAGGCACTCCGACAATTTGGACGTCGAGAATGTTGGGATGCTTGTATAAAAACTCTTCTATTTCCCGCGGGTATATGTTTTCTCCGCCTCGGATGATCATGTCTTTTAATCTCCCGGTAATCCGGCAGTAGCCTTCTTCATCCATTACGGCTAAATCACCTGTATGCAAAAATCCGTCCTCATCGATCACCGCTGCCGTGTCCTCAGAATTTTTGTAATAGCCTTTCATGACATGGTAGCCGCGTGTGCACAGCTCGCCTTGAACGCCTCTTGCAACCTCCTGGTTTGTGCCCGGTTCAGTAATTTTGACTTCAACGTTCGGCAAGGCGCGCCCTACGGTTTCGACCCTTCTTTTGAGCGAATCGTTGACCCTCGTCTGGGTAATGACCGGTGATGCTTCCGTCTGTCCGTATGCAATCGTTATTTCAGACATCCCCATGTTATCGATCACTTTTTTCATAACTTCAATCGGACAGTTTGAACCGGCCATGATACCCGTTCTTAAAGAAGACAAGTCATATGATGCAAAATCTTGATCATTCAGTTCGGCAATGAACATGGTCGGTACACCGTGAAGCGCCGTGCATTTTTCCGTTTCAACGGCGAAAAGCACTTCTTTTGGATTGAATTCTTGCACCGGCACCATCGTTGCGCCGACGGTGACGCAAGCGAGAGTCCCCAGCACGCATCCAAAGCAGTGAAAAAAGGGTACGGGGATGCACATTCTGTCTTTTCTCGATAAATTCATGCATTCCGCAATATTTGCCGCGTTGTTTGCCAAATTGGAATGAGTGAGCATCACGCCTTTCGGAAAGCCTGTCGTACCTGATGTATATTGCATATTGATGACATCATGCTCTTTGAGTCGTTCCATCCTGTGATCAAGCGCTTTTTCGCTTACCGACCCGGAGAGCTTTAATATGTCATCCCAAAGGTACATGCCGGGATGCCTTTTATCTCCCATCAAAATAATATTTTTTAAGAAAGGCAGTCTTTCAGATACGAGCTTGCCCGGTTCCGACTCCTTCAATTCAGGAATCAGTTTGTAAAGGATATCAATGTAAGAAGTGCCCCGGTATGATTCCATTAAAATGAGAGTTGTGGCATCTGACTGTTTCAGCACATACTCAAGCTCTGATAATTGATAGTTCGTGTTGACTGTGACAAGCACCGCGCCCGTTTTTGCCGAGGCAAACTGGGCGGTGAGCCATTCTGGAGTATTGGAAGCCCAAATTGCGACATGTTCACCTTTTTCAATACCGAGCGCCATCAGCCCTTTTGCGACTTTTCTGCACAACTGGTCAAATTGCCGGTACGTATAACGGAGGCGGCGGTCCGGATAGACGACAGCCTCGTGATCAGGTGCGTTTGCCGCTGTTTTCTCCAACAATTTTCCGATAGTCAAATGGAGCAGCTCTGCCAACGTTGTCCCTCCTTTCTGTCGGAAAGCGTTTTCATTTTGACGCTTGTTTGCCTATGCCGAGCTGCCTTGCGATGACGAGCCGTTGAATTTCTGAAGTTCCTTCACCGATTTCCATTAATTTTGCATCCCGCAGCATCCGCTCGACTCCGTACTCTTTCATATACCCGTATCCTCCGTGTATTTGAATGGACTGATTGCATGTCCTGAACGCCATCTCTGAGGCATAAAGCTTGGCGAAAGCCGCTTCCTTTGTAAACGGCCGGCCTTGATCTTTCAGCCAGGCGGCCTTCAGCACCATATTGCGGGCAAGCTCAATTTCCATAGCCATGTCGGCAAGCTTGAACTGAATCGCCTGGAAATAGGAGATCGGACGGCCGAATTGTTTTCGTTCGTGTGCGTATGCGAGCGCGGCCTCAAATGCGCCTTGAGCGATACCGACGGCCAGCGCGGCGATCGAAATTCTGCCCCCGTCAAGTGTATTGAGAAATTGTTTAAACCCTTTTTCCGGGCTTCCCAATAGATTTTGTTTTGGAACGCGGACATTGTCCAAGATGAGCTGTGATGTATTGGAGCCGCGGACACCCATTTTGTCATATTCGCTATTAATGGTGAAGCCTTCCGAATCTGTCGGAACGATGATGGCAGAGATGATGTTTTTTCCGTTGTCATCTTTTCCGGTGACGGCGGTGACGATGACGGTCCGGGCATATCCGGCATTGGTGATCCAGCATTTCTCACCGCTGATCACATAGCTGTCCCCTTCCGAGCGGGCTTTTGTCCGGGTGCCGCCTGCATCTGATCCCGCATTCGGTTCGGTCAGCCCGAATGCTCCGAGCGCCCGGCCCGTCGCAAGCGGCACGAGATATTCTTGTTTTTGTTCTTCGGTGCCGAAATAATAAATCGGTGCAGCCCCGAGCGATACAGCCGCAGCATAGCTTAGACCTGTGCTTCCGCACGCTTTGCCGATTTCTTCGACGCTAAGCGCATAGGAAATCGTATCCCCGCCTGACCCGCCGTAGCTTTCCGGAAACGGAATCCCCAAGAGGCCGAGCTCCCCCATTTTTTTAAATGTCTCAACCGGAAATTCTCCTGTCCTGTCAACATGTTCGGCGTGCGGTGCAATTTCCTGTTTCGCAAAATCTCTGGCGAGCTCGCGAACCATTTGCTGTTCTCTGGTTAGTTCAAAATTCATAAAGTGACCCCCTTTTTGGATCGTCAAATTCCTTAGGCAGCAGAGCTTTGTAACATTATATTAAAAAAGTGCATTTTTCATGCCAGAGGATTTTGGACATGCAAAATCGCACCGTTTGATGACCAACTGATACTTACCTTTACGTAAGTACCTGAACTAAAAGTGCATACTTACAAATTCGCAGTGTGAACTTTATACTCAAGATGAAAACATGCTGGAGGAGGAAAATATTTGAAAACGCTGGTTATCGTTGCACATCCAAGTTTAGAAACATCAGTTATCAATAAGTGCTGGGTAGAGGAGCTCAAAAAATATCCGGAAAAGTATACGGTTCACGAATTGTCCGACGTTTATCCGGATGGAAACATTGACGCGGAAAAAGAACAAAAATTGGTGGAAGCGCATGGCAATCTTGTTTTTCAATTCCCTATCTATTGGTTTAACTGTCCGCCTGTTCTTAAAAAATGGCTTGATGATGTATTGGCTTACGGATGGGCTTATGGTTCAAATGGAGGTGATCGATTAAACAATCGTAAAGTGGCATTAGGTGTATCCGCCGGAATTAAAGAAGAAGATTATTGTGAAAACGGAAGGTACCGCTATACGCTTGAACAAATATTAGTTCCATTTGAAACGACATTCCGATATTGTCATGCAGACTATCGTTCATTTTTTGCGTTTTACGGCAAGGAAAATGAGCCCGGCGGAAATGAGGAAGAAGCGCCCGGGCCGGGAGCAGGAGAATTGGAGATAAGCGCCCGGGATTATTTGCGTTTTATTGACAATCTTTAATTTTTACCGGAAATCATTCCGGTTGAAACAGGCTGTCAGCCCAGCCTGTTTTTCTCTCCCCACTCACACATCATATTGAACAAAGGTAAGAGGGAACGTCCGCGTTCAGATAATGAATACTCCACCTTTGGGGGAATTTGGGGAAATTCCTTGCGTATAATAAGGCCGTCTGCCTCCAGTTCTTTTAACATAATGCTCAGCGTTTTGAAGGAAATGGTGCCGATGCTTCGCTTCAGCTCATTATGCCGCATAACTTCGCGTTCAGACAGCCAATATAGAATGATTATTTTATATTTGCCGCTTATCAATGATAATGTATATCCAAAACCGGTGTTATTAAGTTCCACGCCGGTCGGAACACAGGTTTTTCCGGTTGGGGGTTGCATAACGCACACTCTCCTTCTGAATTCTATATCATAGATCATTATGTAATTTGATTGAAAGGATGTAAAGAAAGGATGCTTGAAGAAATACCACTGCGCCTGTATGTTTTCCCGTGATACGGCGGATGCAGCCGGAAGAAAAAAACTGCACCTCAAGATTGTCAGGTGACAATTCAGGTGCAGTTTCAATGCAGGCTTTTTTATTTATCCTCTGATATGGCCGTCGCCTCTCATGACATATTTGCATGTGGTCAATTCTTTCAGACCCATAGGGCCGCGGGCGTGAAGCTTCTGTGTAGAAATCCCGATTTCCGCGCCGAAGCCGAGTGCGCCGCCGTCGGTGAACCGGGTTGAAGCATTGTGATAAAGTGCTGCCGCATCAACGGTATTCAGAAAAGCCTTGGCTGTTTTCGGATTTTCGGTGATAATCGCTTCTGAATGTTTTGTTCCGTATGTTTCGATATGATCGCAGGCTTCTTCAAGACTTCCTGCGACTTTAACCGCGAGATCAAGGCTTAAATATTCGTTCTGCCAATCGGCTTCCCCCGCTGGTATCGCGCCTGGAATCCATTGAACCGCCTGTTCGTCCCCGTGAACTTGAATACCGTGTTCGTTTAAAGCATTGCTAAGCGCTGCGCTGTTTTCCTCAAGCCATTTTTCGTGAACGATCAGCGTTTCAAGCGCATTGCAGACGGCGGGGCGGTCTGTTTTCGCATTGATCATGATATTGATCGCTTTTTCAGGATCTGCTTCCCGGTCGATATAGATGTGGCAATTTCCGACTCCCGTCTCAAGAACGGGAACGGTTGCGTTCTCAACGACTTCCTGAATGAGGGCGCCGCCTCCCCGGGGGATGAGTACATCGATATGCTCTTTCATCTTGAAGAGCTGCTTCGTGGCGCTTCGATCCGTGCTTTCGATAAATTGAACAGCATCGCGGGGAATGCCTGTCGTTTCCAGCGCTTGGTGCATGACCGATACGATCGCTGTATTTGAATGAATGGCGGAAGAGCCGCCTTTCAAAACGATCGCATTGCCCGATTTTAGAGCGAGCCCGGTCGCATCGACAGTCACGTTCGGACGCGCTTCATAGATCATGCCGATGACGCCTAGAGGAACGCTGACTTTTTCCGCCTTCAGCCCGTTGTCGAGCGTCCAGCTTGATAGCGTTTCTCCGACCGGATCATCCAGTTCCGCGACTTCCAGCAGTCCATCGGCAAAATCCAGAACTCTGTCTTCATTGAGCGACAGGCGGTCGATGTAGGCTGCATCATAGCCTTTTTTTCGTCCCGCTTCAATATCTTTGGCATTTTCAGTGAGAATATAGCCCATGTTTTGTTTCAGGTGTTCGGCCAGTGCTGCAAGCGCCTCATTCTTGTCTTGTTCAGTTGTCAGCCGCAAAGATTTTGCGGCCGTTTTTGCCTTTATCGCTTTTTCTTCGATTTGTGCCTTGATGCTCTCGCTCGTCGCAGTCATGTCAATTCCTCCTTTGATTTGTTTTTTAAAGCGGAACGGATAGCTCTAAATGACAGACAAACGCTTCTCTGTCAACGACAGCCTGTGAGGAAGCGGCTGTTTCCTGATTCGTATCCTTCTTCCATTTACGAAGCTGGGATGAGGAAAAGTTGACGACGCCGAGGCCGATTTCCTCTCCTTCCTGATCAAGGATTCGAACGACGGAACCGTTGCTGAAACGGCCGTTAATTTCGTAAATACTAGAAGGATACAGGCTTTTTTTACGGTCGATAATAAACTCTTTGCTTTCGTTGTGGACGATGATGTCTCCTTCAGGTCCAGAGTTAAATGCTATCCATTGCTTTTTATGGTTGAGCGTGTGTGAATCGTCATTCGGAATAAAATACGTTCCCCTCGCAGTCCCGCTGATTGCTTCTTGCAACAGACCGGAGGTGTCTGCACGCCCTAAAAATCCTTTAATGCCTGAAGCCATTGTCATTTTAAAAGCGTCCAGTTTGGACTTCATGCCGCCTGTTCCGACTTCGCTTCCGGCATCCCCTGCTGAAGCTTCTATCTCCGGCGTGATTTCATTTACTTCCCGGACGAGCGCGGCGTCAGGCGTTTTTCGCGGGTTCGCGTCATAAAGGCCGTCTATATCAGAGAGGATGGTCAGCAGGTCGGCGTCGATCAGACCCGCCACTTTAGCAGAAAGCGTGTCATTGTCTCCGAATTTGAGCCGGTTGACGGTAACTGTGTCATTTTCGTTGATGATCGGAATAATGCCGCGTTTCAGCAGCACATTCATCGTATTTCTCACATTGTTGTACCGTTTTTCATCTGAAAAATCGCTTTTTGTGATTAATATTTGTGAAGCGATATAGCCATGGGATAAAAAGAGCTTGGAATACGCTTCGATTAGTAAGCCCTGGCCGACAGATGCTGATGCTTGTTTTTCAGGCAATGTATCCGGCCTGTTGATGAAGCCAAGTTTCCGGTATCCGGCCGCCACAGCGCCAGAGGAAACGAGGAGGACTTCGTGCCCTTCATCTTTGAGGCGGACGATCTGCTCAACGAGCTTTTCGAGTTTTTTGCTGCTGATTTCGCCGTGAAGACTTGTTAAAGAACTGCTTCCCACTTTGACAACTACCCTCTGTTGATTAGAGGTCATTTTATCACTCCTGTAGTATTTTTCTTCGTTACGGGTGCTTACTTTGCTGCGACTAATTGTTCAAGTTCGAGACTGATGGTTTTGGATCGTTTTGCGGCTTGTTTGACCGCCTGTTCGATCGCTTCGCCTCCGCCGCTTTCCTCCAAGGCCTTTAAACCGGCGGCAGTCGTACCGTTAGGGGAAGTGATGTTGTCTTTGAGAACAGCTGTATCTTCAGAGCTTTCCAACAGCATTTTGGCGGTGCCTAGCAATGTCTGCGCGCCGATTTCCCTCGTTAGTTTTTGGCTTAATCCAGCCTCGGCTCCCGCTTTTTCGATGTGCTCCATTAAATAATAAAAGTAAGCAGGCCCGCTGCCGGCAATGCCGGTGAAAATGTCCATTTTGCTTTCTTCGATGGAATAGACTTCTCCCATGCATTGAAGCAGTTGTTTCGCGGTTTTTGACAGATCGGCTGTTACATGGCTGCCTTCGGCCATGGCGGTTGCAGATGCGCCGATTGCACTTGAGGTGTTAGGCATGATTCGGATGACAGGCTGCATGTCGTGCAGCTCGTTTTCAATAAATGAAATTGATATGCCAGCTAAAACTGACACGATAAGCTGATGGGGTTGAATATGCGGTTTCATTGAAATAAGAGCACTCTCTGCATCTTTCGGCTTCATCGCCAAGATGAAGCAATCGATGTTCTGATAGTCAAGTTCTTCTTTTCTGACGCCTCGTATTCCATATTTCTGCTGGAGTTCTTCTAAACGCCGGTGGTTCGTGTGGTTTGTAACATAGATTTGCGAAGCAGGCAGTTTTTTGGATTGAACGATGCCTGAGATCATTCCCTCTGCCATTGATCCTGCCCCTATAAAAGCTACGTTTTTTTGATTAAAGATCTTTAACATCTCCCTTTGTTCGCATTTCTGTTCGTATTTTTCGAACACGGTTAGTATATTAACACTTTAGATATTTATGTCAAGTTTGCGTGTTTTGATTGGACGGCGCAGGTCATGTGAAAAATGGAGATTTTTGAAGAAAAAAGAAGGCTGAAAGTAGATTTTTCAGCTTCAATTGCACTTTTTGTCGTTTGTCTTTCCTCCATTTGAAGGCCGTTTGAATGATTTAACGGAATTTTTTAGAGATTGGCAGCCTTTCGGACCGGTAAAAAAGTATGATCCTTTAGCCGTGTGAGCGCAAATAGAAAAGGGCGGGCTCGAAGCTTGTCGAACCCGCGCTTGCCAATATCAATATGTTGTAACGTAAAGCTGCCCTTCATCGCCGCGCCATTCCGCATAAAGCACCTCTTGATACTGTGTAATGCCTTGACTTGATAATTGATTTTGCAGCCAAAGCTCATCAAAGCCGGCTTCATGCAGATTGTTCTTTTCGAGCTCGCCGTCGAGGATTACCGGCACCGGGAGCTGAACCGGTTTGTAAGGGATGTTTAAGTCTTCTTTTGTCGGCATCCCGTATTTGTGTTTTGGGAGGACGCTGATCGAACCGTCTGTTTCAAGGATGGCATATTGGATCTCGTTTAAGGAAAAACAGCCTTTTTCACGTGCCAATGTCTGCAGCTGGTTCAGGTCCAATTTATTTTTTTTGAGGGCGCTGTAATCGATTTTTCCTTTATTGATCACAATGCTTGGCCTGCCCTCGAGAAAACCTCTGATGTTTTGCACTTTTTGTGATAATACTTCTATTGAATAGATTAGAATGGCCCAAACGAGGATGGCGAAAAGGACTTTCCAGATGGTGACATCCTGATCGAAAATCGCGTTTCCAACCATCTCCCCCAATATTAAAGCGGAAATAAAATCAAACGGCGTAATTTGGGCAAATTGGGTTTTTCCCAGAATTTTCGTCATCAGAAATAAAGCTGCAAACCCTATCGTCAGTTCGATTACCAAGTGTACATATTCCATCAAGGTTCCCTCCCGAATCTCTCTCTTCATTGTTAACAATCGGGATGCAGTTTAAACCAGAGGAATACTTTTCCTGAGAAATAGGATCATCTGCTGCGCCGCGCCTTCTGCCCATCCATTGTATTCTTCAAAAAATAGCGGCGTCGTGCCAAACTCTTCTTGGATCAAACGGTTGCTCTTGGCTTCTCGCGATCATCAGGCAATGAACCAGATCAAGCTGAACGGCCGCCTTTTTTCAATCCGGCTGATTCCGGGCAGTTCGGGAACGCTTAGTCCCGATCATCCTAAACAGGCGGCCCGGTTAACTAAAGTCCCTCCATGCGGCAGGCTCTCTTTTACGCCCTCTTCCTCCAACGATCGACTTTATATGATCCCTGTTTCTTCGGACATCTGATTGTTTCTGCCTGGCATGTTTCATAAGGCTTACAGATCCAAGAGTGGCAAGAAAAACACATAAAACAACTGCCACTGAATATAAATCAAAATCGAGAAAGATTTTCACGAGACTATACGAAATGACAAGTGAAAAAACCGGTGAAACAACCCATACTTTCATTAACTTCAAAATCACGCTTTTACGAAAAATTGCCCTTCCCTTTTCAGAAAGGCCAATCCCGATGATGCTGCAAGTCGTAATCTGGGTTTGCGGCACGGGAATGCCGAATAGCGAAGCGCCGATGACCAGGGACGCACCGAGTCCGGAAACACATGACCCTTGCAAAAGCGAAAACTCGGTAATTTTTTTCCCATTAGTTTCAATGACTCTGCTTCCAAGGCAAATGGCTCCGATAGCTACGAACAGCCCCCCAAGAAACGTTCCGCTGCTGACTGACAAGAGGCCTGCTCCAACGAGAGGTCCGACGGAATTGGCGACATTGTTCATTCCCGCCGAAAAGGCTTCTAAAAACCCTGTTAAAATCACTAGTGCAGTGAGCAGCCGCGCCCATTTTTGCTGTTTGAGCCACCGCAGCCTCTTCTCGGCTTTTTTCAGCATTTGTCCAATGAAAAAAGCGAGAAAAAAAGCGGCAATCGGAATGATCAGCCAATACATGACGATCACCAACAGCTTATCGGTAAATACCGCTTGAAACGCGACGCCGACCCCGACAATCGAGCCGACCGTCACCTCGCTGGTTGAAAGGGGAATCCCCGCGATGTTTGCAATAAACAGCGAAATCGCAGATGCTCCGAGGATAATCACGACAATATGCACATTGAGAATAGACGCGGGGATAATGCCTGAACCGATTGTTTTCACAACCTCTCCTCCGCCTATCATGGCGCCTAGAAATACACCGATTCCGCTGATCCACAAGGCCGCCTGCCTTTTCCGGACGGCGCCTGCGCCATACGCTATTCCCATTGAAGCTGCTGCTCCGCTCGCTCCTATGTTCATGGCAAAAAACAAAGCGATAATGAATGCCAAAATGGTAATCGTCATCTTTTACCCAGCTCCTACCGGAATTGATGCAGCCCGCATTCTGTTTTTTCCTGACGGGCCCACCTTCCCGCTCTTAAATTGCCGCCGTCTGCCACGGGAGACGTACACACCTCACAGCCGATGCTCGGATAATCTTGATCATGAAGTTTGTGATACGTCAGCTGATTCAGCTTAATGTAAGTCCAGACATCTTCCCATGTCCAGTGAATAAGGGGGCAGATTTTAATCAGTTTAAAATTGTCGTCTTTGTTGATATAACGGACATGTTTCCGTGTTTCCGACTGCTCCCGCCTCAGCCCGGTCATCCATGCCTCCATCCCTGACAGATGCTCTCTGAGCGGCTCGATTTTGCGAAGGCGGCAGCAATGGTCCGGATGGCGTTTCCAAAGTTCGCTGCCATAGCGTTTTTCCTGCTCTTCAAGCGAGAGGCCGGGTTTTAAAAAGCGAATCGACAGACCCGGATAGCGATCTTTCACTTTATTGATAAGTTCATATGTTTCCGGAAAATGCAGTCCTGTATCTAAAAACACGATGTCCGCTTCTTTCACAACTTTTGAAATCAAGTCGATCAAAACGATTCCTTCCGCGCCGAAACTGCAGGCATAAACGATTTTTTGATATGTGCTGTACGCCCATTTCAAAACGTCCATCTCGCCGCTGAAGGTATCCATCACCTCTTCAGAAGCTTTTTCATTCCATGTGTGATACGTTAAAACATCGTTCATCGATTTTCCCCCAATACGTCCTAAAGGTTTTCTTACCCCCTGATACGAAACATGAACTGAAAGAACATATAGGCAGATTATTCACTTTTCAAACGAAATGTGATCTGGAAATTGTTATGATTTCAGCAATTTTGTGAATATCTGAAAGACCCGGCGCGCCAAATTGAAATAACCGATTCATATCAGTCAATCCTTACATCTGTCTTGCGGCACTAAAAATAAAAACGGACGGTGAGAGATCCGGATTTGATATACTGATATATTTTCTAATGTGAAGTAAGGGCTTCGCGAATCTGTCGCGGGCCTTCTTTTTACGTCAGTTTTCATTGTGAAGAACTGGTGAGGAACCATATGAAAGGACGGCGAATATACTTACTTTGACTTCACAAAATGGATAGATACCTAGTTGAGAAGCAAGTCAGGCGATAAGAGGCTAACATGCTGCCTAATGGGGAGGTGGACGAAGATCACTCCTTGCCGAACGGCAACACATGAATGGGAGAAACGATAAACGGGAAAAGGTGAATTCTTATTGTGACAGCTGGATAATGGCCGACAGACATTTACCTAAAAGGATGAAAGATACAGCAGATTGTGAGGGGTAATCAATGATTTCTTCTGAACTGATACTGCCCGACAGGCAGCTTAAACCAAGATTGAAAGGGATCACCATCCTGATTGATAACGGGGTTCCCTTGAACTTTTTTAAAGATACGATTCACGGAGCGGCAGATTATATAGATTTTGTGAAATTTGGATGGGGAACGTCTTTAATTACGAAATATTTGGTTGAGAAAATCGATTGTCTGAAGCAAAATGACGTTCAATTCTTTTTTGGCGGAACATTGTTTGAGAAGTTTTTAAGCCAGGATAAAATTGAAGATTACTATCGCTACTGCAAATTATATGGATGTCGTTATGTGGAAATATCAAACGGAACGGTCCGTCTCTCTAATAAAGATAAAGCAAGCTTTATTTCCGATTTTTCGAAAGAGTTTCACGTGTTCAGCGAAGTCGGCAGCAAAGACAGCGCCCTCAGCAGTGAGCTGGAGTCAGCCGAATGGATCGATTACATCCTCGAAGATCTTGAAGCCGGGGCCGAGAAAGTGATCACGGAAACGAGGGAAAGCGGCACGAGCGGGCTGTGCAAAAGCGATGGAGAAATGCGGTCCCAGCTTATTGAGGAGATTCTTCATTCCGGCATCGCTTCAAGGGATTTAATTTTTGAAGCGCCGACGAAACAGCTGCAGACGTGTTTCATTGAAAAAATCGGTCCTGACGCCAATTTGGCTAATATACCGTTTCAGGATGCCATTCCGCTTGAAACGCTGAGACTGGGACTTCGATCAGATACATTTTATTTATATGATTAGGGTCGTTTGAAGAGCGGCCTATTTTTTATTGCGGAGACTGGCGATAGGCATCAATAACGGACGGAAGCGAATCTGATAAATCGCATCGATGATCCTCGTCGAAATCCACTGACAGATTAGAGCTTGGATAACGATTCCCCAGGCGATGACAGACGCCGTCAAAAGGAAGATGAATGCGTTCATCATAAACAGCGCAGTTCCCGGTTTTCCGCCGCGGTAAATCGATATCATTAAAGCCAGGGCACCAAAACCGCCGTTCGAAATATTGTATTTATATAGCAGTCCAACCCCCGTCCCCAAAAGGACGGATCCGTAAAATAAATCCAGCCAGATATTGTTCGTCGTCATGAAGGGCATGCAGGATTCGAAGATCTGCACCGAAACGGACGTCATGGTAATCGCCCCCATCGTCCCGAAGACCGTCACGGGTTCAAGCCATTTAACGGCCGTCAAAAGCAGCGAAAAGTTGACAGCCCAGACGGTTAATCCGTGCGGAACCTGAAACCAAAAATTGAGCAAAACAGCGATGCCGGCTGCGCCTCCTGAAGGAATATGGTTCGGAAACAAAAACAGCGCCATGCCGAGTCCCTGTAACACGCTGCCCAACACGATAGCATGTACGATTTTGAGCTTTCTTCCCATACGGATATAATCTCCTTTAAAGAAACTTGTCCTCTTCCTACTATATGTAAGGGGAAATGAAAAATATCACATTTTTTCGAGTTGGCGCTATCATATGTAAGACGAGCCGTCCCATCCATACGCTTCTACGAGCTCTGTATCGATTTCGATTTTGTCCGGGACTTGAATGCAGCCGTTTTTTATGCTGACAGGCACGAGTTGTGTGAACGGATTCTCCATCGCATCCCATTCGAGCGGTTCGATATCTTCTCCGTCCATTTTGGTCCAAGGCGGCAGACAGGCTTGTCCGAAAACGGCGTACATTCTTGAAAGTCCGCCGTCATAGCTGTGGGGAGAAACCCTTTTTCCGAAATGCCTGGCAAGCTGCAGAACGGTTTGAAAATCGTCTGTGTCGTTACAGTGCATAACATCGGGCTGAGCAATATCGATTGCGTTCTCCAAAAAAATCGGCAAAAACGGTTTTGCGCCTTTTACATTTTCTCCTCCGGCAATCGGAACAGAAAGCGCTGAACGCAGCATCCGGTATTCAGCGGGGACGTCAAACGGCATGGGCTCTTCAAACCAAAGCACGTTGCCCCAGGCGGAAAACCACGTTTCCCACTTCCGTGCGGCGGCCTGGTCGTAACTCTGGTTTGCATCGAGGATCAGTCCGGTGTTTTGCCCTGCCATCTCCTGGAATGCCTGAATATGCGCCAAATCTTCGGAAAACACCTTGCCTCCCGCTTTCAGCTTAACGGTTTTAAATCCGGACCGCACAGCCTTTTCGACGAGCCGGAGGGAATGGCGGCTCCAATCGGGCCTGTCTGAATACGATTGGAATGACGCATAGACCGGGATCTGCTCCCTCAGTTTTCCTCCCCATAATTCACATACCGAAAGGCCTGCTTTTTTCGCCGTGATGTCCGTTAAAGCCATGCTTACAGCAGCGGCGGCCCGTTGATGCCACTTTTTGATGATGGTGACAAGCTCCGTGCGATTGCCCGCTTCTTTTCCAATTAAGTAAGGAATGATCCGTTTTTTAAAGCCTGCATCCAATGCAGGCAGCCAATCCGCGCATTCTCCCCATCCCGACAGGCCTGAAGCTGTCGTGATCCGAATCAGGTAGCACGTTCTGTAGCTTTTCAATCCGTTCGCATCGCCGTAAGGAGAGGAAAGCTTGTGGAACAGCGGAAATGTGTCAACCTTTTCTATGCGCATGTTTTTTCCTCCCCTTCTATCTTGCGTCAGCAGGCTGCAGCCCTTTCTCCCCTTTTTTGGTGTCTTCCTTTTTGACGTGAATCATCGTCAGCACCAGCACACCGACGACTAATGTCAGGCCAGCAATCGACATAAACATGCCGAGTTTCGACCATTCCATCAACCTCCCGAAAATCGGCGGACCGATCGCGACGCCTAAAAATCTGACCGATCCGTACAGCGAGGTCACAAAGCCGCGCCTCTCTTTTCCGACAGCCCCGGTTATGAAGCTGTTGACACACGGCAGAACAAAGCCTGTACCGATGCTGCTGATGACAAGGATCGAAATAAAAGGAATGAGCGCGGAGAAAAAAGACAGTGTGCCGTAGGAAATCGTAATCAGAGCAAGACCGATGACCATCATTTTTTTCATCAGCCGCTGGTTTTGTCCAATTTTACTGCCTGTTATATATGATGTTGTACACATCACAAGCAGAGGGATCGCCAAGATCAGACCTTTCTTTACGCCGTCTGTATGAAATTCTTTTTCCAAAACATCAGATAAGTAAAAGAGGATGCCAAACAGAGTAAACAAACAGACGGCTCCTGCGAGATATGCGGTGAAAAGCCATCTGCCCTCATGTTTAAAAACGCTTGTCAGCCCTTTCACATATTTTCCGAGAGGCGGCGGCTCTTTTTTCTTGTCTTTTTCTTTGATAAAAATCCAAGTCAAAATGATCGGTGCAATACAGAAAGCCGGAAATGCAAAAAACACCCAAAACCAAGCGATCAATGCAATCAATGATCCTAAAATCGGAGACAGCACTTTTCCGAAGCCGTTCGAGGCTTCAACGAGACCGAGCACCCGGCTTTCTTCAGACCCTTTAAAAAGGTCTCCTGTCAGCGCCATTGCGATCGGCGCTGTACCGGCTGCCCCAAGCCCCTGCAGTCCTCTCCCGAAAAGCACCCACGGGAAGGCGTTCGCAAAGGTCGTCGATGCAAATCCTGCAAGAATCCCGCCGGCCCCGTAAAGGAACAAGCACGGAATAATCACCACTTTCCTTGAGAAGCGGTCCGCCAAGTAACCCAGCAGCGGAATAAAGAGCGCTGCAGTGATCGAAAACACGGTAATGACAAGGCTGACTTGAAATTGCGACAAATTAAGTTCAGATTTCATCTTCGGCAAAATCGGAATCAGCATCGAATTTCCCAACGTCATGATCAATGGGATCGACCCGATAGCGACAACCGTCATGCCAGAGGTTTGTTTTTCTGCCATAAGTTTGTACATCCTTCCTTATTCATAATGAACTGTAAAGTTAGGTAATCCGTTTGGCCCGTCATTAACTGAGCTTCGTTCCGGGCCGTTTTTCAGGTTCGCGCCGGCCGAGCCGTTCCGTATACAAATCGATATCCACCGCATACCTCGGCCTTCTTTTCACTTCGGTGAAAATCGTTCCGATATATTCGCCGATAATGCCGATCCCCATCAATTGCAAACCGCCCAAAAACCATATCGAAATGATCAACGAAGCCCAGCCTGCATTCGTGTAGCCGAGTATCTTTTGAATCATGGCATATATACCTGCGATACAGCTTAGGAAAAATAAGAAGAAGCCAATCAGGGTAAAAAAACGAATCGGAGCGACACTGAATGACGTAATCCCGTGAAAAGCGAAAGACAGCATTTTTTTCAGCGGGTATTTCGTTTCTCCAGCCAGCCGCTCTTTACGGTCATAGTAAACTTTGGCCGACCGAAGGCCGATCAAAGGCACGAGACCGCGCAGGAAAACATTTGCTTCTGCATAGCGGCTGAGCTCTTCAAGCGCCCGTTTATTCAAAAGCCGAAAGTCGGCATGGTTATCGACCAGCTGGATGCCGAGCTTATTCATGATCCGGTAGAACCATGCGGCTGTCGTTCGTTTAAACCATGTATCCGTTTTCCGGCTGCGGCGTACGCCGTAGACGATTTCATAGCCTTCATGATATTTTTCGATAAACCGGCGAATCGCCGAAATGTCATCCTGAAGGTCGGCATCGATTGAAATAACGCAATCCGATCTTTGCTTCGCTTTATCGAGTCCGGCTAAGAGAGCTTTTTGATGCCCCGAATTACGGGCCAGCTTCAAGCCTGTCACATAGCGGTTTTTTGTGCTTTCCATAGCAATCAGCGGCCATGTGCGGTCCGTCGATCCGTCATCGACAAATAAAAGCTTGCTCTCTGCAGAGATCAGTTTGTCTGCTGTGAGATCATCCAATACCGCAGTCAGCTGTTTTGCGGTTTCGGCAAACACGTCCTCTTCGTTATAGCAGGGTATGACGATTGTCAGCAAAGGCTGTTGAAGATTCAATTTGCTTCCTCCTTATCGATGCTTATTTCGCTTCATATACATAGATGTTCCAAGCGGACTGCGGGTGGCTGAACCGCTTTAAAAACGCCAGCTTGTTTTGTTCTGCATTCATAATCGGAACCGAAGAAAAAATATAGCGCCCCCCCATTTTTTTGAACGCTTCAGTGTTCAATTCGAGGTTCGTGATTTTTTTCTTCGTGTTCTTTTTGAACGCGTAATGTTTTCCGAGCTCGTCAACAAACAAGTAGCAGCGGCTCCCCCACTCATCGAAATAGCGCTTCAGGACCGGATTTTTATCAAGCTCTTTGGCGATGATTTTCCGGAATTGATACTTGTATTTCAGCGGATAAATATTGGCATACGTATCAAGTGTATAAAAACCGTTATACTGCGCAATCGCGGGATGCAGGCCGATGCTCGCCACCCGGTAGGAATCGGGAGAACGGCCGATGAACCGTTTGATCTGTTTGAACTGATCTGATGCATAAAATTCCCGAAAGGTCGGGGCGTGGTGGTATGCGCCGTAAGTCAGCTCTTCATGAAACGGTATAAGCACGAGCAGCTGGGCGACCAGCGCGGCATGGACGAAGCGCCGCCATCGCTTCCCCATTTTCCACAATATGTAGCATGCAACGGCAAAGCATGCGTATATCACAAGAGGACGCAAAAAGTGAAAACGCGCGAAATTGAATGCCGAAAGCAGACTGATCTTTTCCTTGGGAAGCGCCCACAGCTTGTTGAACCAGAGGGCATACCATAAAGAAAGCGCATAATTTAAAATGAATAAAAAGATGAACAGCTTTTCTTCGCTTGGCCGCTTTTTTCGTTGTCTCGCAACGACGAGCCCGAAAGTGAGCACAATCAAAGGCAGTATCACTGCCGTATGGACGGTCATAACATGATTGTGGCCGAGCACGAAATTTTTAAATGACAGCCGAAACGAATGAAGGATGTCATGCCTGGATGAAATAAATTCAACCCGATGCATCGTTTCGCCTGAAGCGAAAACCGAATAAACAAGCCGGTATTCTATCGCCAGAAAAATGCCTGTCATGAGAGCGATGCTTCCGAGAAAGCGAAGGTTAAAGCTCCGCTTTGTAATCAAATCATAAAGCCAAATCAGCGAAACGGCCGCCAGGAAAAAGAAGAAACCGAGCACAAAGCTTGAGTAAAGCGGCAAAAGCGCAAGGGTCGCCCATTCTTTCCATGAGTCTCTTCCTGCCCTGATGTTTAAAAACGCCCATAAAGCGAAAGGATGGCCAAGCGTGCTGAGCATTCCCGAAGGCCAAAAAGGTGTCAGGGCAAAAGCAAGCGATACCGCGATTCTGATGAAATACGCTTTTTCATCGCGAATCACATGGCTTTTCAGCAGCAGATACATCCCGACAAAGGCAAACACCCTCGTGATCGTTTGGCTTATAGCGTATGCGGTCATCGAGGGAAACAGGGCATGAAGCCAGACAATGCCGCTCCATTCCGTTCCGTAAGCATCCCGCGGCAGTCCGTTGATGATTTGCGGAATAACGGCTTTAACACCGCCGAGCAGTTGACCGCTTTCCGCCAGCACCTTATACCATGCAATGTTGGAATCCAGGTTGTCATGCACGCGGATATGAGCGTCTTCATTTAATATGTAAAGCGGAAGGACATAGAGAAGAATGACACTGAATGCGAAAATCAAATATCGCTTTTCCTTGCTGGTCTTTTTGACGAATAACGACACGAATACCACATCCAATTTTGTTCTCTTTTGGAAATATAGAGCTTTTATCATATCGCTGTTATTATTCGTGGAAGCGTTTTGAAAAATTCATCAAAATGAAAAAAGCTGTCTGTTTCACCAGACAGCTTCGCTTTACCCATTACCAAGGGTACGGGTAGTAAGGGTAGTATGGATAAAAAGGAAAGAACGGATAGAAGAATGGATACGGATAAAACGGCGGTCTCGGTCTAGGGCGCGGTCTTGGCCGCGGATAGGGGTAGCCGCCATAGCCGCCATAAGTATAAGGCTGCTGTCTATCCGCATCCGTCCAGTCATCTTGATATTGATAAGTTTCTTCCACTGTTATAGCCTCCTTTATTGTGTTGCATAATTTAGGTTATGTTATATACCATGAAATGGAGTACGTACACAATTTTTTATCATTGCCTTTGTATAACTTCGAACAAATAACGATATGGCAAGTCGAATCAGCAGGTGAAAACTGTGAATCAAACAAAAAAACAGCCTGCCCTGTCAACCTAAAGAAGGTCGCAGGACAGGCTTTATTTATATGATGTGAATACCCCTTTGTTTTACGGCAGTACAGAACTCCCCATTAAATATTTGTCAACTTCACGGGCGACTTCGCGTCCCTCGTGAATCGCCCAAACGATCAGACTTTGTCCTCTTCTCGCATCCCCTGCTGCGAAGACTCCATCGACATTCGTTTTATATTCCCCGTATGCTGCGTCAACTTTATTTCTCACCGTATTTACCCCGAATTGCTCAAGCAGCGGCTGTTCCGTTCCTTCAAAGCCGATGGCGATAAAGACATATTGAGCAGGCCATACTTTTTCCGTTCCCGGAATTTCGTGAAACTCAAATTTTCCTTGATCATTCTTTACTTTTTTCATTTGAATCGTATGCAGTTCTTTCAAATGGCCGTTTTTGTCTGCGACAAGCTTTTTCGTTTGGATCGAATATTGTCTCGGATCGCTGCCGAATGCTGCTTGCGCCTCTTCATAAGCATAGTCCAGTGAATGGACATGCGGCAGTTCCGGCCACATATTTTCGGCGGTTCTTGTATCGGGCAGCTTCGGATGTTTGCCGAACTGGACGACGCTTCGCGCTTTTTGGCGCAAGGCCGTTGCCACACAGTCTGCCCCGGTGTCTCCCCCGCCGATGACGATGACATCTTTATTTTTCGTATTGATAAACTGTTTATCTTTAAAATTCGAATCGAGCATGCTTTTAATAGTGCCTGTTAAATAGTCCATGGCAAAGTGGACACCTTTTGCTTCCCGGCCTTCAATCAAGAGATCGCGCTGTTTTTGGGCCCCTGTGCAAAGGATAACCGCATCGTACTGTTCTTTTAGCTCGTCGGCTGTAATATCTTTGCCGATTTCCGTATTGGTGACAAAGTCAATGCCTTCCTGCGTCAATAGTTTGATGCGGCGTTCGACAACGCTTTTTTCAAGCTTCATGCTTGGAATACCGTACATTAACAGGCCGCCCGGGCGGTCGCTGCGCTCATAAACAGTGACCGAATGCCCCGCTTGATTCAATTGATCGGCGCTTGCCAGACCGGCAGGCCCTGAGCCGACGATCGCGATTTTCTTGCCGCTCCGTTTTTTCGGAATCCGCGGCTGAATCCATCCGTTTTCAAATCCTTTGTCAATAATCGTCCGTTCGATCCCTTTGATGGATACGGCCGGGTCGGAAATCGCCACTGTACAAGAGCCCTCACAAGGAGCCGGACAGACCCGCCCCGTAAATTCAGGGAAGTTGTTTGTCTTCAGAAGGCGGTCAAGCGCTTCTTTCCACCTTCCCTTGTAAACGAGGTCGTTCCATTCAGGAATTAAATTGTGAATCGGACATCCTGACGTATAACCTCCTATATCCATGCCGATTTGGCAAAAGGGGGTGCCGCAGTCCATGCAGCGCGCTCCCTGTCTTTTCGATGCTTCCTCAGAAAATGGAGACGAATATTCGTTCCAGTCATTTATCCGTGTGAGAGGATCGCGTTCAGCAGGCTTTTCCCGCTTGAATTCCATAAATCCTGTTGCTTTGCCCATTTTCCCCTCCCCTTTCTTACTGTGCCACCGCTTCTTTTGATGAAGCAGCCGCAGACGGTTCAATCTTTTGCTTCGTACCGGCTTCAAACGCGTACATCAGCGCTTCTTCATCAGACAAGCCGGCTTCTTTTTGCTCTTTAATCCGCTCTATCATTTGCTTGAAGTCTTTCGGAATCACTTTCACAAACCGGTCGACGGTCTCTTCCCAATGATCAAGTATCGAAGCTGCTTTTGAGCTTTCGGTATATCTGTAATGGTTTTCGATCATCGTTTTCAGTTCGGCGATTTCCTCAGGTGCTTCAAGTGTTTCAAATTCGATCATTTCAGGATTGCATTTTCGTTTAAAGGCTTTTTTGTCTTCGGTGTACACGTAGGCGATTCCGCCTGACATGCCCGCGGCAAAGTTTTTGCCGACGTCGCCGAGAATGGCGACGCGCCCGCCGGTCATGTATTCGCAGCCATGGTCGCCGATGCCTTCAACGACAACGCTGACTCCGCTGTTTCTGACGGCAAACCGTTCGCCGGCGAGTCCGTTAATATAAGCTTCTCCGCTTGTGGCACCGTAGAACGCAACATTTCCGACAATAACATTTTCACGGAATGCAGGGTTGAATTCGTCAGGCGCTTTGACGGCGATTTTTCCGCCTGAAAGACCTTTGCCGATGTAATCATTGGCATCTCCTGTCAAATACATTGTCATTCCTTTTGGTACGAACGCGCCAAAGCTTTGCCCCGCTGAACCTGTGAATCGGAGCGTAATCGTATCTTCAGGGAGGCCTTCTTCGCCGTAGCGCTTAGAAATTTCGCTTCCGGTTATGGCTCCTGTTACACGGTTGATGTTGCGGATTTCAAAAGATGCTTCCGCAGACGTGCCGTTTTCAACAGCTGACTGGACGGCGGGTAGAATTTGCGTAAGATCGAGCGATTCATCGATTTTATGGTTTTGCGGCGTACGGAATGTGCGTGCGCCTTCCGGCTGATATAGCAGTTTTGATAAATCGAGCTGACCCGCTTTCCAATGTGCTTTCGCCCGTTCGCTGACACGAAGGACATCCGTGCGGCCCACCATTTCATCAACTGTTCTGAAACCGAGCCGGGCCATCAATTCGCGTACTTCTTCTGCGACAAAGAGCATGTAATTCACGATGTGATCCGGATCGCCCATGAACTTTTTGCGCAGCTCAGGGTTTTGCGTCGCTACCCCGACAGGGCACGTATCCAAATGACAGGCTCTCATCATAACGCATCCGAGAACAACGAGCGGCGCTGTGGCAAAACCGAATTCTTCGGCTCCTAAAAGCGCAGCCATGACAACGTCTCTGCCGGTCATTAATTTGCCGTCTGTTTCCAATACGACGCGTTGGCGCAAACCGTTCATCATTAGTGTTTGATGAGCTTCGGCGAGCCCTAGTTCCCACGGGAGGCCGGTATGCTTAATACTTGTTTTCGGTGATGCTCCAGTGCCCCCGTCATAGCCGCTGATGACGATGACATCGGCGGTCGCTTTGGCGACTCCGGCTGCAATCGTGCCGACCCCGGCTTTAGCGACAAGTTTTACACTGATCCGTGCATCGCGGTTGGCGTTTTTCAAATCATGGATCAACTGTGCCAAATCTTCAATCGAGTAGATATCATGGTGCGGCGGCGGTGAAATCAAGCCGACCCCAGGCGTAGATCCGCGAACATTGGCAACCCATGGATACACTTTGTTGCCAGGGAGCTGTCCGCCTTCTCCAGGTTTTGCACCCTGCGCCATCTTAATTTGCAGCTCGTCGGCATTGACGAGATAGTGGCTTTTCACACCGAAACGGCCTGAAGCAATTTGCTTGATCGCGCTGCGGCGGTTATCGCCATTCGCGTCTGGGGTAAAGCGCGCCGGATCTTCTCCGCCTTCCCCGCTGTTGCTTTTTCCGCCGAGACGGTTCATTGCAATCGCCAGCGCTTCATGGGCTTCCTTGCTTAAAGAGCCGAATGACATCGCCCCTGTTTTAAAGCGGCGCACAATCGATTCAGCGGATTCGACCTCTTCAAGCGGCAGCGGCTTCCGGTTTTCATCAAACGAGAAGAGATTGCGGAGAAAACCGATTCTTTCTTCATCAGCTGCTTGCGAATATTGTTTAAACAGGCTGTAATCACCTTTACGGCATGCCCATTGCAGCGTGTGAATCGTTTTCGGGTTAAAAGCGTGGTGCTCCCCGCCTTTTCTCCATTGAAAATCGCTTCCCGAATCAAGCGTTTCGCTGAATGTATCTTCATAAGCTTCCCTGTGGCGGCGCTTCGCTTCTTCGGCAATCGTGTCCAGGCCGATTCCGCCGAGCTGTGATGCCGTTCCTGTGAAATAGCTGTCTATGACGTCTTTGCTGATCCCGACCGCTTCAAAAATCTGTGCGCCTCTGTAGCTTTGGACAGTGGAAATACCCATTTTGGACATCACTTTTACGACGCCCTCTGTCACGCTTTTGCTGTATTTTGTAACGGCTTCTTCATAGCTGATGGTGAGCGCTCCGTCTTCGATCGCCTGCTTGTATGTCGCATACGTGAGGTACGGATGAATCGCATCCGCTCCGTAGCCGATCAGGGCGGCAAAATGGTGAACTTCGCGCGCTTCACCGGATTGGGCGATAATGCTGACTTTCGTACGTTTTCCCGCGCGGACTAAATATTGATGCAAGGCACTGACGGCTAGCAGCGCAGGAATCGGCGCTTTCTGACCGTCCATTTTGCGGTCGGATAAAATAAGGAGAGTCACGCCTTCGGCGATCGCTCTGTCCGCTTCTTTAAACATATCTTCGAGACCGCTCTTCAAGTCGTCTGTAAAGAGCGTATGAATCGTTTTGCTTTTGAAATCCTTATGCACAAGTCCTTTTAAAGAATTGAACTGCGCGTTTGTCAAGACCGGTGTATACAATTTAATCCGGCGGCAGCTGCTTTCGTTCGGATGGAGAATATCGCCTTCCGCTCCGAGCCATGTCAATGTCGAAGTGACGATCTGCTCGCGGATTGCATCAATAGGCGGATTTGTAACTTGTGCAAACAGCTGTTTAAAATAGTTGAACAGCGATTGCGGACGGTCTGACAATACCGCCAGCGGGACATCGTGACCCATTGAACCGAGCGGATCTTTGCCTTCTGTAATGACAGGAATTAAATATTTGTGAATATCTTCGTACGTAAAACCGAATGCTTTTTGGCGGGTCAATAGGTCAGGAACAGATTTTTCTTCGGTTTCCTCAATATCGTTTGAGACATGAACCAGTTCTTTACTGAGCCATTCCTGGTACGGAAACTCTCCGGCGATTTCGGATTTGACTTCTTCATCAGAGATAATCCGCCCTTCTACAAGATCAACAAGAAGCATTTTCCCGGGATCCAGCCGGTCTTTATATAAGATATTTTCCTGTTCGACATCAATCACGCCGACTTCGGAGGAAAATATAAGGTAGTCGTCTTTAGTGACATAATAGCGGGCGGGTCTGAGCCCGTTCCGGTCTAAAATGGCTCCGATCTGTTTTCCGTTTGTAAAAGAAATCGCAGTCGGGCCGTCCCACGGCTCCATTAAAGAGCTGTGATATTCGTAAAATGCCTTCTTTTCTTTTGACATGTACGGGTTCTCGTTCCACGGCTCGGGAATCAGCATCATTGCAGCATGGGCCGGCTTCCTTCCAGCCAGTACAAAGAATTCAAAAGCGTTATCCAAGATCGAGGAGTCGCTTCCGTTTTCATCCAGGATCGGCAAAACCTTCGGCAAGTCTTCACCGAATGCTTCAGATACAAACTGCTGCTCCCTCGCTTTCATCCAGTTCATATTGCCGCGCAGCGTATTGATTTCCCCGTTGTGGATCAGATAGCGGTTCGGATGTGCCCTTTCCCAGCTCGGAAACGTGTTTGTGCTGAAACGGGAGTGAACCAATGCAAAAGCTGAGACGAAGTCCTCGTCCTGCAAATCTTCATAGAAAGCATCAACCTGCTCGGGCGTTAAAAGTCCTTTATATACGATGGTATTGCTAGAGAGGCTGACAAAATAGAACGTTTTCTCGTGTTCTTTTGCCCAATTTTCGGCCTGTTTGCGAATGATATACAACTTCCGTTCGAATGCCAGATTGTCTTTCAGCGTTTCATTTGCTCCGATGAATACCTGGCGGACGACCGGCGCGCTTGCCTGTGCAACTGTTCCGATTTTTCCGACATTTACAGGTACAGTTCGCCAGCCGAGCACCGTCTGCCCTTCCTGTTCGATCAGCTCGTTAATGCGCGCTTCGGTTTTTTCGCGCCCGCTGTCATCCTTAGAAAAGAAGATCATCCCGACGCCGTAGCGTCCTTTTTCAGGCAAGTTCAAACCGGCGCAGACTTTTTTGAAAAAAGCATCCGGAATCTGCATCATGATGCCTGCTCCGTCTCCGGTATGCGGGTCACTGCCCTGACCGCCCCGGTGGTCTAATTGGCAAAGCATTTGCAATCCTTTTTTGACAATATCATGAGTAGGAAGGCCCTTCAAATTAGCGTAAAGGCCGATTCCGCATGCATCATGTTCAAATTCAGGACGGTAGAGACCTTGTGCCTTTGGTAGTTGATTATAAGTCATTGTTCCTCTCCCCCGTTCATTTTTCCCGTTTGTCCCCGGTCATAAAATCTTACAAACTCTAATCCTATTGTAGGTTTTCAAATCTATACAAACAATATATAATTTAGATTAAAACTATCTCATTTTGAGATGAGCAGGTGAAACAACGATGGAATTACGCCAATTGCATTATTTTATGGAAGTTGCAGAAAGAGAGCACGTATCGGAAGCGGCCATGCACCTTCACGTCGCTCAGTCGGCGATCAGCAGGCAAATCGCCAATCTCGAAGAAGAGCTCGGTGTTGATTTGTTCGAGCGCGAAGGCCGCAATGTGAAGCTGACTCCGATCGGCAGACAGTTTTTAGATCATATTAAAACGGCGATGAAAGCGATCGATTTCGCGAAAGAACAAATCGATGAGTATTTGGACCCGAATCGCGGGACCGTTAAAATCGGTTTCCCGACAAGTCTTGCGGGCCAGTTCCTCCCGACGGTTATTTCCGCTTTTAAAGAGGAGCATCCTAATGTCGCTTTTCTTTTAAGGCAGGGATCTTATAAATTTTTAATCGAAGCGGTGAAAAACAGGGATATCGATTTGGCTTTTCTCGGTCCTGTTCCGTCAAATATCGCTGAGATTAAAGGGGACATTTTGTTTTCGGAAAGCCTTTTGGCACTCGTGCCGATCAATCATCCGCTATCAGGCCAGAAAAGCCTTCATCTAGGCGATCTCAGAAATGATCAGTATGTGCTGTTTCCAGACGGATACATCCTTCGAAAAATGGCTGTTGATGCATGCAAGCAAGTCGGATATACGCCTAAAATTTCCTCAGAGGGCGAAGATTTGGATGCGATCAAAGGGCTGGTTTCTGCTGATATGGGGGTGACGCTTTTGCCGGAAAGCGCCTTTAATGAAACGGCTCCCCGTTTTACAAAGAAGATTCCGATTGATTATCCTCAAGTAAAGCGCACAGTCGGAATCATCACCCCTAAAAACAGGGAACTTTCCCCTTCTGCAAAAGTCTTTTATCAGTTCGTAAAGAAGTTTTTTTCTCGCCTTCAGCAATACCAATAGCCAGTATGACAACGAAACCAGCCGGGCGCAAAAGCTTGGCTGCTTTCATTTTATCATAAACAGCTATTAATATCTGAATTTTCTGCACATTTATTTACTGCCGCATCTCTTCTATTGTAAAAAGTGCATCTTATATATGTATGTTCATCCCCTTTTTTTATGCTGATTTTTCATACTGACGCCAGTTTTTTCTGTCTGAAAACGGACTCGCCTGCACTGGCTGCAGCCTGGAACCGGCCCTGGACTCGTCAAAACCGCTGAAGTGAATGACATATTCCGTCACACAAATGATCGAAAAGACGATCATATCGCCGCTCCCGTGACGAAGATTTAAAAATGGCCGCCATTCAGCAGGCGGCTTATCGTTTCATTTTATTCCTTACTTTTTCGGCATATCGGTATGGATTAAATAATGAATCAACGCTTTTTGCTCCTGTTCGGAAAAGCCGCTTTTGGCGTCGATCCAGAATTCATGACCTTTGCCGGTTACCCTGACCGCTTTTAAGTCGGGCGATTCCGAATTGCTTGTGACGACCTGCTGTCTTAAGTCTCTGTCGATCATCGCCAGCAAACTGTTATAAGGGTCCGCCTGTTTACCTTTTATGACCGTATTTGGTATGCCCGTCTCTTTTAATGAGCTTCCCACAGCAACCCCTCCGTCGTGCAAATAAGGAGCGCGCCAGTAAACGCCGATCAGACTCGGCACTTTGTACCCACCTTCGGAATCTCCCTGCGCCCACGAAAGCTTGATCTGTTCGGGGTCAAACCCGGCTGTCGGGACTTTCAGGATCTTTGGCTTGCGCGGCAGAGGCACCGGTGTGTCAGGTGAATGTATAAGGCTTTTCCCGAATATGTTTTCCGTTTTCTTAAAAGACCGGGCCCTTGTCGGCTCGGTTCCGATTGTTTCAGCCGAGATGACCTTGTTGTTCGTCAAATACCGGCCGGCATGGCAGGATATGCAGCCCGCTTGTTCAAAAACACGCCTGCCGCGCCTGACGGTTTGTCTGTCGGTTTTTTGCCGCGGATCAGGCGGTCTAAGTGTATTTTGCCAGGCGGATACAGCGTTGTTTTCTTCATTCACTTTTCCTCCGGGTGAGCTCACAAGTACGCCGTCGGGCGCCGCTAATGTGATGTTAGGAAAGCTTGGCGGCTTGACCATTTGGTTGACGCCCGGTACTCCGGGAGTGGGATCGGCTTTTTTGAAAAACGCAGTCGGACTTTCCTTTTTTTTCGGCTGATACCTGTATGTTGAGGCGGGAGCTCTTTGCAGGATCGTCCCGATATAAACATCTTCGCTCATGCCGAAAAGCGCCCGGCTTGCTGGGGCTTGCGAGAGGCTGTCCGAATTTTGCGCATGAACATTATTACTGAACACAGTCAAGCCTTTAAAAGGACCGGCCATTGCCGCACCGCTCCAGCTGTACGGATGGTCGCCCAATGTATAAGCATCCGGAATCTGCGTGGGATTGCTTTTCATATCGATCGTCGAGTCGAAAAAACCTCTCGGCCACTTCAGGAAGATACGATCGACTGCATCTTCGAGTCGGTCCGGATCGGGGAGGCGTTCTTTTTTGCCGTTTCTGGCGGTGATCATAGGGCTTTTATCATTCATGAATTGTTGAATGTTATCAATTTCGGCATGTGTAAAATATGCCGCTGAATTTGTCGCCAGCGCCAGCATCAGCCCTGTATTTAAATCAGGATTTGTCACGCCTTCCATCACCTTCATCGTTTTCGGATCGACTGCGGCGTGGCAGGCCGCGCAGCTGATGCCGGCTTTGATTTTTCCGTCAGCGTATTTGAAAGGCATGCCGAGCGGTGCGTATGCCCCTTTTGCAACATCAATGCCGGTGTCGATCTTCTCGCCTTTTTTAAAGGTTTTCCCCCCGATCCTAACGGTTTCGGCCAATTCGATGCGCAAGTTCGTCGTCCCTTTCCCTTTCAATCCGGCAATGGCTTTCGTCATGTTGGCTGCTGTAATGGGACCGTCAAGCAGTCCGGTGATATCTGTTAAAAACACTTCATTGCCGAAAGTTTCCTTATAAAACGTCTCCCGCCCCAAGTCGAGAAGGCGGTCATCAACCTTTACAGCTCCCTCCCCTGCGGAGGCGGGCTTGTCCGGTGTAAATGCTCCCCATAGATCGTATCCGTGCACTCGTTTTTCCTTTGAGATGACTTTTTCTTTAGGAGGCATATATGCATATTCCGGTTCAAGATGTCTGACCACGACATAGCCAATAACGGCTAAAATTGCGATGATAGCAAATGCGGCTAACCATTTATGCTTTTTCATCATTGACCCTCCTTTCTAATTGAATAGGCTTCCCAAGTGCTTCCGTGATTCATTTAGAACCTATTACCAGCTATAACTTCCGGCGTCCCATGCCAGAATATGCATATGATGGGATTAAAGGAATGAGGCCGTTTTGAAAAAGCTAAGCATTGTACTTGTCATTTTTATATGTGCGCTGATTTCATTTATTATATGGCTGAATGCCGGGGATGAAAAATTGGGGCTCCCGGATGAAGAAGCAGAGGCCGTCAAATCTTCCAAAAAACCGGTCATTGTCCTGATCATCGACTCTTTGATGGATCAGCCTTTGAAAAAAGCGATTCAAGAAGGCCGCGCCCCGGCATTAAAATTCTTTCTTGAAAACGGTCATTATGAACCTGAAGTGGTGAGCGCGTATCCGACGATGTCGGTCTCGATTGACAGCACGCTGCTCACCGGAACTTATCCGAATATCCACCGCGTTCCCGGGCTCGTCTGGTATAACCAGGATGAACAGAGAATCGTGAATTACGGGAGCGATAAAAAAGAAATCGTCGCGCTAGGCATCAAACAAACGATCGAAGACGGACTATATTCTCTTAATCACCGTCATTTAAGCCGAAAGGCGGCAACGGTCCATGATGATTTGCAAGCGCGAGGAAAACAGTCGGCATCCATCAACGGGCTCATATACAGGGGGCCTGACCGCCGCGAATTAAACATCCCGCCCCCGCTCAAGAAGCTTAAATTGATGCCTGAACATATGACGGTAAACGGGCCGGCTCTTTTTTCATTCGGCCGCTTTGCCCAGCTCGATCCCGATAACCCCTACCACCATATTTGGCAAGGTTATGGCGTTAACGACAAGTTCACGGCACAGGAAATAGCCTATTTAATTAAAAAGAGGAAGCTTCCTGCGCTGACTGTCGCCTACTTGCCCGATTTTGACCACGATGCACACAAAAAAGGCCCGATGGATATGAAAGGCCTCGAAAAAATGGATCAGCAGCTGCAGCGCATATTGAATGCATATGATTCTTGGCGCGATGCGGCCGAAAAAGAAGTGTGGGTCATCATGGGTGACGGCGGGCAGACAGCGATCGGACGCGATAAAGACAAGGCCGCCATCCGGCTTCATTCGCTTTTTAAAGGATACCGGATCGCTAAAATAAACGAAGTCCCCGATCGAAACGATCAGCTTCTTTTTGCGGTAAACGACAGAATGGCATACATTTATGTCACGGATCGAAACATGCCGCTGCAAGATGCCGTCAATGAATTGAAAAAAGACGAACGAATCGCTTTCACAGCGTGGAAAAAAAACGGCTGGATATACGTCGATTCGAAGCGTTCTTTAAAACCGCTGCGGTTTCGTCCAGAAGGCGGTTATCAAGATCCTTACGGGCAGTCATGGACGATCAGCGGAGATTTTTCTTTATTGGACATGAAAGCGGACGGCGCATCGATCAAATACGGCGATTACCCGGATGCTCTTGCCCGCCTGTACAGCGCCATGCATTCGCATCGTGGACAGTTTGTGATCGCCGATGCGAAACCCGGGTTCCAATTTGCCGGCGAAAAGTCTCCCCTCCATTTTGGCGGAGGCGGCCATGGCTCGCTTTATAAAACGGATAGCTTGGCTCCGATGATCATCGTCGGTTCGGAAAAAGTTCCGGAACATCTTCGCCATCTTGAAATGAAAGATTTTTTTATGAAGCTCGTACAATGACCCGATCATGTCATCAATGATCGGGTTTTTCTTTTTTCTAAGTTTCTTCTTTGACAATCTTTTGTTGTTCTATGTATGATAATACAGTGTTTTAGTTTATTTACTTAATTAATTAAAATGGAGAAGCAGGTGCTTTTATGAAACAAGATAAAGTCAGCCGCGAGACCGTTATACAGTTGATCGAAGCTTTCAAACGGCTGCGGTATGCGGAAGTGAAACAGTCATTTCCTGCAGTTGAATGGAAAAAGACTGAGGCAAAAGCGCTGATGTTTTTAAATGAAGCAAGCGGTGAAGGAAAAATGCCATCCGAAATCAGCCGCGCTCTGCATGTCACCTCCCCCTTCGTCACGCAGATGTTGAACAGAATGGAAAAAAAAGGACTCGTTTTTCGGCGTATGGATGAGAATGACAGGCGGATCGTCCGGATTTTTTTAACCGATGAAGGAAAAAAAGCGGCGGACGATGCGCTTAAAGGGCTGGATCGGTGGTTCCTGCAGCTCACCCGGTTTCTGGGCGAGGATGAAAGCAGGCAGTTCGCCGATTTGATTCATAAGTTATCCGAGTTTATCGAACACGGAGAAAAAACAAGTGAAAAGAAGGTTGAAAAATGATCTCACTCTTAAAATATTTAAAGCCTTATAAGCTGCAAGTGATTCTTGTCGCTGTTTTTACTTTGCTGAGCAGTGTGCTTGAGCTTTATTTGCCGACGTTAATGGCTGATGTCGTTGATGTGGGAATCGTGAACGGCGACATGCCATTCATATTGAGAACCGGCGGCTGGATGATCGCCTGCTCTCTTCTGGCTATCATCATGACTGTCGGAAAAGCGTTTTTCGCTTCGAAAACAGCCCTCGGCTTTGGAAGAGATATCAGGCGCAAGCTGTTTGTTAAAGTTGAACACTATTCAATGGATGAATTCGGAAAAATCGGTTCTGCTTCTCTCATTACCCGTACCACCAACGATGTCAAGCAAGTCCAAGATGTGCTCAACATGATGCTTTCATTGATGACGAGAGCGCCGTTAATGCTGGTTGGCGGTATTGTGCTTGCCGTTTCCAGAGATGCCAAGCTGTCGATTATATTTCTGGCCGCTCTCCCGATCCTTGCGGGGCTGATTTTTCTCATTACAAGGAAAGCTGTTCCCTTATTCGGCGTTCTTCAAAAAAAGACGGATCGTCTTAACCTCGTTCTCAGGGAAGGTTTGACGGGGGTTCGCGTCATTCGCGCGTTTAACCGTGTTGATCAAGAAAAAGCCCGTTTTCAAAAGGCAAACGAAGAGTTTCGCGATACAGGTATCGCCGTTAACAGAATCATGGCTTTTCTATTCCCGGTCATGATGATTATGATGAATTTCACGAACATCGCGATTATCTGGTTCGGAGGCATCCGCATCGATCAAGGCAGCATGCAGGTCGGGAACTTAATGGCTTTTCTTCAATATGCATCCATGATTTTAATCGCGCTGATCATGCTTGCGATGACATTCGTGATGATCCCAAGGGCTCAGGCGTCTGCCGACCGCATTAACGAAGTGCTGTTAACAGTGCCTTCGATTACCGATCCGAAAGAGCCGCAGAAAGACAGCGGCCTGCGCGGTTATGTGGAATTTCAAGATGTGACTTTTCGTTATGCCGGAGCTGAAAAGCCCGTTCTCGAAAATATCACGTTCAAAGCAAAACCGGGTGAAACGACTGCGATCATCGGCAGCACAGGGGCCGGAAAAACGACGATTCTTCAATTGATCCCGAGATTTTTCGATATTGAAAAAGGGTCTGTGCTTGTCAACGGAACAGATGTCAGAAAGATGGCGCAAAAGGAGCTTCGCGCGAAAATCGGCTATGTCCCGCAAAAAGCTTCAATATTCAGCGGGACGATCAAGGACAATATCCGATTTGGCAAAGAAGACGCAACAGATGAAGAAATTTTGGAAGCACTTGAAACGGCACAGGCTGCCGAGTTTGTGGAAGGCAAGGAAAATGGCATTGAATCTGATATCGAGCAGGCCGGAGCCAACCTTTCAGGCGGCCAGAAACAGCGGCTTTCCATCGCCCGGGCATTGGTCAGAAAACCGGAAATTTATTTATTTGACGACAGCTTTTCCGCGCTTGATTACAAAACGGATCAAAAGCTGAGAAAAGCGCTGAAGAAAACCACCGCTGATGCCGCCGTCATTATTGTTGCCCAAAGGGTAAGCACGATTACGGATGCGGACCAAATCATCGTATTAAATGAAGGAAAAATAGCCGGTATCGGCACCCATCAACAATTGCTTGCTGAAAATGACATTTACCAGGAAATCGTGGCATCACAGCAGGCTGAGGAGGAAAGCGCATGAGCCAACAACAAAAGCATCACGGCTCGATACCAAAAGGAATGCACGAGACAAAACCGAAAGAATTTAAAAAGACCCTCTTGAGATTGGCCCGCTATTTAAAACCGCGGACCTTCCAGCTGGTGCTCGTTGTCTGTGCTGCAATATTGGCGACGTTGTTTAATGTCATCAGTCCAAAACTTCTCGGAGATGCGACCTCTTCCCTTTTCGCCAGCTTTACAGAAGGCACCGGTGTTCAATTCGGCTTTCTCGGCAGGATCACGATGATCCTGGCAGGGCTGTATCTGCTTTCTGCTTTCTTTACGTTCTTGCAGCAATACCTGATGGCCGGCGTAGCCCAGAAAACGATATACGAAATGCGCCAGGAAGTGAATGAAAAGCTGACGCGGCTCCCTTTAAAGTACTATGACAAGCATTCGCACGGCGACACGCTCAGCCGCGCAGTCAATGATATTGACAATATTAATACGTCACTGCAGCAGGCGCTGACGCAAATGATTACGTCTGTCATTACGATAGTCGGCATCATTGTCATGATGCTTCTCATCAGCCCTGTACTGACGCTCGTCGTCTTCATCACGGTTCCGCTCAGCATGCTCGCTGTCCGATTTATAGCCTCATTTTCGCAGAAACACTTCGGCGTGCAGCAAAAAGAACTCGGCGACATCAACGGACACGTTGAAGAGATGTTCACAGGGCATCAGGAAGTAAAGGCATTCGGTCATGAAGAAAAAGCGATTCAGCAATTCGATGAAGTGAATGAGCGTCTTTACCAGTCAGGCTGGAAAGCGCAGTTTATTTCAGGTCTGATGATGCCGATCATGACATTCATTGGCAACCTCGGCTATGTATTTGTCAGCATTACCGGCGGTATTTTCGTTCTTAACGGCACCCTTTTGATCGGAGGCGTGCAGGCTTTTATTCAATACACGCAGCAATTTTCCCAGCCGCTCGTTCAAGCTGCCGGAATCGCGAATACAATCCAATCGGCAATCGCATCCGCCGAAAGGGTGTTCAGTCTTTTAGACGAAGGCGAGGAAATCGAGGAGACGCCGGCTTCCATCGATACCGGCACATTAAAAGGCGATGTATCATTTGAACGTGTCGCCTTCGGCTATGATGAAAACGTTCCGGTCATCCGCGATTTAAGCCTCCATGCCAAAGAAGGCCAGACAATTGCGATCGTCGGACCGACTGGCGCAGGAAAAACGACGATCATCAATTTGCTGATGCGGTTTTATGAATTAAACAAAGGCAGCATCAAGGTCGGCGGCACCGACATCAGCGAACTGTCGCGCGAACAGGCCAGAAGCATGTTTGCGATGGTTTTGCAGGACACATGGCTGTTCAACGGCACCATCCGCGAAAACATCGCCTACGGACGTGAAGGCGCGACAGATGAAGACATCATCAGAGCGGCAAAAGCCGCCTATGCCGACGATTTTATCCGCACCTTGCCGGACGGCTATGATACGGTACTGGGCGAAGATGCCCAAAACATCTCGCAAGGGCAGCGGCAGCTCCTCACGATCGCGAGAGCCATTTTAGCCGATCCGAAGATTTTAATATTGGATGAAGCGACAAGCAGTGTCGACACCCGAACGGAAATGAATATTCAAAAAGCGATGAATAAACTGATGGCTAACCGCACAAGTTTTGTCATCGCCCACCGTCTTTCTACCATAAAAGATGCCGATTTGATTCTTGTGATGAAAAACGGAGATATTATTGAAAAAGGCAGCCATGAAGAGCTTCTTCGTGAGAACGGATTTTATGCCGATTTGTATAACAGCCAGTTCTCCCAGGGAGAAGCTGTCAGCTGAAAGATCGAGGCCGTACCTGATCAGGTGCGGCCTCGTTTTTTTCATCCATCTCTGAGCTGATGTTCCCGCAGTTGTTCAGCATACCTCGCCTTTTTACCTTTTTTAGATCCAATACTTTCGGCCAATTGACAATTTTTTCATGATATGTCCGTTGAAACCGTTGTAAAAATAGTGATAACGTAAAGATTGAACCGGTTCATCATGTATAAACGATTCATGTTAAAGGAGAGAATTGACTGTGGCAAATTCAAATTCACTTCAATCAAGCAAGCACTATGCCAATTGGATTCCGATGAAGGAAATCAGCTCCCGTAATGACCGGCTGTTTCCGTTCCCGATTTATAACCGGATCAGAAAGACGTCTCCTGTACGTTACGATGATGAGCGAAAATGCTGGGATATCTTTTCGTATGAAGACGTTCAATTCGTGTTAAAAAACCCGAAGCTTTTCTCTTCAAAGCGCGGCGGTAATATGGAAGGAAAAAGCATATTAACAATGGACCCGCCGAGACACACAAAAATGAGGGCTATCGTTAATAAAGCTTTTACGCCGAAAGCGGTGAAAGAGCTTGAGCCGCATATCGAAGAAGTGACGGCTTTTTTATTTAACGAAGCGAAGCAGAAGGATTTGTTTGATGTGGTGGATGACTTGGCTGCTCCCCTTCCCGTCATTATCATTGCTGAACTTTTGGGCGTTCCGGCTGAAGACCGCCTCATGTTTAAACATTATTCAGACATCCTTGTCGCAGGTGCGGAAGACCGCTCGGCTGAAGCCGCTGAACAGATGTACAAACGCCGTGAAGAAGGCAATCGGTTTTTGGCGGATTATTTTAAAAACATTATCAAGCAGCGAAAAAAGGAGCCAAAAGACGACCTGATTTCGCTTTTGCTGCGGGCGGAAGTTGACGGCAAGTCGCTGACAGAAGAAGAGCTGCTGAATTTTTGCATCATTCTTTTGGTCGCAGGCAACGAAACGACAACCAACCTGATCGCAAACAGTGTCCGCTATCTCGCCGAAGACAAAGCCACACAGGAAGCCGTAAGACAAGATCTGTCCCTCGTTCCTGTTTTTGTTGAAGAAATACTGCGGTATTATCCGCCCGTGCAAGCGATCGGCCGCACGGCGGCTGAAGACCTTGACATCAAGGGCGTGCGGATTGCAAAAGGTTCCACGGTGATCAACTGGGTCGCTTCAGCGAACCGTGACGAACTGAAATTTGACGATCCCGACAGCTTTAGGCTTGATCGTAAATCAAACCCTCATATGAGCTTCGGCTTCGGCATCCATTTTTGTCTCGGTGCTCCCCTTGCCCGGCTTGAAGCGAAAGTCGCACTCGATTACTTGCTTCGGCATGCATCAGTGGAAAGGGACAGCTCAGAGGAGCTTGAAGCGATTCAAAGTCCGTTTGTCTTCGGCGTCCGCCATCTCCCCGTCCGCCTTTCGCAAAAATAGCATGAAAAAAGGACAGGCTGTTTCAAGCCTGTCCTTTCCCGATTGTTTAAGGGTTTGTAGACCACATGCCCGCTGATTTAATGAAAATGCGCGGGTGCAGTTTAAGCTGGGCGACCATGTATTCGGCCAGATCTTCGGGCTGCATGACGCGTTCCGGATTGCCGTCTGTTAATTTGGAGTCGATTGCCAAGTCCGTCGCAACCGTGCTCGGTGTAAGGGCGCTCACGCGGATATTGTGTTTTCTGACTTCCTGCATCAGCGATTCGGTCAGTCCGAGTACCGCGAACTTAGACGCGCTGTAGGCGCTTGTCCCGGCTGCTCCCCTTTGGCCTGCTGTAGAAGAAATATTAATAATATCGCCGGCTTTTCTTTCGATCATTTCAGGCAGAACGGCGCGTGTTACATTGTAAACCCCCATCAGATTCACCTGGACAATATTTTCCCACTCTTCAGGGGATTGCTCAAGAAATCCTGCAAACCCGCCGATCCCCGCATTGTTAATGAGAATGTCGATTTGTCCAAGCTCTCCTTTTACGGATTGGACCGCACGTTCTACAGCTGTTAAATCCTTTACGTCAGCTGCGGCTACAGATACTTTTACGCCGAACGCCTTTAATCCCTCTGCTGCTTTTTCAAGATTCGCAGCTGTACGGCCGATAAGGCCGATATGTACGCCTTCTTTTGCAAGGGCAATCGCTGTTGCGCGGCCGATCCCTCTTCCCCCTCCTGTAATCAGAGCGGTTTTGTTTTGTAAAGATTGCATATGAAAAACTTCCTTTCTATATGTATCACACGTTTAAATTATAGGAAAATAAACTGCGTTTTTGCAAATATGACGACTTGCGAAGAATAAACCGTCTGCGAACCGACCATTAAATCGGCCATCGTTATATTCGATTGCTTGAAGAAACAAAAAAAGAACCTGGATCGTTTTACCAGGTTCTTTTCATATTGCATAAAAACAGACGCGATGATATAATCAGATCACGTATGTTTTAGATTAATAGTCATAGGTATACCATCTTATACTTTAAGTCTAACATATTGAAAAGCTCTTGTCAAATTTTTTTCGAAGGAGAGATGCAGAATGAGTGATTTCGTTCTCGGTTTTCACGAAATGGAAAAAACACAGCTTTTGCTTGTCGGGGGAAAAGGGTTAAATTTAGGTGAATTATCAAACATTCAAGGAATACAAGTACCAGAAGGCTTTTGCGTCACGACAGCAGCATTTCAAAAAGCCATCAATCGAAACGAAACGTTCCAAGCGTTGCTGGATCAACTGGCCATGCTAAAAGTTGAGGATCGGGATCAAATTGGTGAAATCAGCAGGAAAATTCGGCAAATCATTATGGAAGCAGAAATTCCTTCTGATGTTGTGAAAGCAGTTGCACACTATCTCTCCCAATATGGCGAGGAACATGCTTATGCAGTGCGTTCCAGTGCGACTGCTGAAGACTTACCGCATGCTTCTTTTGCCGGTCAACAAGATACCTATTTAAATATTATCGGCAAGGATGCGATCTTGCAGCATATCAGTAAATGCTGGGCTTCCCTGTTCACGGAGCGCGCGGTCATCTACCGTATGCAGAATGGATTCGATCACAAGCAAGTTTATTTATCCGTTATCATTCAAAAGATGGTTTTCCCGCAGGCTTCAGGGATTTTATTTACCGCTGATCCGATAACTTCCAACCGGAAACTGCTTTCAATCGATGCCGGCTTTGGACTTGGAGAGGCTCTTGTCTCCGGCTTGGTCTCTGCCGATTGTTATAAAGTGCAAAACGGCCAAATCGCCGATAAGAGAATAGCGACCAAGAAATTGGCGATTTATGGACGAAAACAAGGCGGAACAGAGACAAAGCAGATCGATCCTGATCAGCAGATGTCTCAAACACTTACTGACGGGCAAATTTTACAGCTGGCCCGTATCGGAAGACAGATCGAAGCTCATTTCGGCCAGCCGCAAGATATCGAATGGTGTTTGGCTGATGATACATTTTATATTGTTCAGAGCCGGCCGATCACGACTTTATACCCGATCCCTGAAGCGAATGATCAAGAAAATCACGTCTATCTATCTGTTGGTCATCAGCAAATGATGACTGATCCTATTAAACCGTTAGGATTGTCTTTTTACCTGTTAATTACTCCTGCACCTATGCGTAAAGCCGGCGGGAGATTGTTTGTTGATGTTGCGCCTAGGCTGACGACACGTGCCGGCCGGGAAACTTTATTAAATACCGTTGGAGCAGATCCGCTTACAAAAGACGCGCTCATGACCGTAATCGAGCGAGATTTTATAAAATTGATAACAAATGATCAAACAGCACCGATTCCGGGCAATGGTCAAACAGATATGCCGGCGCAATTCGAGAACGATCCTACAATCGTTTCTGATTTGATGAAGCGCAATCAAACATCGATCGAAGAGTTAAAACAAAACATCCAAGCGAAATCGGGATCGGATTTGTTTGATTTTATTCTGGAAGATATCCAGCAATTAAAGAAGATCGTATTTGACCCGCAAAGTACGGCTGTGTTTATGGCTGCTATAAATGCGACAACATGGATCAATGAAAACATGAACAAGTGGCTAGGCGAAAAAAACGCCGCTGATACCCTTTCTCAATCTGTACCGGGCAATATTACTTCGGAAATGGGTCTGGCACTGATGGATGTGGCGGATGTGATTCGCCCTTATCCAGAAGTGATTGATTATTTGCAGCATGCAAAAGAAGATCACTTTCTCGATGAACTGGTTAAGTTTGATGGAGGAAAGCAAATCCAAGACGCTATCTATGATTATCTCAGCAAATACGGAATGCGGTGTCCCGGAGAAATCGATATTACAAGACCTCGCTGGAGTGAAAAACCAATTACACTTGTCCCTATGATTCTTAGTCATATTAAAAACTTTGAGCCTAATGCCGGCAATCGAAAGTTTGAACAAGGGCGGCGGATTGCTTTGGAAAAAGAACAAGAGTTAATCGATCGATTGAAGCAATTACCGGATGGTGAACAAAAAGCTAAAGAAACAAAACGAATGATCGACCTCATTCGGAATTTCATCGGCTACCGGGAATATCCAAAATACGGCATAGTCAGTCGCTACTTCGTATACAAGCAGGCGTTACTGAAAGAAGCCGAACAACTCGTACAAGCGGGCGTTATTCATGAAAAAGAAGATATTTACTACCTCACTTTTGAAGAACTTCACGAAGCCGTACGCACAAAAAAAATAGATGACCAAATCATCAGCAAACGGAAAGACGAGTACAAATCATATGAAAAATTAACTCCACCGCGTGTGATTACGTCTGATGGCGAAATCATTACAGGTGCGTACAAACGAGAAAATTTGCCGGCTAATGCGATTGCAGGCCTGCCTGTTTCTGCCGGAGTGATAGAAGGAAGAGCGCGTGTCATTTTAAACATGGAAAATGCTGATCTGGAAGATGGAGATATATTAGTCACCTCCTTTACCGACCCAGGCTGGACACCATTATTTGTATCTATAAAAGGCCTGGTCACCGAAGTCGGCGGATTAATGACCCACGGAGCGGTGATCGCACGCGAATATGGCCTGCCGGCAGTTGTCGGAGTGGAGAATGCTACTGGGCTGATAAAAGATGGGCAACAAATTCGCGTGCACGGTACAGAGGGATATATCGAAATATTGTAATGGTGTCTGCTGCGAAAAGGAATACGGGAGTCGACAGTGCATGTAAAAGAACTCTTCAGGTTTGGAGAGTTCTTACCTTTTTTATCTATCAGGGAAAGGATTCGGGCATGATTTTCTTCAGTCAGAACAGCTGTCCGCAATAAAGGTAAAATACACCGTAATAATGGACTTATTTGACTGAACGGATGATCTATGCCCTTCCCTCCCTGTCTTTTCATAATCATCCACTCGTTAACTTGAAAAGATGAACCTGACAATTTTATTGTAAATATGGGTGAAACCGAGTATACTCATATAGTTGCCAATCATGAAGAAAAATGATGAACGGCGGTGGAGACACGTTATTATATAAGATGAAAAACGAAAGAAGCAAATTGGGACTCCGGATATTCGGGAATCCTACATATCATTTGTCGTCATGTTTTTGGGTAAATTGTATTACAGGAGGTTTGATATGGAGAAAAAGTTTAATTCTAAAGCAATATTAGTCACCTTCATGATTGGTGCATTTTTTGCAATATTAAATGAAACGCTGTTGAACATCGCATTAACAGAGCTGATGGAAGTCTTTCACGTTGATGCCCCGACTGTTCAATGGCTGGCAACCGGATTTATGCTTGTCATGGGTGTTTTAATGCCTGTTTCCGCTTTACTGATTCAATGGTTCACGACAAGACAGATGTTTATCGGCGTCATGTCGACTTTTTTAGTCGGAACCATCATCGCCGCTTGCGCAGTGAATTTTCCGATGCTCTTGACGGGACGCATGATTCAGGCGGTCGGTACAGGTCTCTTGATCCCTATTATTATGAACGCACTCTTGCTGATTTATCGGCCTGAAGTCCGCGGAAAAATCATGGGGACGTTCGGTTTGGTCATCATGTTCGCTCCGGCGATCGGTCCCACTCTTTCGGGCGTCATTGTTGACATCCTCGGCTGGCGCTGGCTGTTTATTATCGTCATTCCTTTTGCAGTATTTTCAATTCTGTTTGCGATGAAGTATTTGCAAAATGTCGGAGAAGCGACGCGCCCGCGGGCTGATTTTTTATCGATCATTCTTTCGACCATCGGGATCGGCGGAATCGTATACGGATTCAGCAGTGCCGGAGAGGCTCCGGAAGGGTTTCAGTCCCCTCTGATCATCGGTGTAATCATCGTCAGCCTGATCAGTATCGTGCTGTTCGTGCTTCGTCAGCTGAAGCTTGAACAACCGTTGCTGGATGTGCGTGTGTTTGCCTATAAAAATTACACGCGCGGGGTCTGCCTATTTGTGATTGTCATTATGGCGATGTTCGCTTCCGAAATCGTGATGCCGATGTATTTGCAAGGACCGCTTGGTTTTACAGCCAAAGCAGCAGGGCTTTTACTTTTGCCCGGGGCCTTGCTAAACGGTCTCATGTCACCGGCCATGGGCGCTTTATTCGATAAGTTCGGGCCGAGAAAACTCATCATTCCGGGTACGATCGTTCTCGTCGGCGTGATGTTTTTCTTCAGCAGGATCAATCCTTCGGTGCCGGTCTGGGCGTTTATTATTGTGTACATCATCTTGATGCTGTCGATCTCAGCCATCATGATGCCTGCGCAGACGAATGCATTAAACGAATTGCCGAAACATTTATATCCTCATGGAACAGCAATTTCCAATACACTTCAGCCTGTTGCAGGCGCACTCGGTGTTTCGGTGTTCGTCAGCATCATGAGCCAGGGCCAGAAAAGCTATCTTGCCGGACAAGAAGCCGCAAGCCCGCAAATCGTGAATGAAGCGATGACTCACGGTGTTCACCATGCCTACTGGTTTGCTCTCGCTTTATGCTGTATCGCTTTCTTTACCGCTTTATTTATTAAAAAAGCGGTCGCACCTGATTTTGATCAAGAATAAACAAAAACTTAAAGGATGCCCTTCCGGGGGCATCCTTTTTTATCGTTGTTCTGCCGTGATTCTTTCGGCTCTTATTTTCAGAATTGACGAGATTTTGTGATATAATGCTAGAATCATATTCATTTTATCGGAAAGGAACGGATTCCATGGAGTCATTTGTTGATCAAAAAGACGGGATTTTCAAATCCGTATGTTCGCTCGACTGCCCGGATCAATGCGGGCTGCTCGTTCATAAAAAAGAAGGAAAAATCGTTAAAATACAAGGCGACCCGGACCATCCGGTCACACAGGGCAATATTTGCAATAAAGTCCGCAATATGACGGAGCGTATTTATGATCCTAAACGGTTGAGAACCCCGCTGAAACGGACGGGGCCAAAAGGAGACGGGATTTTTGAACCGATCAGCTGGGATGAAGCAATTGAAACGATTCGCTCCCGCTGGCAGTCGCTCATTGAACAGGAAGGTCCCGAAAGCATTCTGCCCTACAGCTTTTACGGCAATATGGGAAACTTGACGGCTGAAGGAATGGACAGGCGCTTTTTTCACCGCCTCGGATCGAGCCAGCTTGACCGGGCGATTTGCACTCCTGCCGGTTCTGTCGGCTATAAATACACGATGGGCGGAAGCATCGGCACAGACCCTGAAGATACAACGGAAACAAAACTGTTTATCTTTTGGGGAATCAATGCGGTCTCAACCAACATGCATCAAATCACCATTGCTCAAAAAGCCCGGAAAAACGGTGCAAAAATCGTTGTGATCGACGTTCATAAAAATCAGACCGGGCGGATGGCGGATTGGTTTATTCCGATTCGCCCCGGCACGGACAGCGCGCTTGCACTTGGCATGATGCATGTCTTATTCGAGGAGAATTTGGCTGATGAACCATTTCTGAATGAATTTACAGTCGGCCATGAAGAGCTCCGCCGCCATGTGCTGCAATACGATCCCGCCACAGTAGAGGTAATCACCGGTGTATCCCGGAATGATATCATCGAGCTCGCCCGCTTGTACGGCCGCACCTCCCCTTCCCTGATCCGGATCGGCAACGGTCTTCAGCATCATGACAATGGAGGAATGATCGTTCGCACCATCGCGTGCCTGCCCGCGATCACGGGCCAATGGACGGAAAAAGGAGGCGGGGCGATCAAAGGCAACACGGCATTTTTGGCCTATAATACAAAAGCTTTGCAGCGTCCCGATTTACTAAAAGGCAGAACGCCAAGGGTCATCAACATGAATCAGCTCGGCAAAGCTCTCCTGGAAACCGAGCCTCCGATCCGTTCGCTGTTTGTGTACAGCAGCAATCCGGCCGTCGTCGCGCCGGAGGCGAACAAAGTCAGGAAAGGGCTTGAGCGCGATGATTTATTCACGGTTGTTCACGATTTATTCCTGACGGAAACGGCACGGTATGCCGATATCGTCCTGCCGGCTTCTTCCGCTTTCGAAAATACGGATTTCTATACATCATATTGGCACCATTATGCGCAAATTCAGCAGCCTGTTATTGAGAAATACGGTGAGAGCAAGTCAAATACAGAAGTATTCAGACTTTTGGCTGAGGCGCTGGGCTTTGATGATGAACCGCTGAAAGATTCCGACGAAGAGATGATCAGACAGGCGCTTGACTGCCCTGATAATCCGTGGCTCGACGGCATTGACTACGACAGCCTGACTGAAAAGCATTTTGTCAAAGCCAATCGGAAAACGATTTTTCCTGATAAACTGCCAACACCCAGCGGAAAAATTGAATTGTATTCAAAACTGATGGAACAGCACGGCTACCCGGGTCTGCCGACTCATACCCCGCTTGTTGAAACAGACAAGTATCCGTTTTTATTTGTACCTGGACCGAATCATAATTTTTTAAATTCGACCTTTTCAAACAATGAAAAGCATACTAAATTAGAAAAGGAGCCGAAGCTTCACTTGAATATAAAGGATGCCGAAGAAAAAGGCATTGAAAACGGAGATTTGGTGAAAGTTTGGAATGACCGCGGATCATGCATCCTGCCCGCTGCGGTCGGAGAACACGTCCTTCCGGGTGTGGCCGTCAGCCAAGGATTATGGGCGGATGCAGATGGGAAGCATTATCTCGTCAATGCACTGACGCCTGATCGATTAGCTGATATGGGCGGCGGAGCAACTTTCTTTTCCGGAAGAGTTCAAATTGGAAAAATATGAACGTGTATTAAAGACCGGTTGATGCAAAACCGGTCTTTTTGTCATTTTAGCTTCTTTAAAGTTTTGGCATAATCGGCGGCAAACGCCGTGCTGTTTTTCAAAAATTTGATAATGGTTTGCAGTTCTTCCTCTGAATATCGGCTTAAAAATCCGGCAGATTCTTGCGCCAAGTCTTGAAAGATATGAGAGATCTTCTCTAGGTTTTCCGGGATCAGCTCGACTAATAGACGCCTTCTGTCGGACGAATCCCTGATGCGTCTGACATAGCCCGCTTTCTCAAGACGGTCGATCACGCCTGTGATCGCTCCCGTTGTCAGCCCGCTTTTTGCGGCAAGCTCCCCCGCTGTTACTTTACCTTCCCGCGAGATGATCTCAAGGCATTTATGATCCGTTGCGTTCAGTCCGATTTTCTCGCCGATCGCCTCGTGCAGAAAAATGGTTGCGGTGCTGTGAAACCTCAATTGCTGTATCAGCTCGTTGAGCAGCCCTTCTCCTTCAATATGATTTGTTCTTGACATCGGTAACACCCTTCTATAAAATCATTATGTCTTAGCAGCTAAGATATTTATTTTCTGATATAAATAATCATAACAGGATGAAGCGTCCATGCCAAACGCTGCTTTAGAACGAATTGATTTAAAAGGAGAATCGATTGATTTGTCACAAACTCAAAATCAAAAATTAGGATTTGTTGTAGCAGGACTTTTGCTCGCTATTTTGATGGCTTCGATGGACAATACCATTGTTGTCACGGCAATGGGAACAATTGTCGGCGATCTTGGCGGACTCGACAGCTTTGTCTGGGTTGTATCTGCCTTTATGGTCGCCGAAATGGCCGGCATGCCAATATTCGGCAAGCTGTCGGATATGTATGGTAGAAAACGTTTTTTTCTTTTTGGCAGCATCGTGTTCATGGCGGGATCAGCATTGTGCGGAACGGCTACAACCATTGAGCAGCTCAGCATTTACCGCGCGGTCCAAGGAATTGGCGGAGGCGCGCTCATTCCGATTGCTTTTACCATCATTTTTGACATTTTCCCACTGGAAAAGCGCGGTAAGATCACTGGACTTTTCGGCGCTGTTTTTGGCCTTTCGAGCATTTTCGGACCGCTCATCGGCGCCTATGTCACTGACTACATCAGCTGGCACTGGATTTTTTATATGAATCTGCCGCTCGGTATGGTTTCTTTTGTTTTCATTCTTCTATTTTACAAAGAGACGAAACAGCATGAAAAGCATCGCATTGATTGGCTAGGAGCGATCACGCTCGTAGGAGCGGTCGTCTGCCTCATGTTTGCGTTGGAGCTCGGCGGGGAGAAATACGCCTGGGATTCGAATGTCATCCTTACTCTTTTCGGAAGTGCAGCCGTCTTATTGATTTGCTTCCTCATGATCGAACGTAAGGCCAGTGAACCGATCATTTCGTTTCATATGTTTAAAAACCGGCTGTTTGCCGGCAGCACGCTTGTCGCTTTATTTTACGGCGGGACATTTATTTCGGCGACCATCCAGATTCCGATCTTTGTTCAGGGTGTGTACGGAGATTCTGCGACAAACTCCGGCCTTGTTCTTTTGCCGATGATGCTCGGCTCTGTCGTATCAGCCCAGCTTGGCGGATTCTTGACGACAAAAATGAGCTACCGGAACATTATGCTCATCTCCGGACTGGTTCTCGTCAGCGGGTTTTCTTTATTAAGCACGCTTAACATGGACACTCCGCGTTTATTATTAACAATTTATATGATTGTTGTCGGCTTGGGAGTCGGCTTTTCATTCTCTGTATTAAGCATGGCAGCTATCCATCATTTCGGTCCGGAACAGCGCGGTTCAGCGACTTCCACGAGCAACTTTATGCGCTCTCTCGGCATGACGATCGGCGCCAGTATGTTCGGAATGATTCAAAAAAACCAATTTTCAGAACAGATGGAAGATATGTTTAAAAGCACAGGCGCTTCAAATCCCGCCTCACCGAATGACGCCAACCAGATTTTGTCTAGTGCCCGGGCATCAATGCCGCCGGATATTTTAAATCACATCACCGAGGCGCTGTCAAATTCGATTGTTCATACGTTTACTTGGGCAATTTTCCCCGCAGCGGCCGCCTTTTTGCTCGTGTTTTTCATGCCGAATGACAGGGTGAAACCGAGAGCTAAAAAGCGAGTCAACAAAGCGGGATGAACATCTAGCTTTGCAAAGTTTTCTTTTTTCTCATTTTCGAAATCAATAACAGAGGAATCGGCACAATGCCGAATAAAACAGCCGCTTGATAGCCGATCATGTCGCCGAGAGAAAATACATCATCGATATTTTTTGGCGTCATTGCGAGCAAATACATCACCGGAAGCAGACCGAACATGATCGGTCTGCTCTTTTTTTTGAAAATTTGCGAGAGCCCCAGGGATGCAGCGTAAAATGAGACGGAAAAAGTCGCAAACAGCTGCATAATCCAGATGACAAGAAGCAGCGATTCAAAACGTTCAAATATCAAGCCCGGCATTTCAAAACTGCGAATGAGGTCAAGCGTCGGCCATGTCATCGCGGTCACCCCGTCAACTGAAAGCCCCCCGATCACAAATACGACCGTTGTTAAGTAAAAGAGCATTGCGATGCCGATTCCCATGACGACGACTTTGACACCATTTTTCGGCTTTTTCATAAACGCCAATAGGAACACCATGACTTCTGCGCTAATGAACGAAAGCGTTGTCGCTTTTGTCCCCTTTATTGCCGGCATGACACCCTTCCCGAGGACTGGCCGCAGGTTATCCAGTTCAAAAATGCCAAAGCTCATAAATACGACGGTTAAAAAGAAAAGGATTGTAATCGGAAAAATGATTTCAAATAAACGGGCAAGCGATCCCATTCCGTCTTTTATTGCATATAATCCGACCCACATCATCGACATGACGATCACCCAAATCGGTGTTTGCTGCAGCAAAAAAAAGGTAATGACTTCCGCCATAATTCTTGCTTCAAAAGCCGCAATCGCTATAAAATGGTCAATGAAAAGCAGGCTGATCACAATATTGAGCCACTTTCCAACAATGTCTTCACCATATTGAAAAAATGTTTGGCAGGGATAATTCTGGCTTAATTTTGTCATCACCACTCCGACGGCCGTTGTGATAAGTCCGCCTAATAGGACGGAAATCCATACATCCGGCGTCCCGGCTTCTTCTGCAGCGGTTCTCGGCAAGGATAGAATCCCGGCCGCCATAATATAACTGACAAAGACAACAATGGCCTGAGAAGTCGTGATTTTATCTTCGGAACGGATCATTGCGCGTTTCTCCGCCTTTCGTGATTTGAAGTACTTCTGTTACTGATCCCCAACGGTTCCGTATTCTTTAATCGCGATTTGAACATGAAATGTAATCGGTATATCTGTAAAGGTTTCATCCCAATTTTTCTTTAGTTTTTCCCAAAGCCTCGGATGCTTGATCCTCAGCTCGTTTCCGAATCCGGCAAGATCTGCTTTGTATTCGGTTTTCATTTTTTTTGTAATATTCTCCATCGATTTTTTCACCGTTTTCGCGGTCATTTTCTCGGCTTTTTCCAAAAATTTTTCATCGAAAGCTTTTTCATTCGTGTTCCAGTTTTCCGCCAGATATCCATCTGACTTTACGTTCACTTCAAAAGAAAGACGGTTTCCTTTAACGATAGGCTTGATGTTGCTTTTAATCGATTCGACGCCAAATACGATTACCTTCTTTTCTTTCGGATCATAACTTTTAACCGTGCCTCCAATTCCCTCACCGCTGATCCACATCACCCCTTCTAAATCATGTTCATCCAAATAGCCGATCAGCTTATTGGTTTTTCCGTTGATTGCGGCTGCTCCTGCATATTTGACTTCTCCATCGGTACCGATAACATTCTGAAGAAGATAGCTCGTTCCTGACCTCATTTTGCCTGTCAATTTGGCAAGCGTCACAGGAGGAAGAATTTTTTTCGCTTTATATTCATTTTCGACGATTTTGCGCAGACGAAACGCCGGCATTTCGCCAGTTTCCTTCAGCTCAAGCGTGTCTCTCGCCCGCCCTCTTGTGACCATCACCATACTGCTCGGCCTGATTTCATTATCGCGGAGAGGCTGATCAAGCAGTTCTGCGAGCGAATAGGTGCGAAGAAGTTCAGCGGCGATGACAATCACCTTTAAATGAGGACTGAATACAGGTCTGTCCTGTCTCAATGCTACTTCGGTGTTAATTTGCTGAAGCGAGTCTCCCGTTTCATAAATGTTAATATACGTTTTTTGATCAGTGCTTCCTCCGGTCGATTTTGAACCGGCGGCTTGTTCGTTCACATATTGATAAATCATCGTGATCCGGTCTTTTTTCGGGTAATCGCCTCCCATTTCGTCAAATTTTTTTTCGAGTTCGGTTTCTTTGCCTTTGTCTATCCCCATCGCAAATGTGAGACCGAGCTCTTCAATTTCGTGGCTGCTCCAGCACCCGGTTAATAGAAACAAGAGTAAAACAATCGATAAAAAGCGAATGGTGCTAATTTTTTTCATACTTTCGCCTCCTCACTTTCGAAATCATCAGTAGCACGAGCGGGATCACACCGACTAAATAGATGGCGCTGTTGCCGATTATATCTCCAAATTGAAAGAGTTGATCAATATTTTTCGGCGTCATCGCAATGAGATAAATGACCGGAAGCAAGCCGAATAATATTGGTTCCATCCTTCTCTTCAAGAGTTGTGACAGACCTACAGCAGCAGCAAAATAGCTGATCGTAAAATTGGAGAATAGTTGCATGATCCAGATGACTAGCAGCAAGGACTCAAACCGTTCAAAGATCAGCCCCGGCATTTCAAAGCTTCTCATCAAATCAATCGTCGGCCAGGTCCGGGATGTCACTCCATCGATCGACAGTGCACCGATGACCATAATAACGGTGATCATATAAAAGACAATCGGAAAAGAAATCCCGACCAAAGTAGCTTTTAACGCTTGCTCGGGATTTTTCATAAAAGGAACAATGATCAGCAGGACTTCTATGCCTGTATAAGCAAAAGACGTTGTCTTGACTCCTTGCACCACCGGCACGATCCCTTTCCCGAGAACCGGCCGCAAATTGTCGATATCGAATATGCTTACGCTCATAAATATGACGACAAGAAAAATGAGAACTGTAATCGGAAAAATGATTTCATAAAGCCGGGCAATCGGATTGATACCGCCGGTTATTAAATAGATCCCGATCCATAAAAAAACCATCGCCATCGCCCAAAGCGGCGTTTCTTCCAGTAAATAAAATCCTATAACCTCTGTAACGGAGCGGACTTGGAAACTTGACGTTGCGAGAAAATAGCAAATCAAAAGCAGGCTGAAAAGCCTTCCCGGCCACTTGCCAATAATATCGCGGCTGTATTGATATAACGTTTTTTCGGGGTACTCCATGCTTAATTTCACCATGATGAAACCTGCTAATAGAGCAATCAATCCTCCGAATGCAACAGACAGCCAGACATCCGGTGTCTTGACCGCTTCCACAGATGTCCGCGGCAGTGTCAAGATGCCTGTTCCCAGCAAAAAATTCGTGATGACGATGACGGTTTGTGAAACGGTAATTTTGTCTTGCTGACTCACCATCATGGAGAAATCCCCCCCTTTCCTTTTTCAATCATCAGCCTCTGTCAGTTCCTTGTTTCCTCCTTCTTATTTTTGAAATCACCAGCAGGACGAGCGGGACCAAGCCGCCTAAATAAACGCCGCTGTTTCCAATAAAGTCTCCGAATGCAAACATATTGTTGATATTTTTCGGAATCATGGCCATGAGATAAATCACCGGAAGCAAAGCAAACAGCATCGGCCGAATATTTGTTTTAAAGAGCTGGGCCAATCCTAATGCCGCACCATAAAAAGAAATGACAAAGGTGCAGAACAGCTGCATGATCCAGATGACCAGCAGCAACGACTCAAACCTTTCAAATATCAGACCGGGTATTTCAAAGCTTCTCATCAAATCAATCGTCGGCCAGGTCCGTGAAACCACCCCGTCTATAGACAGGGCGCCGATCACCATAACGACTGTGATCATATAGAAAAGCAAAGGGATGGCGATCCCGATCGCAACCGTATGAATGGCCTTGCGAGGCTGATTCATGAAGGGCATCAGGATCAAAATGATTTCAACACCTGAAAAAGACAATGCGGTCACCTTTATTCCTTTTAAGACAGGCCCTATTCCTTCCCCAAGTACAGGGCGCAAGTTGTCCACATCAAAAATTCCGATACTCATAAACACGACCAGCAGAAAAAGAATGAATGTAATGGGGAACACGATTTGGAACAACCGGGCGATCGAACTTAAACCGCCAACGATCAAGTATAATCCCACCCACAAAAAAACCATCACAATTGCCCAGCGGGGAGTTCCTTCCAGTAAAAAAAAACGGATGATTTCAAGCATTGAACGGACCTGAAAACCGGAATGGGCCAATAGATAAGACACGAAAAACAAACTGATCAGGCTGCCGATCCATTTGCCGATGATGTCCTGACTGTATTCATAAAAGGTTTTATCAGGATATTGATGGTTGAGCTTTACCATAATAAACGCGGCCAAGAGAGCGACCAAGCCGCCTAATACAAGCGTGATCCAAACATCAGGTGTCCCCACCTCGTCAACAGACGTTCGCGGGAGCGTCAGGATCCCTGTCCCAAGTAGGAAATTGGTGATGATAACAGCTGTTTGCGAAGTGGTAATGCGCTCTTCGTGCCTGACCATCATAAGCGTCCCCCTCCTTTTTCTGCTACTGACGTGTCGAATCGTCTGTTTTTAACATCTTCGGCCGCTTTTTCATCATCTGTATCGGCATGCGAACGATGAAATCTTTCCAATCGCGCAAACGATAAGGGACAGCCGGGCTTGCGTATGGAACACCAAAGCTTTTCAGCTTCACCGCGTGGCTGGCAAGCATGAGGAAAAATAAAATCACCCCGTACAAGCCGAACATGGCTGCACAAAACATCGCCACAAATCTCAGCATGCGCAGCGAAATACCGGCGCTGTATTGCGGAATGGCGAATGAAGAAATCGCGGTAACGGCAACAACGATGACCATAATCGGGCTGACAATGCCTGCCTGTACGGCAGCCTCCCCGATGATGATACCGCCGACGATTCCCATCGCCGGACCGATTGGTTTTGGCAGCCGAAGGCCGGCTTCGCGCAAAATTTCGATCGCCACTTCCATAATGAGCGCTTCGATCAGCGATGGAAAAGGTACGCCCACCCTCGTTCCGGTAATGGAAATCGCAAGTTCACTCGGAATCAGCCCGGGATGAAACGAAATAAAGGAAATATATAAAGCGGGGCCAAGAAGCGACATCATGGCTGCGCCGATTCGCATGATGCGGATCAGTGAACTCGGGAGCCAGCGTTCATAATAATCCTCGGGCGATTGCAGGAGCATGCTGAATGTAACCGGAACGATTAAAACAAAAGGCGTCCCGTCCAATAAAATGGCCACTCTTCCCTCCATTAACGCACTCATCACCCTGTCAAGACGTTCAGTGCTTTGCACCTGCGGAAATGGACTGAGATAATTGTCTTCGATCAGCTGCTCGACGAAACCTGATTCGAGCGCATCATCGATATCTATCTTTTCGATTCTTTTTTTGACTTCTTCCACCATTCCTGGTTCAGCCACGTCTTTAATATAGGCAACGACAAGGTTTTTGACGGCTCGCTTCCCAACTTGAAATTGAACCATAGACAAACTTTGGTTTTTTCCTTGCTGCCTCAAAAGGGCTGTATTTGTGCCAATCGTTTCCGTAAAACCGATGCGCGCCCCTCTGACCAAGGATTCAGATACGGGCTCCTCAATCTTCCTTGTATTTTTTTTAACGGTTCCCAGCAATAAAACTTCCGCTGAACCGTCGATCAGCAGTATGGCCGTACCCATCAACACTTCCGGCACCATTTCACTGACATGCTTTGCCACTGATACTCCGCTGATTGATAAAATCTGCTTTTTGATTAAGTCCGGTGCATTGCTTCTTAATGATGAAAGCTCAATGTTATATTCTTTGGAAAAATCATTCATAAGGGATTTCATAATATGTTTGTCAATCAGGTCTTGATCTGCAAGCATTTCAACAAAAATTATCGCCGCCCGGATGCCGGTGCGCCCTAAGTCGAATTCTCGGAAATGAACGTCTGAGTTATTCTCCAAGGCTGTTTTGACCGCTTGCAGGTCGTGATCAAAATCGCCGGTCAAATACCCCGTTGATTCCAAAGACGGCACTTCATTTTTAGGTGTTTCCGGTTTGTTGGACGACTGTATTAATCTGCGTGTTTTTGCTTTCCACCATCTCATATCAATCATCCCCTGCCGTGCGAAGCCACAGAAATACTTTTGATATGACAAACGGGATGAAAAAGACAAAAAAAGCCTGCATCAGGACTAGCCAGTCCGGAAAATAGGAAACAATGGTTTTCCACATGTTGATCACCCTTTTTTATTGCTGTAGTAAGTCCATCATTTTTATCCTATTATTACCTTGGGTGCCATCTATAATGGGTGGTAATTTAAACCACGTCAAACAAAAAAAGAACCATCTGTGTTAAAAAACACAAATGGTTCTGTCCATTTATTCTTTTTCTAAAAACGCCCGTTTGCGTTTGGCCAGCTCTGAAAATTCCTGATCCAATTCATGATATCTTGGGTCTTGGGGTGTGAGTCCGGCCAATTCTCCAAGAACAGCGGTCATCCGATTTTCGATGCGAAGCCGCTCCTCTTCATCGCGTTTTGCATGTCGCTGTTTCTTTCTGTTCCGATAATCTTTCAATCCGGTTTCGACGCGGATGATGCGCCCATTTTCAAATACAAGAAGTTTGTTGCACAATTGATCTGTAAAATACAGGTCATGCGACACAATGATGATCGTGCCTTGAAACTCAAGCAATGTCTGTTCAAGCTGCTCTCTGCTTGGCAAATCAAGGTGGTTGGTCGGTTCATCCAGAATCAGCAGATCATAATCCTTTAAAATCATGCCTGCCAGTTTGATCCGGGTCCGCTCCCCGAGACTGAACGTCCCGATTTCATCATGAAAGCGGTTTTCTTTGATTCCCATATTGGCCAAAATGGTCCGCGCATTTGCGATTTCGGCTCTGTCAGACAAATTCAGTACATCAGCCACTGTTTGATCAACGCTTAAATCACTGACATCCTGGCTTAAATATGCGGCCTTTACAGATCGGCTTTTCCATAGCGTTCCTGCTGTTGCAGGTTCAGCATTCAACATCATCTTCACAAGGGTCGTTTTGCCGCAGCCATTGTCTCCGATAAGCGCTATTCTCTCGCCATGTTTAACGTAAAAATGGCTGTCTTGGAATAAAGTGCGTCCGTCAAACGCTTTTGTCAGGTCTTTTGCTTCAATAATCCGCTTGCCCCTTTTTTCTCCCGATGAAAATTGAAAATTGACAGACACAGCTTCTTGTGGCTTTTCCGCTTTGTTTTTTTCCAATTCCTGTTCAAGGCGTTTCAGTTTTGATTTGACTTGGTTATCGAGCTTTTTGGCTTTTACCCGGTGGTATTCTTTAAAACCGAGCTGCCTTCGTTCTGATTGTGTTCCCTGTTTTGTTGAGTCACGGTGGGCTTTCTGCGACCAATTTTGAAGAATTGCAATCTGTGACTCGATTCTTTCTTTTTGTTTCTGCTGAACTTCGTATTGGTGCAGACGTTCTTCATATAACCGTTTTTTCTCCTGCCGGTATGCACTATAGTTTCCTTGGTAAGTGTGCAATTTCCCATCTTCCAGCTCAAGTATTTTGGAGACGGATTGATCCAAGAAATAACGGTCATGGGAAATCATCAATACAGCCCCTCGATATTGTTGCAGTTCTTCAAGGAGCCAGCTGATTCCTTTTAAATCCAAGTGATTGGTCGGCTCATCTAAGATGAGGAGATCAGGCATCGTTTTCCAGACGTGCGCCAGTGCAAGCTTTAGTTTTTCTCCCCCGCTCAAATGGCTGAGCCGTTCGGAATTCCAGCTCTGGACCTTTGATAAGCCAAGACGGCTGGCCAACTGATATAATTTCCCGCCCTCATCGCCTGTTAAGATGCTGTTGAAATCATGAACGGAGTACTCAATCGACTGGAGCAGATAGCCGATTTTAAGCGTCCGGTCTGTTTGAACAGTACCTTTGTCGGCTTCTATATGACCGCTCAATATATTTGCGAGCGTTGTTTTCCCCGCTCCATTGTATCCGACCAACCCAATCCGCTCTTGATTGGAAATGTCAAAATCGATGTTTTTTAAAATCGTTTGCTCTCCAAAGCTTTTTTGCAAACCTCTTATTTTCATTAAGATCGTCATACCGTTCACCTCTGTTTTATTTTGGCTGACAACAAAAAACCTCTCGCGGAAACCCGGAGAGGATATCATGCCAAAATACGCATCGTGAAAGCGGTATGAACCGATCCCAATTCTTTGCACGACAAAAAACATGCAAATTTCAGAAATTGATGCAAGGTATAAAAGGGCATACTCATCCTATTCTCCAAGTTTCCGTTTTTTCATATTTAAAAAAACGATGGAAAATAAGATTACTGCTTCATGTCCCCTATACCTATTCCTTTCACTGTATTTACCGATTAGTATATAAACGAAGGTAAACTTTGTCAACAGTTATGCAGCCCTTTTTCAGCCAATCCCGAAAACTGTTGCGTTCGCCTTAGTTGAGAATTTTATTTCGAAGTCTGAAATTTAAAATTTAATGCAAAAGTGTGAAAATTGTCCGATATTAATCTCGTAACCTATAAAAAGGAGTTTTGGCGAATGAAAAAAATATTGGACTGGTTCAAGCATCCATCTCTTTCCAAAAGATTAGCGGTCTCATTTTTATTGATTTTAACGCTCCCTGTTATAATCCTTTCAGGTGTTTCCTATTATACGGCAGGCGGGTCGATTGAAGATGAAATCATGAGAAGCGCAAGAAACAGCGTCGATCAATTAAACGAAATGATCGATCAAAACATTGAGAAAAAAGCGGATGCTGTTACATATTTCAGTGAAGAGATCAAAGAAAAAACATACAAGGAAAAAGGCCAGACTTCGTTAAGACAACAGTTTGAACAATACGCCAGACAAAATAAAGGTGTAGAAGCCGTGTTCACAGGCTCTGCAGACGGTGTCTACGTGCAGCATCCTTATACGAAAATGCCTGACGGCTACAATCCCGCGGAAAGACCTTGGTTTAAAGAAGCGGTTGAGAAAAAAGGCGAAATCATCGTCACTGATCCATACACCTCTGCCGCCACCGGCAACACGGTCATTACCATCGCCAAGCAGAATGAAGACGGGTCGGGCGTCGCCGCGCTCAGCTTGAATATCGACGAGTTGATTAAAGCGACAAACGATGTCAAAGTCGGAAAAGACGGCTTTGCTTTTATCTCAAGTGCATCTAAAAAATATATCGCCCACCCTAAGATTAAAGCCGGAACTGAAGGCGATGGCGGCTGGGTTGACCAAGTTTACGGCAAAGAAAAAGGCGAATTCAAATATACTTTTGAAGGAAAAGAAAAGCAAATGGCGTTTGCCACAAATCAATTAACAGGCTGGAAAATCGCCGGGACGATGTTTTCCGATGAGATAACAAACGCGACAAAGCCCGTCTTTTATATGGCTCTGATCGTCTTTTCAGGGGCTTTGGTGCTCGGTGGAATTCTCATTTTCTTTATTGTTCGCGCGATCAGCAAGCCATTGAATCAGCTCGTTCTATCTGCAAAGCACATCAGCAGCGGCGACTTGACTCAGCAAATCGAAGTGCGTTCAAATGACGAATTCGGGCAGCTCGGCACAAGCTTCAATGATATGGCGGAATCGCTCCGCACACTGATCGGCACCATTCAGGAATCGGTTGAGAATGTCGCCTCATCATCAGAGCAGCTGACAGCAAGCGCGGAACAGACGAGCCAGGCGACAGAACATATTACTTCTGCGATCGAACAGTTCTCTAACGGGGCCGAAAGCCAGAATGAAAAAGTCGAAACCAGCTCGCAGCAGCTCAGTCAAATGAATGATCATCTGAGCGAAATGACCGAAGTGTCGGAATCGATTACTGAATCATCGATCAAATCGACAGAAATCGCCGAAACCGGCGGAGAACTCGTTCAGAAAACGGTCGGCCAGATGAACTCCATCGATCGATCTGTCAAACAAGCTGAGAGCGTCGTCAAAGGTCTCGAAGGCAAATCGAAAGATATCACATCAATTCTCAGGGTCATTAACGGAATTGCCGATCAAACGAATCTATTGGCATTGAACGCTGCGATTGAAGCGGCCCGCGCCGGCGAGTCAGGCAGAGGCTTTTCAGTCGTCGCCGAAGAAGTTCGAAAGCTTGCTGCCCAATCAGCGGATTCGGCAAAAGAAATCGAAGCGCTGATTCAGGAAATCGTCAAAGAAATCGAACATTCTCTCAACATGTTTCAATCGGTCAACGATGAAGTCCAATCCGGACTCAAAATAACCGAGAAAACAGAAACGAGCTTTCACGAAATCAGCGGCATGACGAATGAGATCGCCGGCAAGCTGCAAACGCTCAATGCGGCAGTCGAACAATTGTCGAAAGGCTCGCAGGAAGTCTCCGGTGCCGTTCAGGAAATCGCCGATGTTTCAAGGGAAAGCACAGCCGGAATACAAGATATTGCAGCATCAGCGGAAGAACAGCTGGCTTCAATGGAAGAAATCAGCACGTCCTCTGCCACACTTGAACAGATGGCGGAAGATCTGCGAGAATTGACGAAAAAATTCAAGGTGAAATAAGAAAGAGGCTACCTCCTGTTTGGAGGGAGCCTCTCTTTTATGTATCAGCTGATCTTCGTTCCATTGGGCGCTTCTTGATCAGGCGCCAGCAAAATAACGTCGCCTTTTTCCGGCACGCCGCCAAGAACGAGAACTTCAGATTTAAACCCGGCAATCCGCCGCGGCGGAAAATTGACGACTGCTGTCACCTGCCGGCCTACAAGCTTTTCAGGTGTATAACGCTTTGTGATTTGAGCGCTCGAACGTTTGACGCCAATCTCTTCTCCGAAATCGATCTCAAGCTTAATAGCCGGCACTTTCGCTTCCGGAAACTCTTCCGCTTTTATAACTGTCCCAACCCGAATATCAAGTTTAAAAAAATCTTCGATTGTTGCCATGAATTCAGCTCCTTTGGCCGCTTTCTAGAGGGTGATATTGACATGACTAGAATATCATGTATTTTGATTCGTTGAAACCCTGGACTTCCGTTCCCACTTCCAGAAGCGAATAGGAAACAGGCCTCTTTTGCCGCCGTTTTAGGACAGCCAACTTTACGGGAACCCCCTTTCATTCATAGATTAAGAGGAAGAAAAAACTAAGAGATGAGGTGGAACTAGGATGTTCGGTTCCTATATGGTTCAAATGGTAAGGTCCAACGCCCATAAACTGGACCGGCCACTGAGAGAAAGCGTGCTGAAACTCTATAAACCTTTTAAATGGACACCTTGCTTTTTACACGGATTTTTCGAAAAAATATTAATGAAGAACAAAAAAATACCGGTCATTATTGAATTTGAAAAAGACAGCCACCATAAAGGCTATCAATTAGTCAATGAAATGATCGGCAGTAATAGAAGAAACAAAATCAAGCATCGCTTCTCCAACATTAGCTGCTGCAGCGCGGAAGTCACCCCTTCTTCTTTGCAATCGCTTCTATCTCAATGCGGTGACATTCGCAAAATTTATTTAAATCGCAAAGTGAAAGCGCTCCTTGACGTAGCGGTTGAATCAAGCCGTGCCAAAGAGGTGATCAGAAACAACCAGACACTGACAGGCAAAGGTGTCACAATCGCTGTCATTGATACGGGCATATACCCTCACAAAGATCTTGAAGGCAGGATCAGGGCTTTTCAAGACTTTGTCAACCAAAGGACAGAACCGTATGATGACAATGGCCATGGCACACACTGCGCCGGCGATGCATGCGGAAACGGAGCGGCCTCATCGGGTCAGTACCGCGGACCTGCTCCTGAAGCGGAACTTGTCGGTGTAAAAGTATTGGACAAAATGGGATCCGGCACGCTGGAAACCGTCATTCAAGGTATCGATTGGTGCATTCAATTCAATGAGGAAAATCCTGATGATCCGATCGACATTCTTTCAATGTCATTGGGGGCAGATGCGTTACGCTACGAGAATGAGGAAGAAGATCCGGTCGTTAAAGCTGTTCATGCAGCATGGGACGCAGGCATTGTTGTATGTGCTGCAGCCGGAAATTCCGGTCCTGATGCGCAAACGATTGCAAGCCCGGGCGTCAGCAGCAAGATTATTACAGTCGGAGCTTTGGATGACCGGGATACAGTCAGCCGGGAAGATGATGATGTTGCCTCTTATTCAAGCAGAGGGCCTACGATCTACGGTCAAGTTAAACCGGACTTGCTGGGACCGGGCACAAATATTACATCGCTTCGTTCACCCGGATCTTTCCTTGATAAGATGCAAAAAGCAAACAGAGTCGGCACGGATTATATGATATTATCGGGAACCTCGATGGCCACGCCGATCTGCGCAGGCATTGCAGCACTTATTCTTCAGCAAGCCCCGGGGACAGAACCTGATGAAATCAAACAACTGTTAATAGACGGAACCGATTTATGGAAAGATCGCGATTCAAATGTTTACGGTGCGGGATACATCAATGCAGAACAATCGGTTCCGCAAGATTAAAGACTGTTCGCCCGTTTTGGCATAAAGCGGGCGAATCTTACATAAAACATTTAAACTGCAGACCTTCTTTTTTCAAGTATGAACGGTATCATCAAATACATGGCATACGCGAAGACCATCCAAACCGCAAATCCACTCACCTGGCCCTTTGAAAGCGCCGGGAGAATCCATGAATGATGCCATAAAGAAAAAGTGTCGAGAAATAAACCGACTGCCGACCCTACAATGCCAAGCTTAACCGCCGCAAACCTCGATTTGTCAACTCGCCGGTAAGCGAGGATCACGGCATATAGCAGGGCAAAAGTTCCGGCTTCAAGAAGCAAAAAAACGAAAAAACAAGAGTCAAACCGAGTTTTTCAGTCAACATCTCCATCTCCCTTTACTCCCCTCCATGCTGTTTTACAGCGGTTTCCGTCAGCATCTGCAGCACCGCCTCTAATTCCCCGTAGACTTTTTCAGAGGCAAATTCCGGAGACATCAGCGACTGAAGCGCAAGACCGTCGATTAGTGCGTTTAAAAGAACGCCCCACGTGCTGAAAGAAACCCCGTCAACAGGAGAACGCTTCCACATCTCGGAAAGCTGTTCTGCCAACACCGCATTTTCCTCTTCGAGAAGTTCTCCAAGCTGTTCGTTTATCTTTTCATTTCGAAAACCTAAAACGGCCAATTCTAAAAAAAACTGATGGTAATACGCATCTTTCCGTGTTCTTGATTTCGCCGATGACAATCCGTCTTTTATCTTTTCGGCAGCGGGTTTATCATTTGCCTTCAACCTTTCCCACGACGCGCGGCAAAGGTCGCGGACCACTTCAAACACAAGCTGCTCTTTTGTCCGGAAATGATAGTAAACCGTTCCCTGTGTCACCTTTGCTTCTTCAGCAACCGCCTTTAACGTCAATTTGTCCAGACCATGTCCGGCAATGCGGCGCTTAGCCGCCTCAATTAACGTTTCTTTTGATGTCACATTCGGCCTTGCCATTCACTTCACCTCTTAGTTATCTGGATAACTAACTTATTAGCTCAACTATAATCTGGAAGGGTTTTCTTGTCAATCGGTTTTATCTTCTTTTTTTCAAGTTAACATAATATTATTATTGTTTCTTATCCGTTTCTGCCATATGCGCCATACCTTGAAGAAATTTCAAAATAGCTCCCTGTTCTGCTGCAGAAAACGAATCGAGAAACCGCTGAAACTGTTCCGCTTTTTGCTGATGAAGCTTTTCATGAAGCTCAAACACTTGTTTTCCGCTAGGCGTCAGCCTGAAGTATATCTCTTTTTTGTTGTCCGTCAATTGAAACCGTTTAATAAGGCCTTCCTTTAGCAGCTTTGAACTGATTTTTGTAATATTTGCTTTTGATAAATTCATTTTTTTGGCGATGCCTGTGTTGTTAATCGGTTCATCATGACCGATACAGCTGATGACATGGATCGTCGTCATATTCCCCGGGAGCCGTTTAACATCAGATTCTGCCGCCTGCTTTAAAAATGCCTTGAGATCAGTATCCGCTTTTTGTTCGTTCAGGTGCAGGAGTTTAACATACATATCATAGATCAGCTGTTTTGTCAGTTCAGACATAGTCAATCGACAGTCCCTTCTTTTTATTTTCCGGTTAACAAAATATTTTAATTGTATGTTCTAGGATTTGTCAATGTTATGATAAGATAACGAATGTGTTTTGTTTATCATGAAATAACATCAAAAAGGAGAATCGCTGATGAATATTGAAGGAATAGAGATGGAAGTTCGCTGCACAGGCGATGTATGTTCAGATGCCCTTGAATTTTTGAGACGCCATAACCACGAAAAAACAGCCGAACATTCGATAAGGGTGAAAAAAGCGGCGGAAGATTTGGCAAATTGTTTTCATGTTCCTGCACAAAAAGCGGGAATAGCCGGAATTTTGCATGACATCAGCGGTGTCATCCCTAATGCAAAAAGGATTGCAGCTGCTGAGGCGCTCGGTATTGATATTCTGCCCGAAGAACGGATATTTCCGATGATTATCCATCAAAAACTGTCGAAAGTGATGGCGCGGGACCTGTTTCAGGTGGCGGATCAAGATATTTTAGATGCAATAGAATGCCATACAACGCTTAAAAAAAATCCCTCCCAGCTCGACCTTGTCCTGTTTTCAGCGGACAAAATCGAATGGGATCAGACGGGGACTCCGCCTTACATCAAGGAGCTTCATGAAGCGCTTGAAATTTCTCTGGAGCACGGGGCGTTTGTTTATATTCAGTATTTGTGGAAACAAAAAGATAAACTGAAAGTTGTCCATCCCTGGCTAAAAGACGCCTATTATCACCTAAAAGCAATAATCGAAGCATCCCCCCAGGCAAAATGAACTGCGGCTTAGGGTGGGTGACCGCCTTAAGCCGCCATCTTGCCTGACAACACCGTTAGTTGACGCCTTTTGAAGGGTCCCACGATTTCTGCTGTTTTCGGATGGTGACGATTTGTCCCAGATGGTAAGCGTTATGAAGAATGAGAAGGGACAAAATCTCCGCCCAGGTGGAATGCGGATCATGCTGGGCCGGCTCGTTCAGCATCTCCTCTTCGCATGCCGAAAGCGCATCGATCCATTCGTCATAGATCGTATTCAGTTCCTGCCGGCTTTCTTCCCAGCCCAGTCCGCTTTTGTTTACAAACGTATCATCGATCGTATAATCAAAAGCCGGAACGGGAATTCCTTTAAACCGCTTTAAATAGCGCTCGTTGTAAAAAATCAAATGGTTGGCAATTTCTAAAATCGAATTTTCCGAACCTTCCCCTTTTTGCCTTGCCTGGCTTTCCGTGAGATCAGCGGAAGCCGTTTGAAAACAAACAAACCAAGTCGTTTCGTTATAGCATGCTTTAAACTGTTCAAGCAAAACGTTTTTTAGCATAAATACCCTCCAGTTCGATTCGATTTTTGCCTAGCTTTCATTTGCTATTTTCGCCCTATTGACGGCAGAATCCTTTTTTTCAATATGATATTGAATGTCGAGAAACCGTATGCCGAACAGCCACATGCGGTGATGGGCGCAGAGCCTCTTTCGTCCCTGCTCTTTGATGATAAAACGTTCGGCAAGCGGCAGTTTAAACGTACCTGTTCCGGTCGAAAGGAAAATCCCTTCATCCCCCCGGTCAGATCGTTTGTCACTGCTCGTCAAAATCAGGCAGCCGTCCTCTGCTTTCGGCTTTAAAATGCCTGTCATATTGGAAAACGGCAATGGCAGCGCAATATTCATATATGTGATGTGATTATGGGTATGAGCAGAATAAAGCGCCACGAACACAGTCTCGCCTTCCTCGTTCGTTCTGACCCAGGCGCGCACATTCTTCCTGCCGTCTTTGGCTGAATCAACACCGATAATCTCGCCCTCCATCGTTTGCCGCCCGGTCTTTGTCCCCAAATGAATTTGCCCTGTCATTTTTGAAATCAGCCGGTATATGTGTGCAAGCGGCTTAAACCATGGACGCCAGGCGATCTCCGCTGTTAACGAATAATCGGCAGTATGCTCGTAGAAATCGAGAATAAGAGGAGAAACGGTCTCAAGCTGAAATCCGTTTCTCTGAAATGCGCTCATATCATCGGTAAGACCTTGGTAAGACGAATCGCTTTGTAATCGCTGCCGGTGTAAAAAATCGGCTCCGATTCTCCATGTACCGTAAATGTTGCTCATCGTTTCGCCTTGCCTCCTTTCACAGTCCGGCTCAGGAGATTCAAGATGCCAGCCGGTCAGCGCTGGAATAATGACGCCTAAAGCGTTGACAAGTCCGTGAATCCAAATCATTTCCTGAACTGTAAAAGTCGGCCGGCCGCGAAAAACGCCGTAAGAGTAAATGAATGAAAAAGCAATAGTGATCATCAATGTTAAAGACGAAAAGATAACAAAGCGGCGAGCCGCGCTGTTTTTGAAGGCCGCGACCGAGACGAGAAAGCCGCTGCCGTATATGGCCGCCAAATACAGCGCAACGGCGAAGACATCAATGGTTTTCGAAAACGATATGCCGACCGCAATGAAAAGCGGAGACAGCATGATGAGCCATGTCACCGCCGCATAAAGAAGGCCTTTCTTTTTCAGCTTCCTTCCGAGCATTCCATTAAAAATCGGAATGAGAAAGGCAGAATAATGAAAATGCACCGCTGTCAGCAGCACAATCAGCGGGCTGAAATTCATGATCTGGAGATTCAGCGTATAAGCAAAAAGCCAAACCCCTCCGAAAGGAAGGTAAAGCAGGCTGCTGTCAATCGATGCCTCTTCAAGGCCCTTTCCTCCTCTTTCCCAGAGGCGAAGGACGCCGTAAAAGGCGATCATCCCCGTATAGCACAGCCAAACCGATGAAAAAAGCGGGGAATGGAACAACAGGGATAACGAAGCCGCGCATGCCGCATAAGGAAAGCACGCGCTGATCAGCCGAAACATTCCGTTTTCATGCTGAATGAGATCGAGCGCGGCCGGAACAAAAAACAGCATCGATAATAAAAGCAGCGCCTCTGCTGCCGGGATGTCCGGCGCTTTTCCGGCGAAAAAAACCGCAAAGCAAAGAACGCTTACAAAAAAGCGGCGGACTTTCATGCCGTCTCCCCCTCCCTGTTAAACGTTCCTCTGTAGGCAAACAGCGTCCCGAACAGCGGGTTTTTCACATGAACATCAATCGTAAAACAGCCTTTTTCTTCGTCATACGATTCATTCACGCTGGAAATACCGTATAAACACTTTGGAAGGGGCAGCTTTTTACTGAATAAAGGCAGCCATTGTCTGACAGAAGTAATCGACAACGATCCGTCGGCTTCCGCCTTAAACCGCAGGCTTGAGATTAAGATTGGCGGATGTCCGAAATAGTCGATGATTTCAACACGGCTTTCATCATAAATCATGACAGCATCAAAATACCTTTGTTTGTCACGAAAAAAGAAAGTTCTGTTCCAAACGGCTGCCGGTGTATCATTTTTCGTCAGTCGAATATGATTTTCAATCGTGAACGGAACGTTCCTCTCTCTTTCGGGAAAAAAACAGCGGAAGACCGTTCCCGCTTTAAACAACAGCCTGATCAAGTACGAACCGCCGGATATTTCCGTCATGACTCCTTTTCCTCTGAACGCGCTTTCTTGAGTGAGGTGATACCGTTCCTTGAGTTTTGGGTGAAGAAGGTGAAAGTCCTCGATCACCCGTTCATACATCGAAACCAAATCAACGCCTCTTTCTGATCGTATTACCCGCGTTTGGAATGCCGCAAGCGCTCACATAGCCGACAACGGACAAGATGATAAGCGCTGTATTCAGCACGACCGGGTTAAAAGGTTGGACAAAAGATGCGAAATCAGTCATTCCCGCAGATGCCGAAAGCAGCACAAGCAGGGCGATATGCAGAAGGAACCACTTCCTTTTCCGACCTGGATAAAGCCATAACAGACCGACCATCACCTCGGCCAAACCGATAAGCTTCAGGAGCATTTCGGGATGAAAACGGCCGCCCGTGAAAGCCGAAAGCATGCTGATTTCCTCAGGATGAGCCATGATGAGCTTTGGAACAAGCCCTTGGTAAATCCAGACGAAAGAAAACAGCAGACAAACGAGCCAATAGATCAATGTTTTTTGAAAAAGCAGCCTTGGATGGAGTCCTTTTTCAAGCCAAATTTTAAGCGCAGCAAAGCTCCAGGCCGTCGCCCAGCCGATGAGCGGCCTGAATGCCATATCTGCAAGCCGGCCCAGCCTCCCGTAACGGGTGTCATAATCGTATTGTGTCATAAACGTGATCCCGGTTTCGCTCTCGCTGTATTTCCAGTATCCTCTGCCTTCGCGAATGACAGAAAGCGGGTGGTTTGTAGCGAACTTGAGTGACGAGACTCTGTCTCCCGTGTCTTGATATACGTTTCCGACAGACTCTCCTGTACCGGAAATTTTCAAGCCGAAGCCGATTCTTGTTTCGTATAAAAACCTTTGCGGTTCACCCGGTCTGCGCTTTAAATAGGTAATGTCCGTAAATCGCAAGTCCCATTGCCGATGGAGGGCAGGATCTTGGGTATAGCGCCATAGCCGCTCCATATCTGTCTGGATAGATATTTCTACGTAAATCGGAGTTTTTTTCATTGCGCACGCCCTTTTGTGAATATATTCACAATAACAGCATAACATGGAACACATCATGTGTGAACCAATTTTTGCATATCCAGTCTCTCTTTGCCGACATAAAAAAATCCTCGGCTGTTAGGCCAAGGCAATTAGTGGCTGGTTAAGCCTTCTCATACCTATGACTCAAAAAATGGAAGAGCCATACGACGATCATACTAAATTTTCGAAAAAATGTAAACAATTAAGGGAAAATTTCCTTGTTTATTCGGTCTGATAGACAGCAATGCCTTTTAGGAAGGCACGGATTGTCAGATCAAAACTTTCTTCCACATCATAAGGAAGTCCGAACGCATCGTGTTGCCTGAGTGTTGCAAATCCATGCATGATGCTTCTCAAGCCTCTGACCGCATGGATCGCGAAGTCATCGTCTAAATGATAGTCTTTCAGAACGGAAAGCACCAATTCGATGATTCTGTCTCCTGCTTCGTCGAGCCGTTCATCTTCATCAGGCATTGCAATAAAAGTGGCTTCATAAAGCCCCGGTCTGTTTTTGGCAAAAGCGACATAGGCGTGAGCCATTCTGCTGACAGCCTGATCCTCTTCGGCTCCCTCGACAGCAGAAGCCATGTTTTCATAAAGTATCGTCAAGCCGTAAAGTGCGAGTTCTTTTCGTAAGTCGTTCAATCCTTTTATATGATTGTACAGAGACGGAGATTTGACATTCAGCCTTTTGGAAAGAGAAGCAAGCGTCACTTCATGAATGCCTTCCTCATCAGCCAGAAATGCGGCAGCTTCCAATACTGCATCTTTATTCAAACCGATTCGCGGAGACACGATTTCTTCATCCTTTCCTGTTCAATTTGATATATGCTTCGTTTACCGCTTTTTTCATCGCTTGAGCCGGATTATGGACAAGATCGCCGTGGCCGGCGGCAAGCGCCTTCGGTTTTAAATCTAACAGCTTTTGCGCGCTTTCTAAAGCAATTTCTTTGTCCCACGTGGCCAAAGCCGGAAAAGGGAATGAGAGCTTTAAATGCCCCGATACCGTCATGCCGCTTCGCGTATGGTACGCGTCACCGGCTATGAGAAGGCCGCTTCTTTCATCAAAAAACGAAATGCTGCCAGGCGTATGCCCGGGTGATGAAACGGTCAGCAATGAACCGATCTTGTCTCCTTCCTTTAAAAGGATATCAGGATTTGTTTTGATGTTTTTCGGAATGCCTCCTTTGATTGTTCCGCGCTCCCCTTCCAGCATCTCTGTATCACCTTTTAACAGACGTGCATCCCGTTCAGATATGGACACTTTCACACCGGGAAGGCTGTGGCACAGCTCGTCAAGCGAACCGACATGGTCGCTGTGGGCATGAGTCAGCAAAATCCGTTTAATCGGCTTGCGGAGATGATCCGCAGCCTTTAAAATCCCTGTTTTGCTAATCGGAATCCCTGTATCAATTAATGTGAGGCCGTCTTCTTCATCCGCTAAATAACAGTTGACAGGAAATATGCGCGGAAAAAAAGTCAGCTGGTAGACCGATTCAAATCGGGTAATCTTCATTGCTTTCACCTCTTCGATCAAAATAAAAAACTAATACCGTTAGTTTTCATTTTAAAACTAATGGTATTAGTTTTGCAAGCATTATTTTTTTCGATCGACAGCAACATAGATGGTAACTTGGGCGTTTTCGGGATTCTCTGCTTGTTCATCATAAACTTCAAAATCGCCGGTATAAGTACGGAGATTTTTTTCATCCCATGTCCAAATCTCCTGCCAAGTCTCAAGCACGACCTCCGCGATCCTCCCCCGCTTTGAAACAAAAACGGCATATTCGGATGCAGGGAGCGAAATGTGATTGGCCGCTTTTTCTTGCTGATCAACGAACGTTCCGATTGAAAATGTATATGTCCCGTGTTCGTCCGTCTCATAATCTGAATAAAGGGCGATCGTGTCTCTCCGTATGTCCTGGCGTTCAGTATGCAGAAATTTTTCACGGTATAAACTCCACATGGAAGGAATTTTACCTTTTTCAGATGCTTCATCACGGTTGCTTGTCACGGTCGATATCCCGCTGAATAACTGTGCCTTCTGTTTTTCGAAATGAGAAAAGCTCATCTTCTTTGCCCGCCTTTCGTTTGCGTATCCGCCGCCCACCGTTTTAAATGAGGGAGCGTCCGCTCCAAGAGCGCTCTCGCTTCTGCTTCTGTTTTCCCCTCTTCTTTTATATAAGGAACACAGATTTCGATCATATCTTTCAATGTCGCATCCGGATGTGTATATGCTCCGTTTTCATAGCAGTACACACAGTAGTCGCGATTCTTCCCCCCGTCTTTTTCTGTGCCGAAAAGTTCGCTTGTCATCGGCATGCCGCAGCTTTGGCAAACATGATGTTCCATGTTTCATTCCTCCTTTTTCTTCATCATACAAAAAGGAACCTGACAGCATCGTGTCAGGTTTCGTATAAATGTACAATTTGATTAGCCAAGTTTTTTATTTTTTGACGGATGCGGGGAGGTGCGAGAACTTCGATATGTGTTCCAAATTGGAGCAGAAATCCGTACAGCCATTGATCTTCCGGATAAGAAACGGTTGCCACGCATTGTCCGTTTTCATAAGTGAGCGCTTCTGAGCCAAACCATTCTCTCGCCAAAGGCTCTCCCGACGGCTTAATGAGAAGGGTCAACTCGGTCAGATTGTCCGGTTTGTACCATGATGTTTCCCAAGGAAGTGAAGACAGATCGACTACCTTTCTTTCAAACTTTTCTTCAAGCATCCGCACGTCTTTCATACGCAGCAGTTTAAAGAAGCGAAACGCCTGTCTCTTCAGGCAGAACGCATATAAATACCAGTGCCTTCCCTTTAGGACGAGGGTATGCGGCTCCGCTTTCCTTGTTCCGGTTTGCCCCTCTCTGTTCATATATGTAAAGGAGACCGCCCGCGTGCTGTCTGCCGCCTCATCTAACAAGCGGATCTTTTCTTTGATGACAGGACTTTCACCCCAGGAAGAGATGTCAACAAACCATTTTTCCGTTTTCTTGCGGAATTCCGGCATTTCTTCTTCGGAAACGAGAAACCGGATTTTTTCAAGGGCAGAACCGTGATGGAGCACTTCATACGTCGAAGAAACGCTTTCCAAAGCCGTCGTAATGGCAGCCAGTTCGTCTGCAGAAAGCAGTTTCTTTTCGAGCCGGAACCGCTCCATGATGCTGATCCCGCCTCCCGCTCCCTGTGAGGTGACAATCGGAATGCCCGCCTGGTTGATCGCCTCGATATCCCGGTAAATCGTTCTGACAGAGACCTCGAACATGCCGGCAAGCTCCTTTGCCTGCACCTGGCGTTTATTAATCAATAAAATCACGATGGCCAATAGCCGGTCAATTTTCATCGCAGATCCCTCACATTCATCTTACGCTGCCTATTTTCATTCTAACGCACACACCATTTGGAATATCATGACAAAAAAGGGGATCTGATCACCCAATTATTTAGAAAATCACTTTTCCTGTTACGATTTATACAGTTTGGACATATACTCCTTAAAAAAAGGAGGTTTTAAAAACATCATATTTTATTTTTTACAGTTTTTCGCGATTGTGTCCATCGTCTATATCAAGTTCAAACGCTCAGTCGGCTATCAGCCTTTAAAGCCGGCACGCATGTTGTTCCGGATCATCCTCTTTTCGGGAATTTTCGTTTTTCTGCTGACGATGAGCGCACTTCACCCTTTATCATACTTTTATGATCTGATTGGGATCGCGCTCGGGCTCATCTTGACCGTCTATGCGCTGAAGCATGTGTCAATCGAAAATCGGGACGGCATCCTTTATTTCAAAACGCATTTATGGATTGAATTGATCGTACTTTTGTTATTTTTATACCGGTTTCTTTACCGGATCGCCGAGATCGGCCAGCTCCAGTCTGCGGTTTCAAACGGGGGTTCAGCAGCGTACGGCGCCCTTTTTGCGCAGGACCCTGCGACGATGATCGGTTTTTTTGTACTGGCCGTTTATTATGTCGGTTTCTCTTTTTTTGTTTTAAAAAAAGGGAGAATCGAAGAAAAACGCTCAGCGTAAAAGGCAAACTCGGGATGTGGAGTTTGCCTTTTCATAAGCTTTAGTCATGCTGTGTATGATCGATCATCTGCTGAAGTACATCGAGGACATGCTCGTCTTCCGGGGAATAAAAAATGGAAGTCCCTGCCCTTCTTGATTTGACGAGACGAAGGTTTTTTAAAAACCTGAGCTGGTGAGAAACGGTTGACTGCAGCAAACTCAGCTTCTCCGCTATTTCATTGACCGAATGTTCGCCTTGTGAGAGCAGGTGAAGAATTTTGATTCTCGTAGGGTCTGAGAGCGCTTTAAACGTCTGTGAAACGAGAAATAAAGTTTCTTCATCTAACTCGGCCTGCACCTGTTTTTCTGTTGTTTCCTGATTGTGCTCACTCATGCTTTTCACCTTTTCCGCGCAACTTTTACCTTCATATCATATACCAAAACATACCGGTTGAAAAGTTTTATAGCCAGGGAACAGATCAAGTCGAAAACAGCGTCCCCTGAAGCGCTTCTGCATACCTTGCTGCTGACAGCTGTACACGTTCTCCGGCGTGATTTTCCACTGAGCGGCGAAAAGCGCCGTACAGCCGGTTGAATGGAACATTTTTTATTTGATCAGCCATTTGCTGCACTTTGCCGGCGGGAAGAGGAATCAAATTTGGATAGCTGTACATAAAACTCACCCATCTGCGATCTTGAACGACTTGGATAATGTCTCCTGAGAGGAGGATTCCCTTGCCTCCGTTTCCGTTTGCCCAATGGCAGACCGCTCCCCCTTTAAAATGGCCGCCAAGCCGGTGCAAGATCAATCCGCTTGACAGCTTGAGGGAATCGCCGGACCAAAACACAATCCGGCTGCTCGGCCGTTGCACCCATTGTTTGTCATCTTCATGAATATAGATCGGAGCATCAAACATTTCAGCCCATTCCGTTTGTGCAGCATAATAATGCGGATGTGATAAAGCGATCGCCTGGACTCCGCCCATCCGCTCGATGTACTCAAACGTCCGCTGATCCAGGTATGTGATACAATCCCACAGCAAGTTAAAACCGGGCTCCTGAATCAGGTATGCCGATTGACCGATGCCGAATTCGGGCGTTGTCGTTAAACTGTATAGGCGCTCTTCTTCCAATGTGATCTCGTTTTGAAACCTTCCGCTTTGCTTCATTTCTTCCAGCGTTGTCCAAGCTTGCCCTGAATGATTGACATACTGCCTTTCTTCATTGCAAATAATGCATTCCGCCGGCTCTTTCGGAGCAGCGTCATATTGAACACCGCACGTCGTGCAAATATAGTTAGTCAAAATTGCTCCCTCCCCTTTCAAACTATATTTTACCACCTTCTTCACATATACATGATTTTTTCGCTACTATATGCAGTCTATTATTCATGATATCCAGGCTGATCTGTCCGCATCATCCTGAAACGTGAAAAAAGCGTCCGCTGACCCGGACGCTAGCTGCCTTCTTGCTGATACATATGTTCAAGCTGTGAAAATGAAATATCGCCGGCCGCACAATCTACAGCGGCATCGACTATCTGATCAAATCGGTCGGCCGAAGCGCTTTTCTCTTTTAACCGTTGTTCATAGCGTTCGAGCTCTACCTGCTGTCTTCTTAAATCCTCTTCTTTTCCATCATAATCAGATGCATTCATCGTCTCGATATTTCTTTTGACAGCTTCAACATAGCCTCTCAATATATCCATGTCTTCATACTCCTTGCCTTTTTTCAAAGGGTTTGCAACATTTATTATTTTTATACGGGAAAAAGAGGTTTTATACGGTTGCTCAAGTGCAAAAAAACAGATAAAATATGTCTTAATTTCTGTATTTTTTACATAAGGGGATTTAGAAGTCATTGAAAAACGAAACTGCGCTTAAACGAAGTCTTACACTCGGCCCGCTCGTTGTGATCGGCCTTGCTTATATGGACCCGCTCGTCGTATTTGATTCATACGGAGTGGTCGCACAACTGACAAAGGGGCACGTTCCGGCGGCATACATATTTACTGTTGCCGCACTCCTTTTGACCGCTTTGAGCTACGGCAGCATGGTCAAGGCCTATCCACAAGCGGGATCGGTTTATACATATGCATATGAAAGTATTCATCCGCATGCAGGATTTTTAGCCGGCTGGACGATCATGCTGGACTATTTATTTTTGCCGATGGTCAATTTTGCGATCGGTAGCGCTTATTTGACGGCGGCTTTTCCTGAAGTGCCGCATGGTTTTTGGGTCGTTCTGCTCGCTTTATCCATTACCGTTGTCAATATTTTAGGCATCAGACTAACGGCAAATATTACAGGACTGTTCGTCGCTTTTCAAGTGATCGTCGCCCTGACTTTTGCCGGTTTTATGATCGCCGGGCTGGCAGACGGCCTCGGGACGGGCGAGCTGATGTCAGCCGATCCGTTTTTCCGTTCTGATATCGAGCCGTCCCTGATTGTATCAGGAGCGACGATTTTGTGTTTTTCGTTTCTTGGCTTTGATGCGATTTCCACCATGTCTGAAGAAACGGTCAACCCGAAGAAGAACATTCCGTTGGCCATCTTTTTAACAGTAGCGATCGGCGGAACGCTGTTTACGGCGATTTCTTACTTGATGCAGCAAATCTATCCGTCCTATGATAGCTTCCGGCACGCCGATTCGGCATCGCTGGAAATCGCCCTATATACAGGTGGCGCTTTTTTAAAGTCCTTCTTTTTGGCGGGAACGATGGTCGCTGTCATCTCTTCCTCGCTTTCTTCGCATGCGAGCGCTTCGCGGCTTTTGTATGCGATGGGGCGGGACAGCTCTCTTCCGAAACGCTTTTTCGGCTATGTGCATCCGACTTTAAAGACGCCGGTCTTTAATATTATGTTCATCGGACTGATTTCATTGACGGCCATGATCGGGGAACTCGAGGTCATCTATTCATTCATCAGTTTCGGCGCGCTGATCGGATTTATTTTTGTCCACCTGTCTGTCATCGGCCATTACTACATTCGAGAACAGGAGAGGGGCTTTTTAAAAACGCTTCGCTATTTGGTTCTGCCCTTTTTTGGGGCCTCTTTCTGCGGCTGGCTGCTGCTTAGCATCAGCAAAAATGCGCTCATGATTGGAGCCGGCTGGCTGATTGCCGGGTTTATATACTTTTTGTTCAGAATCCGTTCGCTTCCGAACGTCACATTCGGCTTTGACCGCGATCCAAGATAGAAGGATATCGCTTGGTCTTCTTGAAGATATATGTCATAATAAATGAGGCTGTATACTGTTTTGCATCAGGGCGCTACAGAGGTGAAACCATTGAAGAAAAAGAAATCAGGATGTTTAGCCGGAGCTGGCTGTTTGTCTTTTTTTGTGTTTGTTCCCTTGATCATTTTCTTTGCCATCTCCGGTCTGGAACAATTAAAATGGCTTCCTCTTGACACTGAATCTAACATTCTTGAGAGATTAAAAGATTACAAACCTCTTGTTGAAGAAGAACTTGATGAACAGGATCTTTCACAATACACCGCTCTTTTATTGGGCATGATGTATCAGGAGTCGAAAGGCAGAGGCGGTGATCCGATGCAGTCATCGGAATCTCTCGGTATGAAGCGAAATGAGATTGACGATCCAAAAGCAAGCATTAAGCAGGGTGTGCGCCACTTTACAGCAATGTATCAAAAGGGACAGAAAAAAGGCGTCGATATTGAAACGATCATCCAGAGCTATAATATGGGATCGGGTTATATCGACTATGTCTCAAAACACGGCGGAAAGCACTCAGAGAAGCTGGCAAAGGCATTTTCCGAGGAACAAGTCAAAAAGAACCCCGATCTGTATAATTGCGGCGGAGATACAAACAATTTCCGCTACCCTTATTGCTACGGGGATTACTCTTACACGGATAAAGTAATGGAACGCACAAAAAAAGTCGAAGAACATATCGAAGGGTTAACACTTGAACATTGACAAAACGGCAAGCCGGGTGAGTTTTCGTCCGGCTTGTCCTGTTTTCGAGGAGCGAACAGAAGCATCGCCTGCAGCCGCATGCCATGCTTGTCATCAGTTCGCGCATTCTCCGTGAACGCTTCGTTCCATCCTTCTACTGCAAAAAACCGCCTTCTTTCAGCATTTCTTTTACTTCCTTTTTTGAGATTAAAAAGTCTTTTGAGCTCAAGTGATCTGTTTCTAAAGGCTGACAATCCGCATACTTTTTATGAAGTTCAGGCATTTTGATTGCAGGCAGCACCACCGAGAGTTCATTTGTAAATGAAACAGCATGCTGCCGTTCATGAGGTGAAATCAGCAGCTCATGAAGCTTTTCCCCCGGCCTTGCCCCCGTTTCTGCGATGGACGTTTTTTCGTTTCCGTAAGCTTCGATCAGCACTTCAGCCATGTCTAAAATTCTGCAGGCCGGCGAATTCATAATGAAAATTTCCCCGCCTTGGCCGCTTTCAGCCGCTTTTAATAAAAGCCGTATCGTTTTTTCCTTCGTGAGGAAGAAACGGGTCATTCTTTTGTCTGTGATGGAGACCTGGTTCTTTTCCCTGATCTGGTCTTTAAATAGCTGAAGAACGCTTCCGCTGCTTCCGAGCACATTTCCTCCCCTTACACAAATAAAATCCGTGTCTGAATAGAGATGGTTCGCGTATACGATCAGCTTCTCGCCGATCGCTTTCGTCATTCCGTAAAAGTTGGCAGGATCAGCCGCTTTGTCAGTCGAGACGTTGATGACTTTTTTAACGCCGTTTTCGATCGCTGCTTCAATGACGTTTTCCGTCCCTGTGACATTCGTTTTTAATGCTTCAAGGGGCTGTTCTTCACAAACCGGCACATGCTTCAGCGCAGCTAAATGGAAGACATAGTCGACACCTTTTAATCCTGTATTCAGCGCTTTCCGATCTCTGATATCCCCGATGAAAAACGTCAGCCTTGGATCTTCAATCTGCCTTCTCATTTGAACTTGTCTTTCTTCATTTCTGGAAAATACAATGAGCTTTTTAGGGCTTAAGGATAGCAGCTGAAGAATGAGTTCCCGGCCCCATGAGCCTGTTCCTCCAGTAATGAATATCGTTTTATTTTCAAACATCCGCTTTTTCTCTCCCTTTGTGCCTTGATCAATCATTCTCATCGGCGAAAACTAACGAATCGTTATGCCTTGGAACATTTCTCTCCAATACGGGTCATTTGATTGCCAAATTTCTTGATCAGGAAGTTCGACAGCGCATACGTTTTTTAACGGCCAGTGATTTTCAACAATACCCGATACATTTGTGTGATTGATCAGAAGAATGCTGAAATCGTTTGTAACCAAATCAGAGAGCACTTCTTCAAGTTCTTTTGCTTCCTGCATTGTGCCGCTTGTTCTCACAAACAACACGCGCTGTGCAGTCGATGTCTTTTCTAAAAATCTGTTAAATCTCCTGTTAAACTTTTCTTTCACTTCATGATAGGTAGCCAGGTTGTCGAGTGTATTTCGATCCGTTTTAAAATCGTGTGCCGAGTCAATGCAATAATAATCATCCGTAACGGAAATAAAAGGATCTTTAGTGGCAACTCCTGTGGAATACCCCGTCACTCTCAAATTTATAGGATCCATAAAGCCTTCAAATCGGTTCCGTATCAGTCGGCACAGGTCCGGCAGCGACGAGGTGCCGACCCAATCAAAAGGGCCTGCATACGGCCTTATATTCATTTTTCTCAGCTGAAGAGCTGTCAGGCACAAGTGCCCTAAGCCAAAAATCGCATCATATTCGCCCTGTATCTCTTTTAAATTCATATTCTCACTCCTTATACTTACTGACAAAAATAATCATTATAAGTAGCTAATGATAGGAAAGAGCATCTGGCTTTATAACATAGTATGTCGGTGTAACAAATTGGTAAAAGACAATCACCTAACAAGGCCTCCTAAATTCAATCAGCCTTGTTAGATTTAAAGGCTTAATAAAAACCTTCGGAGCTCCGAAGGTTAATTGTGGGGAATAAAACTATTCTGTTTTTGTTTGATCTAGTGTTTTAAAGAAATTTAATGTAGCATTATTTGGAAGTGTATAATTTTCCGGAAGCGACTCTTTGATCGCTTCAAGCACTTTGTTATTGCTTTCTATAATTTTATTGTTCATTTCTTCAAAGCTCGTAGATAATTCGTCTAATACTTCATTTTTGCTGTTTACATTCGTTGAGCTTTCTTTCGGTAAGACCTCTGTGGTTTCAACCGGCTGTTCATTTGATTCAGCAGCTGAATCTGCTGCAGAATTCGCCGGAGCGGCCTTTTGAGCTAGTGCTTCAGCTTTTGCTTTTCGAAACTCGAAAAGCAAATCCAAATATTTATCCCACCAATCGATATCCACTTCCTCTTTCGTCAGAAGTTCAAACAAATGCTTTTTAATTTCAGACTTCATATGACATGTCTCCTTTATTTTAAAGTTTGCTGATAAATTTTCAAAACCTTGTTGACAGCTTCCTCCATATTCCAATATTCCATTGCAAACTTGTGCGCATTGGATCCTAAAGTTTTTCTGAGCGTCTCATCTTCCAACAACTGATGGATGGAGTTGCATATGGCCTGTGCATCTCCTTTAGGGGTAACCATACCGGTCACATTGTGTTCGACGATTTCAGGAAGACCACCGGCGTCGCTGACAATGACAGGAAGTCCGGCTAATTGTGCTTCTATAACAGACAGCGGCTGATTTTCGAGAAGACTCGGCAAAACATACACATCAGCAATTGAAAGAAGATAAGGGACATCATCGCGCTTTTTCATAAACACGACATCATTTTCCAAACCGAGCTGTCCGCATAGAATTCGCAGTCCCGCCATTCTCTCTCCGTCGCCGGCAATCCAGCATACCCAATCATCCCGAACCTCTTTTAAATGTGAAAGCGCGGTAAGCAGATGCTGAACACCTTTGTTTTCAACGAGCCTACCTGTGAAAAGGATAATTTTCTTATCTGTTTGCGGTATTTCCGCTGACTTTATATCCTTTCGTTTTAGAAAGCTATCAATATCATAGCCATAATGGAGAACACTGATTTGTTTCTCCGGTGTATCAAATTCCTTAGTCAACAGATTTTTCAACCAATTGTTGGCAACGATTGTGGCATCAGCCGAAACCGCGCCGACCCGTTCAAGATGGTCGAAGTACGCCCTTGCAACGTCAGAATTAGATCTTCTGTGGATCGTTGTCAACTGGTGTCTGATTTCATAGGCTACACTCCCGTGAAGCGTTGCGACAAGCGGTGTGTTTTTTGGCTTTACCCGTTTCAGGCAGCCGCTTGAGATGACATCTTGGGCATGGATCAGATCGTATTTTTCCAATCCTAAATAAATGGCTGCAAATTCGTAAACATAGCGCTGGATCTCTGTAAAGTGAATCAATTGATTGTCAAATATTTGCGGAAAAGATTGTTGATTGACCGATTGCTCAATCATAGGCATCAGCTGTTCTTTTTCGACCTTGCGATTTTCATTTACAATATGAACAATCTGATTCTCCTCTCCATATCCAAGCAAATCGACCTCATGTCCCATAGATTCAAGCGATTCTTTCAGCTGGATCATATATGTCCATACACCACCTACATGCGGAATACTCCAATAAGTGGCAAGAAGAATTTTCATAAGCATCTCCCTTTTTCATTTCTATCCAATGCTCTAATTATTTATATTGGTGATTGTCATATCTTGTGTAGGACGGATATCCAATTCAAAAAGATTATTTTTCAAGAGGCTGCTAAAAGAAAAAAATCCGCTCTCCTTTTATAAGAGAACGGATTTTTCTTTTAGTAATAGGGGGAAATCATCATATAGACGAGAACACCTGTCAGGCTGACATACAGCCAAAGCGGCATCGTCCAGCGGGCGATTTTGCGGTGGCGTTCCACCTGCATGCTCAGGCCTCTGAACAGAGTAAACAAGGCCAAGGGAACGATTAAAGCGGACAAGACAATGTGTGTGATCAAAATAAAATAGTAGATCGGTCTTATGATCCCTTCCCCGCCAAAATGAGTGTCAGGCATCAAGGAATGATAAGTTAAGTATGAAACGAGAAAGATGAACGTTGTCGTAAAAGCGGCAAAAATAAACCGTTTGTGCGCCTTAATGTTTTTCTGTTTAATCATGATCAGTGCAGCCACTAAGAAAATGAATGTGAAGCTGTTGCAGACTGCGTTCAAAAGCGGCAGAAAAGTCAAATCCAAATGAGCGAATTTGTCGCTTTTCGGCATGAAAAACAAGAAGGCAATGACACCGTTTATGATAATCGTCAGAGCAACAACAATGCCTGTATAGTTTTTATTTTTTTGTGTATGTGTCATATCGGGCAATCTCTCCTATTTGTGCAAGCTATCAAAATCGTATTCAAATTCAGGAGGAATGTCAACGTTTTCGGCTTTTCGTCAGAATTTAGTCACAGAATATACAAAAATTCCCCTCCTCTAGAACGAGGAAGGGAACCAAGGCGGATGCCTTAGAAATTCATAGCATCTTTAGCCATTAATTTTTCGAATTCTTCTTCAGTTACGATATCTTCTTTATTCGGTTTATGCTCAAACTTTACGTCACCATCGATATTTTTGTACGTCGTTGATGCCGTGATGCCTAAAGATTGAGGGGCTTTTTTGCTGTCAACAGACAAAGAGATATCCGCATTTTCAGTCAGAAGATTTTCTTTGTCATCGATTGTTGATGTCACATCAAACTTTTTGAATGTGACGTCTTTCAGTCCGTCTTTAATCTTGTTCAGCTCGCTCTTCGGAACAGCTTCTCCGCTCGCTTTTCCGGCGATTTCGATAAACTTGACGACCGCAGCTTTAATTTCTTTGTCACTAAAGCTGAAAGCGACTTTTTGAGCTGCGCCCTGCTCTTTTTCTTTATCCGTCAGATCCGCTTTTTCAAACTTATCTGCAGGCAGATTGTCCGCAGCTTCTTTGATGGATTCCATCAATTGTTTTTGAAGTTCATCCGTGTCTTGAGATGAAGTTTTGTCATCTTCAAGCGGGAATTCAAGGTACTTGCCTTTGACGCTGTCAAAATTCATGCCGGCTGTTCCAAGGAAGAAGCCAAAGCTGTCAAGAATGCTGTCAATTTTAATGTAGCCGACTTGTTTCTTTTCGTCCATATAAACCGGAATATCGAAATCAAGCGACATGTTTTGGACTTTCAGCTTCGCTTTAATCACAGCCTCAGACTGTTTCGTTTCAGCATTCGTTTTTCCGCTGATCGTTAATGTTGCATCGTTCAGCATATCAGCGACTTGCTTATCTTCCGCTCCAAGGTTGGATGCGTCAACTTTCAAGCCGATATCACTTGAAAATTCGTATGATTTCGCAGAAATCAGCTTTTTATAAGCCGCTGCGTAAGATCCTTTTGGATCAGCCTGCTGACATGCAGCTAATACAAGAACAAAAGCTGACATCAGCATCAATAGAGAAAAAATTCTTTTTTTCAAAACCGTACGCTCCTTTTGTCATGATCTTTCTGGGATTTAGGAGGATCCATTGTCTCGTATCCTAGGTAAATATACCAGAAGTCATAAGAATTCTATCACAAAAAAAATCGTAGAATGTGAAATTTTTGTTTAAAATTACATTAAAATTTAATTCTAGCAACCCATTTGCAAATTGCTGTTCTTTTTACTATAATCGAAAACTGTATGTTTTAATGGAAAGGAGCAAGTTTTATGATAACGGATGAAGAACTGCAAAAAGACAGCTCCGGCTTGCAGAAGGAATTGAATGAATTGCAATTTCAACTGTTTCGGATGCGTGAAAATATGAAGGATATCTCCAAAGATTCGCGAGTGCTCGGTATTGATCAATCGAAAGACGATGAATGGATGATTGTCCATTCGATTGATGATGGCCGGACATGCAAGATCATGTTAAGCGATTGCCAGTCGCCGTACCGCGGGAGATGTGATTTTTCTCTTGTCGCTTCCTACAAAGAAGAAAAACGTGCGATCCATATCGCGGATATTAAAGGGCCGGCAGGCTACGGTTATGGGTCCATCTGCATGAAGTATTTAAAAGAAAAAGCCCGCGAGCACAACATACCGGTCATCATGGGGGACATTGCTGAAAGGGATTGGGACCATGTGGACCGGCTGATTCATTTTTATGAAAAGCATCATTTTGAAGTAACGATCGATCCCGGTTCAAAATCCGGCGAAATAGAGTGGCAGGATCTTTAAAAGTATGGTGAAATAGATAGAAACAATGAAAGGTGTGCCTGTTCATGTTTCCAGATAAACTACAGCCAGGTGACGAAATCAGGGTGATTGCCCCATCGAGAAGCCTGTCCCTTCTCAACACCGACAAGATCGAAAAAGCGAGAACGGTTTTAAACAATCTCGGATTTCGAATCTCTTTTTCCGCACATGCTAATGAAATTGATGAATGTTCTTCCTCCAGCATCAAATCGAGAGTAAGCGATCTCCATGATGCCTTTTCCGATCAACGCGTCAAAGGAATACTCACTGTGCTCGGCGGATATAACAGCAATCAGTTGTTATCACATTTGAATTATGAACTCATAAAGGCCAATCCAAAAGTGTTCTGCGGCTTTTCAGATATTACCGCCCTTTCAGCGGCGATCTATGCAAAAACCGGGCTTGTCACCTATTCGGGACCTCATTTTTCAAGCTTTTCAATGGGGTATGGACTAAACTATATGACAGATTACTTTTTGAAGTGCTGTTGCGCAAGCGGCGTCTACGATGTTGAACCATCATCGATGTGGTGTGAAGAAATCGAAACTGAAGAATGTCCCAAACAAAACAGCGGCCCTGTTGTGATCAATGAAGGCTCAGCTGAAGGCAAGATCATAGGAGGGAATTTGTGCACATTGAACCTATTGCAAGGTACGGAATATTTCCCTGACATCAAGAACGCCGTATTGTTTCTTGAGGATGATTGGGAATCGCCGGCAGCGTTTTTTGACCGCGATCTGCAGTCATTGCTTCATCTGCCCGATTTTCCCGGTGTCAAAGCTGTTCTCATTGGCCGTTTTCAGACAGCATCAGCCGTATCGCTTGAGCGCCTCAGACAAATTGTGCAAACAAAAAAAGAGCTTTCCCGAATACCCGTGATCGCGAATATAGATTTCGGCCATACAACCCCTTTCTTTACATTTCCGATTGGCGGACGGTGCCGGATCGACGCACAGAAAGAACAGGTATCACTTTGTATCACAAAACATTAAGGCAGAGGATGAACGCACATCCCCTGCCTTGTTTTATTTGGCAAGACCCCAAGGCGAAAATAACAGATACATGCAGACCATCAGACAAATCACAAGAACAGAGGCAAGTTTGGCATGCTTCCATGGCCGCAAATCAACCTTGGTATTTTTCTCGAGCTTGAATTCCGACTGCCTTGGCTTCAATTTTCCGATGAAAAGCATCAAGAGGACGGAAAACGGAAACAGAACAGCCAATATATAGAGAAAATGAATATGGCCGAAATAGATTTTAGAGATGGTATACAACACGATATGTGCGAATATCGCCCATTTCACGGCAAGCGCCGGCACTTTTTTCGTAAAGAATCCAACGACGACGGCAGCCAATACAGGGACATTGAAGAAACCGAACATTTCCTGCAAATAATTGTAAAGACCGGACGGCGCAAACAGAATAAAAGGCGCGATGATAATCGATACCGCGGCAAGGATCACCACAAAGATCCTTCCCGTTTTCACAAGCTCTTCTTCTTTTGCCTCAGGCTTGAAGAGCGGTTTGTACAAATCCAATGTAAACAACGTGATCGTGCTGTTCAGCGAACCGTTAAACGAGCTGAGAATCGCTCCGAATAAAATTGCGGCAAAGACGCCGATAAGTGCAGTCGGCAGCAAATCAACGATCAGCTTAGGATAAACGGTGTCAGCATTTTGAATATGACCTCCGTAAAGATGATAAGCAATAACCCCGGGAAGAACGAGATAAAACACACCGATCGTCTTAAATACACCGGCCAGCAATGCGCCTTTCTGCCCTTCAGCCAAGTTTTTCGCCCCGAGCGCCCGCTGAACGATCGACTGATTAACAGCCCAATAAAATAAGTTGTTCACCAGCAGTCCCGTAAAAATCGTCGGCCACGGGACTTCTGCAGCGTTGTCCGCTGTAATGGCATTCAGCTTTTCCTTATGTACACTCGTCAGCTCTGTATAGCCGTTTAAGAGACTGCCGTCGCCGATTGCCATGATTCCGAGCACAAAAATGAACAGACCGCCAAGAATTAAACCGGCGCCATAAATGGCATCAGCCGATGCCGCAGCTTTGAGCCCCCCGAAAAATATGTAGCAGCAGCTTGCGGCCCCGATCACAAGCGAGATGAAAAAAACAGTCGCAAACGTACTGATTTCAAGCGCGGAGGAAATATTAAACACTTGATCGAGTACGAGCGCCCCGGAGTACAAAACGGTTGGTAAAAATGAGGTCGCATATCCCAGAAGCAGGAGAATCGAGACGATTTGCCGAGTTCTCTGATCATAACGCTTTTCAAGAAAATCGGGTATCGTCGTGACTCCGGAACTGAGATACCTCGGTAAAAAGACAAATGCAAGCATAATGAGCGCAAGCGGTGCTGTAACCTCCCAAGCCATGGCACTCATCGTTCCCGAATAACTTTGTCCGTTTAACCCAACCATTTGTTCCGTCGACAAATTGGTTAAAAGCAGCGAACTTCCAATATAGAGAGCAGTGAGACTGCGCCCGCCGAGAAAATAACCGTCTGACGTTTTCAAATTAATATCTTTTGTCCTCAGATAAGAAAAAATAAAAATCCCTGCATTAATCAATAAAAATGTCATGATAATCCACAGCAATACTTCTACATCTCCTTTTCTAAATCAGCTGATATGTACATATCTATTGAACTACCCATTTGCCAATCTAAAAAAACATCTAAATCGAAAAAAAGATGCAGAAAACAGAAAAAAGACACTGATCATCTCCATGGTCAGTGTCCATCAATGGTAAAACTTATTATTTTAAAACTTTTACTTTAACCGTTTTAACGCCCCAGTTTTTTGCCGCGGATTTGCTTGGAACAAATACGTCGATTTTGTTCCCTTTGATCGCACCGCCGGTGTCGGCAGCAGTCGCTTCTCCGTAGCCTTCAACATACACCTTGGATCCAAGCGGGATCACGTTTGGATCCACTGCAATAATCTTGGCGTTTTTATTGGCGTTCAGATCAAAACCCGTAGCTGTCACGCCTGTCATTCCGCCGTCATTAGCAGTATATGCCGTCGCGGTAACCGTCAGTTCTTTTGCAGCGCTTTGAGAGCTTTGAGATTCGTTTGAACGGGAAGCCGTTTCTTTTTCCTGCTTAGGTGCAGGCGCAGCTTTCTCAACTTTCGCTTCTTTTTGTACGGCAGGCTTTGTTTCCGCAGGCTGCGCCGCAGCAGCTTGAACCGTCGCCTGTCCGTCAACAGTTATGGATGTATTCGGGTAAATGATATCTGATTTTATGTTGTTCCAATTTTTAAGGTCGTTCACGGAAACGCCGAATTGTTGGGCGATTTTCCAGAGAGTGTCTCCCTTTTTAATGGTATATTGTTTCTTTTCTTCTGTCTGTTTTTCAGAAACGTTCAGCTTTTGTCCTGGAATAATCAGGTCTGAGGAAAGCTGATTCCATTCTTTTAAGTCCTGCAGATTTACCCCTTGTTTTTGCGAGATTCCCCAAAGGGTGTCACCTTTTTGGACTGTTACTTCTTTTGCAGAGGCACTCGCTCCGAATGCAGTTGAAGATAATGCTGCAACTGCAACAAAGGACATAAACGTCTTCTTCATAAGTAAATCCTCCCTTGTTAGCTTTTTATTGTCCGGCTAACAGGAGCAATCGTAACATATGAAAATGTCAAATCAATAACAAAACAATTTGTTTTTGATTACAGTTATTTTACGAGGAGGATTTTCAGCCGTCCAAAAATCGGCATAAATTCAGGTGTATCAAGGGTTCCAATCTTTTTTCATCTGCAATAGGAGATTTACTAAAAAACTTTTTACATATGATGTTTTTGGGTTTTTTATGCTTCTTTCTCAGTTTTATAGGCTTGAAGCTCCTGTAGAAATACAGCGCCGTATTTTACTCTTTTTTGTTCTCCCACTCCTTTGACTGACAAAAGTTCTTCGTCTGTCAGGGGAATTTTCCCGCTCATTTCCCGCAGCGTTTCGTCAGAGAATATGACAAAAGGAGGCACGCCTTGTTCCTGGGCAAGCTTTCTGCGCAGCGTTCTTAACCGTTCAAACAATTCGTCATCTTTAACAATTTGACTTGTCTGCATTTTTTCTTTGCGCATCACCGCTTCCCGGCCGAGCAAAACGTTTCGCCCCTTGTTGGCGACAAAGAGAACGGGATATGTTCCGTCGGACATCTGGATGTACTCATCTGCGATTAAAAACTCTATAAAATCGCTGATGTCGGCAATAGACCGGTTCTTTAAAATTCCGTAAGTCGATAATTGCTGGAAGCCGTTTTCGGTCACTTTCTTATTTTTGGAACCTGCCAGAACTTGCGCCACCATGGTTTTTCCGAACCTTTCTCCCATGCGGATGATGCAGGACAGTACCATCTGTGCTTCCTTCGTCACATCGGTGATGCTTCGGGTGTCGAGACAGCTGCTGCACCTGCCGCAGTCTTCAGTCGAAACTTCTCCAAAATAAGAAAGAATAAACCGTTCAAGACAGCCTTCAGTATGGCAAAAGTCAACCATTTGCCTGAGCTTTTTCACGTCTTGCGCCCGAATGTCTTCATCTTCTGTCGACTGTTCGATTAAAAACCGCTGAAGCCGGATGTCCTGAGGAGAAAATAGCAGAATACACTCGCTGTCAAGACCGTCGCGTCCGGCTCGTCCTGCTTCTTGATAATAGCTCTCCATGTTCTTTGGAATTTGAGCATGAATCACATAGCGGATATTGGATTTATCGATGCCCATTCCGAATGCTGAGGTTGCTGTCATCACACTGATCTCGTCATTTAAAAAGAGATCCTGCTGCCGATCCCTTTCTTCATCATTCATCCCGCCGTGATAGCACCCGGCCGCAATTCCTTTTTGAGACAGGCGGCTTGATATTCTTTCGGCTTCCTTTCTTGTCGCTGTATAAATAATTCCCGCCTCTGAGCGGTTTTTCTCCACATATGATTCGATAAAACGATCCTTGTTTTCGCCTTTTAAAATTTTAAACGTCAAATTATCCCGTGAAAAACCGGTGAAAACCGTGCTCTCTTTTTCGATCCCGAGCTGTGTGCAAATATCCTCATGAACCTCGGGCGTTGCGGTAGCCGTCAATGCCAATACGACCGGACGGGTGCCGAGGCTATTTAAAAAGCTTTCAATATGTCTGTAGCTCGGCCTGAAATCGTGGCCCCACTGTGAAATGCAATGAGCTTCATCAATCGCTGCAAGCGGGATATGAATGTTGGAAATCACGCGAATAAAATCGGGAGATGTCAGCCGCTCAGGTGTGACATAAAACAGCTTGTAGCCGCCTTCCTTTAAAACGGAAAGCCGCTCAGCGATTTCGCCATGGCCTAAAGAACTGTTCACATACGCAGCTTGAATTCCAAGCTGATTTAAAGCATCCACCTGGTCCTTCATCAAGGAAATTAAAGGAGAGATCACAATGGTTGTCCCTTCCATAAGGAGCGCGGGAATTTGGTAGCAGATTGATTTGCCTCCGCCCGTCGGCATAATGCATGCTGTATCTCGTTTTTCAGAAACGACCGATTGAATGGCTTTCTTCTGGCCCGGACGCAGTGAAGGATAGCCATAATAGTGCTGCAATATAGCTTCAGCTTTCTCTAGCATATAAATGAAACCCTCTCTTATCATAAACTTCTTCCTGTCCACCATGATATCATATTTAAACCGGCAAGCAGCCTCTCTCCGTAAAATCGTCAATTCGATAAAGAAAATTCATTTTTAGCTCAAATACAAGAAACTCCGGCGCTGATGTAAAGCGTCAGAGTATTAAATGAATAGTTTCGCCTTTCATTTAATCGCAGTCTGTTGTTCAGCTAATAATCGCAAACGCTTCGCTTCCTCCAAGCAAAGTGTTTTGTATGCCAAGGCTCCGGTAATGCTCGCTCTGTCCGATGCATCCCGGCGCAGAGCGGAAAGCTTTGACAGCACAGATGCTGCGTCGTCTTGTATAATTCCGCGGTCATGCAGCATTTGAATCAATTCATCGCTTTCAAGGCGGAGCGCATTTTGATCAAATGTAGAGGCTGTTTCCCGCAGAACGTTGTGAACATCAGACCAAGCGCTTTCGATCATGTTTTCCCCTGCCGGCACCGACCGTACAGAAGTCAGTCCCGACAACCTTTTTTCCCGTACGGAGACGAGCTCCTGAAGCCTTTTGTCAAACTCCAACTCAAAGTCCTTGTATTTCAGTTTGATCAATTCCTTCATCCGTTCAGACAAAGGCTCCTTTAACAGCAAAACGCACATCATCAAAGTAGCTGGCCATGCCAATGATTGAACCGTCGCCGAAACAAATTCAAGCCAATCCATAAAATCAGCCTCCGTTTCAAAAGGAAAGTTGTTTTGTGAAAGATCCGGTGGTAATGTGGAATCGAAAGGAAAATTTTGTGCATAAAGGGGTGTGGTTTACCATGTGGATCATCATCATACTGATGATCATATTGATCGGATTTGCAGGAAACATTGTCGCCATGTTGCGCACGATTGTCAAGCAGAATGATAGAATCATCAGCCTCTTTGAGAATGAAATCAACAACAAACATTAGACAAATGCTCTGGAATTGAAGAATCGCGGAAGATACAAAACAGCCCCTCTCCTTATTCATAGATAAACAAGGAACCGATCAGTGGCCGTATTGAGAAACGGCTTCTTTTTTATGCTGTTTAAGATGCCGCTGGGATCGGTCTACAACCATATTAAATTGAATATTCAGATTAGTAAATATGAGTAAAGTCCTCTCCTCTCTAACCGATACACATGTTAAGGAGGTGGTTATGTTGGATATTGCTGTTTTATCAATGGCCATGAGTCAGGCCGCTCTTCATCAAAACGTGCAAATGTCGCTGACAAAGACGGCTTTGGACACCGCTGAACAAAGCGCACAGCAGCTCGTAGACATGGTGCAGGCCCCACATCCGGTTTCAGGACATCATATTGACCTGAAAGGTTAAGGCCAAAACATACATTCAGCAGGCTGCGAAGTCTGCCGGATGTATGTTTTCCCGAAGAAATTTTAAAAAAAACCGCTGCAACCTCTTTATTTTTTCTGGTTTTTGCACTATAATATTGTTCTGTGTCCCAGTAGCTCAGGTGGATAGAGCAACAGCCTCCTAAGCTGTGTGTCGGGAGTTCGAATCTCTCCTGGGACGTTTTAAATGAGAAGAGGCAAACCCTTAGTACATAAGGGTTTGCCTCTTTTGTTAATGGCCTTGTTGTTGTTGCTTTAAAATAAAGTTGATCAAAAACATCATTAGAGCCCACATATTATAGAAAGAACCCATTTTGAAATAAAGATTGATCAAAACGGATTCTTATCCAACGAATTTAAATTTCGGTTTTATAAAAAAATTTGAACATTTTCTGGTTCCTTTTACGAAACGATAATTTCATGATTTACTTGGTTAAAATAAAGCTTTGCTCAATTAAGTTATAAACTTCTTCTTCTGAATCTATACGTTCTAAAACAAGTGATATCCAATTTTCCTTATCCATATGATATCCAGGTAAAATACTCTTTCCATTTCTTAAACTACCACTTATTTCGGGAGGGCATTTTAAATTCAGAATATCTATTGCATCATTTCCATCTAAACCTAACTTATCTGGGAGAACATTCATTACAAGACCATACCATTTTTCGTTAGATTCATGTCTTAAAGCAGCATAGTTTGGAAATTTTTGAAATGGGTAATCTGGCGATGTACCGAATTTTTCTTTGACGTGCTTAAAGATATCTTCTCTTGTTAACATACTGAACAATTCCTCCAACAACTTAAATAGATTTTCGGCAATTGCCGATCCAGATGGGACAATGATGAATTTTTTGAAGTCACGATGTGAAGTAGACATGTTTTACTAACTGTCAATATTAAGGCTTTTATTTTGATCTGTTGTTATTTCCATTGGAATTTAACTTCATTTTTCTTTTATATTAAACAGTCTGACCTTTTGCCGTATATACTTCTTTTACCATAAGAAACCCCTTTTTGACAAACCATATCCAAAGCTGCATATCACTAGCAAAAAAAGCGATTACCTCTATTGGACTGTAACACATGCAGTTGGAATACCATTCGGAAGCTATTATCCAAAGATTGACTACAGTTATAATGTAATGCTAACGAAGAGTATGGCATCCATTTCGGGCAAACATGACAAGGCTCCGAACCATGAATTTTATTTAAGTGCTCCATCCGCTTCAAAGTCAACAACAATCTATAGATATGCGGTTAAATCAAAGGATGACTTTTGGAATTTGTGGTTCTTCGCTCCTAAAAAGTCTTGGAAAACTGAACTCTTTTAGAGTGAAATAACCCCCCCTTCTGGTAAGGAATCCTTTTTATCCAAACTAATAGAAGGGGGTTTTCAAATACAAGAGTTTTTAAATGCCCATGGAGGTCCGCTTATTCTGACTATTTGGTCTTTAATGCATGTGTTCAAATGACTTCACCTGAAGTTCAAACACTTCGAACAGAAATATCCATATCCCTTTTTCTTAACACGGTAGGAAGCGAAATTTCAGCTTCTTTCCCTTATTAGCGAACATATCACAGCCGGTGACCGATTCTAAAGCCATCTGCTGCGCCAAGTCCGAATGGACCTACCTGGAATGTTTCCGGTGTTGTCTAAATAGCTAAGTCTGCAAACTTACTTCTTTCTAGTATTTGATCATTTTAACCGGTCCATAAGATCTTTTCGCAAAAACCCGAGCTGGCAACAGCCGGCTCGGGCGGGTGGTCAATCCCTCTTATTCATCCCCTTTTTCTCTCGGGGTTCCTGATGATGTTTTTGGTGCTCCGGAGGCTGAGTCGTGCGTTCCAGCTCCTTTGCATCTTGTCCCATTCCTTTTAAAAAGGAGAAAAGCAGTGTAACTGCTTTGTTGATTTCCGGGTCTTTGAGCGAGCGGATGATATCAAAATAACCTGTTTTCTCTTCGCTGTCCTTCTGTTCCACCGCGTTTGCCACCCCCGCATTCACTTTCAAAATGAGAGGTTCCAGCTGTTTTACATCCAGCATGCCAAGCGTTCCGAACAGAAGAAGCAGATTTTTCAGTGTATTGGCCGTTTCCTCTGTATCTACCTTTTTCACTAAGATGTCAAGAACTTTATCTCCTTGGCCAAAAAAGCCGCGGAGCATTGGCAAAACACCGCGCTCGTTCATGTGGCCTATCATATGCAGCGTTTCAAGAATGGCTTCCTTATTTTCGACTAATGCATCTTCTATTTCTTTCATATCACGCTTTCTCTGTTCCTCTTCGGTTATCTCGATTTTCTGAATTCGTTTAATCGCTTTAGCCATTATGCCCAATCCCCCTTTTCACTGCGTCGCCAGGGAAAATATAATCCTTCCGCGCCCATTTTTTTTGTACCTGAACACCGATTTGCGGCTGCGGATTGCCGTTGCGGTGATTGATCTTAGGCAGCGGATTGCTTCCGTCCCGCTTCAAAATTTCCAATTTGGCCGATGTTTCTTTGTATGCAGGCGTATCGGTATCCTTATCGGCATGGCTGCCTGTTAACAGGTTGATCGCGGCTTCCCCTGAATCGTTCATTGGCAGATATACTTCCTTCCCTTTGACACGATCAGTGATCAAGCACTTCACTTTGACATTTCCGAAAGGCGATGTGAGTCTGACAAGGGTTCCGTCCTGAATTCCTCTTTCTGCCGCGAGTTCAGGAGAAATTTCTAAGAACACTTCCGGTGTTTTCTTCGAAATGCCGTTTGATTTGTAGGTCAGGTTCCCTTCGTGGAAATGCTCCAAGAGCCGACCGTTGTTGACGTGGATATCATATTCCTCACCGAACTCTTCAGGTTCTGTCCACTGAACAGGGAAGAGTTTGGCTTTGCCGTCCGGGAAAGGGAAACGCTCAGTAAAAAGTAAAGGCGAATCCTTTCCATCAGCGCTTACAGGCCATTGTAGGGAGTTGTAGCCTTCAAGGCGCTCATAGGTGACGCCGGCATAAATCGGCGACAGCATGGCTGCTTCCTCCATAATGTCTCCAGGGTGCTCATAGTGCCAGTCAGCACCGAGCTTATTGGCAACCTCCATAATAATCTGCCAGTCAGGCTTTGATTCGCCAAGCGGTTCAAACACCTGATATAGCCGCTGAACCCGGCGTTCTGTGTTTGTAAAGGTTCCCTCTTTTTCAAGGCTCGGACTCGCAGGAAGCACCACATCAGCAAACTCGGCTGTACGTGAAAAGAAAATGTCCTGCACCACAAAGAAATCAAGCTTTTCATATGCGGCGTGTACATGATTGATGTTGGAATCGACAAGACCCATTTCTTCACCTTTTATATACATCGCTTTCAGCTGGCCGGAATGGATTTTTTCGATCATTTCGTGGTTGGTCATGCCCGGCTCCTTCGGCAGCGGCACACCCCACGCCCGCTCGTATTTTTGGCGGACTTGTTCGTCCGTCACTTTTTCATACCCCGGCATTCTGTCAGGCATGCTTCCGAAGTCACTTGCTCCTTGCACGTTGTTATGGCCGCGCAATGGGTAAGAGCCTGTTCCCGGTTTTCCGTAGTTTCCTGTCACAAGCAGCAGATTAGAAATTGCTGTGCTCGTGTCACTTCCGCCAATATGCTGTGTCACGCCCATCGCCCACAATGCGCACACACTGTCAGCCTGACCAATCATCTCTGCCATTTGGATGAGGGTTTCTTGATCAATTCCGGTTTTCTCCTCGGCATATTCAAGTGTGTACGGCGTTAGGCTTTTCACATATTCATCCCGTCCGTTCACTCTTTCCTGCAAAAAGCGTTCATCGGCTTTGCCGTTTTCAATTAAATATTTAGCGATCGCATTCAGCCAGACGATATCTGATCCGGCACGCGGCTGGACAAATAAATCAGAGCGTTCTGCCATTTCGTGTTTTCTGATATCCGCTACGATCACTTTCTGCCCTCTCAGCTTATGAGCCCGTTTAATGCGAGTGGACAAAACCGGATGCGACTCAGACGTGTTCGAACCGATAATCAACACAAGGTCCGCTTCCGCGATATCTGTAATCGACCCTGAGTCACCGCCATAGCCGACTGTCCGGAACAGGCCGGCAGTCGCAGGAGATTGGCAATAGCGCGAGCAGTTGTCAACATTATTTGTGCCGATGATCCCTCTCGCCAGCTTTTGCATGAGGTAGGATTCTTCGTTTGTACATTTAGAAGAGGTAATAAAGGCAAGTGAATCGGGGCCAAACTCTTCTTTTACATCCGTGAACTTGCTGGCAATCAGCGATAACGCTTCCTCCCACTCCGCTTCACGGAAACGGTCGCCTTCGCGGATCAGCGGCTTTGTCAGGCGTTCCTCACTGTTTACGAAATCCCAGCCGAACTTTCCTTTTACACAAGTAGAAATGCCGTTGGCCGGTGCTTCCTCCTGCGGCTCGACTTTCAGAATGTCTCTGCCCTTTGTCCAGACATCAAAGCTGCAGCCGACTCCGCAGTATGTGCAGACGGTTTTCGTTTTCTTGATTCGTTCATCACGCATGGCAGATTCCATATCGGAAATGGCGAGAATCGAGCCGTAACCTGTTTCTACGCCTTTTGTAATCTCGATCATCGGACGCAGCGTTTCGTCATCGATTCCTGTTAAATATCCGGCTTCCCCCTCCATTCCTTTTTCCATCATCGCATTACATGGACAGACGGTAGAACAGTGGCCGCATGATACACAAGATGACTCATTGATTGGCACATCATTATCCCAAATGACGCGCGGGCGTTTCCGCTCCCAGTCAATGGTCAGTGTTTCAGTTACCTGAACATCCTGACACGCTTCGACACAGCGTCCGCACAAAATACATTGATCCGGATCGTACCGGTAAAACGGATTTGATTCATCCTTATGGTAAGGCTTCTGATCAAACGGGATGCTTTGGTGATTGACTTTCATTTCTTTCACCGTATTATGTATTTCACATCCCCCGTTGTTGTAATCGCAAACTGTACAATAAAGCTCATGATTATATAAAATCTTATCCATCCCGATGACCTGCGCTTTTTTCACATCAGACGAAAGCGTATCAATGACGTCGCCATCCTTTAATTCAGCGGAGCACGACCTCTTCAGCTCGCCATTGATGCTGACGATGCACGTATCGCATGTTTCAATCGGCCCTAAGCTGGGATGATAGCAAACTTGCGGCACTTCAATTGAACTGTTATTCAAAAGCTGCAGCACCGTCTGTTCCTCGGACGCTTCCATTTCAACGCCGTTTATTGTGATTTTTTTCTGTTCAGCCATCTCCATTCCCCTTTCTTGCTTGTGTATATACCGAATTACCCATTTCTCTTCCCTTGCAAGGGATCAATCAAACATACAAAGCGCACTCATATGTTTTATTGCATCAACGCCGGCAAACGCCGTCTCAAACAACCTCGCTCTCTGAAAACACAAACCAATCAGCCGCCGCGCTGTTTCTGATTTTTTCTACAAATGTGCTGCCGGCATCCAAGCACTTTTTCATTACCACTGCCAGCTCGCAAGCAAATCTTCCTGTTTTTGGTGCCCCAATTTCATATCGATTATCCGGGAGTCTGCGGCTCTTTTATCATAACGCCCTAGGTGAGCTCTTATGACTAAACCCCGTTTGGGACGATTTATTTTAAAAGGAAATTATCAAAAAGGCAGAAATGACGTTTGCTCTTGCTTAAAAGCGCTGGTCTTATGATTCCGGCTCAAGTATCAAAGTAATCATGCCCGGAAATCCTGAGAAGAGGTTTCTGGACTGCGTATCATAAGAGCTGGTGTGAAGAAATTGAAACCTTACATTATTTAATTCGTATCTATAGTAATTTGAACATTATAGGGAGTGTTAAATTGAAGATTGCACTATGGATTATTGCAGGTATAATATTTTCTCTTGGTTTAGTAATAGCAATCGGTATTCTTATGTTTCGGAGGGAAATAAAAAAGTTAAATCCAGAGTATATTGTACAGTTTGTTAAAGCAAAATCAGGAAGCGGAAATGTCTCATTATCCATAAAGCACAATGATGAGAATTGGGTTGATGTTAACGTAAACGAGCAACTCCCTCTGGCAAGTACTGTAAAAATCATCTTAGCCATTGAATATGCACAACAAGCGGCAGCAGGGAAAATCGATCCGCAAAAAGAAGTAAGATTAAAGGAATTAGAGAATTTCTATATTCCAAAAACAGACGGCGGTGCGCATGAGACTTGGATTACTCAATTGAAAAAAAACAAAGAGATAGATCGTGTTCCATTATGTGAGGTAGTTAACGGGATGATTGCTTACAGTTCTAATGCAAATACTGAATACTTAATTGAGGTGCTGGGGCTTCAAAACATCAATCATGTTCCAAAGAGCTTAGATATGTTAAAGCATGAGCCTATATATCCCATTGTAAGTGCACTCTATATACCTGCCCAACTGATGAATGAAAAGAACTTATCGAAAAAAGAAATCCTAGAAGTAATGAAAAACATGGATATGCATGAATACCGTAATAAAGCGGTTGAAATTCATAATAGATGGCTGAGCCAACCACTAACTGATCAAGAAAAAAAACAATTAAGAAAAACTTTGGACAAGGATTTTCAAAAAATTTGGTCCGACCGTTTGCCCCGATCAACGACTAGAGATTATGTATCTATTATGAAAAAGCTAAACAGCAAAGTATATTTTAGTGCAAATGTATATCAATATCTTGATCCGGTAATGGAACAAATAATGAGAAATCCAAACAATTGTGAATGGCTTGTTCATGCGGGACAAAAGGGAGGATCTACTGCGTTTATTCTTACAATTGCAATGTATGCGACAGATAAAGATGGAAACCAGACAGATATTGCATTTTTTGCAAATGATTTAACTTCATTCGAGAAAGCAAAACTTTCTCGAAATATGAATGGGTTCCTGCTGAAATTTTTAAAAGACTCTAATTTCCGCGCCCATATCAAAAAAGAATTACCTAATTTAGATTTGCCTGGTTCACTTTCATGACTATCCCCCATCGGAATACCGCGCTCGCGGTCTTTGCCGATTTGGCCAAAATATAATTTCAATTCTTGGTTTCTCGAAATCAAGAATCATATCTCCTGTGACTCGTCTGGCGTCGATTCTGTTTCTTTTTCAATAAGTCTCGATCGGATTCAATTTGTCATTAAGCAATTTCTCAATCTTTTCAATTCGTATTCCTCTCATTGACTTCTGCCAGACGAGAGCTGCATAAGCTGTTTTAATTTGATTTAAGTTAGACACAGAAATCTTACGACCGCCTTTTTCTACTGGTGTTTGGTGCTTTGCCTAAAAAAGAAGTTTTTCAGCAAATTAAAAAGCCCTTTTTCTTCATTGGCAGAAGAAAAAAGGCTTCTCTTTTTTTTCGTTGTTTCAGCGGTCGTGGCCAGTGAATCCCGGTTATGTCACCTTTTTTGATAGCTCACCCCAGGCTTATGCGACAAGAACTCATGCTTCTTTTTCGACCTTGAAAACGGCCGGCGCAACCTAGGATTCGACTGCTTCACCGACGATGTTGCTTGTCGATCTGCCGTTTTCATGCAGAATATCTGTTACATGCGAAGGATCACTACACTTCAGTGCAGTTTATGACTTCTGTTGGCAGAGTTGGACGCAACTCGCCAACAGGGGTTTCCATAAATGTATATGGCGGGGGGACGAAACATCTCCTCTGAATTAATTAAGAAATTTTAGGCAGATCACTGTCTTCCTAAACTTCCTTTTAATCAGTTTTCAATTTCCTTCTTTCTGTCAATTGCAATTTTATACAATAATGTACAAGTGTTTGTTCGTCATGTTCATTCATCTTGATAAATTCAACTGTCATGAACTGTTTGTTTGTTCTGGGATCAATGTAAGTGCGTTTGACTTGAGCATGGACGGCAATCACATCTTCATCATGTCCATTTGGCAGATGGATACTTAGATTCAAATCATCTTCCGGTTCGTGTTTTTGCGTCTCATCAATGATTAACGCAGCGCCTCCAGCACTGATATTTGCTGTATATGTTTTAAACATTGAGCCGGATCCATATGGGCGAACAGTGACAGGAATCGTTGTATTGACTCTAAAAAATTGTCGTCTTTGAACTTTTGTCATTTGATCTTCTTCAGGTAAATATATATTTAATACAGGTATATCCTGATAGATTTCTCGGCCTTGTATTACACTAGTGAATTTATATGGGGCTTGTTGCTCACTTATAAAGTGAACCGTGGCCATTGTATTTGTTGGAATAATAACGGTTCTCCCCGTTTCTTCATCCACAGGATAATGCACTCTTAAAACATTGCCTTCAATAGATAACACTTTGCTTTTCGCAAGGACATACTCTTGAATTTCGTTTTCAAATTCTATTGTTATGGTATTTCCTAAAGATAACAATGGGCATCACTCTTTCAATTCTACTTAATCATTATATCGGTACTATGACACATAATTTAAAAAAAGAAAAGAAGTAGGCGTTGAAGAAATTGAAAGACTTATCATATCAACGGGATCTTACCGCCTTGTGTTGACAATCACTCGCAATACTGCATAGACTCCAGCCACGTCTCAGTAACCCTGACGATCTTCATCATCATTCGATTATGGAAAGGTGTGTCTCTCATTCTATGCCACTTTTTTTAGATTAAATATAAAAACCTTGAAAGGCAATAGCCAATCAAGGTAATTCTTCAAGGTTAATCAATTCTCGAGTCAATTTAGGCATGAATATAATAGTCTGGTTCTTCATCCATTTTCTTCAAAAACTCTTCGAGTGATGCGCAATTTTCTTGTCAAAATAGTATACTGGACAAACACCGTTCTCTTCTCCCTGTTCTAAATCTAGAGTAAGATATGTAACCTCACCAACTTCAAAAACACTAACATGTTCTCTGGGTACAGTTCTCTAATGCTTGGATCTATAAAATCATCCTCATGAGTAACTATGAGGGTCCATTACTCTATCTCTATAGGTTTTATCAAGATTACAAATAAAACCATACCCTACTCTTAAATAAAACTCTCTTAGTTCATTAGGAAATTTTTTTCTAATCTCTCTTCTGCCTCAATTACATCAACTTCCAGCCGATATATTACATGTTTTTTGTTGTTGTTTTAATTGTTCCAACGTTTGATCAATGGCTTTGTGCAACGCCTGAACATCCAGAGTCTTCATGGCATTCTCCTATTTTGTTTTCATCGATGAAGCCAGCTGTTTGTCGGTGTCCGTCATTGCTTCGACTGCTGATTCCGTTTGAACGGCTTGTTTTGAGAAGGCGGAGGCATAGGAAGAAGCGATCTTATTAATCGTCTGATTCAATTCCTCTATCTTCTTCGTCGCAACAAGCTGATTCTGACCCTTGATATCTGTCGGAACCGCCGCTTTCATTGAATGGCTGGAATGCTTTAATTTAGAAAGCGCTTGTTTGACTTCCCCGGTATTCACTTTTATTTCTTGACCCATTTTTCATTTACTCCTTGTTTCGCGCTTCTCGCTTCGCGTTTTCAATCTTTTTCTCTAAAGAACGAACCTCCTGGCTGAGCGAGTGAATATCCTCTTGTAAAGATTTGATTCGTTCATCGATTTTGCTTAAAACATCAGAAAGCTGTTTTCCGCTGATGTCATTGTAGGCAGTCTTCATCAGGCCGCGAATACGGTCAAAGGAGTCAGCAAGACTGCCTTGCCATGTATGAGACGACAACTGTGGTTCGGTGATCGTCTTTTTGGAATCAGAAAACTCCGTTTTGTCTTTTTCTAGCTCTTTGCGGCAAGCTTTCAGCTCTGCCAAAAATTCTTTCTTCATCGATAAATCAACTTTCATGATATCTAAAGCCAGCGTTTCTCCAAGTATTGAACCGATCATATGCAACACCTCGTTTCCCGAAAAATGTATGACAAAAGTAATAACCAACTAAGAGTTTACCACTATACGGAAAGGAATTGGTGAATAAATCCTTTCAATCCAACAAAATGCATCTTTAAGATCAGGCCAATAAACCTATTCTTTAACCGAGAGTTTCAAGCGCATAAAAAATGCCGCTAATGTAACGACTGCAAAAAGATCATTCAAAACTTATTTCTAAGCTAAACAACAAAATCATGAAGCTGGTATACTGCTTCATTTATTCGATCGGTGAGCTTTTCTGCTGCTCGGGTTAAATATTTTTCAGCAAATCAAGAAATACTGATGAAAAAGGTGGTGTTTATTTGGATTTCCCAATCATTCATACAAACTTTTGGGATGCTGTTATAGCAGTGCCAATTATTATGATCGTCACACAGGTCATTAAAGTTTTTCTCAAGGTTCCCAAAAAGTATGTCCCATCAATTGCGCTCGCACTAGGCTTAATCATATCTGTTTGCATAAGCCATCGGCACAGCCTCATAGCTGGAGTATTTATGGGCGGATTCTATGGTTACGCAGCTATTGGTTCATATGCATCATTGAAAACAACCATTTCATCATATAGAAACAAAAAAACATAAACAGGCATGAAAATATATATTCCAGAGTTGAATTCGCTTTTTTTCCGCTTTTATCCCCCGGATGAGGCGCCCAATGCAAGTTCACATGTCCTTAAATACATAAGCCTTAATCATCGAATGGGAAGTGATCCTGTTTGATGTCTGCCATTGAAAGGATCGTCGTCGTTCCTGCACGCCGGCTTTACTTTATAATTTTTTTGCGCCTGTTCTCTTTCCCTTGATATAGGGTTGAAGTTTGATTTCCCGAAAAAGCGAATGAATACCGCCTCAACAGACAAAATAAGAAGAGTTGATATTTCAGCACAATTCACAAAAGGAGTGAAACCATTGTATTGAATAATTATCAAACTGAAATGGTCTTCAGATGCCCCTTTCTTATTATAAAATTCAATGATATGGAGTGATAAACGTGATGCAAAAAAATGGAGCAGACAAACCCGATGATTACAAAAGATTTTCTTCAGCAGACAAGGAATACGATTCTCAGCAATCGTTAGACAGCAATGCTAAGACAGAGAACGCTGAAACTGATAACAAAGAAAACATAAATGACAGCACGGATGTGGCTGGAAAATATTTTGACCCCTCGGATTATGAAGGAGCCACGCAGTTGGAAAAAGGATTGGCTGAAACTCATGAACAGGTCAGTGATGACTATTTTGAAGGAACGATCGATCAAAATTTAGACTAACGATTTTAAGGAACTAACTTGAAAGGTAAAGTTAGTTCCTTAATCGTTAAATTAGCTTTGGTATTCTCAATGACCTTGACCTTTTAAAAAAGTGATTGGCCCTTCCTTAAAATAAAAAAGACAAAAAGGGAACACATGATTGCGCTGGTTTTGTATCCCCAGACTCTTTGTTATATAATATTTTATCTTTCTCAATTTATTTTTCCATTAATATCCATGTCACTCTTTCGTAAAATCCAATCCCGCCGGTCAAAAGGAAATCAGCTGCTCAAAGTGGCTGAACTGCAACGCCATCCGTCGATTGGATTCTTATATGAATCTTCTATCTATTTGTGTTAAGATAAAGTCATCTTTTTACAGAAAGGAAGGCTACGATGAAAAAATATTTACTTATAACGACCAGAACCGAGAAATTTAATGATCAATATGTACCAGCTCATTATGAATTTTTGGACAGGCTGAAAGCCGAGAACCGCTTGGAAATGTTTGGCCCTTTTAGCGATGCTTCTGGGGGCGCTTATCTTATCAGCGCAGAGTCTCTCAAGGAAGCAAAAGAGATTGGGAATTCCGATCCGATTATTGACAGCGGATCTTCCACACTTGTCATTAAAGAATGGCAGATTAAATAAATATTATTCTATATATTCTTCATAAGCCTTCTCCATAACAAGGGAGGGTTTTTTTTACATCCGGAAGCGCTATTAAAGGAGAATCATAAAAAGCCGACCAATTTTAATTCTCAGATTTTTTTGAACCCACAATCCCATTATTCCGTCGTAAGGGCATGAGACTATTCCTTGCCACGAACAATCTAGGGGCAAAAGTGAAACAGCAGTCCCTGCGTCCCCGATTCATTTATCAAACTGAAAAAGTAATTCAATGTCTTTAAAAGTCTTATTAGTGAACATCCATTGCTGTTTATGACCGAGCGTTCTCATCCATGCCTTCTATCCGTTCCACTGTCTTTTTATAAACCTTTTTAAAAAGCTAATGTCTGCTTTGTGATCCAAATTCCTTAATCGTGATGTTCACATCATATTGAATGGGAATCTCCGTGAACACTTCATCCCAATTTTTCTTCAGCCTCTTCCAAAGAGAGGGATGTTGAATCCTCATTTCATCACCGAAGCCGGCAAGGTCGGCTTTATATTCCCTCTGCATTTTTTCTGTAACCTGCTCAACCAGCTGTTTCACTGTTTGTGACGCATATGCTTCCTTCCTTTTCAAATATGTTTTGTTAATTTCTGCGTCGACAGTATTCCAGGTTTCGGCCAGGCGTGCCTCTGACTCAATTTTCACTTTAAACGAAAGGCGGTTTCCTTTAACGACTGGCTTGATCTCACTCTTTATATGATCAACAGCCAAAGCCGTCAGTTTTTTTGTTTTCGGATCATAGTTTTTGATGGTACCGCCTATCCCTTGTCCTTTAATCCACATGATCCCGTCCAAATCTTTTTCATCTAATAAACCAAGGAGCTTGTTTGTTTTTCCGTTAATGGCTACAGCTCCTGCATATTTGATTTCCCCATTGACACCGACAACGTTTTGAAGCAAATAGCTCGTTCCAGCATTCATCATGCCCGGTAGTTTGGCAAGTGTGATCGGAGGAAGAATCTTTTTCGCCTTAAAGTCATTGTGAATAATTCTGCTCAGGTGAAACGCGGGTATTTCCCCTGAGCCGTCTTTCAGTTCTAGTGCATCGCTTGCTCTTCCTCTTGTGATAAGGACAAGCGTACTCAGCCTGATTTCATTGTCCCTCAGAGACTGATCAAGCAATTCCTTCAGTGAATATGTACGAAGCAAATCCGCAGCAATGACGATCACCTTTAAGTGGGAGCTGAAGACCGGCCTGTCCTGTCTGAGCGCTACTTCAGTGCCTATTTGCTGAAAGGAATCACCCGTTTCATATACGTTAATGTAAGCTTTTGCGTTGCTGCTGCTTCCCCCGGCAATCTTAACCCCTGCTGTGTACGGACTAACATATTGGTATGTCAAAGTGATTCGATCTTTCTTTGGATAATTACCGCCTATTTTAGTAAAATTTTTTTCAAGGGCAGTCGCTCGGCCTTCATCAACCCCTAGAGCAAAAGTCAAACCAATTTCTTCAATTTCATGGCTGCTCCAGCATCCGGTTAAAAAAAGAATGATGATGGAAAATAAAAAGCAGATCTTATAAGTGCTAAGTTTCATGTTTCCGCTCCTCACATGAAAAAAAATAAACAGAATTACAATGGATCTAACTAGGGCTGATCCTAATTTTCCCTTGGATCAATTTTTATATATATGGTAATTGAAACCATATCGGAGAGGCTTCTACACCGATCAAAATCGTACGCGATTTTCAGTTTGTGCTTCTCTCTCAAAAAACTTCCATCTTTTTCAACTCAGCTATGCTACAATAAAATGGAAAAAAGGAGGGGATATGGAATGAAACGCTTTTTGCTGATCACGGTGTTGGTTTGTGGATTTTTCAGTTTTGGGAGCAGTGCTGAAGCTTATTCGTTCCCGCACAAGCTGAATCTAACGTTTACGGGAACTCATGTGGAGGACATTCCCTATAGCGACTCTAACGTTTCTCACTGGCATATTGGCTACAAGTTTACGATTTTCAATGCAGAAAACTGCAAAACAACGATTAAAATTCAGATGATGCACCTTTCCGGCAGATTTATGAGTTTAAGCATTAAAGATTTTGAAGGTAACTGGCCTGATCGAACTGCTCAAGACGTCATCACATTGATGCCTAGGACTTACAGACTTTATTTTGAGAATACCGAAGGTGAATGTAAGGATATTCGCATTAAAGGAACGTACGGAGCTATTCCGCAAACGTATGATCATTTCTCGTCCTTCAGCCAAAGATAGCCGTTATAAAAGACTGCAGGAAGGCAATAGAAGAATAGAGGCCTTTACTGACTACAAACGGATGTGGGGGAATCATTTGAAAAACTTTTGGACATACGAAGACGAAGATCCGTACACTTTAAAAAGCATATCAGAGAGAGGCATTCTGAAAGCTGAAAAAAAGTTAGGTGTGAAACTTCCGGCGGAATACAAAGCGCTTATACTTAAACAAAACGGCGGCTATATTAATTTTAATGCCTTCCCTTCTGAACGGCCCACCTCCTGGGCTAAAGATCATGTCCAGTTTGACTACTTATTAGGCTTAGGAAAAAAGGAAGGAATTCTCGAGAGTAAAGCCTTTATTAAAGAATGGGGACTGCCCGACAACCTGGTCCTTATTCATGGTGACGGCCATACGTGGATAGCGCTTGACTACAGGGAGACGAAAGAAAATCCGCCCGTTCACTATTTTGACTCAGAACTTGAAGAGGATTTTAGATTAGCCGGTTCATTTGGAGAATTTCTCTCTAAACTTTATACAGATGACTCCATTGATGTTGACAGCTGCGAACATACGGAAGGCATACATCCTGAGAATGCAGATATTCCCTATGTCTATCCGGAAGATGCCATCACAAAAGAAAGAGCGGAACAGATTCTGACTGAAAATTCGGCAGCCGATCTGTATCAGATTCATTACTACCCTATTGAAAGTATCGATGATTTAAAATGGTTTTTGACAAAAATGAAACAATCCGCTTTAAAAGCAGACCGTGACATTGGTTTGGAACTTGCCGCCGCTTTGGAATCGATCGTTTCTTACTATAAAAAATTAACGTTTGAACATGAACAAACAAGAAGGTTAGTCCGCGACATCGTGGTGATATTAGAGAGATTGAATGACGCTGATGTGGACATATTCTTATCTCAAATTCGAGATTTATTTTAAAAAGATCCAGCCCCTGTCAATCAAGGGCTGGTCTTGTGAGCATCTGTTTTTTAACGTTTTAATTTTCGGGTGATACGCGGCAGGTCTATCTCGTTGATGCACGCCTTTTCTTAATAGTTCCCGAACCCGTTTTTTTGCATATCCAATCGGGCATACATTCGTTTGAGAAGCGCTTTCGCCTCTTCTCCCGGGAGACGATCAACGGCGTCAAAAATCGCATCACATTCAGCAGATGTATTGTCATCTCGTGAGCCTTCTTTATCCATCAAAACAACCGCCCTATTTGCCGCAGGTGTATCACAGGGCTGTTTTTCTTAAAAGGCGCCTTCAGGGGACCGGGATAAAATATGGTCTCTTGCTTCCAGCGCTTTTTGTCTCACTTTTTCAAGATCTGCATCAACCAATCGGCCGTTTCGTTTCACCGCTTTACCTGCGACATATACGGAGTCTACATTTCCGGTGTGCGCGCTTTGGACGATAGCCCCCACCGCATCAGTGAAAGGGAGCAAATTGACGCTGTCCGTTTTCACCATGATAAAATCAGCTTCTTTGCCGGGGGAAAGCGAGCCGATTTTGTGATCGAGCCTTAAGGCCCTCGCCCCGTCAATGGTGGCCGCTTTCAGGATTTGTTCGGCCGATATGCTCAATTCGGGCCCCGGCATGATCCCTTCTTTCAGCAGCTCTTCATTGTGCTTTGCACGCTCTGCTTGAAGGGCAAATTTCATCTGTGCGAAAAGGTCTCCTCCCGTCGATGTGACAACATCAACCCCAAGTGCAGTAAGAACCCCGTTTTTTAGGGCGAGCCCTGTAACAGGATAGCCGTGCCCCATCATCATCTCAATTTCTGGTGTCACAGAAATCGAGCTTCCGTGAGCGGCAAGCATTTTCATTTCTTCTTCACTCATCGCATTGGCATGCACCATGTTTAAATCGGGACCGAGCAGCCCGGCTTGATTCAGCTTCTCAATCGAACGATCTTTCGCTCCCCAGTTGCCAAACGCAATATGCATGCTGCTCAAGGCATCCAGTTCCCGGGCCGTTTCGATTTCAAAGACAGATGTCTTCCATGAAGAAAACTCCGGTCCGCGAATTGCAAGTCCCATCGTCAAAAGCTGATCCTTCGATTGAAAATATGCTTTTTTTACCCGTTTCGCTTCGTCCATATTCGAAAGATCGCTGTCTCTGTCCCAATATTCCGCATCACCGGATGTTCCGAAAGCGAATACTGCGCGAATGCCGGCGTCTTTCAGTCCCGCAATCAGCTGGTCCGTATGATCAGGCGATTCAATCATCGTCCAGTCCAGCAAAGTTGTGACCCCTGCATCGAGCGCCTCAAGCGCTCCTAAATAGTTCGCGACCCAATCATCCTCAGGCCTTCTCATCGATCCATAATTCCCATAATAAATCCGGTTTAAATAAGTTTGCAGGGACCAGTCAGCTCCGATTCCGCGGATCACAGATTCCCATACGTGGCGGTGTGTATCGACAAATCCAGGCATGATCAGCATATTGGAGGCATCAACAATCTCTGCGTCTCCCGCTTCAATCGACTCGGCAACGTCCAGAATGACGGAGCCTTCAATCAGCATGTCCCCTTTTTCGATTGTATGAAGCTGCGGATCAAGAGTTACAATCGTTGCGTTTTGAAAAAGTGTTTTTTGCATAACGGTTCTCCTTTCTTCCCAGCCAACTAAAGAAAATCATCCTATATGTACCATTTTAAAATAAAAAAGGTATAAATGATATTAATATGCATTGCGCGACTTGGAACTCCGATGGAAGAGATGCAATACACGATCACGTTGGAAAAAGAAGAAAGGCGAATTGCGGAAAACAGCGGTTGTTTATGTTGCAGTGATGCGGTGTGTATTTATCGTAAATTCTGCTTTCATACTGTTCGTTCTCACTTTTTGCGGTTACTGCCTCTCCAAATGAAAACAGACCATAAAAAAGCCCCTCTCGGGTATTTCTACGGCCTGTGAATGAGTGAACGTATATTTAACTGCGGTCAAAATAAGGTACAATCACTTTATTAATAGCAATGGCCATAGTCCGACTTTTTTTCATAGCCTTTGCAAGGTTTTCCGCAATGATAATGTTCATGCGAAACGTCTTTATGATGTGAATAAGTGTGCGGATAGTAATGAACATGTTCATATTTGTGATGGTCAATTTTTTTAGTATGCTGCGGATGAATATGAGGAACGACAGATTTTGAATACTTATGATCCTCACAATATTTCGTAGGGTAAACATGCGGCTCATGATGTTTTTTGCAGTACATGTGTACACGCTCCTTTCATTTTATAGATTCACTAGTACATTATGCTGAAAAGCTAAAGCCTGACTGCATAAGTACCTATACTTTGTCCCTTTTTTCGGCTGTCCCCGAGAATCAACCCGCCGCGACTATTCTTTATCAAAAGAAGAGTGTATATGATCTTCATATGTATCTACATAAATATTTCCGTTAGGAGATCGTACAGCATAGAAAACTTTTTCAACAGTAAGATTGCGTTTTTGCAACTCAGCATTCAACCACTCGGATGTCAGCTGATTATCTTTCAAATTTTCTTCCCTTACTTTCCCATCCATGATCAACTCGATCGGAGGCTTTTTTTCAGGTATAGTTGCAAGCCATAAATCCTTTTTGGTGACACTCCGATATTGAGTTTTTTTTAAAACCGTTAATGTTCCGTTGGTTTCCACAATAGCGTAAAGCACTTCTTCCATTTTAAATACGTCTTTTTCCCTTAGCTGCTGGTTTAAATAGTCAATCGTATAGCGCATTTTCCGCATGTTATGTTCAAGAATTTTTCCATTCTGGATCACAACAGTTGGATCTCCTGCGAAAAATGTGCGACTTTTTTGATTCCAGAGAGATAAGTAAGCGGTTAATAAGATGACAAACACAAATATAAAAAAAGCAAGAATCATATGCATCGTTTTAAAAGATGTATTAAAAGTCAAATTGGCGGTGATGGCTCCCAGGGTGATGGACGCAATAAAATCAAAAATATTCATTTGTGATATCGTTTGCTTACCCAGTAATTTTGATCCTATCAGCAACATGCTGAAGGCAAGAACTGAGCGGAACATAACATCAACAAGTTCATTCATTGATTTCACCGCCCTTTTTGCAAAATAGTCAAAAACATCTTATACAAAATAAACAATAAATATACTGTGCACTTGATAAAAGGTAATTTTTCAGATGGCACCACTTCTTAACTTTGTCTATTGAAATGATTTCCGGCAAACCTGTGAAAGCCTCCCGCAAACCCGTGAGAGCCACCAACGATAACGTGGCTCCCGTGGGCGTGCCCTAAACCGAATCCCCCGATTTGAGAGAAGGGTAATACAAAACCATACGGATAATATACACTATGCCCCTGATGTAGGCTTGGATTATAGACATAAGTCAGCGGGTATACAGGGTACTGACGAAAACCGAGTGAATAAATGCCTGAGAAATAATGACGATTCAATGTTGGGTCCGACAAAATATCCTCCCCCTTCGCGTTTCTTACATTTTACATCGATTTCCATCAATTCGTGTTTGTACATTTATAATAAGTTTGTTTTCTACACGTTTCGTTGGCGCGGAAGTTCTCTTCCTGAAGATTCCAGGTGTTGACTGTTGCGCTTTATTATCGGATTGGTTATACCCGTAATTGGAACATGCGCTTCTCGTGAAACCACGATCACTTCATTTAGGGCTGTTGTCCTCACGGATAAAATCAACCGATAAATTGCGTTAACACACGGTTGAACATTTCGCGTTCCTCCCAGAAAGGGCCGTGTCCGCTGTATTGAAACGGAACAAGATATGAATTTCTTATTTTGCGGTTGAGTTCCTTTGCTTGTGCAAACGGTATCACCTTGTCTTGAACACCGTGAATGATTAAGGTCGGAGCAGCGACTTTTCCAAGATCATCATACAGTTTCTCGTCTCTCAGCATGTCGATGACCGCTTTTGTCGACCAGCCTGCCGCCTGCAATCCCAATTGAAAAAACCAGTCCGAGAACGGTTGTGTAATATATTGAAAGAAAAATGTGTCGGTCACTTCACGCATCATCTTAGGACGATCGTGAGCCGCTTGCTGGAGCAATTTGGCTGCCGTCTCTTCTGTAAATCCCACAGGTGCCGCAGCATCGATCAAAACCAGCTTTGAGACCCCGGAACCCCTGTATCGCGACATATAGCGAAGTGCTATGGCGCCGCCGGTTGAATGACCGGCAAGCGTGAAGCGGTTTAGTTGAAGCGTCTCAACGACAACGCGGATATCGTCAGCCAAACGGTTGTAATTGTAGCCCGCCGCCGGCTTATCCGAACGCCCGAATCCCCGCCAGTCAATGCCGATACAGCGGTATCCCTTTTGTGAAAGATCGTCAAATTGATATTCAAACTGCAGATGGCTTAATGGCCAGCCGTGCAAAAATACAATTGTTTTGCGGCTTTGAGGATTGATATCTTCAACGTACAGGTTAACGCCTGATTCTGCCTGAACAAAGTATCCCATGCCGTCGCCCCCAATCATCTTTTACCATAAGGTACGCCCAGGATGTCAAGAGGTGAATGTCCCGACGGCTGAACGTGAAGAATTTGAAAAGGTGTGACTGGTTAGACTATTTCAAGATACGGAGGTGGTTCAATGATGGAACGCTTGGGAAGTCTGGCGATATCGCTTGTCCTCATGCTGCCTGCGGCGGCGATCCAAGCGCAGCCTGCCGCACCAGTACCTTATCCATGCAGCGTCGTTCTTCATCCAGCCCAGGATATTCCCAATGCCCGCGGAACGGCTTTAATTGCGAAAGTGAAGAAACCGTATACCGAAGCCCCTGGAAGTCCAGTCAGGGAACGGCGGAGCGTCGGCATCTACGCCGATTGGCTTCCAGCTCCTGCTTCATTTGGAGATTATGATCAATATGAAGGAATGGCCCGGATACCGGACCAGATCAGCTGGCGCTTCACCATGCATCTCGTCCGGGAAGACGTGCCAAGCTGGTTTGGCGGAAATCCTTGGGCGGGCAAATTTGACGAAATATCGTCGGAGCTGACTGTGAATACCCGAGTCGAAGTGCGTCCTTTCAATTCGAAGACGAAAAAGGCCGGCCGCGCTGTTTTGCAGGGGACTTTGCAAGGATGCAGGAACTAAATCAAAAAAAGGCCGCAAAAGCTCCATTAGGACGCTTCTTACGGCCTTTTTTCATGAGAAGAATTTTTTCTTCCGGAAAGGTTAGTATTTTTCGTAGCGATTACAAGGTTTACCGCAGTAAGAGTGATCATGATAAACCGGCTTATAGCTTGAATAAGAATGCGGATAATAGTGAACATGCTCGTATTTCTGATGATCCACTTTTTTAATATGCTGCGGATGGATGTGAGGAACGATCGTTTTAGAGTATCTGTGATCCTCACAGTACCTGGTAGGATGCACAACTGGCGGCAGAACGCGCGTTTTGCAGTAAGACATAAGCACTTCTCCCTTCCTTGAGTTTCATTCTTCACTATCAAAATATGTTGATTAGCACAAACTTGTACTAATACAAGAAACTAAAAATCCGTCCATTTTCCCCGCCTTTTCACTCAAAAGAGAGTTTCTCTGATAGTATAATAAAAAAATACTAATGAAAATGGAGTTGGACAGATGGATGTGATATCGATCGTTTCGTTTTTGGGTGCGGCTGTACTGCTTACACTTATGCCGGGCCCTGACAACTTGTTCGTTTTGGCACAGAGCATCTCAAAGGGAAAATCAGCAGGTATAGCAACCGCATGCGGACTATGCACAGGGTTAGTCGTCCACATCTCGGCGGCTGCAGCAGGTATTTCTGCTGTGATCTATCAATCAGCTGTCGCCTTCTCGATCGTGAAATATGCAGGTGCAGCCTATCTGTTGTTTTTAGCTTACCAGTCTTTCCGGCAAAAAAGCGCCGGCTTCAATCTTGAAGCAAAAGATTCATTGAACCGCAGGGCTTTATACCAAAAAGGCGTTGTGATGAATCTATTAAACCCGAAGGTCTCATTGTTCTTCCTTGCCTTTCTTCCGCAATTTATTCACCCCGGCACCTTCAGCATGACAACGCAAATGCTCGTTTACGGCATGTTATTTTTAATTCAAGCGTTTGTGATCTTTGTGATGATCAGCCAGTTTGCGGAAAAAGTCGGAGGCCGGCTGCGCAGCAGTCCGCAAGCCGCCAAAAAAGTTCATTTGCTGGAAGGGTCTTTATTTGCTTTAATCGGACTTAAAATAGCGGTCAGCCAAAGGTAGCGCCGCTGAAAAAAAGGTGTGCAGCCAGCACACCTTTTCCCGATTTTACCACTTATAACATTTGACGCGTTTACCATTTTCGCCGTCGGCACCGCTTTCATGGACACAGCGGCAATATCATCCCTCAAACATCGAGGTTCATGTGAAAAGAACAGCCCTGCATTCCGTTATTCGTTTTCAACTTGATCGTTTAGAGCGGGATCTGGTGTTGCGGAAGCGAAGTGATTTGTTTCTTTGGATGGAGTCGAATCACAAGACTGTCAAATTCTGCAGCGCTTTCTTGCTGTGTTTGATTCTTCCTTCGTTTCATTGCATAGTGGAGTGCCAGACAATGAGACAAAAATCTAAATACCGTTGTTCTCTATCCTCCCCCTTTCTTTGAAGCCAGTATACAAATTTCCCGCTGCTTCGTAATGATGCAAATCGGTTATTTTCCGCTCAATCCAAATCATCAGATCGAATCAAGCGGACACGTCGATCTTAGGGACGGCAGATCAGTCAATTGTTGGGCGTGGGTCTTTTTTGATAGAATATGCCGCTTACCTGAGTTAAAAGGGGATCGTTTGATTCGTGTATCTGTTCCGTTTTGCTTTAATCAATGAGATTCATTTTCGCTTTATCAGCAAAGCGAGTCTTTTGAATTTATTTACAAATGATATTTTAAATGTTATAATAAATTGTTTACAGAAATAAAATCTATTTTTATTTATATAAATCGATGAATTTAAAATGAAGGAGGTAAAAAGATGGCCAAGACTTCAATGATTGTCAAACAAAAACGGGAACAAAAGTTCAAAGTCAGAGAGTATACCCGCTGTGAACGCTGCGGCAGACCGCATTCCGTGATTCGGAAGTTTAAATTGTGCCGCATCTGCTTCCGCGAGCTTGCTTACAAAGGGCATATCCCCGGCGTTAAAAAAGCAAGCTGGTAAGAACGACTTCGTCAGCCTTTCCAAGAGGCTGGCTTTTTTTATTTAGGCTCTGTTGAATTTTAATGTTGATATTGCATGAAAATAGAGGAAATCCTCTGATTAGGGTTTCCTCCATTCTTGTAACTATTGAATCAGTTGCTCATTATACACGCTCATTGAGTGTACATTCTCTTTTAATAAGTTATCAATGATTTGCTTTATTACATTTGGTTCTCGTAAGTCTTCGTTCTCAAATGTTACAAGGTCACTTACTTTTATCCACTTGCTGTCTGAAATTTCATCTTCTTCGAGTTTGAAAGAACCTCCGGTAACTTCACCAATAAAATGAAATAAAATAACTTGATTCTTCGTCCTACTGATAAAATTATATACGCCAGCAGCGGCAATCAGCTTTACGTCCAATCCAGTTTCCTCTTTAACTTCTCTTCGAGCTGAATGGAGAATGTCCTCTCCATATTCGATACGTCCGCCCGGAAAGTTCCACTTATGAACGGCGGTAGGCTTATTCTCTTTTATCATCAAGACTTTATCTTCACGTAAGATTGATACACTGGCTACTAAAACAATTCCATTTTGCGACATCCATTTCTCCTTCATTTTCATTGGTTTGACTAGCTTCTTCTTTCATGAATCTGCCTTGTTCATTGAAAGCTGCTCAACGCTTTGCTCACCTTGATTCCCAAATCGAACACTTGTTCCATTTTAATTATATCAGGGATTCGTATAAACATCAAATATCAATATAAGCGCTCATCAGCCGTCACTGTTCAATATTTGAACAAACCCGTTTGTTCCGTCGATTCGGATGTAGGCGCCGTCTTCTATAATGTCTGTCGCTTTGTCGATTCCGACGACCGCAGGAATGCCGTATTCCCTGGCCACTACTGAACCATGAGTCATCATGCCGCCCACTTCCGTAATCAGTCCGGCCGCTGAAGTGAAAAGCGGAGTCCAGCCCGGATCAGTATACGGTGCCACTAAGATGTCCCCTTGATTCAGCTTCGCGTCTTCAGGGCTCTTCACAACTCTGGCGGTCCCTTCGATGATGCCCGCAGAAACCGGTGTCCCTGTGAGAGCTCCTTCGGGACTTTTTGCATTTCGCAGCCTCCCTGTAATGATTTCCCCTTCACTTGTCATCACACGGGGGGATGTGAGCTTTTGATTGGACATATGCTGCCGTTTTCTGTCTGTTAACAATTCCGGAATATCCCCGATGCCGCGATTCTCTAATAGTGCAATAAGCTCTTCAAGCGTAAAGTAAAAAACATCGTCTTCACAATTGAGGATTCCATTTTCTACGAGGGTGCGGGCTTCTTTAAGAATGGCTTTTTTGTATAAAAACATCAATTTGACAAGTGTAAATTTATGATGCTCCCGCATTCCCATCAAGCTTCGATACATATGAACGAGCCGGGAGACTCTCTTTTTTTCCGGAAAACGAAATTGAGAGATGATTTCCTTTTTTGCCTCTTCCGCTTCCATTTCGCCTTGTTTAAATTTCCTCCTGTGTTCCCCTGGGGCAGTCGTCCGAATATGGCTGAGTATGGACGGAACGAGCTGAACCGGAGCCTCTGCCCATCTCGGCCTTGTCATATCGATTTCTCCCACGCACCGCATCCCGTACTTTTTGAGAAAACCATCTAAACTGGACTTCAATTCGGCGCCGCCGGGGATTTTGAGCAGCTCTTCCATAAAGTTTTCGCTGTCTGCACGCTTGAAATAGTCAATGACTTCAGGATACTTCCTCGCCTGATCGGAAAGATCCCCTAGCTCAAGCCCCATTTCCGTTGTGACATTATGAGGCAGAGATTTATACAATTTCCCCAGTAAAATAGCACTTTTCTCGTTCCCCAGCTCTTTTTTCAGCTTTTTTTCGAGCGATCCGGCTGCAATCATTCCGCTGAAGACATATACAGCGACTTTTGAAAGCACGTCTTGGAACATCCTTTCCATTCCTTTTTGGATGACGCGGATCGTCTCAGTGCCGGAAGTCCGGCTAAGCTTCTCCTCGGTGTCCGTCACGATCGCTTCAATGATCCATTCCGCTTTTTTCTCGGCTTTATCGGGGTTTTTCATCAGCAGGATTCCGGCGACCTTTAATGCTGCCGGAATCAAAATCGGCGCCAATCTCCCGGCAATATGAAACATGCCTTTTATCGATATGGAATTAAGCTGATGTTCTTTGCGCTTGACTACCTCCGATACAGCAGATGCCATCAGCTGATCCATACCATTTAATACTTTAAGCAGCCGGCTCCGGGCGAATCTGAGGGAAAGAGCACCCGTAATATCGGCGAACACTCTTCCTCCCGCTTCGCGAAGAATCTGCTGTGTCGAAGGGTCTTTTTTTAAAAATCGGAGAACTTGGCTGATCACCGATACACCCAATGGTTTCAGCGGATCGGTCATCATTTGAATATAGCCAAAATTAATCAATACGTGCGGCTTTTCATCAAAAACGTGTACGACCGGGTATAAGGATGTGATCGGCCGGCTTTGAAGAATGTAAAAACTGCCGCCGGCAAAAGCCCATTCTATATCCTGTTCCTTGCCGTAGTGAGACTCGATTTTGCGCCCCAGTTCTGCCAATTCGACGATTTTTGGATCCGGCAAAGCCTGTGTTTGTTGTTCTTCCGGAGAGAGAATTCTCTGAACGGTCCCTCCTTCCGGCACTGAATAAATGGCCGATTCCTTCTTCGAAAGTTGTTTTTTGACGATTTCATCAGACTGAACCTGATACAGATCAGCGCTCACAATTCCGGACACCAACGCTTCACCTAAACCGAAGCTGGCATCGATGGAAACCGTTTTGCGGTGCCCCGTGATCGGGTCCGCAGTGAACATAATTCCGGAAACCTCGGGAAAAACCATCTCTTGCACGACAACTGCAAGAAAGACAGAGCGGTGATCGAAACCGTTTTTCGCGCGATAGGAAATCGCCCTGTCCGTAAACAGAGAGGACCAGCATTGTTTCACTGCATCAAGAAGCTGATCTTCTCCGCAGACGTTCAAAAAGGTATCCTGCTGCCCCGCAAATGAAGCCGTCGGCAGGTCTTCTGCCGTAGCACTGGAGCGGACGGCATAGGCTTTATCTTTGCCGGTCGTATCAACGCCTTCCAATATCGCCGATTTGATCTCGTCAGGTATGGGAATCTGGGCAAGATGCTCGCGAATCTGCTTCCCCGCAATCCGAATCTGTTCAAGATCATCATGCTTGAGCTGTCCAAGCTGATCGAGCAGGCTGTCGATGATGCCGCTTGTTTGTATGAACGCGCGGTAGGCGGCAGTTGATAGGCAAAATCCCTTTGGAACGGGAAAACCCGCTTTTGTCATTTCCCCGAGGTTCGCCCCCTTTCCGCCGACATAGGGCAAAGCAAATTGATCGATTTCATTGAAATACAGCACATATTTCTCCATTCTATCCTCTCCTTAGATCCGCTTTTTGCAGCAATTCCACGCCTCATATTGGACGATTTATTTTGCCTTGGCCTGACTTTCAACACACTTTGTCTTAAGAGGCATGCTTTTGAACACTGTGTTGATTAATATTCATCATGTTTATTATAATTGCACAAGAGGCGAATGCAATGAACAATCAATCAGCAAATGTTAAGTTCTCAACACAAACATGGACATTGTTGATTATCATGGACCGTCAGGAGGATTTGTATGACTGGACAAAAAAAAGACCGCAGGGTAAAGCGCACGAAAAAAATGATTAGAGACGCACTTTCTGAACTGATGAAAAATAAAACGTTTGAAGAGATATCCGTCACGGACATTACAACGAAAGCCGATATTAACCGCGGCACGTTTTACTTGCATTACGAGGATAAATACGATTTGCTGGAGCAAAGCGAGGAGGAAATTATCCAAGAGATCAATAACATTGCTAAACGCTCGATTCACTCAATGGACACATTAAATCAGGATGTGATTGACCATCCGCTGACGTTCGTCGTCGACATTTTTCAATATATAAGAGAAAACGAAGTTTTTATGAAAGCAATTTTAGGCCCTAAAGGCCCGGGTTCTTTCCGTTTGAAATTCAAATCGGTTTTGAGCATCAATTTAAAACGGCTGAAAAAAGCGATCAAAACGGATCCGATCGTACCGGAGGACTACTTGATTTCCTATATAACCGGCGCTCATATCAGCGTCATGCAGCAATGGCTGGAAAACGGCATGAAAGAGACGCCGCATGATATGGCGCTCATTTTATCAAAAATAACCGGAATGGGCCCTGCATACGCAGCAGGACTGAGAAAAAAATGACAGGCTTTCAAGAGAGGGATCGACCCTCTTTTTTGCTTTTTTGGTGGTATGTATAAGAAATCAAAAACAATCCAAAATATAGTGAAAAAGGTGGTGAGACCATGCAGAAGAAAGGCATTCAAAACAGCAGCCTCGAGCAGTTGAAAAACGACCACGAAACAGAAAGCGCATTCCAGCAGGATAACAAAAGCAATAAACAGCAGCAAAACAGGAATGCTTTAAAATAAGCTGAAAGGTGTGGAAACGAAATGAAGCATGTAAGAGCATTGTGTTTAAAATTCATTGTGAGCCTTGTCCTCTTATATGTGGTGCTAACTCTGTTTTTTGGCGTTCCATTCGGCGAAATGTTTGTTTTGACATTGTTTTTAGGTGTGATCTCCTATCTGATCGGAGATCTTCTTCTGCTGCCGAGAACAAACAATACAACAGCGACAATGGGAGATTTTGGACTTTCACTCGTACTGATCTGGGCGATTCTCGCCATGCAAAATAATCCGCCGTATGGTTCGCTAGCTGCAGCTTCAATCGTGTCAGCGATCGGCGTCACAGTGTTCGAATATTTCTTCCACCGCTATATGGAAGCCAACGTTTTGGGCGAAACGGAAAACGAAAATGGGGAAAAGCCAGGCTCATTGCAGTATCAAAGTGAAGCATCGGAAGAGCTTTACCCGGTTACCCCATCTAAAAAACAGGACGAAGACTAAGCACAAGAACCTGCCGGTCGGCAGGTTTTTTTATTCTTTATGACCCGAGGTATTTTTTTCCTCGTTTAAAGGAATATCCGTCTTTTTCACGAAATGATATTAAAAAAGTGAGGAGGACTAAAAATATGACACATCGCGCATTAAAGCATTTAGATTATCACAACTGGGCGAATCAAAGGATGCTCAGCCACTTGAAAAGCCTGCCTGAAGAGCTGTTCACCCGGGAAATCCAAAGCGTTTTTCCATCTGTTTATGAGGTCATTGCCCATATGTGCATGGCTGATGCCTTGTGGCTGAAAGTAATATCCGGAGCCGCTTACGAGGAAGCAAAGGAAACCGGCATGCGGCTGAAAGAAGAGTTAAAGGGAAAAAAGATCGATGACTTCGTCTCCATCTTTCAGGACACGGCACGTCAATATGAAACATTTTTTGAAAATCTTGAAGACCCCGATGGTGAAATCACGATTGCACATCCTGCACTCGGCGAAATCAAAACGCCTGTTAGCGAACTCCTTCACCACGTGGTCAATCACGGCACGTACCACAGAGGCAACATTTCAGCGATGCTGAGACAGATGGGTGAAGCAGGTGTGCCGACAGACTATGTTTATTATTTATTAAGCATGAAACAACCGACATAAATAAAAAACCCTTGTTCCAAAAGCGGAACAAGGGTTTCACAATTAAAATGATGCTGCAAGCTTTTTAGCTTCTGCTAAGCCGTTTTCAATGATTTTTTGAGCGTCGTCAGGAACAGCGTTGTGTCCTTCGATGACAACGGTATGCAGGTCTTGAACACCGAAGAAGCCCATGACGGTTTTCATGTAGTTCAATGACATTTCCATTGCAGCCATCGGTCCTTCAGAATAGAAGCCTCCTCTGGCATTTAACAGAGCAACTTTCTTGTCTCCCATCAGGCCTTTAGGTCCTTCAGGAGTGTATGTAAACGTCACTCCTGCGCGGGACAAGTAGTCCACATAAGTGTGAAGTACAGCTGGAACAGCAAAGTTCCACAATGGGAAAGCAAAAACAACTTTATCGGCTTTTACGAATTCGTTCAAGTAACGGTCCGCTACAGCTGCAGCTGCTTTTTCTTCCTCGTTCAATTCCATGCCTTTTCCTGCTTTAAATGTCCCGTTAATAGCATTTCTGCCCAGGTACGGCGGGTTTTCTTTGTAAAGATCAAGCTCTACAATTTCATCGTTTGGATGATTTTCTTTATAGCTGTTAAGAAACGCTTCATAAAGTTTTACAGATACAGCTTCTTCAACTGTACGGTCATTAGCTTTAACAAACAATACTTTAGACATTCTAATATCCTCCCGGTGCTAACGTTTTAATATTTACTTACAAATAGTATGTTACTTTCTTTTAAATAGAAAGTCAACTCATTTATTTTTCTGGCCAAAAAAAAGCACCCGTTTGGGCGCTTTATTTGGAATCCTGCTCCTGGTCAAGCCGTTCATAGACGTATGAATGCTTTTGATCCATCGTTTCTTTATTCGTCAAATCCTTCATCTGCCGTGTAAATTGCCGGTCATTCCCTGTGCGGTCTTCATGTCTTGTTTCTGCTTCCGCTTGAGCTTCGGCCGTTCTTCGCGCATATGGAACCGCTTCAAGGCGTTCATAAGGGATTTCTTTTCCGGTTGCTTCACATCTTCCGTATGTGCCGTCTTTCATCCTATTTAAAGCGTCTTCGATCTCTTTCAGCAAAGCTTCGTCCGATTGCCGGAAAGCCTGGTCCCTCATTCGTTCGGTATACACACCGGCGTGATCGGCAAGATGATTGTCAATACCGTTTGACAATTCGCCTGTTTCTTCATTCATCGGCTGCACCTCAGACTTTGCAGCTGTTATTTCGTTTTTTAAGCTCATTAATTTATCGTAAAGGTGCTGTTTTTGTTCCTCTGTCAATGCCATGTTGATCATCCTCCTTTCTTTTTCATTACCCGATTGCCGAAAGGGAAAACCTGCATTTCTCCGCAAAAAAAAGACCGTTCGTTCGCAAAATAGCGTTTGAACAGCCTGGTGAGATTATGCACATAAGTATTTTGATAACAGCGCTTGAATTTCAAGCATGTCGGTATCCTTCGTAAATTCCAGGTCAAAGATTTTGCTGCTGGTCATCAGAGAAAGAGAACTGTCTGGATTGAACATGCTGACTTCTCTGATCGCAAAGCCTTCAATCGATCTGTATGGCAGAAAGACGCGGACTTTCTTTTTGGAAAACAGTTTATTATCAAAAAAAATAATCCGCTTGTTCGTAAAACAAATTTGATCTATCCTCAGTCTGCAAACCGATTCAATTTTTTCTCCTTCTATGAGCAGCGGTTCAAATTTTTTGCCGTCTGCTGTCTTGCTTGCTGAAAAAACGCCCAATCAAAACCCCTCTTTCTGTATGTCCAATTTATGTTTATGCACAAGGCAAAGTATGCTGTCAGTTACTAATAAGGATACGATAACCCTGATTTATAAACAATTACGAGCAGATTACATTTCTTTAACGCTATATGTTTGTGTTTACTATCAATTAATACGCCCGGCGGACGCGTGAGGTTTCAACTTTTTATCAGTTTTTTCAGCTTATTTTTCGTTTGCTACCAATCAAAAGGTGGATAACGGATAAAACAAAAAACCGCAGCAAGGTGTTCTTCCTCTGCGGTTCTCTTCTGACTATTATGCCTTTTATGTACATATCAGGCACTTGTTCCTGCTTCGGTCACGCAACTGATTCAGTCAGCCGATTTTTTAAGGCGTGCGGTTTTTGTTCAACTACCATTCATTGCTGTTGATGACCCGCGCGAATTGATTCAGGCTTTTACTTCTTCAAAGTATTCTTTGTAATAGCCGCCGACTTTGTTTGTATTATCGATGATAAACAGAAACTCTTCCGTTTCGTTTTTGACCTCGTATACGCTACCGACGGTCAGCGCTCTGTTGACAATGTACTTTTTGGCATCGGTATGTATGCACTTTACTTTTTTAATGGTTTTATTGTTCTGCCATTTTTCGTGAATCATGTGGATGTCTCCTTTTTCATACGTGTATAGTTTCCATTGTAGCGTTTTTTCGCCGAAATGCAATGCGATCTGGAGGCGAATGTGATTTTGAATATTGATTTGGTTTCATTCCCTGTTATAGAATGGTGGTGTATAGTTCCAAAATCAGAAATATATCCCTCTTTCATCCGCGCAATGACCGAATCAAAAGACAAACCAGCATCAAGACAACTCACCCGAAGACAGACCAAAATTTCAAAGGAGGTTTGTTTGACAAACATGAGTTCATTAACAATGCAGGTCAGTAAAAAGCTGGAGTCATTTTTGCAGGGAACAAAGAAGCTCTATATTAACGGGGAATTTGTAGCCAGCGCCTCAAACAAAACGTTTGAGACCCCAAACCCGGCGACTGGTGAAACGCTCGCCACCTTATATGAAGCAGGTCCCGAGGATGTGGACAAAGCGGTAAAAGCTGCACGGGAAGCCTTTGACCGCGGTGAGTGGCGGACGATGAACCCGGCCGAAAGAAGCCGGCTGATGTACAAACTCGCCGATCTGATGGAGGAACACAAAACGGAACTGGCTCAGCTTGAAACGCTGGATAACGGGAAGCCGATCAGCGAAACGACCGCAGGCGATATTCCGCTGTCAATTGAACATATGCGCTATTATGCGGGCTGGGCGACGAAAATAACCGGACAGACGATTCCTGTTAACGGACCTTATTTCAACTATACACGACATGAGCCTGTCGGAGTTGTCGGGCAAATTATCCCTTGGAACTTCCCGCTTCTGATGGCCATGTGGAAAATGGGAGCCGCCCTTGCAGCCGGATGTACGGTTGTCTTAAAACCGGCGGAACAAACGCCGCTTTCCGCTCTGTATTTGGCGGAACTGATCGATGAAGCAGGCTTCCCGAAAGGCGTCATCAACATCATTCCTGGCTTCGGTGAGACGGCCGGAGAAGCTCTGACCGATCATGCCCTTGTTGACAAACTGGCATTCACAGGATCAACGGAAATCGGCAAAAAAATTATGGAGAAAGCGGCCAAATCCGTTAAACGGGTGACCCTTGAACTCGGCGGAAAGTCGCCGAATATCATCCTCCCTGACGCCGATCTGAAGAAAGCGATTCCAGGCGCACTAACCGGCGTCATGTTCAATCAAGGCCAAGTGTGCTGTGCGGGATCACGCGTGTTCATCCATAAAGATCAATACGACAAAGTCGTCGATGAAATGGCCGCATATTCCAAATCGCTCCGCCAGGGTGCTGGCCTTCATGAAGACACGCAAATGGGACCGCTTGTCAGCAAAGAGCAGCACGAACGCGTCCTCTCGTATATTGAAAAAGGACGTCAGGAGGGTGCGAAAATCGCAGCCGGCGGAACATGCCCTTATGAACAGGGATACTTTGTTTCTCCGACTGTATTCACCAATGTCGAAGACGAGATGACAATAGCAAAAGAAGAAATCTTCGGTCCTGTTTTGGCGGCGATCCCTTATGAAACGGTAGATGAAGTCATCGAACGGGCCAATCGCAGCGAATACGGCCTTGCTGCTGGCGTATGGACGGAAAATTTGAAAAACGCCCACTATATCGCCGACCGTCTGCAAGCGGGTACCGTTTGGGTCAACTGCTATAATGCCTTTGACGCTGCATCTCCATTCGGCGGCTACAAACAATCGGGACTCGGACGTGAAATGGGCTCATACGCTCTGGATAACTATACAGAAGTAAAAAGCGTCTGGATTCATACAGGCGAATAACGCAAGACATGAGTTTCTGCAGCCGCCCTGTCGATCAGGGCGGTTTTCTTTTTATAATAATAAACATGTATAGATACATATGGTAAAATAGATGATAGTTTAAATCGACTGGAATGATAGAATCGTGTATTCTTCCTCTCTTGGCAAAACCCTCTGGAATCAAAAAAGCTTTAGATACATATGGGCGTCACAAACAGCACAGGCTGTCGGATCGATTTTGATGACGATCATCGTCATGGTCGATGTATTTAAGGAAACGAACTCTGTATTCGGATCGGGTCTGGTCTTGGCTTTATCCTCGTTCGGCAGTGTATTAGGCGGAGCGATGGCTGCTTTTGCTATTCAGCGCCTCGACCTGCTGCAAACAGCGGCTTATTCAACATGGTTCAGAGCGGTCTGCGCATTATGCATCGGCTTATGCCAATCGCTGGGCTTACCCTCTTATATCATTTATATGCTGCTGTTTTTGCAAAGCTTTGTCGGCTCCTGGTATTCCCCCGCACAATTAGGTTTACTGTATCAAGCGATTAAAAAGCGCGATTACGTGGCTGCATCGGGAAGCATCGTAACGGTCAACCAGTTTGTTCAGGCAGCAGGCTGGGGGCTCGGCGGCTATTTAACCGTTTTGACCCAGACTCACACGCTGACAGTGTTTACAGCAGGACTCTTTTTCGTATCAGGGTTTTTAATCAAATTGCCTGATTTGAAAAATGCGGTTATCCCTCGCCAAAAAACCCGCACGCAATCAGTCTGGCGGACTGTATACAGGAAGAAAACCGTTTTGCTGCTTACGATGATGGACATGTCAGAAGGTTTAGCAAATGCGGTCTGGACTTCCGCCGTTTTGCTGGCTTTTACGAAAGAGGTGCTGAATAAAGGGGAGGCTTGGTGGGGATTCATCAATGCCGGTTATTTTTTGGGAGCGATTTTGGGCGGCATTCTCGCTGTGCTCTTTTCCAACCAGCTCAAAAAAAGGCTTGGCCTCATGATTGTCTTGGGTTCTGTTTCAATGGGAATCACAACGCTTTTATTCGCCTATTCGTCAAATCCCCTTCTTTCGGTCATCCTCTGTATCATGATGGGTCCGCTTTATCAAGTAAGAGACGTCAGCCAGACGGTTATCCTTCAGGATACGTTGACAGATGAAGAGCGCGCACCGGTCACCGCCGCCAAAAATACCATTTTGACTGCATGGTCTGTCTTAACTATCGCCATTATGGGGGCTTTGGCTGACTTGATCGGAGTGCAAAGCGTATTTATCGCTGCCGCTGTATTATATGCCGGAACAGCCGCTGTCACATTTTTCGTACGGGATGTGAGAACGTACAGCCAGTCTGCAAGGCAGCACACGAAAGAGGAAATAGAAGGATGAAGCTTTTCTCATCAACGGTATATTTGGAGTGATCGTTTTAGAAATAAAAGAGGCTTATTCGATGACAATGGCGCCGATTGCCGGCGGCCTGTTTTCGGCGGCATTTGCAGCCGTTCAGCAAATGAACAAAGCGGCGCTCAGTAGAATAACATGCTGCGCGCCTTCTGATTCAGCGGGATATCAGCTCTTCGTATTCCCGCTTCAATATCCCCATAATGATTTCATCCGAGTACTGCTCATTCATATAAAGAGCCTCCCTGACCGTACCTTCCCTTTTAAATCCGGCTTTTTCATACGCTTTCAGCGCGCGGATATTGTGTGAAAAGACTTCGAGCTGGAGGCGGTTAAGATCGAGCCTTTCGAATGCAAACTGCATGGCCAGCCGCACCGCTTCAGAACCATAGCCTTTGTTCAAATAAGCGGGGCTGTGCAAAGCGATTCTAAACCCCGCTTTTCGATTTGTCCGGTCGATCTCAACGATGGACAGATCGCCTAACAAACGATCGTCCTCCTTTAAGCAGACGGCAAAATCATAGCGCGTCTCATCGCTTGTGATTCTCTCGTAATGCTCATAAAGGTCTTCCATCGCAAATTCACGTGTCGTGCCCGTCATATACCTGATGTCTTCATTTTGAGCGGCTTTATAAAAGCTCTCCATATCGCCTTTTTCAACAGGCCTGAGATAAACTCTACAGCTCTCGAACATCGAACGCCCCTCCCCTGCTACATTTGATACGCAGCAAACCAATGGTATGGCTGTATTTCCTTTAAAGATTTATAGACCAGACGCCCATCCGGTACAGTTACAGCTGCTTTAAGATCCGGCCCCCAATAAAAAAGTCTTTCCTGGCATACCCCGCACGGCGTTAATACCTTGCATTCGGAATGTTCATCATCTCTCACGACACAAACGGAGTGCGAAATTTTTGCCTGATACTTATGGGCTTCGAGAATGGCGCCCGTTTCAATGCATAAATCGGTTGAAGCGTTGATTACTTCCGGCGCTACGCTCGTCAAGATTCTTCCGTCTTCGGTGTACATGGCGGCTGCCCCGCCCCATCCGGTCGGATACCTCTTTTTGATCAATTCGACTGCGGTGTCATACAGCATCTGTTCAATATTCATTCAGCAACATCCCCCAAACATTGTTTCTAAGGTCTCTCTTTTTACAATACTTGATAATGGAACGGAGGTAAATGAAGATATTCATGATTTCCTGATCATGCTCACGCATGCCCATGCTGACGGATGCTTGTATGCTCATCGCATCTTCAAAATCGCTGCTCTTCTGTTTTCATCCGGTTGGCATGACACATTTCCGGAATGAATACAGTAAAATGAAGGAGATGAGAAGATTGCGTTCTTTACTAGAAGACGTGAAAGCTTTCAGACAAAAGACGCTCGCAAAGCTTCAAAATAGACAGAGACCTGATGGGTCATGGCGTTTTTGTTTTGAAGGGCCCGTGATGACAGACAGCTTTTTCATTTTGATGCTGACTTCACTTGGCGATCAGGACTCTTCTCTCATCGCAAGTCTTGCTGAACGAATCCGTTCGAAGCAGAGCGGAGACGGTGCGTTTCGCAATCATCCGGATGAAACGGCAGGCAATTTGACCGCGACAGTCCAGGGGTATACCGGGATGCTGGCTTCGGGGCTCTACGACCGGAGAGATGCGCATATGCAGAAAGCCGAGGCTTTTATTAAGGCTGCAGGCGGTTTGAAGAATGTGCACTTTATGACGAAGTGGATGCTCGCTGCCAACGGGCTGTATCCATGGCCGAGAGCCTATATTCCGCTTTCATTTTTACTGATCCCGCCCTATTTCCCGCTTCATTTTTACCATTTCAGCACATACGCAAGAATTCATTTTGTCCCGATGGCCATTACGTTTAATCGACGATTCTCTTTAAAAAACAACCAAATCGGCTCGCTTCGGCACCTGGATGAAGCCATGTCAAAAAATCCTCTCGACTGGCTGAACATCCGCTCTTTTGACGAGAGAACCTTCTATTCTTTCAATCTGCAATGGAAACAGCTCTTTCAATGGCCGGCTTATGTCCATCAGCTCGGATTTGAAGCGGGCAAAAAATATATGCTGGACAGAATCGAAGAAGACGGAACACTATACAGCTATGCGAGCGCGACCATGTTCATGATTTACAGCCTGCTGGCGATGGGAATATCAAAAAACGCCCCCGTTGTTAAAAAAGCAGTCGGCGGAATCAAAAGCCTTATTTCATCATGCGGAGAGGAAGGCTTCCATTTGGAAAACTCAACTTCCACTGTCTGGGACACCGCGCTCATCAGCTATGCCATGCAGGAATCCGGAATACCTGAACAACATTCTTCCATCTCATCGGCAGCGGACTACCTTCTCAAAAGACAGCATGTGAAAAAAGCGGACTGGGCGGTCTCAAACCCTCAAGCGGCACCGGGAGGGTGGGGTTTTTCACACATCAATACAAACAATCCCGATTTGGATGATACCGCTGCGGCATTAAAAGCAATTCCGTTTCAAAGGCGTCCGGCTGCCTGGAACCGGGGGCTCACCTGGCTTTTATCCATGCAAAACAAGGACGGAGGGTTTGCAGCATTTGAAAAAAACGTTGACCATCCGCTCATCCGAAATCTGCCGCTCGAATCTGCCGCTGACGCAGCGGTCGATCCGTCAACTGCAGACTTGACCGGGCGCGTTCTTCATCTGCTCGGACTTAAAGAGCGGTTGACAGATGACCATCCCGCGGTCAGACGCGCTCTAAGGTGGCTTGATCACCATCAGGAAGCTGACGGCTCGTGGTATGGCAGATGGGGTGTCTGCTTTATTTACGGGACATGGGCCGCAATCACCGGAATGAAAGCCGTCGGGATTTCCCGCAACCACGCGTCTGTCAGAAAAGCGGTCTCTTGGCTTAAATCGATCCAACTCGAAGACGGAAGCTGGGGAGAATCTTGCAAAAGCTGTGAAGTGAAGCATTTTGTGCCTCTTCACTTTGGAACAGTTGTTCAGTCTTCATGGGCGCTGGAGGCGCTTTTGCAATATGAGCGTCCGGATGATCCTAAGATCTTAAAAGGGATTCGTTTTCTCACCGATGATCACGAAAGCTCGCCTGAGCGACTCGAATACCCGACGGGAATCGGGCTGCCGAAACAATTCTACATCCGCTATCACAGTTATCCTTTTGTGTTTTCATTGCTCGCTTCAAGCGCATTTATTAAAAAAGCGGAAATGAGGGAGACATATTGAATGCTTACAAAGAAAAAATAGCGTCATGGGCCAAAGATCTGAAAGACCAGATGAAAGATGATCCTTCTTTAGAAAGTCATTTAGAAAAACTTTTTCAATCACTGGATGATCCCCGTGCGACCGAACAGGAATGGTATGAACAGGCAGAAGCCGTGTATCAAGCCATCTCCCGCAGTGATGCGTCTCAAGCAGGCCGGCAGCCATTCAGAACAGTGCCGATCGGAGGCCACCGCCTGCCAAGCCTACCCTACTCGTATTCAGCCCTTGAGCCTTATATTTCAAAAGAAATTATGTTTCTTCATCATACAAAACATCACCAAAGCTATGTCGACGGCTTGAACAAAGCTGAAAAAGAACTGCAGAAAGCAAGGCAAACCAAACAGTTCGACCTTGTCAACCACTGGGAAAGAGAGCTCGCCTTCCACGGAGCCGGACACTATTTACACACGATATTTTGGTACGCGATGCACCCAAAAGGAAAAAGGCGGCCGACAGGCGAATTGCTGGAGATGATTAACCGTTCTTTCGGCAGCTATTCGGCCTTTAAAGAACAATTTTCCGAAGCGGCGAAAAAGGTGGAAGGCGTGGGCTGGGCGATCCTTGTCTGGGCGCCTCGCTCACACCGCTTGGAAATTCTGATCGCAGAAAAACATCAGCTGATGAGCCAATGGGATGTGATCCCCCTTCTCCCGCTCGACGTATGGGAACACGCATACTACCTTCAATATAAAAATGAAAGGGCAAAATACGTCGATAATTGGTGGAATGTCGTTGACTGGAGAGAACCTGAAAGGCGGTTTGCGACAGCAAAGCGCGTTCTATGGGAGCCCTTCTGATACAAATTCAAATGGCAGGACTTCAACTATTGAAGTCCTGTTTTGTTTCGATAGTTGCGCCGGACATCGGCCTCCCCGTCATCAGAGATGAAAAAGACATGCCTCAAAAAGCGGACGAGCTTTTTCTCTCGCACCTTTCTCTTCTCGGCGCCAGGCGCCGTCAACACCGGCCGTATCGAGCCGAGTACCGATCCCTTATCACTGTCAATGCCGCATCCATGTTTCCTCTATCATATGTAAAGAGATAATGTATAAAAGTTTCCTGTTTATTCTCAGGATTTTCAAAACCGATACACGGAGATGCTTGAGTGGATTCAGAAGAGAAATCCCGCATCCGTACACCTTTTTGAACCTGTTATTATGATAATCCCCTTATGGAAAAGCGAATCCGCAATACCCTATCAATATATCCCAAATTTGCGCCTTAAGTATGAAATGTGAACATTTTTTGATTTATTTGGAAAATAGTCGTTTTTCCTCATTCTTCTAATTCTAAAAATCGTTAAGCTATTCTACAAGAAGGGAGGGAATAAATGAACAAGGTGTCGATGTTTGTCTGATTCAGCTGGTCAGTTTTTTGAAAAATGGAAATTTATTTTAGGAGGGTTAATCATGAAAAAAATGTTTGCTTTCTTTACAGCCTTCATGCTCGGTTTGACTTGTCTCCCGTACTTATCAGAAGCGAAAGAATCAAAACATACGGACAGTGCTGTTACAACCTTACCTTCTATGTCTATCCCCACATCTCTCAATCAGTCATTGGACCAGGAAAAACAACAGTTTAAAACTTCCGCTATTAACCTCAACATCGGCCTCGATCTCTTAGGAATCGGAAACTCGATTAGAGATGCTATCGTTCAAAGCAATAACCGCAGCGGTTTCGTCAAAAACTGCATGGAAACCGCTTTTTACTCTGCAGGGCAAAGATATAATGTCATGGTATTCAACTTAAGCCAAGGCTATCAAAATGGTTTAAGAGGAGTTAAATTTTATGGATCTGCCAACTATCATGGCGTGATTTACGGCATTTGGGTATTTGAAAGCGGACAATTTACAAACCAAGGAGACGGCGGCTGGATTAACTGGGCCTTTAAAGGCTGGTTTGATCGAAACGGCCAAACTGTAACATTCCGCATGCCTTAATCAAAGTCAAAGTATCCCCCTCTTCTGCCTGCCGGTAAAATCGTCAAAAACGAATTCACCGGCAGGCTTTTTTTTAATATGTCTGCGCAGAAAAAAGTTGATTTTTTCCTTCCCCCTTTATTAAACCGATCATACCGTGGCCTAAGCGATGCTTATCATTAGCGGCACTCAAACTGTCTGCATGAAAAAAAGGCCGGATTTGTCCGGCCTTATAAACCATTCAATCTTAGAATACGCCAATGACGTCCAAAAAGACGACAATAATGACGATCGGAGCGGCGTAGCGGATCAGCAGAAGCCATGCCGCAAACCATTTTCTGCTAATTTTAGAGCCCTCTTTCAATTCGGCAAACAGCTCGTCTTTCGGGATTTTGAGCGGCACAAAAACGGCGATGAGCAAAGCGCCGAGCGGCATTAAAATATTGCTGACAAGGTAATCCGCCGCATCAAAAATGGATAGATTAAAAATCGATACATCCTGAAGCACGCCGTATGATAATGCTGAAGGAATTCCGAATAGGAAAATCGCAATTCCTCCGGCCCAAGCGAAAGCCTGTCTTTTTTTAGGATCCCCTTTTGACAAGGAAGAAACAAGGATTTCAAGCATAGAAAATGCGGACGTCAGTGTAGCAAATAAAAATAAGAGCATAAACGCCAATAAAAAGACGATTCCTAAAGGCATCTTATGAAAGACTGAAGGCAGCACATTAAATAACAGCATCGGGCCGGCATCAGGAGATAATCCGAATGAAAAAACGGCCGGAAAAATCGCAAACCCGGCAAGAATCGCTACAGATACATTGAGCAAAGTCACTGAAACGGCCGACTGTACAAGGTTTTCTTTTTTCGATAAATAAGAGCTGTACGTTACCATAACGGAAACACCGACACTCAGCGAGAAAAAGGATTGTCCAAGCGCAAACAGCACCGTTTTGGCTGTGATATGGGAAAGGTCAGGTTTTAAGAAAAACTCCAATCCTTCCATTGAACCGGGAAGTGTGAGCGAACGGATGATCAACAGCAGAAAAATAATGAACAGAGCAGGCATCATAAACTTGCTCGCTTTTTCAATTCCGCTTCTGACTCCTTTGGAAACGACAAGGATCGTTATCATGATAAATGCAAACTGGCTCGCAAGAACGAGATACGGATTTGCAATCGTCTCCCCGAAAAGACCGGCATAATCCGTACTTCTTGACAGTTCGCCGGTCAGCCCTTTAATAATATAAATGATGATCCAGCCGCCGACAACACTATAGAAAGACAGCAGAATGAAACACGTGATAATGCCGAGGCGTCCAATCCAGTGCCAAAGCGAGCCGGGCGCCAGCTCCTTATAGGATTCAACGGCATCTTTTTGAGTCTTTCTGCCGATAATGAACTCCGCCATTAATAACGGAAGCCCAATCAATAAAGTAAAAAGAATAAACATAAGTAAAAATGCTCCGCCGCCGCTTGTTCCGGCGACATAAGGAAACTTCCATATCGCGCCGAGCCCGATTGCCGAGCCGGCCGAAGCTAAGATAAATCCAAGCTTTGATGACCATATATTTTGTTTATTTTCCACTTAAGCACCTCTTCTTCTCGGTCTAATTGCATATGGCTACAAACTATCATTTTAAAAAGCATAAACGAATTCGTCAAGGTTTTCAAACATTTCTTTCAGTTTACATAATAATATTATTTAAAACAAATCGGCATTTTACTAGTATTGAATTATTCAGAATATTAATTATAATAAGAGAATGTTATATTTTCTACAGATGTGAGGAGCTGGATTTATGAGTTATTTGATCAAAATCAGTCAATTTGCAGGAAAAACGTTCGCCATTTGGGTGATTCTGTTTGCGGTTCTCGGCTTTGCCTTTCCGACGCAGTTCACCTGGATCGTCCCTTATATTACCATCCTGCTTGGCGTGATTATGTTTGGCATGGGATTGACATTGTCAGCGGACGATTTTAAAGAGCTGCTGAGACGTCCCCTGCATGTGCTGATCGGTGTGATGGTTCAATATACGGTCATGCCGCTGCTCGCTTTTGGACTTGCCTATGGACTCGGTCTTCCCTCCGAAATAGCGGTTGGGGTCATTTTAGTGGGATGCTGCCCCGGGGGAACGGCATCAAACGTCATGACATTTTTGGCGAAGGGGAATATCGCCCTGTCAGTGGCGATTACAACGGTATCCACATTGCTTGCGCCTTTTTTAACGCCGTTTCTCATTTTATTTTTCGCAAAAGAATGGCTTCCGGTATCTCCGGGCTCGCTGTTCGTGTCGATTTTGCAGGCCGTGCTGTTCCCGATTATCGCCGGGCTGATCGTTCAATTTTTCTTTAAAAAACAAGTAAAAAAAGCTGTGCAGGTGCTTCCGCTCGTCTCTGTTCTCGGCATCGTCGCCATCGTCTCGGCGGTCGTCGGAGGCAACCGTGAAAACATTATTCAATCGGGGCTGTTGATTTTTGCGGTCGTCGTTCTTCATAATGGCCTCGGGCTTTTCCTTGGCTTTGTTTTGGCAAAGTGCTTTAAAATGGATTATGCATCACAAAAAGCTGTAGCCATTGAGGTCGGCATGCAAAATTCGGGTCTCGGCGCGGCATTGGCAACGGCGCACTTCTCCCCTCTTTCCGCTGTTCCGAGTGCTGTTTTCAGTGTCTGGCATAACCTTTCAGGCTCATGGCTTGCGACATATTGGGGCAAAAAAACAAATAAGCAGAAGAATGACAATCATTCTCCTGCCCCGCAGATGATAAACAAAAAGCTTTGACCGCACATGCGGCCAAAGCTTTTTTCTTGATTTAACCTTCCAACAGAAGCTGTTCAGGATCTTCAAGCAGATTTTTAATCGTAACCAGGAAGCCGACCGCTTCTTTACCGTCGACGATCCGGTGGTCGTACGATAATGCAATGTACATCATCGGGCGGTTTTCGAAACGCTCTTCATCAATTGCCACAGGGCGCAGCTGGATTTTATGCATGCCCAAAATACCAACTTGCGGGCTGTTCAAAATCGGAGTCGATAACAGTGATCCGAACGTTCCTCCGTTTGTGATCGTAAAGGAGCCGCCTTGAAGCTCGTTGAGCGACAATTTGTTGTTTCTCGCTTTCTTCGCAAGCTCTCCGATATCCCTTTCAATATCTGCAAAGGTTTTGCGGTCTGCATCGCGCACGACCGGCACGACGAGGCCATCCGGCGCAGCAACAGCGATTCCGATGTCATAGAATTTTTTGATCACAAGCTCGTCGCCTTGAATTTCCGCATTAAGGAGCGGATATTTTTTCAGCGCGGCGACAACAGCTTTTGTAAAGAATGACATGAATCCGAGCTTCACATCATGCTGCTCAAGAAATTGATCTTTTCGGCGCTTCCTTAGGTTCATGACCGCCGTCATGTCCACTTCGTTGAATGTCGTCAGCATAGCGGCGGTGTGCTGAACTTCAACGAGGCGTTTGGCGATCGTCTGTCTCCGGCGGGACATTCTTTGACGCTCTACCGGTTTACCTGTATCTTCGGTTTGTTTAGCGGCCGGCGCCTGTGTTTCACGTTTTGGTGCAGGCTGAGCTTTTGGCGGCTGCTCGTTCTTCTGATAAGATTCAACATCTTGCTTTCTGACCCTTCCGAGCGGATCACCGGTAGGAATCTCCGATAAATCGATGCCTTTTTCACGGGCGAGTTTTCGGGCAGCCGGAGAAGCGATTGTTCTTGTTTTGGCTGTATCCGCCTCATCGTTCGCGCTTTCGCGAGGTTCGGCTGTCTTTTCAGACGAGGCTGCCTTCTCTTCCGAAGCGCCGGCGCTTTCTTGAGCGTCAGCTTGAGGCGCCGTTGATTTGCCTCCTTCTCCTTCGCCTTCTGAAATCGTTCCGATTATTTCGCCGACCTGAACCGTGTCACCGGAATCTTTCAGCACTTCCTGAAGAACGCCGGACTGCTCTGCCGTCAATTCCACGTTGACTTTATCAGTCTCAAGCTCAAGCAGGAATTCCCCTTGTTCTACATAATCTCCCGGTTGTTTCAGCCATTGGGCTATCGTTCCTTCTGAAATTGATTCCGCTAATTCAGGTACTTTAATTTCCGCCATTTTTTAGTTCCCCCTTAATTTTTGCGAGTCAAGCTATCAGATACAATGCGTTCCTGTTCCTTTTTATGAACCGTCGGATCTCCTTCTGCCGGACTTGAACGTCTTCTTCTGCCAATATAGCGGACCTTCACGTCCTTTGGAGCAATCTCTCTTAAATAAGGCTCAATATAGTTCCATGCACCCATATTTTGCGGTTCTTCCTGTACCCAGACAATCTCCTCCAAATTCGGGAGTTTGCTGAAGATCGCTTTAATATGCTTTGCAGGGAACGGATACAGCTCTTCAACCCGTGCAATGTGCAGCCAATCTTTTTCACCTTCCATTTTATTGAAATGGCTGCTGATGTCAATCGAAACTTTACCGCTTGAAAGGACGAGGCGCGTCACTTTGTCATACTGATGGGAAAGTCCTGACATTTCATAGACCGGCTTAAAGCTGCTGTCACTGAGCTCCTGCACTTCTGACACGGTATTCGGATTTCTCAGCAGGCTTTTCGGCGTCATGATGATCAGCGGGCGGATCTCCTCGCGAAGGAGCATCTTCGCCTGCCTTCTTAAAATATGGAAGTACTGGGCAGCGCTCGTCAAGTTGGCTACAGTCCAGTTGTTTTCCGCCGCCAGCTGAAGGAAGCGTTCCGTTCTTCCGCTTGAATGCTCAGGTCCCTGCCCTTCATAGCCGTGCGGCAAGAGAACAACGAGCCCTGATTTTTGTCCCCATTTCGCTCTTCCTGCAGAAATGAACTGATCAAAGTACACTTGCGCCGCGTTTGCAAAGTCGCCAAACTGCGCTTCCCAGATCACCATCGTTTCCGGCGAAGACACGTTATATCCGTATTCAAAGCCAAGGACGGACCCTTCAGAAAGCGGGCTGTTGTGAACCGCAAATGACGCTTTCGTATCTGCAAGGTGATGCAGTGCGATGAATTCGTCCCCTGTCTTGCTGTCGTGAAGGACAAGGTTGCGGTGTGCGAATGTGCCGCGTTCTGAATCCTGCCCGGTCAGCCTTAGAGGTGTGCCGTCTTTCAAAATGGACGCAAAAGCCATTGCCTCTGCTAGCGACCAGTCGACTTTTCGGTCATCGTCGAACGCTTTGGCGCGCCTTTCGAGGATTCGCTTTAGCTTATCGAAAACGTTGAAGTTTTCAGGCCATGAAACAAGCTCCTGATTGATTTTGCGCAAAGTTTCAACATCAACCGACGTGTCAACATCAGGAAAACCGTTGGAAACAGGCTCGGGAAGAACGATTTCATGCGTCATGTCTTCCTTCTTGGCCGGCACTTTGCGATAGGCATCTTCTAAACGCTTCATGACAGCGTCCCCGATTTTGTCGACGGTTTCTTTATCGACGATCCCGTTATGAATCAGCTTTTCAGCAAAGATGTTCTTGACAGTCGGGTGCTTTCTGACCGCATCATACAGCATCGGCTGCGTTGCAGACGGCTCATCCATTTCATTGTGGCCGAAACGGCGGTAGCCGATCAGATCGATCAAAAAGTCTTTGTTGAAAGTCATGCGGTATTCAACAGCGAGCTGAACCGCTGAAAGGCATGCTTCAGGATCATCCGCATTGACGTGGACGATCGGAATTTCAAAACCTTTTGCAAGGTCGCTTGCATATTTCGTCGATCTTGACTCATTGCTTTCCGTCGTAAAGCCGATCATGTTATTGGCGATAATGTGAATCGCTCCGCCCACCTGATAACCTTTAAGCTGGCTTAAATTCAGCGTTTCCGCGACAATGCCTTCCCCTGGGAATGCCGCATCGCCGTGAATCAAAATCGCCAGCGATTTTTTAACGTCTTGATCCGGGTAGCCGCTCTCCGTTCTCGTTTCCTGGGCGGCTCTTGTCGAACCCTCAACGATCGGATCGATGAACTCCAGGTGGCTCGGATTGTTCGCGAGCGCAATGCGAGCCGTTTTCGTATGCTCATCCTGAATCTGACGGTTGGCGCCGAGGTGATATTTTACGTCACCCGTCCAGCCGTAATTGATCCCTGTCGAACCTTCCGACGGAACGAGGTCTTTGTTCGGCGCATGCTGGAATTCAGAAAAAATGATTTCATAAGGTTTTCCGAGCACATGCGCAAGAACGTTCAAGCGGCCCCTGTGCGCCATACCGATATTAACGTTTGTCGTACCTGCCGAAACGGACTTGGCGATAATATCATCCAGCATGGGAACAAGCGCATCAAGTCCTTCTATTGAAAAGCGTTTTTGCCCGACAAAGGTTTTGTGGAGAAACTGTTCAAGGCTTTCAACTTCTGTCAGCCTTCTTAAAACTTCCACCAGCTTTTCTTTCGATTTCGGGGCGAATAATTGCCCTGATTCGATCTTTTTCATCAGCCAGTTGCGCTCTTCAAAAATGTGCACATGGTCAAATTCAAAAGAAATCGATTTTTTGTATGTGTTTCTCAAGTACTGAATGGCTTCTAAACCGTTTGTTACTTCTTTAGGGGCATCTTTGCATATGACAGACGCCGGAATTTTTTTCACATCCTGCTCAGTTAACCCGTACTCAGCAAGAGGAAAAAGCTCCTGTTTCTCTTGTGTTTTTCTCAGTGGATTGACGGAAGCGTTTAAATGGCCATAGGTTCTAATATCTTCTGCGAGTTTTATCGCTGATGCGATTTTTTGAATAGATCCAGCCGTGAAATCTGCCTCTTCGTTTTTTAGAGAGGCGGCCCTTATATCGCCCGGGGGAGCTCCAAGTTCGTCAAACATCTCTTTTAAATCAGCATCCAAGCTTTCTGGATCCTTGACGTATTGATCGTAAAGCTCCAGCACATAGCCGAGGTTCGGACCGTGAAATTCTTCCCAAGTCATTCTTTGTTTCATACTATTTTGAAACATTTGAACATTACCCCCAACCTAATAATCAAGTGAATGATTCACTATCTTAATATATCTTCTGAACCTTGCGCCCAGAAATATGTAATAAAAACGCTTCCACGTACATTTTACCACTGTTTCTCATTTGTTTCTACACAGATTGTTCAAATAAAATTAAAAAATCATCTTGAAAAATAAAAAATTTTATAATTTTGAACTTTCAGACCGGATTCTCTTAAATCGGCTCATTATTTATTCACATATTTCCCCTGACCGTCTATTTTTTAACATCCCGATGTGCTCCACAAAAAATTAAGTTGATAAAAATAATAAAAATTTCAATATTTCACTGTGTTTCTACGATAAAAAACAGATGGCCGCGAGTATTGCTGCCATCTGTCATATCTATCGTATACTTTTGTTCAACAGCTTTTTTAAAAGCGGGTACAGAACATCGGGAAGCTGATCGACGTCCGGGACGAAAAGGCTGTACTTTCCGTACATATCCTGTATCGTCTTCATTTGCGATTCTTCGATTTCGCTGTTTGATAAAAATACATTGATGACTTCGATATTTCGTTTCCTCGCTTCCATAACGGCTTCATGTGTATCGACAATCCCGTTTTGTTCATAATCGAATGCAGCCGGCTCTCCATCTGAAAAGACGATCAGGAACTTTTGAGCTTCGCTTCTTTGAACAAGCATCTTCGTCATCTGTCTGATTGCATATCCGTCCCGGTTGTCTTCCTCCGGTTCAAGCTGCAAGACATGCGGTCCGGCGCCTGCTTTTAAGGAATCCGCAAAAGAGACGACCGTATGAAAGTAATTGGGCTGGCTCGTCTCTGTCGCATCGTTCGTATCTTCCCAAAAACCGACGATTTGGTGAGGGACAGCAACAGATTTAAGCGCTTCGTGAAACAGGACAATGCCCCGTTTCGTCTCCGCCATTTTGTCATGCATGCTTGCTGAACAGTCGACGAGCAATGTAAAAACGGCGTCGATCTCTGTTGACGGTTCTTGCTTTTTATAGAACAGGCGCGGATTGCGCTCTGTAAAGTAACGGAGCAGTTTATTGTTCAATCTGCCTGCATGCAAATCGGTTCTCGGGAGCGTTTTTTTATGCTCGAGCGTTTTTTGAATCATCTGTTTGAGCCGTTTTTGATACGATTCGATTGTTTTGGCTTGAGCCTGGTAGTCTAATATGTCTTCGTTAGAAGGTTTTTCCGGAGGCTTCATTACTGAAAACGCATAGCGGTTTTCTTTGCCGGCTGGTGCGGCGCCGCCGTTCGGCTCATCTTGAACAGATTCAAGTGATTCAAGTTTTGAATAGTCTTTTCTTTTCGTCTGCTTCGCCGTTCCCTGAACAGACCCGAGCGCTTGGTCGCCGTCTTCTCCTTCTCTTAAAGCGCCGCCGGAAATATCGGTTTTTGCGCCGTGCTCCAAATCAAACTGGAGAAAGCTTTTCGCCGGAGCTTCTGTTTCTCTGTGCCAAGTCGGCATTTCTTCTTCATGAACTTCCTCGTCACCCGTACTTTTCTCTTCAAGCGTCAGATCCTCGCTCAGCTTCGGTTTTGCTTTCAAATCTTGAAAAAGCTCTTCTTCGTCAACTTGTTCGTATTCCAGTTCCGGAAAAAAGAAGTACGTATTCAGCATATCCTTTTCGAGCACCTCTTCGAAACCTTCCATCAGCCCTGTTACAATCGAGACGATGTCAGCAGTTGAACGCGCTTCGAATACGCGGGCGAGCTCGGCTTCTATAAATCCCTTCATCGGATCGACCGATTCATGGATAGCCGGTATCTCATCAAGCGGCGATTCCGCGGTCAGCTTAAGATATACAGCGCAAAACAAAGCATCCGTAAAAATGCTCCGCTCCAAATTCAGCGTCAACTGGGTCGCAAAGTGTTTCCGGTACATTGATTTCCGGCTCGAAAATACCGGTTTTGTGCCGGGGCGCTCCCTCTTGATGGACTCTTCGATTCTGATGTCTTCAAAAAGCATAAACAACTGTTTTGCCAAACTCTTAAACTGATATTTCCGAGCCGCGTCAAGCATGCGGGAAAAGCCTTTCATCGAGCTGTAGCGGGAGCCGATTGACCGCAAGTAGACATCGCTTTTCAAACCGTCTACCATATCCCGGTGGTTCCGGTCTTTCCAAAAATGGCTCATGTAGATTTTTTTCTCAAAAGGATTGTAATAAGATTGAACCCCGTATTCCACTTCAACCTGATCGCTTTTCGCGAGCGTTTTCGCCAGATCTGTCAGCTCCATAAAAAGCAGAGAGTCAATCTTGCTGTCATTGAATTTAATAAACTTCATAAAAAACCCTCATTCGAACAAAGTTTGGGCAATATTTCGGACCGCCGCTTTTTCGCGTTCATCATCAAGCTTTTCAACGATGCCCCGTTCGATCGCTCGCAGCGGCGGAATATACGTTGACAGGTCGCAAGTATCGAGAAGTGCTCTGATGGAAGCGGCCTCTTCAGAAACCTGTCCATTATGAGCTTGCGTCATTAAGTCCGATGACAGGGTGACAAACCGGTTCAGCAGCTTCTGATTTCTTAGTTCGGATTGTGTTTCAAGCACCCGTTTCAGCAGGTCACCTTTAATGTATGGCACGTCGATAATGACAAACCGGTTTTTCAGCGCTTCATTCAACGGGACCGTTCCGACATAACCTTCGTTTATCGCTGCAATCACGCCGAATCCCTCTTTCGCTTTGATGACGTCCCCCGTAAACGGATTGGTCATCATTTTCCGGTAATCGAGCACCCCGTTTAAGATCGGCAGCGTTTCCGGTTTCGCCATGTTGATTTCGTCAATATATAGGAAATGGCCGTTGTTCATCGCTTTTGTCACTGGACCTTCGATAAATTCAATAGAGGCGTTCCCGTCGGTGTTTTCAATCGTTTTGTAACCGACAAGCGCCTCTGCATCAAGGTCCACAGAACAGTTGACACTGTGCATAGGTTTTTGAAAATAAGCGGAGAGCGTTTCGGCAAGTTTTGTTTTTCCGGAGCCTGTCGGGCCTTTTAACAAAACGTTTTTTCCGAGTGACAGCGCGATCATCGCGTCATAGAGAATGGCGCTGTCTTCCGCTTCATAACCGGGCGTTCCAATCAATGATTGGTATTCCGCGGCAACAGGTTTGGTGGCAGACTGAATCAGCCGCTCTTTTATTTTTTCAGGCAGCTCTAGTTCATGCAGATCATATTTCATGTGTTGTAAAATTCCTTTCTCAAAGCGTCTTCTGTATGTAAGTATACTAGAAAAGATGCGCTGCCCTCAATATAAACGGCTTCCATGCGGCGATTCACTTTTTTCCGGTGTTCGTCAGCGCTCCGCAAACCATCCGGGCTCCGGAGTTTCCGGATGGATTTGTCAAATCATCATCCTGATGCTCATGAATGATGAAAGCACTTCCATCATGATCAAGCAGACTGAACTTGCTTTTCTGATCGAGGGTGACGTCCGGCGCATTTACGATGACGTCGACTTTGCCGTCGGCTCCGACTTCAATATTCGGCAAATCACCGGCATGCGGTCCTTTCGGATTGTGAAAGCCGTGCTCCTTTTGGTCAGGATTGAAATGAGCACCCGCACTTTCAAAATCAGGCTTTTTACACACGCCTGTTTCATGAATATGAAAAGCAAGCATTCCCGGCGGCAGATCATGGGCGCTGACTCTGATATCAAGGCCTTCTGCAGCAGATTCAGACACTTCTATAAAACCGGTCTCCGTACCGTCGCGTTTGATCAGCGGTATTTTTAATGGCTGTGTCATCGCTTCAAAAGTTTCTTTATGTTCCTGTTCGGCATTTTTTTGCTCGATTTCTTTCTGCTGTGTGCATGCAGCTGCCAAACAAACAGCCATACATGTGAGCAATATGTATTGTAATGTTCTCAAACGGCTTCCCCCTTCGCTTTTCTTTTCAGTTTAGACAACGAAGAGGGGCATTAAACCTGTCCTTACCATCCTGAAATCACGAAAAAAAGCCATATAAAATGGCTTTTTTAAAATGAATACCGTTTTGCGCCGAGATAGCGCTGTTTCCAGTAGGAATTGTTCATGTCGCTGACGGTGACACCGGAATCGTTGGCATTGATAAACTTGTTGTTTCCTAAATAAATGCCGACGTGTGAAGGGCCCGCTTTATATGTTTGGAAGAAAACGAAATCTCCTCTTGAAGGCTGGCTGACTGGCGACATGATGTTCCAGTATCCGGCTGCGCTCAGCCTTGAGACAGATGTAACTTTGTTCAACGTGTAATAGATGAATCCGCTGCAGTCAAAGCCTGAAGGGTTGTTGCCTCCCCACCTGTAAGGCACGCCGATATGCTTTTCTGCTTCCGCAATCATCCGTTCGACCTTTGCACTTGTCGAAGTGCCGGTTGAAACTGAAGAGTTCGGCGAGCTGGAAGATGGGCTGCCAGATGAGCCGGAAGTCGATGCACCGGAAATTTTAAGCTTCTGGCCGACTTGCAAAACATCTGTTTTTAATTGATTAGCCTCTCTGATGCTCTGTACCGTCACCTTCATCGAATTTGCAATTTTCCACAGAGAATCGCCTGGTTTAACCGTGTAAGTGGTCGTTTTTGAACTGCTGCTTGTGTTCGTTTTACTTGATGAAGAACTTGAAGACGAACCAGAAGATGGTTTGCTTCCGCTGGAAACCGTTCCTTTCACTTTAAGAACCTGGTTCGGGTAGATCGTGTCCGACTTCAAGTTGTTCAGCGTTTTGATTTCGGCGACTGTCATATTCAAATTATTTGCAATTTTCCATAAAGAGTCGCCCAATTTGACTTTGTATGTGCTGCTTGAACTGCTTGCACTTTGCGAACTTGAGGATGAGCTGGATGATTTCGAACTGGAACTCGAGCCGGAGCTGGAACCGGTGCTTTTCGCGCTTCCTTTAATGACCAGCTTTTGTCCCGGGTAAATCATATCGCTGCTCAGCCCGTTTAAGTTTTTGATCTCTTTTACGGTTGTTTTGTAGTCTTTGGCAATCAGCCACAAGGAATCTCCTAATTTTACCGTGTAAGTTGACTTGGCAGTGCTTGAGCTTGAGCTGGAACTAGCGGATTTTGTCTGTGAGCTGCTTTTTGACTTGCCGTCCGGTACTTTTAAAGTTTGTCCAACATAAATAACTGTAGATGAAAGATTGTTGGCTGATTGAAGTGCCGAAACACTGGTATTGTACTCAGCTGAAAGCTTCCACAGTGAGTCTCCGCTTTTCACCTTGATGGTTTGGGCTTCTACCGGTGATGCCGCCAATGAAGTTCCAACTACCGCAGAGGCCGCCAAACCTACTGCTATCTTCTTCTTCATAACCTCTTAACCTCCCGTTTCATTTTCGTTCTCTCTATGTATGCCATTACATTTGCTATTGCTTAAGACTTTATCCGGCCGATCAGACAGGTGATCTGATCACCATATGTATGACCTTTGGCCGAAAGCCCCCTTTTATATTCTTAAGCAAAAAATGCAATTCACGATTTGTATCGGTCTATTTTATATTTTTTTAATAGTCTTTTTGTTTTTTTACAAATTTCTCATTAAAAATACAGACTGATAGACATATTGACAAAAATCAATACTTTTTTCGCGCGCTCGAAATGTCGGATGCTTTTTTTGGCAAAGGTTTGCGTTTCAATTTTTCGGAAATACGATGATCAGTTGTTTTAAAATCAGAGGTTCATGGTGAAAAACAGCGAGAAGGAGTTAACTGGATATGCTGCATGTGCCGAAACAGCCCGAATAGACGCCGTAACATGCGGATTTCCGTACCGTTTTACAGCCGCTTTCTTTTTCTCTCGGATCAAACGGTCAACAGATGGACAAGCCAGCGTTCAAGTTGAGGATGTAAAAACCGTGTATTCATATTCATTTGTTTACCGGAAATCGCCGATCAATCCTCATCTATTGCCTAATCGAAAAGCAAAGATCAGGATCACTCATACATTTCTACATTTCAGCACAAATTCCTCCAAGAAACCATAAATTGACTATATCATACATTTTTTTTGCCAACATCCGGAATTGGGAGTATCTTTTATTTAGATCGAACGGCGTTTTACTATTTCATTTATAGATTCTTTTTTCCTATCTTAATATAACGATAAATAGAAACACAAAACTTAATACTCATTCATTTTTGTATATTAATAGTCTTAATAGACTATTAGAAAACAGATGAAAAAGCTTCTGATTTATTACCGCCGCTTTCATGCATGTTTCCATCTTTATGGCGCATTTTAAGACATGGAGGTGAATCTTCTTGGCCATTCAAAAAATATGTCAATATTTATGTACGTGTTTAGGAATCCTTTCTCTTTCCTTTATTTATGTGCAAATGTTTAAAAAAACAAAACAGACGAAAAAAGATTGAACAGACATTTATTGCATTTTATACATAACGTGTTATAATTTCTCTCGTTATCCAAAAGAAACGGGGAACTGATATGAGGGAAACAAAGGATTTGCGGGAGAAAACAAGACAGTTTTTAACGATTTTGATTCCGATTTTGGTTACGCAAGCGGGACTGTCGCTCATTACGGTTCTCGACACGGTGATGTCAGGCAAAGTCAGTGCCGCAGACCTCGCCGGCGTCGCAATCGGCTCGAGTTTGTGGACCCCCGTTTATACAGGGCTTGCCGGCATTTTGACGGCTGTAACACCGATGGTCGCCCAGCTGATGGGGGCCAAGCGGCAAAAGGATGTCCCTTATACTGTTATTCAATCGGTTTATGTGGCCGGGATCATCAGCATTGCTGTCATCGTTTCCGGATACTTACTGATTGATCCGGTGCTTGAGAACCTCGATCTTGAACAGAAGGTAGCGGTCATCGCAAAACAATATTTAATCTGCATCGGGCTCGGCATATTGCCGCTGTTTGTTTACAATGTGATGCGCTGCTTTATTGATTCACTCGGAAAAACGCGGGTGACGATGCTGATTACGCTCTGTTCTCTGCCCATTAATTTTGTTTTGAATTATTTGTTCATTTTCGGGAACTTCGGCTTTCCAAAGCTTGGAGGAGCAGGAGCCGGTATGGCTTCCGCCATCACATATTGGTGCATTTGTCTGATCTCTTTATACATCGTCCACAAAAAAACGCCGTTTCACCAGTTTAGGATTTTTGGAACTTTCTATTCATTTTCTTTTGCTGAAAGTATGAAACTGCTGAAGATCGGGATTCCGATCGGTTTCGCCATCTTCTTTGAGACGAGTATATTCGCAGCTGTCACTTTGCTGATGAGCCATTTTGACACGGTCACGATCGCTTCCCATCAGGCGGCAATGAATTTCGCTTCGCTTCTTTACATGCTTCCATTGAGCGTATCGATGACGCTGACAATTGTCGTCGGCTTTGAGGCCGGAGCAAAACGGTTTAAAGACTCAAGAACCTACAGCTATCTCGGCATTTCAATAGCGGTCGGTTTTTCATTATTCACCGCACTCATCATTTTACTGTTCAGAGAGCAAATCGCCGGTTTGTACGCGGCTGACCGGGATGTGCTGCTTCTGACAAAGGACTTCTTGCTGTATGCGTTGTTTTTTCAGCTGTCAGATGCCATCGCCGCGCCGATTCAAGGAGCGCTCAGAGGATATAAAGATGTCAACTACACGCTTGTTACCGCTCTCGTCTCGTATTGGATTATCGGGCTTCCGGTCGGTTTTGTGATCGGAACGTATACTTCATTCGGAGCTTTCGGGTACTGGATCGGACTGATTACGGGGCTCGCAGCCGGTGCAGTCGGGCTGTTCTTCAGGCTCAAACGCATTCAAAACCGCTATATTCACACTCAGAGCGTATAAAAAGGTGCCGGGCTCATATGCCCGACACCTTTTTTGACCATTTTAATCATTCCATTGATAGGTCCAAAATGTTTCTTTTTCAAACCATGTCTCAACAACCGGCTCGCCATTGGCGAGTTTTTGCTCTATTTCTTTCATAAAGCCGCCTGTTTGAGATTTATGCGCTTTGAGCGCGTTCATTTTAATATCTGCGGCTTCTTTGATATCAAGAACGACGTCAGGCTTGCCAAGAACCTCTTCCCTGTGGTGGGTGATGGCCATGCATAAGACGCGCGGCCGGTCTTCTTTCTTTTTCCGCGATAATGCCCTGATGACCGCGGCACCGCACGCATCATGGTCAGGATGAACGCCGTGTCCCGGATAAAACGTCACGACAAGGCTCGGGTTTACATCATCGATGACAGCCTCTATTCGATCGGCCAGTTTTTCTTCATCCTCGAATTCGAGCGTTTTGTCGCGGTATCCGAGCATGCGCAAGTCCTGTACATCCATTTCCTTGCAGGCGTCGATCAGCTCTTGCTTTCTGAGCAGCGGAAGGGTTTCCCTGTTGGCAAAAAGCGGGTCTCCCATATTTCTTCCCATCTCGCCCAGCGTCAGGCACGCGTATGTGACAGGTATATCTTCTTTTCGGTTTAAGGCGATCAAGCCGGCGACTCCGAAAGATTCATCGTCAGGATGCGGCAAGATCACGAGTAAATGTTTTTTCATCTATAACACCTTCTTTTTAGACTGCAAATGGCTTTTTGCTGATTTGAAGCGAAATGGCAAGTTTGCCGCCCGGCAAATAGCCGGCGAGAAGCAATCTCCCTTCATCATCAACCGTATAATCCGTCAGGCCTTCGGCGTAGATCCAGCCGTCTTCGATTTTCAAACCGGCGCGAAATGGCCCCTCGCCCGTGATTTTTGCCCGGGAGCAGGTCACCTTCGCGTTTCTGATATACGCCACCACGGTCATGTTCTGCTCATCTTTATGCGCGGAATACGATCCGGTTGTCGTCTCCAAATGAATGTAAACAGGCTGGTTTAAAAATGTTTCCAAAGAAGCCTGCACATCTTCTTTTATTATTGCTTTCATGTTACTCCCTGCTTTCTTCGTTTGTTAATAACTCCAATCGTTCCGTATGCCATTCAATCAGCTTGAGCTTCATATCTGGTTCCAATTGTGAATTCACAATGCGCCGGATTGATTGATAGTATTTTTCGTGCTTCGTCTTTCTGAGCCTTGGATGGGTACGGAGGTCGTTCAACTCATCATCAATCGCCCGATGAAGCGCCTGTCTGTCTTCTCCGTCTATCGTCCGGTTTTTCCAAAGGGTTTTATACGCCCGCAAAAGCTCTAATTCGTCTGCCATGACGGAATAACCTCCGAATTGCTTCAATAATGTTTAATTATACATAAACAGGGCTTATTGAAAAGAAAAAGGACTTACGGATGAAAGGAATTTTTCCTTTTTAAAAATACCTTCTCCGGTTTCTTCCATTGAAATTGCGAAAGTGTAAACAAAATCAGCGCCGCCCATATGCAGGTAAATGTAAAGACCTTACTGCTGCTGAACGGTTCATGATAGACGAAAACGCCTAAGCATAATGTAATGGTCGGAGCGATATATTGCAAAATGCCGACTTGATAAAGCGGAAGTTTTTTCGCACCTTCCGCAAATAAAAGCAGCGGAATCGCGGTCAACACTCCTGCCAAAAACAGCAGCACCATCATGCCGATGCTCCCTGAAGCGGCTTGAGCCTTTTCCGGATGGCTGAAGAACAGCAGGTAGATCGCTGCAACCGGAGCGATCATCATCGTTTCCAGGGTAAGCCCTATGGCGCTTGAGAGCGATGTCCGCTTTTTCGCCAGTCCGTAGAGCCCGAAGCTGAATGCAAGTATCAGGGCGATGTACGGCACGGAACCGTACTGGAAAGCGGAAATAAGCACCCCGAAAGCAGCGAGAAGAACTGCCGCTCCCTGCATCCGTGTCAGCTTTTCCTTTAAAAAGACAATTCCGAGCACGATCGATACGAGCGGATTGATGTAGTAGCCCAGGCTCGCTTCAAGAATATAGCCGTTGCTGACAGCCCATATGTAGACATACCAATTGATCGAAATCAGAACGGACGACAAAATGAGCGGTACAAATTCCTTTCGGTTTCCCGAAAGCGCGCGAAATGCTTTGACTCCGTTTTTCCACTGCCGCAAAACGAGAAGCACGCCGCACATGAAAACAAATGACCAGATAATCCGGTGCGCCAGTATATCGAGTGCAGCCGTCTGATCAAGTACTTTCCAATATAAAGGAAGGAGCCCCCACAGCAAATAAGAAAGCGCTGTGTAAATGATTCCTTTCGTTTGAGATGAATGATTCATGTCTGTTTCTTTCCTTTCTTCTCATCACTTTCCGCACTTTTTTGCATATACTGTACCGTCTATGTGAAAGGAAGTGTGATCGTGTTTGATTGGCAACGCTTTTTTCCATTTCAGCAGTTTTCTAAGGACGGATTAAAAAACGCTGACCCGAAAGATGTGGAGCAATATATCCACCACATGATGAAAAGCGTTTTCGGACCGGGGTATGCAGTTCAATTTCCTTTTCGTGACCCTCTCTCAAAAGAAACACCGGCGGCAGATGAATCTGATCCGATTGATATTTTTGAAACGACAAGCCATGTATTTGTTAAAGTACCGCTCACCAAAGAACAGCTTAACCTTCTGAAAATTAAACATACTTCACAAACCCTGATCATAGAAAACTACCCTGAAAAAGGGCGGCAGGAAAAAGTCGTTCTCCCCTCTCTAGTACGCAGAAAGGGTACGAAAGCAATATTTAAAGACGGCATTTTGGAAGTGATGTTCTTAAAAAATGAGGACTTTAACCTGTCTGAAATCGACATCACGTTTTGAAAACGGCCAGCTTGGAGAAGCAGGCTGTTTTTTTTTCTTCCTGTACCATCTTAACACTAGTCCTCATGGATGATCATCTCATTTGCCTGACATTTGGCTGTGCCTTTACATTTCGACATCGCTAGTCATTATTCCTTAAAAAGTCCCTGTAACTATTTCCTCTTTCGGCTGCTGTCAGTTAGTCCTTATAATGATAATGGTTCTCAATTTATAAAACAGGAGGATGAATATGAAAAAGAAAATCAGCCTATTGATAACAGCGATGTTTTTGACGATCCTTTGTTTTTCACCTCAAGCTTCTGCAGCATACAACTCACTGCATAAGGGCTACGCCACTTATACTGGGTCAGGTTACTCCGGCGGTGCATTGCTTTTGGATCCGATTCCGTCCAATATGAAGATCACCGCTTTAAATCCGACAGATATGAATTACCGCGGAGTGAAAGCAGCTCTTGCCGGCGCCTATCTGCGGGTTGAAGGGCCGAAAGGAAAAACGACCGTCTATGTGACCGATCTGTATCCTGAAGGCGCGCCGGGAGCTCTTGACCTTTCACCGAACGCTTTTCGCGAGATCGGCGATATGAAAGACGGCAAAATCAACATTAAATGGCGTGTAGTCAAAGCGCCGATTACCGGCAATTTCACTTACCGGATCAAAGAAGGCAGCAGCCAGTGGTGGGCGGCGATCCAAGTCAGAAATCACAAATATCCCGTCATGAAAATGGAATATTACAAAGGCGGAAAGTGGATCAATATGGAGAAAACGGACTACAACCATTTCGTCAGCACCAATCTCGGGACAAGTCCGCTTAAAGTCAGAATTACAGATATCCGAGGAAAAGTCGTAAAAGACACGATAAAAAAACTGCCGGAAAACGGGACGTCAAGCGCATATACCGTACCTGGAAAAGTACAGTTTCCTGACTGATCGATCCGGAAAGAATGAGACGGCGGCCAAAGGCGAAAAGATTCGCAAGCTTTGGCCGCCGCTTCATATTGGACATCCGGCATTTAGATGCCAGCAACAATCGGCTTATTGATCAATAGCCCGGTCCCGCCCCTCTGTATGGAGCTGCGCCCGGAACACCTCCGTACGGAACGGCCCCAGGAGCTGCCCCGTAGCCGTAATAAGGCGCGCCGCCGTAAGGTCCCGGGTATGGCGGCGGGTAAGCGTAAGGCCTTGGGTAGTTAAAAATCGCGCTTCCGAGAAATCCGCCCAGCAAACCGCCGACAAGCGGCGCTCCAAAACCCCAGAATAACGGGAATCTGGCCGGGTATCCGGCAGGACCTGATCTCGAGTAAAGCATATGAGGGTTCATTGGCTTTTATCCTCCTTTATGTCTGCCTATAGTAAAGGTATTCATAAAGTCGGGAAACGTTTGGGCTATTCTTCATAAATCATTTTTTTTGTCATTCCGCCGTCCACCGTCACGTTTGTACCGGTGACAAAGCGATTGTCCGGATCGGTCAAATAAAAGCATGCTTTGACGATATCCTGAGGGCGGCCGACCCTGTTTGACAAATGCTGCCCGTGGTCAATAGGCCGCAGGGCAGTATCATCCCCGGTTTCGATCCATCCCGGGGAAATGCTGTTGACGACGATCGAATCTTTACTTAAAGACGCGGCCAATGCGTGAGTCAAAGCAATTAAGCCCCCTTTTGACGCGGCATAGGCTTCCGAGTCCGGCTCGGACATAAACGCCCTTGTCGAAGCGATATTAACGATGGCTCCGCCTGTTTTCGCTTCTTTCATTTGTTTGGCGGCTGCTCTTGCGCAAAGAAACGCGCCTTTCAAATTGGTATTCAGAACATCGTCCCATTCTTCCGCCGTCAAGTCATAAGGGGACTTCCAAACTGATCTGCCCGCGTTATTAATGAGCGCCGATATCGAACGGCCGTTTCGGGAAGCTTCCCGCATCAGCCGTTTCACATCTTCTTCAGATCCTACATCACAAACTGCAAACTGAACGCGCGCTCCGGAAGCGGTCAGCTCTTTTTCAAGCTGTTCACCCTCTTCTTTCAGTACATCGGCAAATACGACGATAAAACCTTTTTGAGCATAGGCGGCCACCAGGTCTCTCCCGATGCCTTTGGCCCCGCCTGTAATGACGACTGTTTCTTTACTAGTCAATCCGGTCAGCTCCCTTCCGGATCGCAATGATGTTCAGCCCAGGTTTGTATCTCTTTGAGGACAGGCTTCAGGGCCGTTCCCTTGTCTGTCAATTGATAGATGACTTTTACCGGCGTTTCCGGCAGCACTTGGCGCTCGATTATTTTGCAGTGTTCGAGCTCTTTTAAACGTTCAGCCAGCATTTTTTGGCTAATCATCGGTATCATTTCGGTCAAGTCTTTAAACCGTTTAGGCCCATCCAATAATACATGGATGATCAATCCATTCCATCGTTTGCCGAGTAAAGAAAAGGCGGCTTCCATTCTAGGACACATTGTAAACCCCAATTCTCTCACCCCTCCATATCCAGTTGACAAATATAATGTGTGCTATTAAAATACTCATTAAAGTTACAAAAAGTAAGTTTCTAACTTTTTGTCTGACTCTATCATAACATGTTTAGCCCAAAGGAGGAAGTCACATGTCTTCACAAGAAAACACCGCTCTCAACATTCTGGAAGAGCGTACTTCGATTAAAGAATATGACACAAGCGTTTCCATTTCCAAAGAGGAGCTGACAAAGCTGCTGAGCGTCACAACAAAGGCTCCGTCAGCCTGGAATCTGCAGCACTGGCATTTTACAGTCTTCCACAGTCAGGAATCAAAAGATAAGCTCCTTCCGATCGCGTTCAACCAAAAACAAGTCAGCCAGGCATCTGCGGTTGTAGCTGTGCTTGGAGACTTACAAGCGAACCTGAACGGTGAAGCCGTATACGGCCCTCTGACAGAAGCAGGTTATATGACCGAAGACATTAAAAACACGCTGCTCGGACAAATCAACGGCGCTTATCAAAACAGCGGATTTGCAAGAGACGCCGCCTTTACAAACGCATCGCTCGCGGCCATGCAGCTGATGATCGCGGCTAAAGCAATGGGCTATGACACATGCGCGATGGGCGGCTTTGACAAGCAAGCGTTCGTGAAAGAATTCAACATCGATGAACGCTATGTACCGGTCATGCTGATTTCGATCGGAAAACCGGTCAAACCTGCACACAAAAGCAATCGTTTTGATGTGTCTGACGTATCTACATGGCTGTAAATATGCTAAAAACCTTAGTCCCCAAAAAGGACTAAGGTTTATTTTTATGCTTTTATATGCTTTTCATACCAGATTTTCGCCTGGTCGATCTCGCTGTGTGTCAGCTGATGGCCGCCGCTTTCCCAGTGAAGGAGCACTTGGGCGCCGGCGTTTGTGAAATAGTCGGCAAGTTCGCTTGATTCATGCGGCGGACAGAGTGGGTCTGTTTTGCCTGCTCCGATGAACACGGGCAGGCCTGTCATATCAGGGAGCTTGCGATTTCTAAACGGAACCATCGGATGATGCAAAATTGCCCCTTTCAGTACACGTTCATGGCGGAACAGGAGACTTCCCGCGATATTGGCGCCGTTTGAATAGCCGATTGCGACCACCCGACTCCTGTCAAAGTGAAATTCATTTGCGGCTTCATCTAAAAACGTTTTTAATTCATCCGTCCGGTCGATCAAATCTTTCTCGTCAAATACCCCTTCTCTCAAACGCCTGAAAAACCGTGGCATTCCGTTTTCCAGCACATTTCCCCTGACTCCGAGCAAATTCGCATCGGAATCAATCATCCTGCCGATCGGCAGAAGATCGTGTTCGTTTCCCCCTGTTCCATGCAATAACAAAAGGGTCGTATCAGAATTCCCTTTCTCGTATATATGATTCATTTCCTTTCACTCCTTTTCCCATTTTGTTTCCGCGATGTCATTGCGCCAGTCTTTCCAGCGGTTCATCAATCAAAAAGCCCCCGTTCGCCTCTCCTGTATGGTGATCCCCTTCATTCTGTTTTATCTCGAATTCAAGATATTAATTATTGTAAAGTTATACTTTCGAATATGCAAGCCAGAACGCCTGTTTAAATAATTTAAAAAATCACTTTTTTCTAATAATTATCTTGTGATTAAATCTGACAACTGCTATGATTATGAACATTAAAATCGCTAAAGGAGGAAAAAAGGTGAATCAACAGCTTTTTAAATGGGTTCTGTTCATCATCCCTTTTATCGGGCAGCTTGCCTTGCTGCCATTTGTAAACCGGATAGATCCGATCGTTTTCGGACTTCCATTTTTTCATTTTTGGCTGGTGCTGTGGATTGTGCTGACACCGATGATCACATTTGCGATTTACAGATTTGAGAAAAGAAACGGAGGTTATGAGTGATGCAGGGAAATTTAACAGCGCTCCTCATCACCGCCGGCATTATTTTGACCGTGGTCTGTATCGGGTTTATCGCCGGCAGCAATAAGCAGTCGCGGAAATCGGTTGAAGAGTGGTCCGTCGGCGGAAGGCGGTTCGGAGGGCTGCTCGTCTGGTTTCTTGTGGGTGCCGACTTGTATACGGCTTACACGTTTTTAGGCTTGACAAGCACCGCTTTTACAAGCGGAAGCGTCGCTTTTTTCGCGATTCCTTATTCTGTTTTGGCCTATTTCATCGCCTACTTTTTTCTGCCGAAGATTTGGAAGGTTGCGAAAGTGCACCAGCTCACAACGCTGGCTGATTACGCAAGGGAACGCTTCAGCAGCAAGCTCCTGTCTTCGCTTGTTGCGATTGTCGGCGTCTTAATGCTGATCCCGTATATCTGCCTGCAGCTCAGCGGAATTCAGGATACGCTTCAAGTCGCGGGTACAGGGTTTATTAACGTCAATGTCGTCGTCATCATTTCGTTCGTCCTTGTCGCGCTTTATACGTTTTTCAGCGGCATCAAAGGTCCTACATATACCGCCATTATTAAAGACATTTTAGTTTGGGTGATGATGCTGTTTATGGTCGTTTCGCTGCCGCTCATCCATTTTAACGGCTGGACGCCGATGATTGACAAGCTGGCAAATGAAGCGCCGCATATGCTGACAATCCCTTCTGACGGACCTCGCGGAATCGCCTGGTTCATCACGGCATCGATCGTTTCCGCGTTGGCTCTGTTCATGTGGGCCCATGCGGCGACAGGCGTTTTCACGGCGAACAGCGCGGATGCACTCAGAAAGAACAGTATGTTTCTGCCGCTGTACAATATTGTATTGATTTTAGTCATTTTCTTAGGCTTTATCGCATTTCTCGTACTTCCTGATGACATTAATCCGAGATTTGCATTGCTGTATTTAATTCAAAGTTCATACGGCGGCGTCACGCAAGGATTCGCCTATTCAACGATTGCCCTGGCAAGTCTGATCCCGTGTTCGATTATGGCGATTGGGGCGTCCAACCTGTTCGCTAACAATTTATACCGCGATTTGATCAACCCCCGCGTTTCCGGACAAAGACTGACGATCATCACCCGCTCGATGGTATTCGTTGTCATCGGCCTGGCCCTTTTATTCGGAATGCTGTTCCCGGCAGCGCTTGTAACGCTTCAGCTTCTCGGTGTATCAGGCATGGTGCAGATATTCCCTGCCATCGTCATCAGCCTGTTCTGGAAAAACCAGACGAAGGAAGCGACGATCATCGGTCTTCTCGTCGGCCTTGCCGTTACATTTACCGTTTATTTAACAGGAGCCACTTTCGGCATTTACGAAGGCTTCTGGGGCCTTGCCGCCAACCTTTTGACTGTTGTCTTGTTGAATCCGTTTTTTGTGAAAAATGTAAAACACAATTCTGTGATCAACTATTTGTTCCATGCTAAGAAGGATGTGCAAAAAAGCGCTTGATCACTAAAAAAACCCTTACGCTCCGTGTGAACGTAAGGGCTTCTTTTATTTCTCTTTTTTTAAGATCTCAATCGCTTTATCCAGCTGCGTATCATTGTCGGCAAGCTTATCTTGCAGCTTGCTTGTCATACTGATTGTCGTCTCGCCCGTTAGGATGCCTGTCGTTTTCAGCTTTTGATCTTTTTGATAAGCCTTAACGGCAGCCTCTGTCTGTGCGTCGAATGCCCCTGTTGCATTCAGCTTATAGCCGAGCGCTTGGAGCATTTGCTGGGCGGCTTTCACTTCGTCTCCGGTGCTGCCTGCCTTATACTCTTTTTTGGAATCCAGGTACGGCAGTTTGGCATAGCTTGGGAGCTCCGCTTTATATTGAGGTTTGATTCCTTTTTCGTGAATCCAGTCCCCATTTGGCGTCAGCCACTTGGCAATCGTCAGCTTGACGGTCGATCCGTCGGAGAAGCTCTCCGCATTTTGAACCGTTCCTTTTCCAAACGTATTTTCACCCACAATCGGGATGCCTGAAGACTGGTGAAGTGCTGCGGCCATGATCTCAGCGGCGCTTGCCGTTCCTCCGTTGACGAGAACGACGGTCGGCTTGTTCACTTTTCGTTCCTTCTCAGCTTTGTACACTTCTTTTTTCCCGTTTTTGGATTCAACCTGCATAATGGTTTTGCCTTTATCAACAAACAGGTTGCTCATCATAATCGCTTGGTCCATCAGGCCGCCGGGATTGCCTCTGAGGTCAAGCACGAATCGTTCCGCACCTTTTTCAGTCAAGTCATCAATGGCTTTCGTCAGTTCCTTTGCGGTATTTTCAGAGAAAGACGTAATTTGGATTTCACCGATGTTACCGTCGATCATTTTGGAGTAAACGGTTTCGATCGGAATCGTATCCCGCTTAATCGTAACATCGATTTGGCCGACGCCTCCCCTGTTGAGAACAAGCTTGACATTCGTGCCTTTTTTGCCGCGGATCATTGCTGTCGCTTCGTTGACGGTCTTGCCTTTTACGCTTTTGCCGTCCACTTTCTGAATTTCATCATGCGGCTTTAAGCCGGCTTTTTCTGCGGGAGATCCTTTAATAGGCGCGACGATTAGAATTTGTCCATTTTTTTCTTCTACTTGGGCGCCGATTCCTTCAAAAGAAGAGGTAATGCTTTCTTCAAAGCTTTTAGCTTCTTTCTTATCCATGTATGTTGAATATGGATCATCCAAAGCTCCAAGCATCCCTTTAATCGCCCCGTCAGTCAGCTTTTCATCGTCTGCATTTTGATAATAGTCACTCTTGATTTTGTCGTACGCCGCCATCAGCTTTTCGAATTTCTCGGAGTCTGAAGCGGAATATACTGAACCGCCGCTGCCTTTGCCCACCAGATAAAGCGTCAGTGCGGAGGCGGCGACAGCCGTAATCAATACAGCCAAAAAGAGTTTTAACTGCTGTTTCAAACGAACACCACCTTTTCTTCTTACCATATTATCATGGACGAATCTTTATTCGTCAACTCGAATCACTCAGGATCCGATTTTCCGGGCTGCTGGCATTCGATCGTTTTTCAACCATTATTCCGCTTTTGCATATGCATACAAAAAAGGAGGGATTTCAATTTGAGCGATTATTTAGACATGCTCGCCAGCTTCGGCGTCTCATCCGCTCATCCCGGCGGGATGTCCCTGTCAAAGGCAGTGCTCGCCAAAGCAGGCCTCGACCCTGAGCAGCCGATTCTTGATGCAGGCTGCGGAACCGGCCAGACCGCCGCTTATTTGGGGCAGCTGCTGTTTCCTGTCACTGCCCTTGACGCCGACCCGGTCATGATCGATAAAGCCCGACAGCGTTTTAAAAAAGAACAGCTATCCATTCCGGTTGTCCACTCTCCCCTCGAGGAAATGCCGTTTCAGTCTGAAAGCTTTGCCTGTGTATTATCTGAATCTGTACTGAGCTTCACAAATATCCGGTCCGCTTTACAGGAAATCCGGCGGATTTTAAAACCCGGAGGGACGCTGATCGCGATCGAAGTCTGCCTTAAGGAAGGCAACGCTCTGACAGACGAAGCAAAAAAAGAAATCACGGACTTTTACGGATTCACCGCTTTATATGCCGAGGATGAATGGGTCAATGTTCTGCGGGAAGAAGGATTTTCAAAGGTTAACATCATCCCTGTCCTATTGGAAGACGCAGCAGATCCCGATGACGCCGTTGAAATGGATCTATCGCCTTCGATTTCCGACAAAAACTATGAAACAATGGAAAAACACCTGCATTACCTGGAAAAATACCGGGATTCTCTTGATCATATTATTTTGATATCACATCTATAAACCATCATTTGCCCTCCTTCTTTCGTCCAACCTTTTCTATTGAATCCGTCATAAGCTGACTAGGAATAGATTAGAAGATGGAAGGAGCATTCAAGTGGACCGATATTATAGGTTTTGCCACCAAAATGTTGGCAGAGTTGCGAGAATCACCGACAAAAGAGGCCGCGTCCATGTCGGAAGAATCGTCCGTGTATCACCAAGCAAAGTGTATATCGCCCCGATGATCAGACGGGGAGGCCGCGGATTCGCCTACGGATATTACGGAGGCGGATGGGGTTGGGGGCCTGCATACGGACTTGGCCTCGGTCTAATTGCCGGTGTAGCTCTTGCAGGCTTGTTTTTTTGGTAACATGAAAAGGCCGATAGATATCGGCCCTTTCCCTTTTATATCTTTTTCACCTGTTTAAAATACTCTTCAAGCGTCAAGTCGTGTTCTTGGATGACTTTAGCCGCTTTTTTGCCTACATAGCGCAGATGCCAAGGTTCGTACTTATATTTCGTAATGTCTTCTTTGTTTTTCGGATAACGGATGATATAGCCGTATTTGTAGGCGTTCTTCTCGACCCATTGTCCGTCTTTCGTATTGCCGAAGTCCTCTGATAAGGCGAAGCCGTTGCTTTTGCTGGAAATATCCATCGCAAGTCCTGTCTGATGCTCGCTTTGACCCGGATATGCCACAGCTTCTTTCGCCTTTTCTTCTCCCTTTTGGCTGACTTCGTTGTTATAGATCGCTTTTTGTCTGTCATAGGATCTGTAGCCGGACACCGCAGCCAGTTCATAGCCTTCTTTCTTAGCGGCGCTGAACATCTCTTCAAGTGCTTTGGCGGCTTCTTTTCTGATATACCGCTTGTCGATATCCTCGGTAAAAGAAAACGCGACATCAGGCACTGTCAGGTCGCTCGGTGCATAGTTGCCGGGAAGCGCGTACTCTTTATTGACGAGCGCCAGTATGTTTTCCGGATTTTGAATCGTCGGCAGCCCGTCTACATCTTTTATTTGATTAAAGTACTTGCTTTCGAGTATGAAGTCCTGATCTTCCAGGTTGCTGTCAGCCTTTTGGTCTTTTGCATCTTTGCTTGCATTTGCAGTGTTCTGTGTTTTAGCCGTGTCATTTTGCTTCTGTTCGGTCATGGTACATCCTGTGCCAAGCAGGACCGCTGCACTCAGCAATGAAGCAATCGTCACGTATTTGTACTTTCCGTTCATTCGAATCCATCCTTTTTCAGTGCATGTATCTGGTTACAAAGCGGTATCCAGAGCCAGCAGAATCATATCATTAAAGGTCGTCTGTCTTTCTTCCGCCGTTGTTTCTTCGCCGGTAATAACGTGATCGCTGACCGTTAAAATGGAGAGGGCTTTTCGGCCGAATTTCGCAGCTAATGTATAAAGTGCCGTCGTTTCCATCTCGACCGCTAGCACTCCGTGTTTGGCAAGCTTCTCAATTTGGCTGTCGTCATTATAGAATTGATCCGCCGTAAACACGTTCCCTGCCGTAACCGGGATGTTCCGCTCACTTGCAGCGTCATAAGCAGCTTTTAACAGGCCGAAGTCTGCGCAAGGCGCAAAATCGATCGAACCGAATGCCACTCTGTTGATTTGCGAATCGGTTGATGAAGTCATTGCCAGAATGACATCTCTTACATTAACGTCTTTTCTGATCGCACCGCACGAGCCGACGCGGATCAGGTTTTTCACATCATAGCTTCTGATCAGTTCATTAACATAAATTGAAATAGACGGCACACCCATGCCCGTCCCCTGTACGGAAACGCGCTTTCCTTTATAAGTGCCCGTAAAGCCGTACATTCCCCGTACTTCGTTATAACATTCAACGTTTTCCAAGTATGTATCAGCGATATATTTTGCACGCAGCGGGTCCCCCGGCAGCAGCACCGTTTCTGCAATTTGTCCTTTTTCTGCGCCAATATGTACGCTCATGAATATTCCTCCTGCCTTTTTAAAGCTGATTGGTGATGATGATTGCAGCATCCACTCGCATATGTATTATAAACCAACATCGCGGAAAAAGAAAATAAAGCCCTGCTCCGCTTCGGCATCATTCTTTTGTTGTCATGTTTAAAAAAGGACAGGCATACCTTTAAAAAAGAATCATTACGATTAGCTATTTCAGGATGGAGGATAAGCGATGTTTCGTTCACTTAACAGTTATTTAATCGACTTTACCGGGCTTGTCGTCATTGGTGTTTTGATATGCCTTGTAACAGCCGGCGGATCGTTCGCCGCAGGCCTCCCCTTCCAGATTCCTGCTTCCGTTCAGCAGCTGAATACGATTTTCATCAGCATTTTAATCGAAGCTCTTCCCTTTGTGTTAATCGGGGTATTGATCGCCGGTTTCATCCAGATCTTTGTGACTGAAGAGCACATTCGCTCGCTTTTTCCGAAAAACAGGTTTTCAGGAGTCATTGTCAGCTGTTTGCTGGGCGCTTGTTTTCCGGCTTGCGAATGCGGAATTGTCCCGATCGTGAGAAGGCTCGTCTCAAAAGGCGTTCCCATCTACGCCGGTGTCGGCTTTCTGTTGACAGGTCCGCTGATCAATCCGATTGTCATCTTATCCACTTATATGGCATTTGGCAATGATTTGCGAATGGCCGTTTTAAGGGTTGCTGTCGGTTTTGCCGCAGCGGTCATCATCGCTTTTGCGATCAGCATGATGTTCCGCTCCAGCCAGCTGAAAACGGAAAGCCGCAAGACAGCTGCACACTGCACCCATCCCGGCAGACAATCCCTTTTTACGGAAAAGCTATTTGATATGCTAAAACATGCTGTTGACGAATTCTTTGATATGGGGAGGTTTCTGATTATCGGCGCTTTAGTTGCCGCACTTGTGCAAACCTACCTCCCGTTAAAATCGCTGTTTCTGTTCGGAGGGGGCATGCTCGACTCGGCATTGGTCATGATGGGACTGGCTTACTTTTTATCACTGTGCTCTGAAGCGGATGCATTTATCGGCGCTTCCTTTACCAATTTGTTTCCATCCTCATCAATCCTTGCTTTTCTCGTATACGGACCGATGCTCGATTTAAAAAATACGGTCATGATGCTGCATGCGTTTAAGCCGAAGTTCGTCATTTGTTTGTCTGTTCTGATCACAGTTGTTGTCTATGGTTGTATCAAATTTGTCAGTTTGCTGTAGAAAGGAGGTTTTACCAATGGTTTTTCAGCCTCGGCAATTTTTGCGCGCCCTCGTGTTGGCGGCTTTTTCCGTCTTGATTTTCAAGCTCCATTACACAGGGGAAATTGATAAGCTGATCAATCCGAAATACGATTACACAAGCCTCATCGCCGCAGGTGTGTTTGCGTTTCTGTTTATCATTCAGCTGACAAGGATCTGGACGGTGAAGGATGACCACACTGGAGATTGCGGCTGCGGACATGATCATGGCGAGTCAAAACCTTTTTTCATCAGACTGATGCATAATGGCATAATCGCTCTTCCCCTTATCACCGGATTCACCCTTGCCCCAGCTGTACTGAATTCGTCTGTCGCCGCCAATAAAGGGACGATGCTCACCAAAACGGAGATCGCCCCTCAAACCGAAGGCGAAAAGGAACATGTCATGACACCGGAGATTCAGCAGGGGCTCGCCGATTCAGCAATGCCGAAGTCGGCGTATGACCGGAAGATGGAGCAATTTAAGCATGAAAAGCGAATTGTCATGAATGACGATATGTTTGCAGACTATTATGATGAAGTGACAAGCCGTCTTGATCATTACATTGGAAAGGAGATCACGGTCAAAGGCTTCGTCCATAAGGAAGCGGGGCTGAGCGCACGCCAGCTCGTGCTGTCCCGATTTATGATCACGCACTGCATCGCAGACGCCAGCCTGATCGGGTTTCTCGCCGAATGGAACGGCGCAGAACAATTGCAGCCTGATACATGGATTGAATTGGAAGGTACGCTCGGCAAAGCATCTTATAACGGCGCTGTCATCCCGATCATCCGCACGAAACGATGGAAGGAGATCAGCGAGCCGGAGCAGCCGTATGTCTACCCGGCCGCAATCAATATGACAGAATAAAGACGACTTTCTCCTGGATAAATAGCGGGGCGTTTAGTCATCCTATTTTTGAGGAAGGAGGTCATAAATGATGGGCAAAAAACAGCGAAACAGAGTCACCGGACTGAAAAAGAACAACCACATCCCGACAAAGGACGTCATTGCGGCAGAGGATGCACACGAAAAGGAATTCAGCGCCAGAAAACGAAAGAATACAACATAAAAAAACTGCGGACAGCGCTTCCGCAGTTTTTCTGGCTTACGATGACTGCAGCAAAATGCGGTTGATTTTGCTCCATCCCGTAGACAGCAGTTTATAATAGGTTTTTCCCTTTCTTCCTTCATCGATTAAAACGATGTCGCCTGTTGCAAGGAATCTCGCCTTATAATCATTCGGCACCGTGTCATAAACATTGAAAGTGGAAAATGTCCGCTCCAGCACATCTTCATGGGTTCTGCCGTTTATTTCCGTTCTGTAAACCATTTCATATCCCTTATCTTCACCAAAGCAAGGCGTTTGAAAAATCGTCACATCATAAAGTGTCAGCTTCTTTTTAAACAGTTGAAACATTAACGGCAATACAGATCCCTCCTTTTTTTATACAATTGGCGTTTCGCGGCTCAATCCCTTTGACTACTTTTGTCGAACAAGCGGGTACTTTTCGCCAATTTTTTTGAAGATGAAAAACAGCGCCAGACCGAGAGAAAATCCTGAGATGACATCTGTCATATAATGAACGCCGAGATACATGCGGCTAATACCGATGAGTCCGACGATAAGGCCTGTCCACATGTAAAGTGTGCGGCTGCGTTGTTGAAAAAAAGGAATGCAGAGTAAAAGGAGATATGCGATAGACGGATATATGCTCGCCGCATTCATTGAATGGCCGCTCGGAAAGCTGTGTGACGGTTCGTGCACGAGCGGGTTTATCTCAGGGCGCTCTCTGGCAATCGAGCCTTTTAAAGCTTCATTGGCCGTTCTCTCAACAAAAAATAATAAATAAAGATACAGTGATGCCGCTGCTTTTTTATAGACGGCAAGTACCAAAGTTAAAGCAAGCATCAGCGGCAGCATGAAGCCGCTTGATCCAAGCTCTGTCACCGCCTTAAAAAACGCTGTGAGGACCGGGTGTCTGACAGATTCTAGAGCTTGTATCACGCTCACATCAAACGATTGAACCGCCGGGATGCGGATAAGAATGGCCATGATTGCAAAGACAGCGGCTGAAAATAGTGCTTTATACATTGAAAAAATCAGTGCCTCCTTGTCATTGTTTTTAAACATTTTACACCCGGCTCCCCCGCCGGGCAAATATATAAGAAAAACCGGGTATTTGCGCCCCGGTCCCCTTTTTTTCAATCCTCTATATGCTCATCTATCATACATTTTGCAATCAGATAATCAAAGGTGATATCGGCAATTTCGAACAGTTCGTCCTCGCTCGGTATGTAGCCTCTTCTTGTCAGCTCTAGATAAAAAAAATCAGCGATTTCTTCTGTATCTATCATTAGTTCAATTTCTTTCATTGTGATCGCCTCCTTATTCTGATGTATGAGCTGGCATCCGCTTTTATAACCGGTTTGTCATAATGTTTGTCCTCTGTCATATACATGTCGTAACAAGACAAAAGCCGGAAGGGGAAAGAAAATGATCCAAAAAACGCTTGAAGCAATTGACGGAGAAGGGTTTGACCTGGTGTTGGGGAAGGTCTTGAAAGCCATGTTCGGCCTGATTGTGTTCGGCTGTTTTCCTTACTTTTTATATTTGTTGTTTATCATTTGAAATATTCTTTCAGGCTGCTTAACACAAACTCCATCATTTCTTTATATTCCGCATCCTGAAACATTTCATACAATACTTTATAGTCATTGTAAATATCAAGCAGCTCATCCACGACAGCAACAGCCATGTTGCGCTCATGTTCCTGCTCCTCGGGATCCCCCGCAAATGGCAGAAACACCTTTTCAGATATCGGTTCATCAAGCTCTTGTCCGGATTCGCCGACATAATGAACAAACAGAAGCTGATGGACGAACTGGTCCATTTCGTAAGTTCTGAGGACGAGCGTTAAATCTTCTTCTTCGGTTTCAAGCCATTCCCCGTCTTTCAAACGGGTCAGCTCGTAAATGATATCTTCCCAGCCATCCTCCACATATCTCCAAATTTCCGTTCTGTGCCCGGTGATTTTAAACAATTCTTTACCGTAATCTTTTACATAGACGACATCCCCGATTAAAAATTCATATTCGATGTCAAGCTTTTCCGTATCGACAATGACCCCGTCATAATCTTTGTAGAGCTGAAGAGAAGTCTCAAAATAAAGCACTTCATTATGATTGACTTCATACAAAAAATGCTTATCGATTTTATGAACTTTTGTAATCGTTCCGACCGTCCCGTACATCACGACAACGACAACATCCCCGACTTTGAATTTAGGCGCGTTTGACTTCATATTTGGATTCCCCCTTGCCTTAAAGCTTCCGTGTTACGCTTATCGTATGCTGAGTGCTGTTAATTCGCATGGGCTAAGGTTCCAATGCCCGATGAGTTTTCCGAAAAGCCCAGCCGGCCCGGGAGAACGCAAAAAATCCGCAGTTCTGAATAACTGCGGATTTTTTATCGCTTTGTTTCCGAAATATATTGCTCCCAAGCCTCATCAAATGTCGTCATTGACGATAAATAATCCCCATTAAGCTCAAGGTAAGAGCTGATTTCATCGTAATGAGTTGATGTCTTGGGAAATCCGTGATCAAGATAAGCGTGGTTCGCAAATTCACTGATCGCGTCCTTCGGTTTCGGATGGCGGTATTTCATTAAATAATGGTAAAAAGACTTCACGGTCTCCCCTCCTGTCCTCTTTTGATGTTCTATTATACAGGGCGTCTGAAAAAATACAAACAAAAAAACCGGCAAAAAGCCGGCTTCATGAAGAAAAATCAAAGTAATTGCGCTTCAATATGCGCTCTGTTTTCATCAGCGCATCATACGAAACGGACGAAGGCAGTTTTTTTGTATCGATCAAGAGCAGCTGATTTTCAATTTCCCAAGTGACATTGTCCTCCTGATAGACCATGCCGCAGCCTTTGCATTCCACCGCAGGTGTATCGGTGATTTCGATCGCTTTCGTCCCATCAGGAAGCTCCCAATAAACCGCCGTGCGGGCTTCCCCGGCTTTTTCTTCGCTGCACCATTCACACCTCTTCATTGCACACGTCCCTCAGCTTCGCCTTCTTTTTTTTGCTGGGCAAGGAATTTCTTTTCTTTCAATTCATCGCGCTTTGCCCGGCGGCTTTTCAATGTTTCATGATCGGGGCTTGCGGAATAGCTCTCCCTTCTTTCAAGCCGTTTTAAGCCGTCCGGTGTGTATGAAAGAGCTTGATCTGCATAGATTGCCGATATGCCGATCTCCTCTTTTTCCTTCATTACATCAGGGAAGATCTCGGCAAAATAGTCGTCCGCTCTTCCCGGAATGTAGTTTTCAGGCTCAGGATAAGACGTAATGACGCCTTCAAAATTGCGGAGCACGACTTTATCGGGGCTTTGCGAAATCAAGTAATTCGGCTGTATGGCGATTTTTCCGCCCCCGCCCGGCGCGTCAACGACAAAGGTCGGCACTGCATAGCCGCTCGTGTGTCCGCGCAAGCCTTCAATGATTTCAAGACCTTTGGAGACAGGCGCTCTGAAATGGCCGATTCCTTCAGACAAATCGCATTGATAAATATAATACGGACGGACTCTGATTTTCACCAAATCATGCATCAGCTTTTTCATAATGGGAACGCTGTCATTTATACCGGCCAAAATCACGGCCTGATTGCCGACCGGCACCCCGGCGTTGACCAGCTTCTCACAGGCTTCCTTCGCTTCCTTCGTGATTTCGATGCTCGTGTTGAAATGCGTATTCAGCCAAACGGGATGATACTTTTTCAAAATGCTGCAAAGCTTGTCGGTAATCCGCTGCGGGAAGACGACCGGGGCTCTCGTGCCGATCCGGATGATTTCCACGTGCGGGATGGCGCGAAGGTTTTTCAAAATATATTCAAGAATTTGATCGTTAATGAGAAGGCCGTCCCCTCCTGAAATCAGGACATCCCTGACATCGGGCGTATCCCGGATATATGCGATCGCCTGATCGAGCTGCTTTTTCGGCACGCCCATGCCGATTTGTCCGGAAAAACGCCGCCTTGTACAGTATCTGCAGTACATCGAGCATTGATTAGTGACGAGAAACAAAACCCGGTCCGGATAGCGGTGGGTTAAGCCCGGGACAGGCGAATCTTCATCCTCATGAAGGGGATCTTCAAGATCGTATTTTGTTTTGTGCATTTCTTCTGCGAGCGGCACCGACTGCATTCTGATCGGACAGCGCGGATCATCCGGATCCATCAGTGAAGCGTAATACGGCGTAATATTTAAAGGGATCGTCTTTGTAGAGATTCGCACCCCTTCTTCTTCCTCTTTCGTCAGATTGACGACTTTTTTCAAATCGTCAAGCGTTCTGACGGTGTTGGTTAGCTGCCAGATCCAGTCGTTCCATTTTTCTTCGGGAACATCTTTCCAAAGCTCAATATCTTTCCAGTGCCTTTTCGGCTGAAACAGACCGTTTTCCATCTTTCATCCCCCTATCAGCATTTTCCCTATACTTTTCAGGTTATGTGACCGGTATGAAAAGTGTCTCTTCAAATGTAAAACCGGCGGAAGACCGCTTTTTAAGAGCGGCTTAAATTTTTGCACCAGATGTTCATGTTCTCCATGCTTTGATAAATGAGGCAGTTGTTCAATAGCCGGCCCCTGTATGAGTATGATAAATGATAAAGACTGGCGTTCATCCCGAAAGAAACCGCTCTTGCGATTGAAAAAACGTAAAAGATACCCGCTTGTTGCAAATCGGTTTCGAGCGCGGCAATCAGCCGCCTCGTCAATGAAAAGCCCCTGTATTCCGGCAGGACGGCGCAGTCGGTTATTTCCGCATTCCCCAAAACGGGATTCACGTCTGCACCTGCTGATGCAATCACTTTTTCCCCGTCAAAAGCGAGATAGTAAACGGCCCCTTTCCCCATCGCTTCCTTAAGATATGCCGGATCTGAAACAGGCGCGGGGTATACAGGAAAGACGCAGTTGTAGAGATCGGCGAGACCAGGCGCATCACTGGAGGCGGCCCGCCTGATTTGAAAGGAAGCGTTTTGGGCCTCCGCGATGCGAGGAGTGCTGAACAGCTCTGTCAGCATTTGATCCTGCGCAAGCCAGTCAGCGGTTTTTCGCCTGTCTTCTTTCACATATTTTACGAACACGTCAGCATCATGCCCGTTAAAGTATCCGTCAATTTTTCCTTCCGGTTCAAACGTCCGCTCAAGCAAAGCGTTTCTGTCAGTCGTTTTGGTAAAAACGATCATTTTCCCTATGCCGTGTTTTTTTGCTTCTTTCAATATGGCGGGAAAAAATGAACAGACATCGCCTTCATAATTGATGATTCTGATTCTTTTACTGAACAAGTCGACATCCACTTCAAGCGTACAGCTGTCATTGCTCCATTTTTCCACCATATTTAACCTCCACAACAGCTGATCTTTTCATCGTTCATAATCACACCAATTCATAATAAACAAGCTGATGATTTTGGCTGACTGGATCAGAGCTTCTTTTTCAATGTATTCATTTGCCTGGTGAGCCATTTTCGTTTCTCCCGGTCCGAAGACGATGACAGGGGTGCCTCCGGCGTGTGACAATATTCCGCCGTCTGTCGCCCACGGGGAAGCTTCGATTAGAGGATCTTTTGCCGTGATGGTTTGATAGGCGGATTTCAGTACTTTCGTCAGTTCATGGTCTTCAGCCAAATCGTTTGGGAGCCACATGGCGCCGAACCATTCTATGTCAACAGGGTAGTGTTTAAACCATTCATCATGGTATTGAAGATCATTGAGCCAGTTTTCAAACTCGGACTGGACGGCTTCAGGAGATTCGTTCGGAGCGATTCCGCACCTTCCTTCCAGTGTCACCGTGTCGGCGACCGATGAAGGCCATGCGCCTCCGTTGATCGTGCCGATGTTAATCGGAACCGGAATCGGGATATTGTCATACAAAGAATCTGTTATTCTCTTATTCCTGACCTGTTCAAGCTGGCGGAGCGACTGGATGACAAGCATGCTTTTTTCAATGGCGCTGACACCTTCATATCTTGTGCCGCCGTGTGCAGAAAGCCCTTTGACCGTGATTCTGAACCACATCGATCCCTGCTGCTTAATAAACATTTTCATATTTGTCGGCTCGGGAATCAAAGCGCCGTCCGCCTTGTAGCCCCTCATGACGGCCGCCAGCGTCCCGGCTCCGCCACACTCCTCGTCTACGACACTTTGAAACATCAGGTCTCCTTTTAATTGAACCCCGCATTGCTCCAGCGCTTCCATCGCGATTAAAAGAGCCGTATTGCCGCCTTTCATGTCAGTTGTGCCTCGGCCGTATATCCGTCCTTGCTTCATGACCGGCTGAAACGGCTCCGTCTCCCAGTCTTTTCTGTTTCCTTCAGGTACGACATCGATATGTCCGTTTAAGATCAGCGATTTCCCGCCGCCCTTTCCTCTTTTGACAGCCGCAATATTCGGGCTTTCTTTAAAGCTTGTTCTGTCTGATTTAAACAGCGGGTGCTGTTCCAATTGCTTCATGCTCGGCTCCCAGACATCGATTTCAGCTTCGAATTGCCTCAGTTTCTCCAGGACGACAGCTTGGGCGGTAAATTCACTGCCCATTGTGCTTTTTTCTCCGACAAGTTTTTTCAAAAGGCGAACCGCTTTTTTCTCGTGCGAATCGATCCAATCGCACACCTTTCTCTCTATGTTCTCCATCCAATTCCTCCTCTTACGAAAGCGGCAGTTCGATCCGGACATTTCCATCCGTCAGCCGCAGCACATCATCAAGATCCTCTTCATTCATCAGCTCTTTTAATACAAAGCCGCCGCTGTCAATGGTGATCACGGCTTTTTCTGTAATCACCATGTCAACGCAGCCTTTTGCTGTCAGTGGCAGAGTGCAGTCGGCGACAAGTTTGGGTGCGCCGTTTTTATCGGTATGGCTCATCACGACAATGACTTTTTTCGCCTTTTGGGCAAGCTCCATCGCCCCTCCCATTCCAGGAACCTTTTTGCCGGGGACGATCCAGTTGGCTAGGTCCCCTGACTGGCTGACCTGCAGAGAACCAAGAATCGTGACATCAATCGCGCCCTTTCTGATCATGCCGAACGACAGAGCTGAATCAAAATAAGAAGCGCCTTTTACTACGGTGACAGGCCAGCCTGCCGCATTGCAAAGATTCTCATCTTCCCTTCCTTTTTCAGGCGACTCGCCGATGCCGAGAAGCCCGTTTTCAGATTGGATCATAACGGAAGTGCCCGGGTCTAAAAAGTTGGGAACTAAAGACGGAATGCCGATGCCCAGGTTGACAATCATTCCGCTTTTGATTTCGCGGGCCGCCCGTTTTGCAATTCTCTCCCGCTCTATGACTCCCAAACCCATTTCCAGTTCACCCCTTCCGTTTCAGCGACACCTTCGACAAAAACACCGGGTGTTACAATTTCTTCTTCATCGAGATCCCCAAGGGGAACGATCCGCTCTACTTCGGCAAATGTCCGATCAGCAGCCATTGCCATAAGCGGGTTCATGTTACGCGCCGTTTTGTCGTAAATGATATTGCCGAATTCATCGGCGGTTTTCCCATAAATAAAAGCGTATTCCGCACTCAGCGCTTCTTCGGCAAGGTATGCGCGACCATTCAAAGAAACAATCTTCTTTCCTTGACGCACCATGTCATTATCGATCCCAATATCGGTCAATATGCCGCCAAGACCTGTGCCGCCCGCACGGATTCTTTCCGCGAGCGTCCCTTGCGGTGAAAATTCAACGGCGAGAAAACCGTCAGTCATTTGTTTTCCCGCAACAGGATTTGATCCGATATGGGAAGCGATCAGCCGCCTTACGCGGTTATTGACGATTAATGGACCGATGCCGATGCCGGGAAAGCCTGCATCATTGCATATGACCGTTAAATTTTTTACGCCTTTTTTCAAAATCGCACTGATGAAAGAAGGCGGTGAACCGACTCCCCCAAATCCGCCAAACATGACGGTCGCTTCGTCTTTCAAATCAGCAATCGCATCTTCAACAGCAATACGTTTGTTCAGCACCGTCATCTTTCGCGTATCACCTTTTCTGCTTGTTTTTCAGTCTCGTGTACGGCATGTTTAAATATATGAATGAGCTCTTCCAGCTCTTGATCCGATATCGTAAGGGGCGGTGCAATGATGACCGCATCTCCCCCGCCGCCGTCAATACCCGCCTGGGACGGATAAAGAAGCAGGCCTCTTTTTTTCGCTTCGGAAATGACGAGAGCCGACACCGGCATTGATGAAGGAAATGTCTTTTTGCTTTTTCGATCGGCGACAAATTCAATCCCGAGAAGAAGCCCCTTGCCCCGAACGTCGCCAATGATGCTCGACTGTTTCATGACTTCTTTCAGCATCTTTTTCAGCTTTTCCCCTTTTATCCGGGCTTGTTTGACAAGATCGTGCTTCAACATGTAGCGGAGAACGGCGAGCGCCGCACGGGCTGAAAAAGGGTTCCCGCTGTACGTATGTCCGCTCATGATGACTCCTGAGCCGTTTTTGACCGTTTCCATGATGTCATCGGATATGACCGCTGCGGCAATCGGTGAATACCCTGCGCTCATCCCTTTGCCAAGTACAGCAATATCCGGGGTCACACCCCAATGTTCAATCGCCAGCAACCGGCCGGTTCTTCCCATCCCGCTCATGACTTCATCCGCGATAAAAAGAATTTCATTTTCTTCGCAAATCTCTTTTACTTTTTTGTAATAACCATCAGGCGCTGTTATGGCTGCTCCAGCAGCCCCGATGACGGGTTCGGCCACGAAGCCCGCGATGAATTGCTTGCCGATCCGTTTAACGGCGAGCTCGATTTCTTTCACGCACGCTTCCTGGCATTCGGGATGAGAAAGCCGGCACCTGTAGCAATTTGGCGCGGAAGCGGCGGGATACTTGTGCAGCATGTGCGTAAACCTGTAGCGGCGCTCATAAAACCCCGACAGCGACAGGGCTCCGTTTGTAATTCCGTGATAGCTGTTCCATCTTGAAAGGAAAATCGTTTTGTCGTTTTGTCCTTTTTCCTGCCAGTATTGAACTGCGATTTTCATGGCGGTTTCAACAGCTTCCGACCCGCTGTTGACAAAAAAAGACCAATTCAGATCACCCGGCAGCCATTCAGCGAGGAGTTCGGCAAGCTGTTCAGCCGGTTCACTCGTAAACTGTGAACGGTAGACAAATGAAACGGCATCAAGCTGTTCTTTGAGAGTCGCAATCACTTCTTGTACACCGTGCCCGAGATTGCAGGTAACAGCCCCTGAACAACCGTCAAGGTACCGCTTTCCGGAATTGTCGACAATCCAGCTTCCTTTTGCATACTGAACGACCGGATAACTTCCATGCAAATCCGGCTTAATCAAAAACGACATAAAAACTCCCCCCTTCCCCAATGAGAGGTTTTTCTTTACATTATATGAATGGGGAAAAGGCGGCATTCTCTTTTCAAGCGGAAATGGTTGATTTCGGAGCGATCGCCGTTAGTTGTAAACAAAAAAATAAAAGGACATGTCCTTTTATTTTTCCAGACGCGCTTATTCACATTGACGTTTTGTCCTGCAAAGAAACTGTTTCCTTCGTCTGTTTTTCCCATAAATAAAATGATCTCATCATCGAAAACGCAGCAAACGGCGCAGGCAGTGCGACGATGAGGAATAAATATTCGGGACTGACGGCATCCGACAACATCCCCGCGGCCGCATAGCCGAGCGGCATAAAAGAGCTGTTGACCGCAAAAAAAGCGCCCAGCGACCTGCCTCTGTTTTCACCTTCCGTTACCCTTTGCAAGTAACCTTCAATATAGATGTTGACCACGCCGCTGATCATTCCGATGACGATCAAAATCGCGGCGCCGAGCACGACATGATCAATCCAGCCGAGAGGCGACAAAAGCAGGCCGAAAATCAGCATTAAAGCGGGCACAGCCGCTTTTGCGTGCTCCGGTTTTGCGATAAAGGACAAGAAAAGCGCCGCAGACAGCGTCCCGCACGCCCAAAATGATTGAAAAGCGCCGCCCAGCCAAGCCTGATCTTTTAATAATAGCGAAGTCCAAATGACGATATATATTGGAAAACCGCTGAATACAAGCTGCTGTATGCTCGTCCCATACAACAAATACTTGAGCGGCTTATTTTGAAACAAGCTTGTAAAACCGCTGAACAACTGTTTGTTTGTAAAAGGAATACGCTTTTGGCTGCCCCTTTTATCTTTGATTCTCCACTCCAAAAAGATGGACAGAAAGGAGAGGCTTCCGCACAGTACCCATAACCAGCCGAAATGCAGAAAGGAAAACAGAACCCCTGTGACAAGCGGAACGATCACTTGGATGAGCTGTGTGATCACTTCTTGAAATGCGATTCCTTTTTCAATTTGTTCTTTTCTCAGTGTATCCGGCAAGAGCGATCTTGCCGCAGGTTCGATTGCAGTCAAACATGCTGATACAATCATCCTTGCAACCGCCAGTAACATCACTGAACTCATGCCTGACAGCGCCAAAAATCCGATCATTAAAAATACAGCTGAAATGATCATATCTGAAGCCGCAATCAATTTCCCCCTGTGAAACCTGTCGGAAAGCCAGCCTGTAAACGGCGATATCAAAATTGAGACAGTCAGCCCGATGCCGATCACGACGCTTCCCGAAAGGGCGCTTCCGGTTTCAGATAGAGACCACCATACCAATGAAAAATAGAAAAGAACCGAACTAAAGAGCGATAAAAATGTTCCAGACCACAGTCTGAAAAAGTCCCCTTTTATGACCCAAGCATATTTCAAAGTTACTCCCCCGTTTGTCCGATATTTTCATCTCGTAATTATATTACATATATATGTAAAATTTTACAACAGAAAACAAAAAACCTTCCGGATGGAAGGCTTTGTGAGCATGTCAAGCGACCGGGTGTTGGGCTTTTAGCTAGCAAATGAAAGCCGCACCGACAATGATGAGCAAAATAAAGAGGACAACGATGAGCACAAATGTGTTTCTGCCGTGAAACCCGTAGCCGTATCCTCCAGTAGGACAGCAATAATGGGAGTAATGCACAGGCTTATCATCCTTTCGTATAAAGTCTACACCCCAGCCTATGCAGGCCAAGTCCCAATTGGTATGTGCACCTGCCTACTTTATTCAAACAAATATTTAAATATCGTTGTGAGCTTTTCCTCCTGCTGAAAACCCATCTTTTCATAAAACGTTTTCACCTGATCGCTTCCCGAAGTCACAAGATAGCACGATTCAATGCCAGATTGTTTGGCAGCGGCGAGCATCTGCTTGATAAGGCCCGATCCATAGCCTTTCCGCTGGTAAGGCTCCAAAATAGCGACTTCTTCGATTTTAGCAACGTTTTCATCCTGATCGAGATAAAGCTCGGCACATCCAATCGGTTCACCTTCTTCCGAGTAGCAGACACACAGCTGAATGATGCCTTCCTCGTAAAAAGGATATTTGCGCAGCAGCTTTTCTTTCGCAAACGCTTCATTGATCGATAACGAATCATAAGCCTGCATGATGCGGCAGCCGTCAATGAGCGATTTCTTCGTCCCCCATTCTGCCCGTACAGGAGAAACTCCTTTCCAATCTGCAAGCCGGATCGAATAAAACAATTCTTCATCAAGAATGTATCCAAGATCAAAGAGCGACTTTTTCATTGTGAAAGGGAGATCGCGGTTAAAAGAGCTTTTCACATGAATATAATTTCGCTTTAAAATATCGGGTACACGAACGAGCAGGGAGTACAGCTCTGTCAGCGGAAATTCGTCCTGCAGCTGCAGAAAATGAGATGAAAACATTTGCGGGATCTGGTCATCTGTGTATATATGATAATACGGCTCAATTTTTTTGCTGCATGTCAGCATTAAGTAACGGTCTTCTGTGATTGAAATGGATGTCACAACGGCTGCCTCTTTTCTCAAGATGTTCTATCATTATGTTTTTCGCTTTCAGAGCAGAAAATCCTCTAAAAAGATGACTCTTTGAAAGAAAGGATTATCTTCTCCGGATTCCTTTCATTCTTTCATAGACGAGTTTCTTCCACATGATATGGAAGTTCATAAACCGCTTTAAATTAACAATTTCCTTGTTTGTCTTTCGTGGGATGTTAACGGATTTTTCGTAACATGTTTCAAATTTTTATTGTATGCTGGGTATCCTCGCGGTAGTCTTCATGCCGCTTTACTTTATCAATAGAAACTACTCGACTTTTTAGTTCGGAGTATGCAATTCTAAATTCGGAGATGAAAAAGCCCTCTTTGCTTTGTGAGAGCAAAGAGGGCAAACCATTGGTTATTTATTATACTAAGATGCACGACGAGCGCCTTTAAGACCTATTTTTCACGTTCAAACAGCTTGACATATTCGCCGTACCCTTCTTTTTCAAGGTCATCCTTCGGCACAAACCGGAGGGCTGCTGAATTGATGCAATAGCGCAGGCCGTCCGGTCCGGGGCCGTCCGGAAACACGTGTCCAAGATGGGAATCGGCAGACTTGCTTCTCACCTCAGTCCGAACCATGCCGTGTGAAGTGTCAAGTTTTTCTTCGATCTCCCCGGTATCGACCGGTTTTGTAAAGCTTGGCCAGCCGCAGTGTGCGTCAAATTTGTCAAGCGATGAAAACAGCGGTTTTCCCGACACGATATCGACATAGATTCCGTCTTCGCGCAGATCCCAGTATTCGTTTTGGAATGGAGGCTCCGTCCCGTTTTTCTGCGTCACTTCATACTGCATCCGGGTCAGCTGCTTCAGCCGTTCTTCTTTATTGTTCGTCATGCTTTCCGCCCCCAATGCTGTTGTAAAAATCCTTCTCTTCCGCTTCCGATCCGGTACTGTGTGTAGCGTTCAGGATGCTTTTTATGATAGTCCTGATGATATTCTTCAGCCGGATAAAATGGCCCGGCTTCCAGAATGTCGGTCGCGATCGGATCTTTAAAGATGCCGCTTTCTTCAAGCTTTTTCTTCGATTCCTCAGCGAGTTTCCGCTGCTTGTTATTGTGGTAAAAAATCGCTGTCCGGTAAGACTCGCCGCGGTCTGCGAATTGTCCTCCGCTGTCAGTAGGATCGATTTGCTGCCAGTAGAGTTCCAGCAGTTTTTCGTATGGAAACACATCGGGATCAAACGTGATTTGCACCGCTTCCCTATGTCCCGTTGTATTGCTGCAAACCTCTTCATAGGTCGGATTTTCCGTATGGCCGCCAGTATAGCCGGATTCGACTTTTATAATGCCCGGCTGTTCGTCAAAAGGCTTGACCATACACCAAAAGCAGCCTCCGGCAAATGTGGCGAGTTCTCGTTTTTCAGCCATCTGTTCTGCCTCCTTCTCTTCAACTTTTGTTGGGAACCATTATATCACAGCATGCTCATTTTTAAGCCCTCTCCCGCTCATCATAAAATCAGCCGCTGCCTAAAAAGAAAAAATGACAATAATATGTCATTGCCATCACCATATTTTAAGAAACAGCAGTATTCATCTATCATTGTCATGGACCGTTGTTCAATTGATGGTCAAATGAACTAAAAATCTTCTGAAACATACACTTGAAAAACGAAAATTATGGTATCATAGTGATATCATGTTCATGAAAAATAATATTCATGCTGATTCGGTCATTCCTTTTTAAAAAAAGCTGAAATTTGCTACTTATATGGAGGGGCGAAATTTTGAAAGTTAGAGAACAAATGATGTATGATATGGAAGCACTGCTTCGCACAGTATTTAAACAGATACGTGATGAGATAAATGAGCTGCTCGAAAAAGAGATGTCCCGCAATGAATTCATGATTCTACGCCTGCTGAGCGAGCAAGGTCCGAAGAAAGTCACGGAGTTTGCAACGATTTTAGGCGTTTCTGCGAGCCATATCACAGCTGTAACCGATGCGTTGGTTGAAAAAGGCTGGATCACGAGAGTCCGGTCAAAAGAAGACAGACGGATCATCAAAATCCATCTGACAGACGCGGGAAAAGAGATTATCAGATATTTTGAAGAAAAGAAAACGGAATATTATTTCAAGCGGTTCAGCAGCTTCAGTGATGAAGAGCTGAAAACGCTGATTGAACTGTTCAGCAAACTGGACAAAAAAAAGGAACAGCGCTAATCGGGTTTTACATAAATTGGCCCGAATCTGTGCACCTTAAATTAAAAAAGAGGTGTACTGACTTATGACAGCTCCTTATCTTTGTCCAAACTGCAAAACAAACCGAACACGGTTTAACTTAATCGAACAATCCCCGATATCCGTCAAGATTGATCCGGCAACAGGGGAGATCATGGAAACGTATTCAGATGAAGAGATTTCTCCATTTCACCTGCCGTACAGCGGCCCTGCCATAAAAGTGCAGTGCGGCGCGTGCGGATTAATTGAAGATGAAAAGACTTTTATCAAACTTGCGGAATTCGATAAACGTACCTAACAAAGACAGGATAGATGAACATCGTTTCATCTATCCTTTTTCGTTCAGCTCAAAGTGATGTGCACACCCGGTTTCTCCCAAGGTGTTTAGCCTTGTACAAACATTGGTCGGCTTTTTCAATCAACTCGTCCGTACTGCGATTGACCTCCGGAAATGCTGCAACCCCTATCGAAACGGTAATATGAATCTTTTTAGAATGAGAAATTGAAAAAGTGTGTGTCTCCACTTCCTTGCGTATCCTTTCAGCGATCTCTGCGGCCTGCGAATGAGAACTGTTCGGCAATATGACCGAAAACTCTTCTCCGCCGTTTCTTGATACGATATCTTCCGCACGTGTTGTCTTTTTTAAAATCGTTCCCAATTCTTTTAAAATCACGTCTCCGTTTGAATGTCCGTATGTATCATTGATCGTTTTGAAATAATCGATATCGATCATAAGCAAAGACAGTTTCTCGTTCTTCTCCATTGCGTTTGAAATTTGAGCATTCCATATCGCATCAAAATGGCGGACATTATTTAATCCCGTTAAATAATCAAGCGACGATTCCTCTTCATATTTTTTTAACAGAAAATGAGATTTTTTCAAATATGATACAACGTATACTGATGTAAATCCGCCGATAGTAGATAAAATCCAGAACCATATCAATAAAATTTTCACTAAATGGAAATCATGGAGGAGCATCAAGATCACGATTGAAATCGCCACATTGGAAAAAATGACTAAAGCAAATGTCTTTCGATAAGTATCAGCGTCTTTATCCATGACCCGGAGGATGAGATAATATCCTATGAATATAACGATCATTCCTGTGAGCGCCGTAATCGATGATGTATTCCCCCCGTAAACAAATCTTCCTCCTATAATCAGCAGAGAACAAATAAAGGCCGGAAAGGCGCCCGTAAATAAAAACAAAATCATGACAGGCACATAACGCAAATCAACGAGCGTCTCATCGGTTGCCTGGATCGAAAAGAACATGAGCACATTTCCGAGCAACCCTCCCATGACGCCGTCAATCCAATCAAGTTGTTTATTAGTCGCTTTTCGGGAAAAAATATTCCACTTTAGCTGAGTGTAAATAAAGAGCGAAGTGATTAAAATGCACAAATTCAAAAATAAATCGATTAAAAACATGACAAGCCCCCAACACCAAACTCATTTTATATTGTATATATCGTCAATTATTAAGACGTTAAAAGTATTTTTGTTTGTTTGCTTCAGATGCCCGGCGGGAGGCGCTTCCGGGGCTTGCTTTCATTTTTCAAATAAAACAAGGTGCTTCCACTTCCCGTAGCGGTAATATAAAAACGCGGTCAGGCTGCTCAGCATAAAGCTCATTCCGATGCCAAGCGCTATGCCGTTTTCGCCAAGCCACTTTGAAAATAAGTATGTAAACGGATAGCGCAAAGCCCAAAAAGAAATCACGTTCAGCACCAAAATTTGAACCATCGCGCCGGCTGCCCTTACAACACCGTTTAACACAAAGTTAATCCCGATAAACGGATAGAAAAAAGCAATCGTTCTTAAATACTCTTCCCCGAATCCGGCTGAATCGGCTTCCGAAATAAACAGCCTGACCGCATGATAGCCTGTCAGAAATATCGCGGTGCTGACAGCAGCCATAAATAGCAGGACATAAATGACGCCGTCATGAGCGATTTTTTTCGTACGCTCCATATCGCCGCTGCCGACGGTTTGGCCAGCCATACTGTTGACAGCCGTGCCGATGGCCATCGCCGGGAGAATCAGCAGGCTGTCAAGCCGCTGTACCGCGCCAAACCCTGACACGACACGTTCTCCAAATGAATTGACAACGCTCATAATCGCCATCGAGCCGCCTGAAATCACCATCATTTGCAAGCCGGCAGGCACTCCGAGCTTCAAAATGACGGACGTCTCTTCCAGCGACGGAAGCGCCGGCTTTGAAAATGGAACAAGCCGCTTTCTCACCGTATAGACCACACCGTAAACGAAAGCAATCCCTTGGGAAACGACGGTTGCATAGGCTGCTCCGGAAATTCCGAGGTTGAATACCGAGATAAACAGCGGATCCATAAACAGATTCAGGATGACGGCCAAGAGGACGAAACGCAAAGGTGTTTGACTGTCGCCGACCGCTCTTAACACGGTACTGATGAAATTATAGCCGAATAAAAATATAATCCCGATAAAATGAATGCTCAAATAGCTTACAGCCAAATCCATCATATTGCCGGGCGTTTGAAGAAGCGAAAGCAGAGGCTCTGTGAAAAAATAGCCGATAACTCCGAGCAATACGCTCATCGCCGTCATCAGAACGACAAACGCGTTGACATATGAAGCAAGTCCCTTCTTATCCCCTTTTCCTTTTTGCTGCGCAAGAATCGTCAGTGCCGCATTGTTGACGCCTAATACGAACGATAACACCGTAAAGAAAACCGTCCCTGAGACGGCCGCAGCACCGAGAGCTTTTGCTCCGAGCAGATTTCCGACCCACAAGCTGTCAACGAATTGAAATGAAATCTGCAAAAGATTGGCTAAAATGATCGGGCCGGAAAAAAAGACCAGCTGTTTAAACACATTTCCGTATGTAAAATCCGTTTTCATTGTTTACTCCTTTTCATCTGTCATCTTGATCGCGATGTGACCGATGGCTTCAGAGCCTCATATGATGTCAGAAAGCATGCAAAGGGGCGTGACAAGATGTTCTCTACAGATCATGATGCCCGTCAAATGGCGGAAGGTTTTCGGTGGAACTGCTGCCATCTTCCGCCTGCAGAGGCGCCCTTTTATTTTCGAAACAGCGGAAAAGCAGCGATGATCAGACTGCTCCATGCGGCTCCTCACACCGACAATCTCGACGTATTCGTAAACGGAATCTCCGTTTTTCAAAACATCTCCTATACAGATTTATCTTCTTATGTCCGGTTTCCTGCCGGCCGTATTCAAATCGATGTTTTCCAAAGAGGCAGGGCGCACGGTCCGATGCTGACGGTACAGTATCACCTGATCCACGGCGGGTACTGCACGGTTGCCGTTACTGGCACAGCCGCAAAGCTCGTTCCCGTCGGAATGTATGACCGGCCTGCGGCTGATCCGGAAAGCCGCAGCATCCGATGTGTCCATTTATCGCCGGACTCTCCCGCTCTTGACTTTGCAGTGCAAAACGGACCTGTCCTGTTTTCCGGTGTCCCCTTTCAAACGGTCACCAGGTACATCGAGGTGCGTTCACAGAAAATCGACATGGAGCTAAAGGCCGCCGGTTCAACAGCGGTCTTGCTGAAGGTCCCGAAAATCACGCTTCACGCGGGGGAATCCGCAACGTTGTATGGCCTCGGTTTCGTCAACGGCTCCCCTTCTCTCACCATAAAAGCGGCGCCGTTTCCTGCCAAAGCTCCGCCTTCATAGCGAAAAAAAAGAGACCTGATGTCTCTTTTACAGTCTGCTGAAGCATGGACAACAAAATCCTAAAACGGTCTCATGTTTTAGGATTTTGCCGGCAATTATTGATTGTGATGGTCAGTTTTTTTATGTTTTTTAGCATCTAGGGTAAAGATCATAATGCTTAAAAACAACGCACAATACCCGATGTTCAAATACATCTTGTCCATGTTTTCATCGATGAAACTGAAGGCGGCGAGACCGCCGAAGTACAGCGAAAACAACATAGACAGCAAGCTGAAATATGTGTAGATACGTTCCATATGTTCACCCCTGTAAATCCCGCTGCACGATCTATGAATCTGTTTGTGCAGGCTGATAATAAACAAATTCGATTTGATCTTTTTCTAAATCAATGTCTTTTGCTTTCACATACATTCCGTTTTTAAGCGGCATCTCTGACAGACGGACTTGAATTTCTTTAGCGTCCGAACGAACGTGGACAAAATCAGGAAGATCATAAAATTGATCCATGTAGTTCAGCACCATCGATATCGGAACATTTAACTTGCCGATCGAAAATCTCGTCACGTCAAGAACCACATCTCCGTTTTTTTCCACTGTCGGCCGAAAGGACACCTTCGCATCGACTGTCGAGGAAAAGGCGCGGATCGCACCGACGATGTGGAATTCATCATCGATTTCGATTTGATAGTCAAGATCCGGCGAAGACTCCTTTTCTAAATACGTGTTGATGAATGCGGCCAATGACTCTTTCGTGCTCGTCACGTTCAATTGGTACTCGCTCGGAGTCGGCCGCGACGGTTCCTTTTGACCGCCGGGCATGAATACGAGAATGAAAATCCCGGCAAGTATGATGACGTTGACTGCTGCTAAAATTAAAAATAAGCTCTTCCATTTCTTCATTTTTTCACCTTATTCTGTTGAGGGGTCTTCGTTTTTAATTTGTTCGTAAACGCGTTTCGCTATTAAAGAATACCCGTATTGATTAGGATGAAACTCATCTTTTGCAATCTTCTTTTCATCGCTGTTTTCCTCAAAAATATCAGCGATATCCGCCATTTTCGTATTGGAGACCTTTTTCAGGCTTTTTTCTGCGCCTTCATTCCATTCGTCTACGACTTGGTCAATTTCTCTCAGTTCAGACAGCGTAAACTTAAATGGATTATACATGCTGACATAAATCAATTCAGCGCTGGCGTTTTGCTCTCTGATTTCCGCTAAAATATTCGAAAACCGCTTTTCAAACAGTTTTTGTTCAGCGCGGAAAGGTGGGAGCGTTAAGTGCGCGAAGTTTTGGCGGACGACTTTCATCAGGTCGTTGCCCCCGATTGTAAATAAAATGTAGTCTGCATCTTTCAGGCCCTCTTGTACTTCTTTTTCTTTTAATCTTTCAAGCAGCTGATCGGTCCGGGAGCCTTTAACGGCATAATTTTTGACCGTTACGGACTTCACATCGCTCCGGCTTTCAAGCTCGTCGGCCACCATGCCGACATAGCCTTTCTTTTCTTGATCGCCTACCCCCTCTGTCAGAGAATCGCCCACTGCTGCAATCACGATATCGCGCTTAGGGGAGACCGATGTTTTTTCAACGCCCGCATTCCATTCCGTACAGGCTGAAAGCAGACAGACGAGGGCCATCATGGCTGTTATAAACCGTATGTTCAATGATGATGCCCCTTCCTTCTAGATAACCTAAAAAAAAGTGTACCATGTTTTGATTCTTTTGAAAATGATTTGACAGGTGTAAAAAAAAGCCTGTTTTCCGGTGGTCAGGAAACAGGCTTTTAACGGCAGGCCGCCCGTTTTTTCAACGGTTTTCCAGCGTCTTAATATCGGCGATGATTTCATCGTACGGCGTTTCTTTTGCACCGTCATAATCCTTGACGACTTTGCCGTTTTGATCGACTAGATAAAATGACGATTGGTGAATTACCTGATCCTCATCTTCAGGTTTTTTCACGATTGCTTTAAAGCTTTTCAGCGCAAATTTTTCGATTTCCTCCTGCGAGTATCCGGTTAAAAAATCCCAGTTTTGAAAATTGAGCGGATAGTTGGCCGCAAATTTCTTCAATTTTTCGGGTGTATCATTTTCGGGGTCAACGCTGAATGAGACGATGCGGGCCTGCAGGTTTTCCTCTTCCATTTGTTTTTGCAGTTCAGCCATATGTGAAGTCATCGGCGGGCAGATCGTTTTACAGTTCGTAAATATAAAGTCGGCCACCCACACCTGGCCTTTTAAACTTTCAAGAGACACGGTTTTCCCGTCGTGATTTTGAAAAGAAAAAGATTGTACGTCATAGTTTAAAGAATTTTCAATCTTGCTAGTTCCGCAGGACGAAAGAAACACTGTGAGAATACCTGCAAGGAAAATGCCAAAAGCGTTTTTCAATCCTTCCATCCCCTTTTTCAATCGGTGTAAAAGGTAAAACCGATCGCTCCTTTTCCGGTATGAACAGAGATAATCGGCGTTGTGTACGCAATATCAATATCGATTCCCGGGATATGTTCAAGCAAAGAGTCTTTCAGCCTATGGGCGAGGTCGAGTGCATCGGCATGGGCGATTCCGATCGCCTGCACCGTCCTTCCCTTCACCGCGGAAAGAAATTGACCAGTCAAATAACGGATAAGCTGACTGCTGCTCCGGACATTTTTTTCAGGCGTATAGATTCCGTCCTCGAGCCTCGCGATCGGCTTAACCTTGAGCAATGAGCCGATCAGCGCTTTTCCTCGCCCAATGCGGCCGCCTTTGATCAAGTTATCAAAATGATCAATTGTCACATAGAGGGATGTCCGGTCGCGCAAGTTCTCCAGGTCTTTTACAATCGCTTCGGCCGTCATGCCCTCTTCGGCCAGCAAGGCGGCCCGCAAGACCTGAAAGCCGAGCCCTTTTGAAATATACATGGAATCAATCACCGTAATGTTCCCGTCGACCATATTTGAAGCGCTTACAGCCGTCTGGTATGTCCCGCTCAATTGGCTTGAGAGATGGATGCTGATCACTTCGCTTCCGTCAGCGGTCAGCTCTTCATACAGTTCGATAAAAGCGCCTAAAGGCGGCTGTGAACTTTTCGGGAGTTCTGCGGCGCTCTCCATTTTCTCAATAAATTCGTCCGGCTGAATATCGAACCTGTCTCTGTAAACAATGCCGTCGATTGATATCGAAAGCGGGAGAACGGAAATATGATATTCTCTGAGCAGTTCTTCGCTCAAGTCAGCTGTTGAGTCCGTTACAATTTTAATGCTTGGCAATTCCCTTCACATCCTGTCGGTTCAAATGGTGAATTTCCTAGTGAGGCCAAATCGGCATGAAAAATTCTTTGCCGGCCGAATGCCGTCTCCCGCCCTTTTCCAAGCGGATTTGGCTGTCTTCATGGGCCGGCAAAGAATGCTATCAATTCTTATGCATTATGCTTCAATTCTTCCTCTTGATAAATGGCGAGGTAATCCTGCCATTTCAATGCTCTCTTTAAGTAGTCCCTAAAGGAGTAGACGTTTTTTTTCCGCTTTGAGCAATAGAGCTTCTTTAAAAAGATTTCGAGCCTCAGACTGGCCATAAAAAAATGCGGGTCGTCCTCCTTCAGCACGGGTATTTCCGTCACCTTCACCTTCTGTCCATCCGAACGTTTGAACTCCAGGCTTTTAAGTAACAAGCTATCAATCCTCATTTATGAGATATTTTCTTTATTATACATAATCTCAGGAGCCGTTGTCTGTGATTTATGCTCGTTTTCAAAAAAATTTCTTAAATCAGCAAATGAAAGAGCCCTTCATCTTTATTCACTTCGACATAGCGGAAGCCTTTACGGTCCATTCTCGCAATCAGCGGCTCGTAGTCTTCGCGCTGCTTCAATTCGATGCCGACGAGCGCAGGGCCGCTGCTTTTATTATTTTTCTTCGTATATTCAAACCTGGTGATATCATCGGTCGGCCCGAGCACTTCATCCAAAAATTCGCGCAAAGCTCCCGCCCTTTGCGGGAAGTTCACGATGAAATAATGCTGGAGTCCTTCATACATCATCGATCTGTCTTTGATTTCCTGCATTCTGCCGATGTCGTTGTTTCCTCCGCTCACAATGCATACGACATTTTTCCCTTTAATTTCTTCCCTGTAAAGGTCTAAAGCGGAGATCGGCAGCGCTCCCGCAGGCTCGGCGACAATCGCACATTGGTTGTACAGCTCAAGAATCGCGGTGCATACCTTTCCTTCGGGAACGAGCAAAATATCATCTACAACGGTTTCAAGCGTTTTAAATGTCTCCTCGCCGATTTTTTGCACGGCGGCTCCGTCTACAAATTTATCGATTTTCTCGAGGGTGACGACTTCGCCTTTTTTGTTTGATTCAAATAGAGCCGGCGCGCCTTTGGGCTCAACCGCGATCAGCTTTGTATCCGGGGACACGTTTTTCATGTAGGTTCCCACTCCTGAAAGCAGGCCGCCTCCGCCTACGCTTGCGAATAAATAATGGGGTTCTGTTTCGATATCGTTTAAGATTTCGACCGCAACCGTTCCCTGGCCGGCCATGACGGAAGGATCATCAAACGGGTGGATAAATGCCCGTTTTTCTTCCTCGCAGCAGGCGACTGCGCTTTGATACGCATCATCGAACGTGTCGCCTGTCAGGATGATCTCGACGTATTCCTTGCCGAACAATTCAACTTGAGAAATTTTCTGCCTCGGAGTCGTCGACGGCATAAAAATCTTTCCGTGAATACCGAGATGTTTACAGGAAAAAGCGACCCCCTGCGCATGGTTTCCTGCACTGGCGCAGACAACCCCGTTTTTCGTCGTTTCTTTGGAAAGCTGCTTCATTTTATAATAGGCGCCTCTCAGTTTAAAAGAGCGGACAACCTGCAGGTCTTCTCTTTTTAAATATACGTTGCAATCGTACCTCTCGGAGAGCCTCTCATTTTTTTGGAGGGGGGTATGAATGACAACATCTTTTACATTTTGATGGGCTTTTAAAATGTCTTTGACTTGGATGAGAGAGTTTTCTTTAAGCAACGGTTTCATGTATAAGATCCTTTCTGTATAAAGCTTTATTTAATACGCCATTATATCATGAATATTCAAAATTTAAAGGGCAATTCTTTGTTATTTACAGAATATTATACAGTTTCTCAATATATACGGCGTTCTTTTCGATTGTTAATGTGCAGCCAAATACACTTTTTTTCAAAAAACTCTTTATTTGTTCTAATTGGGTGTTATAATAGAACCAATTAGAACCAAAAGGAGATCCGCCATGATTAAACACACGTATCCGTCCGTAGGGTTCTCCGAACTGATCGGGGAATGCGATTCCTTTTTGCAAACGAAAAACAGAGCGATACAATTTGCAGCCTCTTCCCATCCGATCCTGATTCATGGAGAAACAGGCACAGGCAAAGAGCTGTTCGCCAAAGCCATTCATTCCGGATCATCTTTCAAGCATGATCCCTTCACACACGTAAGCTGCAGCACGCTGAATGAAGATGAAGCGGCTGAAGACTTTTTTCTTTCAGAGATGAATGAATCCGGAACCTTGTTTCTCGACGAAGTGTGGGGGCTTTCCTTGCCTCTTCAGGGCAAGCTTTTGGCAGCGATTGAAAAAGGGATGCCAAAAAGACTGATCGCCACCTCAAGCGTGCCGCTCGGTGAACGGATTGAAAACAGCGAATTCCGCAAGGATTTGTACTACAGGCTCAATGTGCTCGACCTTCCGCTACCACCCCTTGCTGAACGGCGAAGCGACATCCCCCTTCTCGTGCATCATTTTGTAAAAAGCGGGGATCATGACATATATGTCGAACCGGTCGTTTGGAAGGCTTTAGAGCAGCATGAGTTTGAAGGGAACGTCAGAGAACTCAAAAATATGACGGATTATATGAAAACCGTCTCAGATGGGAAAACGATTCAGCTTTACGACACTCCGCCGGCGTTAAGAGAACAAATCGAAAAGAAGAAGCCAAAAGATAAAAAAACGGCTTCAACATCACTGACTTTAATGGAAAAAGAGGAGTTTGCGTTTTTGCTCGATGCAGTCAAACAATTAAATGAAAAAGGAGAGCCTGCCAGCCGCAGGGTTCTGTCTGAACTGAGCAAAAACGGCAAGTCGGAACTTACCCCCCAGCAAGTGCGCAGCAGATTGGATTATTTGGAAAAAAGAGAGTTTATTACAAAGGGCCGCGGAAGAGCCGGGACAAAAATCACGCTTGAAGGCCTCCGCTTTTTAAGCTCTTTAAAGCATCACATTATTCAAGATTAGAAAGGGTGTCTTGGTATGTACACGATTAAAGAAGAAATTGCGAATGCAATAACCCATGGACTCGGCGTTCTCCTCTCCATACCCGCCATCGTATTTTTGGTGATATTTGCGATCCGCTACGGAAGTCCGGTGGATGTTGTCAGCTTTTCGATTTTCGGCGCTTCCATGCTGTTCCTGTATTTAAGTTCGACCCTTCTGCACAGCATTCAGCACAAAAAAACGAAAGATATTCTTGAGATCATCGATCACTCAGCCATCTACGTACTGATTGCGGGTACATACACACCGCTGCTCCTCGGACCTTTGAAAGGCGCGCTCGGCTATACAATGCTTGCGGTTGTCTGGGGGCTTGCGATTGGCGGAGTTGTATTTAAAATCTTTTTTGTGAAACGATTTATCGTGGTCAGCACGCTGGTGTATCTTGTGATGGGCTGGATGGCGATTATTGCGATCAAGCCGCTTTATACAGCCTTGACCGGAGAAGGATTCGCCCTGCTGCTCTTAGGGGGAATATTGTATTCCGTCGGAACGATCTTTTATTTATGGAGAAAGATCCCGTATCATCATGCGATTTGGCACACTTTCGTACTCGGCGGCAGCGCCTCCATGTTTTTCTGCGTGCTTTTCTATGTGGCAAAGGTGCCGTTTGTATCATAAACGGCGAAAACCAGGCTTCCTTTACGGGAGCCTGGTTTTTTTATGCCCGAAGCTGTTTGTTTTCGGTCAGGACGTATGCCGGGTGGATCGTCAAGTCGATATCAGCAGGTCTCAGCCTCTTGAACAACTTGCCTTTCTTCATGTCTTCCGTACCGGCTGTTTCGACTGCAACGATCGGAAGGCCGAGCCTTTTGGATAAAGATTTGTAATCGAGCCCGTCATCTTCAGACAGAATAAAGCTTTGGCCTTTCCTGACGATCTCTTCCACTTTTTCAAGTGATGCTTCCTTGTCGGCGCTTTTTTTGACCGCGGCCATTTTATAGAGCCAGCCGCTGAGCAGCGGATAACGAAAGGCGCGCGGATCAGCAAAAAACGAAGCCGTTTTATCAAGGTGTCCGAGCAGCACGGCGAGCTCTGACAGGCCGAGCTTTGGATGCACGTAAAGGACGGGCCCCGCCGGGGATCTTTCGTTCTGATGGATGGAAACGGTCGAACCGGTTAAGCCGATGCACCCCCGTAAAAAAGCTTTCGGCTTATCAAAGACAGCTTCCATCTGATTGGCATACGAAAGGCGCGGGTCAAGTGTCTGCAGCGCCTGCAGGAGCTTGATATGCTTGATGAACATATAGGCTGAATAAACCCATAAAAAACAATAGCGAAACATGAAAAACCCTCTCCTCTATCCTTTTCTTTGATAAACGAGGAATTCGTAGTCATAAGGATTTTTGTCATCTTTCAGGCCTTTCCGCCTCGAAACGATTTCCCATTCGGCTTCGCTGAATTCAGGGAAATACCGGTCCCCTTCAAAGGTTTCATCGATTTTTGTCACATACAGCTTGTCCGCAAAAGGCAGAATCTCCGCGTACAGTGTTGAACCGCCGATGACAAAACATTCTTCATTTTTGTTTTTCGCAAACCGCACCGCTTCTTCTGCCGAGTGCATCACCTGACAATTCGGGATATCCAGTTCTTTATTGGATGTGACGATGATGTTCTCCCGGTGAGGCAAAGGTCTGCCGATGGATTCAAACGTCTTTCTCCCCATGATTACGGCGTGTCCTTTCGTCACCTCTTTAAAATACTTCAAATCCTGCGGCAGATGCCATGGCAGATCATTATCTTTGCCGATCAGGCGGTTTCTGTCCATGGCGGTAATCAATGAAATCATTAATTTAAAGCCCCCTTATGATGTTTGTAGCGAAATAAAGCCGGATGATGCTCATCTCTTTGTGTGATCATCTGTGAACATGATGCATGTAGATGGAGGTTAAAGCTGTGATGAGAGGAAACCTTTCTTTCTTCGAGGTTTTCATTCTGATCAGGCCGCCCGAATGCATTGGTGTCATTCCCCGTTTTGTTCAATTCCGGTTCTCTAACATATGACGGCATATATCCGCATGATGTTTCATTTTTTTCATCCTTTTGTAGTGTATCTTGTTTAACCTTTCGAAAACAAGATATTTTTCGAGAAAAGGTTTAAAATATGCGGCATAAAAAAGTCCCCGCCTGATGGCGGGGACGGCCGGATCTTTCAGCGGCTTTTCGCAACGCTCTGTCCGTCTGTTCTCTCTTCCTGCACTTCATCCTCAAGATCCTGATGCGAATGGGCAATTCGGCTTGCAGCAGCTGCCGCCAAGGCAGCGACGATATCATCAAGGAACGTGTGAACCTCATCATCCGGACAGTCGTCCAGTTCTTTAATGATGCCGAACTTTTCTTTATCCAGATAGCCGAAGTTCGTCAAGCCGATCGAACCGTAGACGTTTACGATGGAAAGCGGAATAATCTCGTCGATTCCGTAAAGGGGTTCATCCGTTTCGACCAAATATTGAAGCGGTTCAGGCAATAGCTTTTTCTCGGCAAGCTGGTCAAGCGCTATCCCCGTTAACACGGCATGAACGATTTCCCTTTTGTTTAAGACCTTTTCGACATTCTCAACGCATACTTCAAGCGACAGATCAGGATGGTATTTTTCCTGCAGCTTTTGTACGATCAGCGCGATATCCTCAATCGCAACCCCGCGCTCATTCAGCATATTTTTCGTTATGTGCACCATTTCATTCATCGTATACTTCTTCATCTGCATCAATCTCCTTTAGTGGCTCATCCAGTTAGGCGGTGTATTGCGGTCCCAGTAAATGCTTCCGAGATCGTGATGTTTTTGAAAGCCGTCTTCGGCAGTATGATAATGAAAGTTAAACCAGTACCCTTTATGCGGCGGCTTGTCCCTGCGCACATGGAATCTCAGCACATCTTCCCCCGTTTTCCGGTTGTAAACGTGGAAAATTCTTTCCGACTTCCCCGCCGTCGGCGTTTTGGAAATGACGAGATCCTGGTAAGCGTCATTGTCCTGCATTGTCATGAGGTGGCTGACGATGATCTCCTCGACCTTTGGAAGCACTTCTTCCCTGTACTCGTCTTCAATGACCGGCGATATCCTGCTGCCGAATTTTACGAATGACAGATCTTCCGCTTCATTGAGCAGTTCGTCCTTGTAAGTGTCAAATGAAGGTTTGGATTCGCTGTCTCCTTCAAGTTCGGGCTCTTCCTGCTTTTGATAAACAGCTGTATACCCGGATTCTTTCACGCTCTGATGCTCCTGCAGCTTGTCCGCCATTAATGCCGCAGGAGGAGATACAAGGCCGAATGTTGCAATTGTAAATAATGCGACAAGCGCTTTTCTCATCCACATCTTCATGACTGATTAGTCCCCTTCTGATCGCTTTCTCATTTTCTCTTATTCTATCATAGGTTGAATTTTCAGTCATTCATAAAGTGGCAGTGCAGAAAAACAAAACGCCTTTTCTTTTGCCGATAAAACGTTTACAATCAAAGATGAAAATTCCAAAACTGGGAGTGATCGTTCATGGTTGAAGGTCTTTTTATAGCCGCTTCATTCATTACCCTCGCTTATTTTATCGTCATGGAAATCGCAGATTAAAAAATCCCAAGGTATATACCTTGGGATTTCATTTTTCGAGGACACCGTAATGAAACAGGGCTGTTTTTCGTTTTTTTACGGAAAATCCGTATTTTTCAAAGCGCGGACTTTTCCAGTGGTCTTTCAGGACCACTCTTTTTCTGGCGACCCGAAGAGCTTCATGTAAAGCACCGTCAAGCGTAAACTCGGAATGCGCCCACTTTCTTAAAGGGGCGATGCCGTCTGATTCTTTGATTCCTTCATCAAACATCGGGTCGAAGTAGACGATATCTGCTGAAGCATCATCAAGTTCCAGCAGATAATCAATGCTGTCGCCGGAATGAACCCGAATCCTTTTCATCGCCTGATCCAAAGCGTCAAGGCCGGTCTCCCACGATTGAAGCCCCGCCTCGACAAGAAAAGCGAGGAGCGGGCTTTTTTCAATTCCGCACACCTCGCCTAGTTCGCCTGCGGCAAGGCTCGCAATGATCGCGTCTGATCCAAGGCCGAGCGTACAATCGAGCAGCTTGTCTCCCGGTTCAACTTGTGCAGCTTCGACAAAAGGGTCCGCTTCGCCCCTTAACATGCGCTTCGCCCGGAACATTGCAGAGTTCGGATGGAAAAAGAACTTTTCACCCTCTGAATGATACAGCTCAAAGCGCTCTTTTCCAACCACGAGAACATCATCCTGCTCTGTTTGCCGGATCTGGCGAATCGGCCGTTTTCTCCGTTCGGAAAAGCGGGCGCCGAGCGTCCGGCTGATTTTTTCCGCCGTTAAAACCGTGCTTTCAGTCGGTCTGTAGCTTGTTGTGACAATCATGTTTTTCTCCGTAAAAAATGCCCTTCAAAGGGCATTTTAGCAATGTTTTTCAAAAGCATCTGTAATGTTTTTCATAATCTCCGTCATTTCACGGCCTTCAATCTGTTCACGCGGAATGAAATGAACGACTTCTTTGCCTTTCAGCAGTGCCATTGAAGGTGAAGACGGTTCATATCCTTCGAAGTATTCCCGCATTTTTGCCGTTGCTTCGCGGTCCTGTCCGGCAAAAACTGTAACGGTCTCGTCAGGCCCGTTTTCGCTTCCGGAGACGGCCTGAACGGCTGCCGGTCTCGCCAGTCCGGCGGCACATCCGCAGACTGAATTGATGACGACGAAAGTCGTGCCTTCTGCACCTTCCATGAAAGTCTCAACTTCTTCCGCAGTCGATAACTCTTTAAAGCCGGCCTGCACCAATTCCTGACGCATCGGAAGAACGAGCTGGCGCATGTATTCTTCATAAGCTGTTGACATATTAAAAAGCCCCCTCTATAAACCTTGACTACTGATGTCAAGGATACTACAGCGGGGGCTGAATTTCAAACACCGGGCGAAAAAACCGCTAGATTTTCATAATGCCTCCGGTATTGGCAGATGTCACCAGCTTTGAATACCGGGCGAGATAGCCGGTTTTCACTTTCGGTTCAAATCCGGGCCAGTTTGCTTTTCTTTTTTCCCATTCTTCATCTGAGATTTCGATGTTTAAAATCCGCTTTTCGATATCGACAATGATATGGTCGCCGTTTTCTACGAAAGCAAGCGGGCCGCCTTCGGCTGCTTCTGGCGAAACGTGGCCGATCGAAAGACCGCGGGAGGCTCCGGAAAAGCGGCCGTCGGTAATTAAGGCGACTTTCGGACCGAGGCCCATTCCGACGATCTGCGAAGTCGGTGCAAGCATTTCAGGCATTCCCGGTCCGCCTTTAGGACCTTCATAGCGGATGATGACGACATCTCCCGCTTTTACTTTACGGTTGATGATACCGTCAAGCGCTTCTTCCTGTGAGTCAAAGACAACCGCAGGTCCTTCATGGCGGGTAATCCCGTCTTGGACGCCGCCGGTTTTAATGATCGCACCGTCAGGCGCCAGGTTGCCGAACAGGACGGCTAGTCCGCCTTGCTCTGAAAACGGCTGATCGATCGGATGAATGACCTCGTAATCCGTCACTTCGCGACCGGCAATATTTTCGCCAAGCATTTTTCCCGTTACGGTCAGCGTATCCAAGTGAAGCGCGCCTTCTTTTTTCGACAGCTCGTTTAAGACTGCTGATACGCCTCCAGCTTCATGCAAATCTTCAATAAACACATCGGAAGCCGGCGCAAGCTTTGATAAATGCGGAACCCTTGCCGCTACCTCATTGATCCGTTCAAGCGAGTAGTCTACCCCCGCTTCATTGGCGATCGCAAGCGTGTGGAGGATCGTATTCGTCGATCCGCCGAGCGCCATGTCTAAAGCGAACGCGTTGTCGATCGCTTTTTCGGTCACGATGTCGCGCGGTTTGATATCCGACTTGATCAGCTCCATCAGCTGGCGGGCCGACTGTTTGGCAAATTCCCTGCGGTCGGGCGATGTCGCCAAAATGGTGCCGTTACCCGGCATGGCGATGCCAAGAGCTTCAGAAAGGCAGTTCATCGAGTTGGCCGTGAACATGCCCGAGCATGATCCGCATGTCGGACAGCCAAACTGTTCAAGCTCCTCAAGCCCTTTCTCATCGATCTTGCCTGATTGATAAGCGCCAACGCCTTCAAATACAGAGGAAAGCGAGATTTTCCGTCCGTCGCTTGTTCTTCCCGCTTCCATCGGTCCCCCGCTAACAAACACGGTCGGAATATTGATCCGCATTGCTGCCATGATCATGCCCGGCGTGATTTTATCGCAGTTTGGAATACACACCATTCCGTCAAACCAGTGCGCTGATACAACCGTTTCCACTGAATCGGCGATGATTTCGCGGCTCGGAAGAGAATATCTCATTCCGATGTGCCCCATCGCAATTCCGTCGTCGACCCCGATTGTATTAAATTCAAACGGAACACCGCCGGCCTCTCTGATCGCCTCTTTGACGATTTTTCCGAACTCCTGCAAATGGACATGACCCGGTACGATATCGATATATGAGTTACATACGGCAATAAACGGTTTGCCGAAGTCCTCTTCTTTTACTCCTGCCGCGCGCAGCAAACTGCGGTGCGGCGCTCTGTCGATCCCTTTTGTAATCATGTCACTGCGTAAACCTGTCATCGTGATCCTCCTAAACATCTTCGTATTTGCATTGTATATTTTCTGAATATTCAGTTTTAAAAACTGTCTGTTAACCGCTTGCCGGACTGATCCGCAAGATGACGGCTGGTTTGATCTTCATCTGTAAATCATTCCCCATGAATCAGAACCTCCACATTCCATATGATTGCTAACTACTATATATATTTTCAGCGTGTTTTTCAACAATATTCGAAATATTTTTATAGAAAAAGTGATATTTTATAACAAGATGCGTGACTTTTTTCAAAATTCCCGGATGGATCGCCGCTTCGGAGCGGAGGGCTTGAGGCCAAAAAAAGAGACGCTGTTTCCAGCGTCCTTGTCAGCCGTCTTTTTTGCGGCTTTCCGTCATTTGCTTCCATACGGAGCCTTTCGCTTCTTCACCGTATTCGATCCGTTCGATCGCCATTTTGACTTGAAGGCTGACTTCAAATTCGGGATCGTTTTCAGCTTCTTTTAAAGCGGGAAGCGCGCGCTCATCGCCGACTTCGTACAGAAACATGGCGGCTCTCCAGCGCACAAGCTTGCTCGCGTCCTTGAGCGCTTTGATCATTGCCGGAATCGCTTCCGGGTTTCCGATGTCTGACAGACAATCACCGGCTGTTCTTCTGACCGTGATCGTTTTGTCTTCGAGCGCTTGATATAAAAGAGGAAGCACCGCAGGCGTTTCGATCATGCCCAAATAAACGACAGCAAGCCTTCTGATCGATGTTTTCGGGTCCTTGAGCGCTTTTTCGAGTACTGGAATGTCCTTTTCATCCGGGTCCATTTGTTCGAGGTGGGCATAACGTTTTTGCCAATCTTCCTCATCCATCATTTCAAGCGTTACCCGGTAAGACTTTCGCTGCACAGCCGCGCGTTTATCCTCAGCATCGCTTGATGCGGCTGATTCCGTCAGCTTCCGCAGGCGCTCCTCATCGTAAGCCGCCTCAAGCTCTTCCGTTACTTCACGGCCGATTTCTGAAAAATCGCCGAATCTGACGCCTTGCTCTTTCCATGACCGTTCGAGCACGACGTTGGAAGACGCGGTTTTAAGCTTCAGGATCGCTTCCTGGAAACGTTCCGGGAGACCGAAGCGCTCCTCGCGCTCGCCGTCGGTCAATTTCACCTGCATCGGTATCCCGCTGAACATTTGCACGAAGACTTTAACCTCGCCGAACGATTCTTTTTCTTCGGAACGGGCCCCCGCCTCTTTGGCTTCGTCCATTCCGAAGGCAGCACGCACAGCAGGAAGGATGTCTTTCCAGTCAAATCTCGCATTGCGCTCGACAGCGATAAAATCGGCCACATGGTAGACGCCTTTTACTCCGTCTATGTTTAAAACCTCTTGGATGACGGGAGGCGCGCCTTCCGCATGGTCCTTTTTATAATTATTGCTTTTTCCGCCCGGCAGTTCTTCGGTCAAAATCACCTTCATTGTATTCGGGCTCGGTGTCGGTTCTATCGATTTAATTTTCATCATTGTCCCCCTCTGTTAAAAGATCCGGTCTTATTCTACCATAACCCCCGGCCCTGATCTATCAAGGCGGCTTTCTCCGGAGAAGGCGCATTCATTTTCCAGTTCGCCGAGAAATTCGAGCATCAGCTGATGCCTTTTTTCCGCGAGCATCCGTCCCGTCTTTGTATTCATCAAATCTTTTAAAAGGAGAAGCTTCTCGTAAAAGTGGCCGACAGCAGTAGGGGCATTGGCGCTCCCATAGAGGAGATGGCCCTTTGCCCCCGCATACATCAAAGCCCTGGCGATCCCGACGGCGCCGATCGCATCAAGCCGATCGGCATCCTGAACTGCCATACCTTCTTTTGAAAGGGGTTCGTCTTTATATTTTTCTCTGTCTCTAAATGAAATTCTTGTGATGATGGCAAGAATCCCGTCAACCGTTTCCGGATCGACCTTCCAGTCTTCTGACAGGCGCCTTTTCAGCTCATGAAGCGGAACCCGGTGTTCATCGGCAAGCTTTACATCAATCACATCGTGTAGAAGGGCGCAAGCTTCGGTCATAAACAGGTCTGCCCCCTCTTCTTTTGCAATCTGAAGGCTTACGTTCCGAACCCTTTCGATATGCAGCCAGTCATGTCCTGTACCTTCGTCTGCGAGCTTTTTTCTTACCCATTCGGACATCAAGCGGATCTGTTCTGTTTGTTCCTGATTCAGCCGAGCCATTTCTGAATGGCCTCCTCCATCTCCTTTGGATTGGTTTGCGGTGAAAAACGCTCGACGTTCTCCCCGGTTCGATCAACGAGAAATTTTGTGAAATTCCATTTGACCGCTTTTGTTCCAAGCATGCCCTTCGCCTTGTTCGTCAAGTGGCGGAACAGCGGGTGGATTTGATCTCCTTTTACATTCACCTTCGAAAACATCGGAAACGTGACACCGTAGTTTACGCTGCAAAATTCTTCTATGCTTTTTTCATCGCCGGGCTCCTGATTCATGAATTGGTTGCTGGGAAAGCCAAGAACCTCAAGCCCCCGGTCTTTATATGTTTCATACAAGTCTTGAAGCTGTTGATATTGAGGTGTAAATCCGCACTTTGAGGCCGTGTTGACGATGAGAAGCACTTTGCCTTTATACGGCCGCAGTGTCGTGTCCTCGCCTTTAATCGTCTTGACACTGATATCATATATGGACATGACGATCCCTCCTTTTTAGAATAACCCTCTGGCCCTGCCGTCTTCACCGACATCCATTTTAAGTGCAGCAGGATGTTTCGGCAGCCCGGGCATTGTTAAAATGCTGCCAGTTAAAGCGACGATAAATCCCGCGCCCCTCGATGGTTTTAATTCACGGACGGTGATGCTAAAACCTTTCGGCCTGCCGATTTTCCCCGGATCATCTGATAAAGAATACTGAGTTTTGGCCACGCATACTGGCAGCCCGTCCAATCCGTTCTTTTTCAATTCCAGCAGCTGCTTTTTCGCCTTTTCGGTAAACTCTACCCCTTCGGCTCCATAAACGGTGCGGGAAATCTTGGTTAATTTGTCTTCGATCGAGTCGGTTAATTCATATAAATAGGAAAAATGATTGTCCTTTTGTTCCATGACACGAATGACTTCCCTTGCCAGGTCAGTCCCGCCTTTTCCGCCTTCTTCCCAAACATTGCACAGTGCAGCCGGATGTCCGTTTTCCCTGCACCAGCCAAGAACCGTCTCAAGTTCGTCCTCCGCATCGTGTACAAATCTGTTGACGGCCACAACGTACGGAAGACCGAAGGCGTCTATCGTTTCGATATGCTTCGCAAGGTTTGCGATTCCGCTTTTTAATGCTTTTACATCTTTTTGCTTCAAATCGGCGAGAGGCGTCCCGCCGTGCATTTTCAGCGCTCTGATGGTGGCGACGATCACGACCGCTCCCGGGGTGAACCCGCCGGCTCTCGTTTTGATGTGCATGAATTTTTCCGCACCCAAATCCGCGCCAAATCCCGCTTCAGTCACGACATAATCAGCCAGTTTCGCCGCCGTTTTCGTCGCGATCAAACTGTTTGCCCCGTGAGCGATGTTTGCAAACGGGCCACCGTGGACGAGCGCCGGTGTTCCTTCAACAGTCTGAACAAGGTTTGGTTTGATGGCATCTTTTAACAGGAGGGCGAGCGCTCCCTGGACACCGAGCATGCCGGCCGTCACCGGCTGTCCGTCAACAGTGTAGGCAACGATCATTGCCGCCAAGCGCCTTTTTAAATCAGCCAAGTCTCCGGCCAGGCATAAAACGGCCATGATTTCCGATGCGACAGTAATGTCAAAGCCGTCTTCCCGGGGAAATCCGTTCGCTTTTCCGCCCAAGCCGACAACGGTTTCGCGCAGCGCCCTGTCATTGAGGTCAAGCGTCCTTTTCCAGACGATTTTTCTAATATCGATGTTTAATTCGTTTCCCTGATGAATATGATTGTCTATAAAAGCCGCCAAAGCGTTATTCGCAGCTGTGATCGCATGCATATCTCCCGTAAAGTGGAGGTTGATATCCTCCATCGGAAGAACCTGGGAATACCCTCCTCCGGCAGCCCCGCCTTTCAGTCCCATTGTCGGACCGAGTGAAGGTTCCCTAAGTGCAACGATCGATTTTTTGCCAATCTGCCAGAGCGCCTGGCTCAATCCGACGGTGACAGTCGACTTCCCTTCGCCGGCCGGGGTCGGGTTGATGGAAGTTACCAAAATCACCTGTCCATCGTTTTTTTCTTTCAAACGCTCAAAAATTTTTAAAGAAATTTTTGCTTTTGTGCAACCAAAACACTCTATTTCATCGTCATTTATATTGAGCTTCCGTGCAATTTCGGCAATCGGTTTTAATTCCGTACTTTGGGCGATTTCTATGTCTGATAAATGGGATTTCATTTGCAAGAGGAGCCTCCTTTTGGTTCATCACACGATGATTTTCCATATTTTTCACACACTTCTTTCATTGTAACACAATTCACACATTGAAATATCGCCAAAAAGTTCCTATAATGAAGAAAAATCAGCGGAGAAAACCGGAGGTGGCGTGTTGCCTATCAACATACCTATCAATTTGCCAGCGAAGCAGATTCTTGAAAGTGAAAATATTTTTGTCATGGATGAAAAACGGGCTTTTCATCAGGACATCAGACCATTAAATATTGTGATTCTTAATCTGATGCCGCAGAAAATCAGGACTGAGACACAGCTGCTCAGGATGCTCGGAAATTCTCCTTTACAGGTATATTTCACTTTTTTAATACCGTCTACACACACGCCAAAACATACACCAAGGCAGCATTTGGAACAGTTTTATACAACTTTTTCTTCGATCAGGAACCGAAAATTCGACGGCATGATTATTACCGGTGCGCCGATCGAGCACCTAGAGTACGAAGAGGTGTCCTATTGGAAAGAACTCCAGGAGATTTTAGAGTGGAGCAAAACGCATGTCACGTCAACGCTTCACATCTGCTGGGGAGCGCAGGCGGGACTGTATCATCACTACGGAATTCGCAAAGTCAAACTGCCGAAAAAAACATTTGGCGTTTTCGAACACAGAATAATGGAGAAAAACGAAAGACTTGTCAGAGGCTTTGAAGAGTTCTACTATGTCCCGCATTCGAGGCATACAGATATTAATATGGATGACCTGAAAGCCGTTTCCCATTTAAAAGTGCTCAGCGTATCCGATGAAGCGGGCGTCTGTTTAATTGCTTCAAAAGATGAAAAACAAGTTTTTTTAACTGGACATCCTGAGTATGATACAGATACTCTTAAAGAAGAGTATGAAAGGGATTTGGCCAGGAACATGGACATTGATCCGCCGGTGAATTATTTTAAAGACGGGCCGGACGGCGCGGCGCCTGTAAACCGCTGGAAAGCTCATGCGACTCTTTTGTTCATGAACTGGCTGAACTATTACGTTTACCAGGAAACACCATATGAGTGGAAATGAAATTCTCATGCCCTGGTCTGATGCACGACCTTCAAAATGTGTTAAAATACAGTTGGGTTAGCCTTCCATAAGGGGGTTTCGGCTTTGCCGCGAAAGCAGGAATAATAAGGAACCCAGTGCTTTCCTGCCGATCCATACTTTAAAAATACCTTAATTTTTGTTCTTCATTTATAATTAAAATAATATTTATGGTATGGTATGTGTGGACATTGACTCCTGTTTTTTTACCATTTTAGCTCTTGCTGTTTGAATTAATTGAGGTGAATATGCTTGAATACCAATAAAAAAATATTAATTTTGACTGCAAATTACGGAAATGGCCATGTTCAAGTAGCCAAAACGCTCTACCAAGAGTGCGAACGGCTCGGTTTTAAGAATGTAACTGTTTCGAATTTGTATCAAGAATCAAACCCGATTGTGTCAGAGATCACACAGTATCTCTACCTGAAAAGTTTCTCAATCGGTAAACAGTTTTATCGCCTTTTCTACTATGGGGTCGATAAAATTTACAATAAAAGAAAGTTTAATATTTATTTTAAAATGGGAAATAAACGGCTGGACCAACTGGTTAAAAAACATCAGCCAGACATCATCATCAATACGTTTCCAATGATTGTCGTGCCCGAATACAGACGGAGAATGGGAAAAGTCATTCCGACTTTTAACGTCATGACAGATTTCTGTCTTCATAAAATTTGGGTCCACGAACATATTGATAAATATTACGTAGCAACTGATTATGTGAAGGAAAAACTGCTCGAAATCGGCACTCACCCGAGCAACGTCAAGATCACGGGTATTCCGATCCGCAGGCAGTTTGAAGAAGAAATGGACAAAGATAAAATCTACGAGAAGTATCAGCTGTCTCCCGACAAGAAGATATTGCTGATCATGGCAGGCGCACACGGGGTTCTGAAAAACGTAAAAGAACTGTGCGAATCTCTGGTGACGGAAGAAGATGTTCAAGTCGTCGTTGTGTGCGGAAAAAATACGATGCTGAAATCTTCACTGGAAGACATTGAAGCCCTTTATCCAAACAAGCTGAAATCGCTCGGTTATATCGAAAGAATTGACGAGCTGTTCAGGGTGGCTGACTGCATGATCACAAAGCCGGGCGGAATTACCTTGACAGAGGCCACGGCAATCGGCGTTCCCGTCATCCTTTACAAGCCTGTTCCCGGGCAGGAAAAGGAAAATGCCCTGTTCTTCGAAGACAGAGGAGCTGCCATCGTCGTCAACAGGCATGAGGAAATTCTTGAATCAGTCTCTTCCCTTTTGGCTGATGAGAAAAAATTAAACGAAATGAAGAAAAACATTAAAAGCCTGCATTTATCCAATTCATCTGAAGTCATCCTGACAGACATTATCGAGCAGTCTGAAATCATCATGAACAAAAAACAGACTGTCCGGGCGCTTTCCTAAAAGAATTCGTTCAAAAAAACACTTGCTCTGCAAGTGTTTTTTTCGTCTAATATTAAGATTCCGAGTAATAAACTTCTTCAAACGGCTGTACAACGACAAACCCGTTCCCTGAAAACTTCATTTGGATCGATTCCCCGCTTCCCCTGCCGATGAACGTCTTAAAAGATACATCTGTCACAAATTCAGGCTGCAGGCTTCCAGACCAGGCAACCGTTGCGTTTGGATCGGTATAGACTGGGCTTTCCGGGGTTACGATCAAAGTGAGCGGCTCGTAATGGCTTGTGATTGCAGCCATTCCAGTACCCTCAAGCTTAATGTTAAACAATCCGCCGGCCAGCATGCCGGAAATTCTTTTCATCAGTTTGATGTCCCAATCGATCGACGGCTCAAATGCGAGCAGATCGTGCCCGTTCACAAATATGGAGTCCCCCTTCAAGTTTAAGATGGAGATCTTCTTTCCTTGATCCGCGAGGTACACCTTTCCGTTTCCTTCCGCTTTCATCAGTGCAGCCCCTTCGCCGCTGAATACTTTTTTCACCATCCGTCCAATTCCGTGTTCAAATACCCCTTCACGCTTAAATTTGACTCTTCCCCTGTAGGAAACCATCGAACCGGCCTTTGCCCACACTTTTCCATCGAGATTAACTTCCAAGAGACGGGGCGTTTCCATTTCAAACAGCCCCTCCCCTTTGTCTTCCTGCTGGGTTTTGGATACAAACTCATCAACCGAATAACGGTTCATCTATCAACACTCCTCTTCACATTCCTGAATTGGTTTTATTATATACGGGCTGACGCTTAAAATGTTTCGTCCGCTTTGCGAAAAATAATGATCAATAACCATAAATTGAAAACGATTTCAAAGAAATTCCTTAAAAAAGCATTAAAGTTCATTTTTTTCTCTTGACAGCTTGACGAAGCCTCCATAGATAGTGTATAGTGAAACCATCATTTAGCAGAACACCGTTAGATGATGAAAATTTTTTTTAGCACATTGTGCTACAGTACTAGGAGGATTAAGCAATATGCAAAACGGTAAAGTAAAATGGTTTAACAATGAAAAAGGCTTCGGCTTCATCGAAGTTGAAGGAGGAGACGATGTATTCGTTCATTTCACTGCAATCGAAGGTGACGGATACAAATCTCTAGAAGAAGGACAAGAAGTTTCTTTCGAAATTGTTGAAGGTAATCGTGGACCTCAAGCATCTAACGTTGTAAAGCTTTAACAAAATCAAGACAATTGAGACTTCAAATAAGAGGAGAGGCATTTTTTGCCTCTCCTATTTAATTTTCAGCTGAATTTCGATCGCCAGTATATTTTGCTTCAGCCTTTGCTCGATTTCCTCAATGTTCTTCTCGAGAGATGGACGCCCCTTTTTCGCGATATCAACGAGCTGTTCAAGATCTTTATATACCTCCACAAATGTCTTGTGAAGAACGGTTTGCAGTTCATTGCTTTCCACTGTTCCTCAGACTCCTTTTTTTCATGATTACCTAAATTAGTAATAAAGACTTATATTTTTTAGGTTCAATAGTTATATCGGATTAATTTTGCTTTATTTTTTCTATTTCACACATAAAAATGCCTTTTTTAGAAAAAATACTTGTCGGAGGTGTATGATCATGAACTCAGAACATCGCGATGATCTTGTAACGGGATTTAATCAGCGCAAGCAGCTTGAAATAGCCGTAGAAACCGCCCAAAGGACGACGGGAATGGCGACGAGGCAAAAAAGCTCCACTTTGCTGAAATCGGCGTATCAATCGATCGAAGATGCCAGACAGCTGTCACAGGCTGAGGAACTATCCGCACTGGATGAAGACTTTTTAAACGAACAGCTCAACATATTAAATGATTGCCAGCACCAGCTTGACGAATCACAGCATTAAAAAAACCGCGTTCAGCGGTTTTTTTAGCTCGGCCCAAGGATGATGGCCTATTGGGGAATGGTAAAGGGATCAATTTTTATTTGTCAGCACGTCTCCATAGGTGCGGAGCTTTTCCCCGACCGTACATTTTGAAATGCAAAATGCGTGGGCATACGTTTTTCCGTATTCTTTTCTGAAGTGTTTTTTGATGAAGCACCCTTCACAGTAGGTGTCCTGCAAATGTGTGAGTTCCTTAAAGATCTCTTTCTTATCCAAAACGTTCATCTCCGTTATTCATCTAGTTTGATTTGGCTTTCCACAATGGTATGCTCAAGCATTTTTTTTGCGAGCTGATCCGCTTCCTTGTTGTCTTTGCGGCTGATTTGAATATAGGTGGGCGTAAGCTTTAATTTTTGAAGCTGGCTTTCGATTCTGTCCAGCCATTTCGAATGAACGGGGTCATAGCATGGCCAGTTCCCTTCAAGCTGGTTAAGCACGACGAGCGAATCCCCTTTAATGACGACGGAGTTCCTGCTTGCCCCGAGATCTCTAAGCTCTTTAACGGCTTCAGAGAGAGCCGCATATTCCGCCTCGTTATTCGTTGTCAGCCGAAAGCTCTTGTTCTTTCTCAATCGATACCGGTCCCCGCCGAGGGAGTAATATATCACAATGCCTAAACCAGCGAGCTGACTTTCTTTATCATAGCTGCCGTCAAAATAGACGGTGATCTCATCCGGTTCAGCCGCAAGCTCTTCTTTCAGCTTTTCCAGCTCTTTCAGAGTCCAAAAGCTGCCCTTCTCATCTTCAAACTCAAGTTCAGTGACATACGGACTTTGAGAAAGCTGACGCCCGGCCGCCACTGCCTCTTTTACCTCGATCCATTCATCAGCTGTAAATGGAATGGGTGAAGACCCTTTAATCTTGATTTTCATACCTGCTCTCAGTTTCACAAAATCACCTTTATTCAAATTATGGCTTGTTATGCTATAATCAAAACAGTTTATTCAGAAAGGAAGTACCCGTTCTTGTTTAACGAAATATTATGGATTAGTTTTGCGATCATTAATTTTATCATTGTTCTCTTCTTTTTTAAACGATTTGGCAAAACCGGTTTATTTGTCTGGATCGGTTTTGCGACAGCCGCCGCCAATATCGAGGTGGTCAAAACGGTCGAGCTGTTCGGGTTGACCGCGACACTCGGCAACATCCTGTACGGAAGCGTATTTTTTGCGACCGACGTCATCAATGAAAGATACGGAAAGGCAGAAGCGAAAAAAGCCGTTTCAATCGGTTTTTTCATTCTGATTGCCTTGACGCTCGTCATGCAGGGAGCGCTTCTGTTCAAGCCGCATCCGGAAGACATCGCACAGCCTGCGCTGGAGACGATATTCGGCTTCTTGCCCCGCGTGGCCCTCGGCAGCCTGCTCGCCTATATCATCAGCCAAACGCTTGATGTTTATGTATATTCGGGAATCAGAAGGTTATTTCCTTCCGATCGGGCACTGTGGCTTCGCAACAGCGGCAGCACAGCTCTAAGCCAGCTGCTCGATACGTTAATTTTTACAAGCGTCGCATTTATGGGCGCTTATCCGCTCGATGTATGGATTCAGATTTTCATCACGACATACGTCTTGAAATTCGTTGTCGCCGTTTTCGCAGCGCCGTACGCTTATGCCGCTAAAAGAATCATCCCTTTGGATGAAAGGAGTGAAAACAATGCCGGTTGAGGTCTATATCGACGGAGCAAGCGCGGGTGATCCCGGACCGTCCGGACTTGGCATTTTCATCAAAGACGGTCAGAAGACCGAGTCCTTCTCCCTTCCCTCCGGCTTACTGAGCAACCATGAAGCGGAATTCAAGGCGCTGATCGAAGGAATGAAGCTGTGCGCCGAACGAAACTATCGGATCGTTTCGTTTCGGACCGATTCGCAGATCGTTGAGCGCACGGCGGATTCGGAGTTTGTCAAAAATCAGGCATTTAAGCCTTATCTGGATGAAATCATCCGCTTAAAAAGGGATTTTGATTTATTTTTTATCAAGTGGATTCCTTCGAAGTCTAATCAGGCGGCTGACAAGCTTGCGAAAAAGGCGATATTGCTGAACCACCCCGAGTAAAATCCATTCCCTCTGCACATCATAACGAGTGAGGTGGTTCATGTGGAAAAACAGCATTCAGCAGGAAGAGGCCGCCTGACAGGCGGTGTCACGCCCCAGGGAGATATTGTATTGAACCGGGATAACCGGCATACAGACCCAAAAACCGAGCTTGAAAACCGGGCGAAAAAAAGCAATACAAAACATTAGAGAGATCGGTTATCCGATCTCTCTTTAGATGATTGACAAATTCCTAAAAGGTTTTATTTTTAGGAATTTGTCATCCCATTCAGCGTGTATGAAAACCCTTGCAGTCTAGGAAGGCTGAGCACCGGAGCACAGGCCTGACAACGAATGCGAGGGTTTGGCAGCACGCTGAGAGAGATCGGTTATCCGATCTCTCTTTTTTCGAATTTCATCAGCAGCGGTTCGATTCCCCGTATTTGATGAAGTCTCAGCATCGCTTTCGCCCTGTCATGCATCAAGGTGAAGTCTGCGTCGTCCAATGAGCAGGAAAGCGGTACATCGCATTTGATTTCTGCAAGGATTCTGGACAGCTTCAGGTCTTCAAGACATTCGGTTATTTTCGTCTGCTGGCCTTTTGTCAGCTGACCGATGTTTTCCAGCAGCCGGTCAACAGTCGAATATTCCTTGATCAGTTTGTAGGCCGTCTTTTCGCCGATGCCTTTTACACCCGGGTAGTTATCGCTTGTATCGCCCATCAGCGCTTTGATGTCAATCAAAGCCTTCGGCTCGACACCGGTCTCTTCACTGAATGATTCTTCCGTGTATACTTTATAATTGCCGATTCCTTTTTGAAGCAGGGCGACTTTAACATTGACTGTTAAAAGCTGAAGCAAATCTTTATCACCGGTGACGATCGTGATCTCCGCTTCTTCGCTGAACATCGCTGACAGCGTGCCGATGCAGTCATCGGCTTCATAGCCCGCAAGGCCGATATTTAAAATCCCGAGCTCTTCCGCCGCTTCCTTTGCCATGTCAAATTGCGGAATCAATTCTAGAGGCGGCTCGCTCCGGTTCGCTTTATAGTCCTTAAATAAATCGTTGCGGTACGTTTTGCTCCCCATGTCCCAGCAGCAGACGACATGGCTCGGTTCAAACGCAGACACCGCGGTTAACAGATGCTTTAAAAAGCCGTGAACCCCGTTTGTCGGCACGCCTCTGTCATTCAGCATAAAATTGCGGTGCACCGCAGTCGCAAAAAAAGACCGGAATAATAAAGCCATCCCGTCTATAAGCAGCAGCTTCTTGTTCATTATGGAAACTTCCTTTCATCATACAATGCACTTATTGTACCACAGGAGCAAAAATGATGAAAACAGCGTCAATCGACGCTGTTTCTATTTTTGGTGCTGTTTTTTGCTAGAAATTAATTTTGCGGCTTCCATTTGCGAATAGGATTCAGTCGCAAATTCAGTGTTAAAGCCGTTCTTCTTTTTAGCGTTGTTGTTTCGCTGTGCATTCGCATTGCCAAGCTTTGTTCTTCCCATTACACTTCACCTCCAGCGGGCGGTTCATGTTTATGTTTTGCAAAAAAACATGACGCCACACGCGGAAGGATTCACCAGCTAGGCCTGCGGATATTTTCGGCTGACGTATTCGGCGACCATTTCTTTCGAGACGAGCCGTCTCGTAGGAACGATGCCTTTTTTGGCCAATTCGTTCATCTGCACGGTAATTTGGTTGATGAGGTCGGTTGAAAATGCTTCATTTCGCCGGCACTTGTCAACCGCTTCATCGATCGCTTTTTCCCTCTCCTGTTCGAGACGCACGAACTGCTTGATGTGCTGGTGCTGTTTTTTGGAATGTGCTGTAATTGCTTCATGAACGTTTGTCATCATCTAATTCCCTTCTTTTTTTATACAGTCTATCATGTCTGCCAGCCAGATATCCATACCCATATCAATCTGATTCAACTTGAGCGGAGCCATTCGCCAGCCAAGGCATGCGCTTTTTCAATGCTTTCACGCTCTGCGCTTTCCAACGGCTCATGAAAGTACGCTTCTTTTTGTTCTTCGAGTTGAGCTTTTGCAGACAGAACAGCCGCTTTCTGTAATTGTCCGGCGCTCGTTTTGCAGCGGTTTAAAAATGTCCGCTTTTCACGTTGAATCCATTCGTTCGTGATGGCCGAAAGCTTTGCAGTAAACGCCTCGACAAGCCGGGCTTTTCCATTTTGTTGAAAAAACGTTTTAGGCGTTTTGAACATTTTCAGTTCATCTGCAAATTCCCTTTCATCCGCTGACACTTCAGCCGTTTCCCAACTGTCGGTCTCAGGCCGGTCAGCTGTGATGTGAACCGAAAAATAAGGATTATCGGCAAGCCGCTCTTTTACGGAATTGGCCCACTGTTCGCCCGCATACTTGAGCATGATGTTTTCCATTCTGATATCAAGCGCTTTTAGTTCCTGCAAAAATTCGAATTCATACTCCTTTAAGCAGCTTTTCAAAGCGGTTTGCAGATTGGCGCGCCAATCTCCGTTCTGAAGCCCGGGATGGATCGCAGCTTTAAATAAGTCGTGTGCATAAAAGGCCAAGCGCTGCCTCATGTGGTAAAATTGCTCTTCCACATCCTTTTCGGTCAGTTGAAGGATTGATGATCCCTTCTCTGCTTCTTCAATGGCAGTCAAAGCCTCTTGATAAGCTTTGGCGATCCGCTTTTGCTCCGCTTCCGTTTCTTCAGCGGAACGGTGCAGTGAACGGCGGAGCTGAAAGACGGTTTCACACAGTTTTTTGCCTTCATCAAGCAGCTCTTCGACAGCTGTTCTGGCCAAACCGTTTTCAATAAAATCGTCGAGCTCCTTCTTCAATCTGCTGAAGTCGTTGTACGGCGAAGCTTTCTTGCTGAGCTCCTGTTTACTCGATACATGGTACAGGTGCGGATTTTGAATGCCTTCTTTCAAGAGCTCTCCCCTTACATAGTCTTCAACCGTCTGTAATTCGGCCGGGCTTTCCGCGAGATCAGCCGCATTTAAAATAAAAAACATTTTATCCATGCTGAAAGCGTCTTTAATGAGCCCGAGCTTGCGCAAAAACGACCGGTCCGCTTTGGAAAATGCATGCTGGTAGTATGTTAAGTAAAGCAGAGCATCGGCATCTTTCATGTATTGAAACGCAAGCTCTGTATGCCGTTTATTCATGCTGCTGGCCCCCGGTGTATCGACGATCGTGATTCCTTTCTCCGTGACCGGTGTGCTCAAATAAACGGTAACCTCACGGACGGCACAGGCCGTTTGTTCTTCAGCGACATACGGATGCAGATCGTCAGCGGAAATCGTCAGGATTTCCTGATTGTTGATATATGAACCATAGCGCTCATAAGCTTTGAGGAAGTTCTTGATCAGCAGCCGTTCATCATCATCCAGTTCTCTTTTTTTCAAGAGGTTTCCAAGTTTTTCGGCAAAAGCGGAGCCTTTTGTCGCAGCCATTTTCCCCTCCAAAAGCTGATCCAGTTCCACTCTGATTTCCTCTTCCGTTTTAAAAACGACTTCTGCTGTCCCATCCCTTTTGGTTCCCGACGGTTTTGTTATTTTATTAATCGTTGCCGTTGTCGGCGTCGGCGATGACGGTAGCACTTTCCTCCCGCAAAGCGCATTTGCAAAAGACGATTTGCCGGAACTGAATGCGCCGAAGAGCGCCAGGGTAAACTTCCTAGTATGTAGGCGTTCCGTTTTGTCCAGGAATGCTTTTCGCTGCTTTTCCAAAACCGGGATATCCGCCAAAAACCGGGCCAGTTCGAAAAATTGCTCAATGTATTCAGTAACGCCCTTTTTCGGTTGGAGCGCCTCACCTTTACGGCTGCTGTTTTCCTCTTGCACACGGACCGGTTCCGCCCGTCGGGCATCAAGCGTTTTTTCAAGAGGCTTTTTTTCGGCGGCATACCAATTTTCTGGAAGCTCGCTCAGATCGCCGTGTTCCCATTGATCCCAGAGACGGTTTGCTTTTTCATATGACTTCTGCTGTTCGATCAACCGGCTTTCGCGCTCGGCGAGCTGCGCTTGTTCCGCTTCATATTCGGCTTTCATCGCTTCCGCCTGCAGGCCGATTCTTTCTTTGATGAACGTTTTGAGCTGGTCGATAAACGGCTGCGCTTGTCTTTTTGCCTTTCTTCTGATGTTTTCAGCCAGTTCTTTCGTATAGTTCAGCACGTATTCCGGAGTAAGCTCAGCCCCTTTTTTCTGGGAACGAAGCAGTTCATTTTCATCTACCTCCGTCCGAAATTGAACAACGTCCCGAAGCAGTTCATCATTCTGGACGTTAAAGCGGTTCATGAAAGCCTTGATTGCTTCAATGACATGCCAGTCAATTTCGGCTTGAACCCTTTTTTGGACGTCAGCAAGAAACACTTCTTTTCGTTTTTGTTTTTCTTCAAGCGTTTTGGCCTTACTGAAAAGAAATCCTTTTTTAAAACCTTTTTCGATTGATTCCAAATACGATTTGGCCAGCTCTCTCATCTCAAACGGCGTTAAATTCGCGTTTTGGGCAATCGTTTGAATGTCTTTTTTGATTTGTTCCTCCGCCCGTTTTTCCTGTTCTGTCAAATCGGCAAGCCGCGCTTTTACAGCCTCGACTTTTTCTCTTGAGGAAGCGGTTTCTTCAGACAAAGCCGTATCTTCGTCACTGATCAGCATTTTGATATGTTCATGAATCAGACTGCTGATTTTTTGCTCCGTATATGCCTTTAGCTGCTGTTCGGATTGATGCTGCAGCCTTTCCAGCACAGCGCGAAGCCGGTTGAATTCGTTCAGCGGATGACCGGCTTCGGTGACAGATGTAAAAAAGAGATGGTCTTCATTGATCCCTTCTTTCAGCAGCATATCAAGCACTTGCTTTTTATAGACATGGAAGCCTGTTTCCGCTTCGTCATGACGGTCAATCTGGTTCACGATGAAAAAAATATTGGGTATCTTATCTTTTATTGATCGAAGAAACTTCACATTTTCTTCGGAATGGACATGATTGTAATGCACGACATAAAACAAGGCATCCGCCTGGTGAAGAATCGAAGACGCCGATAAAAAATGGGCATCGTCCGTCGAATCAATTCCGGGCGTGTCAATTAAGACGGCTTGAGGCGCGATTCCTGAAAAAGGCCCCTCGATTTCCACCATTTCAATCTGGCTGCCGTCCCTGCAGTACGCCTGCACTTTTTCTTTATCATAAGAGCCATCCATCCGGGCGTACCTTCCATCGATCGTATGGAGTGTTGTTTTCATTTCCCCCCGGCGGACCAGCACAAGATTGGCGCTCGTCGGTATCGGACTTGTCGGCAGGACGTCTTCCTGAAGCAGCGCGTTCAATAGCGATGATTTTCCTGCTGAATAATGTCCGGTTAACGCGATGTACACTTCTTTTCTCAGCCATTTTCGGATGATTCCGGCAAGCTGTGCCGACCGCTTGTCATCCCCGTTCTTCCTGAGCTCCCCGAAAACCGCTCCGGCTCTTTTCATCAGATCGTCTTTCGTGTTTATTTGTGCCATGTTTCCTACCCCTTTTATGCGTTGTTGTTTGCCATCTTAGCCCTTTCTCCCATTTTACACAACCTTGCTGTATTTTTCTTCACAATCTGAAAGAAAAAACGAGAAAAAGCTGCCGGTTTCGGCAGCTTCAGCACGTGTATTTATTTATTTTTGCGGATTCGCTCCTGCGATACCTTTTAAAACATAACCAATCAATAAACTGTATGTACTGACCGCCGCCAGCAAAAAAAACATCGTCATACGCGACTCACCATCCTATAATGAGAATGTTTATCATCATTATAAATGAAATGATAATCATTTTCAATGGTGTAATTTTTCTAATGCCTGTTCTTCCGTGCGGATGCGGATGTACATGACAGCAGCATTGAGCACCGTAAATAAAAGTGCGGTGGCGTATGCCTGGAAAAGCAAGGGCAAAAGCAGAAATTCAAGAGCCACCGCCACATAGTTCGGATGTTTGAACCATTGATAAGGCCCCTTTCGGACAAGGTTCGTTCCAGGGATGACAAGGATTTTCGTGTTCCAGCATCTCCCCAGAGAAAAGAGCGCCCAATACCGGAGGGTCTGAGTGAAGATGAGGCCTGTTAAGACGACAAGCGCCATCGGAAGGGGTCCGCGTTGAAACGCGATCGTTTCCCAAATCAAAGATATGAAAAACAAAACATGCATCGCGACAATGTAAGGGTAATGACGTCTCCCGTATTCGACCGCTCCCTCTTTCAGAGCGTTTTTTTCATTGAACTTCGCGACTGCCAGCTCAAGCAGGCGCTGGGCGGCAAAAATGCTTAAAATCGTCCAAAACATGTGTCAGTCACTCTCTTTTTGTCCATTTCAAGAGCAGCAGCTCCGATGAAAAGCCCGGACCGAGCGCCCCTAAGAGACCGTATTTTCCCGGCACGGGACTGCTATGCAAGCAATATTCTTTTAAAACATGCATCACAGTGGCCGATGACATATTGCCGTGCCTGGCCAAAATTTTTCGTGAACAGTCGATGTGCAATTCGGAAAAGCCGAGGCTTTCCAAATAAGCGTCGAGAACTTTTTTACCGCCCGGGTGGGCCAGAAATACTTGAATGTTCTCCAAAGCGATTTGTTCCTTATGGAGAAATGCTTCGACATCGTTCTTTAAATGTGTTTTGATCAATGTCGGAATGTCCCTGGAAAAAACGACCCGGAAACCGTTGTCATTGATTTCCCAGCCCATGACATCTTCCGAATCTTCCAAGGTGGCTGATTGTGAGCTCACTACTTCCGGAAGAACCTCCAATCCGGCTGATGAGATATCCGCTTCCTTGCCGCACATTAAGAGCGCGGCGATTCCATCGCCAAATAAAGATGTGCCGATAAGGTTGCTTTTCGATTGATCATCCTTTTGAAACGTTAAGCTGCACAGCTCCGCCGCAATCACAAGGACATGGGCTTTTGGAAACGCTTTGCAGTATTCGAATGCCCGCGCTATACCTGAAGCTCCTCCTGCACAGCCGAGCCCCCAAATCGGAATCCGCTTCGTCCGTTTTGAAAAAGGCAGAATGTTCATGAGCTTCGCTTCAATGCCGGGAGTCGAGATGCCTGTAGAAGATATAAAAAAAATCGCTTCAATTTTTTCAAAAGGGATTTCTTTTTTCAAAAACCGTTCGTCTGACAGGCAATTCGAAACGGCTTCTGCACTGTGTCTGACAGCCATTTCAATGTACGCTTGATTTTTTTCTTTGAAGCTCCTGGTTTCTTTATACCAATCCAAAGGCATGACAAATTGTCTTGAAGCGATTTCTCCATTTTGGAAAGCTGACAGCAGCCGGTCAATGTCTTTAAATGAATCTTTGAACATCTCCCTCGCAAAAACGGCCGCTTTCTCCTGGTCGACATGAAAGCGGGGAAGGCTTGTCCCCGCCGAAATGACATAGGCCATAACACCACCTCTATTTACAGCGTCTCCCGAATCGCCCGGCCTTATGTGGACCTCTCGAAAAAATAGGCCATCAGCACTTCATCTTCATATTTCCCGTCCGCCAAAACCTGCTCCTTTTGAACCCCTTCAATGATAAAGCCGCTTTTCTCATAGAGCGACAGCGCTGCTTGATTTGCGGAAAATACGGTCAGGCAGAGCTTATGCAGACGATGCAGCCTGCACCAGTTGAGGGTGTAGGACATGATTTCCCTGCCGATCCCAAGCCCTTGCGCTTTGCTGTGAAGCCATGTTCTGAACAGCCCCGTGTGCCGCTTCATTTTGAGGTCGCCGCGAATGACCCGGGCAATTCCGTACACCGCACCATCGATTTCAACCGCCGCATACATGTTATCCTTTTCCATCATATCGCTGATGAATGCCCGCTCTTCCTCAAGTATGCGCGGCCGTTCTTTTTGAATGTAAACACCGGTTTGAATCACATCTTTTACCGCTTCAATGATGTCGGGGGCATCCGCCATTTTGACGGGACGGATGACGGCTTCACCGCCGTCTTTCGTGCAGATGCGTTCGACAAGCTCATTCACAGTTTCCATTCGTTATGCCTCCTCTTTATACCGGTAGTATGGCTAATCCGCAACGCAAAAAAACCTCACAATCTGTGAGGTTTTAAACGGCGGATTTTTCAGTTGGAACTGCTTCAGGCTGTTCAGCATGACGAGAAAACGGATGGATATGAAAGATCGCATTCAAAAGAATGGCTGTAAAGCTTCCCGCGACAATTCCGTTCTCTGTCAAAAGCTTGACGGCATCAGGAAGGTTTTGAAACATTTGCGGTACGACTGTCACGCCGAGGCCGATTCCGACTGAACACGCTACGATCAACAAGTTCTCCTGCTTTCCGAAATCAACCCGGCTCAGCATTTTGATCCCGTAGGCGATCACCATGCCGAACATCGCGACCATAGCGCCGCCGAGCACAGGTTTAGGAATGATCGTCGTTAAAGCAGCGGCTTTCGGAAACAGCCCCAACAGAATAAGAAAAGCTCCAGCAAGCGCGATCACGCTGTTTTTCTTAACCCCTGTCAGCTGAACGAGGCCGACGTTTTGCGAATAGGCCGTATAAGGGAAGGCGTTGAAAATCCCGCCCAGCAGTACGGCAATCCCTTCAGCGCGGTATCCTTTTGCCAAATCTTTTTCTGTCAGGCGGCGGTCCGTCAAATCACCCAATGCAAAGTAGACACCTGTAGACTCGACAAGGCTGACGATCAACACGAGAGACATCGTCAAGATCGGTGTGACCTCAAAAACAGGAGCGCCGAAGTAAAACGGATGGATCATCTGCACCCAGCCTGCGTTTGCCACTTCTGTAAAATCAACTTTCCCTATCAGAGCAGCGCCGGCTGTTCCTGCGATTAAACCGATTAAAATGGAAATTGATTTGATAAATCCTGTTGTAAAACGATATAAAAGGACGATGACCAGCAAAACGGAAAAAGCTAATGCAAGATTGGACAGCTCACCGAAATCGCTGCTGCCTTCACCGCCGGCCATGTTGTTCATCGCAACGGGAATCAAGGTGATCCCAATCACCGTGACGACCGATCCTGTGACCACGGGAGGGAAAAACTTAACAAGCTTTCCAAAGAAAAAAGAAACGATAACGACAATCACACCGCCTGCTATGATGCTTCCATAGATCGCTGGAATACCGTATTTCGAAGCGATCGCAATCATCGGGGAAACGGCTGTGAACGTACACCCCAATACAACAGGCAAGCCGATTCCGAAAAAGCGATTTTTCCAAACTTGCAGCAGTGTCGCCACACCGCACATCAAAATGTCGGCAGACACAAGGTATGTCAGCTCAGCCGGCGTCAAGCCGAGAGCGCCGCCGACGATCAGCGGCACGACAACGGCTCCTGCATACATGGCCAGGACGTGCTGAATGCTTAATGAAACGGTTTTACCGGCCGTAAGTTTCATGACCCAACCTCCTGTAAAAAGGTAACTTTTCCATCGGCAAGAGATGCAATACGCGCAAGGGATTCAACTCTGATTCCAAGATTGTCAAGCTCCTCCCTGCCCGTCTGGAATGATTTTTCGATGACAATTCCGATTCCGCACACTTTTGCGCCGGCCTGCTCAATGATGGAAACAAGCCCTTTCGCCGCTTGTCCATTTGCCAAAAAATCGTCGATGATCAGAACTTTGTCATTCTTTGAAAGATGGCTGGCTGATACGGCGATCGTACTTTCCGTTTTCTTTGTAAAGGAATAGACAGAGGCCGTCAACAGATTTTCCGTTAAGGTAAGCGATTGACGCTTTCTTGCAAATACTACCGGCACACCCAGCTTCAAGCCTGCCATCACGGCAGGTGCTATCCCTGAGGATTCAATCGTCACAATCTTCGTGACGCCTTCCTCCCGGAAAAGCGAGGCAAACTCTTCGCCCACAGCAAGCATTAATTCCGGATCGATTTGATGATTTAAAAATGAATCAACTTTCAGTACTTCGTCAGACAACACCGTGCCATGCTCTGCAATTTTTCGTTTTAGCTTTTCCATTAAACCCCTCCGTTCATCAATTGCCTTCATAAAAAAAAGCATTGTCCGCTCGGATTTTGAATGCGAGCGGGCAATGCTTAAAAAGACGAATTCCGTCTGTTTCACTAAAAGACGTTCGTTTTCTCAGCGCCCACTCATAGTCGGACATTTACGGTGTCCGGTAGAAACTTGCGTGCCATATCCACGCGATTATATGAGTGATATAATGTATCAAATTATATCAACTTTCGATCTGAATGAAAAGGGATAAAACAAAAAAAGACGAACCTGCACACATTTTTTCAGTTGAATGTTCGTATTTAACAGAAAATTCTGACCTGAAAATCCCTCCCGGGCACACGGGAGGGATTTCTTTTTTACAAATAGAGTGTTGTATATTTTTCTTTCAGGTAGCGGATTAAATGACGGACGTTTAATTCTTCGCCTGTCGCAGACTTAATGATGTCCAGCGGTTTTTTTCTTTTGCCGTGGATGTGAACGTGCTCTGTCAGCCACTTTCTGATCGGTTGAAATTCGCCGTTTTCAATCAGGCGGTCAAACTCAGGGAAATCTTTCAGCATGCTTGATTTCAGTTGAGCCGCATACATATATCCAAGCGCATATGAAGGGAAATAACCGAAATCACCGCCGGACCAATGGACATCTTGTAAAATTCCTTTAGCATCGTCGGGAGGCGTAATGCCCAGATATGCTTCATATTTGTCATTCCATAGTTTCGGAAGGTCTCCGACCGATACTTCCCCGCTGAAAATCGCTTTTTCAATTTCGTAGCGAATCATAATATGCAGCGGATATGTCAGCTCATCAGCCTCAATCCGAATCAGCGACGGCTTTGATTCATTAACGGCCCTGTAGAACCCTTCGGCAGTAACACCTGCAAACTGGTCAGGACTTGCTTCTTTTATTTTCTCAAAATACCGCTTCCAAAAGCCTTGATGCCTGCCGATAAAGTTCTCATAGAAAAGGGATTGGGATTCATGTATCCCCATTGATGCGCCGTCTGCTAAATTGGTTCCGCCCAGCGCTTCATCAATGTTCTGTTCATAAATGGCATGGCCGCATTCATGAATCGTTCCGAAAACAGCCGAGCGAAAATCGTTTTCATTATAAGCTGTGGTCACCCGGGCATCCCCTTGGCTGATCGTCACCTGGAAAGGATGAACCGTCTCATCCAGGCGCCCCGCCTCAAAATCATAGCCCAGTTCTTTTAAGAAAAAGTGGCATACATCGCGCTGCCGCTCTTTTGGAAAACGTTCGTGCACAAAGCTCGTATCAGGCTTTTGATCACTGGCGGCAATCTTTTGCACAAGCGGAACGATCGCCTCCCGCAATTCAGAAAAAAGGCCGTCGAGCTTTTCGACTGTAACGCCTGGCTCGTATTGATCCAGAAGGGTGTTATAAGGGTGGCCTTCATATCCCCAGTACGAGATAAACCGTTTTTTATAGTCGATGATTTTTTCTAAATACGGAGCAAAGAGAGAAAAATCGGACGCCTTTTTCGCTTTTTCCCAGACGGATTCCGCTTTGGATGTCAGCGTCGTATATTCTTTGAACTCCTCTTCCGGAATCTTGCTGTTTAAATCGTATTCTTTTTTCGCTTCCTCAACCGCTTTCTGTGTATCGGCAGGCAGATCCTGTTTTTGCTCGGCGAGGGTATCCAAAAGCTCCTTCATCCGCGGGGACGTTCTCATCTGAAAGACGTCTGCCGACAATTGGCCGATCGCTTCGGCGCGGCTTTCTTCGCCTTTTCTCGGCGCGCCCGTTCTCATATCCCAATACATCACGTTAATCGCCTGCTCATACCGGCTGATTTTCTTTAATGTTTCTAAAAACTCTTTTTCATATGTATTGATCGACATCATTCATCCTCCTCTTCCCTTATATGATGCGAATTGTAATCAGACTAATGGAAATATTTACGAAAGTCAACTTTTATGCGGGCAAAAAAAAGAAAAGCGGAATGTCCGCTTTTCTTTATACATAGACCGGCTGAACAGGAAGCACAGATTCGACTTCTTTTATTACATTCCATTCTTGTTCATCGCCCGCAAAAATGCTGATCGTGCCGCGGTCGCCGTTTGATCTGATCAGACGTCCGACGCCTTGGCGCAGTCTTAGCAGCATGTAAGGGAGGTCTACTTCGCGAAAGGCGTTTTCCAAACCGCTCCGCTTCGCTTCAAACACAGGATCATGCGGCGGAAAAGGAAGCGACCAGATGATGACATGTTGCAGCGGGTCTCCGGGAATATCGAGCCCTTCCCATAGATGCACAGAGCACAAAACGGATTCTTCAACCGTTTGAAACTTTTCAACGATTGTACTGATTTCTTCATCCCCTTCAAAGTAAACAGGAAACGAAAATGATTCCTGTGCAGTCCGGCGCTTGAAGGACAGAAGCTCCTCAAAAGACGGAAACAGGATCAGCGTCTTCCCGCCCGATTCTTTGATTGCACGGATTGCCGCTTTTTCTTTCGCTTCTCTAATTCGATGGATGTACACTTTCATCTGCTCTTCATAATCGTACGGCGAATCAACAGTAAATGATAAGTAGTCGCGGATCCCAAGGCTTGTCGCCAAATAATCGAACGATCCGTTTTCCGATAATGTCGCCGATGAGAAAATAAACGGAATCTGCTTAGAGAACACTTTTTCTCCGAGAACTTCGGAGACGGTTCTCGGCATGACGACGAATGTCGACTCAAGCTCTTTTTGCTCAAGCCAGCTGATCGCATTTTTCCTGTAGAGCGAAAGGGAGTAAGCCATCTGTTCGAGATACTCCTCGACAACGGTTAAAGCGTATTGGTCGATCGTGTACAGCTCGCCTTCAAAAACGAGCGCCTCCCCGATTTTTTCAAGCAAATCATACAGCTCGGCGGCCGCTTTTTTCAGATTGGCATGATCTTTGATGCGCATGCGCTCAGAGCCTTCTGCTTTTTCGGCATTTTCCGAAAGCAAACCGAAAAATTCGTCGTTGGCGCGAAGCGCTTCTTCGACAAGCTCTGCGAATTCTTCTCTGATATCATTGCCGAGCAGGCGCTCGAGAAACATTTCGAGCGTCGATTGCTTCACCCTGTACGTCAGTGCCTTTTGCGCCGCAAACTCGAGCAGATGCCCTTCATCGAAAACCACAGCGCTGTGTTCCGGTAAAAGCGGAAGCTGGCCTTCGCGTTTTCTCGCCTCTTCTGTCCAAACGTGCTCCATATAGAAATCATGGGAACAGATGATGAAATCGGTTGATTTTCGATAATGGTCTCTTGACAGTGTGAGTCCGCAGCGGTGCCTCATATCACACGTGAGACAGTCTTGAAAAGAATCGTAGCCGATTTCAGACCATTCATCATTTGATAAAGACGAATACTCTTTGCGGTCGCCGTATGGATAAAAAGTCTGCATGCCCTGCGATTCGTGAACGAAAGACGGCAGACTTTCGTAAAGGTCAAGCCATTTCTCATCATCAGAGCGCTGCATCGTTTTCTCCAGTTTTTTCAAACATAAATATTGATCATGCGATTTGCTGAGCCTTGCGTCAATCGTCAAGCCCAAATGCTCGGAAATTTTGTAAATATCGCCTTCTTTTTTGACGAGCTGTTCGATCAGCGTCTCATCCGCACAAGCGATGACCGCCGGCTTGCCCGTATACCTGGCATAGCTCAAGGCAAACAGAAGATAGACGAGCGTTTTTCCGGTTCCGACTCCGGCTTCTGCAAACATGACCTTCTTTTCCTTAAATGCACGCTCTAATTGAAAAGCCATGAATATTTGCTCATCGCGCAAATCAAAGCCTTTTTCAGGAAGAATATCGTAAAATACATCACCGATCCAATTGTTCAGTTCTTCATAAAAATTTTTTGTTTTTGTTAATGAAAAAGGCAGACGAGATGCTGTCACCCTGCTCCAACCCCCAACTATCGAGTTTTCAGAACTTCTATCCTATCACTATGATTCGGGAAATTCAACAAGAAAGATTTGAAAAAAGGAGCAGGAAGCCTCTCTCAACTATTTCCGGTAAATCGAATGCGTCAAAAACGGATGATCCGTCGATTCCATATGGCTGATCGCGTTTTTCAATTCTTCCTTCGCATATGTAAGCCGCTCATCGCCAATGTCCTCGAGCTGGTTTTCTGACGTCTCCAGCGCTTTTTGAATCATTTGAATGTGATCGCTGTTCAACATGAAATCACCCCTTTTCAAAATCAATAATCCCGAGTATATGCAGGATGAATCGTTTTTATACAGGCTGATTTTATGTTTTTTCTTTCTTTGAGGCTCTGCTAAATTTGGGTGTTGATAAATACGCAAAAATAAAGGGCCTTTCCTTCAATCTTGTTATGTAACTCACCCGATTCCGGAACAATTAAAAAATTTAAGAACCGTCTTATATAAGACGGTTCTCCAAAGATTCGATTGCCAGTTTTAGTGCAATCAAGCGACGCTCATTTAATGTTTTTTGGGGACTGCCTTCTTTTGCTTTTGCTATTTGTTTTTCAATAGATGGAATGATACCTTGTAAAACTTCTTTAGAAGTCAATATGATTTCTTCGTTATAGCCAAAATCTTCTCCATTCCAAGTACCTTTTAGGCTTTCTAAACCAATTTTTACTGCGTTTAGCCTCTTTTTGACAAGAGTTGTGTTTGAACCTTTTTCTGTCGTGCTTTTATAAGCATTTGTTAGTTTATTAAAAGTTGACTCCAAAGATTGAATGGACAAATCTTGGATTTCTTGGCTGACAGGATTCATATACAAACCTCACTTTTCGTTTTTATTTTTCAACATTTTATAATCTCTATTCAGTTCGATTGTTGAAAACAGCATTACCACCTTTTAACAATCCCGCTTAATGGTTGAATGAGGACTGCACATTCATTTTTGCGAGGCGTAAACTGTCATATGTCTCTGTCATTCGACTATCAACAAATAAAAACCAAGATATTTCGTAGCGACATCTTGTTTTGGGTGTGTGGTAATTTGCCGGTACTAAACGCTTGGCTCACCTAGATAACTTCCCATCGAATGTTTGTTCTTATCTGGATTGTATCAAAATTTCGGGGAAGTTATCAAATATCAACAATTACGTTTAACCGTTTTCACAGTGGTCAAACACCCTTTTGTCAGTCAAACGCAACCTTAACATCAGATAGCAAGGACTGTGTTAGACAATGTGCGCTTTATCCACAATAAAAACCCAGTCTATTCTGTTTTTCTATCATACCCTGTAGGGACTTAAAAATTTATAGACTAAAGGTGGAGAGTTTATGTACTATTATGAACCGGCAAAGAAAGATTATTGGGATTATGATTATGATCCTTACAAAAAGGATCACGATTATTGCAAAAAAGATTTTTACTATCATGAGCCCTGCAAGAAAGACTTTTATTACCATGATCCTTGCAAGAAGGATTACGATTATTGCAAAAAGGATTATTACTACCATGATGATTACAAAAAAGACTACGATTACCACAAGCCTTGTAAGAAGGATTACGATTATTGCAAAAAGGATTATTACTACCATGATGATTGCAAAAAAGACTACGATTACCACAAGCCTTGCAAGAAGGATTACGATTATTGCAAAAAGGACTATTACTACCATGATGATTGCAAAAAAGACTACGATTACCACAAACCTTGCAGGAAAGACTGCTATTACGAGCCGCGCAAAAAATGCTATGACTCGTCTTATAAAAAGAAAAATGATTCATGGATTTACTAGTGAATCGATGTTTTACCATGCGCTTTTAACGATTAAACCCGAGGGGGCGCGAATTTAAAAACGCCGTTCGGCGGCTTTCCGGCTATGGAAAGAAAAAAAGGCTGCCGTTTCATGGCAGCCTTTTAACTTCACTTCTCTTTATTCGATTTTGGCGGCCTTTTCCCCCAATACTGGTAATAGTCCGTCTTAATAAAACCGTTAAAAAGTTTCCGTTTTTTTGTCGCTTTTTTCCCGTAGCACTCTTCAAAACGCTCGTTTGATGTCAGCATGTAAACAGACCACGTATCAAGTCCGGCAAATGCTTCGCCCATCTCTTTATACATGGCTTCGACCGCTTTCTTTTCTCCGAGGCGTTCCCCGTACGGCGGATTTCCGACGATCACGCCGTATTCCTCTTTCGTCCGGAAATCCTTTACTTGCATTTGCTTAAATTCGATGAAATCGGAGAGTCCCGCTTCCTCGGCATTCGCCTTGGCGATCTCGATCATACGATGATCCAGGTCATACCCCGAAATTGAAAGCGGCTGGTCATAATTCGCCTTGTCTTCGACTTCCAGCCTCGCTTGATCCCACACTTCTTTGCCGATCCATTCCCATCTTTCGGATGCAAAATCCCTGTTGAAACCCGGCGCGATATTTTGGCCGATCAAAGCCGCTTCGATCGGTATCGTGCCCGAACCGCAAAACGGATCGACGAAAGGTCTGTCAGGCGTCCAATTTGTCAATAGAATCAATGCTGCAGCAAGGGTTTCTTTCAGCGGCGCTTCCCCTTGGCCTGTTCGGTATCCCCGTTTATGAAGCCCGGCTCCGGATGAATCAAGCGTAATAACCGCTTTGTCTTTTAAAAGGGAGACCTCGATTTTATATTCCGGGCCTGTTTCCTCAAGCCACCCGCCTTGTGTCTGATACGCTGATTTGAGCTTCTCGGCGATCGCTTTTTTGACGATGCGCTGGCAGTCCGGCACGCTTGCGAGCACTGATTTAACAGACTTTCCCGTCACGGGGAATGAGGCGTGTTCAGGAAGATAGGCGCTCCAGTCGATCGCTTTTGTCTTCTCGAATAACTCGTCAAAGGTCTTGGCCGTAAATTCGGCAACCTGCACTTTCACCCTGTCAGCGGTTCTCAGCCACAGATTGGCTCTGCAGATGGCGAGGGCATCACCTTCGAACACGACTTTGCCGTTGTCAACCGTACAATCATATCCAAGATCTCGCACCTCTTTGGCAACGATCGCTTCAATTCCCATCGGCGCTGTTGCAATTAATGTATAGGTTTTCATCATATCACCTGTTTTATGTATGTTTTTTACATGATAAAAGCTCTCCTACCTGCGGAGAGCTTATACATTGTCATCATCATAATAGTGTGTAACGTTCTGTAAGCCATGTTTTGTTCCGTCGTACTGCTGTCGGCTGCTAAGCCTCGTACTCGGGTGGTAATCATCTATCTACAGAGTCAACTCTGTCCTTCTTTCCGTTCATTTCCGTCCAGAAGGTTCCCCTACCAAAATTTGGGTTTCTCGCTCGAGGGGTTTACCGCGTTCCACTCTCACCATTTCTAGTGAGACTTCGTCACTGTGGCACTTTCAAGGATACTCAGCCATATCCATAAAGGACGTAGGCTTTTTTCCTGCCGTCAGCCTTCTGCAAGGCTGCCCTAGCTTATGACTTCGCTAGGCACGAACACTACGGGCATCTCAGCACCGTGCGAGCATGGACTTTCCTCTACAGATTTAAAATCTGCAGCGATTACCCGAACGTTAAGACATCAACTATTATAACTTAGTTTGTTCTAAAGGGCAAGCGGTTTTCATCAATCGTATAATTTGCTTCCAAACACATGTTTTTCCAAATTGGAAAGCCGTTTTAGAATATCAAAATTGGTCGTATTTGATTGAGCCGGCTGTCTCTTGTTGGCTTCTTCAAGCTGTTTTTTCAACTGCAGGTTTTCCTGCTGCAATTCTTCGATTTCCTGATGGAAGGCTTCATAATCTTTAATGACCATGTCCAAGAATTTGTCAACATCTTCCTGTTTATAGCCTCTGACTCCTGTTTTGAATTCTTTTTCTAAAATTTCTTTAGCAGAAAGCTTCACTTTATCAGCAAGCATCTTTTTCACCTCATATCGTGAATCATCATCTTATATTTTTTCAGAAAACGTGTGCAATGTCAAATTTTCTCTTGCACTTTTTACTCTTCATAAAAGCTGCATTCTTCAACGGTAACTCTCAGGTCATCCATCGTAATCGTGTAAATCGGAAAATCGCGTTTTTCCTGAGCCTTTTTTGCTTCATTCAGCATATACACAGGCGAACCTTCTCTTTCTTCGTCGTACAGAATCAATAAGCCATCCGCCTTTTCGATGAAAAACCGGTTTTTTTGTTTAAATTGGACCGGGCTTTCGTACGGCCTGTGTGTCAAGCTTTCAGTGAAATCGCTGGCTGCGAGCACAGCTTCATACTGCTCTTGGTTTTTCTCGTTCCACTTCTTTTCCTGTTCCAAAAACGGAGTGATGACCGCCACTTTCAAGTCGGGATATTCTTCCTGCAGCGAAAACGCGACTTCCGCCGCCCATAGTTCCGTACCGAGCTGGCCTGAGATAAGGATCCATTCCAGGCCTTCCTCAAGCAGGGCGATCAGTCGGTTTTCAAGCGCTTTTTTTATGTAGAACAGGGCCTTGTCATCCTGTTTGAAAATCCCGAGTTCAAACGGCTTGTACCCTGTAACGGCCAATACTTTCATCATAATCACCTGCTAAAAAATGGGGCCGTATTCCGCCCCATTTTTTTAAAAGATATTCTGTTGCTCACGTTCAATCCGGCGCTCGTTCATCCTGACAAAACTTCCGAAAATCCTTTTTAGTAAGGGCCCATACCCATTCCAGGTCCCGGCATCGCTCCAGGCCCGGGCATCATTCCTGCGCCAGGGCTCACGAAGTGCTGGTGTGATGCCTGGTTGACAGCTGATTGAGTTTGCGGGAAGTAATGAACATGCTGAAAATGCTGATGGTTGACATTCGTTGTGTGCTGCGGGTGAATGTGCGGTACGACGGTTTTGCTTTGCGTATGGTTGTAGCAGCATTGAGTAGGATGAACAATCGGCGCCATTACATGCGGTTTACAGTGCATGAAAATTCCCCTTTCTTTAAGCTTCTATATACACTATTAAACTATGAAGCAAGGGGTAAACATGTACTAATATAAAAACCTATTTTAAAAGTAAGCCATAAAGCTTTCCTTGAAATTCGTCATGATCAATACGATAAACAGTACGACGACAAAAAACAGATAAAACAGCCCCTTATACATATCGACGCTCCCTTCACACCATTCTAACGCTATTTTACAAGAAGCGATCGGTTTCTACAATTCATAACATGCTTGAAATGTTTGGCTTTCGAAGATCGTCGTTTTCTGCGCTTGCCCGGGGAATATTTCGTCCGTATTTCCTCTCTAGCCGCTTGCGCCGTTTCAAGAGGCCGGCCATTTCTTTTTCGGTCAGTTCAAACTTTTGTGAACTGTGCTGCTTGAGCAGGTTATCCGTTACTTCGAGAGCGGCCCGGATATCACGCTTTTGATGTTCAAGGTATTTGGCGAGTTCGATGCCTGCGCGCCAGGCGATTTTTCCATATTCTCCATTTTGGAGCTTCAGCCAAAGGGCTGCGGCTTCTTTTAGCATGCCTTGTTTTTTGTACTGCATGGATAAATCGAATGATGCGCGTTCAGACTGCTCAAAAGGCTTTTTTTCAAGCTCCTGCAATTGCGCTGTCGCAAGCTCTGTCTCCCGGTTGGCGAGGAGCCACTTTGCCATCGCATACTTTTCATTTGCCTCTGCTGTCTGCTCCGGGGCGAGGATTTTTTTCGATAAATGGATGTAAAGAGAGATTAAAGAAAGCACGTCAAGCTCATTGTGGTGCAAAACGCCTTCAATGATTTCCGGACGTTCCTCCTTTAAAAAATGAAAATACATCATCGGCGCCAGGTAGCCCGGCGTATCTTCAGTTCTTACAACGCCCAGCTCTTCCTTTTCCACCGTCCCCAAAGAGACGCGGTCAAATTTATGCTTCCAAAGGCGGCGTGATCCGTGGAGCAGGTCAAAGTGGCCGAAATCCGGCAGCTTTGGGACCCTGTCGCGGATCAGCGTGTGCCTCGTTTTCACCTGGGGCCAGTCGAACGCTTTCCCGTTATAGGTGACAAGAGACTGAATATCGACTTCACTCAGGAAGCTGTGATAGAGGGCGGCTTCGTGCCCCGGCTTTGGCAGCAGATGCTGTTTAACGACTACGCGGTCGTCATACACCCGTGCATGGCCGAGCAAAAAGATCGCATTGCCGGCTCCTCCTCCGAGACCGGTCGTTTCCGTGTCAAAGAAAAAAAGCTGGCTCGGTGTATATCCTTTGCTTGAAAGCGAATGGGAAACGGCGCTGTTGTTCCAGCGCCGAACCGTCTCATGCAGCTCAGAAAACGCGTAATGGCCATGAACATGTGTCAACGGATAAACGATTTCCCTGATTAGGCAATAGCATTCCTCAAACACATACGGTTTAACACCGAGTTCGGCCCATTCTTTCTCAAAACCGACGGACATGGAAGTCCGCTTTTCTGCCGGAGGATCCGTTTTTTCTTCTTTCGCTTGATTTCCCAGGTGATGCTTATAGCGGTTAAGTTTTCGTTTTAAAGACATGCCGCTCAACCTTTCCAGCCTTTTAAAAGGCGCAGCGCATTGTTTTTTGTCTGATCGCCGCTGCCGCCCACTCCTATGCAGGAAGGGCATCCTGACTCACACGGACATCTTGAAATCAGCCGATGCGCTTCATTGATGATCTCAGGCATTTGTTCATACACTTTCTGAGACAGCCCCACTCCGCCGGGATAGCGATCATACAAAAAGATCGTCGGCTTTTCGTTATGAACGGCTTTAATTTGCGGAAAAACGTGCAGGTCAGACGGATCGCACATCACTTTTAAGGCGGCGACATGTCCGAGGACGTTTGCAGTTCCAAGCAAAGCCTCTTCCAATTTGATGTCATTCCAATTTAGCCGCTCGTCATCGTTCACCTGCACCCAAGCCGCATTGGTATGCAGTTCCTCTTCAGGCAGATGAATCGGTCCTGAACCGATATTTTCATGCGTCTCAAATTTTATTTTCTTAAAAATCGTCGCTTTTGCCTGAACGGTCACATCCCCAAAACCGAACGCTGCGGTTTCCGTCTTTTTCTCCTTGTCAACTTCGAGAACTCTCAATAGGACGGCAAGATTGGCATCCGTATAGTAATCAACTTGAACCTCACGGACAAACGCCTTTTTCTCCTCCCAGTCAAGCTTTTCCACCTGGTATTGGATGCCTTGATGCAAATAAATGGCTTCATCGTGCAGCAGCGTCATGGCGCTGAACCTGTCCATTTCCCCGATTACTTTCGCCTTCTCGCGCTTTGACTGATCAACAATGACAACATTTTCCTGAGAAGCCGACCTCAAGCTGATGCCGTGCGCCGGAAAAGCGTCATTCATCCAGTGATACGTGTTCCCGGTTAAATGGAGGACTCTTTCTTCTGCCAGGTAGTCAAGAATATCCTCGATTTCGGCACCGCCGAATGTGTCCGTACTTTTGAAAGGCAATTCAAAGGCTGCGCATTTGATATGATCGACAAGAATGACCAGGTTATCCGGATTAATGACAGCAGTCTCGGGATTTTGTTTAAAGAAATAGTCCGGATTCTGTACAATGTACTGATCGAGCGGGGCGGAGCTTGCCACCATGACAATCAGCGCTTCGTTGTGCCTTCTTCCGGCACGGCCGGCCTGCTGCCAGGCGCTCGAGATCGTTCCCGGATATCCGGTCATGATGCATGTCTGCAGCTGTCCGATGTCAACGCCCAGCTCAAGCGCATTCGTGCTGACAACACCTTTAATGTCCCCGCTGCGAAGGCCTTTTTCAATGACGCGCCGCTCGTTCGGCAGATAGCCGCCCCTGTACCCCTGAATCGAATGAGGACCGACAATCGGCTTCATCACTTCCTGCAAGTATGTCAATATAATTTCAACCCGGACTCTGCTTCTTGCAAACACAATCGTCTGAATGCCGTTTTTCAGAAATTCGGATGCGAGCTTTCTCACTTCAAGGGTCGCGCTTTTCCTGATGTTAAGCGAACGGTTGACCATCGGCGGGTTGTAAAATAAAAAGTGCTTTCTTCCCGACGGGGCGCCGTTGTTTGAAATCAGATGCATCGGCTGCCCTGTGAGCGTCTCAGCGAGCTCCAATGGATTGGCGATCGTCGCGGATGTACAGATAAACTGCGGCTTGCTTCCATAAAATTCAGCGATCCGCATCAGCCTCCTGATGACATTGGCTACATGGCTGCCAAAGACTCCCCTGTATACGTGAAGCTCATCGATGACGATATATTTCAGATTTTCAAACAATGACACCCATTTTGTATGATGGGGCAAGATCGCCGAGTGCAGCATATCCGGGTTTGTAATGACGATATGTCCTGCTTTTCTGACTTTCTGCCTGATCGAAGGCGACGTATCTCCGTCATATGTATAACAGTTGATCGACGCACCGATTTCATCAATTAATTCATTCAGTTCGCTTTTTTGGTCCTGTGACAATGCCTTTGTCGGAAAAAGATATAAGCTGCGCGCATCTTGGTCTTCTGTGATCCGCTGAATGACGGGCAGATTGTAGCAAAGCGTCTTCCCAGATGCCGTCGGCGTCACAAGCGTCACGTTTTTGCCGGCGGCGCTGTTCAGAAACGCGTCAGCCTGATGGGAATACAGCTTTTCTATCCCTCTTTGCTGTAAAGCATGCACGATTCTTTTATCTAAACCTTCAGGAAAATCGCGGTAATCCGCTTCTTTTTCCGCAATTGTATGCCAATGAACAATTTGCTTGCTGAAAGCTTGGTCTTCTTTCAGAAGCTGAATCATATCTGTCAAATTTCGATTTTGAAACAACGCTGTCACCTCTCCCTTCTATTTTAGCGAATGTCCGTTCGTTCTGAAAGAGGTGATTTCCTGAGAAAATGAAAAAGCAGAGAATCGCTCTCTGCTTTTTTGCTGTTACTTAACTTTAAGCTCCATGAGCTTTGTCTCGCTTTTTTTCGCCTTTGCCTCTTCATGTTTTGTGACGCGCTCCAACACATCGCCGTTCATAATGACGATCGGCGTAATGGTGCTGCTCGCTTTTTCCTTGATCAGTTCCAAATCGCACGTTATCAAAGGATCGCCGACTTTGACTTTGTCTCCTTCTTTGACATGGGCTGTGAAACCTTCGCCTTCCATCGCTACGGTTTCCAGACCGATATGAATCAAGAGTTCCACGCCGGACAGTGAACGGATGCCGATGGCATGTTTTGTATGGAACAGCTGGATCACTTCCCCGTCGACAGGTGATACGATCTCGCCTGCGGAAGGCTCGACAGCCATTCCGTCACCCATCATCTTTTGGGAGAAAACGGGGTCAGGGACTTTTGAAAGTTCCAAAACTTGTCCGTCAACCGGTGAAAAAACGGTTTCTTCTTTCACATCATTTTGTTTCTGACCAATACCGAATAATTTTTTCAGCAATACAGTTGGGCTCCTTTCAAAACGCCTCTTTATGATGGCTATTAAAAGAGGAACAGGTTAAATATCAAATCTTTGGATTCCCCACTATTTAACCACACTTTCAAATTCCCATCAATGAATAACCATACCAAGAGCCCCTGCATAAGCTGAAAATAAAAAAACCGGGGTGATGAAGAATGGATTTCAAGGAAAACGACAATCATTCGCTAAGCAAGAAAGACGAAATTCAAGAAGCGGTTGAACAGTTATTTTACAATTCACCTTTCCACGATATTTTAAATTCATTCCAAAAACTGATATCAGACCAGCTTCAGAATTCCACCATTTCTATGAACATCAGAGAGGAGAATGAGGCGCTTCACGTCGACATCGCCGTTCCTGAAACGTTTCAAAACGGAGATATCATGATTGAAGCGAAATCAAGGTATCTTCATATCGCCTTGAAGGAGAAACAAGAAAGCGGCGGATCTTCATCATTTACAAGCCTGTCCAGAACCGTTCTGCTCCCATATCCCGTCCGCGAAGAAACAATGAAGACGTCGTGGAACCGAAATATCCTCACAGTCTCATTTCCGGAGCAAAAAAAGCATGAATGACCTTCATCCATGCTTTTTTTATTTGAAGAATCCCATAAACCCTTTGGCCAGCGCTCCGACCTGGTTGACCGTGCTCACCATCTGGCCCGCGGTGTCCATCATTTTGCTGAAATCAAACTGCCCGTTCTTTTTTTTGAATTGCGACAGAAAGCTTTGAAACTGTGATGGCTGGTGGAGATTCGGCCGCGGCGAGGGATATGGATGCTGATAAGGAAATGCCTGAAACGGCGGAAGCGGCGGCTGCATTTGCTGCTGAACAGGCTGATGATGGACTGAAAACGGGTCCACATTCTGCTCAATCGGCTGCTGATATGCCTGCGGCCGCTGAACTGGATGAGCGTACGGGACGGTTTCCTGACTGTAGTACGGCTGAACGGGATGATAGGCATAATGGTTTTGCTGATCGGCTTGAACATACGCACCGGGGCCGGAATAAGGATATACGGCGGTTCTCCTCTCTCCCATCTTTCCTCTCCTCCTAAAGCCCTTTTTTATATGTGTATGATATAAAGGCATTTCCTGTTCCAAAGGTTCTGTCACAGGTTTGTCAAAAAGTGTCGAAAATTTTAATATTTGAAAAACAGAAAAAAGTCGAATTGTTATGGTACGATATTATTAATATAAAGGAGAGGGGATGCACCATATGAACGTATCATACTTAAGAAATTGTTTTGCCGAGATGAAACAGTATGAGACAGACTGCATGAACAAACTGATGGATTTCGCCAAGTTTTTGTATATCCAGGGACATCTGACATTAAACGAATTTCGCACAAGTATGAAAGTTCTTGAAGCGAATGGCGCACAGCACCCTGCTTATGATATGAATACCGACGCCAGCTAAACAAACAGCCCTATTAAAAAAGAAGACCGGGATTAGGCCCGGTCTTCTCAGATTATTGACAAAATCCCAAAACTGCTCTTAGTTTTGGGATTTTGTCATCTTTTCAGCGTGAATGAAAACCCTTGCAGTCTAGGAAGGTCGAGCATCGGAGCGCAGCGAATGTTGGAATTCGTGAGCACCGACGCGCAGACCTGACAACGAATGCGAGGGTTTGTCAGCACGCTGAGACCGGGATTAGGCCCGGTCTTCTTTTAATATATCGTCTTCTACGTTTTTCAGCGTATAAAGGACGGATTCCGTCAGATCTTTAAAGCGTTTTTTATGGATTTTGCAAAAATAGGACTGCATGAAAATTTCATTTGCATTTTCCTCAACCGAGTTGAGCTGTTCTCCGTAAATGTATTTTGGCCGACTGGCCTTGATATAAGACAGGCTTTCTGCCAGCCAGCTTTTCACTGTTTGTTCGAATCTCTCGACAGAAGGTTTGACAACTTCGAAAAAATCGTATTCCGTCCCTTCCTCTTTTCCCTTACTGTATCGTTCTTCCGCTTCTTTTACAAGGCGGATTAATTCCCGTGTCTGTTTAAGAAGAGATTGTCTATCCAATTTTTTCACCTCGGGTTTATCGTACCAAAGGAAGACGACCGTTACAACGAATCCGGCTTATGCCGTCTCTCCTCTTGGCTCCACTCCCATTAACGTGCTGTTTAAACAAGCCAAGAGCTCTGCCAGTTCTTTTTCAATCAGATCGAGCCGTTCGTTCCATGCAGCCTGCTTTTCATGCTCCGCCCGGCGTACGGCTTCTGTCAAAGCCTTCTCAGCAGACGACATGGCTGATTCCGTTTCCAAAAGCATTTGAAGGACCGAGTCTTTGCTTGCACATCCGTTCATTTGCTTCCCTCCTTTTTGATCGCCTTCTATGCATTCTCCCCTATGCGCCCCCTCTCCTCCGCAGCTGACAAAACTAGAAGCAAACCGCCAAAGAAACTCATTTTCCAGCCAAACGCGCCGCTTTCGACAAGTGATCTTGCGAAAAATGGTATGATCAGCGCTTTTTTGCAAAATCTAAAAAGGTAAGGAGGTGCCCGCTGTGGAAAACAACAAAAAGAAAACACCTGCGAAAACAAAACCTGATGCTAAACAAACAGACACACTGGATAAGAAATTAGGCGGACCTAACCGCCCGTCCACTTAAAAAGCAAGGAGAACCCTTGCTTTTTTCTGTTTTACCTCTTATTCAGCCAATGCTCCAGCGAAAACAATGCCTGCAGCTGCCTTCTTTTTTGGAAATACCAATCGGTGATTTCGATCGTTTTCGGCAGTTTTTCATCTTTGAACATCGCCTCTCTCTTTCCTCCGCGAAACCAATCGCATTTTAATCCGTCTAATGAATGGGCAACAACGGGATAACATGTTCTCAAAAACGGCGAAGTTCTGATTTTAACCCCTGCCCAGCGCTCCATATCAAAGCGCGACCCGGTATGCGGAACACGTGATGTAAAGTGGAAAAAACCGGGGAAAAGCTCAGGCGAAAACAGCAGCTCGCTTAATTGCTTGCCGAGCTTGATCCTTTCCTTTAAACTAGTGAAGCGTTTGACAGACACGCCGTAAAAAACGCCTTCAACCGTCGGAAAAATGACCGTATTGAAGTGAAACCATTCACATAGCTGAAAAGGAATCGTCTGAAAAACATTCTTTTTAAACAAAGGATTTTGTATAATAGGAGTTTGGATAGTGTTTTGTTCATTTATAATGAGAGCATACATGAGCCGCTTTTGATCGCGCTCATGCCAGAACCGCTCCCATTCCGTTTTCATAAATGAAGACACGCCAAATGAGGAGAGCAAATGAAACAGCGGCTGGCCAAGCTGCTTGGACCACTGGTATAACAGGAGCTGCGGATAGGCGTCCGAAAAAATCAGCCAGTTCGCTCTCTCATACGTTAAAAACAGCCATTTCTGCTGAAAAGCCGTAAGTCCGAGCTCGAATAAACGCCCTTTTAAATCGGTCATTGACCAGCCGGCATTCCTGGAAACAAATGAAGCCAAAAGCGACCACTTGATTTCAGGATGGCGGTCAAAGTAGCGTTTGTAGGCATTTGTCCGTGAGATATTGTCCTTGTTCAGTTTTGCGGTCAGCTCTTGAATGCGGCTCGTCAGCTCCGCCGCGGAAAATGTGTTGTGCAAGATCAGCCACTTCCGTTAGTATCCAGATTTTTTGTAAAAGGAGGATGAAGAAAGTGATTCGTTACCCGAACGGCAAATCGTATCAGCCGAAAACAGCTGCCTCATCCTTGCAAAAGAAGCCGTCGTATTCCAATCGCGGCATGACCCTCGAAGATGACCTGAATGAAACGAATATGTATTATCAATCTCATTCGATTGCGGTCATCCATAAAAAACCGACACCTGTACAGATTGTTCAGGTCGATTACCCGAAGCGAAGCGCTGCGGTGATCAAGGAAGCATATTTCAAGCAGTCGTCAACTACTGATTATAATGGGGTTTATAAAGGCCGCTACATCGATTTTGAAGCGAAAGAAACGAAGAGCCGGACCTCCTTTCCGCTTCAGAATTTCCACGATCATCAGATCGAGCATATGAAGCAGGTTGTGGCGCAAGACGGCATTTGTTTTGTTATCATATCCGCTTTTGAAGAAATTTATTTTTTGGAAGCAGAAAAATTATTTTATTTCTGGGAGCGCAAAAAACAAAACGGCCGAAAATCGATCCGAAAAGACGAGCTTCAGGAAGCCGCTCACCCCATTTCACTTGGATACTCGCCAAGAATTGATTATATTAAGATTATTGATCAGTTGTATTTTTCGCCATCATAAATTATGATTTTAAAGTCATGTGAGCGGAAAGGTTTAACTAACGAAAGGTTGAGATGTTATGTCAGATCAATTTAACAGCCGCCAGGAACGGCGAAAAGCCCAGCAGGGCAAAAGCAGGTCTAATACTCATTCTAAACCCAAGAAAAAGAAAAAAGCAGGATTGTTCAAGAAAATTCTTTTATCCATTTTAATCATCGGTGTTATCGGCTTGATTGCCGGGGGCGTCACTTTTGCGGTGATGGTAGCGGACTCGCCGTCCCTTGATGAAGCAAAACTGAAAACACCGTACTCTTCCACAATCTATGACAAAAACGGAAAAGAAATCGCCGAAATTGGTTCGGAAAAACGGACATACGTGTCGATTAAAGACATCCCTGATTCCGTCAAAAACGCATTTCTTGCAACGGAAGACGCGCGTTTCTATGACCACCACGGCGTCGACCCGATCCGGATCGGAGGAGCGCTTCTGGCAAACTTCGAAGGCGGATTCGGTTCTGAAGGCGGAAGTACGATCACACAGCAGGTCGTCAAAAACTCCCTTCTGTCACATGAAAAAACGCTGAAACGGAAAGTCCAGGAAGTCTGGCTGTCGTTCCAGCTTGAAAGAAAATATTCAAAAGACGAGATTCTTGAAATGTATTTAAACCGGATTTACTTCTCGCCGCAGGCCTACGGTGTCGGAAAAGCGGCTGAGCAGTTCTACGGGGTTACAGATCTAAACGACTTGACGGTCGAGCAGGCCGCAACGCTTGCCGGCATGCCGCAAAGCCCGAATAACTACAACCCGATCAAACATCCGGAAAAAGCCGAGAAACGGCGCAACGTCGTGCTGAGCCTGATGAACAAACACGGCTTTATCTCTGACGCAGAGTACAACAAAGCGAAAAAAGTAGCCGTCACAAAAGGCCTTGTCTCTCCGAAGGAGTACGCAAAATCAACGTCCAACAAATACAGCGCGTTTATCGAGCAGGCCGTCGCCGAAGTGAAAGAAAAAGCGAACGTCACTCCGGGAACGGACGGACTGAAGATTTACACGACGATTGATACAGACGCACAAGATTATGTGGATGAGCTGATGGACGGCGATTCGATCCCGTATACCGAGAAAATGCTGGCCGGCCTCACCCTGCTTGATACGAAGACCGGAGAAATCCGCGCGCTCGGCGGCGGACGCGACCGGAAAGCAGGCGAATTTAACTATGCAGTAGATACGAAACGTCAACCAGGTTCAACGATTAAGCCAATCCTTGACTACGGCCCTGTCATTGAGAACAAGAAATGGTCGACGTATGAACAGATTAACGATGAAGCATACACGTATACGACCGGAGATCCGATTAACAACTATGACAGAAAACACAGAGGTTGGATATCGATGAGAGAGGCACTTGTCGATTCTCGAAACGTTCCAGCTTTGAAAGCATTCCAGGCAGCCGGAAAAGACAATATTGTAAAATTCGCAGGCAATCTTGGTCTTAACATAAATTCAGATGATTTAGTGGAAGCTTACGCAATCGGCGGCTTCGGAAACGGTGTGTCGCCTCTGCAAATGGCCGGAGCGTACAGCGCATTCGGGAACAATGGCTACTATAATGAGCCGCATACCGTTACCGCTGTGGAATTCAATGACGGCACAAAGCTTGATTTGACGCCTGAATCAAAGGCAGCCATGAGCGATTATACCGCGTTTATGATAACGGATATGCTGAAAAGTGCTGTTCAGCGAGGAACAGGAACAGCCGCACAAGTCAATGGCGTTACTGTAGCAGGTAAAACGGGTACGACGAACTTTACCGAGGACGACATTAGAAAACACGGCATAAATCGAAACGGAGCAAGGGATTCATGGTTCGTCGGCTATACGCCGCAATATACGGCAGCGGTCTGGACCGGTAAAGAAGGCTTTAATTCGCTGAGCGCAAACGAACAGCAAGTCGCCAAGCTCCTGTTCAAAAAACTGATTGCCAAGGTGGACAACGGCAGCGGCTCATTTGAAAAGCCTGACAGCGTCGTTGAAGCGACCGTTCTAAAAGGCTCGAATCCGCCGGTGCTCGCCAGCAGCAACACGCCTAGCGATAAAAAAGTCACTGAGTACTTTGTAAAAGGCACACAGCCGACGACTGTTTCGAAAAAATTTGAGGAAAAAGAAGATGCCGACAAGCCGACAGGGTTGAGTGCAGAATATGATGAAGCATCAAAGAGCATCAAGCTTTCATGGTCATATTCCGGAGACGGTGATGTATCCTTTAAAGTCAAACAATCAATTGACGGAGGCGGATACAGCGAAGTTCAAAGCAGCAGCGCGAAAGAAGCCGTCATACCGAATGCAAAAGAAGGATCCGTCTACAGATTCCAAGTCACGGCCGTTACTGAAGATGGCGAAAGCGACCCTGCTTCTGTGACGCTTAAAGTCAACGCTGCTGAAGATGATGAGTCAAAAGCGGACGATAAAAAGAAAGACGAGGATGACGAGAAGAAGCAAGATGCTGATGATGATCAGGACAAAGACAAACAAAATAACGGCAACTCAAATCAGCCGGATGATCAAAATTCAGGCAATACGGATCAAAACAATCAAAATCCGGGTAATACAGACGGCAGAAAAGATGATGACGCCGATGATCAAAACAAAGATCAGAATAAAGACAAAGACAAAAAACCGGATCAAGACAGCAACACAGATGATCAACAAACAAATTCCAACGGTCAATCAACCGGCAACCATTAATCTAAAAAGCCACTCACAGTTTAGTGAGTGGCTTTTTTATGATTGATGGCAACATATTTATAAAATTGCTTTTTCATTTCCGTAAACAATTCGTCAAGCTGAATAAAACAATGGTACTGCGTTGGTTTCTGGAGGATAAACTCGAGGCGTTCCGTCCAGTTCATCGGCTTGGCTCCAAAATCCTTACGGGTGATGATCTCCCAGTTGAGACTTTTGACAGGCTCCCCCATCGTCCAGTGGAGGCTTGCGATCAAGCAGCACACCCCGTTTAGCATATCATCCTGGCTGCACCTTGACTTTCTCGTTTTAAAGACGGGCAGAAGCTTTTCTTTTGTACGCTCCCAAGCCGCAAACAGAAGCGGGACCCATTCTTCCGCATGCTCCCACGGCTTGTCTTCTTCTATGTCCTGAAAAAAATCATAGCAGAGCGGATTTTCCGAAAGAACGTCAAGCCTTTCGCCGGATTCCGGTCTTCTCTTCCGCAGCGTTTTTTCGTATTCGTCCAACAGTGAAACGCTTGTCACGGCAACTTCACCAGCCCTTTTTTATATCGTTTTTGTCCTTCCCTGCACAGAGAAAACAACGGGCATTCTTCACATTTCGGCCTTTGCGCCTTACAGTGATAGCGTCCGAAAAAGATCAGGCGGTGATGAGTAACAGACCACTCTGATTCAGGCACTTTTTTCATCAGCGTCTTTTCGACTTCCGCGACCGAATCCTTCCATCTGCAAATGCCGAGTCTTTTTGAGACCCTTTCCACATGGGTGTCGACTGCAATGGCAGGAACACCGAATGCAACGGAAACGACGACATTGGCGGTTTTTCTCCCGACGCCCGGAAGTTTCACCAGCTCATCCCGGTCTTTCGGCACTTCACCGCTGTATTCTTCCAGCAGCATTTTGCAGAGCTTTTGAATATTTTTGGCTTTGTTCCGGTATAAGCCGATCGATTTGATATCTTGCTGCAGCTCTTCAAGCGAAACGGCAAGATAGTCTTCAGGCTTTTTATATTTTTTGAAAAGCGTTTTCGTCACTTTATTGACAAGCGCGTCTGTGCACTGGGCCGATAAAGCGACGGCGATGACAAGTTCAAACGGATTGTCATGGACTAATTCGCATTCAGCATACGGAAACATTTCACCGATTGTTTCTAAACAAAACTCGATCTGTTTTTTTGTCAGCATGTCTTCACCTTTCACTTTATTGTTCAAGCCAATTGTAAAAAGGAACTTGTCTTGTATACTCCTTTTGCTCATTTTGCCGCGGAGCGGTCTTCCGCCTGAATCTTTGGCTGTAGTTTGCGGCTTGTTCGACGGTTGAAACGCCGTTTTTCTTCCACTCAAACAAAATCCGGTCAATGTATCGGAAATTTAGTTTTCCTGATATGACGGCTTCTTTGAGAGCTTGTTTGATCAGCTGTGCATCGTGATGATCCTGGTCAAGCCAGATGCTGAGCGTCTCGCATTCCAGCGGAGACAGCGGCCGCGCAAATTCCTCTTCAAAGACCGTATAAAGGCTCTTCTGTTCGCCTTCATTCTGTTCAGCAAGTTGCTTCTGCTCGGCCATTTCAAGATGCTCAAACAGCTTGCCCCAGAGAGGTTCGAGCGAATACTTTTCAAACTTAATGCCGTTCTGGTCTTCGCATTCTTCTATATAGATGAAGCCTTTTTGAATGAACATTCTCAGCATGTTCATACATTGTTCGGTTTCAATCGACATCGTCTTGCTTAATTCCTCCGGGGTCGGAAAAAATGAACCTCTCTCAACATGCATTTTAATGTTTAAGAGCAGCATGAATTCTGTCTCGTTTAAGCCAAGCTCCCGATAGTTCAAAAAAAGCAGATTCGGAATGGTGACAGATCCCATCTCCTGCATCTTAATAAAGTGCTGTTTTTTCATTCGATACACCTCTTACCTTCCAGTATATCATGGATGACTGTGAAAAAGTCTCCTGCAATCAGGAGACTTTTTTCTTAAGGATATAAGCGATTTAATAGTCTTGGGAACGGAATCGTTTCGCGGACGTGCGGAGAGCCGCAGATCCAGGCAACCGTCCGTTCGAGTCCGAGTCCGAATCCTGAATGCGGAACTGATCCGTATTTTCTCAGCTCTGCATACCATTGATAAGCATCCGATTCTAAACCGTGCTCTTTCAGGCGTGCTTCGAGAAGCTCAAGATCATGGATCCGTTCAGATCCGCCGATAATCTCACCGTAGCCTTCAGGCGCAATCAAGTCAGCGCAAAGTACGACATCTTCCCTGTCAGGGGCAGGCTGCATATAAAACGGCTTTAATGATGTCGGATAGTGTGTAATAAATACCGGCTTGTCATAGCTTTCAGCGATCGCCGTTTCGTGAGGAGCGCCGAAATCATCGCCCCATTCAATATCGTCAAAGCCTTTCTCTTTTAAGAACTGAAGCGCTTCATCATATGTGATTCTTGGGAAAGGCGCTTTGATAAGCTCTAGTTTTGAAGTGTCTCTGCCGAGCGTATTCAGTTCGATTTTGCAGTTTTCAAGCACGCTTTGGACGACAAAAGAGACATAGTTCTCTTGAACTTCAAGGTTTTCATTGAATTCGACAAACGCCATTTCCGGTTCGATCATCCAGAATTCGATCAGATGGCGCTTCGTTTTTGATTTCTCGGCTCTGAAAGTCGGCCCGAATGAAAAGACTTTTCCTAAAGCCATTGCAGCAGCTTCCATGTAAAGCTGGCCGCTTTGCGAAAGGTAGGCATCTTCGTCAAAATACTTTGTCGCAAAAAGCTCTGTCGTTCCTTCAGGTGCGCTTCCCGTCAAAATTGGAGGATCGACTTTAACAAAGCCTTCCTTATTGAAAAATTCGTATGTAGCGCGAATGATTTCATTGCGGATTTTCATCGTTGCGTGCTGCCGTTTTGAACGGAGCCACAAATGTCTGTGATCCATCAAAAATTCTGTTCCGTGTTCTTTTGGTGTAATCGGATAATCTGTCGCTTCATGGATGACTTCAAGCGATGTGACAGCAAGCTCGTAGCCGAGTGGCGAACGCTCGTCTTCTTTGACGACGCCTTTTACATATAGCGATGTTTCCTGTGTGACAGATTTAGCGGCTTGAAATGTTTCTTCATCCACTTCCGCTTTGACGACGACTCCTTGGATAAAGCCTGTCCCGTCTCTTAGCTGCAAAAACGCAATTTTGCCGCTTGAGCGTTTGTTGGCGATCCAAGCGCCGATTGTTACTTCTTCACCAACATGCTTGTACACTTGGTTTATTGTTGTTTTCACTATCGTTTCCCTCCAAAACACGAAAGAATTCGGTCAAGCCCTCATTCTTTCTGACGTCCATAACGTATATTATACCTTTTTTGAATCGTTCAGGTCAATGCAGCTTGCGTGCATGCAAAAAGCGTCCAGCTGCGGACGCTTTTTGCTTCTAGCGGCTGCGATTCACGACAAAGCGGCGAATCCGTGTGACCGCTTCTTCCAAAAGTGACAGGGATGTCGCATACGACAGACGGATGTTGTCCGGTGCGCCGAACCCTGAACCGGGAACGATCGCAACTTTTTCTTCTTCCAAAAGCGCTTCGGCGAATTCATCAACGCTTGAAAAGCCGCATGATTCTGCCGCTTTTTTTGCATTCGGGAACAAGTAGAAGGCCCCTTCAGGCTTCAGGCATGTCAATCCCGGAATGTCAACAAGCAGTTCATACACCTTGTTCAGCCGGTCTTCAAAAGCTTTTCTCATCTCTTCAACAGGCTCGTTTGGTCCATTGTAAGCGGCAATGGCTCCGTATTGTGCGACAGATGTCGGATTTGACGTGCTGTGGCTGGCAAGGTTCGTCATCGCTTTAATGATCGGTTCGCTGCCTGCCGCATACCCGATTCTCCAGCCGGTCATGCTGTGTGACTTGGAAACCCCGTTGATGATCACGGTTTGGTTTTTAAGTTCTGGAGAAAGCTGTGCAATGGATACATGTTTTTTTCCGCCGTATATCAGCTTTTCATATATTTCATCAGATACGATTAAAATGTCGCGGCGAAGGCATACTTCACCGAGCGCTTTAAGCTCTTCTTCCGTATACATCATGCCTGTCGGATTGCTTGGGGAATTGATGATCACAGCCTTCGTTTTTTCCGTGACGGCTTTTTCAAGCTGCTCCGGAGAAATTTTGAAGCTGTTTTCCTCAAGGCCTTCTACAAATACCGGTTTGCCGCCTGCAAGCTTGACTTGTTCAGGATAGCTGACCCAGTACGGAGTCGGAATAATCACTTCGTCCCCCTCGTCGAGGAGCACTTGAAATAGGGTGTAAAGAGCATGCTTTGCACCTGTGCAGACGATAACTTCAGATTGGCGGTACTCGATTCCCTGATCGCGCTTGAATTTTTCGCGGATGCTGTCTTTCAGCGCCGCAAGACCTCCGGAAGGCGTGTATTTGGTATGTCCTTCATTCATCGAACGGACAGCCGCCTCAATGATGTGCTCAGGCGTATTAAAATCCGGTTCACCCGCCCCAAGACCGATGACATCGTGCCCTGCCGCTTTTAAATCTTTTGCTTTTGCAGTGATTGCCAATGTTGCAGATGGTGTTAACGCTGATACTCTTTTAGCTAGATTCAACTTGATTTCCCCCTGTTTCGTCTAAGGCGTAATATTTTTGTGAATTTTTCCGTTTATAAAGTCCACATAGCTTAAACTGTACTGCCCATCTTTATTTAAGTATGTAACTTCCCACAATAGAACATTGCCTTCCCTTGCAAGGTGCACCTCTTTAAGCTCAGACACAAGGCCTTCATCCTGAACCGCTTTTGAAGCCTGGCGGCCGGTAATGCCGTCTGCCGCTTTTTTGTAAATCGTTTTCTGCTTTTTGTCAGCAGGCACCCAAACATACATTTTGTTGCCTTTTTTGTCCGTCCCTGTGACAATGTACTGCTTTTCTTTGCCGACAAACGTCTCCACGCTGTCAACTTGTTTTAAGCCTGCTTCCTGCTTGGCTGTTTCGGCAGCCTGCTCGTGGCCGCTTTTTTTCTGATCCATTGCCGTACGGTAGACATTCGCTCCCGCAAGAAGTGCTGTTAAAAAGATAATACCAAATATCAGTATGAAAATTAATGTTTTTTTGCCCATTTTCTGCTCCTAAGTACGATAAATCGTAAAAATGGCCTGTTTTTGATCTTCTTCATCGAGAGCGAGGCCGAACATAAGATCATCGCGTTTGAGCGTGCGGTTCAAAAGGTCGACGATTTTATACAGGTCTTCTGAATGCTCGACGCTTACGGTAGATAAAATTTCGATTTTGTTTTCCATTTTTCAAATCCCTCCGAACGAAACAATAATTGTAATTCATACTCTTTGTGCCTAAAGCCATACTAGTTGTTACAACGGGATAACCGTTTAAATATAAAACCTTAATCCACACCATTTAAGAGCCGCTTTATGCGGCTTTTAGCCGTTTTTCCCGGCTATGTAGGCTTCAAGCTCAAGGAATGTAGGCTCCATGACTTTTGCAGGGGGGAGAGCCTTCATAAACACCGTGCCGTAGGAAGAGGTGCGGATGCGGCGGTCGAGAATCACGACCGTTCCGCTGTCTTTCTCCGAGCGGAGCAGCCTGCCGATCCCCTGCCTGAATGCCAGGACAGCTTCCGGCAGAGATACCGCTTGAAACGGGCTTTCTCCCCTTCTCTTTGCCCGGTCGCACTTGGCTGATTCAACAGGGTGGTCAGGTGGCCTGAACGGCAGCCTTGCGATGACAAGCGTCGTCAGCTCGTCACCCGGAAAGTCAACGCCCTCCCAAAAATGGTTCGTTCCGAGGAGAACCGCATGGGGATACGATCTAAACAATTTCATGACCTTGACGGGGCTTCCGCCGGAAATCCCCTGCGCAAGGAGCTGACAAGGAAAGTCTTCCTCATGTTTTATTGCATGGTAGACGTCTCGCAGCATATCATGAGACGTAAACAGGACGAGCACTTTGGCGTTTTTCTGTTTTGCAAGCGCCTTGACATAACGTGAGACATCCTGAATATAGTCTTCAGGATCGTTTTGAATCGGGCTCACATCCGTCGGAATCATGATGTTCATATGCTTATCATAAGAAAAAGGCGCCTCGATTTGCAAGGTCCTCGGATAGAAATCGCTTAAACCGAGCTTTTTGATCATATAGTCAAATGAATTCTCGACGACAAGCGTCCCCGATGTGAGCACAACGCTTTTTTTCTCGGTAAAAAACCGGTCGGCCAGAATTTCGCTTGTATCAAGCGGCTGAGCGTAAATGGCCGCGGCGTTTTTTGCGCCCTTCGCGTCAATTTCAATCCAGACGACCTCATCTTCGACAGGGTCAAACATCAAGCGGGCCAGCGTCTTTCGATATTCTTCAAGGTCGTTCATGCATGAATCGTATTCGTCTAACAAAAACGCCTGGCGGCTGGTAAAAGAAGCCTGTTTTTCAGCGAGGCTTTTCTTTTGATCCGTAAACAGCCTGTGCATGTCATACAGCAAGGAACACAGTCTTCTCGCGCCTTCTTCAAGTCTGCTCCACGCCCTGCTTTCATCGGTTTCGCCGATCTTATATAAGAGACGGTTTAGATCGTTTCTTGGTTTCCTCCGCTTGACAAAAGAATGAACAGCCGTAAAGAACAGATCGCTTTCTTCAAGAAGCTGAGCGAGCCATTCGTCCATTTGGAAAAAAGATTCTGATGAAATGCCTGCGGACCGGTAGAGGCGTTCGGCTTTTTTTAAAATCCCCCTTTGCTTGAGGGTGCCGAGCCGCATCAACCTTTTATGGAGAAAGACATAGTCTGCTCTTGCTCCATACTGCTCACCCGCCGCGCGTTCAAAGTGATGGGCTTCATCTATAACAAACGTATCGGCATCACCGGTATGAATTCGCTGATTGGCTTCGTCAGTCAACAGAAGCGCATGATTGGTAATGATCATATCAGCCTTCTGCGCCCGCGCTTTGGCTCTCTCATAAAAACACAATTTCCTTATGCTGCTGTTTTCTGCATATGAATGCGAATCATATGCCAGTCTGTCCCAGAGAAGCTTTCCGCCTGACGGAAGATTAATTTCCGATAAATCTCCTGTTTCTGTATCTGTCAGCCAGACGAGAATTTGCGCTTTAGCAAGGACGCTATCATAATTGTCATCATCTTCCTGTAAAATATGCTTGAACTTGCGAATCGATAAATAATGGGAGCGACCCTTTAAAACCGCGGCTTTGACCGGAAAAGGAAAAATCTTTTCCAAAAGCGGGATATCGCGGTTGATCATCTGCTGCTGAAGCAATGTCGTATATGTACTGATCACGACCGGCTTGCCTGTTTGCTTGGCATGGATTGCAGCCGGCACGAGATATCCGAGCGTTTTTCCGATTCCAGTGGCGGCTTCGATCAGAGCATGCTCATGATTTTGAAAAGCGGTCCAGACCTCCCGCATCATTTCCGTCTGTCCTTCTCTCTTGTCAAACCGGTCGTCCAATGAAGAAAGCCCGCCGTCTTTTTCCCAAATAAGCGGCTCTGTCTGCGAGATCCGGCTCTTATGACCGGCCTCTTCATCCTCGTCTTCAGGGGTCCTGATCACAAAGGAACCGACCTTCATAAAGCCTGCCTCAAGCTCAGCATCGGCGCTTTTTTCAGCGATCAAGCCGTCAAAAAGCTCCTGCGCGTCGCTGATCAAATGCCAGGATAGACGTCTGATCGATTTCAAAACAGGAATCGGCAGCCTTTTCAGTCTGTCCATCATATGTAAAAAGATCAAAGCGGTCACTTCTGCATCGCTGTCAGCCCTGTGCGGGTTTTCATGGCGAATCTGAAGCTCTTCGCTCAGTTCAGTCAATTTATAGCCGTCAAAACCCGGAAAAACGATTCTCGAAAGCTCCACCGTATCGAGAACGCTGCATTCAAGCTCGCCAAAACCGGCCTGCTGCAGCTCATGCTTTACAAAAGCAAGATCAAAATGAATGTTATGAGCGATAAAACAGCTGTCTTGAAGCAACTCAAAAATATCTTCGGCAATCGCCGAAAATGGTTCTTCATTTTCAACCATTTCATTTGAAATTCCCGTCAGCTGCTCGATAAAAGCGGGAATCGGCTGATTAGGATTCACATATTTGGAGAAACGTTCGGTCATTTGTCCATTTTCAATCACAACCGCTGCAATTTGAATGATTCTGTCGCCTTTTTTCGGCGAATTACCTGTCGTTTCCACATCAATGACCACATATCGTTGATTGTTCATTCAATGGACACCTCAATTTCGATACCTTCGACAAAAGTGTAACACGTTTTAGAAAGGTGCGGGGGGAAAAGCTTCACCTTTTACGCTTTCTAAACGATATGAAAGCCCCCTAAAGGCAAGGGGGCTACAGAATGGTACGGGCTGGCTCCTGACCCAGCATTTCCTCGATTTCGTTTCTCTCGTTCAAAACGGCAACCTTCGGCTTATGGGTCTTGGCTTCCTCTTCAGACATCATGGCATAAGAAACGATGATGACGACATCTCCCACCTGGACAAGGCGGGCGGCAGCTCCGTTTAAACAAACGACGCCGCTCCCCCTTTCACCGGGTATAATGTACGTTTCCAGCCGGGCCCCGTTATTATTATTTACAATTTGCACTTTTTCATTTGCCATCATTCCGACGGCATCCAGCAAATCTTCATCAATTGTCACGCTGCCGACGTAATTCAAATTGGCCTCCGTCACTCTCGCTCTGTGAAGTTTTGCGCTCATTAAGGTACGGTACATCACAAATCCTCCTTTTGATCTGCCGGGATATCGACGATGATATTATCAATTAAGCGGGCTTTGGAAAACTGAACGGCAACCGCTATGATGACTTTTCCAGTCAATGGCTCCCTGATCTCCAGATCGGGATATGAATAAATATCCGCATAATCAATGACACCGCTCGTTTTTTCAAGAATGCTCCGAACCTCTCGCTTAACAGCTGCCGCGTCCCTCTCTCCATCGCGGATCAGCTCGGCGCCGCGCTGAAGGGCTTGATAGAGAGCGGGTGCTTCCTGCCGTTCTTCAGCTCGCAGATTGACATTTCTTGAGCTTTTGGCAAGCCCGTCTTCTTCCCGTTTTGTTTCAACCGGGATCAGCTCAATATCCATGAAAAAGTCGTTGATCAGCCCGTCGACAACGGCAACCTGCTGCGCATCTTTCATGCCAAAATAAACCCTTGTCGGAAAGGTGAGATTGAACAGCTTTGTGAGCACTGTTGCGACACCGTCGAAATGACCTTCCCTTGAACGGCCGCAAAGGACGTCTGTCCGCTTTTTCACGCTTGCGGTAACCGTCGGCTCCTGGCCGTACATTTCTTCAGGCTCAGGAGTGAACAAAATGTCCACTCCGCCGTCGGCCGCAAGTTGCCGGTCCCTTTCGATATCTCTCGGGTACGCTTCATAGTCTTCACCCGGACCGAACTGCATAGGATTGACAAAAATGCTCATCACGACAATATCGTTGTCTTTTCGCGCTTTTTCCACAAGCGACATATGGCCTTCATGAAGGAAGCCCATTGTCGGCACAAAACCGATCGTTTTGCCTTCTTTGCGATAATTTTTCGTTACATTTTGTATATCTTTTGCTGAATGGATCTGAATCATGCTTATTTCCCTCCGTATAATCCTTCAAGAACTTGCTGATCGATACGGAATGAATGAGCATCTTCAGGAAACACGCGGCTTCTGACATCCTCAACATATCCTCGAAGCGCTTTTTCAAGCGGCTGATCGATTTGCACATACTGTTTTACAAATTTAGGCGTCCGGCTCACTCCGTGTCCGACAACATCATGGTATACGAGAACTTGTCCATCCGTACCCGGGCCTGCTCCAATGCCGATGACAGGAATCGTGAGCTCCTTTGAAATCTGTTCAGCGAGCGCTGCCGGGACGCATTCGAGAACGAGCGCAATCGCGCCTGCTTCTTCACAGCGCTTGCTGTCTTCAATCAGCTTGCGGGCGCTTTCTTCATCTTTCCCCTGAACTTTATAGCCTCCCAAGACACCGACGGATTGAGGAGTCAAGCCTAAGTGGCTGACAACTGGTATTCCGCCGCGTGTTAAAGCCGTGATCGTCTCAAACACCCCGTCGCCGCCTTCAAGCTTCAAAGCATCGGCTCCGCTTTCCTGAACGATCGCCGCAGCATGATTCAGAGCGCTTTCCAAAGAGCAGTGATAAGACATAAACGGCATATCCGTCACAACAAACGTATCTTTTGCCCCGCGTTTGACGGCTTTTGTATGGTGGATCATATCAGCGACCGTCACAGATACGGTCGAATCAAGGCCGAGCACCACCATGCCGAGCGAATCGCCGACAAGAATCATATCGACGCCGGCCTGTTCGGCAAGCTTTGCCGCCGGATAATCGTAGGCCGTCAGCATGACGATCGGCTCTCCCTCTTGTTTCATTTTTAGAAAATCAATCTTTGTCTTCATGTTTTCTCCTCCTCTTTTTCAGAGGAGATGAGCTGCCGTGCTTGCATGTGCATCTTTTCGGACAGCAAAAAAACCTTCCGGCAAGGAGAAGGATTTCGAATCGTCCGTGTTCGGCAAGAATCATCCCTCTGTCCCAGTCCTTTTTGGATCAAGGCAGACTGTTTTTTTATCAGTTGCATGTTTACCAGGTGCAGTTCCTACAGGATACTGCCCATCCGAAGTATACCAAAAACGCATGGATCCTTCCAACTATGACGGATTTATATCGATATCGGCGGAGTATATTTTTTTGATGCCGTCACTCGTTTCCAGAATCAAGACGCCTTCTTCGTCTATTCCAAGCGCTTTGCCGTGAAACGTTCCGTTCAGCGTCCTGGCCGTCAATTCGCGGTTCAGGCTCAGAGCGTAGCTCTCCCATAAAAGCTTGATCGGTTCGAAACCGTAGGCGAGATAGTCTTCATACCTTTTTTCAAATATCGCCATTATCGTTTGAATCAAAGCCGCTCTGTCAATTTTTTCGCCGCTTGCGAGACGAAGGCTTGTCGCTGTTTCTTTTAATTCTTCCGGAAAGTCGTCAGCTATCTGATTGACGTTGATCCCCGTTCCGACGATGACGGAATGGACCTGATCGGCTTCCGCCTGCAGTTCGGTTAAGATCCCGACGACTTTTTTGCCGTTGATCAAAATATCGTTCGGCCATTTGATTTCGGCTGCGATGCCGGTTTGCTCTTCGATTGCCTGAACGATCGCGACTGCGGCTAAAAGCGTCAGTTGCGGCGTTTTTTGCACGGGCATTTCAGGTCTTAAAATGATGCTCATCCAAATGCCGTTTCCTTCCGGGGAATGCCATGCTCTCGCCATTCTTCCCCTTCCTTCAGTCTGCTTGTCGGCAACGATGATCGTTCCTTCCGGCGCACCGTTGTTTGCTAGCTCATGGGCGATTTTTTGAGTTGATGAGACGACATCCTGAAAATGGATGGTCTGTCCCATTTTTTTCGTTTTTAACCCGAGCCTGATTTCATCTTCGGTGATTTTGTCAGGTTTTTTTATCATTTTATAGCCGAGCTTTCGGACCGCTTCAAGTTCATATCCCGATTTTCTCAGATCTTCGATATGCTTCCACACAGCGGTCCTTGAGCATCCTAGCTCTTCACTGATTTTCTGTCCTGAAATGAATTCGCCATCGGCTTCTGTAAACAATTGAATGAGTTTCTTTCTTAAATTTGACTGCATGAATCCAGCCACTCCTCTATGGCTTTTTTTTGATTGGCAAGCTCCCCGTTTAACACGGCCCGCTCAATCCGTTTCAAATCATCGGACACCCATTTCCCGGCCGGCTTCTTTCTGAAGTTCAGTAAATCGCTTCCAGACACCGCCAGGTCTTTCAGGCTTTTAATCGGAAGCGCATGGTACGACTGTCTGATTTCAGCCAGCCGCTTTTCATCGATTGCCTGCTTATCCCTTAAGCTGCGGATGGCGGAAGCGGACAGCAGCGTCTCTTCCCCCGCCTCATACATTGAGACGGCGTCCCATTTTTGATCGATTCGCTCTGCCGTCAGGAGCGCCTGTTTTATGACTTTCCCCGGAAGCTTCCACCCTTTTAAAAACCGGTGCGCTTCAGCGGGATCGATCGATATCATGTGAATGAAAGCCGCCCATATATCCGCTCTTTTTTGAAGTTGATAAAAAGGAAAAGCTCGGGCAGCCAGAACGCGCTCCTTTTTGCCGTCCAGCCCCGGAAGCTCCTTGTAAAGCCCTGTTTCAGCCGCCGCTTCCAAAGCCCTGTCCGCTGCTTTTCCTTTTAAAAGTTTTTCGAATTCAACCGTTTTCCTCTCTGTAGAAATATGAGCCAAGAGCAGACGGTTTTCGCAAATCGCCTCTTTTGTATTTGGAGAAAGCTCAAACTCGAGCTGACTCATAAAACGGAGCGCCCGCAGCATGCGAAGCGCATCTTCGTGAAAACGCTCCGCCGGGTCGCCGACCGTTTGAATCAATTTTTCCTGTATGTCGCGGAGTCCGCCGAAATAGTCGATCAGTCTCCCCTGTTCATCCATCGCCATGGCATTAATCGTCAAATCCCGCCTCTTCAGGTCTTCTTTCAGCGATTTGATAAACTGAACGCCGCTCGGCCTTCTGTAATCCTCGTACTCAAGCTCTGCCCGAAAGGTCGTCACCTCATAAGATTCTCCCTCAAAGAGGACGATGATGGTTCCGTGTTCCTTTCCGACATCAACGGTTTTCGGAAAAATGGCTTCAATTTCTTCCGGGGATGCATCTGTAGCGATGTCAATATCACCGACATCCCGGTTCATTTGGGCATCCCTGACGGCTCCGCCTACAAAGTAGGCCTGCCGGCCGTGTTTTTTCAGCTCACGAAGGAGAGGAAGAGCCTTCAAAAAGAGATCCTCCATTGTCACACTCCCCGTCTGTTAATTGTTGATAAATTTCTTCATATTGCGCGATGATTTTACTGGAAGAAAAGCGCGCCTTGATGCTTTCCAGCGCCGCATCCGCAAACTGGCGCTGCAGGCTTTCATCAGTCAGCAAATGGAGCGCCTTACGAGTTGCGCCTTCAATATCTCCTACATCGACCAAGTAACCGGATTTACCGTTTTTGATCACCTCGGGAATCCCGCCGATATTGGTGCCGATGCACGGAACGCCGCAGGCCATCGCCTCCAGTAGCACTAAACCGAAGCTTTCCTTCTCGGACAAGAGCAGCTTTAAATCGCTGATGGCGTAAAGCTCTTCTACGCTGTCCTGTTTGCCCAGGAAAAGAACGTCGTCTTTTAATCCGAGCTGTCTGACAAGCTGGCAGATCACGGTCATTTCCGGCCCGTCGCCGACAAGAATCAGCTTCGATTTCATTCGTTTGACAATGCGGCTGAAGACATGGATGACGTCCTGTACGCGCTTCACCTGTCTGAAATTGGATACGTGGATGATCACTTTTTCATCAGGGGCAATGCCGTACTGCTCTTTCAGCGAATGATGCTCCTGCTTTTTTAAATACACGCGCTCATCCACAAAATTATAGATCGTTTCGATTTTTTTGTTCGGTTTGATCAAATCATACGTTTGCGCGGCAAGAGCTGAAGAAACCGCGGTTACGCGGTCAGACGACTCGATCGCAAACTTGATCAGGTCTTTTAAAGACGGATCATAGCCGAGCACGGTTATATCTGTGCCGTGCAGCGTTGTGACCGTTTTAATGTTTCCGTTCAGCATTTGCTTTGCTAAAAAAGCGGAAATCGCGTGAGGCACCGCGTAGTGGGCATGCAGAACATCAAGCTGTTCCCGCTTCGCCACCTCCGCCATTTTGCTGGCCAAAGCCAAATCATACGGCGGGTACTTAAACACGGCATATTGATTGACTTCGACTTCGTGAAAATAGATGTTGGAATACACTTTATTGAGCCTGTACGGAACACTTGATGTAATAAAATGAATTTCATGTCCTTTTTCCGCAAGGAGCTTGCCGAGCTCGGTAGCGATAATTCCTGATCCTCCGACACTCGGATAACATGTGATTCCGATTTTTAACTGTTTCATCATCCGCCCCCAAATAAATCGTTGTTTAACAGAAGAGTCCGCTTTGAAAAAAACCCTTCCGCGTATGCGACGCCGACCTCTTTTCCCAAAAGCTTTTCCCTTGCTTCGACCGTTTCAATATATCCGTTCGTCAGCGGCGTTTCAACCGACTGCCGGGAACGGGTGAACTGGCTCTGATAAGCAGCAAGGCTATCCTTTTTTTGATTGATCGTTTCGGAAATGTCGATGACAAATTCAGGTTTATGAAAACCGTTGATCATATAGTAGTACACGTTTTGGACTTTATGGGCCGGCTGTTTTTCTGCATCTTCATATTTATGTATTCCAGCGGAAAAGACCGCTTCTTCGACGATTTCCGCTGCGTGCCCGTGATCGGGATGCCGGTCCTTCGGATAAGGAACAAAAACAAGCTTCGGCTTATGTTTCCGAATGACGGCAACCGCTTCCCTGATCGCCGCCTGGCTGGGAAACAGCCCCCTGTCCGGCAGCGTGAGGGAAATCCGCGAACTGGCGCCGAGAATGTCGGCCGCCAGCGCCGCTTCGCTTTTTCTCGTTTCAACTGTTCCGTTTGAAGACAGTTCAGCCTGGGTTAAATCGCAAATTCCAATTTGAAAGCCTTTTTTAGTATATTTGGCAATGGTTCCTCCCATGCCGATTTCTACATCATCGCTGTGCGCGCCGAAAGCCAGTATATCAAGCATCTCGCTCCCCGCCGTGGACAATGTTTCTGAATTCAAATGCGCCTTCCTCGACAGAGCGGATCAAGATTTCCGCCGTTCCCATGTTGGTGGCGAGCGGAATGGCGTAAACGTCAGACAAGCGGATAAGAGCTGACACATCAGGTTCGTGCGGCTGGGCCGTCAGCGGGTCTCGCAGAAAAATCACAAGATCGATGTCGTTTTTCGCGATCAAAGCGCCGATCTGCTGGTCTCCGCCAAGCGGCCCCGATTGAAAGCGCACGACAGGCAGCCCTGTCGCTTCGGTGATTTTTAAACCGGTCGTTCCTGTCGCAAACAGCTCGTGCTTTTTTAAAATGTCTTTATAAGCGGTCGTCAGCTGAATCATGTCCTGTTTTTTTCGGTCATGGGCAATTAAGGCGATTTTCAAAGCGATTTCCCCCTTTTTGTTACTCTATGATATTTTCAAGGCCGTAGACAAGCTGATCGATTTTCATCACTTGTTCAACAGCCAGTTTCACACCAGACATAAAAGATGCGCGGTTGTATGAATCGTGACGGATTTTCAGGGTTTGGCCGTCTCCGCCGAACATCACTTCCTGATGGGCGATCAATCCCGGCAGACGAACGCTGTGGAGACGGATTCCGTTTTGATCGGCGCCTCTTGCTCCCGGCAGAATTTCTTTTTCATCCGGATGTCCCTGCGTTTTCGCTTCGCGAACAGCCGAAATCATTTCCGCCGTTTTCAAGGCCGTTCCGCTTGGTGCGTCAAGCTTTTGATCATGGTGCTGTTCAATGATTTCGACATCAGTAAAATAGTTGGCAGCCATTTGCGAAAACTTCATCATCAGCACGGCTCCGAGCGCGAAGTTTGGCGCGATGATGGCTCCGATCCCCTTCTCGTCGGTCAGTTCCATAAGCTCGTTCAAGTCGCTCTCAGAAAATCCTGTCGTTCCCACAACAGGACGGACGCCGTGCTCGAGCGCGATTTTTGTATGGAGCTTGCCGATTTCCGGCGTTGTCAAATCAATTAGAACGTCCGGAGCCGTTTCTGAAAAGCATTCGGCAATGTCGGTGTAAATGACGGCATCTGAACTTGACATCATCACGTCTGACAGCTTTTCACGGTTATATGTACGGTCGATTGCACCGACCAGCTCAAAATGTGCGGTATCTTCAACAAGTTTGACCGCTTCGCTTCCCATTCTTCCGCGCGGTCCTGCTATGGCGATTTTAATGGTCTCCTTTTGCATCTTCATTCTCCTCTACTTTCCTTCTTCTTTTCTTGTCCAGCGGTCTTTGTCACGGGTGTTGAACTTCTCCATGACCATATCATGCGCTTCATCCAATGATATATGAAGCGAATTCGCAAGACAAACTAAAACGAACAATACGTCGCCCATTTCTTCATCGATCTTTTTTTCCGATTCGGTTTTTTTCTTCGGTTTTTCACCGTAATGGTGGTTGATTTCCCTCGCCAGTTCGCCAAGCTCTTCCGTCAGCCTGGCCATCATGGCAAGCGGACTGAAATAGCCTTCTTTAAACTGGCCGATATATTCGTCAACCTCACGCTGTATATCTTTCATCGTTTTTTCTTTCGTCATGCTGACAAAACCTCCTGTCATCTCTTACATGTTAGCGAATTCAAACAAGTTTGACAAATGTTTAAGACGGGTTTGCTGTTTTAAAACGGATACACTATAATATTAACGCCAGCTTATGGAAGGAAAGGAGTTTTTTTATGTTCGGAGACATCAGAATGAAGAACGTCCTGTTGATTTTAGCAGGCGCCGCAGTTTTTTCCTTTGGACTCGTTCATTTTAATATGCAGAACAACTTGTCGGAAGGCGGTTTTACCGGCATTACCCTGCTGCTTTATTTCCTGTTTAACATCGATCCTTCCATATCCAATCTGGTGCTGAACATCCCGGTCTTCTTCATCGGTTGGAAACTCCTCGGCAGAACGGTCTTCTCATATACCATTCTCGGCACAGTCAGTCTGTCGGTGTTTTTATGGATTTTTCAGCGCTTCCAGATTCATATGCCGCTACAGAACGATCTTGCGCTCGCGGCTCTTTTTGCAGGCGTGTTTATCGGTACCGGATTGGGCATTATTTTCAGATACGGCGGAACGACGGGCGGCGTCGATATTATTGTGCGGCTGATCAACAAATATTTTCAAGTGCCGATGGGCAAAGCCATGTTTGTGTTTGACGCCTGCGTCATTACATTATCCCTTATTTTTTACCTCTCTTATAAGGAAGCGATGTACACGCTTGTTGCCGTATTTGTCGCCTCAAAAGTCATCGATTTTATGCAGGAAGGCGGTTATGCCGCAAAAGGCGCCACCATCATCTCTGAAAAGAACGACCAGATCCAGCGCAAAATCATTGAAGAAATGGAAAGAGGCGTCACGGTTTTAAAAGGTCAGGGGTCATATACGAAAACAGAGCGGGACGTTCTCTACTGCGTCGTTCCGAAAAATGAAGTTTTCCAGCTGAAAAATGTGATTACCTCGGTCGACCCGCACGCTTTTGTAGCCGTAAGCGACGTCCACGACGTTCTGGGAGAAGGGTTTACGCTTGATGAGAACAAAAATCCCATCACCCGCTGATTGAAGGTCAGCAAAAAAAGAAGCTCGCGATCAGCGGAGCTTCTTATTTCGGCCAATCTTTTTCTCTTTTTCTGCGCCTGTCCTCTTCGGCTTTATACTTTCTGAACCCGACATATGTCAGCGTCGAGAGGATAATGCTTCCCGTCGTCAGGATGACCCATAACAGTGAAGGGTCTGCATCATCTTCTTCTACTTGATCAAACACATCTTCCAAATCTTTTTCCAAAAGCGTCAGCCTTTCCAGCTTGCTGCTCTCCGTCATTTGCTGAAAGCCCCCGTTCTCCACGACTGCAATATGGTTGGAGACGCTTTTTAACTGCTTTGGCGAAACATCAATCGTTAAGCTTGGATAAATCGTATCATACAAGGATAAAAAATGATTCCACTTTTCCCTGAATGTCAGGTTGTCTTCTTTCTGAATCCCGGCCTTCAAAGCGCTGAAAGCATCCATGATCGGCTTTTTCAAACTGCTCCACAGCGGATCATGGTCAGATTCTATGGCGTCCATCAGCATTCTAAACTGGGCGGCGGCTTTAAATTTCTCCTGCTGTGCGACCTCTTCGCTTTCCAGCCTTTTCAGCGTATCATGGTAGGCCAGACTGACCTGGCGGATTTCCGAGCCTGTCATAATACCCTCTGTTTCGCCTTTCTCCGCTGCTTTCAGCCGTTTTTCAAAGTATTGAAGAATTTGTACCGCTTCCTCATATTGAGACTGCCTTGTTAGCTGGAATACCGTATCTGACAGTTCCGTCAATTCCTGCAAAGCCGATGATTCTTCCGCTTTTAAACCGGCCGCAGGAAAAACAAGCGCAAGCATCATGCAAAGGATCACCTTTCGTATCATTACGGTCCCTCCCACTCCTTCTATTAAAGCGTATGAAGAGAGGGACAAGGTTAGACCAAGATTGTGAATCCGTGTTACAGCTTAAAAGCTTTCCTGGACAAAACCAAGTAATAGGCCAAACCGATCGAAACGATGCTGAGCCAAAATGTAAAATAGCCGATCTGCGGCATATATTGATCGAGCATTGAATAATTCGGCATCATGCCAAACAAGTAATCAATGACATCGTTATGCAGCGTCCACACAGCCGCAAGCGCCAAATGCCACCCTTTAAACCGGTAATGAGGGGCATACAGCACGCCTTGCACAGCCATTGCGAAGTGCGACGCGATCAGCATATAGCCCGTCCAATGGAGGCTTCCGGACACCGCAAGCACGAGGATATTCATCACAACCGCCCACAGCCCGTATTTGACGAGCGTAACAAGCGCAAGCGCCTCAAAGAGAGGAGCATTCCTTCCCAATAAAAGTCCGATGAGAACAAATAAAAAAAACAATGTCGCCGTCGGGCTGTCGGGAACGAAAATCAGAAATTTCGCAGGCGTATTCGTCAGCTGCGGAAGGTACCAATAATACCCGTAAACCGTACCGAAGAAATTAATGATCAAAAGCAGCAGAAGCAGCGGCTTTTGAGCGAGCATGTAGGAAATCAGTTTCAAAGCAATCAACTCACAGTCTCTTTAAATAAAAAAAGCCGCCGCCGAGTCAGCTTCACAGACTGACCGCAGAAACGTGCGCCAAGAAGCAGCGGCATTTCCGGCTTCCGTACGGTTCACGATCAGCAGCGGTCAAAATTGAAAAGGCCATCGACATCGTCGACAGCCCGAGAGGCTGACTTGGCGTCAGCTTCAGCTCTATCAAGAGTATAGCCTGCCTTCATCAACTTGACAACCGTTTTATTTCGCCGTTGTTTCGGAGATGAATTTAGACAGTTCTTTAAGCTCTTTATCAGATCCTTTAAAAACGCCAGCAGGCATTTCGCCTTTTCCTTCCTTGGCGATTTTCGCAATCTCTTCCGGAGACAAGCCGTTGTCAACGAGAGACGGGCCTGCCGCTCCTCCCTGCATGTTGTCTCCATGGCACGAGATACAGCCTTGCTCCTGATAAATCTTATACCCTGCTGCACTCGTATCAATATTGGCCTCTTCCTTGATTTTACCCTGCTCTTCAGCAGCGGCCCAGTCGTGAGTTGCAACGGACTGCCATGTTAAGAAAACAGTCGCTGAAATGGCCAAAAGCATCAACCCTACGGCAACCGGGCGTTTAAACGGCCTTCTTTCAGGGCCTCTGTCAAGAAACGGCGCCAATAAAAGCGCTCCGAATGCAATTGTCGGGATAATAATTGCGCCGACCACGGTATACGGTCCGGCAGCATATTCGTATTTCAGCAATTGGTAAAGAAATAGAAAATACCAGTCTGGCAAAGGTATGTAGCCGGTATCGGTCGGATCTGCCATCCGCTCGAGCGGAGGCTCATGGACGATGGTCAGCACGAGAAAACCGACAAGGAAAACCGCCCCGACCATCCATTCTTTCAGCAGGAAATTCGGCCAGAACGCTTCCGTTTTCCCTGGAAATTCGGAATAATCTTTTGGAATATTCGGTTTTCTTTCCGCCGGGATCCGTGAATCACCGACAAACTTCATCCCTTTTCCCCTTTTCATGCCATCCCCTCCTTCTCAATTGAGTCGCTCGTTTACAGCGGCCCAGAAATTCCTTGCTTGCGAATCATGATAAAGTGTGCAGCCATCAGTCCGAACAGAGCGGCTGGCAGGAAAAAGACGTGTATGGCAAAAAAGCGCGTCAACGTCTGAGCGCCGACAATATCCGGATGACCGGCAAGCAGCGTTTTAATTTCCGAGCCGATCAGCGGCGTCGCCTCAGCAATCTGCAAACCTACTTTTGTCGCAAACAGAGCTTTCATATCCCAAGGCAAAAGGTAGCCTGTAAAACCTAAACCGAGCATGACAAAGAAGATCAAAACGCCGACAATCCAGTTCAGCTCTCTCGGCTTCTTATAGGCCCCCTGGAAGAAAACCCTGAGCGTATGAAGAAACATCATCACAATGACCAAGCTTGCACCCCAGTGGTGCATTCCCCTTACAATCTGTCCGAATGCCACTTCATTCTGCAAATAATAAACAGATTCCCAGGCATTTTTAATATCCGGAACGTAATACATCGTCAAAAACATGCCGGACAGCACCTGAATCACCGTAACGAAAAACGTCAATCCCCCGAAGCAGTACACGAAAGCTGAAAAATGGTGAGCCGGGTTCACGTGTTCAGGAACTTCATGGTCGGCGATGTCCCGCCAGAGCGGCGTAATGTCAAGTCTTTCGTCCACCCAGTCATAAATTTTGTTTAGCATGATCACCCATCCTTCCTCGGCTTGGCTTTCCCTAAGTAAAGGTAGCCGTCTTTAACCTCTTGCTCATAGCGGTCCAAAGGAGCAAGCGGCGGAGTTCCGGGCACGTTGGTACCATCCTTTTCATAAAGTCCGTAATGGCACGGACAAAAGAACTTATTCGGATTTTTAGGATCGCTGTTCCAGTTGACCGTACACCCCAAATGTTTACAAACCGGTGATAAAGCTACAATTTCGTCCCCACTTTTGAAAACCCACGCTGATCTCGATTCTTCCGATTCGTACCAGGCATCCACTTGTTTGATTTTAAAATCGAAGCGCTGCGGTTCATTTGTCAATTCATCAACGCTGACAACCTGAACCATGTCCTGATCTTCAGTCGGCCTTAAAACCGGATCGAGCGCGAAGCGAACCATAGGCATGAGCATCCCCGCCGCCATAAAGCCGCCGACTCCGGTCAGCGTATAGTTTAAAAACTGACGTCTGGATACCCGATGTCTTTTTTCGCTCATCTTCATATCCCCCCTCAAGTCCCCAGCTACAATATAACTGAAATAGAAAAAAATTCATGAAACTAGGACACCCTCATAATATATCAATATTTTAGGAAGGTCAACATTCCCAAAATCATTATACAAAGGAAATGTAAGTGTTTTTATTAAGAGTTCCAATATTGTAACAAAATGTTCAATATTTGCTCAATTTGGTCTTCCAGCAGCTTCTGTTTTAACGAATCCTTCATATGTTCGAGCGGAATCGCCGGAACCCACAGCAGCTTTTGCTCGCTTTCGAGCACCTGCTTCCAGCGTTCATCCGTCGTTAAAAACACGATGTGGCGGAAATGTTTTCCGGCCATTTCTTTTAAATCGGCGATATGCTGCGCCGATTTTTCATCCGCATCTAAATATGTACAGGGCGGAAACAAATAGATTCTGCCCTTCAGCTGCCTTTCAAGTTCTTCTGCAAGTATAGACGTAAATTCCCCTTTTGATACGGCTGATTTAAACTGATCTCCCAAATCAACCGATATTAAAGGGATGACAGCTGTATCGATGTATTCTTTCGCGTTCAAGTAAACATCCGCATCGTGCGTATTCCATTTCACGGCTCCCGGCCTCCTCATTTTGACAGCGCTTTCTCCGGAGCTGAACAAGCCTTGCTCTCGGCAAGGCTTGATTGGCTGCGGATTATCGCAGCTGGCTCAGTTGTTTAGCTAGTTTTTCGAAGCTTTCTTTATCTTGGCGGTCAAGCGCTTCATCGATTTCCCGCAGCAGCTTTTGTCTCTGAAAAGTGGAAATGGAATGCTCCAAAATCTGTTCAGCGACAATTTTATCTTTTTCATTTTCATATAGGTCTTTCGGAATATGGGGATTGGCTTCGAGTACAGCCGCATATTCCGGAGAATTATAGGCTGAGCGGAAGTTCAGCTGGATAAAGAGATCCTGCTGCTTATTCAGCCTGATATCATGAAATGATTTTTCTGCATCGGTCGTCATGACATTTTCTTTATAAAAACGAAAAGGCACTTCCTCAACGCAGTGGGTAGACATGATAATGCCCCTCGGACAAAATTCGGCCTGCTCGACAAAATGCACTTTTTCCATCAGCGAGTCATGGCTCATTAAATAATTCAGAATCCATACACACTCTCTTCGTTTCAGCTGATAATGGTTGAGAAACCAGCGGATAAAATCTTTTTTTTCATTGACAGAAACAGGGGTCTGCATGTTATTCCCTCCTCTATCGCATCTTGTGTATTACTTTATAAATTCCACACAAACCGATCATATCCTGCTTATTCAAAGGAATTTTCATCTTCGATTCTGAAAATCGTCTCCTGGACTTCCTCGTTTGCCGGGTCGAGCTCTGCCAGTTTTTTCAGCAGAGGCAGCGCTTCTTTCCGCCGTCCTTCTTCAAGCAGAAACATTGAATATTCGTAAAGAAAATCGGCGTCATCCCGATAGTGCATAAATGCGTTCTCATATTCCTCACGCGCCTTGTCGTACGCCTCTGTCCGGGCGAACGCCGATGCCAGATGCCAGCTGAACTTCGGATCATCCTCTCCGTATTTGCGCACTTCCTGTACGAGTTCAATAATGCTCTCATCGTCTTCTTCTTCAAGAAACAGGGCAAGCAGCATATGGACGGCTTCCAGATACCCGGGGTCCAGCGCCAGCGCTTCACGAAGCAGCTCTTTCGCTTCCGAATGCCTTTTCGTTTTTAAGGCTGCTTTTGCAGCGGAAAGATAAAGCTCTTTGTTGAATTCATCGAAGCGGATTCCTTCTTTTGCCGTTTCAAATGCTTCTTCATAAAGCCCTTCTGCTTCAAAACTGTTTGCCAGAGGCTTGTAAAGTGAAGAATAAGCGGGATCCATTTCCTTCAGCTCTGTCAGCTGTTTAATCGCAGTTTTAGGATACCCCGCTTTCAGCGCCGTAAAACCAAACCCGAACAGTGTGTTGGGCTCCGGGTTCTCCTTGACGGCTTTTTCATACCATTCAAGCGCTTCTTCAAACGCGCCGGACGAACTCAATGATTCCGCCAGCCTTTGGTACACCTTGACGCCGCCGATGACGGCTTCTTCTTCGGCCGCTTTTTTGAATTGACGGACCGCTTTGCCGTAAGCTCCCTGAGTGAAATACAGCTCTCCCAAAGCAAAATCGATTACCGGCTCATCCGGCAAAATGGCTTGCGCCTTCAACAGCTTTTGCTCGCTGACTTCAAACAGACCCTGCATCTGATAGAGGTCAGCCATTAAAAGCAGGCACTGCGGGTACGCTTCGTCTGTTTCCGGAATCGTTTCAAGCACGCTGAGCGCTTTTTCTTCCTGATCGGTTTCGATGAGGAGTTCGGCATAAAAGCATGTCAGTTCCGTTTCATCCGGATACAGTTCATGGAGATCATTCGCGATGGCGATAGCCTTATCGACAATTCCCCATTCGTAATACAGCTGAGCTACTATGGCTTTGTCTTCATCATGAAGGTCAGACTCGATATCAGCAAGCTTTTTCAATCCGCTTTCCGTGTGGCCTGCTTCAACTAATTTTATGGCTTCTTGAATCGAAGTATTCAAATCTTAACGTCCCTTTCTTTCGTCAATTCATCGCCTGCCGTATCAGCCGGCATATCGCGGTGAGTTACTTACTATCATAATTCACGCGGCGGCTTCCGGCAAATATGTTGCCCGCACACCTGTGTGAAGCAGATTGATTCTGTTAAGACAAGCTATGCGGGAGACATTCGTTTTATGTTCAAACGCCCGGCTTTCATGATTTTCCGGGCTGAAAAAGCCTGAGCACAAGGCTTCAGGCTTTTTTTGCAAGCTTTTCGATATGTTCAAAAAACGAAGGATATGAGACGCTCACAGCTTCAGGTTGTAAAATGTCGATCGGCTGCTTGCAGATGCAGGCGGCGATTCCCAGCATCATTCCGATCCGGTGGTCCCCGTGGCTTGAGACTTTCGCGCCGCCTGTAAGAGGCGTCCTGCCGTGAATCTTCATCCCGTCTTCTGTCGGCTCGATGTTCGCACCGATTTTTTTCAGCTCTGAGGCGACGGTGTCGATTCGGTTCGTTTCTTTTACTTTGAGCTCAGCCGCGTCTTTGATGACCGTCGTTCCTTCAGCCTGTGTAGCGAGAAGAGCGATGATCGGTATTTCATCGATGAGGCGCGGGATCAAATCGCCCGAAATTTCAGCGGCTTTCAAGGAGGACGTTTTGATTCTCAGATCGCCGTACGGCTCGGCGTTTCCGGCATTTTTTTCTTCGATGTCAAGATCGGCTCCCATTTCTTTCAAGACATCGATGATTCCCGTCCTGGTCGGATTGAGTCCGACATTGCGAAGCACGACTTCACTGTCAGGAACTAGCGATGCCGCTGCCAGGAAAAACGCAGCTGATGAAATATCACCCGGCACGAAGACTTCGGCCGCTTTCAGGTGCTGCCCGCCCTCAATCGTTACGCTTGTTTCATCTTCCTGAAGGCTGACGCCGAACATCGACAGCATCCGTTCCGTATGGTCTCTTGATTTATGAGGCTCCGTCACCGTTGTGGCGCCTTCGGCCTGCAGACCCGCAAGCAGAACGGCAGATTTGATTTGCGCACTTGCAACAGGCGACTGAAAATCGATCGCTGCCAGATGTCCGCCGCGGACAGAAAGCGGTGTGTATTCCCCTCCGGCGCGGCCGTCGATTTTCGCTCCCATTTTTCGAAGCGGTTCTGTGACACGCTTCATCGGCCTTTTGGCGATACTCTCATCGCCGGCGACTGTACTGTGAAACGGGCGTCCCGCCAAAATGCCGAGCATCAGCCTGATCGTCGTTCCGGAATTCCCTACGTCAAGGAGCTCCGCAGGCTCAGCCAGCTGATCGAGCCCTTTGCCGAGGACGGTGACATCACTGCCATTCTGTTCGATTTCCACGCCCATTTTCCGAAAGCAGGCGATCGTGCTCAAGCAGTCGGCCCCTGGCAAAAAGTTTTTGATGACCGTTTTCCCTTCTGCTATGGCTCCGAACATAACAGAGCGGTGAGAGATGGATTTATCTCCCGGAATATGAAGCTCTCCTTTTAGTGAACTGATTTTTCCTCTTTTCATGTGTTCCACCTCAATCAGCATAAAATGTTTCATATTTTGCGCGGGTTTGAATGCATTTTTCGGCGCGTTTTCGATCTTCATCGGATTGAAAGCTGATTCTGAGAACACCGTTTATGTCTTCCCTCGTTTCAATAATCCGGATGTTCGTAATGCTGATTTTCTCGTCAGCGAGAATCGCCGTAATTTCCGAGATGACCCCGGGATGGTCGGGGACATCGACATAAAGATCGTAAAAGGAAGGGATCGCGCCTTTTTGCCGCAAAGGCAGACCGTCGCGGTATTCCTTGGCCTGCCGAAAAAATTCAAACAGCCCGTCTGCATCTTCATTTTCGACAAAAGACTGAATTCTGTCCAGCTCATATTTCCATTCGTCAAACCGCTCCAATATTTTATCTTTATTGTGTAAAAGAATATCGCGCCACATCGCCGGGCTGCTTGAGGCAATTCTCGTAATATCGCGGAAGCCCCCTGCGGCAAAACGCTTGACGAGCGGGTACTGATCTTCGAATTTGACGGTCTGGTGGACGAGACTGGCCGCTACGACGTGCGGAAAGTGGCTGATCACGCTTGTAACGGCGTCGTGTTCAGCCGGAGACATTTCCACAAACTTTGCATTTGTTCCCTTGAGCAGATCTTTTAAGGAAGCAACTGCTTCTTTGCCGGCGGAGCCGGAAGGCGTCAAAATATAAAACGCGTTCTCGAAAAGGAAGTCTTTGGCGGCTGCGACGCCCGATTTATGCGATCCGGCCATCGGATGGCCCCCGATAAACCTGTATTCATCCGGCAGCACTTTCTCGGCATGGCTGACGACCTTTTGTTTCGTGCTGCCGACATCTGTAATGAGCAGCTTTTTTTTGATGCCTGAAGCGGCAAGTTCATCAAGCATGTGAAGCGTCTGTTCGACCGGCGCCGCTAAAAAAACGGTTGACGCTTCTTTCACCCCTTCTAAAAAAGAAGCAGCCGGAGCATCAATAACGCCAAGCTTTTGTGCAGCTCTTGCCTGCTCTTCTGACACGTCAAACCCGATGATCCGTTTGCCGGGGTGTTCCTTTTTGATGGCAAGGGCGATCGATCCGCCGATTAAGCCCAAACCGGCCAATAAAATCGTTTCATTTGGTTGAGTCATTTTTTATCACCTAGTTCATCAATAGACTAAAGAGGTGACTGAATCATCACCTCTTACAACATGCCGGCTAACGTTTTCAACAAGCCTTCGTTCTGTTCCTTCGTACCGATCGATATTCTAAGGAATGTCGGAAAGCCGAGCGCATTCCCCGATCTGACGATATAGCCTTTTTTCAGCAGCTCCAGGAAAAGTTCGTCTGCATCCCGTTTAAAATCAATCAGCACAAAGTTCGTTTGTGAAGGATAGTAAGTTAGTCCGTGCTCATCACAGAAATCGTAGTACTGTTTAAGCCCTTCATTGTTTTTTCTCACGCAATCGTCGATAAATGCCTGATCGCCAAGGGCGGCAAGCGCCGCAGCCTGGCCGAGCCGGTTTGTATTAAACGGCTGTCTCGCCGGCTCAACCGCCTGAATCAGCTGTTCAGAGGCAATCCCGTAGCCGACCCTCAAAGACGCTAAACCGTAAGCTTTTGAAAACGTCCTGAGAATCATCAGGTTCGGAAAGCGTTCTAAAAGCGGAATGGTCTCAGGGTAGTCTTCAGCCGTTACGTATTCGTAATAAGCTTCATCGACGACAGCAAGGACATGTTCAGGGACTTTTTCAAGAAAACGGATCAGGTTGCGGCCGGATTCATACGTTCCGGTCGGATTGTTCGGGCTGCAAACCCAGACAACCTTCGTCTGTTCATCGATCGCCTCCAGCATTGCATCAAGGTCGTGGCAGCCGTTTTCAAGCAGGCCGATTTCCCTGACTTCCGCTCCTTCGATGACAGCATTGTGTTTGTATTGTGAAAATGTCGGATTCGCCATTACAGTGTTTGAGACAGGGTCCAACAAAGACCGGGAAATAATTTGAATGACTTCGTCTGTTCCGTTTCCCAAGATGATGTTCGTTTCGTTTACGCCGAGATGGGAGGCAAGCTTTGTTCTCAATGCCGCACTATAGCCGTCAGGATAGAGAGCCATTTGCTGCACTTCGGTCTGGAGCGCTGCTTTTGCCGCTTCCGAACAGCCGTAAGGATTTTCATTTGAAGCAAGCTTGACGACCCGGTCGAGGTTGAATTCTTTTTTGACCTCTTCAATCGGTTTGCCCGGCTTGTAAGGCGTTAATTGTTTTAACTGTTCTTTAATTTGCAACATTCTGTCACCTCATTTTACCATGTACGATCCGCTAAATGTCTTAGCGTATGCCTCAAACGCCTTTAAGGCTTGTTCCCTTGTCTCAGGGGCGATGAGTTCGTCTTTCAGCTCTTCGATTTTTCTGACAAGGGCGCTTCCCACGACAACACCGTCCGCCAGTTCATTCATCATCTCCACTTGTTTGGAGCTGGAAATCCCAAACCCAACGGCAACCGGGACGGAGCTCATTCCTTTAACAGACCTGATAAATGAAGAAACAGAATCTTCGAATTCATTGCGCACACCTGTCACACCGAGCGAAGAAACGCAATACACAAAACCTTCCGCCTGTTGTGTTATTTTTTGAATGCGCGATTCGCTTGTCGGCGCGACCAGCGAAATATAGGTAATCCCGTGTTTTTTACACTGCTGCTGCAAATATACGCTTTCCTCAAAAGGAAGGTCCGGTACAAGGAGTCCGTCTAGCCGATTTTGTCGCAGTAAAGCGAAAAAGTGATCTGTATCTAATTGTAACACAGGATTATAATACGTAAAGAGAATAATCGGAATATGGACGCCGTTTTTTTTCATTTCACCGCCAAGCCTGATCGCTTTTACGATGTTCATGTCGTTGTCAAGCGCCCTTTTGGACGCGCGCTGAATCACCGGGCCGTCAGCGAGCGGATCAGAATACGGAACCCCGAGTTCAAGGGCGGACGCCCCCGCCTCCTGAAGGGATTTCGCCAGCTCGATCGAGATTTCAGGCAGCGGGTCTCCAGCTGTAATAAACGGAACAAATAACTTATCGGACGGCTGATTTTTCAGATTGAACATCTTGATTCACCTCTTCTTCCAACACCTTCATCAAGGTATGGACGTCTTTGTCTCCCCTGCCTGAAAGGCAGACGAGAACACTTTTCTCTCTCGGCAGTTCTTTAGCGATGTCAAATGCTTTTGCCAATGCATGGGCGGATTCAATAGCCGGCAAAATGCCTTCAGTCTCTGTCAGCAGCCTTAATGCCGAGACCGCTTCATCATCTGTGACAGATTCATACGTGACGCGCCCTGTTTGATGAAGATGCGCGTGCTCGGGGCCGACCCCCGGATAATCAAGTCCGGCTGAGATGGAATAAGGCTCAATGATCTGTCCGTACTTGTCTTGGATCAAGTAGGTCAAAGAACCGTGGATGACGCCTTTTGTCCCCTTTGTGATCGTTGCCGCATGAAGGGGGGTGTCGACACCTTTTCCCGCAGCTTCGACTCCGATCAGTTCAACAGTTTCTTCAATGAACGCGCTGAACATCCCGATCGCATTGCTGCCGCCTCCGACACAGGCGACAACTTTATCTGGGAGGCGTTGCTCCAATTGATAAAACTGCGCTTTCGCCTCTTCGCCGATCATCCGTTGAAATTCGCGGACGATATAAGGATACGGGTGCGGCCCGACGACGGAACCGATCATGTAAAAATGATCCTGGCAATGCTGAACCCAGTAGCGGATCGCCTCGTTTGTAGCATCTTTTAATGTCCCGTTTCCGCTTGACACCGGAACGACCTCCGCTCCCAAGAGCTTCATCCGAAACACGTTCAGCGATTGTCTGGCAACATCTTCTTCACCCATAAAGACAATGCATGACAAGCCGAACTTTGCAGCGACCGTCGCCGCAGCCACGCCGTGCTGTCCTGCGCCGGTTTCAGCGATGAGCTTTGTTTTCCCCATTTTCTTGGCCAGGAGCGCCTGGCCGAGGGCATTGTTGATTTTGTGGGCGCCTGTATGGTTTAAATCTTCTCTTTTTAAGTAAATCTTCGCTCCGCCCAGCTGTTTTGTGAGCTGGTCTGCGAATGTCAAAGCCGTCGGCCTGCCTGAGTAGTCATTTAAAAGTTTTTGATAATCCTGTTGAAATGAAGGGTCGTCTTTCAGTTCAAGAAACGCTTTTTCGATTTCTTCCAAAGGCTGCATGAGTGTTTCCGGGACGAATTTCCCGCCAAAATCACCAAACCTGCCTTGTTCATTCGGATATGAATACATGTTCGAACATCCTTTCTTCTAGAAGGCTGATCAGCTTTTCGCTTTTCTTGCCTCTTTCTTCAATTCCGCTTGCCAGGTCGATTCCCGGCGGGCGCCGCTTTACAAGATCTGCGATTGTATCCGGGTTCACGCCCCCGGCGATAAACAGGCGTTTTCCTTCTCTTTGTGCTGCATCTTTATACTTTGGGACGCTGTCCCACGAAAACGAAACGCCCGTTCCTCCTCTCATCCCTTTAACAGATGAGTCGATGACATACCCGTCGATGTAAGGTGCGAAAGATGCCATACGCTGAACGGTATCGTCCCTATGATGGAGTGCCTTCCAAATCTCGCAGTCTGTCATGTTTTTCAGCTGCTTGATGTCTGCCGCTGTTTCATCTCCGTGAAGCTGGATCACGTCCAAACCGGCATCTTTTACGATTTCTGCTATTCTGCAAATGTTCTCATTAACAAAGACGCCGACAAGCTTTTTACCTGCTGTATCCGTTTTGCCACACCAAAGTTTCACATCCTCCGGGTCTGCCGATCGTTTGCTTTCGGCGAAAATAAATCCGAGATAATCGGCTTTCGAGCGGGCTGTCACCTTTAAATCTTCCAATGAATGAATCCCGCAATATTTTAAGCTCGGTTTCTCCATCATCCGTTCTCTCCGAATAACGCATGGACAGCCTTCAGCTGTGACGGCTCTCTCATCAACGATTCGCCGACAAGCACGGCCCTGGCTCCGCACGCTTTTACAAATGCGAGGTCTTCCGGTTTTCCGATACCGCTTTCGCTGATGAGAACGGTCCCTGACGGAACGAGTTTTGCCATACGCTCTGTTTGCCCGACGGATGTTTCAAAGGTTTTTAGATTTCGATTGTTTACGCCGATGATTTCGGGTGTAAAGACATTTAAAATACCCTCAAGCGTCTCTTCGCCATGAACTTCGACAAGCACATCCATGCCTTTTTCAGCGGCTTGCTGGTAGAGTTCAAACAGCTTTTGCGGTTCAAGCGCTTCTCCGATCAGCAGGATCGCATCCGCTCCGATGCGGTCCGCTTCTTCAACCTGAATGGAATCAATGATAAAATCCTTGCGCAGTACTGGCAGGGAAACCGAGCGTTTCACATCTGACAAATAACTGTTCTTCCCTTGAAAAAAAGGTGTATCTGTCAGAACAGACAAACAGTCGGCTTTAGCCTGTTCGTACTGTTTAGCGATCTTTACGGGCTCAAAATCTTCCTGAATCACACCTTTTGACGGAGAAGCTTTTTTCACCTCCGCAATTAAAGCGACAAACCGGTTCGGAGAAAGGAGCGCCTTTTTAAATGACCGCTTTGGCAGCTTTAAATCTTCCGGCAGTTCGATTTTCAGAATGTCTTCTCGTTTTCTATCAATAATTTGATTAAGCATACAACTCTTCCTCTTTCTGTTTTAATCGCTCCAGCTGATTGAGCGCTTCACCGCTAGCAACAGCTTCTAAAGCGAGCGCAACGCCCTCTTTTAAATCCGCTGCCTGTTCTGCGGCGTATAAAGCGGCTCCGGCGTTAAACGCCGCGATATGAACAGCCGAATCCGGAGCGCGGTTTTTCAAAATATCGACGATGAGACGACCGCTTTCTTCAGGCGTCGCCACCTGAATGTCGCTTAGCCTGCCGAGCGGCAGACCGACATCGCCAGGCTCAACGGTGTATTCGTATGTTTTGCCGCCTTTCAGTTCAATCACATCTGTCGGCGATGTGATCGACAGTTCATCAAGGCCGTCCCTGCTCGAAACAAACAATACGTGTTCCGTTTCAAACGCTTCAAGAGCGCGGGCCATAAGCTTTGCTTTTTCGATCGAGTAGACACCGATCACCTGGCGTTTGGCTTTCATCGGGTTGCTGAGCGGGCCGAGCAGATTGAATACGGTTCTGAAAGCCAGATCCTTCCTTGCGCCGGCCACGTGCTTCATGGAAGAGTGATAGCTTGGCGCATACAGGAACCCCATGTTGCGGTGTTCAATGCTTTGAATTGTTTCTTCAGGCGACGTCTGAATTGAAACGCCGAGATATTCGAGAACATCAGCGCTCCCGCTTTTTGAAGAAACCGAACGATTACCGTGTTTTGCGATTTTTGCCCCGGCTGATGAAGCGATGATCGCCGCCGCTGTGGAAATATTGAAGGTGGAGCTTCCGTCTCCTCCGGTTCCGCACGTATCGACAACATGTTCCGGCCCGTCTATTGTATGTGCCTGCTCCCGCATGGCTCTGACAAATCCCGCAATCTCTTCAGCCGTTTCTCCCCTGTAGGCGAGAACGGACAGGAGGGCTCCGATTTCCGCGGCGCTCAGCGAGCCGCTCATCATGTCACGCATGATGCTGTGTGCCTCGGTTTCATTCATTGTTCCTCCGTTAACGCATGATTTCAGCAGTTCGTTCATTGCCGTCCTCCCCCTTTTCGAGAAACATTTCTTCTGCGATTTGAATCGTTTTTAACAGAGCCCCCGCTTTATTGCACGTCTCTTCCCACTCTTTTTCAGGCACTGAATCGGCTACGATGCCTGCTCCGGCCTGGATGGACGCCACTCCGTTTTTCACGCTCATCGTCCGGATCGTGATGCATGAATCGATATTTCCGTCAAATCCGATATAAGCAATGCATCCCCCGTAGGTTTCCCTCGGTTCGGGCTCGAGCTCATTCAAAAGCTGAATCGCGCGGATTTTCGGAGCGCCGGTCAAAGTTCCGGCCGGAAATGCGCTCATTAAAGCGTCTACCGGATGAACGCCCGCTTTTAAAGAGCCGGTTACGATCGAAATGATGTGCATGACATGTGAAAAGGAAACGATTTTCGTAAACTCGGGCACTTGGACAGATCCGTACTCAGCTACTCTGCCGATATCATTTCTCGCCAAATCGACGAGCATGTAATGTTCCGCTTTTTCTTTCTCATCAGCCAAAAGCTCTTTTTCGAGCCGTTTATCCTCAGCCTGATCAGCGCCTCTTTTCCTCGTACCGGCGATCGGATGAATTTCAAGATGACCGTTTTGAACATGGATCAGGCGTTCAGGCGAGCTGCCGACAAGATCGCGGTCAGGAAGCTTCATGTAGTACATGTACGGGGACGGGTTGACCATTCTCAGCACTCTGTATAACTCAAAAGAACTGACCTTCACCGGAATATCGAACCTTTGCGAAAGGACGCCTTGAAAAATGTCTCCCGCTTTAATGTACTCTTTCAAGCGATCGACATCGGCCAAAAACCGGGATTTCTCATATGTTGATTGAACCCCTTCAAAGCTGGGGGCCGTGTGCCGGCCTTGCGGGAGAAACAGCTCTTTCGGCGCTTTCCGGTCTGACAGCCTGTGTGTAAGCTGTTTGAGCTCTTCTTTCCCTTTTTTGAAAATGCGCTGTTTTTCCTCACTTGTTTCACTGCCTTCAAGCCTTGCATAGTGGATGAAATGCAGCTTTTTCAGCTCGTGATCATAGGCGATCATCGTCCGGCAGACAAACAGGAGGCATTTTTCCATCTCCGTTTCTTTGTTGTGCCCTTTGATCGACGGTTCAATGAGCGGCATTAAATCGTAGCTTAAATAGCCGACCGCCCCCCCTGTAAACGGGATGTCGAGCTCAGGCGCTTTGATCGAATACGTCTCTGACATCCATTCGAGAACTTCTTTTAACTGTGAAGCTGAATAAAGCTTCTTCTGCTTTTGATCGCAAGCGTGAAACCGGCCGCATTCTTCTTTGATCGTTAAAAAGGGGTCTAAGCCGATGAAAGAATATCTGGACCATGCGGAGGTTTCATCCTGGCTTTCCAGCAAATACACGATGTTTTCCTGCAGCTTCTCGACCAATTGAACGGGCGTCAGCGTATCGACGGAAAAACTCTCGATTATCGGTATCGTTTTAAAGTGTGAAGTATCCTCTGAAAAAGAGGCAAAATCGGTTTGCAGACTCAACAATCTCTCACTCCTTATTGAGGCGGAGAGAATGAGAAGAAGGCCTTTAGAGGACAAATGATTGAATTGAAGAGGGGAAAACGAAACAAACCCAAAAGAACATGTCTTTTGGGTAGAATGAATAAACGTTTTGTCTCAACTCAGCTCATCTCAGCTCATTCTCAATCTACCCTAGTCTCATACTCAGCTTTTCTAAACTAAAACCCCATACACACTCCTGTGTATTTCAAGGTTTCTACAATCGTATTACAATTCAGTATTTTTTGTCAATGATAAATCGGGCCTGAGCGTTACGGCATTTTCTAAATAAACGTGGCGGACTTCATCCTGCCGCATATCCGTCTGAACCGTCATCATCACTCTGATGCATTTTTTAAGGGCGTGTTCAACATCCATTTCCTGCATGCACATGACGGGCACATGCTGCCAGCCGTCAAACATTCTGACGACCTTCGCGGGAAAAGCAGCGTGAATATCAGAAGTAGCAGAAATTAAAATCTGCACGACTTGTTCAGGTTTGAGCTGATTTTCATCGATCATTTTTCCGATCAGCTGCTTCGTCCGCTCCGTAATGTCTTTTTCTGTATCCCGGTCAACTGTCGTCGCTCCCCGAATTCCGCGCATCATCATTTGTCTCCCTCCAATCTCCACATATTCAGCCATCGTTCGATTTCTTCGGCTTTAAAGGAGTGCAGCTGCACACTGCCGATCTTATCCAGCAAGACAAACTGAATGATGCCTCCGCGTGTTTTTTTATCGTTCATCATTCGGTTGATCAGAGCTTCTGTCGACACTTCTCGTTTTACGCTTTCCGGATAGCCGAGACTTTTCAGCCAGGCGGCGATTTTTGTGCGGTCAACAGGACAATTCAGCACCTTCTCACTGACAAATAAAGCAAATTGCATGCCTAAAGCGACGGCATCGCCATGGGTCATCTCTCCATAGCCGTATTCGGCTTCAACGGCGTGGCCAAGCGTGTGCCCAAAGTTCAGATAGGCCCTGATTCCCTGTTCGCGCTCGTCTTGTGAGACAACTTCCGCTTTAATCGAAATGCCTTTGTACACCATTTCACTGAGCTGGCCGGTCGTAATCGCTTTTATTGAATCAATTTTAAGCAATTCGTTCAAGAAAGATTCATCACGGATAAATGCGTGCTTAATGACTTCCGCAAGACCTGAGCGCATTTCTTTTTCAGAAAGCGTGCTCAAGCACTCGGTATCATAAACCACCGCCTTCGGCTGATGAAAAGCGCCGATTAAGTTTTTTCCGAGCGGATGATTAATGGCAACTTTTCCTCCGACCGCGCTGTCATGAGACAGCAGAGTCGTTGGGAATTGCACATAATCGATGCCCCTCATAAAAGTTGAAGCGACAAACCCTGCAAGATCGCCGACAACGCCGCCGCCCAGCGCCACAATGCATGACGAACGGTCAAGGTGAAATTGAATGGCTTCCGTCTGGAGCTTCATAAACATATCGATTGATTTGGCCTGTTCACCGCTTGGCACCGCGACCTTTTTGACGGGCCATTTGCTGCGGAGAAGGCTGAACAGTTCTTCTCCATAGTGTTTATCAACTTCTTCGTCGGTGATCAATAGCACTTTCGTCATCGGAAGGTTCAAGGATGACAAGAGCTCTGCCGCGTTTTTTCTAATGCCTCCCCCGATGAACACCGGGTAGGCCAAAGAAGCGGTTTCGATTTGAAGTGATTTCATTAAAACTCCCTCGCAAGCTTTCGCATTTTCTCAACATTTTCAGCGATCCGGTCCATTTGGTCAACGCCAAACTGCTCGACGATCGCCTTTGCGATTTCCCATGCAACAACCGCTTCAGCCACCACGCTTGCGGCAGGGACAGCGCAGGAATCGGAACGCTCGATGCTTGCTGTAAACGGCTCTTTTGTCTCAATATCAACGCTTTTGAGCGGTTTGTATAAGGTTGGAATCGGCTTCATCACGCCTCTGACGACAATCGGCATTCCCGTTGTCATCCCGCCTTCAAGGCCGCCGAGACGGTTTGTAGCGCGCGTATAGCCTTTTTCTTCGTCCCAAATGATTTCGTCATGGACTTCACTGCCGTTTTTGCGTGCAGCTTCAAAGCCGATGCCGAATTCAACACCTTTAAAAGCATTGATGCTCAGCACGGCGGCAGCCAGCTTGCTGTCGAGTTTGCGGTCGTAATGGACATAGCTGCCGACTCCGACCGGCAACCCTTCAACAATCACTTCGACGATTCCGCCGATCGAATCGCCATTTGCTTTTGCTTCATCGATCGCGTCCATCATTTTTCTGCCCGCTTCTTCGTCATAGCATCTGACAGGGGACTCTTCGGTTACTTTTTTCAAGTCTTCGATCGATTCGTAATTTGTCTTTTCGGCTTTTACTCCGCCGATCTCCAGCACGTGGCCGGCCACTTGGATGCCGAGCTGGGAAAGGATCTTTTTGGCGACGGCTCCTGCCGCCACACGGACGGTCGTTTCTCTGGCAGATGAACGTTCAAGCACGTTGCGCATATCTCTGTGCCCGTATTTGATCGCGCCGTTCAAATCGGCGTGACCCGGTCTCGGCCTTGAAATCTGTCGTTTCATTTCGCTTTCTTCTTCAGCTGTGATCGGCTCTGATCCCATGATTTTCGTCCAGTGTTTCCAGTCATTGTTTTCGACGACGAGAGCGATCGGCGATCCAAGAGAACGCCCGTGCCTTACACCGCTTGTGATCCGCGCCTGATCTTTTTCGATTTGCATCCGGCGTCCGCGGCCGTGGCCTTTTTGACGTCTTTGAAGCTCGTAATCAATGTCTTCTTTTGTGATATAAAGCCCTGCTGGGACTCCTTCGATAATTGTCGTAAGCTGCGGACCGTGAGATTCACCGGCTGTTAAATACCTCATGCTTTCGTTCTCCCTTCATCACATTAACGCTTTTAAGTAAAACTATAACATAACCTTTTATAAAAAGTCAGCTAACTTTTTTGATAGAAAAACGTATCTGTCGATTGAAAACCGTATTTTTCCGGATTGAAGATCTGTTCCGTACTTCCGACAAACAAAACTCCCTTATTCTTCAAACTGCCGCTGAACTTATGATAGATCTTCTCTTTTGCTTCCTCTGTAAAATATATGAGAACATTGCGGCATACGATGATATCAAAATCTTTCTCATATGCATCAGCCAGTAAATTGTGTTTTTGAAAGCGAATGTTTTTCTTGATCTCGTCTTTGACGGCAAACCGGTTTCCGTCCTGCGTAAAATAAAGTTCCTTTATCTCTTTCGGCACTTCCTGCAGAGATCTTTCCTGATACACGCCTTCTTTCGCTTTCGCAAGAACTTTGTCATCGATATCTGTTGCGATGATCTGATAGTCTGAGAGGCTTTTCTGTCTGCTTAAAATCATCGATAATGTATATGGCTCTTCACCGGTTGAACACGCCGCACTCCATACTTTCAATGTTTTCGCAGGCTTTAAAAGCGGAAGGATGGTTTTTTCGAGTACCTCCCACCTCTTATAGTTTCTGTAAAATTCTGAAACATTAATCGTCATCCTGTCCAGCGTTTCCTGCAGAAGAGCTTCATTCTTTTCTAAAGCGAGCGCAAATTCGCGGAAATCGCCGTACCCCTTTTTTTCATAAAGAGATGTTAGCCTTCTTTTCATTTGCGCCTCTTTGTACAATGCCAAATCCACACCAGTTATTTTTTTCCATTTATCAACAAAGAAACTGTAATTGTCCATGTTTTCTCTCCTAATCGTCGTGCTGATATGAGTACAATTATAGCTTGTTTTCTTTTAAATTTGTATCTTTAAAAAGAAAAAAGCCTGCCCGGCGGCAGCCATTCAGATCCATATAAAAAAATCAGCTTTTCAGCTGATTTTTAGTAAATCCATTGATTCATTAACTTCTCGCCTTCAACAAGTTCGTCTTCTTTAAAAAACAAGTTGATTTCGCGTGCTGCACTTTCAAGAGAATCTGAACCGTGAATGATATTTTTTCCGACAAACATGCCGAAGTCTCCGCGAATTGTTCCTGGGAGCGCTTCCTTAGGGTTCGTCTTCCCGATCAGCTGTCTGGCGACCGCGATTGCGTCCTCGCCTTCCCACACCATGGCGAATACCGGGCCTGAAGTAATAAAGTCAACAAGCTCGCCGAAAAACGGTTTCCCGTTATGTTCTTTATAATGCTCGCCTGCCGTCTCTTCTGAGACCTTCATCAGCTTGGCTCCGATTAATTGTAAGCCCTTACGTTCGAATCTTAACAAAATTTCGCCGATCAGCTGACGCTGAACGCCGTCAGGTTTTACCATCACAAAGGTTTTTTCCATAGTCGATTCTCCACCCCGCTAATATGTATAGGCTTTCAACACTACAACAGAAATATAGCATTTTTCAAACAATTAATCAATAAAGGGTGGAGAATATTCATACTTTCGACTCATTTGACGTTTTTTAGAACTTTCGTTTGCCGATGTATTTCGCAATTTGGCCCAGTGCCTTCCGCGCCCTGTTTTTCGGGAGCGTCTCAAGCAGTTCAAAAGCCTTGTTCAAATACATTTCGCTGATTCTGAACGATTGTTCTATGGCATCGGTTTTCTTCAGTTCTTCGATCACTGGTTTGATCTGTTCCGGAGTCGTTTCACTGTTGACCAGCATCAGCCGCGCTTTTAATTCAGGCGATTTCCGTGCATATAATACGGGAAGCGTGACATTCCCCTGAAGCAGATCACTGCCCACAGGCTTGCCAAGCTCCTTTTCGCTTGAGGTGAAATCGAGGATGTCATCAATAATTTGATAGGACATGCCGACATAATAGCCAAACCAGTACAACGTTTTATGAATGTTTTCACCTGCACCGGCAGCAATGGCGCCAAGCTGGCAGCTCGACGCGATCAGAAGGGCTGTCTTGCGCCTGATTCTCCTCAAATAGGTTCTGAGGTTTTGCTCCATATTATATTTATCTTTGATTTGTTCAATTTCTCCAAGACAGACTTCGACAATCGCCTTGGACAAGATTTCATGGGCTTTCGGTTCGTTTATTTTCGTCATCGCTTCAAGCGAGCGAGCGAACAAATAATCACCTGTGTACATTGCAATCCGGTTATCCCACTTCGCCTTGATTGTAGGCTGTCCCCTTCTCAGCTCCGCATCATCGATGACATCGTCGTGTACGAGCGAAGCCATATGTATCAATTCCAATGAAACAGCGACATTTTTAATTTTGTTAATATCGTATTCACCGAACATGCCGGAAAGCAGGACAAACACAGGACGAATCCGCTTGCCTCCGGCCTGCAGCAAATGCAGGCTCGCTTCACTTAGCAATGGATAGTCGGAGTGCACGGTCTTTTCAAGCTCTTTTTCTATCAATTCAATATCGTCATTCAAAAAAGAATAAAACGTTGTCAATTTCATATCGATTCACCCGAGTATTTCTGTAGTCATCATCGCTTCCAGCCGACATGTGTAGCCGCTACGCCGCCTGTGAACGGATGATATTGAACATTTTCTAATCCAGCCTCTTCAAACAATGCGGCAAGCTCTTTCATACCAGGAAATTCCCTGGCCGATTCCTGAAGCCATGAATACTCCTTAAAGCTTTTGGCAAACAGCTTTCCAAACATGGGCATAATAAAACGGAAGTACAGGAAGTACAGCTGTTTGAACCCGAACATTTCAGGCTGGGACGTCTCAAGGCATACAACCTGGCCGCCGGGTTTTACCACGCGCGCCATCTCTTTTAATACGGTTAAATAGTCGGGGACATTGCGAAGCCCGAAGCCGATGGTGACATAGTCGAACGTATTGTCCGGGAAGGGCAGTTCCATCGCGTTGCCGTGGATCAATTCGATCTGGCTGTAGCTGTCGGTCTTTTGTTCCGCGATGCTCAGCATGTTTTTGCTGAAATCAAGGCCCTTGATTTCCCCTGTCTCTCCGGCCGCATCAGCGAGCGCGATTGTCCAGTCGCCGGTCCCGCAGCAGACGTCAAGCGCTTTGGCTCCTTTTGGTACGTTCATGAGCCGCATCGTTTTGTCGCGCCATTTTTTATGCTGTTTAAAGCTGATGACGGAGTTCATCTGGTCGTAATTTTTATAAATCTTTTCAAACACGCCGTGTACGCGCTGTTCTTTTGACTGCACCATGATTACCCTTCTTCCACTTTCTGATGATAAGTTCGTTTTTCAGGCCGAATTTCCTGCAGGCGTTTCAGAAGCCATTTTTGGACGGCGGGCTTTGCAGCAAGAGACTGGTTGATCGCAAGCTTGGCTTCTTCATAAGCCGCAGCAGCCAGCTGTCCGCATGAAGCCTGGCCTTCCGGAAACTCTTTCTTTATGATCGTCTCCAGCAGCCTGGAATCTGAAGCTTTTTCTTCGGCCGCAAACCTTTTAAACACAAGAAAGTCATTGGCGGCTGTTTTCCAGTGAGGCAGGTAAAAGTGGTCGGCGAGATGGTGAAAAAGTGCAGCTTCCACTATGCTGACGCTTTTTTTCAGGCTGTCCGCATCTTTTGCGGAATGGTCGTAAAGCCTGATTTTATGTTCGTTTATTTCTTTGATGGCCGCAGCGAGCGTCCGAATCATATAAATATCCTTCATACCCGATAACAGCGAGTAGTACATGCCGCTGAAATAATCACCGGCCAATACGGTCAGCTGGCGGTTTTTATAGTCGTCCTGCTTAATTGAAGCTGCGGTCGTAACTTCATCATGGGTATCAAGGGCTGTTTGAACAAGCATCGCCGTTAAGATGTAACTTTCCTTGTCAGCTTCTTTTAAATCCGTTTCCTCAAACAGAGCGTAGAAAAGAAACAGCTTATCCTCATCAACTTTCGGCGCAGTCAAATGCTTCGCCAAATATGGATGTGAAAGCTTTTGATTCAGCTTGATTTTCAAATAAGATAATTGTCCGTAGATGTCTTGCAAAGATATCACCCTTGTCCCAAAATTCGCAGTTTTTCTTTTTGATTGATTATGTATCTTTTTTGAGCGGAGAAAGTTTAATTATACCATAATTATGTTGAAAGATATTGTCTTATGCCACGCAAACGGCCATAAAAGGCCGGCTTTCTATTTTTTCGACTCGCTTTTCATCTCGCCGTTTGCCGTCTGAATCAGGGCCTCGCCCCGGATCTTGATCGCAGAGGTGTGCTCGGTAAACTGGCAGATCATCACCTCTCCTTTATCAAGCTTTTCTGAATGATGAAATCTTGTGTCCGTGCCTCTCGTCAGGCCGATCACGTTGACGCCGTCTTCAACGGCTTTGATAACGACAAAATCATTCGATTGATTATTGGTCATGTTCATCGCACACCTTCTCATTTTTAATCATGATGTTTTGATAAGCTCCAACACCTCAGAGCGAGCGGCTACATCTTGTCTAAAAGTTCCTCTTACGGCTGAAGTGACAGTTTTTGAACCCGGCTTTTTCACGCCGCGCATCGTCATGCACATATGCTCGGCTTCAACAACAACCATGACACCGTGCGGAGTCAGCGTTTCAACAATGCTGTCGGCGATTGTTGACGTAATCCGCTCCTGCAGCTGCGGGCGCTTTGCCACCGCTTCAACGGCTCTCGCCAATTTGCTGAGCCCTGTCACTTTTCCCCCTTTAGGGATATAGGCTACATGGGCTTTCCCGTAGAAAGGGACTAAATGGTGCTCACACATTGAATAAAAGGGAATATCTTTAACAAGAACAAGCTCTTCGTGATCCTCGCCGAAAATCGTTTTGAAATGCTCTTTCGGATCTTCGTTTAAGCCCGCAAATACTTCGGCATACATTTTCGCGACTCTTTTCGGTGTATCAAGAAGGCCTTCACGGTTCGGATCTTCTCCGATCGCCTCCAATATTTGCCGGACAGCTTGTTCAATTTGTTCTTTGTTGATTTCTCTCATTGTTTTATATCCTCCAGAAACGCATACATTTAATTCAGATTCTAGCACACTTCAGCTTATAAAAGCAAAATGAAAGGTTTTTTGCCGGCAAAATGTTTTCCGTCTGAAAAAAAGCCTTAAAATTATGAAAAGCCCCTTTGAAAAGGGGCTTTCCTGTGAAGAAACAACATGGTATGTATTACGCGCGAAAACGGCATATATACATACAATTATTTTCCTGCTACAGCGTCTTTAAGCGCTTTACCTGGTTTGAAAGCAGGTACTTTGCTTGCAGGGATTTCGATTTCTTCACCTGTTTGAGGATTGCGTCCTTTACGAGCTGAGCGCTCACGAACCTCAAAGTTACCAAAACCGATCAATTGAATTTTTTCACCGTTTTTAAGTGCATCTAAAATTGTATCAAAAACAGAATCAACTGCTTTAGTAGCGTCTTTTTTAGATAGTTCGCTTGCTTCTGCAACCGCATTGATTAGTTCTGTCTTGTTCATGCCTTTCACCTCCTCCCAAAAGGTATCAAACAATAGATTATCATCATTTCTTCACAGTTCAACCTGTTTCTATACCTGTTTGAACAGAAATTTCAAATAAATATAGAAAAGGCATTTCACGGCTATCAGTGAAAATTTCACTTTGAGAGGAACGTTTGTCCAGTAAAGTGAAGATTTTCTGTATGTAGATTAACACATCTGAATAACCATATCAAGCATTTTAAAGCGATGATCCCTTATTCGTCAAGGTTTAAGCAGAATGAAACGAACAAATATTCCTGTTTTTCCTTTTTTAATCATAATCTTTCCTATATTTCCAGCCGCTTGCCCCTGCCGCCTCAATCCCTTTCACGGCGCCTGTTCAGCCTGTTTCAGGCATGAAAAAAAGACCTCCCGTATGATAAGAGGCCTTCCCTTTTATAAGATGATCGCAATCAAGCCGCCTGAGCCTTCATTGATGATGCGTTCGAGCGTCTCCTTCAGCTTATATCTTGCATTTTCAGGCATGAGTGACAGCTTCGCCTGAATCCCTTCTCTGACGATGGAGCTCAGGCTCCTTCCGAAAATGTCGGAATTCCAGATTGACAGCGGATCATCCTCAAAGTCCTGCATTAAATAGCGGACAAGCTCTTCGCTCTGCTTCTCTGTTCCGATGATTGGCGCAAACTCGCTCTCCACATCGACTTTGATCATATGAATCGACGGCGCCACCGCTTTCAGCCGGACTCCGAATCTAGACCCCTGCCTGATGATTTCCGGTTCATCAAGGCTCATATCGGTTAATGCGGGAGCAGCGATTCCATAGCCGGTTTGTTTTACCATTTTCAACGCATCTGATACTTGATCATATTCGGTCTTGGCATGGGCAAAATCCTGCATGAGCTGAAGAAGGTGATCCTTTCCTCTGATTTCTACGCCGACGACTTCCCTCAAAATTTCATCGTACAGGTAATCCGGCGCGTACAAATCGATTTCGGCGATCCCCTGGCCCATTTCAATTCCGGCGAGGCTGGCGCGCTCGATAAAATCAAATTCGCTGAAGTGTCCGACGACGCGGTCGACATCTCTCAGTCTTTTAATATCTTTGACGGTTTCTTTAACGGAATCTTGATAGTTTTCCCTGAGCCAATGATTCTCTTTTAACACCATGACCCAGCTCGGAAGATTGACGTTGACTTCGAGTACAGGGAATTCGTAAAGCGCTTCTCTGAGAACGCTCAGAACGTCCGCTTCCCTCATGCTTTCAACGCTCATCGCCAGCACCGGAATGTCGTATTTCTCCATCAGCTCTTGCCTGAGCGCTTCCGTTTCCGGATGGTACGGCCTTACGGAATTGATGACCATGATAAACGGTTTTCCAACCTCTTTTAACTCATCGATCACCCGTTCTTCAGCCTCGATATAATCCTGTCTGGCGATTTCTCCAATCGTGCCGTCAGTCGTAATGACAACCCCGATGGTGGAGTGCTCCTGGATGACTTTTCTCGTGCCGATTTCGGCAGCTTCATGAAACGGAATCGGCTCTTCATACCAAGGAGTGTTGATCATTCTCGGCCCGTTTTCATCCTCGTATCCCTTTGCTCCGGGTACAGTATAGCCGACACAGTCGACAAGCCTTATATTCACATCGAGTCCGTCACTGACATGAACTGACATTGCCTGATTCGGAACAAACTTCGGTTCAGTTGTCATAATGGTTTTGCCAGCGGCACTTTGGGGAAGCTCATCTTGTGCGCGCGCCCGGTCTGCTTCATTGTTGATATTCGGGAGCACCACTAGCTCCATAAATTTTTTGATAAACGTAGATTTTCCTGTACGTACAGCTCCTACGACACCTAAGTATATATCGCCTCCTGTTCGTTCAGCGATATCCTTGAAAATATCGACCTTTTCCAAGTGATCCCCTCCCGGACTTCCAATCCTTTTCAATTTTTTACTTCTTCATCAATCAAAAACAGGACACTATAGTGTATGACGTTGTCCTATTTCAATATGACAGCTTAGGGAAATTTTTTCGGCATACATGAAAAAACCTTTCTCCTCATTGTATGCTGAGGAGAAAGGTTCATGACTGATACTTGCATTTTGACCGATATCTATTCGAGAAAAACAGGTTCCTGTTTGTCATTCACTGTATACTTTACCGAAAATGCCGGAACAAATGGCGTTTCTTCCCACATCAAATCCTGGATTTCCTCACCCGGCTTTACCGTTTTTTTCGACCGCTTCATCAGGTTGGCCAAATCCATTCGGTAATCCACTTGGATGTCGCCTTTTTCATCGACGAGAAGCGGCAGCGAGGTGCCGGAAAGCGGACTCGTCACAGAAGGCGCCTCTTTCAGTCCGAGCTTTTCATGGTCAAGCATGAATAAGTGATTGGATACGACTTTTTTATACGGCGGATACTTGTGCTGATCTTTATACATTTCGACCCGAAGCTTTAACTCCCTGATCATTTCCGACATTTTTACATCAATGAGCTTGACCGTCGGCTTTTTTTCTACATCGACAAGGACGTACAAGTACTCTCCGCCGCTTTCATAGGAAGTGCCCGGCGGCTCAGCCATATACCGGGGGGACAGCCTGTTAAAATCGATAGGGTATTTTTGATAGATTGGCACGCTCATATCCCTTGTCTTAATCGGCAGAAGCCCTCCCGTCGCCTCCCTGAATTCATCAACGGCCGCCTGCACTTCTTTGAGCTGGTGCTGATACGGCACGCTGTTTTTCGCCTTTCTTTCTTCAGGGTACAAACAGCCGCTTAACATGATTGCGGTCAATACAGTAACAAGCAGTGCGTTTACGATTTTCATATGAATCTTCCTTTTTTATGCTTTATTCGTTGACGGGACCGCTGAAGACGACAAAAAAGACGATCACGCCGGAGATGAGCATACATGTATAGGCGACGAACGACGTGATCACTTTTAATAAACGGTTTTTAAATTTATATCTGCTTATGTATATGGCAATCACCGCTAAGAACATCAGGCCCATTGATCCCAAGGCAAACCACATTTTTAACAGACCGACATTCACATTGAAGCCCTCCTTCTACCTTTTCTTGTGATGTAAGCGTTATATTTCATTTTATATAAGAAAAACCAGAAGTTCAACAGCTTTTCCAATATTTCGAAACGGAAAAAGGCGCAAAAAAAACCTGAAGCAAAGAGGGGGGCTTTGCTTCAGGCATAACGATTGTGACTATATAACCCAATTGGTAAGATACAGCTCTTCCAGACTTCGATTCTATTTTATGCAAGTCTTCGGACAAATGTATCCTCTCTTGCCTAAGTCTCCAAAATGTTTCGGTTTTTTTAAACGAACTTAGAGGAGAGTATAAAAGTTGGTGATGGGGTGGTCATTTTATTTGATTTTCGAATGTGTTCACAAGATCTTCCATCTCGTGCGTTTTGACTCTCGCCATCAATGATTCGACTGCCGTCTCAACTTTTTCGCCGTCAAACAATACTTTGTGCAATGCTTCGGTGATCGGCATTTTCACATCAAATTTCTTTGAAAGCTGATAAGCGGCTTTTGTCGTGCGGACCCCCTCAACGACCATCCCCATTTCTTTCAGAACTTCATCCAGTTTGAAGCCTTTACCCAGCATATTACCGGCTCGCCAATTTCGTGAATGGACGCTCGTGCAGGTGACGATCAAATCCCCGATTCCCGTAAGCCCCGAGAATGTCAGCGGGTTTCCGCCCATTTTCGTGCCGAGTCGGGCGATTTCTGCCAAGCCCCTTGTAATCAGCGCGGCCTTCGCATTATCTCCGTATCCCAAACCGTCTGTAATGCCCGCGGCAAGCGCAATGACGTTTTTCAGGGCGCCGCCGATCTCTACGCCGATCATATCCGGATTGGTATACACGCGGAAATTCTGATTCATAAACATATCCTGGATCGCCTGTGCTGATTCAATGCTGCTGTCGGCAGATACGGTTACCGTCGTCGGGTGTCTTAAACCGACTTCTTCCGCATGGCTCGGCCCGGACAGAACGACGATGTCCTCCCTTAATTCAGCCGGAATTTCTTCTTTCATCATTTCAGAAATGCGAAGCAGTGTGTCAGGCTCAATTCCTTTTGAAACATGTACAAAAATCGCCTTTTGGTCGATGAAGGAAACAGCCTGTGCGAGAACTTCGCGGATCGCTTTTGTCGGAACGGCGACGATGATCGTCTTGACATCGGCCACTGCAGCTTCGAGATCTGTTGTGGCATGCACGTTTTCAGAAAGTTTGACACCCGGCAGATAATCTTTGTTTTCATGGTGTTCATTGATTTGCTGAATCAGTTCTTCACGATGGCCCCAAATGCACACATCGTACTGGTTGTCCGCCAAAACGAGCGCCAAGGCTGTTCCCCAGCTTCCGGCTCCCAAAATCGATACTTTTGTCATTTTTACTACACCTCTTTATTTTCTTGCTCTTGCAAAAATCTTGATTGGTGTTCCTTCAAATCCGAAGGCGTCGCGTATCCGGTTTTCCAAAAAGCGTTCGTAAGAAAAATGCATCAGCTCAGGATCATTGACAAATACGACAAATGTCGGCGGCTTCACAGCCACTTGTGTCGCATAATAAATTTTTAAGCGGTTGCCATTATGCGTCGGCGTCGGGTTCATAGCCACTGCATCCATAATGATATCATTAAGAATATTGGTCTGCACCCTCATCGAATGGTTTTCGCTTGCCGTCATGACTGCAGGCATCAGCGTATGGATGCGCTTTTTCGTCAAAGCGGACATAAACAAAACAGGCGCGTAGTCCAAAAATTGAAAATGGTCTCTAACCTTTTCTTCGAATTCTTTCATCGTCCGCTCGTCTTTTTCGACTGCATCCCATTTGTTTACGACGATGACGACGGCTTTTCCCGCTTCATGCGCATAGCCGGCAATCCGCTTGTCCTGCTCGATGATGCCTTCTTCGCCGTCCAAGACGACGCAGACGACTTCTGAGCGGTCGATCGCCTTTAAAGCCCGAAGGACGCTATATTTTTCAGTTGCCTCATACACTTTTCCCTTTTTTCTCATCCCGGCTGTATCAACGATGACAAAGTCTCTTTGATTGTATGTAAACCTCGTGTCAATGGCGTCGCGCGTTGTTCCCGCAATATTGCTGACGATCACGCGCTCTTCTCCAAGCATGGCGTTTACAAGAGAGGACTTTCCGACGTTCGGCCGGCCGATGAGGCAAAATTGAACGACCTCATCCTCATACTTCGTTTCGGGTATGTTTTTAAAATGTTCGCTGACCGCGTCAAGCAGATCGCCGAGACCGAGGCCGTGCGTCCCTGAAATCGGGTACGGCTCGCCAAAGCCGAGGGCATAAAAATCGTATATGCTTGCTCTCATTTCAGGATTATCCACTTTATTAACCGCCAGAACGACGGGTTTTTTTGTACGGTATAAAATTTTTGCCACTTCTTCATCAGCAGCCGTGACGCCTTCGCGGCCGTTCGTCATGAAAATAATCACATCTGCTTCTTCCATGGCGATCTCGGCCTGATGGCGAATCTGCGCCAAAAACGGCTCATCGCCGACTTCGATTCCGCCTGTATCAATCAGGTTGAAGTCGTGATTCAGCCACTCGGCAGAGCTGTATATCCGATCCCGCGTCACGCCAGGTGTATCTTCCACAATCGAAATTCTTTCGCCAGCGATCCTGTTAAAGATCGTGGACTTCCCCACATTGGGCCTTCCAACTATGGCTACGACAGGTTTTCCCATAGTACCCTTCCTTTCAATTCAGTAAAGCTTTTCCATCTTTAAATGAATCATCATTTGTTTCTCTTTTTCAAAAAATCAGTTTGAAGAAAGAAACCCTTCTTATTCCATGCAGAAGGGCTTAACTCATATATTATATCAATTTCTAAAAAGATCACAACTGTAATTAAAAATGTTTCACAATCAAATAAAGGTCATCTCCTATCCCGTGGGCGATTCCGTCGAGAATGGCTTCAAGGTTTTTCGCGTACGTGTTCATTTCCTCGGGGGTGTCGCAGAAAAATACAGCCGTCCCGCCAATCACCCGGTCGCGCCTTGTTGTGACGACGGCGAGAATGAAATTTTCGATTGATTCGCTCATTTTATCACCTTGCTGTGCTTTTCTTTAATAAATTCCATCGGTATGCGGATGGCGTTTTCGAGCGTCGGAACATCGCCGATCACCCTGATCGCCGTCTCCTTGTCCTTGATGACCGGAAGGACAAAAACCGCGACCCGCCCGTCATTCAAATCCCTTTTCGCCAGCGGCGAAAGAGAGGGTTCTCCAGAATCCCGGTACACGCCGAGCACATTGGAAACGTCGAATAAAATCGCTTGCCTTTGCCCGAGATTGGCAATGGTTACTGCGGAATTAAAATTTTTCGGTTTTAAAATAAAACCCATGCCGTGTTCCAAAATCAGCTTCTGTTTTTCGGGAAGCCCGATATTCATAATGTAAATATTGTCGACATAAAGGCCGGCCCCGTCAAAATGAGGCTTTTTATATTCTATATCGACGATGTCCTTAATAAAGCTTCCGGACATTAAGATCCTGCCCGAGATAAAACAGATGACAGCTGCAGCAAGGCCTGCCCATACCGATGAAAACAGAATGTATGCGAGGGTCGTCAGGAGCGATGTGAATATGACAATGTAATTTCTGCTTTCAAAGGCGATCGCAATTCCTTCGATATACGTGCTGCCTCTCGAAACGAGTTCATAGCCGTCAAGCTGCGTCAATGTTTCGCGTTCCATATTCCGGACATCCCTGAATTGGGTTGCAGCCAGCGTTAAAAACGTAATCGCTGTATAATCCGATTTTAAGATCGACGGAATAATGATCGCTCCAATGCTGGCAGCGATCAAAGCCAGCGCAATATGTATCGTTTTCCCATGAAGGTATGTGGGGTACTGGCGGTAGTCGGTTCGGAGCATGTACACTCTGACAACAATACCGGCGATAATTCCCAAGATAATCGGATAAGTATATTGGCTCATGACATTTTTGCTGCTCCTTTATTCAATCGCTTCCATTTGTGATAGAACTGATGCATCAGCCGTTCATACTGGGAGATTCCGTAAACGAGAACGATCCCCGCTGCACACATTGACAGCCATGAATAACCTCCGGCTGCAATGTCTCCATAAAGCTTTCTGATGACGAACGTATACAAGAGCTCCCCCTGGCACGCACCGAGCACAAACAGCCCGAGACGGGCGGCGAAGCTTTTTTCAAAAGCCGCCGTCATGATGACAAACAGAATGATGATCAGCCATTCAGGCTTTAGGATAAACCAAACAGGGTCATATAATGCAAACAGAAACAAAAAACCGTAAGCGGACACCATCGACAAATGAAGCAGCAGCCGCTTGATGCTTTTATGAAGCCTTAAATAACCGCACAGCATGAAAGCTCCTATATAAAACGACAAATAGGCGGCATTAAAATGCAGAAAGAGCTGAACCTGATACATACTTAAAATGATGTTGAGCAGAATAAATGCTGACGCATAAAAGCGAAAGCTGTTTTTCTCAAGGATAAAAGTCGTCAACACCCATAAAAACCACATTGACCAATAATAATAGAATTCTTCCATATGTTTTCGTCCTCCATTTTCAGTATGGAGTGACTTGAGATTTTTTAAACGTCTGACAAGGAGGGAACAGCGTTGGGAAAAGACAGGCAGGAAAAGAAGCTGAAACAGCAGAAGCGAACGGAATCCGACCGTGATCAGTCCATCAGCTACAATGGTGCAGCTTCTCTCGAAAGCGCGGAGGACGCGCGGAAGCGAAATCCGTAAAAAAACCGGCTCATGAGAAGCCGGTTTTTTAGCGCTTGCTGTAAACAAAGGGGTCAACACCCCTCGCTTTCAGCCAATGATATGTATCACCCTTGATGACGAGCGGTGCTTTTTTCAACTGTTCAATCGTCCGGCACCCCAAGACAGTCATGATCCTTTTGAAATCTTCAATCAGGCTCTCGATTTCGGCGGCTAACGCCTCTTCTCCCGAAGCTGTCAGCACTTGGAGAAAATAGCCCGCCATCCCCGCCGCAGACGCGCCCAGCGCTATCGATTTGGCCAGATCAAGGGCATCTTGTACGCCTCCGGATGCGATAATCGGCTGATCGCCGAACAGAGAGCTGACTTCGGCCAGACTGGCTGCTGTCGATATGCCCCATTGATCGAAAAACTGAACCGCTTTATCCCTGCGCAAATTTTCGATCTTCGAAAAATTCGTTCCTCCGAAACCGCCGACATCGACCGCCTGAACCCCGACGTTAAAAAGCCGGGCCGCGGTATCCCTGCTCATGCCAAAGCCCACTTCTTTTACGGCGACGGGTACGCTGACATGTCGGCAGATATCTTCAATCCGGCGCAGGCGCCCAGTAAAACTGCGGTCGCCTTCAGGCATGACGATTTCCTGAATCACATTGAGGTGAATTTGAAGCATGTCGGCTTCAATCATGTCGACCGCCCGCTTTGCCTGATCCACCGTCGCTTCGCTCCCCAAATTGGCGAATACAAGACCCTTCTGATTTTCTTTTCTGACGATCTCGTATGAAGGACGTTCACCAGGGTCTTTCAAAGCGGACATTTGCGAACCGACTGCGACCGGTATGCCCGTTTGTGCAGCCGCCCTCGCCAAAGCCCTGTTGATCTCAAACGTCGCCTTCCCGCCCCCGCCTGTCATCGCATTGATAAAAATAGGCGAACTTAAAAACAGTTCGCCTACTTTGGTTGAAGTATCAACTTGTGACAATTCCGTTTCCGGAAGGCTGACGTGAACAAACGTAATATCATCAAGCCCGGTCTGACGTATCTGTCCTGTGGACAGGGCATGATCAATGTGTTCTTTTTTTCTTTTCGCTCGCGTCACCATCATCACCAAATTTTACTTTAATTTATTCAGTTTGTCTCCGATCATTTCACCAAGCTGGAATCCTGAAGACTCTTCCTTAGCCTGGTATTGACGGTAATCTTCCTGCTCTGCTTTATCGGTGTTTTCTTCAAGCTCTTTCATGCTTAAAGAAATGCGCTCTTCCTCTTCGTTGACGTCAAGAACTTTCACTTTTACGTCCTGGCCTTCCTCAAGGACTTCATGAGGCGTACCGATGTGTTTGTTCGAGATTTGCGAAATATGGACGAGACCTTCAACTCCAGGCAGCACTTCGACAAATGCACCGAAGCTCACCAAGCGCTGGACTTTTCCGTCCAATACGTCTCCAGGCTTCACTTTTTCGCCGATGTTGGACCAAGGCCCAGGAAGCGTTTCTTTGATTGATAGCGAAATTCGTTCATTGTCGCGGTCAACGGACAGCACTTTGACTTTGACATCCTGGCCTTCTTCGACTACGTCTGACGGTTTTTCAACGTGTGAATGCGACAGCTGGGAGATGTGAACAAGACCGTCAATGCCGCCGATGTCAACGAAAGCACCGAAGTCTGTCAGGCGCTGCACTTTTCCTTCAAGCACCCGTCCGGCTTCCAGCGTTTGAAGAAACTCCTGTTTTCTTTCTGACTGCTCTTTTTCAACAACCGCACGGTGTGACAAAATCACGCGGTTTTTATCTCTGTCAAGCTCAACGACGATTAAAGTAAGCGTCTTTCCTTTATAATCTGTAAAATCTTCAACAAAATGCGCCTCTACAAGCGATGCGGGGATGAATCCGCGCACGCCGATATCGACGACCAGACCGCCTTTGACGACGTCTTTTACTTCGGCTTCAAACACTTCTTTTGACTCAAACTTTTTCTCTAGGTCTTCCCAAGCGCGGTCTGCATCAACAGCACGTTTTGATAAAATCAATGCATCGTCTTCCACTTTTGTCACTTTTAATTCAAGCTCATCGTCAACATTGACGACATCTGATGCTTTTTCAACATGAAGACTTGATAATTCACTGATTGGGATAATTCCGGTTTGCTTGCAGTTGGGGATGTCAACATCGACATGCTTGTCCTCAACTTTCGTTACAATACCTTTCACCACATCTCCAACCTCTGGTACTTGAACATCAATTTGATTCATTTCCTCTGTCATTTCAATAACCTCCTTGGTCCAAACCTACACAGCTTTTGTAAAAACGGTTATTCCGGACGAATTGATATCCGATCCGGACAGCCGATATGTATTAAAGAACCATTCAAAAATGGATATTTGAATGTTCTAAAACATGATTTATTATTACTAACTTCTAATAAAAGCCTGTGTTTGTCAAGTCAAAACATGCAGACAATAAGTAATTTGCCCGGATTTTTTATTTTTGAGCCTTTTTGTCTACAACCTGCAGGATTTTTTCGGCCACCTCATCGATCGTCAGTGAAGTCGTGTCGATTTCAAGCGCGTCGTCCGCTTTTTTCAACGGCGAAATCTCGCGCTCTGAATCGAGTTTGTCGCGGCGCCTGATTTCTTCTGCAAGCGTTTCATAGTTTACATTGTACCCTTTTTTGACGTTTTCTTCAAAGCGGCGTTTTGCCCGCTCTTCAACGGACGCCAAAAGAAATATTTTCACTTCCGCATTCGGGAGAACATGCGTTCCGATGTCGCGACCGTCCATGACGACGCCGCCTTTTTCAGCCAGCTGCTGCTGCCTTTTCGTCATTTCTTCGCGGATCCCGGCGTGTTTGGCGACGATTGAAACCTGGTTGCTCACGTCATCCGTGCGGATCGCCTCTGTTACATCTTCGCCTGCGATATAAACCTTCTGCTCTCCTTCAGGCGAAACCGTGAGATCGATGGCAGATTCTTTTAACAAGGCCGTCAAAGCCGCTTCGTCGTTTAAATCGACGCCCTCTTTCAGCGCTAAATACGTAATCGCCCTGTACATGGCACCCGTATCGATATAAATATACGACTTTTTTCCGGCCACGATTTTCGCCACGGTGCTTTTTCCGGCTGCCGCTGGGCCGTCTATTGCAATGCATAATTTCTTTTCCATAATTCCTCTCCTTGCTATCTGGTACTCCTTATAGGATTGTATCATGTATTAGGTGAAAAAGGGGAGATTTTAGCGTGAATTACGGCTTAAATGTCTCGATCCATTCGCCGATTTTCATGTTGTTCACGCCTTCATACTGCACGACTTTTGACAGATAAGGCTCAGCCTTGGAGAAATGAAAAAGAAGCTGCACGCAGATTAATATGACCGCCTGTACGACAAGAATCTTAAATAATAACCGTTCAATTGTTTTCATATCGTTCCTCCGCTGCCCGGAAAATTTATTGCGTAGGGCATGTTTAATTTTCACCGGCGGACGTTCCGCCCATACGTTCAGTATGGAAATGTTTAGAACGAATTATTCCGAATGCTAAAAAGGAAAAGGCGTGTTATCCGCCTTTTCCCTCTGATCTATCGTTTTACAAATCGTTATATATCGGTTCTGCGCTTTTCATTTTTTGGACCTTCTCTTCCGTGCCGTCTTCGGTATTGATAAACATACGGAATGTATCGTTTTCAATCGTGCCGAGAATTTCGTAGCAGAGCACTTCTTGTGAAAGCTCGTTTGTGACTAAAGCAAGACGGGTCTCCTGAACCTTTACGTTGGGATTCAGGCTTGCTTTTGCTTTTTCAAGCGTTAATTTCGGCTTCGGCAAGTCTCTTTTCTTATGGGAGATTAAGAAATCCTTTGCATTAAATCCGGTAATTTCGCCGTCGTCAAGCGCGACCTTGATGCGGATGCTGTCCGGATAGAGCCAGACGCCGTCCTGGACCGGAACAAACGAAAACACGCCGACGCCATCGTATTGCGAGCTTTCATCCATCTTCAAGTCTTCGGTTTTATAGCCGTTTTTTTTCAAAAATTGAAGGGCTTTGTTCGACGCGTCGTTCAGGCTGATTTTTTCATCTTTAATTTTTTTGTTTTGGATCAGATAAACCGGATATCCGCCTTTTTCGGTAATGTCCATATAAATATCCGCTTTTTGATCAGGGTCCTGCATGCTGATGCTGTATACATCCCTGTTCGTTTTCTTGCCGCTTTTCGACACTTTGATATTGTAATTTTTGTCCTGAGCGAATTTTTGGGCAATCTTGCGCGCTTCTTTTTCGGTTATTCTCCTGCCTTTTAAATGGTCGTACCCTTGCTGCTCTTTTTTCTTGTTCGTCATCTCTGTCGCGCCTAAATCCGTATCCGAAAATGCACTTGCGCTTTTTTCAACGGTTTTAAATCCATTAATAATCGTATTGTCGCTTTGTTTTTGGCCGGACGCGAGCGCAAGCTCTACATCCATCCATCTCAGATTTTTGTCAATAATCAAATGCTGGACATTACGCAATTCATTTTGTATATCCTTTGAATTTTCATATAGCTGATTTAAAGAAGCGTACTCTTTTTTATTAAGCGGCTCTTTGTCAAGGTCGCGCACGGCTGCTTTGTAGCTGAAATCTCCGACCTTTGCCAAAAATTCTTCGGTCTTGTTAAACGGCATTAAGGTCAGCGGCAGCTGGCTGACATTGTTATGCGCTTCAGAAGTCGTCTTCCAGACTTCCGCCAAGGCGGGAGACAGCGTTTTTTTGCTGTTCATCGCAAGTGTGCTCCCGATTTTGTCATGCAGCTGATCCACCTGATACGTTAAATCGTGAAATGCCCTTTGATAGTTGTTTTCGGCATGAAGCAAAACGGCGTCTTTCTCCTGATGTTCTTTATAGCCCCAATAGCTTGTTCCGACGATGACGACACCTAAAAGGGCGATTAAAATTCCTCTGATCATTTATAGCACCTCGCTTTTATTCACAGAAAATGTGTTTACCGATCCTTTTAATTTGCGGTCTGCCCCAAATCCATGAGCTAGTGGCCGTGTCAGGGTTAAAGTAGTAAGTGGCACTTTCTGACGGATCCCAGCCATTGATGGCGTCAAGAACGGCTTTTTTCGCCGTTTCATCCGGCGTCATGTAAATCTGTCCGTCCGCGACAGCTGTAAATGCAAGCGGTTCAAAGATAACACCAGCCACCGTGTTCGGGAAGGTAGGGCTGTCGAGTCTGTTTAAAATAACGGCTGCAACAGCAACCTGGCCGTCATACGGTTCTCCGCGCGCTTCACCGTAAACCGCTTGGGCCAACAGGTTGATGTCGTTGTTCGAGAAGCCGCCCGGCATATTGGCTGCAACGGCATCCTGTTTTTTAGGCGCCTGCTGTTTAGGTACTGCCTTTGGCTGCGCTTGTTTTTTCGGCTGTGCAGGAGCGGCCTGCTGCTTTTGCTGTGGCTGCTTTTGGGCAGTACCTTGCTGCTGTGCGCCCTGCTGCTGTCTTGCTTCCGCCTTTTTTCTAGCCTGCTGCTGCACTTCTTTTGAAGGTTTCGTCTGATACTTCAGCGGCATCCCGCCGTAATGTGTAAATTGGTTTCCTTTTCGAAGCTGTCTGTGCACGTAGTCGCTGTAATATTTAGTATGATTGATTAAAAATCGTTTTGTTTTCGGCCCGACCAGGCCGTCTGTATCCTTTAAGCCGAACTGATTTTGGAAATTACGGACGGCCCAGTATGTCGCCCACCCGTATACTCCGTCAATTCTGCCATTGTAATAGCCGTTATATTGAAGCCTTGCCTGCAGTTCAATCACATCATCCCCTGTCGCCCCCCGCTGTATCACCTGTTCAGAAAAGGCAGCGCTTTTTTGACTGAATGGAAGTGAAAGACTGGCTGCCATAATGGTACATAAAATGACATTCAAACAAAAAGAACCTTTCGACTTCATGTTTTAAGCCTCCTCCAGCATTTTTGTACCCATATCTTTTGTAGCGAGGCAGATTTTATACACGCTTTCCTTTCTGTTTCATCTTTAGGCAAATATGCCTGACAAGAAAATAAAAAAACCGCCCTTGCTCGAGGCGGTTATTGCTGAAGAGACTGCCCGCCGGCTTTGACGGAACGGGCTTTTTTTGCTTTGCGCAAGCCGAACCACCAAAGAAACACCATAAAGGGCAGCATAAAATAGATCCAGTTTTTTAAGGCGAGCAGAATATAATCGTAGAGACCGTGAAGCAAAGCCGGAATAAAAAGCGAGCATAACAGCCATTTCATCTTTGTTTTACTTGCAGAAAACCGGGCTTTGCCGATGTAAAAGCCCATGATCACTCCGAATAAGGCATGGCTGGAAACCGGAAGCAAAGCGCGCATAAAAGCGTACTCCACCCCGTTCCCGATGAGATACAATATATTTTCAAGCGTCGCAAACCCCAATGAAAGGCTTGTCCCGTATACGATTCCGTCATAGTGTTCATCAAAGTCGATATGCTGAAAAGTGCTTACCATCAGCAAAAACCATTTTAAAAATTCTTCCAAAAAGCCGGAAGTTAAAAATGAAACGACAAAACTGCCCTCAGAAATGTGTTCTTTTTCCAATACATACTGGATAAACATCGTCGGAAAAACGAGCAAAACCCCCAGTATAAAAAGGCGGATGACCATATGAATGGGCTCGGATTCATATTTTTCCTTTAAGTAAAAATACATTAACAGTGCGATTCCGGGAGCTAAGCCTGCTGAGATAATTCCGAACATGAGGAAACCTCTTTCCTTTTCATCTCATTCTATCCTACCATGATTCGGATTGTTTTGAAATTGAAAAAGAACAGGCCGCCTAATAGCAGAATTTGTCTTTTATGCCTTCTTCATAGCTTGCAAGAAGGACGGCGAGTTTCATTCTCGCTTTTTTACTGTCATAATCCTTGCCTAAGATGACCCCTTTTTTCGCGAGGTCATAGCTGCTGCCCGCATAGTCATAGGTCGTATACACTTCGCCTTCCTCTGCGCTCGTCGTGATGACGATATAAACGCCCTGATTTAATGCTTGTTCAATATCGCTCATCATATTCGGCGGTACCTGTCCCCTTCCGACTCCTTCAAGGACGATCCCTGCTGCACCCTCGCGGACGGCGGCTCTGATAAACTTGCCGTCTCCATCTAGATAGCATTTGACGATGTCCACTTTAGGAAGCGGTCTTTGCAGCTGATGAACATCCCGCTTTAAAGGCTTTTGATAAACGTATACTTTATCATTATCAATAATCCCTAAGTAACCGAAGCCGAATACGTCAAAACCCTGCAGGTTCGAAGCGTGCACTTTTTTAACATAGCGCGCGTTAAAGATCCTCTCGTTAAAAACAACGACCGTGCCGGCTCCTTTTATATCTGGGCTGCACGCTGTATAAACGGCGTGTCTGATATTTGTATATGCATCTGTGCCTTGCTGTTCGGGGGCTCGCTGTGAACCTGTGACAACGACCGGCCTTTCATCCTGCAAGGTTAAATCCAAAAAATAAGCGGTTTCTTCAAGCGTGTCCGTACCATGCGTCACAACCGCGCCGTCATAGCTGCCGTCCTGAAAAACGCGTTCGACGGTTTGTTTGAGTTCTAGTAAATGCTGAAATGTAATATGCATACTCGGAAGCTGAAACGCCGGATAGACATCGATCTGGACATCTTCCGGCAGGCTGCACATTTCGGCTAATTCAGGACCGCTGATCGCCCCTGCCGCAAGCCTGCCGCTTTCGGTTTTCCGGCTGGCGATCGTTCCTCCCGTTGTAATAAGCGCTACTTTCTTTTTCATGTCAGGCTGCCTCTTTTCGTGTTGATCTGTGTGCCGATAAAAAAGAGAGCACATCTATATATAGAATATGCTCTCTTTTGCCTGATCCAAATCATAAAATATCCGGTTTTTATATTCGTTTTGCAATTTCAGCTGCAATTAAGCCGCCGTGAAAACGTCCGTTTTCAATGAAAATTTCATTTGCGTTGTTCCCGGCCGCAATAACGCCGGCGATGAAGATGCCTTCTTCGTTCGTCTCCATCGTTTCTTCATTAAAGGAGGGACGGCCCGAATCCGCGTCAATTTCGACTCCCATTTTTTGAAGGAAGCCGTGATCAGGGTGATAACCTGTCATAGCGAACACAAAATCATTTTTGATCTTGGTCTCTTTTCCGTCGACAGAAAAAATCAGCTCGTCTTCCGTAATTTCTTTGACGACCGCTCGGAATTCCATTCTGATTTTTCCGTGCTTGACAAGCGAAAGGAATTCGGGAAGGATCCACGGTTTGATGCTGGAGGAATATTCGTTCCCTCTGTACAGCACAGTCACTCTTGCGCCCGCTTTAACGAGCTCCATCGCTGCGTCGACGCTTGAATTTTTCCCGCCGATAACCGCAACATCTTTATCAAAATAAGGATGAGCCTCTTTAAAATAATGGAATACTTTCGGAAGGTCTTCTCCCGGGACGTTCATATAGTTCGGGTTGTCATAATATCCCGTTGCGATAACGCAAAATGACGACAAATACGTATCCTTTGATGTTTCCACGATAAATTGGTTATTCTCTGTTTTTGTTACGGATTGAACTTTCTCAAACGCGTTGATCCGCAAATTTTTCCGCTTGGCGACTTCCCTGTAATAAGAAAGCGCCTGATTTCTGACCGGCTTGTGATTTTCAGTAATAAAAGCGACATCGCCAATCTCCAGTTTTTCGCTTGAGCTGAAAAAGGTTTGGTGTGTAGGATATTGATAAATGCTGTTGACGATGTTTCCTTTTTCAATGACGAGTGCATCTATTCCGATCTCTTGCATGTGAATAGCTGCTGAAAGCCCGCAAGGGCCGCCGCCGATAATGATCACTTTTTCTTCTTTCATGTTCCGTTCATCTCCTGTCATATCCGGCAAATCAAAAAATCTCCTATTTTATGATAGGAGATTTTTTGGGTTGTTGCAAATGTTTAAACCTATATCCAGCCTCTGAAGCGGGATGCTTCCGCCATCTTGCGGACGCCCACCATATAGGCTGCAAGCCGCATGTCAATTCTGCGGTTGTGCGCCATTTCGTAAATATTGTTGAACGACTTGACCATCATTTTTTCCAAACGTTCTTCAACTTCTTCTTCAGTCCAGTAGAATCCCTGGTTGTTTTGCACCCACTCAAAATAGGACACGGTTACACCGCCGGCGCTTGCCAGCACGTCCGGTACAAGAAGAATGCCGCGGTCGGAAAGAATTTTCGTCGCTTCTAGCGTCGTCGGGCCGTTGGCTGCTTCGACAACGATTTTCGCCTTGATGTTATGGGCGTTTTCCGCGATAATTTGATTTTCTATTGCAGCCGGCACCAGAATATCGCATTCCAGCTCCAGCAGTTCTTTGTTTGTAATGGTGTCATTAAACAGCTTTGTGACCGTTCCAAAGCTGTCCCGGCGGTCAAGCAGGTAATCGATGTCAAGCCCTTCAGGATCATACAGGCCGCCGTATGCATCAGAAATGCCGACGATTTTTGCACCAGCGTCATACATGAATTTCGCAAGGTAGCTTCCCGCATTTCCGAACCCCTGCACGACGACAGAAGCTCCCTCAATGTCGATGTCTTTCTTTTTCGCCGCCTCTTTAATGCAGATTGTAACCCCTTTTGCTGTCGCAGATTCTCTGCCGTGAGAACCACCTAAAACGAGCGGTTTGCCGGTAATGAAGCCCGGCGAGTTGAATTCGTCGATTCTTGAATATTCGTCCATCATCCATGCCATGATTTGAGAATTGGTAAATACATCGGGAGCCGGCACGTCTTTTGTCGGTCCGACAATTTGGCTGATCGCCCGGACGTACCCTCTGCTTAAACGTTCCAGTTCAGGAAAGGACATATCCCGCGGATCACAGATGATCCCGCCCTTTCCGCCTCCATATGGAAGGTCGATGATGCCGCATTTCAGACTCATCCAAATAGAAAGCGCTTTAACTTCTTTTTCTGTAACTCCCGGATGAAAACGGATGCCGCCTTTTGTCGGCCCTACTGCATCATTGTGCTGGGCTCGGTAGCCCGTGAAAATCTTAACAGATCCATCGTCCATGCGAACCGGAATTTTCACCGTTAAAAAACGGATCGGTTCTTTTAGTAATTCATACACCTCTTCAGGATACCCCAATTTTTCAAGCGCCTTATGTATCACCGTTTGCGTTGATTTCAAAACGTCATGTGTGTTTTCTTCAGTATGACCGGTGTTTTGATCGGCTACCATTATAAGTTAACCTCCTAAAGTCTTTCTGGCATGTTGTCCTTTCAGAGAATAGTATACACCCTTGCACTAATCATGCAAAGAACAATCAACCATTTTTAGTGAAAATATTCGAGAAAAATCTTTTTTGTTATATTCTTATTTTCGGCAGAAAAAAACTGCTGTTTAACACAGCAGAATATCTTTTTTGGATGCGGGCTATTTGAAATATGTCTGAATGGTCTGAACGGCATTGTTTTCCATGATTTTCTTTCCGTATTCCTGAAGCCTGTAAATCGTTAAAGTCGTCGGATTCCCATATTCGGCTAAAATCGAAATCACGCCGTCAGCCTCATGGGAGTCAAAATCGTCGAGACTTAAGAAATACCTGTCTTCATAGTGGTAGACTGTCCCGCCTTGAATACCGATGCGGTCCAGGTTTTTGGAAAGTTCAATCAGATGCTCAAACGTTTGAAATTCATATATAATGTCAACACTTTCGCCAAGTTTGACTTGCATTTCAATATAGTCCTCATCATACTCATTATCGTCTTCATCTGTTTCTTGATTTTTTGTGACAATGATGACCATACCTTGTGCTTGAAGAGAATACACTTCAACAGCGATTGGGCCATTCGCTTCGAACCCGAGCTCTGTATTCGCTTCGTTCATCATGTCTTTAAACAGCTGCTGAACTTTAAATGAGTCTTTCCAAAGGTCTTCTTTCGTCAGCCCCCGGTCTGTCAGATCATCAAGTGTCAGAAAGATTTTGATCTTATTATAATTTAGACGCTCAAGCCGCATAACGTTCCCTCCTGCCTCTTCTTGCACACATCATATATCTTATTATATGGAGATGATGAGTCATAGGTTCTTAATTTTGATACCAGTTTACACTGTGTTTGGGCGGAAGACAAGCACAATGCCGCCTTTTCGTTCCTTTTCAGTGAAAAAGCATCAGTTTCCTTCCATGCCGGGTCCCGGGACCAGCTTAATCAGATGGGTTTCCGGCCTCGCTCCCAGCCGCAGAGGAAGCTTCGACGTGCCATAGCCGTTGCTGATCAAGTACGGCGCCTGATGAACGGTTCCGGTTCCTCCGATTTCACAGAGCCCGAATCTGCCGAGGCGAATCTGTCCTCCGTGGGTATGACCGCTCAATATGAGATCAATACCGTCCGTCTCCTGTATTTGATGATGAATCTCCGGATTATGTGACACAAGGATGGTCGGAAAATCCTGCTGCACGCCTCTGAGCGCTGCCGGGTAATCATCCAATTCGAGCCTGATGTCATCTACTCCGCAAATATTGACGGCTTGTCCTTGATGGTCATGCAAAACCGAAGCATTGCGCAAAGGCGTTACACCGTGTGCCTTGAATATTTCCTGCAGCCTTTCCTGATCAACTTCATAATCGTTATTTCCCCATACAAAATACGTTTTTCCCAAACTTGAAAGCCTTTTGATATTTTCTTCAATTCTCGAATAAGGGACGCCGCCCTCCGCTAAGTCGCCGCCGATCATGACGAGCTGAACCCCGTGTTCTTTCACTTCACGAATCATGTCTTCACTGACTGTCCGCCTATGAATATCTGAAATAAAAAAGACGGTTAATTCGTTATTCAGGCGTCTGAGCGAAAACTCGGTTTTCAACACCCGGTTTTCGCGGGCGACGGCTGACATTTTCCACAATAAAGCAGCAAAACCGATGAAAGCGGCCGAAGCCAGACTGAGCCAATAGATCATGTGCATTCTCCAATCTGTTTTGTTTATCATAAGACGGCTTTATACAAAAAGACGTTTCTTTTAATAAGAAAACGTCTCAGCTTGTCGACAAAGCCATAAAAAGTGGCTTGATCGACAAGCTTTTTTTGTTAAAATGTGAGTGAAATCTAGTTTTTGGAGGTTTTTCCATGTTGTCTAAGCACTCTAAAGATCAGCGC